>JAHJSB010000055.1 GCA_018830285.1 Alphaproteobacteria bacterium
GGCTCCTGCCTGGCAGCTCAGGCTATTGATTCAATGGGGCGAATTGCGGGAAAGACCAAGTCATGATCCTCACCTGTCCCTCATGTGAGACCCAGTATTTCGCCGATGACTCAACAATCGGTGAAAGCGGGCGAACTGTGAAGTGCGCAACCTGCGGACATAGCTGGTTCGTGCGGCCTGAAGGCGTGGCCGGGCATGAGCACGCCGCGGCACCCGCAGCCCATGAAGTCTACCGTGAACGCGTGCGCGAACAGCGCCGACGCAAGAGCCGGTTCGCCGCGCTGGTCTCGTGGATCGTTACCGCTGCCGTCTTCTTTACGCTGGGCCTGGCCGCGATCATCTTCCGCAATGATGTTGTGAAATTCTGGCCGGAATCGGCCACGGCCTACAAACGGGCCGGTTTTTCCGTCAACCGGTTCGGCCTTGAGTTCGAGAATATCGAGCGCAGCCGCACCTTCAATGACACGATTCCCGTCGTCACAGTGTCGGGCAAGGCCGTGAACGTCGCCCGCAGCACCGTCGAAACGCCCGCCGTGCGCGTCAGCCTGATGGACGAGCGCGGCAAGCAGGTCGCACAGAAATTCGGGACCATCACGCCCGGCGAACTCGACGCAGGCGACACCGGGACGTTCAAGATCGTGCTTGAGCAGGCACCGATGGAAAGTTTCGAGATCGAACTGTCCTTCGTCGACCGCGACAATGTTCCGCCAGAGCCGGAAGCCGAAGCCGGGACGGAGACTGTAGCCGACGAGCCAGCGTCGGAAACGGCCGGGTCCGAGACTGAAAGCCCGATTGAATGACAGACATGCCGAAGATCGAAGTCCTCGTCACCGAGGAAGAACTGATGGCGCGTATCGATACGCTGGCCGACGCACTTGTGCCGCGGCTGCCGGGTGACTGGACGGCGGTGTCGATCCTGATCGGCGCGACACCGTTCACCTCCGACCTGATGAAAGCGCTGGCCCGGCGTGGCGTGCATCCGATCCTCGATGTGATCTGGCTCGAAAGCTACCGCGATGCCCGAGAGAGTTCCGGTCGCGTCGTGGTGCGGGCCGATCTTGGCCGGTCAGTCGAGGGACGCGGCGTCCTGTTGCTGGACGATGTCTACGACACCGGGCGCACGCTCGCCTTTGCCAAGAACCACTTGTTGTCCAAGGGCGCACGCGAAGTTGTCACCTGCGCTCTGACGCAGAAGCCCTGGGCGCCCCGAGGGGAAGACGGCGTCGATTTCTGCGCCTTCGATTCCCCGGGCCGCTACCTTGTCGGCTATGGCATGGACGATGCGGGCAAGTATCGCGGCCTGCCCTATATCGGCGCGCTGGACTAGGTCAGCGCGAACCAGATGCAGGCACCTGCCGTGACCAGCTTCACAATGAGCGTGATGAGCGTTCCGACGGAACGGCCGAAGCTCGAACCTGACGAACCACCGATGCCGATAGCGTGAAGTACGCGACCGACAAGGAAACTGCCACCGAGACCGTGGATCAGCACAACCGGTGCGGATAGTGCCGCAAGCCCGACAAGGCCAAGCAGCACGATCGGCACGTCTTCGACTGCGTTGCCCTGTGCCCGGATGGCCCGTTGCACGGCTTCATTATTGCCGTCACCAAAACCGACTTTCTCGGCCCCGCGAACACGGCCGACATTCAGTTTCAGGATGAGCATAAACAGGCCGAAAAGGCCCAGATAGAGCGTGGTGGCAGCAAAAGCCGTCATGGGTAGTCCTCCCTTTTTCAGAAGACTTACCCGGGTTCACGCAAATGGCACGGGTTTTTTGACCTACCAGGCACCGATATTCCCGGCGCTGGCCCACGGCTCCTTGGGGGCCTTGCGCTCACCCTTTTGCAAAAGCTCGACTGAAATGCCGTCCGGCGACCGGACAAAGGCCATGTGTCCGTCACGTGGCGGGCGGTTGATCGTCACGCCCTGCTCGGCAAGGCGCTCGACAGCCGCATAGATGTCGTCGACCATGTAGGCGAGATGGCCGAAATTGCGGCCGCCGGAATAGTCTTCCGGGTCCCAGTTATGCGTCAGCTCGACCATCGGGATATTCAGCTGGGTCGGATTGGCATTCTCGGGCACGCCGCCGAGACGTTTCACGTCTGCAGGCGACGCCAGGAAGACCAGCGTGAAGCGGCCGTTCTCATTGTCGACACGCCGGACCTGCTCCAGCCCGAGCCCCTCGCAATAGAATTTCAGTGATGCATCAATATCAGCGACGCGCACCATTGTGTGAAGGTATTCGATGCTCATGAGGGGCCTCCATT
Organism: Alphaproteobacteria bacterium; assembly: GCA_018830285.1. Lineage (GTDB taxonomy): Bacteria > Pseudomonadota > Alphaproteobacteria > Caulobacterales > Hyphomonadaceae > Hyphomonas. The sequence continues at coordinate 2,268 of JAHJSB010000055.1, forward strand.
GAGGTCGCGCACGACCTGTTTCAGGTTGGGTGGCATCAGGGCATAGTATCGCCGCATCGCCGCGGCGAGCAGCAGGATCATGAAGCCCATGATGGCGAGGAAGACGGAAAACGTGTGGATCATCGTGCCGGTCTCGAACACGGGTGATGACCCGGAGGCGCGCCAGAGCGCCAGCCAGACCATGTTGAAGGCGGCTACGAAGGGCGCAACCAGGATCGAGACGATCGTGGCGCAGGCGAAGAAATAAGTAGCCGAGCGCGGGCCTTCGCTGCGCAGGTAGAGGTCGGTGAACTCCGCATCGCCAATGTCAGCCGGAATTTCACCGGTTTCCTTGCGCGCAGCGAGGACTTCAGGCGCAAAGTCGCGGGTCGTCTTCCATCGCCATGCGAGGTGTGCGCCCCAGGCGAGAAGGGCTACGAAAAGCAGGATCATCGGCAACATGGAAAAACGGGCAGGTCCGAATTTGCGGCGAGGGGCCGTCTGCCCAGCTTGCCGGTTCAGGCGGCATGGGCGCGTTCATAGGTCAGCATGGCACGCTTTCGCGCCACACCCCAATGATAGTTATGGAGCCTGCCGTCCGCCGCAAGGGCCCTGTGGCAGGGAATGAACCAGCTGATCGGGTTTGCCCCGACCGCCGCACCGACGGCACGGGCGGCCTTGGGATGGCCGGACACTTTCGCCAATTGGCCATAGGTCTGGGTCGTGCCCGCCGGAATCTCGAGCAGGGCGCGCCAGACCTGACGCCGGAACGGCGTGCCATAGAGCGCCACGGGCATCGGCTCACCCGACTCGAAGACGCGACTGGCAAAGCTCGCCGCTTCCGCATCGTCACGCCGGATATCGGCACCGGGATAGCGCGCGGCAAGGTCCGCAAAGGCCTGCGCTTCGCCGACGCCCTGATGTTCAAACCCAGTGCGTTGCGGCGCGCCTTCGTCGATAAACCCGAGCGCCACCAGCCCGCGCGGTCCGATCAGCCATGCACCCAGGCCGAACGGTGTGGGTGACTTCCCCAAGACCAGGTCAGCCCCTGCCCCGCCGGCCTTGGCCTCACCCGGGGTGAGGCCTTCGTGAGCGATGAAGAGATCGTGCAGTCGGCCGGGGCCCGAGAGGCCCGTCTCGAGGGCGGCATCAAGTACGCTCGCGCCATCGCGCAGCAGGTCGCCGGCTGCGCCATGGGCCAGCGCGGCCTGGAACTGTTTCGGGCTGACGCCCGCCCAGCGCGTGAATTCGCGCTGGAAGTGGCTGGGCGACAGGTTCATCGCTGCCGCCACGCTGGCAAGGTCCGGCCAGTCGCGCCAGGTGTCGCCGAGGTGATCAAGGGCGCGAGCCATGCGGTCATAGGCCAGGGCGCGTTCATCGAGAGGAGCAAGTGTCAGTGTCATGAGAGGCAGTTTGCCTGCTGGGGCAGGCCTGTTCCACCCGTTTCTTGCGGCAGCGTAGGGCTCAACGCACCTTTTAGCCCAAGGCCCTGTGCAGGCGGGTATCAGGCGCTAAAAGAGGGGCAGACAAACCAGACAGGGAGATAAACGTGACTCAGGGATTTTCGACACGCTCCATTCACGCAGGCAGTGCGCCAGACCCGGTGACCGGGTCGCGCGCCCAGCCGATCCACCAGACAACCAGTTTCGTGTTCAAGGATGCGGCCCATGCCGCCAACCTGTTTGCACTCCAAGAATTCGGGAACATCTATACGCGCCTCGGCAACCCGACGACTGGCGCGCTGGAAGCCCGTATCGCTGATCTTGAAGGCGGCACGATGGGCGTTGCCACAGCGTCCGGTCATGCGGCGCAATTGCTGGCCTTCCATGTGCTGATGGAGCCCGGCGCGAATATCGTTGCGGCGCGGCAGCTTTACGGCGGCTCGATCAACCAGTTGTCGCACGCATTCAAGAAGTTCGGCTGGGATGTGAAATTTGTCGATATTGACGACGTGGCAGGGTTCGAGGCCGCGATTGACGACAAGACGCGCGTGATCTTCACCGAGAGCCTCGCCAATCCGGGCGGCCTCGTCACGGACATGGCCGCAATTGCCAAGATCGCCAGCAAGCACGGCATTCCCTTCATGGTCGACAATACGATGGCGTCGCCCTACCTCTGCCGACCGCTGGAGCATGGCGCGAATATCATCGTGGAGAGCCTGACCAAGTTCATCGGCGGTCACGGCAACTCGATCGGCGGCATGATCGTCGATGGCGGCAATTTCGACTGGCTGGCGCACAAGGCCAAGTTCCCGACCATGGCGAGCCCGCAATCCTATTACAATGACATGGTGTTCGGCGAGGCCTTCGCCGCGCTGCCGCTCGGCCCTGACGGGTCGAACGTGAATATCGCCTTCGCCATCGCGGCACGCGCTTTCTCGCTGCGCGATCTCGGCCCGGCGATGTCGCCCATGAACGCATTCCTCATCATGACGGGGTGCGAAACCCTGCCATTGCGCATGGAGCGCCACTGCGCCAATGCCCTGAAGGTCGCCAAGCACCTCAGCGCGCACCAAAAGGTCAGCTGGGTGCGCTATGCAGGCCTTGAAGGCGATGCGCATTTCGAGCGGCCGAAAAAATACCTGCCCAAGGGGGCTGGCGCCGTGTTCACGTTCGGCCTGAAGGGCGGGCATGAGGCGGGGGTCAAGCTGGTTGAGGGCGTGAAACTGTTCAGCCACCTGGCCAATATCGGTGACACGCGTTCGCTGATCATCCACCCGGCATCGACCACGCACAGCCAGTTGACGGATGCGCAAAAGACCGCGGCCGGGGCTGCGCCCGACACGGTGCGCCTGTCGGTCGGAATCGAGGACGCTGCCGACATCATTGCTGATCTCGACCAGGCGCTGGCTTCGCTCTGATCGCCGGAAAATTCCCTTCCCTGTTTGCCGGAACACCGGCAAAGTAATCGTTTGGCCAACAGGGGAGGGCCCAGACCCATGGCAGATGCCCGCAGCATAATTCTGCACGAATATCCGACGTCGCCGTTCGCGGAGAAGGTGCGCCTGGCGCTCAAGCTGAAGAACCTCGCCTATTCGCGCGTGGAAATTCCGGTGATCATGCCCCGGCCCGACCTGATGCCGATGACGGGCGGCTATCGCCGCACACCGGTGATGCAGATCGGCGCGGACATCTATTGCGACACCGCGATCATCCTGCGTGAGCTGGAATCGCGTTTCCCGAACCCGTCACTGCGCACGCCGGGCCATGAGGGGCTAGCCCAGATGGTGGCCGGATGGACCGATGCGCGCTGGTTCCAGTCGTCGGTCGCCGTCATCTTTGGCGAGCGGGCCGACAGCGTGCCCGAGGATTTCAAAAAGGACCGCGAGGCCCTCTCCGGCCGGCCCTTCGACACCGAAGCCATGAAAAAAGTGGCGCCGATGATGCGCGACCAGTGGCGCGCCCGGCTGATGTTGCTGGAAGAACGCCTTCAGGCTGGCAAGGGCGCTGGCGCCGGCGTCTACCTGATCGGCGCGAAGCCAGGCTTCGTCGACGTCCACGCCTACATGAATGTCTGGTTCGTGATGAACACGGTGCCCGACTTTGCCAATGCCTGCCTTGAGTCCGCGCCATTGACACGCGCCTGGTATGACCGGCTGACCGAGGCCGAAGGCCAGGCGCCCGAAACCATCAGTTCTGCCGAAGCGCTGGCGATCGGAAAAACGGCGGCGCCGCGCCTCGTGGCGGCAACAACGCTCAACGAGCCGCAGGGCTTTTCCCCCGGTGACAATGTGGCCGTTGCGCCGGATGATTATGGCCAGGTCTGGGTCGAGGGCGAACTCGTGCACGCCGATGCCCAGCGCCTGATCCTGCAGCGCACATCGCCCGAGGCGGAAACCATCCATGTCCACTTCCCGCGCGCCGGATTCCTCGTCCGCCGGTCCTGACAAGGCTTGCGCATGCGCCTCCCGGATATAGGCTGGCCGAAAACCAGTCGTGGGAGGACGGAAGACAATGAAGCGTTTGATGATTGCGGGCCTGTTTGTGCTGGGCGCATGCCAGTCGACACAAGCCGACGAGTTGGCCGCGGACGGCGCCGCAAGTGAAAGCTGGTACCCGTCGAAATACGGCGCCGATGACCGGCTCGGCGCGCTCAACAATCTCAGCGCAGAAAAGACCGCCGCCGCGGCGAAACTGGTCACGACCGGCAAGACCTATTCGCTCGGCATGGTAACGGGCCGCGATACACCCGCCTATGGCCCGCGCGAATACGACGTGACGGTGCTGCAACTGTCGGACGGGTCGGGCACACCGCTCGGCGAAAACATGGCGACCGGCAATGACGATATTGTCGATGTCTGGGTCGGCATTGGCAGCCAGATTGACGGGCTTGGTCATATGGGCATCAACCACGAATACTATAATGGCGTGCCCGTGGCCGACTTTGTCACGACATCCGGTCTGACGCAGTTCGGCACCCACCTGTTGCCGCCGATCGCGACACGCGGCGTGTTGCTCGACATGACCAAGGCGTTCGGCGATCCGGTCGCGCCGGGTACGGCGTTCAACACAGCCGAGATCGAGGCCGCCGCAATGCGTGCGAGCATTTCCATCGAGGCTGGCGACGTCGTGCTCTTCTACACCGGTACGATGAAATCGCAGGCCGGGGCGTCCGAACTCAACCCCGCCGAACCGGGCATCGGCGTCGACGGCATCCAATACCTCGCAGATCTCGGCGTCGTGGCCATCGGATCGGATACATGGGCGGTTGAGGTCATTCCGTTCGAGAATGAGGCCCGCCCGTTTGACGGACACCTGACAATGCTGGCCAAGAACGGCGTCTACATCCTGGAAAACATGGTGACGGACGAACTCGCCGCCGATGGCGTGACGGAATTCTTCTTCACGCTGGGCGCGCCCCGCCTTGAAGGCACCGTGCAGGCCATCATCAATCCGGTCGGCATTCGCTAGACTCTCGTCGAATGTCCGACCCAACGAAAAACGCCGCCCTCTTTCGGGGGCGGCGTTTGTCTGTTGGCTGAAAGTAGTGAGCAACTAGAACTTCACGCTGGCCTTGCCGTACACGAAGCGGCCGGAGCTGCCGTACGGGATGTAGCCGGAGAACGGCGTATTGCCTGTGCCGTTCTGACCAATCGGCGCTGGATCGCCATACTCGTCGAACACGTTGTCCGCACCAATCGACAGGGTGATACGCTCGTTCCAGGTGTAACGGCCCTCGATGTCGAGGAGCGTGTTTGGATCGATCGTGTAGTCGTTGGCAGGGTTCGAGCTTGGCACGAGCACTTCGCCGTAACGGATGGCACGGACCGTTGCGCCGAATGGACCACGTTCCCAGCCGAGCGAGGCCGTGAGCTTGTCTTTCGGCGTACCCTCTTCAAATGTCAGCACATTGACGCGGCCGAACAGGACCGGGTTCGACGGCAAGGCCGTGAGCTGAGGAATGTCCGGCACTGCGGTGACATCCGTCTTGTTGAAGTTGGCACCGAATGTCGCATCAAACTTGCCCATGTCCGTTTCCGGGAAGGCATAGTTCGCCACGATGTCGACACCTGTCGTTTCAGTATCCACACCGTTGAGGAAGAAGCGGCCACCGCCCGAACCCAGGAAGCCCTGGCCTTCGAGGTAGTCACGCACGTCCTGCGACGTGAGGTTTTCCGACAGCACGATCCGGTCGTTCACGTCGATGCGATAGGCATCAACGGTGACGTTGAGCGGACCATTCCGGAAGACAGCACCGATCGAGTAGTTGACCGAGTTCTCGGCATCGAGATCCTGGGCACCCAGAGCCACGGCCGCCGGATCAGTGACCGGGAACGTGGTGATGTCGAACGGCACGCCGTTGATGAAGTTCGTCGACGTCGTCGCAAAGTACTGCTGCTGCAGGGATGGCGCACGGAAGCCATTCTGCACCGAGCCGCGCAGGGCGAACATGTCGTTGAAGTCATAACGGGCAGCCAGTTTTCCGGTGACCGTTTCGCCGAAGTCGGAATAGGACTCGACGCGCACGGCACCCGACACGAGGAACGCGTCTGTCACGTTGGCTTCAAGGTCGAGATAGGCACCAATTGCGGTGCGGTCTTCGTCAACTTCATTGGCCGGACGGAAGCCCGGGAACACCTGCGCGCCCGAAGATGTCGGGCTGCCGTTCAGGAGAACGCCGCCATTGCGGTAGCTGTCTGGCTCGCCAGCATTGATCTCATACATTTCCTGACGGGCTTCGAGACCCCAGGCGACGTTGAGATCGGAGGCGAGACCGTCAACCGCAAAGCCTTTGACGGCCGAGAGGTTGGCGACGACCTGGCTGTACTTGAAGCCGCCGGCATCGAACGATGTCTTGGAGGCAGGGCCGATCGAACGGTTGAGTGTGTTCTCGATCGTGAACTGCATCTCGTTCGAACCGTAGACGAGCGACGTATCCATGTCCCATCCGCCCATGGCGAACCGGGCACCGCCAGCCAGCGACGCGTCAGTGGTTTCTGGCGAGATCAGAGGCAGGAAGCCGTTCGGGTAGATTTCGACGACGTTACGGGCATCCAGGGCGCGGCGGTAGAAGCCTGCCGATGTCGTGTCGCGATCCTGATAGCTGGCCCAACCATAAAGCTCGACGCCATTTTCAAGATTGTAACCTGCATTGCCGAACAGTGTGATCTGTTCGAGTTCAGGCTCGCCGGTCCATGCGTTGTAGCGATTGATCACGGCTTCGCGCGGATCGGTGCCACCACCTGGATAGTTCGGACGAACGTCGAACCCGGAGCGTTCAGAATGCTGCTGGTCTTTGTACTCGGCCGACACAGTCAGGTAGCCGTCCTCGCCAAGCTGGAAGCCTTTCCAGCCCGCCAGAGTCACGACGTGTCCGTCAGACCGTTCGCGGGAAATTTCGCCGCTGGCCGGAACGGTGACGCCGGCAGGCGGCGTTCCGACTGGTACGGTGTATTCCGTTTCGCGCCAGCCATAGCTGACTTCTGCGGCCCCGCCTTCGGCAGCTTGGCGCAGGTTGACGTTGATCACGCCGGCGATGGCGTCGGAGCCATACTGGGCCGAAGCGCCATCACGCAGCACTTCGATGGCGGAGACGGCAAGGGTCGGGATCGTGTTGAGGTCGACAGCCGATGTACCGCGACCGATTGATCCGTTCACGTTGACGAGCGACGCCATGTGGCGGCGCTTACCATTGACGAGAACCAGCGTCTGGTCAGGGCCGAGACCGCGCAGCGAGGCTGGGCGGACCGAGTCGGTGCCGTCATTGAGGGCCGGGCGCGGGAAGTTGAATGATGGGAGCTGGACCGACAGGGCCTGGTTCAGTTCGCCGATGCCGATCTTTTCGAGCGTGGCCGCGGAAACGACGTCAACAGCAACAGCTGTGTCGAGTGCCGACCGGTTGGCGACGCGCGTACCCAGAGTAACGACTGTATCGAGCGTACGGTCGGATTCAGGGGCGGCTTCTTCCTGGGCGAAAACGGGCATGGTGATGGATGCGATGGCCACAGCAGCTGTGGCAGCTCGCAGGACAGTTTTGAACTGCACGTTAAGTATCCTCCTTTAGATGACGATGGGCGCCCGACGCTGGGTGTCCAACCTTGAATGATCCCCTTTGGGCATTCAAAATCAAAACAAAGAGTGGACGCTGGTACAAAAATCACAAGTGGGCGACACTTTTTGTCCCGCTCGTGTGATAATTATGACACTCCAGTATAGGCAACACAAAGGGCCTCATCATGAACAGACGACTTTGCCTTATCACGGGCGCATCAGCCGGCATCGGCGCGGAGTTTGCCCGTCAGTATGCGGCGCTTGGCTGGGACCTCGCCCTGACCGCGCGGCGTCTCGACCGACTGGAGGCGCTGGCGACCGAACTTGAGGCGGCACATGGCATAACCGTCATTCCGCTCGTCCAGGACCTTGCCCGCGCCAACTCTGTCGACAAGATCCTTGCCGCCCTTGCCGACCAGGGCCGGCATGTCGATGCGCTGGTCAACAATGCCGGTTACGGCCTCCCCGGAACGTTCTTCAACACGGACTGGAAGGATCAGGCGGCCTTCATCCGGGTTCTTTATGCGGCTCCGATCGAACTCGCGCACAAGGTGCTGCCGGGCATGGCGGAGCGCCGCTATGGCCGTATCATCAATGTCGCCTCGCTCGCAGGTTATGCCGCCGGCAGCGCGGGCCACACGCTGTATGCCAGCGTCAAGGCAGGACTGATCAAGTTCTCCGAAAGCCTGAATGCCGAATGCGCCGCCACCGGCCAGCCCGACATTCACTGTACCGCCCTTTGCCCCGGCTTCACCTGGAGCGAGTTCCATGACGTCAATGGCACCCGCGACGACACGGACAAGATGCCGAAATGGATGTGGATGCAGGCCGCGCCTGTCGTGAAGGCCGGCATCGATGCCGTGAACCGGGGCCGGCCGGTTGTCGTTCCCGGCGCCGTCAACAAGACGCTGGCCGCCCTGACCCGCGTTCTGCCCGAACCCGTCGGCCGCGCCATGGTCCGCGCCCAGTCACAGCGCTACCGCCGCATGGACGCCTGACGCCGCCTGCGTTGTTGCACCGCACAATCTTTTCATGACTCTTCGGCCTCGCGCACTATAATAGGCCAAACGACCAGAGATCGCGGAGGAAATTATGGACGGCACTGCAGGCGAAACACTCGAGACACCCCCCGTCCTGACAGGGCTTGTTTCAACCATGGCCGACGCCGTTTCGGCGCTGGAAACATATGTTGCGGCCGCCAATAGCGGCGCAGGCGTCCGGCTGAAGACGGCCGACGGCCGCCCCGACCGCAAGGCGCTGGAACGCGAGCAGCACATGGCGCACGGCCTGTCATGGATCGCGACCTATCTCGAAGCCCTGCGCCAGACAGCCGAATGGGCCGCCCGCCTCGAAGCGGAAGGCAAGTTCGGCGAGATCGAAGCGCTTCTCTCGCAGATCCTGTTCAGCGAATATTTCGCGCAGCTGGTCGGCGGCGTGCCGATGAACCAGGGCGAAACGATCCGTCCGCACGAACTGGGCCTGCTGGCCGAGGTCGACACCCTTTTTGCACATCCTGCGGTCAATCGCCTGATCATCGAGGGCAAGACCACCGCGTCCATGGCGGCCGCCGCCCGCCTGTTGCCCGACTCGCTTTCGCGCAACACGGTGGAAGAGACCGGCCTCGATGAGACGATGAGCATGGTGCGCGAACAGTTCGCGAAATTCTCCAGCGACAAGATCAAGCCGCACGCCCATGGCTGGCACATGCGCAACGACTATATCCCGATGGATGTCGTCAGCGAGATGGCGGAGCTCGGCGTGTTCGGCCTGACCATACCGGAAGAGTTCGGCGGCTTTGGCATGGGCAAGATCGCCATGTGCGTCGTCTCCGAAGAACTCTCACGCGGCTATATCGGCACCGGCTCGCTGGGCACGCGCAGCGAGATCGCGGCCGAACTGATCCTGATCGGCGGCACCGATGACCAGAAGCAGAAATGGTTGCCCAGGATTGCCAGCGGCGAAATCCTGCCGACGGCCGTGTTCACCGAACCGAATACGGGGTCTGACCTTGGCAGCCTCCGTACCCGCGCAGTGAAGACCGAAGACGGCAGCGAATATGCCATCACCGGCAACAAGACGTGGATCACCCATCCGGTCCGCGCCGACGTGATGACCGTACTCGCACGCACCGATCCGGCTACGAACAATTTCTCCGGCCTGTCCATGTTCCTCGCTGAAAAGCCACGTGGCGACGACGCCAACCCCTTCCCGGCCGACGGCATGACCGGCGGCGAGATCGAAGTGATCGGCTATCGCGGCATGAAGGAATACGAGATCGGCTTTGACGATTTCCGCGTGAAATCGGAGAACCTGCTCGGCGGCGTCGAGGGCCAGGGGTTCAAGCAGCTGATGGCGACGTTCGAAAGCGCCCGCATCCAGACGGCTGCGCGCGGCATTGGCGTGGCGCAGAATGCGTTCGAGATCGGCCTGCAATACGCCCTCGACCGCAACCAGTTCGGCCATTCGATCTTCAGCTTCCCGCGCGTGTCGAACAAGCTGGTCATGATGGCCGCCGAACTGATCGGCGTGCGCCAGCTGACCTATTTCTCGGCCCGCCAGAAAGATGCCGACAAGCGCTGCGACCTTGAAGCCGGCATGGCCAAACTGCTCGCGGCCCGCGTCGCCTGGGCGGCCGCCGACAATGCGCTGCAGATCCATGGCGGCAACGGCTTCGCGGTCGAGTATCCGATCAGCCGCCTGCTGGCCGATGCCCGCATCCTCAACATCTTCGAGGGCGCTGGCGAAGTGCAGGCCATGGTGATTGCGCGCCGCCTGCTCGAAGGCGGGAACTGAGCCCCGCCTTCGGCGCCACGCCTAGCGGATTACCCCGCCCAGCGGTTCGATATCAGCCGGTTCGTGCTGGATGATCACCTTGGCGCCAAGGCGTTCGGCGCGCGCTTCGAACGCATCCATCGACGCCAGCGTGTCAGGTTCGCTGGAATTGAAGCGGGGCACGCGCTTAAGTTCACGGCTTTCGGTGCGGTGATAGAGGTCTCCCGTCAGCAGGACAGGGCCGCTTTCCGGCATCATCAGCTGAAGTGAGGAATGGCCAGGCGTGTGGCCAGGAGTCTGGAAGATCACGACCGAGCCGTCACCGAACACGTCATACTCGTCGCCAATGACCAGTTGCTCCATCGGGTTGAACATGGCGAAGGTCGGCGCAAGGCTCGGATCATATGGCCCAGACCCATCCGGCGGGAACATCGCGTCCTTTTCCTTCTGGTTGACCAGCCAGGTCGATCCCTGAACCTGGTCGATCTGGCCGATATGATCGAAATGGCTGTGCGAGATGGCTACGTAATCGATTTCCGACGGCACGATATCATGCTCTGCCAACTGGTCCGTGATCGACGTGTCCATCGAGACTGTGAACACGCCTTGCGTGTTCTCACCATTGCCGACCAGCATGCCTGGCAGGCCGAGGTCCCAGAGCAGCATGCCTTTCGGATGGTGGACCAGGAAACATGTATCGGTCAGCGTGTCCGACTGGCCGGCATAATCACCGGCCGACGAGAAGATATCGAGATCGGACACCGTGATCGTGCCACAGTCGAGCACGGCGACATGAAGCGGCTTTTCCGCCGCGGTCGTTTCTGCCTCGGCAGGTGCGGCTTCGGGCGCAGGTGCTTCGGTCTTCGGCGTACAGGCCGACAGCAGCGCCGCCGTGGATGCCGCGATAAACAGATGTGTCAGGCGCATTGTGTTTTCCCTCAGGTTTGATCCTTGAGGCGAGACTAGTCGGGATTCGTGTCCGACGAAAGCGTCTGGCCATCGGAGCCGACCGCGCGGTAGAAACAGCTGTCCCGCCCCGTATGGCAGGCCCCGCCGGTCTGGCGCACGCGCAGCAAGACGGCGTCCTGGTCGCAATCGACTCGCACTTCGACCACCGCCTGCGTGTGGCCGGAGGTTTCGCCCTTCACCCACAATGCCCCGCGCGAACGGGACCAATAGGTCGCCCGGCCCGTGGCAAGCGTGGCGGCGAGCGCTTCGGCATTCATCCAGGCAAGCATCAGGACTTCGCCGCTGGCAGCATCCTGCGCAATGGCGGCGATCAATCCGTCAGCATTGAATTTGGGGCGCAGCTCAAGCGTTTCGTCCTGTGCACTGCCCTGCAGGGGGGGAGAATAGTCAGTCATGGCGTCCGGTGTCCCATGAATGATGCCAAGGTCAAGCCCTGCTGCCCTTTTCCGTCAAACCGGTCTAGACTGGTCAAAACAATCGGAGGAGACGCAGCATGGCTGCCTATACGCAAATTCTGGAGACGCAGAAGGACGGCGTCCTGACACTGACACTGAACCGTCCCGAGCGCCTGAACGCCTGGACCCCCGTCATGCAGATGGAACTGGAAACGGCCATAAGGGCAGCGGGCGACAATCCGGAGGTGCGCTGCATCATCATTACCGGCGCGGGCCGCGGCTTTTGCGCCGGGGCCGACATGAACCATCTCCAGGACATACAGGACGACACAGGCGGCGCAGCCGAGACGGCCACAGCGGGCGTCGCACGCCCTGCGCCCACGGGTCTCGAAAAGGTCTATGATGGCCGGTTCGGTTATCTCTATGCCTGCCCCAAACCCATCATCGCGGCGATCAACGGCCCATGCGCCGGCATCGGCCTCGTCTTTTCCCTGTTTGCCGACCTGCGCTTCACGACTGACGACGCAAAGTTCACGACGGCGTTTTCCCAACGCGGCCTAATCGCAGAGCACGGCATCGGCTGGCTATTGCCGCGCCTCATCGGAGAGGCGAACGCGCTCGATCTCCTGTTCACGGCCCGCAAGTTCACCGGGGCCGAAGCCGCAGACCTTGGCCTGGTCAACAGGTCGCTGCCCGCTGGTGAGCTGATGCCACACGTCCAGGAACTGGCGACCTTCCTCTCAACGCAGGTATCGCCGCGCTCTCTTGCGGTCATGAAACGGCAGGTCCGGGCGGCCTATTTCCAGTCCTATACCGAGAGCCTGGCCGAAGCAGATGTTGAAATGGCGGCCAGCTTCACGACATTCGATTTCAAGGAAGGTGTCGCGAGTTTCGTTGAGCGCCGCGCGCCAGCATTCCAGGGCAAATAGGCAGGAAAAACAGATTCCATGATACGCCGCATTGATATCGTAGAGGTCGGCCCGCGCGACGGGTTGCAGAATGACCCGGCCAACCTGACGGTCGACCAGAAGCTGGAATTCATTTCCCGGCTTGAGGACGCGGGTGTGCGCCGCATGGAATCGGGCAGCTTCGTCAATCCAAAAGCGGTACCGAAAATGGCCGATTCCGCCGCCGTGTTCGCAGGCCTCGACCGATCGCGCCCGACTCGCCATATCGCCCTCGCCCTGAACGAAAAAGGCGTCCGGCGCGCCATCGGTGCTGGCGCCGACGAGATCAATTTCGTGCTGGTCGCGGGCGAAGGCTTCGGCCGGCGCAACCAGGGCATGAGCCCGCAGGACAGCGCCGACATGCTGGCCCAGTGCGCCCCGCTGATCCTTGAAGCGGGCATTCCGCTGTCGGCGACAATCTCGGTCGCGTTTGGCGATCCCTATGATGGCGATGTCGACATCGCGGTCGTCGGCAATCTCGCGGCACAGGCCCAGCGGGCAGGCGTCAACGAACTCGCCCTCGGCGACACGATCGGTGTGGCGACGCCCTGGGACGTGCGCACGCGGATCGAGCGCGTGCGCATGGAAGCGCCGGACGTGTTCCTGCGCATGCACTTCCACGACACGCGCGGGGCGGCGCTCGCCAATGTAGCGGCCGCCATCGACGCGGGCGTGGATGTGATCGATGCCAGCTGCGGCGGTATCGGTGGCTGCCCCTTCGCACCTGCCGCGACAGGCAACGTAGCCACCGAAGACGTTGTCTATATGCTGGAGCGCGCCGGTTTCGACACCGGGCTCGATCTCGGCAAGCTGATCGAAACGGCCCATTGGCTGGAGAAAGTCCTCCAGCACCCGGTGTCGTCATCACTCAGCCGGGCCGGCGCATTTCCGCCGGCAAAAGCAACCGTCTAGTCGGCCGCGAGCCGCGCCATCTCGTCTTCCGACAGTTCGGAATTGTCATAGACGTTCTGCACGTCATCGAGCTCGTCGAGGACATCGAGCAGTTTCATCAGCGTATCTGCAGAATCGCCGTCAACTGGAATAGTGTTCTGCGGCTTCCAGATCAGCTTGGTTGATTTCGCTTCCACGTCAGCACCGAAATGTTTGGCCAGTGCGTCGGCGACGGTCTGGAGCTCTTCGCGCTCGGTATAGATAAAGTGGGATTCCGCGTCGGATTCCACGTCCATCGCACCCGCCAGGATGGCCGCTTCCATCACTTCGTCTTCAGTGCCGACGCTGGCCGGATATTCGATCTCGCCAACCTGGTCGAAACCAAAGGAAACCGAGCCGGTTTCGCCGAGATTGCCGCCATTCTTGGAGAACGCGGTTCGCACATCGGTTGCCGTGCGGTTCTTGTTGTCGGTCGAGGCCTCGACGATGATCCCCACGCCGCCCGGCCCGAAGCCCTCATAGCGCATGTCGACATAGTCTTCACCGCCGCCGCCCACGCCCTTGTCGATGGCGCGCTGGATATTGTCCTTCGGGACCGACTGGCCCTTGGCGTTCTGGATGGCGAGGCGCAGGCGCGGGTTCCCGTCAGGGTCAGGTCCGCCCATCTTGGACGCGATGGTGATCTCTTTCGACAGACGCGCGAAACGAACGGCGCGCTTCTTGTCCTGCGCACCTTTGCGGTGCTGGATATTTGCCCATTTACTATGGCCGGCCATGAAAACCTCTTTGGGGTCGGAAACGTGAAGCGTGGCCTTTAGCGCAGGATGGCCGGACTTCCAAGCGTCCCGGCGTCAGCCCTTGCAGACCGGTGTCATTTCCTGAAAGTAGGGGAAACTCCTGGGAGGAGACCAAGATGCGCCAATACATGCTCTCGCTCTGCGCCATTGTCCTGTCCGCCTGCTCCGGCGAGGCGCCGACGCCCGGCGTACCCGCCCCGCCACAGGCAGGCGTCGCCACGGACGCAACCCGGGCCGCCAACACCGCGCTCGCCGCCCGCCTGCCGCTGGACGAGCAGAGCGATGCCGAAGACGCCAGCCGGGGCCGCATCGCCTTCATTGACGCCCCCGCCATCCTCAATGCCGAGGGCGGTGTCGTCTGGTCGATCCCGCAATTCGATTTCCTCAAGGGCGACGCGCCGGACACGGTGAATCCATCGCTCTGGCGCCAGTCGCGCCTCGCTGCCGAGCACGGCCTGTTCGAAGTCGGTCCCGGCATCTGGCAGGTGCGCGGCTATGACCTGTCCGTGATGAGCGTGATCGAGGGCAAGACGGGCTGGATCATCGTCGATCCGCTGACCAGCGTCGAAACAGCCGCAGCGTCGTTGAAACTCGTCAATGACACGCTTGGAACAAGGCCCGTCACCGGCCTCCTCTACACGCACAGCCATGCCGACCATTTCGGCGGCGCGCGCGGCGTGATCACCGAGGAAGACGCCAGGGCCCGCAACGTGCCCATCCTCGCGCCAATCGGCTTCCTTGAGCATGCCGTCAGCGAGAACCTGATCGCTGGCAACCAGATGAGCCGCCGCTCGACCTTCATGTTCGGCAACACGATTGCCCGCAGCCCGACGGCCCATGTCGGCTCCGGCCTTGGCCCGGGCCTGCCGCAGGGCACGATAAGCCTGATTGCGCCGACCGAAGAGATTGCCGGGCGCGGCACGCAGCGCGTGGTTGACGGGGTGACGTTCGAATTCATCGATGCGGCCGGCACCGAAGCCCCTGCCGAATTCATGTTCTACCTGCCGGAAAAGCGCGCCCTGTGCACGGCAGAAGTCGTCACCGCCACCTTCCACAACCTGCTGACCCCGCGCGGCGCCAAGGTGCGCGACGCGCTCGGCTGGACCCGGGCCATCGACCATGTGCTGGAGACCTATGGCGACAAGTCCGACTTTGTCTTCGCCTCGCATCACTGGCCGACCTGGGGCGAGGAGAATGTCGCCAGCCTGCTGACCCATCAGCGCGACATCTATCGCTATGTCCATGACCAGACACTGCGCAACGCCAATGCCGGGGCAACCATGTTCGAGGCCGCCGAAGCGGTTGCCGAGCCCGCCTTCGAAAGCGAGGCGGACGCCTTCAATACGCGCGGCTATTACGGCACGCTCAACCATAACGCCAAGGCGGTCTACCAGTACTATTTCGGCTGGTGGGGCGGCGTCCCAGCGGAGTACAACGCCCTGCCTCACGTGGTCACGGCGGCGCGCTATGTCGAGGCGATGGGCGGTCCCGACGCCACGCTGGCCCTCGGTGCAAAAGCCTTCGACGCGGGCGATTTCCGCTGGGCAGCCGAAGTCTTCAATCACGCCGTCTTCGCCGACCCGGAGAACGAGACGGCCCGCAACTGGCTGGCTGCCGCCTATGAACAGCTGGGCTTTCAGGCCGAGAGCGGCGCATGGCGCAGCTATTACCTCGTCGGCGCCAGCGAACTGCGCAACGGCATTCCCAGCCTCGGAAACCCCCAGCTCGGCAATCCGGAGTTCCTGCGCGCCGTCGAAACGCTCGACCTGATGGATTCCCTTGCCGCCCGGTTCAATCCGGAAAAGATGACGGGTGATCCGTTCGCGGTGAACCTGGTCTTTCCTGACCGCAGCGAAGCGGTGACCCTCCAGATCGGCAAATCGGTCATCGTGCCGCGCAAGGGCGCCAGCGAAAATGCCGCCGCGACCCTGACAATCGATCGCGCCGTGTTTGACCTGGTCCTGCTTGGCCAGACGACCCTTCCGGAACAACTCAAATCCGGTGCTGCCGCCGTCGAAGGCAGCCCGCTGGTGCTCGGCGCTTTATTCGGCACGCTCGACCGGCCCGACTTCTGGTTTCCGGTGGTGACGCCCTGAAGCCGGTCAGGACGTTCGAAGACTTTGACTCAGTGAGAGGGAACACGGTGATGGACGACACGAAAGCCAAATGGGAGGTCGTGACCGGTCGGTCCTTGCTCGGCCTTTATTTCCTGGTGCCGGGGATCATGAAATTCCTCGCGCCTGACATGCATATCGCGCTGATGGCGCATCACGGAATAGGTTTTGCCCCGCCGCTCATGTGGTTCGCCGCTATCGTGAATGTCGCGGGCGGACTGGCGCTGATCAGCGGGCGGCACGTGCGGATCGTGGCGTTCGGATTCGTGATTTACATTCTTCTCGTGAATGCGCTGCTGCATGACTTCTGGAATTTCGACGGCATCGAAGGCGCGCACGAGATGCAGAATTTCATCAAGAACCTCGGAATCCTTGCGGGCCTGCTCGTGCTGGCCGGTGCGTGCAAACCGCGCGCAATTTCCCTGACGAACTGGTGGAAACCGGACCGCGCGGTGTGAGCCCCAAGCGTTTAGGCCGGCACCTGCTCGCTGAGGCGTCCACCCATCCGGATCGGCTCGATACGCACGGCCAGCCCGGTTACGTCATCGGTTTCGACATAGGTGCCACAGAGCGTCCCGTCGCCCAGTGCAGGCTGGTAGCGCTCGCCCGGCAGCTGGGTGATGAAACGGTTCAATGAGTTCTGCTTCTGCATGCCAATGACGCTGTCATAGTCGCCGCACATGCCGGCATCGGTCTGGTAGGCCGTGCCGTTCTCGAGAATCATCGTGTCGGCGGTCGGCACATGCGTATGGCTACCAACAACGAGGCTGGCGCGCCCGTCGCAATGGTGGCCCATCGCCATCTTCTCGGAGGTCGCCTCGCAATGCATGTCGACGATGATGGCATCGGCAACGGCGCCGAGCGGCATGGAATCGAGCGCCTCGTCCACGGACGCGAACGGGTCGGGCAGGCTCTGGCGCATGAACACATTGCCCTGAACCTGCACCACGCCGACGCGGCGCCCGTCCGGCAGGGAAAACAGGTGTGCGCCCTTGCCGGGCGCATTGGCGGCGGCCGGATAATTGAACGGGCGCAGCAGGCGCGGCTCGCGCTGGATATAGGTCAGGGCCTCGCGCTGGTCCCAGGCATGGTCGCCCAAGGTCAGGCAGTCGGCGCCGGCGGCGAAGAACTCATTCGCGATGGCTTCGGTCAGGCCGAAGCCGCCGGCGGAATTCTCGGCGTTGACCACGACAAAATCGAGCCGCAGCCGTGCTTTCAGGCCGGGCAAATAGTCCAGCACTGCAGCCCTGCCGGGCTTGCCGACGACATCTCCAAAGAATGCGATTTTCATGATCGCAAGCCTATGCCCTGTCCGGCGGACAAAGAAAAGCGCGCGCCCCCAGCTGGAGACGCGCGCCGATCAATCAGGCAGGGCCAGACCTATTCGTTGGTCGCGCTGAAACCGAGGGCTGTCTTGGTCAGGGCCGACGGATCTTCCATTTCGGCGAAATCCGCCACTCGTAATGGCATCAACGGTGCCACCGAGATCGTCAGCGTCTTCGGATCGGTCAGGAAGCTCGACAGCGCGGCAGATGCCTCGCTCGCCAGTTCAGGGTCGATACCGGCACCTGCCGCCATCATTGGCATCATCGCCATCATGCCGGCCGCCTGGCTGCGCAGCTGCTGGGGATCTTCTCCCGACTGTGCGGCATAGGCGTTGAAGGCCCGGTTGACGAAACCGTCATCGTCCAATGACAGCTGGAAATTGTGGACCAGCAGCTTGTCGAGGGCTTCCTGCATGAGCGCGCCCGGATCGGATGGGCCGTCTTCAGCCATGGTCTTGGCCTGGGCGGCGGCGACCGCGCTGGCGCCTTCATACTTGCCCGAGAAATCAAGCCGGAAACCGTCATCCAGCTTCCAGAAATTCTTGCCCTTGGCGATCGTGACCATGTCCTTGTCGGGATCGTAGGTCTGCTCGCCCTGGCCGCTGAGCTCAAGCGTCTCATAGCCCAGGAGCGCGAGCTGCGAGCCGAATTTCTCGCCAAGCTCGCCTTCGCCTGTGCCGAGCGTCATCTTGAACGGATCGGTCGTCACTCTCACGGCACGGCCCTTCTTGTCACGCGTCACCTTGGAGCTGAGCTTCGGCATGTCGAAGCTGGCACCCGAGACGGCAACCTTGAGGTCGTCTATCGACACGGAATCATAACCCGGATTGGCCGGATCGTTCTGGAGCATCTCGAACAGGCCGGACTGCATGCCCTTGGCCGCCTCGCCGTTTGCCATATCGTTGAACATGCCGAGATTCGCGCCACGGATATCGACACCGCCAAGACGGGCCGTCAGGTCGGTATCATCCTTGGGATCCGTCAGGTCGAGGCTGAAGTCCTTCAGGGCCATCCGCGCGACTTTCTCATCCTTCAGGCCAAGCATTTCGACCGACGAGACAAGGAACGCGCCCTTCTGGCCCTCCTCCTCGTCAATCTGGAAATTGACGTCATTCATCGACCAGAGATCGAAAGACAGCGCCTTGCCTTCGGGCATGTCCACAGCTTCGCCCTTGCCGAACAGGCTGGCTATCCAGGCCGCCGTTTCAGGCGAAGGATTGACCAGTTCCATTGACTTGATCTTGCTCGATCCGTGAGCCTCGTCCGGATTTTTCGGAACGAAGGTGATGTCCGACAGCACTACGCGCGAGAAATTCGGTTGGCCGTCGATCATGCCGAGGCCCTCGAACGTCATCGTGCCGGCCTTCAGGTCAGCGCCTTTGAGGTGAAGCTCGCCATCGTCATCATCAAGGCTGGCGCCTTCCACACTGTCATCTTCCGACGACAGGAGGGTCACGTCCTTGAAGACAGCCTTGGCGCCCTTGACGTCACTGCTGGCAAAGCTGACCCGGCCAGCGCCAGACTGGGTCAACGACATTGCACTCAGCACCTGGCCGGCTGTCGCTGGGTCTCCTTTACGGAGTTTGATCTTCGTCGTTTTGTCTTGGGAGTATTCGATTCCGGCCTGGCCGGCGCCATCCTGGTCCTTGTTTTTGTCGCCGCATGCCGTAAGCAAAGTGAGGGCGGCAACGCCTGTCAGCAGATATTTCATCTTTGGTCCCTTTATTGAATAACTGCGAGCAGGTGTCCCCGACGCGTCTCTTGAGAGTTTGATACATGGCATACAACAATGGCCAGACAATGACACTGAAGGCGCCGAATGGTTCGCGCGTTGTGGTACGATTTGAAGTAAATTCCAAGGCAAGACGGCTGATTTTGCGGTTAGACGAGCGTCGGCGCGAGGCCGTTGCGGTCGCTCCTAGCAATCGGCAGATCAAGGATGCTGCTGCATTTGCTGCAGAACGGGTCGAATGGATCTCCACGCGGCTCCAGCATTTGCCCGAGATCGTTCGCTTTGAAGAAGCCGAGATCATCCGGTTTCGCGGCGAACCCTGCCAGCTCACGGCAAATGGCGACACCCGCCTGCCCAAGATGTGGCCCGGCGACCCCTTGCTGCTGAGCGCGCCGGGTGATCCGGAAACGCTACCATCGCGCGTGACGCGCTACCTCAAAAAGCAGGCAAAGGCCGATCTGACCCGGTCGGTCAACCGCCACATTGAGACGTTAGGCGTTGAATATAGATCAATTTCTGTGAAAGATACCCGCTCCCGCTGGGGGTCCTGCACATCAGACGGGCAGCTCTCCTTCTCGTGGCGCCTGGTCATGGCACCGCCGAAAGTGCTCGACTATGTCGCCGCGCATGAGTGCGCCCACATTCTTGAGATGAATCATTCGCCTAAATTCTGGGCCCATGTCTCCCGATGTGTCCCGGACTGGAAGCGCCAACGCGCCTGGTTGCGTACCCACGGCGCCGGACTTCAATCGGCTGGGGAATAATCCGCCGGCTGAAGGTTAAGCCTGGCGCCGGATCCCGGCCAGAAGTCCTCACACTGAAAATATATTTTGAGAGCGTTCGCTCGCTTTTGTAGCGCACACTTCAGTTCGCTATGGAAACTCTGGGTCCGCCGTTTATGCGGATCCAGTTTTTGGATTGAGCGTTTGGGATGCTTTTACCCTGCCTGCGCAGCGGCAAGTTCCTTCTCGGATTCCGTCGGACGGGCCGGACCAAAGCTGATCAGGGTCACGCCCTCGCCGCCCTTGGGCTCGCGATTGGGCCCGAGGAAGGTGACCGCGCCGTCCGGCCGCACTTCGGCAATCAGGTCGGATTTCTGCCGGTCCTCGCGGAATTCCTCAAGGCCGTACTCATCGGTCAGCTTCGTCTTGCCGAACGTCCAGCCGCGATAATGATCGCGGATCAGGCTGTCATAGCCACGTCCGCGCCGGATCAGCGTGCGCCCGCGCGTACCCATGCCAATGGCCCGCGGATCCTCGTCCTCGGTATCCTGCGCGGACAATTGGTAGACCTTGTGGCGGCCGAGCTCTGGCGCGAAATGCCCGGACACAAGCGCATTATAGGGTTCGTTCGCCGACAGGCCGATCACCTGGTCGAAGGCTGAATGGTCCAGGCGCACTTCGGCATCCTCTGACAGGACTTCCCCGAAGAACGTATTCAGGCCGGCTTCGCGCGCCGGGCGCAGGCGTCGCCAGTTATTGTCAGCCAGGATCGGCTCCACGCCCGCGCTCTGCAGCGCTTTCGCAAGATCGATGCTCCACGGGTTGACGCCTACCAGCAGCACGCCCGGCTTGTCCTTGCGGGCCAGGCCAAGCCGCCGCGCCAGGGGACCGATGGTAAAGCCGTGCAGCACCACCGTGACGAACACCATGGCGAAGGCGAGCGGCGTGATCTGTTCGGCGCCGGAGAAGTAGAACTTGCTGTCTCCGCGCCGCCCGAGGTCTTCCAGCAGGGTCGCAAACAGGCTGGAGACCGCCACTGCCACGATCCCGCGTGGCGCGATCCAGCCAAGCAACAGGGCCTCATTGCGCTTCAGCGTGCCATAGGTCGCGATCCAGA
Source organism: Alphaproteobacteria bacterium (assembly GCA_018830285.1). Classification (GTDB taxonomy): domain Bacteria; phylum Pseudomonadota; class Alphaproteobacteria; order Caulobacterales; family Hyphomonadaceae; genus Hyphomonas. The sequence goes on from JAHJSB010000055.1 coordinate 23,518, forward strand.
CCGAAAGCGGCCGCACGACCAGCAACATGACCGCAAGGAAGGCGAGAGTGCGCCAGGTCAACGCGTCCTGGATGACAGCGGGCTTCAGGTTCGCCGTGAGGATCACGAACACGCCGGAGACAAGCAGGACGGCAATGTCTTCCTTGAACTTCCGCAACTCGGCGATTCCGGCGAGCCGCGAATTGGCGAGCGTCATGCCATAGGCCGTCACGGCGACGAGGCCGATTTCCTTCTCGATCTGCTCGGCAAGCGCATAACAGAGGATGATCGAGGCGAAAATGATCGGCGCCTTGAGGTATTCCGGCGTCCACCCTGCCCGGAACGACCGCACAATGGCCCAGCCAAACGCAATGCCGAGCGCCACGCCGAGCGCTGCGGCAAACACGATCATCGCGCCCTTGCCGAGGATCGACTCGCCCGTCGCCGCCACCCGGATGATTTCGAACGACGCCACGGCAAACAGGGCGCCGACCGGGTCGTTGACGATGCCTTCCCATTTCAGGAACGCACCGGCCTTGCCGCCCAGTTTCGACTGGCGCAGCAGCGGCATGATCACTGTCGGTCCGGTAACCACCATCACGCCCGCAAACACAATGGAACTGGACCAGTCGAGCCCGGCCGCGTAGCGCGCCGCCAGTGTTCCAAGCCCCCAGGCCAGCGGCCCGCCAATGAACACCATTCGCCGCACGGCCGCGCCTGCATCGCGCAGGTTCTCGAATTTCAGGACAAGCCCGCCCTCAAACAGGATAACGGCCACGGCCAGCGACACGATGGGCCGCAGGAGGTCATTGCCGCCCCCATTGAACACGCCCTCGGGGTCCAGCAGCGGCTGCCCGAAAATCACGGCCCAGAGCGGACCGACCGCAAGCCCGGCCAGCGCCATCAGCACGATTGCCGGCGCCTGCAGGCGCCAGGCCAGCCATTGCGCGCCGATTCCGAGCGCGCCGATAAGCGCACAGGCGAAAATCAGCTCGCTGGATCCGGCACCCGCGAGAGCAAAGTCCATATGGTTCATGCGTGCCCTATCAGCTCAGTCGCCCGATAATCCCCCCTGCATTAAGCAGGGTGACCCTTGATGTCATCCGCAAAGTCGAACCCGATCCCCCGGGTTCCGTAATCCCCGACCTTGTAACGTTCGATATTCTCGGCAAACCAATTGATCACATGTGAATAGACATGCTGATAAAAAGGCTCGGGATCCTTATCCCTGAGCGGCAGGTGGAATTCATACTCGGCGCCGTCCTCGATCTGGACGATGAATACCTCGCCAACCTTGCGGCACTCCATGCTCACCCGCAGCCAGTCGGCCTGTCGCGACACGCGAACGGCGAGGCCGAACGCCATCGGCACCAGGGGCCGGAATCCCCGCGGTGGCAGCGAAAACGCTCCGTCGCCATGCGGCTTGGGCTCAAACGCGCCTGTCGGCGGCACGAGATGGACGCAAATACCGTCAGATGCGCCGATATAGTCGCACAGGCCCGCACGCACTTCTTCAGCGAGCGAACGGATGCGATTGTAATTCTCGGCGGCGAGCGCCTGGTATGTTTCAACCGTGGCGATCAGTTCATCGAAGCGCGACAATGGGCATGGCCTCCAGCCTGGGCGGGTCAGATATGTATGAAAGACTAGGCCGATAAGGCCCGGCCTTCAAACTTTAAGGTGGCCGCCATCGGGCAATGGTCGGATGCCTTCGGCGCCATCCAGCCGATTCCGGGGAATCTGAGCCCGGTATACCGGGCGGCATGATAGGGCGAACCGGCCCGGATAATGCGCGTGGCAGGCGCCGGATTCTGGGCGGCAAGGCGCGGCGACAGGAACATATGGTCGAGTGCGCCGTAGACATCGTCCTCCGGATAGTGATGCGTCCACCTGTCAAACGGATCAGGTATCGCGCGTGAGGCGAGGTCGACGGCAAACCCGTCATCCAGCAGGGGGCCAAGCCCTGAATTTCCGACCGCCACGCCGTCTACCTGGCGATAATCGTTGAAGTCGCCCAGAATGACCCAGTCCTCGTCCGCAGGGTGCTTGAACCGGTTCCCGATTACGCGTCGCACCGCCTCGGCCTCAGCCGCGCGCACGCCTCGGGTCCTCTTCCGCCCGCCATGCATCGACTTGAAATGGCAGACAAACAGGGTCAGCGCGCACCCGTCCTTGGCCACATCCACTTCAAGGCAGTCGCGGCGGAAAGCATGATCGTTCGCGTCGTGGCCCTCTGGCGGGACAACCCCGAGCGAACCGAATGTCGATCGCGCATGGCTGCGCTGGAAGATCACCGGCAGGCGCGATAGAAGTGCCACATCGATGCCGCGTGTATCATTGCCCTCGTGCAGCACCCGTTCACCGAATGCACTGCCAGCCCACCGGGCAATGTAGCGGGTGTCGAACGCCGTCAGCGTGACAAGGTTTTCGACTTCCTGCAGGGCGCAGACATCCGCCTCGGTCGCCACCAGCGCCTGCGCGGTCAGGGTCCGGTCGTCCTCGGACAGCACATTGAAGACGGAATCCACCTGTTCGGCGACCTGGACGTTGTCGACGTCGGTCAGGCGCTGGCGCGCATTGGCGATGCCAGCCCGGCGAAAGTCGCAGCGCATCATCAGGTTTTCGCAATTGAAGGTCGACAGGCGTATGTCAGGCATGGTGCGGACACTCGCCCGCGCCCGCCCGCCGCGTCAATGCAAGCTGTGCGGAACCGGCTTAGGCTGCGGTCTCGGCTTTGCTGGCAGTCTTGCGGCCATCCGCCAGACGGTACCCATACAGCTGCAGGCCGCAATAGGCGAACACGATGCCAAGATTGGTCGATGCCAGCGTGCCATAGCCCTGGCCACGTGCAGGCTCGAGGATCAGCTCGATAAAGGTCGCGAATCCCAGCGCGATCACCGCCGCCGTGCCGGACCGGCGCAGGCCGATGGTCAGCGCGACCCAGATTGTCAGTGACGCAAAGGCCACCATGCGGAAAATGTGGTCTTCAATTCCGATCACGCCGCCTGAATTATAGGCTGTCGCTTTCAGGGCGACAAATATCGCGATCAGGCCGGTCAGGCCCGTGGCGACCATTTTCAGGTTGCCCGAAACCCAGTATTTGCGCTGGGGGAGCATTTCTTCAGCTGTATCTGACATTGCTATCACCTCGTCCATGCGGATCGGGCGACTGTCTCAGAACCGAATTTCGGGACCGTTAAGCAATCTCTGGGAATTTCAGGCCGCTGTTCGTGACTTGGCAACGAATCGCGAGGCGCTGAGGGCCCGTTCCAGCGTCGACGGGTCCGGCTGAAGGGCGGGCGGGATGGTGGTGCGGCCCATTTCCAGCGCTATGCCCGGCTGGAGCCCCTCGGCATAAGCGCCCAGAACCGACCGGATCACATCCAGGAACCGCGCATCCTCCTCGACAATCTGTCCGAAACGGGCGGCCACCGGGCCCACAAGGCCATACGCGAGAAAGACGCCGAGGAATGTGCCCAGCAGCGCAGATCCGATCATCGCGCCCAATATGGCCGGCGACTGGTTGATCGACCCCATGGTCCGGATAATGCCCAGAACGGCGGCCACGATGCCGAGCGCCGGCAGGGCGTCGGCCAGCGTGTGCAGGGCGCCGACAGCCTTCATGCGCTGGTCGAGATAGACGGCAATCGACTGGTCCATCCGGGCCTCTGCCCGGGCCGGATCGGACAGGTCCAGCGCCATCAGCCGGAAGGCGTCGCAGACCATCCCGCTCGCCGCATCATCATCAAGTATCCGGGGCGCCGCCTGGAAGGCTGCCGAAGTCTCCGGATCCTCGATATCGGATTCGATGGCCACGAAACCGCCCTGGCGCGCCTTGCGCATCAACGTGCCGAGCAACACCAGCAGGTCCTGGTAGTCATCACGTCCCCACTTGGCACCACGGAACGCCTTGGCAAATCCGCCCAGCGCCTCGCGCGACACGCTGAGGGAATTGCCGATCAGCACCGTGCCGACAGCGGCGCCACCAATTAGCGCCAGCTCAAATGGTAGCGCATGCATGGCCGCACGTCCTCCGGTCAGCACAAGACCGCCGAAAACAAGGACAATGACGAGAACGAGGCCGACAAGTTGCGCCAAACCGATACCTTTCAAGGCGATGACAGCCCGCACTCTGCGCAGAAGGGTCTTAACCCTGCGTTTCTTTTGGCCCGTCCGGCATGCGCCTGTTCCGGGCGGTTGATCGGTCCGGGCGGTGCACGTATCAATAGGCCGAAGCGTCATCGGGGGTGGCGCACAGGAGGCCGATCCAGCCCATGCGCATTTTCCTCGCCGCCATCACGTTTTCCGCCGTCGCCGCGCCATGTGTCGCACAGCAATACGTTGCCAATGACGGCTACCGCGTCTGTGCCGCCGAGCAGACCGAACAGGGACGCGCCGTCGTCAGGACAGCCTGCGGCGATGTCCAGCGCCCCGATATTCCAGCGGTACTCACATCGCTGGCCGACCTCGAATCCGCGCGCGCGGCGCGCGAATCCTTCACTCAGGAAATCGACACCTACGCAACCTGCGTCTCCGATTTCATCGGATCCTATCGCCGGCCCGGTGGCGACGCCGCCAGCCTTGCGCCGGACCAGGCCGCCTGCGCGCATTCATGGGCCGAGGAGCAGGCGACCGAAGCGGTGCGTGCATTTGGCCGCGCCTGCATCGATTTTTCCAACCGTTCAATGATGGATTCCCGCCTCTCACCCTGGTCTGGCGAATGCTACCCACCCGTCTCCGGAGACAATGGATAAGTCTCCCGCTGGACATTCTTACCCCTCCAGTCGATTAGTCTGGACATGACCCAGACAGTCGATCCCCTTCAAGATGTGCCGCGGCCCGAACGCCGCGGCGCTTTCTTTTTGCTGTTCTTTTCCCTCATGGCCATCGGCGCCGGCAACACGATGCTGATCGCCGCCGTGCTGCCGCCGATGACGCGCGAACTCAACCTGCCCGACTGGATGGCCGGGTCGATTTTCGCGCTGTCGGCCTTCTGGTGGTCGGTGACGTCGCCATTCTGGGGCAAGAAATCGAACCGCTGGGGCCGGCGTCCGGTCGCCGCCATGGGGCTTGCCGGTTACGGCCTGTCGATGACGCTCCTCCTGGTCTTCGGCTGGCTCAGCCTCAATCACGTGATCACGGGCACGGCGCTGATCTTCATCTGCCTTGCCGCGTCGCGGTCCATGTTTGGCCTGCTGGGCTCGGGTGCGAATCCGGCCGCGCAGGCCTATGTCGCCGACCGGACGAGCCCGGTCGAGCGCCAGTCGGAAATTGCCTTCATCACGTCCGGTTTCAGCGTCGGCACCGTGATCGGCCCTGCAATCGCCGCAGCGCTTGTCGCCACCGCCGGCCTGCTCAGCCCGCTGGCCGTCACCGCCGTGATCGCCTTCACCATGTCCGCGCTGATCTGGTTCCGCCTGCCGGAACAACGCGCCCCGGTCACCGACGCCACTCAATACGATGATGAAACCGGTGGCCACGGCCTCTGGCGCTCGGGCACGGTCCTGCCCTTCCTTATTTTTGCTGTCTGCCTGTCACTGACCACCGGCATCCTGACCCAGGTATTCGTCTTCACCGTGATGGACCGGATGGGTGTGTCAGGCCGGGAGGCCGCGCAATTCACTGGCCCCGCTTTCACCGTCGGCGCACTCGCCGTGCTGCTCGCCCAGCTCGTCCTGATCCCGCGCCTCAAGATGCGCAACAAGACACTGATGATGGTCGGCTGCGTGCCGCTTTTCCTCGGCGCGATCATTCTCGTGTTTGCGCGCGACTATGCCAGCCTCATCCTCGCACAATTCTGTATCGGCCTCGGTCAGGGCCTCGCCCGGCCCGGCTTCTCCAGCGGCGCATCGCTGGCAGTCTCGCCACAGCTTCAGGGCAATGTCGCCGGGCTCGTGATCTCGGCCAATGGCATGGGCTTCATCATCACGCCCTTCTTCGGCCTGTTCCTGTACGAATACGTGAACCCGCACCTGCCTTTCGTGATCTGCGCGGGCCTGCTGGTCTTCATGATCCTGTTCGCCCGGTTCGGCCTCAAGGATGGTGTCGGCGAATATGCCGAGACCGACTGATCAGCTCGGGCCTTCGGTCGCCGACGACACCCCGAAATTGCTCCCCCCAACACCATCTGTCACCAGAGCCAGCATGTCCTTGGTCGGATAGCCGTCGGCCACCAGTCCGCGCGATTTCTGGAATCCCATCAGCGCCAGTTTCGTCTGGCGACCGGGAATCCCGTCCACCGGCCCGGCGCTGAATCCGCGCCCGTTGAGGCCCGCCTGCAGCGCCTTGATGTCGGCCACCGACAGGGGCCTCAGGTGCGTCGGCCAGGGCGTGACCGGTCCGCCTTTTCCGATGACGGCATTACCCGCCATGCCGACCGCAAAGGCGTAGGAGTCGGCATTGTTGTAAGATTTGAACACCTTGAAATTGTTGAACAGCAGGTATTTCGGTCCCTCGGCGCCCGCTGGCAGCCAGAGTTGCGAGAAATCCGCTCCGCCGGTCTCGAAGGGTCCGCCTGCGATCGGCACCAGGCCGGCTGCCCGCCACGTATCTATGCGCCGCTCATTGCCATCGGCCAGGCTGAAGTCGAACCCGGCTGGCACGGCCACTTCGATTCCCCAGGGCTGGCCCATCGCATAACCGGATTTCCTCAGGTAATTGGCCGCCGAGGCGAGCGCGTCACCTTCGTTTTTCCAGACGTCCTTGTGCCCGTCGCCGTCGAAATCCTCGGCATAGGCCAGGTAGCTGGACGGCATGAACTGCGTCTGCCCCATCGCCCCGGCCCAGCCCGCGATGAGATCCGAGCGTTCGGCATCGCCGCGCTCGACCATTTTCATCACGGCGAACAATTCTTTCTCGGCAAAGGCCCGCCGACGCCCCTCGACCGCCATGTTGGCCAGCACGTTGCCGGCGTCGAAATTGCCGATCACCGCGCCATAGCTCGTTTCCATGCCCCATATCGCGACCAGGACCTGCCTGTCGACGCCGTACCGCGCCTCAAGATCGGCGAACATGCCTGGGTGGAGGGCGAGACGCTCCCGGCCATTGCTGATCCGGCTCTCGCCGAGCGGCACCTTGAGATAATCCCAGATCGGCTTGGCGAACTCGGCCTGGTCGCTGATACCTGTGGCGGCGACCTGGAGATTGGATCCCAGCCAGAGCGGGATCGGCTCGATACCGGTGAGCAGCGATTCCACCAGCGCCCGGTCATGGCCCGCTTCCAGCGCCCGGTTGGAAAAATCCGCGCGCCAGGCGTCCATCTCGGCATGGCCGGACGACTTATAGCTGATGGGGCCCGTCTGCGGCGCGACGACAGGCGGATTGCCCGTCACGGGCGGTTTCACTGCATGCGGGCCGGCGGCACATGACGCGAGCAGCCCCGTCAGGGCGGCGGCTGCCAGCCATTGCGTCCTGGCAATGCCATTCTGTATCATTGTCACTCTCCGTCGGAATGTGGGCGCGTGACAGCGCGCGTCCTTGACTCTGCTACCCGGATTCATTACTCGCACCGCTTTCCTAATATCACATGATCGTCAGGCCAGGCCCATGAAAGTCCGCTCGTCACTTAAGTCCCTCAAGGCACGTCACCGCGATTGCAAGATCGTGCGCCGTAAGGGCCGCGTATACGTGATCAACAAGACCAACCCGCGCTTTAAAGCGAAACAGGCCTGAGCCGAAGATGAACAGGCAATGAGGCGGGAAAATGACCGTTTCGATTGCCCTGTTCGATCTCGGTCGCGTCGTGCTCGATTGGGAGCCATCGCGCCTCTACGACAAAATTTTTGACACCAGAGACGCCCGGGATCACTTCCTGGATTCCGTCTGTACGATGGCTTGGCATATGCGCCATGATGCCGGGGTCAGCTTTGCCGACAATGCTGACGCGCTCATCGCCGACCATCCCGAACAGGAATCCGAGATCCGCGCCTGGGGCGGGCGCTGGATGGAGATGTTCGATGGCTATATCGAGGGCACGCCCGACCTGGTCGAACGCCTGCACGCGCGCAATGTGCCCCTCTACGCCCTCACCAACATGCCATCCGAGACCTGGCCCGTGATGCAGCAGCATTTCGGCCCGGTGCTGGACCGGTTCCGCCACGTCGTCGTTTCCGGCGACCTCGGCATGACCAAGCCCGATCCCGCGATCTACCAGCATACGCTCGAGGCAATCGGCCATCCGGATCCGGCTGCCGTCCTGTTCATCGACGACAGCGCGCCCAATATCGCCGCCGCCGACAAGCTCGGATTTGTCACCCATCACTTCACCGGCGCCGCAGGTCTCGAGGCCGCTTTGGCGCATTACGGCCTGGTGTGATGCAAACTTGATGTTGCCGCCACGTGCTTCCCGGCCATATTGATCCTCATGTTCAAACGCTTGCTCCTCGCAGCCCTCATCTTTGCCGGGCAGGCCGTCGCCGGCCCCTCGGACGAGATGTTTGAAAAGCTACACAATGCCCCGAGCGAAAGCGAAGCCAATGATGTCGCCCAGGACATCTGGGCCTCATGGATGGATTCCGGGTCTCCGACCGTCGACATGATCATGCAGCGCGCCGTCGATGCCCAGATGATCGGAGACTTTGAAACGGCCCGCGCCTTCTATGACCGCGCCATCCTGATCGCGCCCGACTATGCCGAGGCCTGGAGTCGGCGTGCAGGCCTTTTCCTCAATGATGAAAACTTCCCGGAAGCCCTGCGCGACCTCAATGAGGCGCTGCGGCTCGAACCCCGCCATTTCGGCGCCTGGGCCGGGCTCGGCATCATGATGGAGGCGATGGGGGCAGAAAAAGAGGCCCTTGAGGCCTACCGGCAGGCGCTATCAATCTATCCGTTCATGACCGAGGCGATGCAGGCCGAAAAACGCCTGTCCAAGGTCGCCGAAGGCCAGGGGCTTTGACGCGCATGATCAGCCTCACCCTTCTGGCCGTCTCGTTCGTCAGCGTCGGCGGTGTCGGCGCCTGCGTCTCGAGCGCCGCCTATACGTCGAAAGTCCAGCGGGCAAACCCCGCCTCGACTGGCCAGATGCTGACCGTCAACGGCCATGGCGTGAATGTCCTGACTGCCGGCACGTCCGGCCCGCCCGTCCTGATGATCCACGGCGCCAGCGCCAATGCCCGCGAATTCAACTGGACGCTCGCCCCGCGCCTCGGCGATGACTACCGCGTCCTGATGGCCGACCGGCCGGGCCACGGCTATTCCGAACGCTTCGAGGGCGCCGAACAGCTTGAAGCGCAGGCTGCGCAGATGGCTGGCGTGCTCGACCAGATGGCACCCGGCGAAAAGGCCGTGATCGTCGGCCATTCCTTCGGCGGCGCGGTGGCGCTCCGCCTCGCGCTCGACCGGCCCGATCTCGTGCAGGGCCTCGTCCTCATCGCGCCCGTCACGCATGACTGGGGCGGCGGCGGGCATGCCTGGTATAATGGCCTTGCTGCCGCGCCCATGGTCGGGCCGATGTTTACCCAGCTCGTGCCGACCGTCGGGCCGCAACAGGTCCGGGCCGGCATCGACGGCGTGTTCGATCCTGCGCCCGTGCCGGAGAAATATTTCGAGCAGTCAGCCATCGGGCTGCTGTTTCGCCCGCCAAACTTCAGGGCCAATGCGCAGGACGTGCGCCGGCTCGAAGCCGAACTTGCCCAACAGTCGCTTCGCTACCCCGAACTCAAGGTCCCCATCACCGTCTTCTCGGGCAGCCAGGACACGGTGATCTCGCCGAAGCTCCATGTCGGCGAATTGAAGAAACAGGTTCCGGTCGATCTCGTGATCCTGCCGGATGAAGGCCACATGCCCCACCACGCCCACGGCGCGGATGTCGCGGTTGCGATACGGCGTCTGGCCACGGGCGGTAAGTCTCGCTAAGAGGCTCGGCCTGCCTGCCACCATATCGATTCGAGGATCACCTTCATGGAAGACGCTGCCGCCACGCACCTGACCGAGACCACCAAGGAAAAGCTTCGCCAGACCGTTTCGAAAATCGAGCGGCTGGAAGAAGAGAAGAAAGAGGTCGCCGAGCAGATCAAGGATATCTATGCCGAAGCCAAGGCCTTCGGCTTCGACGTCAAGGCGCTGCGCCAGGTCATCCGTCTTCGCAAAGTCGAAAAGGCTGATCGCGAAGAACAGGAAATGATGCTCGAACTTTACCTCATGGCGACCGGCGACGCCTGAATCAATTGGCCTTTGTGCCGGATTGAACTAACATCCCCTGCATGTCCCGGGATGTCGACGAGCGTAAGAAACGTGCCGCCCTGCGCAAGCTGCGCAAGGCCGCCGCGCTCGCCGAACAGGGCCTCGGTCCCGAACTCTCCGATTGGGAGCGCCAGTTCCTCGAAGAGATCGAAGCGCGCATCGAGACCTATGGCTCGGCCTTTGCCGATCCAGAGAAGGGCGCCGAAGGCGAGGCCCTCTCCAGCCTCCAGCGCATCAAGCTGAAAGAAATCGACAAGAAGGCGCGCGGCAAGGGCAAGTCAGGGTTCAAGTCGAAGACGCGCCCGGCCTACACGCCGCGTGTGCGCGACATCGCCGCAGAGGACGAAGAGCCTCCCGTCGCTCCGTCCGGACCACCTCCGTCCCGCCCCATGGCACCCCGGCTGGTGACCGCTCCCACACACCCGCCACCCCCGCAGGACACCCCGGCCACCCCCACGCCACGACCCCGTTTTCGGGTAATCGAGGGTGGCAGGCAGACCGCAGACGACTGACCCTTTCCCCCGGACAAGAGGCGACACATGGCACTGGACACGACCCCCACCTCCCTGCGCACTGTTGTCGTGACAGGCGCCTCGACCGGCATCGGTGCCGCAACCGCCCGCCACCTCGCCGCGCACGGCTGGTGCGTCTTTGCCGGCGTACGCAAACAGGCTGACGGCGACCAGTTGAAAGACGGCGCCACGGGCGACCTGCGCCCGATCCTGCTCGACGTCACCCAGCCTGGCAGTGTTGAATCGGCTGTCCAGACCGTTGCCGAGGCGCTTGGTAACGCCCGGCTGGCCGGGCTCGTCAACAATGCCGGCATCGCGAAGATGGGGCCGCTGGCGATCCAGCCATTGGCGGATTTCGAGGCTCACTTTGCCGTCAATGTGTTCGGCCTGCTCCGCGTCACGCAGGCTTTCGTGCCCCTGCTCGGATCGGACAAGTTCCGGACCGGGCCACCCGGCCGGATCGTTAATATCACCAGCGTTGGCGGCAGGATCGCGGCCCCCTTTCTCGGCGCCTACACCGCCACGAAACACGCCAATGAAAGCATGACCGACACATTGCGCCGCGAGCTCCTGATCTTCGGCATCGACGCAATTGCCGTCGGCCCCGGTTCGGTGAAGACGCCCATATGGGACAAGGCGGAAGCGGCCAATGACGAGCAGCCCTATGCCAAAAGCGATTGGGCCGAACCGCTGAAAACATTCGAGCAGGTCATGTTCGATGGCGGCCGCACCGGGCTTGATCCGGTCGAGATCGGCAAGGTCATCCAGATCGCGCTGGAAGACCCGAGCCCCAGGGCCCGCTACGCGCCCGTGCCCAACAAGCTGACCAATTTCACCATCCCGACCCGCCTGCCAAAACGCTGGCTAGACAAGATTTTCGCCAGTCGGTTCGGCCTGCACAAACCGGACTAGGCGGTCCGGCCCCGAATTTTTCTCGCCTTCCCTTGACGTCCCCGGCGGAAGCCCGGCGCATGGTGCAAGAAACGGGAGGATAACATCATGACGGATCTCAGCGGCAAGATCGCCATCATCACAGGCGCCGCCAGCGGCATCGGCCTTGCGGGCGTCGAAGTCTTCGTCGCCGCAGGCGCGAAAGTCATCGCTGGCGATGTGCAGGACGAAAAAGGCAAGGCGCTCGAAACGCGCTTCGGATCAGACAAGGTTCGCTTCACCCATTGCGACGTCACCGACATGGCCCAGCTCGAAGCCCTCATGCAATCCGCCGTCGATGCCTTCGGTGGCCTTGATATCCTTTGGAATAATGCTGGCCATGGCGGCACGCCGACCGGCGTCGAGGACCTGGATCTCGAAGGCTATGACTCCACGATGAACCTGCTCCTGAAACAGGTCTTTGCGGGCACCAAGTTTGCCGTTCCGCACATGAAGGCGCGCGGCGCAGGGTCGGTCATCAATACGTCCTCGATCAGCGCCGTTTGCGCCGGTTATGCGCCGATCACCTATTCGGTCGCCAAGAAGGGCGTCGCACATTTCTCGAAACTGGCTGCCGCCGAACTCGCCAAATACCAGATCCGGGTCAATGCCATCCTGCCGGGCTTCATCGCCACGTCAATCTTCGGTGCCTCACTCGGCCTGTCGCGGGAACAGGCAGACCAGATGGCTGAAATGGTCGCCCAGAACGGCGGCAAGATGCAGCCTATCGGGCGTGTCGGACGCGGCAGCGACATTGCCGAGATGGCCGCTTTCCTGGCCTCTGATGCGGCCGGCTTCATCACCGGCGGCGAGTTCCTGGTCGATGGCGGCATGACGGTCGGACCGGCACACAGCTGGAACGAAGAAGCGGCCGGGCCGCTCCTCGAAGCGCTCGGCCTGACCCCCGAACAGGCCGAGCAGATGCGCCTCGCCCAGGCGGCCGGTTCTCAGTCCTGAACCACCGCGTCCAGGCCCGGCACCGCTTCGACAGCCTGCAACAGGTCAGCCAGCGTCGGCGCCCGGAACACGCGGCGGCCGTCTTCGTCGGCAAGCACATAGCCCCTGGCCGTCTTGGTCAGGGGAAACCGGCGCCAGTGGGCGCGGGTGCGAAAGATCCAGACGTGTTCGGGCGCCTCGCCTGCAGTTGCCCAGCCGGTCCACATATGCTCGATCGGCAGGCGCCGCCACAGGCGGTCGATCTCGTCGATTTCCGAAGCGGTGAAACATTCCATGCCGGCTAGTCCAAACTCTTCTGCAGCACGCGAGGATAACCGCCCGCAACAGGCGCGCAACCTCGAAGGTGCGCTGTGGATGGCCGCGTCCGGCGTCGTGTTCACGGCCTTCCTGACCCTGTCCAAGCTCCAGTCCGCCCATTACGATCCCGGCTTCCTCGCCTTCTGGCGCGCGGCGGTCGCCCTGATGATCACGCTGCCGATCATCTTCCAGCAAGGGTTCGGCATCCTGCGGGTCCAGCAGCCCGGCATGGTCTTCGTGCGCAGCCTGTTCGGCACCCTTGGCTTCATCCTGAGCTTTTATGCCGTCTCCGATGCGGTCGGCCTGCCACTGTCCGCCTTCAATGCGATCAGTTTTTCGCGCGCCATGTTCATCACGGTCATTGCCGCCTTCATCCTGCGCGAGACGGTCGGCTGGCACCGCTGGGGCGCCACGCTTGCCGGTTTCGTCGGTGTGCTCATCATGACCCAGCCGCAGTCCGGCGTCAGCCTTGGCACGCTCCTCGCACTTGCCGCCGCATTCTGCATGGCCGGCGCGATCACGCTGGTAAAAGTCCTGTCCCGCCTGCACCGCCCGATGACACTGCTGATCTGGGCCAACCTCCTGTCATCCATCCTCCTGCTGCCTCTCGCCATATGGAAATGGCCCGCTGTCGCGCCGTCGCTTCAGGACTGGAGCATGATCGGCGTAATGGGTCTCTGCGGGGCGCTAGGGCAGTATCTCTACATTCGCGGCATGAGCATTGGCGACGCATCCTTCCTCTCCCCCATCGACTATCTGCGCCTGCCCATGGCGGCTCTGGTCGATTGGCTGCTGTTCCATCTCCTGCCGGGTCCCTGGACCTGGGTCGGAACCGCTATCATCATCTCGGCCACATTCTACATCACGTTCCGCGAACACCGGATGAGAGACAAGGCCATCACCCCGCCCTTGTGAAAGATGGCGAGAGCGCTCATCATTCAGGAAAATCAGGGAGGCTGCGATGGCCAAGGTACTTGTTACGGGCGCGACCGGATTCATTGCCGGGCATGTCATCCTTCAATTGCTGGAGGCGGGCCATGAGGTGCGCGGCACGGCGCGTTCGGCCAGCAGCGCCGCCAAGCTCAACGCAACGCTCAGCAAATATGCCGGAAAGCCTGTCGCGATCGAACTGGTTGCGGCCAATCTCGAACGCGATGACGGTTGGGCCGAAGCGGTTGCTGGAATGGATTTCGTCCAGCATGTGGCCTCGCCCTTCCCGAGCGGAGTCCCGAAGAATCCCGACGAACTTATCCGGCCGGCAACGGACGGCGCACTGCGCGTCCTGAAAGCCTCCCGGGCCGCCGGCGTGAAACGCGTCGTGATGACCTCGTCCATGGCGGCCATCGCCTATGGCTGGGGCGAGAACCGTCCCCCGGTCCTGACCGAGGAACATTGGTCCAACCCTGACAACCTGAAAGACAACACCGCCTATACGCGCTCCAAGACGATCGCCGAGCGCGCAGCCTGGGACTATATCAACGGTGAAGGCAAAGGCCTCGAACTGGCAGTCATCAATCCCGCCGCAGTGCTTGGCCCGGTCATGAGCGGCGATCTCTCAGCCTCACTTGAACTCCTGACCATGCCGCTGTCGGGAAAGATTCCTGCCGTACCACGCATCGGTTTCGGCATTGTTGATGTCCGCGATGTCGCCACAGCGCAGGTCGCAGCGATGACCGTGCCGGGCGCAGCCGGCGAGCGCTTCCTCGTCTCGCAACCCTTTATGTGGTTCAGCGACGTGGCAGACGTGTTGCGCGAAGCCTTCCCGGCCTATGCGAAAAAACTTCCCAAAGGCACGATGCCCGACGTCATGCTGAAAATTGTCGCCGCCTTCAATCCGACCCTGAAACAGGTCATTCCGGAACTCGGGCGGCAGCGGCAGGTGTCCAACGAGAAGGCCAAACGCGTTCTTGGCTGGAAACCACGTACAGCAAAACAGGCCATCGTGGATGGCGCGCAAAGCCTGATCGACGCTGGCGTGGTCTGACGCAGATTAGCGCTCAGAAATCGTAGGCAATTCCCTTGCGCTCCCAGTCCCCATAGCGGGTCGGTTCGATATTGCGGGGCCCGCCATTCTCATCCGCTGGCAGGGCCGCAGCATCAGCCTCCGCCGCTGCGCGCCGCGCGTCCGCTTCGTCCAGCGCCCGGCGTGCCTCGGGGCTCAATCCCTTGCGGCGTTCGGTCTCGTCCTGACTGCTGTCAGGGTTTGATGATTCTTGGTCCATGTGCCAGCAGACTCCTCAATTCGTTAATGGTCACCATATAGTTGGCAGTACCATCCGTAGAAACATCGAACTGCCGTATTAGTGGAGTACAAGTCCAATGGGGACTGCGAAAACCTTCATCCTTCTTGCCATGCTGACCGCCCTCTTCATGGCGATCGGATATCTCGTCGGCGGCATGCTTGGCATGACGGTCGCATTCGTCGTCGCTGCGGGCATGAACGCATTTTCATACTGGAATGCCGACAAGATCGTCCTGAAGATGCAGGGCGCGCGCGAACTGACGCCGGAAACCATGACACCCATGCTGCGCACCTTCGCGAATGACGTTGCCTCGCTCGCCGAACGGGCCGGCCTGCCCGCCCCGAAAGTCTACATTATCGAAACACCCCAGCCGAACGCCTTTGCCACCGGACGTAATCCATCGCACGCTGCCGTCGCCGCAACGACCGGCCTGCTCGGCATGCTGACCCGGGAAGAAGTGTCGGGCGTGATGGCCCACGAACTCGCCCATGTCGGCAACCGCGACACGCTGACCATGACCATCACCGCAACGATTGCGGGCGCGATCGGCATGCTGGCGAATTTCGCGCTCTTCTTCGGGCGCGACCGCAACGGCCTGATCGGCTCGCTCGCGATCATGATCATCGCCCCCATCGCCGCAGGCCTCGTGCAAATGGCGATCAGCCGCTCGCGCGAATACGTGGCCGATGCCAGGGGCGCCGAAATCTGCGGCAATCCGCTCTGGCTGGCTTCGGCGCTCGAAAAGATCGAACGCGGCGCCCGTGCTTCCGTAAACGTCCAGGCCGAGCGCAACCCCGCCATGGCCCATATGTACATTTCAAACCCGCTCAGCGGCCGCGGTGCCGACAACCTGTTCTCGACCCACCCGACCACGGCCAGCCGGGTTGCCGCCTTGCGCCGCATGGCCGGCGACCAGATTTCCGCTTCGACCGCAGACGCCACCCCCGCCCGGCGCGCTGCCGGCCCGTGGGGTTGAGGACGTGAGTGGAGCTGATATTCGCCGCGCTGCAGCCGACCTGCTGACCCTGACGCTGGACAGCCGGCGCACGCTCGACGATGCGATGGATACAAGCCAGATATTCAACACGCTGGAAGGCTCCGATCGCGGGTTCGCCCGCGCCATCGCGAGCGCCGCCCTGCGCAATCTGGGCCACATCGACGACGCCCTTGCCCCCCTCCTGTCACGCCCGCTCCCCGCCGTCACCGCACCCATACGGGCTCTGCTCCGCACCGGCGTCACCCAGCTCTGGTTAATGGATACCCCGCCTCACGCCGCCGTCGGCGAAACCGTGGAAGCCGCCAAGGCCTGGCCCGAAGCGCGCTCCGGCGGGGCTTTCCTCAACGCGGTCCTGCGCCGCGCTGACCGCGAGCGCCCCGATTTCGCGGCCATGTCTCCGGTCACGATCTGGCCGGACTGGCTGCAAAAAGCCTTTACCGATGCGCTCGGTGAGGACGCGGCAATCGCCCTCGCCAAAGCGCAGCTCTCCGAGCCTGTACTTTACCTGACACCCAAGGCGGACCCCCAGAAAGTCGCCGCCGAAACTGGCGGTGAAGTCGTGCCCGGCGGGGCTGTTCGCGTGCCGGGCGGATCGGTCGAAGACAAGGACGGGTTTGCCGCCGGTGACTGGTGGGTCCAGGACGTCGCGGCCATGATTCCTGCGCGGCTGCTGAACCCGCAACCGGGCGACACCGTCATCGACCTCTGCGCCGCGCCGGGCGGCAAGACGCTCCAGCTCGCCGCATCAGGCGCCAGCGTCATCGCCGTCGACCGGTCTGCGCCGCGCCTGCGGCTTTTGAAGGAAAACCTCGCGCGCACGGGCCTTTCGGCCGACGTGATCGCGGCAAATGCCGATGAATGGCGTCCGGACGCGCCCGTCGCGAAAATCCTGCTCGACGCGCCCTGTTCGGCGCTCGGCACGCTGCGCCGGCACCCGGAAGGCGCATGGATCAAGCGCGACGCCGACGTCGCACGCTTTCCGGCCGCCCAGGCCCGGCTGCTCGAATCGGCCCTGGACATGCTGCAGCCCGGCGGCACGCTGGTCTACTGCGTCTGCACGCCCTTGCCCGCCGAGGGCGTCGATATTGTCGAGGCGGCGATCGCGGCGGGCCTCGTCCGGCGGGAACCAGTCAGCGCCGGTGAAATTCCCGGTTTTGAAAACGCAATAACGCCTGACGGTGACATCCTGACCCTGCCCGGCCTGGCCGGCGATAATGACACATTCTTCATCGCACGGCTGGCCAAGGCCTGATTCACCTCCGAATTGCGCGCCGTCCAGGCGATTCGGAGGTAAATACGTGTTAGCCTCAGGTTGCGACATCGCGTCTTGGCGGGGAAATCTTGTGCTGGCCGCCATTGAATCGCCACCGATCGCCCCGAAATCAATCACACGGGTTCATCTGCTATTCAGCTGAATACACGCAAAAAGCGTCCATTCAATGTGCAAGGAGCACTGATATGTCTGCAATCACTTCCCCCCGCGCTGTTCCTGGCAAGGTCATGGCTGGCGCCCTCGCCGCACTCACGCTTGCTCTCGCCGGCTGCGCCAACAGTCCCGGCATTGGAACGACGAGCACACAATCCGTCGGCCAGGCCTCGACCGTTTACCAGGGCACTGTCACGTCGGTTCGCGCCGTGACCATCAAGCCGGACCGTTCGATCATCGGCGTTGCAACCGGCGCCGTCCTCGGCGGCCTTGCAGGCTCTGAACTCGGTGGTGGCGACAAGGCCCAGACAGCTGGCGCCATCGGCGGCGCGGTCGCTGGCGGCATGGTCGGCAACGAGGCTGGCAAGGCGATCGGCACCAAGCAGGGCTACGCCTACATCGTTCGTTTCAGCAATGGCGACGTGAAGGAAATCGTCCAGGGCGCAGATGTCTACATCGCACCCGGTACGCAGGTCGACATTATTGCCGGCGCTGACGGCTGGAAGCTGGTTCCGCGCGGCGGCTACTGATCTGACGTGCCCGGATCCGGGCACGTGGTTAAAACTTGATTACCGGGCAGCCGGCCACCTTGTGTGGCCGGCTGTTCCCTTTTAGGGAGAGAGCATGAGTAAGGTCCTGATTTCCCCTTCGATTCTCTCGGCTGACTTCGCCTGCCTGGGAGACGAAATTCGCGCGATTGATGCCGCCGGCGCCGACATGATCCACATCGATGTGATGGACGGCCATTTCGTGCCGAACCTGACATTCGGCCCGCCTGTCATCGAAATGCTTCGGCCGCACTCGAAGAAACCTTTTGACGTCCACCTCATGATCGCACCGGTTGATCCGTTCATCGCCGCCTTTGCCAAGGCGGGCGCCGACATTCTTACCGTCCATCCGGAGGCTGGGCCGCACATTCACCGCACCTTGCAGGCGATCCGAGCGGCCGGCATGCGGCCGGGCGTGGCGCTCAACCCGGGCACGCCAGCTTCGATCGTTGAACCCTTGCTCGACAATCTCGACCTGATCCTGGTCATGTCGGTCAATCCTGGCTTCGGCGGACAGAGTTTCATCGAGAGCCAGTTGCGCAAGGTCGAAGAACTCCGGCATATGATCGACCAGTCGGGCCGTGACATTATCCTGGAAATTGACGGGGGCCTGAACCCGGAAAACGCGCCCCGGGCCGTTTCTGCGGGCGTCACTGCGATTGTTGCAGGCTCCGCCGTTTTCAAGGGTGGACCTTCCGCCTATGGTGACAATATCCGGGCGCTCAGGCCGAGCGTCCAAGTATAGTAGGTTTCAGGATGGGGCGTGCCTTGGGTGGTGGAGACAGCGAATTCCGAGCTGACCGCACGCGTTCCAGCGCCGACGATGCAGCCCTTTGGCGCCGGTTTCGCGGCGTCGCAGGTGAAGATGCGCGAATCGGCGCACGCCAGCGGCTGAAACTGACGGGGACGGTGCCTGAGAAATTCACCGTCAATCTTCCTGATATCGTGCCGCCAGACACATGGCGCGGCGAAGCCCTGATGCGCGACGTGTGGCGAATCGGCATGGAACGCCTGACATTGGAGCGGGCTCAGGCGCCTTGGTCCGTTCCCTTGCCATCGCGGCACTTCGCCGACCGGCTGCACCGGTTTGACTGGCTGCCGGACCTCGTCTCGCAAGGCCCCGCCGGGGCAAGCCGGGCCGGGGCGTTTGTCGACTCCTGGATCGATGCCTTCGGCACCTTCAATGGATTCGCATGGCGAGCTGAACCGACTGCAAATCGCATCTGGAACTGGATGCGGTGCGCCAACGACGTGTTCACGGCGGACGCCAGGCCCGAGCGAATGGAATGCCTGGTCCGGCAATTGCGATTCCTGTCCGATACGCTGGACCAGACAACCGATCCCAAGACCCGCTGGATCGGGTCTTGCGTAATGGTGGCGCGTTCTGTTTGCCTTGACGGGGCGCACAAGCTGGATGAGGCGCTGGGCCGTTTGGACGGCGAATGCACGGCACAGATCCTGCCCGATGGCGGCCACGTCAGCCGCAGTCCCTCACGCCTTCTGTCCGCATTGCTCAATCTGCTCGCACTGCGCGTTGTCCTGCAGGAAGCGGGTCATGTCGTGCCGGACTATTTCGGGAAATGGATTCCGCGCATGGGCGCCATGCTGGCCTTCTTCCAGACGGAAGATGGCGCGCTGAATCCGTTCAATGATGGCGACGAGGGCCGACCCGAAGCCGTGAATGCTGCATTGGCGCGCCTCGGCACGCCCCCACGACATTTTACCTTTGCGCCGAAGTCCGGGTTCCAGAAGCTCCAGAAAGGCCGCGTACGCCTGGTGCTCGATTGTGGCGAAGCCCCGCCGCCGCCATTCGGGGATTTCGCCCATGCCGGCGCGCTCGGATTCGAATTGTCAGACGGGCCGGCTCGGCTGGTCACGTCCTGTGGCTACAGCGCGGAAGTGAATGTCGACTGGCAGGCCGCCGTTCGCCGCACCGGCGCACACTCTACGCTTGTGCTCGCGGGACGGGACTCGGCCAGTTTCGTGACCAACGAAGAATCCCGACTGCTCGCAGCTATGGGTCCCGAAGGTATCTCGGCGAAACGCCTCGAGGAATCCGATGAGACCTGGCTTGATGCCCAGCATGGCGGCTACAAGGCCGCTTGCGGCCTCCTGCACCGTCGGCGCCTTTTCATGTCGGGCGACGGCAGCCGCCTGACCGGCGAGGATTCGCTGGTGCGTCCGATATCACAGTCGCGATCAGATGATTCCAAGTTCATCAATTTCGAGATCCGGTTCCACCTTCACCCAACGGTCACAGCCATGATGTCGCGTGATGCCATTCGCCTTATCTGCGACAATGGTTCCGTGTGGCGCTTCAAGACAAGCCATGAAGGCACACGGCTGGAGCGGACCGTCTATCTCGCGCGCGGAATCGTCGAGCAACCCGAACAGATCGTCATGGCCGGCTATGCCGATCCGAACAGTGACGGCAATGAGCCGCCGAACTGTATCCGCTGGGCCTTCCTGAAGGAGTCAGCGGCATGACCCCGCAGCGCGCCGCTCGCAGGGCCATGGTCCTGACCTTGGGATTCGATGTCACCATGGCAGCCATCGCGATGGTCATGGCGTCCGTTCTCGTCTGGTCGTCAGATGTCGTCACCGGACCGTTTTCCTTTGTGTCTGTCATTACGGGCACCTGCTTTTTCGTCCTGGCCGTTTTCGCCGGCTTCGTGATCCGCGGTGTCCAGAAACAGGTGTGGCGTCATATGGGTTGGCCCGATGCCGTGATGACGGTTCAGGCCATCGGCCTTTCGGGCCTGATCTACCTGCCAGTCATGCTGCTGCTCAATGGCAGGCTCGTCGCGCCCTGGGCGACTTTCCTCGTGGCCACCCTGCTCTGGACGATACTCCTGTTCGCCGGCCGCATGTTTGCCCTGTCGCGATCGACGCATATGCCGCTGCAGATTTTCAGCCCCGTCTCGCGATCGGGACAGCCTGTTCTCCTTGTCGGCGACGCCGAAAATTGTGTCACGGTATTGCGCCGTCTCCAGAGCGCGCCACAGGGCAGCAAGGTGCGCGTGCTCGGAGTCGTCGAGATGCGCGGGGCGGATCCTGGCCGCGCCATTCGCGGTGTCCCGATCATGGGATCCCTCGAAGACCTCGGCAATGTCATCGACGTGCTGCGCGTCCGCTACGGCCAGGTACCCTGGCTCGCCGTGACTGGTGTCGCCCGATCACGCGAGGGCATGCTCCAGGTCCTGGAAATCGCATCGAGTCATGGCGCCGAGATCATGGCCCTTGGCGGCGACGAAGCCGCGCAGAAACTCGAGCCCGTTCATCCTGCAGATCTTCTCGCCCGGCCGGAACGCCAGCTCGACATAGCGCCCGTTCGCAACATCGTCACATCTGCCAAAGTGCTCGTGACGGGCGGCGGCGGCACAATCGGAGCGGAACTGACCCGGCAGGTTGCTGCGCTCAGCCCGTCTTGCCTGACAATCGTCGATGCGTCGGAATTCAACCTTTACAGCATCGACATGGCGCTCGGCTCAGCCGCGCCAAATGTTGAGGTCGTGTCGCGCCTTGGCGATGTGCGCGATACCAGCCGGCTGGCGGATGTTTTCCAGCGCGCCCAGCCGGACCTCGTCATCCATGCGGCCGCGCTCAAGCACGTACCCCTGATGGAACACAATCTCTGCGAAGCCATCCTAACCAATGTCGGCGGCGCCGTGAACGCCGCGCGTGCCGCTGTCGCTGTTGGCGCGCGCCGGTTCGTCTTCATCTCGACCGATAAGGCCGTCGATCCGGACAATGTGATGGGGGCAACGAAGCGCCTGGCAGAAATCGCGGTTAGCCGGATAGCGGCCGATTCCCGGATGTCGGCATCCATGGTGCGCTTCGGCAACGTGCTTGGCTCCTCCGGGTCCGTCGTGCCGCTGTTCGAACGCCAGATCGCCGCTGGCGGGCCGGTCACGCTCACCGATCCTGGCGTCACGCGCTATTTCATGACCGTCGAGGAAGCGTCTTCTCTGGTATTGCAGGCTGCCGCCCTTCAGGCGCTTGAAGGCGCCGCCGATCTGTTCGTGCTCGATATGGGCGAGCCCATTCCGATCCTTCAGCTGGCCGAGACGATGATCCGCCTCAAGGGCCTTGTTCCGGGTGAGGACATCGAGATTGTGACAACAGGCCTGCGCGACGGCGAGAAAATGCACGAAGCGCTGACCTACCGGCATGAACAGGTCAGCCCGACCACGGTCGACGGCGTCAATCGGGTCGCTTCCCCGAACGGACATGGCGAATTGTTCGAGAAGCAACTTGCCGCCCTTCTGGAAGCGGCAGGCCGCCGCGACCGGACCGAGGCCCTGCGACTGCTGGGCGTGCTGGTGCCGGAATATGGCGCCAACCGGGCGGTACGGGACCGACGCCACAGCGCTTGACGCCCCAGCCGGTCGTGCTACCCCGCCCATGAGTTCAGCCAGCCGCCAGAGGATGCCCCAATGATCGACGCCGCCAGCCGCGGAGCGCCCGTTCGCATCCGCCGAGCCCTCCTGTCTGTTTCTGACAAGACAGGTCTCGTCGACCAGGCGCGCAAGCTTGCCGCCATGGGTGTGGAACTCGTCTCGACCGGCGGCACGTCGAAACTGCTGAAAGAGGCCGGGCTGGCTGTGAACGACGTCGCCGACCTGACAGGCTTCCCGGAAATGATGGACGGCCGCGTCAAGACGCTCCATCCGGCCGTGCATGGCGGCCTGCTCTACCTGCGCGACAACCCTTCCCACGTTAAGGACGCCGAAACCCACGGCATTGGCGCCATCGACCTGATCTATGTGAATCTCTATCCGTTCGAGGCGACGGTTGCGTCCGGCGCCGATTTTGACACCTGCATCGAGAACATCGATATTGGCGGCCCGGCCATGCTGCGCGCCGCAGCCAAAAACGGGGCGTTCGTGGCCGTCTGCACCGATGGCGGCGACGTTGATGCTGTGATCGCTGAAATGGAAGGCCATGACGGCGAAGTGCCTGTCACCCTCTGCCGCAAGCTGGCCGCGAAGACCTATGCCCGCACCGCCGCCTACGACGCCGCCATATCAGGCTGGTATGCCCGCCAGCTTGGCGACACCGCGCCCGACTGGGCCGCCATCGGCGGCAAGTTGCACGAAGCGCTGCGCTATGGCGAGAACCCGCACCAGAAGGCCGCTTTCTATGTGACCGGCGAAAAACGCCCCGGCGTCGCGACCGCGAAACAACTGCAGGGCAAGGCGCTCTCCTATAACAATATCAACGACACCGACGCGGCCTACGAACTGATCGGCGAACTCGGTGCCGACACACCCGCCGTGGCCATCATCAAGCACGCCAACCCGTGCGGCGTTGCCCAGGGCAAGACGATCATCGAGGCCTATCGCGCAGCGCTTGCTTGCGACTCGACCTCCGCGTTCGGCGGGATCGTCGCCCTCAACCGCCCTCTGGATGGCGCGACCGCCGACGAGATCAGCCGAGTCTTCACCGAAGTCGTCATCGCCCCCGGGGCGGATGCCGACGCCGAGGCCATCTTCGCCAAGAAGAAAAACCTCCGCCTTCTGATCACCGAAGGCCTGCCCGATCCGGCCTCCGCTGGTCATTTCGTCAAGACGGTTGCCGGCGGCTTCCTGATGCAGGACCGCGACTTCGGCCGCATCATGCGCGCCGACCTCAAGGTCGTCACACGTCGCGCCCCGACAGAGAAACAGCTCGACGACCTCCTCTTCGCATGGCGCGTCGCCAAGCATGTAAAGTCGAACACGATTGTCTATGCGAAAGATGGCGCAACGGTCGGCATCGGCGCAGGCCAGATGAGCAGGATCGACTCGGCCCGTATCGCCGCCCGCAAGGCAGAAGATGCCGCCGAAAACGCCGGATGGGACGTGCCGAAAACAAAGGGCTGCGTCGCAGCGTCCGATGCGTTCTTTCCGTTTGCGGATGGCTTGATCCAGGCCGCCTCAGCTGGGGCCGTTGCCGTGATCCAGCCCGGCGGGTCCATCCGCGACGACGAAGTGATCGCCGCCGCAGATGATGCCGGTCTCGCCATGGTCTTCACGGGCATGCGCCACTTCCGGCACTAGGCCCGGTTCAGATCGAGACGATGATCTTGCCGAAATGCTTTTGCGACGCCTGATGGGCGAACGCGTCCGCGATCTTGTCGAGCGGGAATGTCTGGTCCAGCACGGGTTTTATATTGTTCGCCTCGATCGCGGCGATCATGTCTTCCTGCATCGTGGCCGAGCCGACCGTGATGCCTGAAAGCGTGATGTTCATCGAGAACAGCGCCGCCGTCGGCACTTCGCCGGACACGCCTGTCAGCACGCCGATCAGCGAAATATGCCCGCCCATCTTGCTGGCCTGGATCGACTGGCCGAGCGTGCCGGGCCCGCCAATCTCGACGACCTCGTCGACGCCGCGCCCGCCGGTCAGGGCCTTAGCGGCCTTGCCCCAGTCCGGCGTGGTCTTGTAATTGATCAGGTGATCAGCACCCAGCGCCTTCAGGCGCTTCAGCTTCTCGTCGGATGATGAGGTCGCAATCACACACGCGCCAGCTGCCTTGGCGAATTGCAGCGCGAAGATCGAGACGCCGCCCGTGCCCTGCGTCAGCACCCAGTCGCCGGGCTTTATCTTTGCTTCGACCATCAATGCGCGCCAGGCTGTCAGCGCGGCGCACGGCAGCGTTGCGGCTTCTTCGAACGTATAGCCCTCAGGCATGCGCGTGAACGCCGTCTCGGGCGCCGCGACGAGCTCTGCGCCGAACCCATCGGCTCCGTCGCCCGGTACGCTGGCAAAACCGGCCATTTGCGGCGCGCCTGAATACCAGTTCGGGAAGAACAGGCTCAGTACCTTGTCGCCCGGCTTGAACCGGCTGGCGCCCTCACCGACGGCGATGACCTCGCCGGCCCCGTCCGACATCGGGATACGGCCATCGGGTGTCGGTATTCCGCCCATCACGACAACGAAGTCATGATAGTTGAGACTGCTGGCTTTCACACGGACAAGGATCTCGCCCCGGCCCGGCTTCGGGTCCGGACGGTCTTCGATCACAAGGTTTCCGGGACCTCCCGGCTTTTTGACGGCGGCTGTTTTCATGGGGCGCTTCCTCTTCGCTTTGTCCGAACGTGGGTCGGCGACGCTAGGGAAGTCAAGCAGATCAGTCCGGTGACGCGACAAGATTCACAGTGTAGCAGAACCGGCCGGCCTCGGGGCGCGGCGTGGCATAGTCGACATAGGCCGCCGGTACGCCCAGATAGAAGCCGCGCTCTTGCCCGCTGCCGGGACGCGCAAAGACCGCGCAAATCTCTGCATGCTGGTCGTCAACGGGATGAATCTCGAATGGCGCGCCCGTGATCGGGTCGTCCTTCCATTCCGCGTTGCTGCATCCAGCGGCCAGGCGCGCCTGCGAACCGGGATCGGCCATGGCCACGCGGACTGTGTCCATGTCCTCCGGCAGCGGGCCGACGCCCCGGCTGTAACAGTTCACCGCTCCGGCCGTCTCGATCAACGCCTGCAGGCGGGCGTCATCCTGCTGCTCCTCACGCGCCTGTCCCGGCCCGCCTATAATCGCGAGGCCCGCGACAATCGCGGCAACGGCCACCCCGACGAGCGCAACGGCCAGCCAGTCTCCGGATTCACTGGGAGTCCACATCGCCCTGGTCTCCCTTCTCCGCATCGCCGATGAAATAGGTGAAGATCGCCCCGGCGATCACGGCCACGACCACAGACTTGAGGACGAACCGCACGGTCAGGTCACCGCCGAGGAAATTGTACACGAGCGACATGCCGTCCCCGACCAGCGTGCACCCGGCGACCACGAGGCTGACATAAGTCAGCCACTTGCGAATGCGCGAGCGCTGCATTTGCGGGTTCCTGCGTCGCGCGCCCCGCAGGATATAGCCCAGCCAGAGGAAGATCGGAGTCGCCACCAGCAGGCCTGACACGCCGCTGCGCACCTGCGATTCCAGCCTGAAGACACGGTAGTCGTTCACGTTGGTCTTGTCGGGGAAGCCATATTCGATCAGCGCGAACAGCAGCGAGCCGAGACTGAACGAGACGATGCCCAGCAGGATGAAGAAGAGAAGGTAGAAGAAGGCCTCGCGCGCGGACAGGTAAGGCTGCGGCCGGGGCACCGCGACCGGGAAGGCCACATCGGAATAGGCCTCCAGCGCCGCATCGACCTCGGCCTTGCGCCAGCCGGCCTGATTCAGCGCGTCGAGTATGGCACTGCGCGATTCCCCGCGCTCCAGGCTCTGCTTGACGAATTCCACGAGCGTCTTGTCGGCCATCGCGTCCTCACTCCCATGCTGTGGCCGTCAGCATAGCCCGTCTGTCATCCTGTCGCCAGCGGCATCAAATCCCGGCGCGTTGCAGCAGGCGCTGGAAGCCTTCCCAGAATTCGGCCCGGCGTTCGTCGGTTTCCATCAGGATTTCATGCAGCGCGCCCTCAACGGTGACATGCTCGCAATCGGGAAGGCGGGCACAGACAGCCGCGTGCGAGGCATTGTCGACCAGCTTCTCTTCGCCGGCCGACGCGATGAAGACCGGGATGTTCACGGCGTTGAGGGCTTTGGCCTTGCCGAACGTCGACACGATATCGAGCGACGCCCCGAGCCAGCCCCACGTCACCGGGCCCAGTTCCAGTTCAGGCGCCGCATCGCACAGGTCGCGCTGCACCTGCCAGCGGTGCTTGTCGTGCGTCACGATATTGGTCTCGAACGTCTCCGCCGGGCCCGGCTGCTGCGCATAATTGTCCGACCGCCCCGTCACACGCATGGCCCATACGAGATAGCTCATGCCGAGGAATTTCGACTTGAGCCCCCACATCGGCGCACAAAAGGCGGCGGCCTCGACCTTGACCAGGCCCTGCGCGATCGTGGCCAGCGCAATCGCGCCGCCCATGGAATGGGCCAGCGACACGTAAGGGCGCGGCAGCCTGTCGTCGAGCTTCTCCAACCCTTTGGCGAGCGCGCCCATGAAGGTCTCGAACCGGTCGATATGGCCTTTTTTCGTATCATCCAGCAGGCGGTCTGACAGGCCCTGGCCCGGCCAGTCGATGATGACGACCGCAAAGCCCATGGCCTGCAGCTCGCGGGCGACCTCGAAATACTTTTCGATGAATTCTGTCCGGCCCGGGCAGACGATGACCGTGCCCCGCGGATTGTTATAGGTCAGCGCCGGGGCCATGCAGGCGCGCAGCGATCGTCCGGCACTGCCCTCGAACCAGACAATCTCGGCGCCGTCGGGCGCGGGATTGCCGGGCACAAGGACAAAGTCCTTGCGCTGACCGGCTTTGGCGGGGGCGGTCTTGTCAGTCATGAAAAAAAGCCGCCCTCAGGTTTCCCCGGGGCGGCCCCTTCTGGATTGGTAAGCCGTCGCGGATACTACGAGAACTTCTTCATCAGGCTCTGCAGTTGCATCGCAACCGACATGTCGCCTTCAACTTTCAGCTTGCCCTGCATGAACGCCATGGTCGGGTCCATCTGGCCGCCGGAAATCTTCTGGAAGTCATCCCAGTCGACTTTGATCGTGGCATCAGCGGCGCCGTCGGAATTGTCGACCGTGCCGGCAACGCCATCGATGAAGAGCTTGCCGACGCTGCCGAAATCGAACTTCACCTTTTTGGTGAAATCGCCGCCCGGCTGGACAGCGGACGAAGCCTTGGTTGTGAGTTCTGCGAGATCCATGATGGGTCCTCCTTGGAATGGGTCTGAATAGGATAAAGCAGAGGGACACGGGGGAATGCAAGGAAAGATTGAAGCCCGGCGGAATTGTTCAGCCGCATCCGCGTGAGGCGGTTAAGGCTCCGACCACCCGGCAATGACAGTTTCGACGTCGCAAGGACTCGCAAGCGCTTGCCGCTACGGCACCTCGCGCGCGCCCCCTACGAAGCCCTTGACCGATCCCCCCCTCACCGCCGAATGATGGATGCATGAGCTGGAAAAAATCGATCGAGGAATTGCGCCGGCGCGAGCGCCTGTCGGAAAAAATGGGTGGCGAAGAGCCGGTCTCTCGCCAGCGTGGGCGCGGCAAGCTGACCGTCCGCGAACGCGTCGCTTTCCTGGTTGACCCCGGCAGCTTTCACGAGATCGGCAAGATCGCCGGCAAAGCCACTTATGGCGCCGATGACGAACTTGAATCCTTCACGCCGTCCACGTCCGTCACGGGCCGCGCGACCCTCAACGGCAAATCGACCGTCATTCTGGCTGATGATTTCACCGTTCGCGGCGGCGCGTCGGATGCGGCGATCTGGCAGAAAATGGTCCAGATGATCAAGATGGCCACCGAATACCGGATGCCGCTGGTCCAGATGATCGATGGCACGGGCGGCGGCGGATCAGTCAAGAGCCTGGAGAAGGACCCGCGCACCTACATTCCCGAAACACCCGGCTGGAACGAAATCGTTCTTGGCATGACGCAGGTGCCCTTCGTGTCGCTCGCGCTCGGCCCCTGCGCCGGCATGGGCGCGGGCCGCGTCGCTGCCAGCCATTTCTCGGTCATGGTCAAGGAACTCAGCCAGGTCTTCGTGGCCGGGCCGCCCGTCGCCATCGCGCTCGGTGAAAATGTCACCAAGGAAGAGCTCGGCGGCTGGAAAATACAGGGCCAGAACGGCACGGTCGACAACGTGGTCGATACCGAAGCCGATGCCTTTGAAGCGGCGCGGCGATTCCTGTCCTACCTTCCGCCTTCGGTTCATGAATTGCCGGAACGCACACCGCCCACGGACGACCCGAAGCGCAAGGAGGAGTTCCTCCTGTCGATCGTTCCGACCGATGGCAAGACGCCCTACAAGCCCCGCAAGATCGTCGAGGCGACCGTCGACCGGCACAGCTTCTTCGAGATCGGGCATGACTGGGGCCGGGGCATGGTCTGCGGCTTCGCCCGGATCGACGGGCATGCCGTCGGCATCCTCGCCGGCGACCCCTTCTTCCTGGATGGCGCCTGGACGGCGGATGTTTGCGACAAGGTAACCCGGCACATCGACCTCTGTTCCATGTTCCACCTGCCGGTCGTCCATTTTGTCGACTGCCCCGGCTTCGCCGTCGGCGTGAAGGCCGAGACGGCGGGCGTCACCCGCGCGGGCGTCCGCGCCATGACCGCCATCTACCAGGCCAATGTTCCGGTCTGTTCCGTGGTTATCCGCAAAGCCTATGGGCTCGCCGGTTCGACGATGATGAACCAGTCGAAAACCAAATGGCGTTATTGCTGGCCCAGCGGCGACTGGGGCAGCCTGCCC
Source organism: Alphaproteobacteria bacterium (assembly GCA_018830285.1). Taxonomy (GTDB): domain Bacteria; phylum Pseudomonadota; class Alphaproteobacteria; order Caulobacterales; family Hyphomonadaceae; genus Hyphomonas. The sequence continues at coordinate 52,780 of JAHJSB010000055.1, forward strand.
ATGGCGGGCGGGATCGAGGCCGCCTTCCGCAAGGAACTCGCCGAGGCCGAGAACCCCGAGGAACTAAAAGCCGCGCTCTACAAGAAGTTCGAAGCGATCCGCTCACCTTTCCGCACCGCCGAGAGTTTCCTTGCCGAGGAAATCATCGATCCGCGCGACACCCGGCCACTGCTGGTCGACTTCGTTCATCATGCCGTCCGCGTGGTGGAAACCGGTGATTTCCGCCACGGGTATCGGCCCTAGCGCTCGGGCGTGTGCCAGTCAGCAGGTGGCACATTCCGGCGACGCAGGCGCAGCGCAAGGCCCAGTGACACACCGACCCCGATCGCCACGGTCAGGTCGGCCACCACGGTCAGTACCAGCGTCAGGACAAGGAGCAGCTGGTCGGCGCGCGGCGCCGCGAGATAGTCCTTCCATTTGTGCGGTTCGCTCATGTTCCAGGCGGTGAGGATCAGCAATCCCGCAAGCGCCGGCATCGCCAGGTAGCCCGCGAGCGGCGCCGCCACCAGCATCGCCACAAGGATCGTCAGCGCGTGGACGATGCCGGCAACCGGCGTTTTCCCGCCCGCGCGCACATTGGTTGCCGTGCGCGCGATGGCGCCCGTGGCCGGCAGGCCGCCAAACAGCGACGAGCCGACATTTGCAAATCCCTGTGCAATCACTTCGGCATTTGGCCGGTGGTGCCCGCCGCTCATCTTGTCGGCCACCATGGCCGACAGGAGCGATTCGACACCGGCGAGGAAGGCAATCACGAAGGCCGAGGGCAGTAATTCCAGCACCCGGTCCAGCGACAGGGCCGGAAACGATGGCATCGGCAAATGGCTCGGCAGGGCCCCGAATCGCGATCCGATTGTTTCGACGGGCAGGACCATGAAGGCAGCGACCGCCGACGTCACACCGACCGCGACAATCAGGCCGGGCATGCGCGGCGCCATCTTGCGGAGCAGGACAATGCCCGCAATCGTCGCGAGACCGATACCCAGCGCCGGCAGGCTCGCTGTCGCGCGCGCCTCCCAGAGGGCTGGCAGTTTCTCGAGGAAGTCGGCTGGCAGCGACTCGACCGAAAGACCAAGAATATCCTTGAGCTGGCTTGTCGCGATGATGACCGCGATCCCGATGGTGAAGCCGTTGACCACGGCTTCGGGCACGAAAGTGATCAGGTTGCCGACCCGCAACAGGCCCGCCGCCAGCAGGATCAGGCCAGCCATGAACGTTGCAAGCACAAGTCCATCATAGCCATGCTGCACGATCACGCCGAACACGACGACAATGAAGGCGCCGGTCGGCCCGCCAATCTGGACGCGGCTGCCGCCCAGCAGGGAGACGAGCAACCCGCCCACGATCGCGGTCACGATCCCCTTGGCGGGATCGGCGCCGGACGCAATCGCGATTGCGAGACTCAAAGGTAGCGCAACCATGGCCACCGTGATCCCCGCCATGACGTCCGCCCAGAACAGCGACCAGGAGTAAGTCTTCAACGTCGTGAGGATTTTCGGTTTCATGCTATGCCCAACTGCTGGAGTGGAACTACCCCGCTAGCATAAATGCATGGCTTCGTATCTAGGCTTCTTGCCTCACCCCTCAAGACGGGATGTCCGCACGATCACGCCAGATGGAAGGCAACTTATCCACCCCCTCCCGACCTGCGCGTCTAATCCACGCCATGCCGGCCGTCTCCCTCCTCACCCCCATGCAAGGCCTGCCCTGGTATCTGCTGCCCCTCTGGCCGCTGATCTTCTGGCGCATCCAGCGCCTGAAGGCATGGTTCCGCGCAAACGGCGGCCCCGGGTCCGGTCTCGGACCGGCTCAGGACACCCACACCTACCCCCCAAGCGCCCCCTCAGGCGCCACGGCAGCACGCCCTTCCCAAGCCCTCCACAATTCCAGCCTGATATTGCCTTTATTCGGGTTTCATGATGGCTCTCTGCCATCTGTGGAGGGACCAAGATCATGAAGACACATCACTCAATCCTGCTGGCGACGGCGGCCATTGTACTGGCTGCCTGTGGTGGTTCCGGCGGATACGACAAAAGCGAAATGGCACCGTCCATGGCCCCCTCAGCCCCGCCGCCCACTGCGATGATGAGCCAGGACGCCTACAACGAAGAGATCAATGTCGGCGGCGCGCCAGCCCAAGCCGACGTCCAGCAATACATTGCTTATTCCCATTCCCTCGGCCTGCGCCTGCCGGTCGCCGCGATCGAGCCGGTGATGCAGGGCCATATCGCTACCTGCAACGCGGCCGGCCCGACCAAATGTATTGTCACCAATTCCTATCTTAACGCCTGGTCAGAAGATGAAGCATCGGGCTCGCTGAATATCCGCGCCACGCCGGACTGGATCGAGACTTTCCTGAATGGCGTCGAAGCTGAAGCCGAAGCGGTGAAAGGCGACATCACCAGTCGCCAGACGACGGCGGAAGACCTGACCGTGACGATCATCGATACGGATGCCCGGCTCAATGCGCAGCAAGCCCTGCAAAAGCGGATCGAAGACCTGTTGGAGAACCGGCCCGGCGATCTTGGCGACCTGCTCGAAACCGAACGGGAACTGGCGCGCGTCAACGGCGATATCGACTCGCTGAAATCCAGCATGAAGGCGCTGATGCAGCGCGTGAACATGAGCGAGCTGGCGGTCAGCTATGAGACCAAGCGCAACCCCGTCTCGCGCGGCGCGCTGAGCCCGCTCGGCGACGCCTTTGGCGGCTTCTTCTATAACCTGTCGAGCGCCCTCGCGGCCGTCATCACCGCCTTTGCCGTCGGCCTGCCATGGCTCATCCTGATCGGCGTATTCCTGTGGCTGTGGCTCAAACTGATCTGGCCACGCATCCGCCGCAAGAAGACCTGAACCGTCCGACGAGCCTCATCCTGAGAAGGACGAGGCCCGGTAGCGATTAGGCCTTTTCGGCCACCTTCTTCTTCGCCTTGGGCTTGTCCTTTGGCAGGAGAAGGTGGGCGATTTCTTTCGGAACAATCATCAGGATCTGGCTGAGTGCGACATCCCATTCGGCCAGCAGGTCGGTGGCCCGGATCGAGCCCGTGCGGTCCGCATGTTCCTGGACCAGGGCGCGGCACTGTTCGATATGTTCGGTCGGCATGTCCGCCAGCGGATACCAGTCGATGCCGTCCGGATTGGCCACGCGCTCGAACCGGCTCTCGGGATCCCAGACAAAGGCAACACCGCCGGTCATGCCGGCGCCGAAATTGTCACCGACCGGACCAAGGATGACTGCCCGGCCACCGGTCATGTATTCGCAGCCATTGGCGCCGCAGCCCTCGACCACCGTCTTGGCACCCGAATTGCGCACGGCAAAGCGCACGCCCGCCGTCCCTGACGCGAACAGCTTGCCCGCCGTCGCCCCGTAAAGGCAGGTATTGCCGACGATGGCGTCACCGATGGACGAGCGACGTTCACGCGGTTTCGGAGCTACAACAATCGTCGCACCCGACAGGCCCTTGCCAACATAGTCATTGGCATCCCCGATCACTTCCAGCAGCAGGCCCTGCACGCTGAATGCGCCCAGAGACTGGCCAGCCGACCCCTCCATTCGGATGTGCAGGCGCCCTTCTGGCAAGGCGCTCATCCCGAACTTGCGCGTGATCGCCGAACTCGAGCGCGCGCCAATCGCCCGCATCGTGTTCTGGACATTGTATTCCAGCTGCATCTTCTCGCCGCGCTCGAAGAACGGTTCCGCGTCGCGCAGGATCTGCACGTCGAGCGAGTCGGGCACTTTTTCCCGGCGCGTCGGCTGGTAGACGACCGGATGGTCGGTATCGACCTGCACGAGCAGCGGGTTCAGATCGAGGTCATCGAGGTGCGCTGCACCGCGGCTGACCTGCACCAGCAGGTCCGTCCGTCCGATCGCCTCGTCCAGCGACGTCAGGCCGAGCGAGGCAAGTACTTCCCGCACATCCTCGGCGATGAAGCTCATCAGGTTGACCACTTTCTCGGGCGTGCCCGTGAAGTGCGCCCGTAGCGCCTCGTCCTGCACGCAGACACCGACAGGACAAGTGTTCGAATGGCACTGGCGCACCATGATACAGCCCATGGCGATCAGGCTGGCGGTGCCGATGCCATATTCCTCGGCACCGAGCATGGCCGCAATAACGATGTCGCGTCCGGTCCGCAGGCCGCCATCGGTGCGCAGGGTCACCTTGCCGCGCAGATTGTTCAGCGACAGTATCTGGTGGGCTTCGGCAAGGCCAAGCTCCCAGGGCAGGCCGGCATACTTGATCGAGGTCTGCGGGCTGGCCCCTGTGCCCCCGACACCGCCGGCGATCAGGATGATGTCGGCCTTGGCCTTGGCAACGCCCGCCGCAACCGTGCCGACGCCCGACTGGGCGACGAGTTTCACGCAAACACGGCAGTCCGGGTTGATCTGCTTCAGGTCGTAGATCAGCTGGGCGAGGTCTTCGATCGAATAGATGTCATGGTGAGGCGGCGGCGAGATCAGCATCACGCCGGGCGTCGCATGACGCAGCTTGGCGATGAATTCGGTCACCTTGAAGCCGGGCAACTGGCCGCCTTCACCGGGCTTGGCACCCTGTGCGATCTTGATCTCGATCTCGCGGCACTGGTTGAGGTATTCAGCCGTCACGCCGAAACGCCCGGACGCGATCTGCTTGACCGCCGAGTTCATATTGTCGCCATTCGGCAACGGCCGGTAACGGGCCTTGTCCTCGCCACCTTCGCCGGACACCGATTTCGCGCCGATCCGGTTCATCGCGACGTTCAGCGTCCCGTGTGCCTCGGGGCTGAGTGCCCCCAGCGACATGCCTGGCGTCACGAACCGCTTGCGGATCTCGTTGATCGACTGGACCTGCGACAGGGGCACCGCTTCACCCGCCGGCTTGAAGTCCAGCAGGTCCCGCAACTGAAGCGGGTCACGCGCGTGCACCGCCTCGACATATTTGCGGAAGATCGAATAGTCGCCGCGATTGCAGGCCGCCTGCAAAGTGTGGATCAGGTTGCCGTCCAGCGCATGCGGTTCCTCGTTCGCCCGCAGGCGATAGAACCCGCCGACCGGCAGCGAGACGACATCCTCGTCGAACGCGGCTTCATGCCGAACCAGAGCGTTCTCTTCGAGACCTGCAAGGCCAAGACCTGAGATACGGCTGCTCATGCCGGGGAAATAGTCTGCCACCAGGGCACGCGAGAGCCCGAGCGCCTCGAAATTATAGCCCCCGCGATAGGACGAGATCACCGAAATGCCCATCTTCGAGATGATCTTGAGCAGGCCGGCTTCGACCGCCTCCTTGTAATTTTTCACGCAGGTGTTCAGCGACATGTCGCCAAACAGGCCGCGCGCCTGGCGGTCGGCAATCACGTCCTGCGCCAGATAGGCATTCACGCAGGTCGCGCCGACACCGACCAGGACCGCAAAATAATGCGTGTCCAGGCATTCTGCCGACCGGACCGTGATCGAGCAGAACGTACGCAGGCCTTGCGCGACGAGATGCGAGTGGACCGCACCCGTCGCTAGGATCATCGGAATCGCAATCTTGTTCGCCGACTGGTACTGGTCGGTCAGCACGATATGCTCGCGTCCTTCGCGAACCGCCTCTTCCGCTTCGCGGCGGATCCGGCTCAGCGCATCCTTGAGCGCGCCGCCATCGCCTGTCGCGTCTGCTTCGTCGAACGTGCAGTCGATCTCTGACATCCCGACGCCGAGGCGCGCAATCAGGCGCTCATACATCCCGTTTGAAAGCACAGGGCTCTCCAGGACGAACACTTCCTGTTGCGATTTGTCCGTATCCAGCACGTTTCCGAGGTTCTTGAACCGCGTCTTCAGGCTCATGACCCGCGCCTCGCGCAGGGGATCAACCGGCGGGTTGGTCACCTGGCTGAAATTCTGGCGGAAGAAATGGCTCATCGGTCGGTACGAATAGGACAGCACCGCAGGCGCCGTATCGTCACCCATAGATCCGATCGCTTCCTTGGCGGCTTCCGCCATGGGCGCGAGGATCAGCTCCAGCGTTTCCAGGGAATAGCCGGCCGCCGTCTTGCGGCGCAGGAGTTCTTCCTTGCTGAACAGCTGCGGCTCCGGTCCGGGACCGATCTCAGGCTCGAGCTCGGTGACGCTCGAAAGCCATTCTTCATAGGGATTCTGTTCGGCGAGGAAGTCGATCAGTTCGTGATGCTCGTAGAACTTGCCGGTCTGGAGGTCGGCCGCGATCATGCCGCCAGCCGGAATCGATCCGCGCTTCGCCACTTCATGGTCGCCGAGCGGGCACATGCCCGCTTCCGAACCGACTGCAAGAATGCCGTCCGTGGTCAGTGCATAGCGCAAAGGACGCAGGCCATTGCGGTCAAGCCCGGCGATCGCCCAGCGGCCGTCATAGGCGGCAATGCCGGCCGGCCCATCCCAGGGCTCCATCACCGAATTGCAATAATCGTACAGCGCACGGTGCGCCGTCGGCATCACCGAATCCCGCTTCGACCAGGCTTCCGGAATCAGCATGGCTTTCGCCATCGGCGCCGGGCGGCCTGATTTGCAGAGTAGTTCGAACACAGAATCGAGCGCGCCGGAATCCGACGACCCGTCCGGGATCACAGGCTTGACGTCATCGACATGCTCGCCGAACGCTTCCGATACCATGCGGATCTCGTGGCTCTTCATCCAGTTCTTGTTGCCGCGTAGCGTGTTGATCTCGCCATTGTGCGCGATCATCCGGAACGGCTGGGCAAGCGACCATTGCGGGAATGTATTGGTCGAATAGCGCTGGTGATAGATCGCGAAATTCGAGATGAATCGCGGGTCCTTGAGGTCCAGATAAAAGTTGTCGATGTCCTCGGCCAGGAACATGCCCTTGTAGATCAGCGAGGCGTGGCTGAGCGAACAGACATAGAAGCCGGGGATCGCCATTTCGCGTGCGCGCCGTTCGATACGACGGCGGCAGATATAGAGCGCCCGCTCGAGGTCTTCCGGCGAGCGTCCCTGCGCATCGCGAAACATGATCTGCTCGATGGCCGGACGCGTGTCCTTGGCCTTCTGGCCGATCACGGACACGTCCACCGGCGGCTGGCGCCAGCCGTAGATGTAGAAGCCGAAATGCAGCACTTCGGTTTCGACAATCGTGCGGGCGGATTCTTGCGCTGCAAAATCGGTGCGCGGCAGGAATATCTGCCCGACGCAGATCGGGTCGTCAGTCGGCGTATGGCCCGTCCGGGTGACATGCTCGCGGAAGAAATCCTGCGGCACCGCCACGCGGATACCGGCGCCGTCGCCTGTCTTGCCGTCAGCGTCGACCGCCCCGCGGTGCCAGACATTCTTGAGCGCCATGATGCCCATCTCGACAATCTCTCGGCGCGGCTTGCCATCCAGCGCGACGACAAGGCCGACACCGCAGGCATCATGCTCGTCAGCCGGGTCATAGGCATGACCGTCGATAAGTTTCTGACGGTTGGCTTCGTATTGCTTCACATAGTCTGACATCTGATCTTACTCCGCCGCCACTTTCGAGGCTTTTTCAGCCGATTTCATTGCCCGGTGCATTGCCTCCGCCGCGTCCCGGCCGTCCTTGATCGCCCAGACCACGAGCGACGCGCCACGCACGATGTCGCCGGCGGCATAAACGCCGGACAGGCTCGTTTCCATCGTCGCGTAATCGACACGGACCGCACCCCAGCGGTTCACCGTGAGGGCCGGCTCGCCGAACAGTTCCGGCAGGTCTTCAGGGTCGAATCCGAGCGCCTTGATCACCATGTCCGCCTTGACGTCCATCGTGTCACCGGTCTTGACCGGGCTCTGGCGTCCGGAGGCATCGGGCTCGCCGAGTTTCATCTTGGCCGCGCGCACGGCCTTGGCCTTGCCCGCCTTGGTGTCGAGGATGGCTTCCGGGGAGGCCAGCCATTCGAACACGACGCCTTCTTCTTCGGCATTGGCCACTTCGCGCTGGCTGCCCGGCATGTTCGCGCGGTCACGGCGGTAGAGACAGGTCACGGACTTGGCGCCCTGGCGCACGGCCGTTCGCACACAATCCATCGCCGTGTCGCCGCCACCGATGACGACCACCCGCTTGCCCTCGGCATTCAGCGTGCCGTCGTCAAACTCGGGCACCGCATCACCAAAACTCTTGCGATTGGAAGCGGTCAAAAAATCGAGCGCCGCGAGGACTCCCTCTGAGCCCACGCCCGGGCATTTCAGGTCCTTCGCCTGGTATACGCCAGTGGCGATGAGGACCGTGTCGTGCGCCTTGCGCAATTCCTGGAGCGAGATGTCGGGGCCAATTCGCGTATTGAACTTGAACGCCACACCGCTGTCTTCGAGATGCTTGATGCGGCGCGCGACGATCGGCTTTTCCAGCTTGAAGCCGGGAATGCCGTAGACTAGCAGCCCGCCGCCGCGATCATAGGCGTCATAGACGGTCACCTGATAGCCCTTGCGGCGCAACTGCTCGGCCGCAGCCAGCCCGCCAGGACCGGCGCCGATGATGCCGGCAGACTGGGCCCGCTCGCGCGGCGGTGAGATCGGTTTCACCCAACCCTCTTCCCAGGCTGTGTCGGTAATGAATTTTTCGACTGAGCCGATCGTCACGGTGCCGTGGCCCGACTGCTCGATCGTGCAGATGCCTTCGCACAACCGGTCCTGCGGACAGATACGTCCGCAGATTTCGGGCATGTTGTTTGTTGCAGTCGAGACCTGCCAAGCCTCTTCGAGCCGGCCCTCCGCCGCCAGTTTCAGCCAGTCGGGAATATTGTTCGAGAGTGGGCAACCCTGCTGGCAGAACGGCACGCCGCATTGCGAGCAGCGCGCGGCCTGCGCACCGGCCGCCTCGAGGCTGAACTCGGAATAGATTTCGTCGAAGTCGTGCGCGCGGGCCTCCGGCGCGCGCTTGGCCGGCATGGACCGTTGCACATGCGTGAATTGCAGCATCTTCTCAGCCATTCAGGCCTCCACTCGATTGACCTGTTATCTACAATGACGCTGGTCGTGGCGACAAGCGTGAATCCCCCAAACAATATCGTATTGATATACAAATTGAAGAAATCTTCTGATTTATTCGAACAGTATCGCCGCGCCCGCGTTTTTACACATCAAAACGATACTAAACGAGAAAGGTGCCCGCCAGCCCAAACTGGGCTAGGTGAAAAGCCTCCAGCGGCGCGCGATCCTGCCGCAACACCTGAAGAGGCCCCGATGTCCCCGCTCCAACTGATCATCATAGCGACACTGCAGGGCTTTACCGAATGGCTGCCGATTTCGTCCTCGGCCCATGTCCTTCTCGCATCCGACTATTTCGGACTGGTCGGGCGGGATGAGTTGCTGATCAACGCAGTGTCCAATCTCGGCACGCTGGCGGCCATGCTGCTCTATTTCCGCAAGGATGTCGCCAGCGCCGTGCTGGGAGGGTTCGAACTGGTGGCCGCGCCAGTAACGAAGAAGCCGCTCTCGCCCGGCGCACGCCTGGCGCTGTGCATTCTCGCGGCCACGCCGATCGCGCTCGTCGTCGCTGCCCTTTACGAAAGCCTCCTGCCCCAGAGCATGCAGGATGCCTTGCGCAGCGTATACACTGTAGCCGGTGCGACCATCGTTTTCGGTGCGCTGCTCTGGTGGGCCGATGTTCGCGGCGGACGTGACCGCAAGGAGGCCGACATGACACTCGGGCACGCCTTCCTGATCGGCGCAACGCAGGCAATCGCCGCAATCATCCCTGGCACCAGCCGGTCCGGCATCACCATGACGGCCGCACGCGCTCTCGGTTACGAACGCTCCGAAGCTGCGCGGTTCTCAATGCTCATCGGTGCACCCATCCTGGCCGCCGCCGGCCTCTACGGCGCGCTTGGCCTGATGGATGCGACGACAGACGGGGTTGTGACATTCCAGGACGGGATGATCGTCGCCGCTGTCGCCTTCATCACCGGTCTCGCGTCCATTGCCGTCCTGATGGCAATCCTGCGCCGCATGAGTTTCCTGCCCTTCGTATTGTACCGCTTTGTGCTCGGCATCACGCTGATCCTGACCACGCCGATGATTGGATTATTGTAGGTCACGCGGCTTTTCGTGTGCCGAACAAAGCAACACGCGTCGCAAGTGGCGTGAGCCTCCTGCCGCGTGCTGCCCTCCCGCATCGTGCGTCCCTAACGCCCGCGGAGGCTTACATCTCGGACATTAATCAGGCGCGTAAAACGGCGCCTATCGGGCGATTTTCGGGCATTTTTGTTCGGATTGGGTTCAGGTACGATGCGCCGCTCAGGCGTCAGCCGCCCTGTTGAACTCGCCATAGGGACGGAACCGCCAGAGATAAGTCGGCGCAATCGACTCGATCGTCTCGAGATTGGTCAGTCCAAGGTCGTTTGCCGTCAGTGCACCATCGGCCACAACATTATCTGACTTCAGCATCAAGACCTGGTCGCCCGTGATCGGCGGCTCGCCCAGCATACCCCACGAAAACGGCGGAACGTACCGCCAGACAGCCGCGGCGATGTAGCCAATCGGACGCGCGAGGAAGAAGGGAAGCGAAATCTTGAACCGGCGACGGTCCACCTGCTGCAGGATGAAATCGTAGATCTCAATGAACGTGTAGGCGCGCGGGCCGCCGAGCTCATAGGTCTTGCCCGCTGCGCCTTCGAGATCGACCGCAAGGGCAATCGCCTCTGCCACATCGCCCGCATAAATGGGCTGCACCCGCGTCTTGCCACCGCCGATGGCGGGCAGGGCGGGCGCGAAGCGTGTCATCTGGGCAAATTTATTAAGGAAACCGTCCTCCGGTCCGAACACGACGGACGGACGCAGGATCGTCGCGGTCGGTACCGCCGCGCGAACAGCCGCTTCTGCTTCAGCTTTTGTGCGGCCATAGTCTGACTTGGACTCCGCATCCGCGCCGATGGCCGACACCTGGACGAATGTCTTGATGCCCTTTTCCGCAGCGACTTCAGCCAGGAGGGTCGCGCCGTCACGCTGTGTTGAGTCGAAATTCTGCTTGCCGCTTTCGAACAGGATGCCGACCAGGTTGACGACAGCGACAGCGCCGTCCAGCGCGCGCTCGATCGACTCACGGTTGCGAATATTGGCCTGGACGATATCAACCCAGCCCGGTGCCCCGGCCAGCCGTACATCAGCTGCCGTGTTCACGTGCCGGCAGGCCACCCGGACCCGGTAGCCCTTTTCCACGAGCGTGCGCGCCGCATAGCGCCCGATAAAACCCGATCCGCCGAATATCGTCACCAAACCCTTGGTCATGTCACGCTTCTCATCTGCCGGCAGCGCCGGAATTAACGTTGCCGCCTTTGACCATACAGCCTCGCTCATGTCCATGCGGCATGAGCGGATCGGCGCGCCTGAAACAGGACTCGTTTGCAGCCCGTTCCCGGCAAGCCGATCGCCCAAATCCGAAATTCATTGCCCGCGCCGATATGTTATGGCATACGTTATGCCATTAGTTATTCCGTGGCGGCCAGGAAAGGCGCGAGAAAGACGTGTCATTGAAGACAGCGCTTATTTCCCGAATCGCGGAAGGTCTGACCGGCGAACCGCAGCTGCTTGTCCGGCGCGCAAAGGCCGAACGGCAACGTTTGGCTAAAAACGCGCCGCATGTGGTCGAGTATTTCCATCAGGCCGACGATCCCTATTCCCATCTTGCCGCGCAAGTCCTGTCTGAGTTAACCGAGCGCTTCGACATCGATCTCAAGGTCCATCTGGTCGGACATCCACCCGATTGGGCCGCGCCTGAACGCGAACGCCTTGAAGCCTACGCCCGCACCGACGCCGAAACCCTTGCACAAAAAGCGGGCCTCGCTTTTCACGATCCCGGCAAACAGCCCGGCAAGGCGGCACGCATTACTGCGCTTCGTTCACTCGCCAGCGCCGTTTCGGAGAATGCATTTTCCACCCAGGCCCCTGTGATTGGCCGTCAGCTTTGGTCAGGCGACCAGGATGCGATAGGTGCGTCCTCAACAACGTCAGCCGACGAGATCACCGCAGCTGGCGATGCACGCCGGGCGGAACTGGGCCACTACCTAGGCGCGATGTTCCACTATGGCGGCGAATGGTATTGGGGCATAGACCGCCTCCATTATCTGGAATCCCGCCTGACCGAACTCGGCGCCCGCACAGCGCCCGGCGACACCCCCCGCTTTGTCCCTCCACTGGTGCCGTCGACCCGCATCGCGCCGGCCTCGGCGCCCGGCAAGGAATTGCACTACTATCTCTCTTTCCGCAGTCCCTACACGTACATCGCTGCACAGCGCGCGAAAGCGCTGGCCGATGCCTATGGCGCCGACCTGAAGCTGCGCTTCGTGCTGCCCATGGTGATGCGCGGCCTGCCGGTACCGCGCATGAAGAGTCGCTACATCACACTCGACACGGCCCGCGAGGCGCGCCGCCTCAGTATCCCGTTCGGACGAATCGCCGATCCCGTCGGCCGCCCGGTCGAACGCGGCTATTCCCTCATCCCATGGGCCCGCGAACAGGGGCGTGGCTTCGAGTTCTGCCAGGCATTTCTCGCAGGCGTCTGGTCACGTGGCGTCGATGCCGGATCCGACCGGGGCATGAAACAGGTCGTGGAAGCAGCGGGCCTCGACTGGCAGGCCGGTCGCGACATTCTCGGCAATGATGACTGGCGCGCCGAAGCTGAAGACAACCGCACTGAAATGATGGCGCTCGGAATCTGGGGCGTGCCCAGCTTCCGGGTCGGTAAGACAGCGACATGGGGCCAGGACCGGCTCTGGCTTGTCGAGGACGCACTCAAACAGCCGCAGAGCTGACGAAAAGGAAAAGAGGAAACACCATGCAAGTTATCAATGAAGTCTTCCCCACGGATCCGTCGCGCATGCAAGCCATGCTGGAGAAAGGCCCTGACGGTCCGATCTTCATGGTCAACCTGCTGAAGTTCAGGGACAAGGCGGAGTATGACGACGGGCGCGAGACCGATCTCTCGGGACGAGACGCCTACATGATCTACGGGCGCGCCGTAACCGACGTTTTGCCTCTCTTCGGCGGTCGGGGCATTTTCGCAGGTGACGTGACCTTTCTTGCCCTTGGGCAGGTCGAAGAACTCTGGGACGAAGTCGCCATCGCCATGTATCCGGATCGCGCCGCCATGGTAAAAATGTCGATGTCACCCGAATGGCAAGACATCTCCGTGCACCGCGCAGCCGGCCTGAAAGGCCAGTTGAACATAGAGACTGTCGCGCCGAACGGCGGCAAGGGCTCACCCTTCCTCGCAATGCTCATGGGCGCAAACGGAGACCAATCATGAAATGGCTCGTACGCAGCCTTGTCGGCATCATATGTCTGGCCGTTGTGGCCATGCTCGGGTTTCAGCTCTTCAAGACGCAGATTGCCGAGGTCGCATTCAAAAGGGTGGCCGAGGCCAATGTCGGCCGCGACGCCAGCACAGAGCTGCCGGACGGACTACACGTCTTCATGTGCGGCGCCGGCACGCCTCTGCCTGACCCATTGCGCGCAGGCCCCTGCCTGGGCGTGATCGCGGGCGACCGTGCGTTCGTTTTCGATGCCGGTTCCGGCGGCACGCGCAACCTCACCCGCATGCGTTTCCCGCTTGGCCGTACAGAACGCGTCTACCTGACCCACCTACATTCCGATCATATGGACGGCCTCGGCGAGTTGCTGATGCAAGTCTGGGTAAACGGCCATCGGGCCGAACCCCTTCCCGTTTCCGGTCCACGCGGTGTCGATGAAGTCGTCGACGGCTTCAACGCGGCCTACCGGATAGACGGAACATTCCGAACCGCGCATCACGGCGCCGGCATTGCCAATCCGGCAGGTCGGGGCGGCTTCGGCGAAGCCATCACGCTGCCGGCGGGTCCCGGCTCACGCGCGGTCGTCCTCGACGAGAACGGGCTCAGGATCACGGCATTCTCGGTCAGCCATGCACCCGTCGAACCCGCATTCGGTTACCGCGTCGATTACAAGGGCCGTTCGGTCGCGATCAGCGGAGACACGATCTATGATCCGAACCTCGTTGCCGTTTCCGAAGGCGTGGACATTCTCTTCCATGAAGCCCTGGACCCGGAAATGGTCGGCGCGATGCATGATGCCGCCGCCGCCAAGGGTGCGGATCACCTCGCGAAAATTCTCGACGATATCCTCACCTACCACGCACCGCCCGTCGACGCGGCGCGGGCGGCGACCGAAGCGGGCGCGCGGCAACTCGTTTTCTATCACACGATCCCGCCCCTGCCCTCGCGCCTGCTCAACGACTATTACGTGCGCGACGCGAAGAAGGCATTTGACGGCAAGATCACCGTGTCGGAAGACGGCATGGTGTTCAGCCTGCCGGCGGACAGCGACGCAATCAATCGCCATGACGGGTTTAGATGACCATATCGAAAATCACGCCCTTTCCCGGCCCGCAGGCCAATGACGACTCCTCTGACGGACGGCGTCAGCGCAGCGAGCGTAGCCGGACGCAAATTGTCGACGCCCTGTTCGCCCTGATCCGGGAAGGCGACATGAACCCCAGCGCCGCCCGAGTCGCCGAACGGGCCGCTGTCGGCCAGCGCACCGTATTTCGCCTGTTCGAAGACATGGACAGCCTCTTCGGCGAAATGGCCGAGCAGATACAGGCCGAGATCATGCCGATCGTACTGGCGCCTTACACTGCTACGGACTGGAAAGAGCGGCTTGGCGAAATGGTCCGTCGACGGGCCGATGTCTATGAGCGAATTTTCCCGGTCCGGGTTTCGGCCAATCTCAGGCGATTCCAGTCGCGTTTCCTGATGGACGAATATCGCCGCAACCTCATACTCGAGCGTGAGAGCCTGAAGGCCGTGCTGCCGGCGGATCGGGCATCCGACAAGCAGCTTGTCGCCGCGCTGGATGTCGTTACCGGCTTCCAGGCCTGGCGCCGCCTGCGTCAGGACCAGGGCCTGTCCGCCCAGGAGGCTCAAGCGGTCATGCAGTTCATGGTCGATGGCCTGATCGCCACATGAACCGATGCGTCGCAGTCGTGCTCCTGCTGTTGGGACCGGCTTGCAGCAAAGCCGTTCCGCTGCTCCCGGCGGAGGCATCCTGCGGACTGCCCCACGCCGCAATCGGACGATTCGTGTCGCTTCCGGACGGCAGCTTCATTAAAGGCGACAGGCCGCACTATCCGGAAGAATCGCCCCGGCTCTCGCTTCACGTCGACGCCTTCAGCCTCCAGGCCCATGAAGTCACCAACGACCAGTTCGCCGCCTTCGTTCGCGAAACGGGGTACACGACCGACGCAGAACAGAGCGCCAAAATTGGTGGCCCCGGAGCTGGCTCGGCCGTCTTCGATCTCCCGGGAACAGGAACCATGAAACTGGATCCGTGGCGACTCGTGCCTGGTGCGACCTGGACAGCACCAACCGGCCCCGGCTCGTCAATCGCGGGCCTGGGCGCCTATCCCGTCATCCACGTCTCCGAGCGTGACGCAGCGGCCTATGCCGCGTGGGCTGGTGGAAGACTCCCGACAGAGACCGAATGGGAATACGCGGCCACGCTGGGCCTCGCGGACCCAGAAATGCCCTCCTCCGGCGCCTACGATGCCGCTGGCGCGCCGGTCTCCAATACATGGCAGGGCATTTTTCCGGTCGCGAACACCATGGCCGACGGCTTTGAAGGCGCTGCGCCGGTCGGCTGCTTTCCCGCCAGCCGGGTCGGCCTCTACGACATGATCGGCAATGTCTGGGAATGGACCGATACGCCCTACAGTCCCGGCGCACACACGCTCAAGGGCGGCTCATACCTGTGCGCCGACAATTTCTGCCGCCGTTACCGGCCAGCCGCGCGCCAGCCGCAGGATAGCGATTTTTCGTCAGTTCACATCGGCTTCCGGATCGCAAAAGATCTGCCGCAAGCGAAGTAACCCCTCATCGGCGCCCCCTCAGTTCGGCCACCAGACATATTCATCGTCCGGCCCGACGGCGTCAGCCGCCGTCTTGTCGATCGCGACCGGCGACTCGATCGTATACGGGTAAAGCGGCGTCACCGCATCGGCCAGGTGCGCGTCAAGCAATGCCTGCAATTCCGCCAATTTGCCAGGCTGCGTCTCGGCCAGATTCACCTGCTCGGTCGGATCATTCGCGAGATCGAACAACCAGCTCTTTTTCTGTCGTCCGTCCACTTGCAGCTTCCAGTCACCGGCCCGCACGACATGATAGTATCCGCTCTGCCAGAACAGGGCGTCGTCCGGATGCGAAATTGTTCCCGTCCCTGTCGCAACCGGCAACATGTCGCGCCCGTCAATGACGACTCCCTCTGGTAGCGATGCCCCAGCTGCGGATGCCAGCGTCGGCATCACGTCGATATGCGCAACCGGTGCATCGACCCGCGTTCCGGGCGTGATCTTCGCCGGCCATTTGACGAACATCGGCACACGGATACCGCCCTCGAACAGCGTGATCTTCCAGCCGCGATAGGGCTGGTTGATCTCCGGCAAGCCGATATAGCCCGCGCCGCCATTGTCGCTGGAAAAAACGATGATTGTATTGTCGGCAAGGCCCTCATCTTCCAGCTTTGCCGTGATCGCGCCAACACTGCGGTCCAGTGCCCGCAGCATGGCTGCATAAACGCGCAACCGATGCGGTTCGATATCACCCACCGCCTCATAGTCTTCCTTTGTCGCCTGCAGCGGCGTGTGAACGCCCCAATGCGCCAGGTACAGGAAGAACGGCCGGTTACGGTTCGCCTCAATCACTTTCAGGCTTTCATCCGTCCAATAGTCCGTCAGGTAGCCACCGGGTGCAAACCAGTCGCCCGAATTGAACGCAGCCGCGAACTGCATCCGCGCCCAGAGGAATGTGTCGATCGGGTCGAAATCGAGCTTGGCGTTCACGACATTCGGATCGTCCTCAGGCAGGAACAGGCCGCTGGCCATCAAAAGGCTTTCGTCAAAACCCTGCGCGTTCGGATTCGATTCCGCGCTGCGGCCCAGGTGCCATTTGCCGATATGCACCGTGTGATAGCCTTGTGCTTTGAGCACTTCGGCAATCGTCACTTCTGATCCCGGCAGCCCCATTTCCGCGAACGGAACCGCATCATCCGCCGCATCGCGATTGTAGTCGACAGGCGGAAGCGCCCCGCGATCCATGTCATTGGCAAACATCGAAACGACCTTGCCCATGCCCGGGGGCGTCGGTGTGAACGCGAACCCGGTCCGTGTGGGATAACGCCCCGTCATCAGCATCGCGCGCGACGGCGCGCAAGTACCATTGCCAGCATAGGCCTGCGTGAACAGCGCGCCATCGGTCGCCAGCCTGTCGATATTCGGCGTCGGCACGCGTCCGCCGGCGACACCGCCACCAAACGCGCTGAGATCATTGATGCCCAGATCATCCACCAGGATGAAGACGATGTTCGGCGGTCGGTCAGCAGCAGGCAGCGCTGCCACATGAGGGCCCTTGTCCCACACGACCGGAACATTGGGCGCCACCTCGGTCCGGCCGTTATGGGTCGCCACATAGAGGATCACGGCCTTGCGGTTCAGGAAGCCGATCACACCGGCGCCCAACAGCACGACCACCAGGCCGATAACGAGTTTCTTCCACATCGGTGCAGGCTCCCCGGCCTTAGTCAAACAGTGTTTCGCAACCCGTTCCGGATAAAAGGGCGCCGACGGCGCCGCGTTCATTTCCGGACAGGGCTTCATATCCCTCGCGCAACCATTTCAGGCACTTGGCCTGATAGGGAAAGCTGGGCTGTGTCCAGGCACGGCCGTCAATCTCTGTCTCGAAGTTTTTCTCGCCCGCCATGACGGCCTTGGCATTGGCGATCAGGAAAGGCGCATAGACGCGCCCGATCTCCGCCAGGAGCGGCGCCAGCGCCTCCCGAGCCTCATCTGCCCCGAACCAGTCGTCTTCCAGCGGATCAAGACCCGACAGGTCTTCCATGAGGTCGACCCAGGCCCTCACCCGCGGCGAGCGCGATACCGTAATCGCCGCAGATGTTGGTTCGACAATGGCAAGCTGGGTGAGTTGGCCATAGAGTGCAAAATCCGCCGAAGACGGACGCCCGCCCAGCACGAAACCCTTCTTCTGAAGCAGCTCATTAAGAATCCCGATCAGGCGGGAATAGGAGGATTCAATCGTCTTCGCCGTGACGTCATTCGACCCGACGACATAGAGCCGGTCGAACTGTCGCTTGGAAATCGCGTCCGAAACCTTGCCAGCGCTCTCGGCATCCAGCGTATTCTGCGACCAATAGATGAGCAGCGGTCCGGCATTGTCATAATCGGCCTGATGGGCCCAGCGGAAATGAAACATCGCCTTGGTCAGCCATTCGTCGGCATAATCCTCGATCAGGTCATTCAGGAATGACAGGACAGGATCGGACGGAATCACGGAGCGGCCCGTATGTTCGGATTCCAGCCGCCGTATGATCGGTGTCGAATCCGTCACGGCCGTCATGGCGCCGTCTCCATCGGGATAGTAGAAGGTCGGCAACAGGGGCACTTTCGGCACCGGGTAGCCCGGCTTCGGGGACCGTCCCGCAGACCAGCTCACCTGGTAGGGAATGCGGCGATAGCGCAGCAGTGCAACCATCTTGCGGGTATACGGAGAGCCCGGCGCGCCCATCAGTTCCAGCGGTGCAGTCATGTTCGCGGCGTCCTCATGTTTCCTGGATGAAAGCGATGATTTCCTTGGAGAGCGCTTCTGGCTGGTCTTCCTGCAGGAAGTGGCCGGCACCCTTGATCGTGACATTCTTCACATTGCCAAGACGTTTGATAAAGGCCTGCTCGCCGCCTTTCGTCACCGGGTCGCCATCGCTGAAGGCTGTCAGCACGGGAAAATTGCGCGCTTCCAGCACGGCCCACGCGGCATCGCCTGCAATCCGGTCGGCCTTATGTTGCGGCAGCAACGGAACGCAGGACGGAAATTTCCGGGCACCTGCCACATGGTTTTCATCCGGGAATGGCGCTTCATATCCGTCCAGCACCGCGTCATCGGAAATATTGGACAGCAGCCCGAACACGTCGCGCACCGAAAAGTCCGGCGCCTCGGCACAATACTTAATCCAGTAGAGGAACGCGCCGGGCGTACCGCCGGAAAACTGTTCCTGGACCATCGCGGCGGTCGGAACAGGGACCATCGGATACATCTTCCCCATCATGTTCGAGATATCGTCTGTCAGCGTCGTCGTATTGGGCAGGCCCGTATTGGCGATCACGAGGCGCTTGAACCGGCCCGGCTGGTCGCCGACGGCGCGCAGGCCGAGCAGACCGCCCCAGTCCTGGCACATCAGGGTCAGGCCGGTCAGGTCGAGACCGCTAAGGAACTGGTTCATCCAGTCGACATGGCCGGCATAGGTGTAATCATCGACCGATGCTGGTTTGTCGGACTTGCCAAAGCCCACAAGGTCCGGCGCGATGACCCGGTACCCCGCACCTGTCAGGATCGGGATCATCTTGCGGTAAAGAAAACTCCAGCTTGGCTGTCCGTGCAGGCAGAGGATGATCTCGCCATCGCGTGGCCCCTCATCGACATAATGCATGCGCAATTCGGTGCCGTCCTGCGCCTGGACGACATGATAATGCGCCGCGAAGGCGTAGTCTTTCAATTGCGCGAAACGGGTCTCTGGCGTTCTCAGAACATCCACGGCAGGGCCTCCCTTTTCGCTAGACATAATTTATTGGCATCGATACTGTCAATACAATGAATTGGCGCGGGGACGCACGCGGTCTGTACTTTGGGCCTGAATGCATACTCTATGTTCAGCGAAGCGGGCCAAAATCACGAGCCCGCGCAGGGAGGATAAGGTGATCTGGATTGCACGCGCAGGCGTTACGCTTGCCGGACTATTTTCGCTGGCCATGGGCCTTCTGTTCTGGGCGGACCCGGTGAAAGCTGGCGCGATACTCGGCCTGACAAGTATCGATGCCCTCGGAACGAATTCCCTGCGCGCGGATTTGGCGGCCTTCTTCCTCGTCAACTTCATCGCCTGCACGCTCGCGCTTTTCCGCGGCAAGGCCCATTGGCTATACGGCTCTGCGCTGGTTTTCGGTTTGGCCGTATCCGGACGCTTCATCGGCGTCATCATTGACGGCGCCCCGGCCGGAATCGCGCAACCCGTAATTATCGAACTCGTGCTTGTTGGCCTGCTTATCTTCGGCGCACGCCAGCTCGGCCCGCGCACCCCCTCAAGCTGACACCTGGCGCTCCAGCCAGGTCGCAAGGTTCGCCTGCTCTGACTCGCTCAGGTGCAGGCGCAACTTGCTGCGGCGCCACAGAATGTCTTCAGCCGTCTGCGCGAATTCATGCTGCATCAGGTAGGTGACTTCGGCTTCATGCAGGCCGCCCCCAAAGTCGCGACCAAGCTCCATCGTGCTTTTGGCCGTGCCGACTAGCGCGTCGACCCTTGTGCCGTAGGCGCGCGCCAGCCGCCGCAGGAGGCGCTGCTCCATCCAGGGATGGCGCAGTGACAGTCCGCGCAGGAAGTCCTCGAAATCAGCACCCGGAATATCACCGCCCGGCAGGCTCGCCGATTTGGTCCACGGCTTGGTCATGCCCGGAAAGTCCGGTCCGAGCTCCTTGAGCGCATGCTCAGCGAGTTCGCGATAGGTGGTGATCTTGCCGCCGAAGACCGACAGAACCGGCGCGCCGCCCGTCCGGTCGCAGTTCAGCACATAATCACGGGTCACTTTCGACGCGTTCGCCGCATGGTCATCATAGAGCGGGCGCACACCCGAATAGGCCGCAACGACATCCGCCGGCGTGATCGGCCGCTTGTAATACTCGCTGGCCCCGGCGCAGAGATAGTCGATCTCGTCCTGGCTGATTTCGACCTTGTCCTTGTCGGCCTCGTAGGGAACATCTGTCGTCCCGATCAGCGTAAATTCGCCTCGCTCATAGGGAATCGCGAACATGATCCGCCCGTCGCCATTCTGGAAGAAGTAGGCATAGTCACCGTCATGCCATCGCGGCACGATAATGTGGCTGCCTTTCACGAGGCGCAGGTTCTGCTGGCGCGTACCCGGCTCGGCCAGCCCGAGGATTTCGTCGACCCAGCCGCCTGCCGCATTGACCACGGCGCGGGCCATCACGGTCTTCTCACCATCCGCTCCGCGCAGCGTGGCTTCCCAATGATCGGCATGGCGCGCCAGTCCGACACAGGCCGTCTGCGTCAGGACTTCAGCCCCCCGCTCCTGCGCATCGACAGCGTTCAGAACGACCAGCCGCGAATCCTCGACCCAGCAGTCGGAATATTCGAACGCCAGCCGGAATTCCTCGCGCAACGGATCCAGCCGGTCGGTGTTGTTCCGCCGGAGCGTCCGGGTCGGCGGCAGCATCTTGCGCCCGCCCATATGGTCATACAGGAACAGGCCCAGCCGGATCAGCCAGGCCGGCCGCAGGTCCTTGTCATAAGGCAGCACGAACCGCATCGGCCAGATAATGTGCGGCGCCGCACGCAACAGGATCTCCCGCTCGATCAGCGCTTTGCGCACCAGCGCGAAGTCATACATTTCGAGATAGCGCAGGCCGCCATGGATCAGCTTCGTACTCGCCGAACTCGTATGGGCGGCCAGGTCGTCCTTCTCGCAAAGGAGAACTTTCAGGCCCCGGCCTGCCGCATCGCGCGCAATGCCGGCTCCGTTGATACCGCCACCAATGACCAGGAGATCGTGCACGCTCCGGCCTAGTCCTTCATCAACCCGCCAGCCTTGAGCAGCTTGCCGGCCCGGATCACCCGTTGCAGCTTGTGCTCAGACGACCGGTCACCCTTGTTGGAGTCGGGGTGGAAGCGACGGACATATTCGGCATAACGCGCGCGGATCTCGGCCGGCGTGGATGTCGCCTCGAGGTCGAGCTCGTTCAGCGCGCGGACCTGCAGCGCCGACCGGCGCGCCTTTGCGCCGCCTTCGGCATTGCCTGCATCGTCGACATTGAAAAAGCCGCGGCCCGCCCAATTGCGCGGATCATGGCTGGTTGCCGCCTTCTTGCCGGCCATCGGCCCTGTCCCGAATTTCCAGGTCCGCTTGTGCCCGTAGCGCTCCGAGCGCGTGAACGAAGCGGCCTCGGCCTGCGACATGCCCTCGAAGAAATTGAAGGCACGATTGTATTCCGTGATGTGGGTCTGGCAAAAATGCAGTTTGCCTTTGCCGCCGCGCTTGGGCGCCGGGAAGGCGCCCTCGAGCTCACATTCCGGGTGCTCGCACACACGCGTCTTGCGCGCACGTGCCTTTGACGTCTCCTCGGCAGGAGGCTTTATCCGAATATCGGTAAACTTGACGCGGTAGCTGAAGGGATCTGAATCTGACATAGCGGGGCATAATATGGAGATGATCGTAAACATGCCACAACCAAGTGACAGAACTTCGCGAATTCGTGATCTTTTAACCGAGGCTTTTGAACCCGAACACCTCAAGATCACCGATGATAGCGCCCGTCATGCGGGTCATGCAGGTGCCGCACCGGGCGGAGAAACCCATTATAACATAGAGATTACGTCAAATGCCTTCGCCGGCCTCTCGCGCGTCCAGATCCAGCGCACCGTCATGCTTGCACTGCAAAAAGAATTCGATTCAGGCCTCCATGCGCTCTCGCTTCAGGCAAAAACGCCATGATTGACCTTATTTAACCCATCAGGGAACCGGATTTCGAATCAATCGTTTCGTCTTCGAACCGTCGAGGAGAACGGGTGATGGTACTGAAACGAGCAATACTGGGCGCCGCTTGCCTATGCGCCAGCGGAATGGCCTCCGCAGAGAACGCACGTGGTGAGCTAGACATGCCGCTGCTGAAAAACATCCAGCAAACCGTATGCGCCAGCGGCAGCGAAATTGTGTTCGTGCCGGTCTCGCACGATCTTTCGGCACTCCGCACGTCCTATGCCGTGATCGCCTTGAGCAATCCGGATCCGGATTCAGCGAACATTGTCTCGGAACGCGAAAGGCTCTGGCTCAGCATCAATGGCTGCAACGAACCGCGCATTGAAGCGGTCTATGCGTCCGGTCAGCGGGACTCAGGCCGTTTCAATTTCTGATATATTCAGGCCGGTCACCTGGTTGCGCTGGCGCCGCAGGATATTGAAACGATAGCCGTGGAACACGAAACTCTGTCCGGGTTCGGGGATTGTCTGCGCTTCGTGGATGACCAGGCCCGCCACGGTCACGGCCTCATCGTCCGGCAGGTCCCATCCCGTGGCCCGGTTAAGGTCACGAATGGGCACCCAGCCATCGACATTGACCGTTCCGTCGGCCTGCGGGCGCACGCCCTGAACGGCCACGTCATGCTCGTCATGGATCGAGCCGACGATTTCTTCCAGGATGTCTTCCAGCGTGATCAGGCCCTGCAGTTCGCCATACTCGTCCACCACAAGCGCGAAATGACCACGCTTGGCCAGGAACAGGTCCAGCTGGTCCTGCACCGGCGTCGTCTCCGGCACGAACCAGGGTTTGCGCAGGATGCCTTCCAGGTCGAGCGACGCCAGGTCGCCGCCTAACGGCAGCGCCGCGCGCAACAGGTCCTTGGCGTGCAGGATGCCGACAATCTCTTCCTTCTCGCCGCGGTACAGCGGCAGGCGCGTATGCGGGCTGGCCAGCGCCTTCATCACGATCTGGCGCGGTTCCAGGTCGGCATTCAGCATCTGGATATTGCGGCGGTGGATCATCACGTCCTCGACCGTCAGGTCCTTCAGGTCCAGCGCGCCCACAAGGCGCAGCCGGTCTGCCGCATCGACGGTGCCTTCGGACGCATGCAGGTCGATCGCGCCGCGGATTTCTTCTGCCGCTGACAAGGCATCGGCGGGGGTCGCGAGGCCCAACATCTTCAACGTCGCCATCACGATCATCTGGATCAGTTTGACGATCCACGAGGCGGAGATGACGAGCAGGCCAATCGGCCGCGCCACCGCCATCGCCATCGAGTCGGTCCGCGTGATTGCATACGTCTTCGGCAGCACTTCCGAGAACACGAGCACGAGAACGGTCATCACGCCCGTGGCCATGGCCAGCGCCAGGCCACCCTGCCCGAACAGGAGCGTGAACAGCGACGTCGCAAGTACCGACGCCAGGATATTGACCAGGTTATTGCCGAGCAGGATCGATCCGATCAGCCGTTCCCGGTCCGAGATCAGGCGGTTAACGGCAGCCGCGCGCTTGTCACCCTCTTTTTCAAGCTGGTGCATGCGGGCGCGTGACGCAGCCGTCAGCGCTGTCTCTGATCCTGAAAAGAATGCCGACATGCCCAGCAATACAAGGATCGCGATGATGTATCCGGCTATCATAGTGTTCCGAGTTCGGTGATGACCCTCACGCCTTTTCCAGTTCGCCCTTCAGGAACGCCGCAACAGACTTCAGGTCGGCGTCGGGATGAATATAGGACTGGCCGATCGCTCGCGCCAGAATTAGCGGAACCTGTCCGCCTCGCGCCTTCTTGTCCTGTTTCATCAGGTCGGCAAGTTCTGTCGCATCATACGGCCCGCCGGGCATGTTGCCGAGTTCCACAGGCAGGCCAGACGCCGCGATCACCCGCCCCACTTTTTCGGCAGTGTCCGGCGACGTGATCCCCTCGGCGGCGCCATAGCGGAACGCGAGCACCATGCCGAGCGCTACGGCTTCGCCGTGCAGTACATCGGGCCGGTACTGGTTCGCCGCCTCGACGGCATGGCCGAACGTATGGCCCAGGTTCAACAGCGCGCGCACACCGCCTTCCGTCTCGTCCTCGGCGACAATCGCCGCCTTGGCCCGGCACGAGGTTGCCACCGCATGCTGGATCGCGTCCGGCTCGAGCGCCAGTGCATCGGCGCCATGCGCCTCCAGCCAGTCAAAGAAGGCCGCATCATTGATCAGGCCGTATTTCAGCACTTCGGCATAACCGGCACGCAGGTCGCGCGCCGGCAAGGTGGCCAGCAGCGCCGTATCGGCTATCACGAAGCGCGGCTGGTAGAAGGCGCCGATCATGTTCTTGCCGCGCGGCGTATTCACCGCCGTTTTGCCGCCGACCGAACTGTCGACCTGTGACAGCAATGTCGTCGGCACCTGCACGAAGCCCATGCCGCGCTTCATCAGGCTCGCCGACAGTCCCGCAATATCCCCGATGACCCCGCCACCGAACGCGACCAGAATGTCGCTGCGATCGGCACCGGCCCCCAGCAGCCAGTCCAGGATGCGCTCGAGGTTGGAAAAGGATTTCGATTGCTCGCCCGGAGCCAGCGCCAGCACCTCGGTCGTTATCCCGCTCGGCATGAGCGCCGCCTCCAGCGCGCCCATGTGAAGGCGCGCGACTGACTCGTCGGTCAGCACGAAGACGCGCTTTCGCTTGAGCAGCGGTGTCAGGCGTGCGCCCAATTGGGACAACGCGCCATGTCCGACGACGATGTCATAGCTGCGGTCGCCAAGGCGGACGCGAACGATTTCCGGCTCGGGTGAAGTCTCGCTCATGCCGGTTTCCACGTCTTCAAGGCCTTGATAATCGCGTTCACGGTCGTCCCGTGCGGGCCGTCCTTGCTGTGCACGATCAGGTCCGCCTGCGAATAGACCGGCTCCCGTTCCAGCAAAAGGGCCTGCAGGACCTGTTTCGCATCGCCACGCCTCAGCAAGGGGCGCGTATTCTTTTTCTGCACCCTGCGCCACAGGGTCTCGAGATCGGCGCTCAGCCAGATCGTCACGGCTTTTTCGCGCAGCAGGGCGCGCGTTTCTTCGTTCAGGTAAGCGCCGCCACCAGTCGCCAGCACGTGCGGTTCTTCGCTCAGCAACCGTTCGAGCACTTTCTGCTCGCCGCGCCGGAAGTCTGCTTCGCCGTGCATCGTGAAAATATCGGCGACCGAAAGCCCGGCCGCTTTCTCGATCTCATGGTCGCTGTCGTAGAACTTGCGGCCCAGTTTCTCGGCCAGGCGCCGCCCGACTGTCGATTTGCCCGCGCCCATCAGCCCCACAAGCGCGATCGTCCGGGACGCAAAGGCAGGCGCCGGATCAGGAATTTGCGCGGGACTGTCACTGTCAGCGGGCATTGCAGGCTTTCATTCACTATTCAGACCAATTCCTATAGAGACGGAACTGTGTGAGCAATCGGTCAACGGCCGATGCAGAAATGAATTCGACCCAGGGGTGCTAATCATATGCGCAAATTTCTCATCATTGTCGGCATTCTGGTCATTCTCGGCCTGGTTGGCGCCTGGTGGCTCGGCCAGCAGGCGGTCAAGAACAAGCCGGCCGCTGGCGAAGTGCGCATGGAGGTAGAGGGTGTCCTCTAGGTCCTGGCCGGCGGTTTTCGCCGCCGCTGCAACCCTTTGCCTCTCCGTGAGCGCCCAGATCGAGGATTCCGGCCTGCAAATGGTTGATCCCTGGGGCATGGGCTTCCTGGAGGCTGGCGAACCGGCCCTGCCGGCGTCCATGTGGCGCGCCTCAAGCACGGAAACGCTGTTGCCAATGATGCGCGCTGTCCGAACGCAGGGCCTGACGCCCGGTGAACGCACGCTCATGCGCCGCATGGCCCTGTCGCCTGCGACCGCGCCACAGGGCGACCAATCCCCCGCACTCCTCGCCGAACGCGCCCGCATTTTGTTCGAACTCGGCGAAGCGCGCCCCGCTGCCAGCCTGATGGCCCGGCTGGAGACATCGCCGCCGGGACTCGACAGCGACGAGATCGCGACTGACCTGAACCTCGCCCTCGGCAACGAGGCCATGGCCTGCGCCGAAAATACCAGCGCGCTGCGCGAGGGTGCCTATTGGGCCAAGCTGCGCGCCGTCTGCGCGGCGCTGCGCGACAATACGGCCGGCGCGGAACTCGCCATCGAAATGGCGAGCAGTCAGGGCGTCAATGACAGCTGGCTGACCTCGGCCGTCTTCGCCGCCTCCGGTGACCTGCCGAATCCGCCTGGGGCAAAATATGACAGCGGCATCGCCCTCGCCATCTCGTCCAAGGCTGGCCTTGCGCCCCCTGACACCGCCCTGTCGCCGACACGTCCCGACCTCGCCGCCGCCATGGTAGCCCGCCCCGGCCTCCCTGCCGCCACGCGCGCGGAAGCCGCCGCGATCGCCGCCGAAGCCGGCCTCATCGACGTCGCCGCCTGGCACGATGTTCTCGACACATTGTTCGCAGAGCCGGAATTCGAGCCACGGTCCAAGGTCGAAATCGCGATCGCAACGGCTCGCAACGTCGCCATGCCGAATGACGGTCGCGCTGACGCTATCGCTGATGCGCTAAGGGACGCGGCCATCAACCCGGCCCGTTTCGCCGCCGTGTCCGCCGTCCTCGCGCCGGAACTCGCCAGCCTCAGCCTGACGAACGAAACAGCGAAACATGCGCTGCTTTTTGCCCGCGCCAGTATCGCCGCAGACGATCCCGAAGGCATGGCTTTGTGGACACTAGTCCCCAGCCTCGATGAAGCTCCGCTGACCGACGCGTTCGACTTCGCCTATATCCACGCGCTGGGCGTCCTGTCCGGCTCCGGCGATGCGGCGCAGATCGGTGACGCGCTCGTTACTCAGGCGACCAGCAAGAACGACCGGCATGCCGCCGCCCGCCTCTTTTCGCTGTGGACGATGACCGGGATCACCCCGCCACCCGTTGCCCGCGCTCTGATGGCCAGCGACAGCGAAGCGCCCGGCAAGTCTATCACGCCGGGCGCTGTGCTCGCCATTCTCGCCAATGCAGAAGCCGGCGCTGCCGGTGAGGCGATCCTCGCCAGTGTTGCGGTCATCGACGGCGATCCGTCAAAGCGCGACGTGGCCGATCTGGCCCTTATAGGCAAGGCACTCAACGCAATCGGCGCACAGGATGCGGCCGCCGCGCTCGCACTGGAGGCCACAGGCTACTGGAAAGCCGCCAAATAAGGCTCAGCCAAGCCCCTCGAACAAGGCGGTCGAGACATAGCGCTCGGCAAAGGACGGGATAATTACAACAATCGTCTTGCCGGCCATTTCGGGCCGCCTGGCCACGTTGAGGCCTGCCGCCAGCGCTGCGCCAGACGAGATGCCCACCGGAATGCCTTCGGTTCGCGCCAGGCGCCGCGCATGCGTGATCGCATCCGCATTGGCCACTTTGACCACGCCATCCATCAGGCTGGTATCCATGTTCCCCGGGATGAACCCTGGGCCGATCCCCTGGATGGCGTGAGGGCCCGGTTCGCCGCCCGACAGGACCGGACTCGCTTCCGGCTCGACGGCGAACATTTTTACCGACGGCTTCTTCGCCTTCAGGACGCGCGCCGTGCCCGTGAACGTGCCGCCAGTGCCGACACCGGCCACCACAGCGTCAACCGCGCCGCCGGTGTCACGCCAGATTTCCGCGGCCGTGGTCGCTTCGTGGATCGCCGGGTTGGCGGGATTGTCGAACTGGCTCGGCATGACGGAACCGGGAATCGCCGCGAGCAGCTCAGCCGCCTTGTCGAGGGTTCCCTTCAAGCCAAGCTCCCTGGGCGTCAGGTGCAGCTCCGCACCGAGAATGGCGAGCATTTTCCGGCGCTCGATCGACATCGAATCCGGCATCGTCAGGATCAGGCGATAGCCGCGAGACGCGGCAACCATCGCAAGTCCGATCCCCGTATTGCCCGATGTCGGCTCGACCAGCACAGCGCCGGGACCGATCTTGCCGTCCTTCTCCAGCTGCGTGATCATGCCGATGGCAATCCGGTCCTTCACGCTGGCGAGGGGGTTGAAGAATTCGAGCTTCAGTAGCAGGTCGCTTTTCAGGCCTTCCTCGGCTGAAATACGCGGTATCCGCACGATCGGCGTATTCCCCACGGTCTCGAGGATCGACCCGTAAACCCGTCCGCGTCCCGGCGCATCCAGCGTCACACCATTATAATCAACAACTCCGCCCATCGCTTTTTCCCATCCTGGCTGCTTTCCGGTCGCCGCGCGCCGAGGCGCGCCACATACAGGCGTCATTAACACAGGCAGGCTAGGCTTGTCCCATGTCAGACCGCGCACGTATCGAAGCCTTCCTCGAAATGATGAGCGCCGAACGCGGCGCGGCCGCCAATACGCTGGACGCCTATGCCCGCGACCTGGCCGATGCCTCCGAATTCTGCGCTGGCGACCTGTCAGGCGCCACGGGCCGCGACCTCGCCGCCTGGCAGGCCGACCTCTCGGCGCGCGGCATGGCCGCCTCCACCTCCGCCCGCAAACTGTCCGCAGCGCGGCGTTTCTTCCGATTCCTGTTCGAAGAAGGCGACCGCAAGGACGATCCGACTGCCAAGATAGACGGCCCGAAAACCACGCGCGAAGTGCCGGACGTCCTGTCGCGCGACGAACTCGGCCTGCTGATCGATGCCTGCGGCGACGACCTCCGCCTCAAATGCCTGGTCGAACTTCTCTACGGCGCAGGCCTGCGCGCATCGGAACTCGTCTCCCTCACGCTGGGCAGCCTGCCCCGCCGCAAGGGCGCGCGCTGGGTGACGCAGGACATTATCATTCGCGGCAAGGGCGGCAAGGAGCGGCTCTGCCCGCTTGGCGGGCCGGCGCTTGCCGCCCTGTCAGACTGGCTCGCGGCTCGAGAAGACAGCCTGCCCGCCGGCAGCCTCGCGCGCGGCCGGGCCGAGCCTTTCCTCTTCCCCTCGCGCGGCAAGCAGGGTCACCTTACCCGCCGCCGCCTCGGCCAGTTGCTGGATGACCTCGCCCTTGTCGCCGGCCTCAACCCCGCCCGGGTCCATCCGCACGCCCTGCGCCACGCCTATGCCACACACCTGTTGCAGGGCGGCGCAGACCTGCGCAGCGTGCAGACCTTGCTCGGGCATGTCGATATCGCGACCACCCAGATCTACACCCACGTCCTGACAGACGAACTCGCTGAACTATTGGAAACCAGCCATCCGCTCGCCCGGCGCGGCTGATCCTGAAAAAGGCCATTGCGATTCCGCGACAGCGGGACAATATCTCTCGAAATGCGATTTGGAGCTTTCCCATGAACCGTTTCTTCAAGGCCCTCATTCCAACCCTGCTTCTCACCGAGCTGGCGCTGGTCACCTCGGCCACCGCCGTCTGGGCGCTCCTTTCGGAATTGCATGCGGGCAAATATGTGATCATGGGCGCCGAAGCGATTGACCTCGTCGCCTCTGCCGTGCTTGCCGTCATCATCTTCCGCCGCGCCTTCGATTCCGAAGCGCGTATGATGCAGGTCCCCGTCGAAAACGACTAAAGAGCCCGGCCGCATCGCGCAGCCAGGCTCTTTCCTTCGTGATTTCGCGGCGCGTTACGCGACCGTCGAGCCGCCGCGCGTGTTCACCCAGAAAGCGTGGATCACGCCGGGCAACCAGCCAATCAGCGTCAACACGACATTGATGACGAATTGGCCGCCTATACCCTCTTTCATCGCAACGGCGACGGGCGGCAGGAAGATAGTCAGCAGGATCATCAGCAGGGACATGGTGTTTTCCTTCGTCTTGAGTTCACCCGGGCAACGGGCGGGGTGCGGCTTTGTTCCTGTTTGACGCAGTGCACCATCAGCCTTAGGCCTGTGGCGGATGAGGAGACACACATGAGCGAGAAGACACCCCGGAACTTTTTCAAGCCGCTGGCCATTGGCGCGCCGGAACCCATGCGCGAACTGCCAACACGTCTGGAGCGGATGATCCATTTCGTCCCGGGCCATAATGAAAAGGTCCGGTCGAAAACGCCATCCATGGCCGCCAAGTGCGATGTCATTCTCGCCAATCTCGAAGACGCCATTCCTGCCGACGCCAAGGATGCCGCCCGCGCCGGCGCCATTGAAATGGCGTCCATGTATGACTGGCAGGGCACCGGCACCGGCTTCTGGAGCCGCGTCAATCCGCTGAACTCGCCATGGTTCCAGGATGACGTCTCCGAACTTGTCCTCAAGGCCGGCCATCAGCTTGACGTCATCATGCTGCCCAAGGTCGAAGGCCCATGGGATATCCATTTCGCCGACCAGTATGTTGCCCAGCTGGAAGCCAAAGCCGGCCTCACCCGCCCCATCCTTTTCCACGCCATCCTAGAAACTGCGCAGGGCATGGCCCGCGTCGAGGAGATCGCCCTCGCCTCCCCCCGCATGCAGGGCATCAGCCTCGGCCCGGCCGACCTGGCCGCTGACCGCAAGATGAAGACCACCCGCGTCGGCGGCGGCCACCCTTTCTATCGCGTGCTCGAAGACCCGCACGCCGATGACAGCGCCCGCGCCAGCGTCCAGCAGGACCTTTGGCATTATACGATCGCCCGCATGGTCGACGCCTGCCGCATGGCCGGGATCAATGCCTTCTACGGCCCGTTCGGCGACATTTCAGACCTCGATGCGTGCGAACAGCAATTCCGCAACGCCTTCCTGCTTGGCTGCTCGGGGGCCTGGAGCCTGCATCCAAGCCAGGTCGACATTGCCAAGCGCGTGTTCAGCCCGGCACCGGACGAAGTGAAATTCGCCCGCCGCATCCTCGAAGCCATGCCCGACGGCACCGGCGTCGCCATGCTAGACGGCAAGATGCAGGACGACGCAACCTGGAAACAGGCCAAGGTCATCGCCGACCTCGCCGATCTCGTCGCCTCGAAAGACCCGGACCTGGCTGCCGCCTATAACAGGTAACGCGCGACCTTTCACGATGTACAAAATTCGGCGAACACAAATTCTTCTCTTCACGGCAATCATGCTGGGTTCGTGCGTATAGAGAGCTGAGAAACCGAGTCGAGAGGAAGATATCACGACCGCTGAAGTCGATGTTGATCAGGGATACCTGTCCGACGACATGAGGGCAGACCTAGAGGGTTTGCTGCGCGATGAACCACAGAGAAAGCGGCGAGAAGAATACGAAAAGGCGCGCAGGAAATTTTCCACCTCGGAATTCTACGCAGAAATTTTTACCAAGCGTCAGGCGGCCAAAGATGAAGGAGCATATGAATCAGAACTGGCTAAGCAGGCACCTTGGAATCCGGACCACATTCCGCCGGACTTCTCTTTCATCCCGTCCGATGGTCAATGTGTATTCTGCGACGTCTACTTCGACGTCACTCCAGCCGGATTGGCGGTCAATATATTCCCGATCTGCTCTGAGCCAAAGTTCAACGACATGGCATTCGCCGCGCTGACGCAGGCGCGCTTACTGTCACGTGTCCGGCAGGGAAAAACGGTCCCAATCATGAATGTGATCTACCCGATAGAATGGGGCCTTTGTGAATAGGCCCGACATTATCGGTATCGTTGCCCACAACGGGTGATTTCCCCTTAACGTGCCGCATTCGCGTGATAACCTCGCCACTAATGGCGCGGCATGCTTGTGGGCGCCCAGAAAACAAAAAGGGAGATGCCAGATGTTGAAATCAAACCTGTTGCTCGCCGCCGCAATCGTGTTCGCCGGCGCCGCGATGGCCGATGAAGTCTGGAGTACCGAGATTGGCGACGTGATCTATGAGCGGGAATTGCCGACCGGAGAGGCCGTCCTGTCCTATCCCGCAAGTGATACGGAAGCGCGCGGCCTCGCCTACATTGAAGGCCTTGCGCAAACCTATGAGGGCCGCGGCGCGTTTGAAGGTGTATGGATCGAAGACGACCTGCCACCCGCCGACGCCTGCAGCGTGTCGATTTCCGATCCCGAAACCGGGGCAGCCCGGAACAATTGGGGGCGTCTCGAACTCGTCTTCACCGAACCGGATTTCCCGGGCGGCTGGGTCGCCATTCGTGGCGACTGTTTCAATCAGCCTGACAGCTACCTGGTTGGCAAACCCGTCGTCGCGGAGGGGGTCCAATGATCGCACTCACCGGACACTCGCCCAATCTCCAGCGCTGGTTCGACTGGATGGAAGGCAGCCATGATGCTGCCGGTCTCGCAGACCAGCTCGCCGAGCATGTCGTCTTCCGCAGTCCCGTCGTGCATACACCGCAGGAAGGCAAGGCCATCACTATGGCCTACCTTTCAGCCGCCGGGCAGACCCTCGGCGGCGACACGTTCCAGTACACGCGCATCTTCGATTGCGGCGACAAGGCCGTGCTCGAATTCGAATGCGTGATGGACGGTATCAGCGTCAACGGCGTCGACATGATCGAATGGGACGACCAGGGCAAGATCACCGACTTCAAGGTCATGGTCCGCCCCCTGAAGGGCATGCAGGCCGTTCACGCCGCGATGGGCGCCATGCTCGCGAAGATGAAGGGCGGTGCATGATCACCGCGCCGCCAACCCTCGTCACCGACCGCCTGATCCTGCGACCGCAGCAGGCCAGCGACTATGAGGCCTGCGTTGCCATGTGGAATGACGAGGCGGTCGTACGCCATATCGGCGGCGCGACCCGCCCGGCGCAGGATGTCTGGTTCAATCTGGCCCGTTCGCGCGGCATGTGGCCGCTCATCGGTTATGGCTACTGGATAGCCGTGGAAAAGGGATCACAGCGCTTCGTCGGCGAAGTCGGATTCTCGGATTTCAAGCGCGGCATGAATCCGGACCTGTCGGCCTGGCCTGAGGCGGGATGGGCCTTCAATCGCGACTCCTGGGGCAAAGGCTATGCCAGCGAGGCCGTCGGCGCCATCCATGACTGGCTCGATGAAAATCGTCCGGGTCCGTCGAACTGCATCATCGACGCAGACAATATCGCCTCCCGCCGTGTGGCGGAAAAGTCCGGCTATGATTTCTGGTGCGAAGCGCTTTACCGCGACAATCCGGTCAACGTGTACCGCCGCGAAGGCGTAACGGCGACCTAACTGGCCTGGCGCGAATCAAGCGGCAGCGGATTGGCCCTGAATGCACGCAGGAAATCCAGGAATGCGCCATGCGGCAGGCCGGGACTGTAGAGGAAACCCTGCCCCATCGTGCAGCCGCGGCGACGCAGGAAATCTGCCTGCCGTTCTGTTTCAACACCTTCGGCTACCGTCTCCAGTCCAAGTGTCTCAGCCATGGCAAGGATCATCTCGACAATCGCAGGGGCCTGCTTGTCACCCTCGAGGGCCGACACGAACTGGCGGTCGATCTTGAAGATGTCGAACGGCAGCTGGGTCAGCATCGACAGGTTGGAGTGTCCCGTGCCGAAATCGTCGATGGCGAGCTTCATGCCCATCATGCGCAGCGGCCCCATGACTTCCGCCACTTTTGCCGGGTTCTCGACGGCCATGCTTTCGGTGATCTCGAGTTCCAGCCGGTTCGGATGAAGGCCGGTCCGCTTCAGAACGTCCATTACCGTATCGGTCAGGTTGCCTTGCTCGAACTGGCGGGGTGAAACATTGACCGCCACCGATACGTCCAGGCCTTCGCGCATCCAGATACGCGCCGACTGGCAGGCCGCTTCGAGTATCTGTTCGCCGATCTGGTTGATCAGGCCGGTTTCTTCGGCCAGCGGAATGAAAGCCGCAGGGGAAATGATCTTGCCATTGTGCCGGCGCCAGCGCGCCAGGGCTTCAGCGCCGACAATCTTGCCGGTCTGGAAATCGACCTTTGGCTGGAACACAGCCTTGAACTCGCGGTTCGCCACGGCTTCGCGCAGTTCGTCTTCCAGCTTGGATTTGCCACGGGCGACGCGCGTCAGTCGCGGCGTGAAGAAGCGGAAACCCGACGTGGCTTCGTCGCGTACAAGACGCAGGGCCAGTTCGGCGTGCCGGAACAGCTTCTGGGAACTGTCAGCATCTTCCGGTGCCATCACGATCCCGCCGGAAATACCGAGGGTGACCGTTTGCCCGTTCAGCTCGAAGGGTGCAGCAAACGCCTGGCGGATGGCGCGGGCAATGGTTGCCACGTGCTCGCGGCTGACGGCATTGGGCATGTAGATGCCGAATTCGTCGGCCTGAAGGGCGGCAATGGTCGCGTCGCGCAAGGCGGCACCGGCCGGGCCGGTGACCGCGGCAAGCTCGGACTTGAGCCGCTGGCCGGCCTGGGCCAGCAAGGCTTCGCTCGCATAGCTGCCAAGCTGTTCGGAGGCGCGTGTGAACCGGTCGAGGTCGAGCATGATCAGGGCAGCCGGCGCTTCGAATGTCGCCCGCATCAATGATTCGGTGATCGCCTTGTCGATGGCGATCATGTTGGACAATCCGGTCCGCGGATCGACGAAAGCCGTTTCGCGCAGCAGGGCGTTTTCCCGGCGCAGCTTGCCAATCGTGCGCGTGACACCGACGCGCAAGCGGCGCAGTTCAGCGAAATGCATGCCGTCCAGCGACGCTGTGTCATCAAGGTGGGCATTCAGAAGGTAGTCATTGAACCGGTCCAGCGACCGGCGAAAATGGTTGGCCGAGGCGTAGGACACCACTGCCGCCAGAGTCGTCGCCACCGCCATCAGCAACAGTAACAGGGGAATCGGAACTGCCGTATCGAACGGCGCAAACCCCTGCTTGAAAACCCGGTAGGCCTGCGCAACCGCGATCAGCGAAACGAAGACCAGCGATGCCAGCATACCGGCAACCACGCCCGCAAAGGCGGAAATGGTCATGGTGCCGAAAAATCGGCTGAGGAGTCTTTTCTTTTTCAAGCGCCGATTCGCCTTCTTTTGGCCTGCTGCGACCGTTTCTGAACAGACATTCAGTGAATATGTTTAGAATTCAGTGAACAAAACGCGCTAGCTGTCGTGAATACAGCGCACTATATGGTTCCAGATGATTAAGCACCGCACCGCCACCGTCGCCCGCAAGACCAAGGAAACCGATATTTCGGTCACCCTCGATCTCGATGGCAACGGCAAGTCCGATATCGAAACCGGTATCGGCTTCTTCGATCACATGCTGGAAAGCTTCTCCAAGCATTCCGCAATTGACCTCACCGTCCGCTGCAAGGGCGACCTGCACATCGACATGCACCATTCCGTCGAAGACACGGGCATTGTCATCGGCCAGGCCATTCTCAAGGCGCTCGGCGACTTTGCCGGCATCACGCGCTTCGGCCACGCCTATATCCCGATGGATGAGACTCTCAGCCGCGCCAGTCTCGACCTGTGCAAGCGCCCCTACCTGGTCTGGAAGGTCAATTTCGTCCGCGACAAGGTCGGCGAGATGGATACCGAACTGTTCAAGGAATTCTTCCACGCCCTCGCCGGAAACGGCGGCACGTGCCTGCACGTCGAGAATCTCTACGGCGAGAACAGCCACCACATTATCGAGAGCTGTTACAAGGCGACCGCACGCGCATTGCGGACGGCCGTTGAAATCGATCCGAAGCTCGGCGGCAAGCCGGCCTCGACCAAGGGCAGCCTCTAGGCGGCGGCCGCCATCGCCATTTCGATGAGGTTTGCCAGGTAGGGCCGTTCATAGGCCTTGATCCCGAATTGCTCGCGCACCTCTTCCAGAGTGTTCGTCCAGACATTCTCCCAGTCAATCGTGATCATGGGCGGTGTCTGGCGTCCGTGCACCCACGCACTGGTGAACGTATCCATCAGGACAGGATAGCCCTCGGCCGGCATATGGGCACCGATCGACGCCGTCACCGCCAGGAACTGCGCCGAATAACTGTGCCCGAACTGCGACATCTGGAAGGCCGAGATGGCGATCTCGTGCAGTGAGGTCGTCTCGTATCCGCCGACAAGGTGCCACAGGTCATGGGCCTGCAGCATGCGCGTATTGAGATAGTTCAGCGGCGACGGCAATTTCGACAGGCCGATGGCATCGCGATCGAGCACTTCCAGGTCGAATGAATTGTCGACAATCACATGATAGAACAGGCGCCCCAGCGAATTCTCCGGGCACGCGCCGAGCTCTTCCAGCGTATGGCGACGCGGCAGGGGCAGTGCCGCAATGGCTTCAACGCCCTCATAGGTGAACGAGGTTTGCACCACACGATCCTGGAATTCTGCATCCTGAAGGGCGCCGAGGCCCGCCGTACGCGACGTCACTCCCAGCGCGTCCAGCTTGCCGGCCCGGCCGTCCTCCACGACGGACCAGAACGTATCCCACAGGCCGTCCGGTGCCAGGCTGGGCGGCAATCCCAAAGTCGCAATCGGCGCCGCCATCACGGGCTCGCCGCGCCAGCCTTCGGCCAGCGCATCATAGATTTCAGCCACGCGGTCCGGCGCCAGGAAGGCTGCATGGGCCAGCCGGGCCGCAAGCTTCATGCGAAGCGCGGCACTGGCGGTGCCATTCGACGCCTTCGCCTCGGTGGCAAGACGTCTCACGTCTGCGACATCCGGCACGACCATCACTTCGCGGTCGAAAAATTCTCTATTGTTAGAAGCAATCATTATATTGCCCTATGTGCCTCTATACGACTAGTGTGACTATGCGCGCACGCCGGAATGCAAGCGAATCTTCCCTTTCGGTTTGTGTGGGGGGGCGCTAAGAGCGGCGCATGAACTCGGTCGCTCTCATCGATTATGGCTCCGGCAACGTCCATTCCGCCGCCGGTGCGCTGAACGAGGCCGCCCGCCGGGCGGGTCTCGCGATCCAGATCGCGATCACGGACGACCCCGCCGCCATTGCCGCTGCCGCCCGCATCATCCTGCCCGGCGTCGGCCATTATGCCGATTGCGCAGCCAACCTGCGCGCTCGCCCCGGCCTCGTCGGTGCGCTCGAATCCGCCGTTCTGGGCAACAAGACCCCCTTTCTCGGCATCTGCGTCGGCATGCAGCTTCTCGCCGATACCGGCCGCGAGGATGGCGACACGCCCGGCCTCGGCTGGATCCCCGGCATCGTCGACCGCATCGCCCCCGGCCCCGGCCTGCGCGTGCCGCATGTCGGCTGGAACAGCCTCACGATTCCCCGCCCCCACGCCCTGCTCACCGGCCTCGGGCCCGACCCGCATGCCTATTTCACCCATTCCTACGCCTTCACGCCGCAGGACCCGGCCGACATCGCCGCCACCACGGACTATGGCGCCCCCTTCACCAGCGCGGTGGCGCGCGGCAATATCTTCGGCACCCAGTTCCATCCGGAAATGAGCCAGCGCGTCGGCCTGCAACTGCTCGCCAACTTCCTGCAATGGACCCCTGAATGACCTTCACCCTCTACCCCGCCATCGACCTGAAAGACGGCCAGTGCGTGCGCCTCCTGCGCGGCGAGATGCATGCGGCCACCGTGTTCAATGACAGCCCCGCAAACCAGGCCGCCGCCTTCCACGCCAGCGGCTTCAGCCACCTCCACGTCGTCGACCTCAACGGTGCCTTTGCCGGCCAGTCGGCCAATGGCGCTGCGGTGAAAGCCATCCTCGCGGCCACCCCCGCCCCGGTCCAACTCGGCGGCGGCATCCGCACCCGCGCCCAGATCGACGCCTGGCTCGAGGCAGGCGTGTCCCGCGTCATCCTCGGCACCGCCGCCCTGCGCGACCCGGACCTCGTCAGGACCGCCGCCCGCGCCCTGCCCGGCCGCATCATTGTCGGCATCGACGCGAAGGATGGCCACGTCGCCGTCGAGGGCTGGGCCGAGACCAGCGACATGAAGGCCGTCGACCTCGCAAAGGCCTTCGAAGGCTGCGGCGTCGCCGCCATCATCGCCACCGACATTGGTCGCGACGGCCTGAAAACCGGCGTCAATGTCGCCTTCACCAGCCAGCTCGCCAATGCCGTCTCCATCCCCATCATTGCCTCGGGCGGCGTCGCCAGCACAGCCGACATCACCGCCCTGCGCGCCGCGCCCGGCACGCCCGTCTCCGGTACCATCCTCGGCCGCGCCCTCTATGATGGCGACATCGTCCCTGCCGAGGCCATCGCCGCTGCGGCGGCCTGACCCGTCCTGTGCGGGCCGCCGGCATGGATATTGCGAGAGGCAGGCAGTAACACGGAAGACGGCGCCTTGCTGAACGGATTACAGGTTTTGCGGGCGTTTGCGGCCTATGCCGTCGTCGCCTTCCACGTCTTCGAATTCCTGCATGCCGACCCCGGCTTCGGCGTGGGCCGCTTCGAGGTCGGCGAGGCCGGCGTCGACCTCTTCTTTGTGCTCTCCGGTTTCATCATGGTCTAAACGACCGCCGCCGATGAATCCCCGGCCCGGTTCATCATCAAGCGCGCCGCCCGGATCGTGCCCCTCTACTGGGCTGCCACCGCGCTCGCCATTGCCGTCGCCTTCGTGCGCCCCTGGCTGCTGCCGAACGCCGACCTCTCGTTCGCCGCCATCGCGAAGAGCTTCGCCTTCCTGCCCGCGCCAGACCTCTCCGGCGCGCTCCAGCCGGTGCTCTTCGTCGGCTGGACGCTGAATTTCGAGATGATGTTCTACGCGCTCTTCGCGCTGACCCTGTTCCTGCCGGCCCGCCACCGCACGCGCCGCCTGATCGGCGCCCTCGTCGCCACGGCCCTGGTCGCGACCCTGTCCTACCAGCTTTACGAACGCCCCTCGAACCGCCTGCTCCGGCGCGTCCTCCTGCCCCGGCGAACCGCCTGAGGCCACCGTGCCGCCGAACGCACTGCGCCGTCCTGCCCCTGCCCCCCGATACGCGAATGTGCTAATCTGCCTTCGTGTGTAGCGTGAGGGGGTGACAAGTGAGCAGACAAGCGCCCCTTTGCGTCGCCCTGGCCACCCTTGCCGCCTGCGCCTCACCGCCCGCCCAGCCGCGCCACGTCATCGCCGTCGGCAGCACGCTGCCCGCAGACCTCGACACCTGCATCAATGCCGCCTTCACCAGCATGGCGGGCGGCTGGCACATGCGCTTCACGGTCAGCCTGCCGGGCGGCACGGTCGCGGGCAGCGACGGCCACCTGCAGATCCGCCCCGTCGGCGACAATCGCTGGATCATCCTGCGGCCTGACGCCACCGGCGCCTTCGTGCCCTTCAGCGAGATCACAAATTACGGCCAGGGCCGGCTGGAATCGATCCGCCTCGACGACGCCGCCACCACCATCTTCCAGGAGCGCTACACCGATTGCCACCCGCCCGATGCCAGCGGCCGGTTCAAATACGTCTCCACGCTCGACCAGGCCCTGCCGGACGGCACCCACATGCACGTCACCCGCACCGGCTGGGGCACGGCCGACCATCATTATTCCGTAGACGTCATGGAAGGCGACACCAACCCCGCCCTCTACGCCCTCCGCACCCGCACGGGCGAGCGCGAAAGTCCGCCGCTGAAATAAGCCCCCTCTCCCTCTCGGGGAGAGGGGGTTGGGGGTGAGGGGCTGCGCAGGGATCAGGAATCGATCCGGTGGATCGATTCCCCCGAAGCAGGCCTTGAGCGCAAGCGAAAGGCAATCGCTCAACTAGCAGGGTGGGTTAGGATCAGGCTCATCCTGAGCGAAGTCGAAGGATGGGCCGTGCGCCCTAAACCTTCGCCGACAAAGGCTTCCGCAATCTCCGCCGCGTGCGCAGCGCATGCGTCATGTCGCTTTCCGGCGCGTCGGGCGCGCACCCCAAACCCGCGCTGCGTGCGCCTAGTCGATCTGCGCGCCCTTGGCGTTCAGCGCCTGCGTCACCGCATCGAGTTCCGCTTCGGCCGCCGCCGCCACGCTGTCGAAATCTTCCGGCGCAATGCCGTCGCGCCGCACCAGCACCGCATAGCAGGTCTCATTCGCATTCCCGAAGCCGAACGCGGTGATCGCCAGCGAGGCCGAGAGGCTGTTCTTCTCCCGCACCGGGTTGAACTGGCGCGACGTCTTGTAGGTCGAGAAGGCGCGATACGGGATGACCTTGGAATAATAGCCGCCAAAGGTCTTCTTGTTATTGTTCACCTTCACGCTGTCGCCCAGGAACTCGCATTTCTCGCGCGTCGAAAAGATGCGCTTGAATGGCCCCGTGTCGTCGGCGTCATAGGTCGCCGCCGCCAGCACCTCGTCCGGCGTCTTCGCAAGCGCCGCCACCGGCTCAGCGGGCGCCACGTCCCCCGCCGCACACAGCGCGTCCACTTCGGACTTGCCATAGCCGGCCTTGGCCAGTTCGATCCGCTGGTCGACGGAACAGGTTTCCGCCGCCGCCACGCCTGCGAGAGCCAGCCCCGCCACGCACACACATATCCGCTTCATCCCGCCCTCCGACTCGTCAGGCGAAACGCTATTGCCTTATGCGCGCGCGGCAAGCAAAAAATGCGCCTTTAAACCTTCGTCGAAAAACGCTTCCTG
Organism: Alphaproteobacteria bacterium; assembly: GCA_018830285.1. Taxonomy (GTDB): domain Bacteria; phylum Pseudomonadota; class Alphaproteobacteria; order Caulobacterales; family Hyphomonadaceae; genus Hyphomonas. Next base: position 93,531 of record JAHJSB010000055.1, read on the forward strand.
AGCCGCCGCCGCGTGCGCAGGGCATGCGCCATATCGCTTTCCGGCGCGTCCGGCGCCGTCTCGGTCTCGCGCAGCTGCGCCAGTCTCGCGGCGCGGCGGCTCATGTCCGCGTCCGTATCGTGCCGGACCGCCTCTGCAGCCCTGATCTCTGTGATCCTGAGGTCCATGCCATGTCTCCTCTACACGTCTATCCTCGCGCAGCACGGAGCCGCGCTTGCGCGCAGTATAGCCCAAAAGGGCCGCATTTTCCATGAAAGGTGGGTTAGGACTCCCCCCCCCTCTCCCTCTTGGGCTTGCGAGGATTAGCAATCGCACTGCGATTGCCCGAGCAAGGGAGGCGTCCGCTTTCGCAGCACATAAACTAACTTGCGCTTGCTGTGCGCACTACCACAGCCCTATTCTATGCGCTGAGGCGTCTGAGGCGGTTTATTGCGCGTGACTTGGGACACCTTCACCGAGACGCTTGCTTGCATGAGCGTTGATGTCGGTGGACTTTATATCCCAGCAAGGCGGGCGCTTGATTACTCTGTTAGGTTCTGCTCGCCACTACTTTTTCAGAACGACAATGTCGACTACCCAATGTCTATTGGTGGATCGAGCTTCCTGTTTCGATATCGGAAGCGTTTCTTCCAGATCGCCACGGAGCACCAGATCACAAATTTGTGCCGCTATGCTGGGGAGGTGTGTGTCGCACTATCGTCAAACGCAGAGACGCTCCTCCTTTCTCCGCGGAAGTCGTTCGCGAGAAAATCACTTTCCATTACTGATCTGGAAACGGATTTTCGAATCTGGGAGCATGATATCTCGCTTGAACCAAGCTTTTCCCGCAGTTTCCTGAAAGTTACGGAAGATCATTTTACTTCGATCCCGCCTTCAAACGCTCGCAACGTTATCGTCTATTATACCATCGCTTTTCCCTCCAACACACAGAGAGTAGACCTTGACGAACAGGAGCTTCGGTCAATTCGTATGCGAACGAATTGGGCAAAAGTACAGCTTCTACCCGACCCAGAAGCAGTAAAGCTAATTGATACAAGAGAATACATGCGGTGTGCTGATACGATGCCAGAAATGGGCCGTGCTGCCGATGGCTTCAGCGGAGCGCCAGTCTTCGCAATTTATCAAAGCCCAGATTTGCAATGCAGATTGGCATTCTGCGGGCTGATTACACACGGCAGCGAAGATGGCCGACTTGCGATTTATCCCGCGACCAGACTGTTCTCAGATATTCGCGATGTGTGATTAACTGGCGCGCCTACCCCCGCAGCAGCCGCTCATAAAACCCGCCCCATTGCCGCCCCGGTTCCAGCAGGTGGATTTCCAGGATCCAGTGGCGCGGGCGGCCGAACGGGTCGGGTTCGCTGAGGCGCGTGGGGTTCGCCGGGCCGATCCGCTGGTGGTCCTTGTCGCCCGGCCACACGGCATGCGGGAACTCCGCCACCACATGGCCGGCAATCGCCCCGCCGAAATGATAACCATGCGCCGCCGCCATCCGGCAGGCGAGCGCATAAAGGTCCGCCCCCGTCATGTCCGGCGCCGCCTCGGCGCGCACCGCCTCGAACACGGTCTCCAGCGCGCTGACCAGCGCATGCTTCTCCGCGTCCCGGCCCACTGCATAGGTGCGCCCCACATCGGCTTCCCAGGCCGCGAACACCGGCCCAAGGTCGACATAGACTGTGTCCTCGGGCTGGATCACGCGCACGGGCGGCTTGTCATGGAAGGTCGTTACCGTGTTCGCCCCGGCCCGTACATTGCACTGGTGCCAGTGGCGTTCGATGTCGAAACGGTCGAGCGCCAACGCCGCGATATCGGCGTCCACCTCGCGCTCGCTGCGCCCCGGCGCGATAATGCCCGCCGCCTCAATGGCATCGAACAGGGTGAGGGCCTTGTCTTCGGCCTCGGTCAGCGCCGTCCAGCGCGCGGTCTCGTCCAGTTGCGGTGTGGTCATGGCACCTTGCCTATCAATGCGGACTTGCATGTCAAACCGCGCCGGGGCCGGGCTAGCACGGGCATTAACCTTGTCTTAACCCGGTTTTCATGACCTTATCGTCGGATCATGGGTGCGCGATATACCTTCATCCAGCCATTGGAACTTGACGCCAGAGATCCGTGGACATGGCTTGTCGGCGGTGTTCGCGTGCTCGTCACGACGCTCCTTCTGGGGGCACTTGCGCTGCCGCTCCTGGTCGGCGGCGAAATGCTGGCGCAATTCCTGTCAGCCACGCCAGCGCTTGCCTTGGTGTTTCTGGGTCTCGTTGCCAGTGCGCTGGTTGCCGCGCTGGTCGAGCACATGATCCGCTCAGCCAGCTAGACCCCCGCGCGCATCCCCGCTAAACGCCTCCCATGCTCAAGACCCGCATCATCCCCTGTCTCGACGTGAAGGACGGGCGCACCGTGAAGGGCGTCAATTTCGTCGACCTGCGCGATGCGGGCGACCCCGTGGCGCTCGCCCGCGCCTATGACGCTCAGGGCGCCGACGAGCTGTGCTTCCTCGACATCACCGCCAGCCATGAAGGGCGCGGCACGATGCTGGATATCGTCACCCGCACGGCGGAGGCCTGTTTCATGCCGCTCACCGTCGGCGGCGGCGTGCGCAGCGCGGACGACCTGGTCGCCCTGCTGAAGGCAGGCGCCGACAAGGTGGCGATCAATTCCGCCGCTGTGGCAGACCCAAGCCTGATCAGCCGCTGCGCCGCCAAAGCCGGGCGCCAGTGCGTCGTCGTCGCCATCGATGCACGCCGCACAGGCGACCATTGGGAAATCTTCACCCATGGCGGGCGCGACGCCACCGGCATCGACGCGGTGGCCTATGCCGTGGAGGCCGAAAAGCGCGGCGCCGGCGAAATCCTGCTCACCAGCATGGACCGCGACGGCACCAGGTCCGGCTATGACCTCGCCCTCCTGAAGGCCATCTCGTCCGCCGTGAACATTCCCGTCATCGCATCCGGCGGCGCAGGCCATGTCGATGACCTCGCCCCCGCCGTAATCGAAGGCGGCGCCAGCGCGGTGCTTGCCGCCTCAATCTTCCATTTCGGCGAAGCCACCATCGCCGACGCCCGCAAGGCCCTCGCCGCCGCTGGCGCGCCCGTGCGGCCGCTCTAGCCACAAGAGCCGCGTCACCCCGATGGCACAGCCATCTGGGGGGCCATCTCCGATACGTGCCACACAGCGAACCGGGTGCGCACTGGAATCACGGGTGCTGGGCTCCCAGACTGCTTCGCGGTCGGGAGTGACGCATCGTAAAACTCCGTCTAAACCCTCCCCAACAGGAGCGCCCCATGACCCGTCCCCCTCTCGGCCCCCTCGCCCGGCTCAGCGCCGCGCTCGCCCACCTCGCCGCCACCATCGATGCGCGCGCCCTTGAAGGCGATGCCGGCACCAGCTGGACCGCGCGCCTGCTGGCCAAGGGGCCGGATGCCGTCGCCGCCAAGATCGCCGAGGAAGGCGCAGAGCTGGCCGAGGCCGTGATCCGCGAGAGCGACGACCATGTCGCGGCTGAGGCCGCCGACGTGATCTATCACCTGATGGTGGGCCTGCGCGCGCGCGGCGTGCCGCTCGACGCCCTCGCCGAAAAACTCGAAGCCCGCCAGGGCACCTCCGGCCTCGCGGAGAAGGCGTCGCGCAACGCTAAGTGATTCACCACCCCCCACGCGTCACTCCCGACCGCGAAGCGGTCTGGGAGCCCAGCACCTGTCGGTGCCGAACGAGCCCGGTTCGCTGTGTGGCATTTTCCGGAGATGGGCCCCCGGATGGCTGCGCCGTCGGGGGTGACGCCGAACGGGAAACCTGAGTGCACGGAGTTTCGTGCTCTCTCCGGGCCCCATCCGGGCATTGTCCGTGTAAATATTCGTGTAAATTTCGGCCCGCCACACCCCGCCCAATCCGGGGGAAAGACGGCCCGGATTACATGTCCTTCACAGGCTTTAGGCGGCGCTTGGTCTGGTGGTCCTCGGCCTTGTCGCCGGTCACTTTCTGGCCCTTCATGTAATGGCGCTGCCAGCGTTCCTTCATCGCCTTCTCCTCGCCTGTGGCGAGGCGCGTATTGAAGTCAGACCGGCTCGCCACCCAGGCGTCATATTCCTTTACCAGCTCGGGATTCGTCTTCATCGATTTCCGTTCCGGGGTGATCTCTTCCAGCTTCCTGTGCTCCATCAGCGTGATGAAGCAGAACGGCTCGCCCTTGCGGAAAATCACTTCGCCGGGCCGCGTCATCGCCCAGTTCATCGTGAACGGGAAAGGCAGCCAGTCGGTCTCCACCAGGCCGGTCAGCGGCGCGATGCCGTCGCGCGGCCAGTTCGGCGCGCCCGTCGCCCACACGCCCCAGCCGGGCGGGGTGCGGAACAGGTGGCCAGTATGGAAAGTGACGATGCCGCGCATGAAATGGCTGTCGGCAAAGCTGGCAATCGCATTCGGGTCGCCGGTCGTCTTGAAGCTGATGTCTTCCTTCAGCGGCCCGCCATTCCACGTGATCTTGATATCCATCGGGCAGAGGATTTCCCAGCCGGTGGAATTGGCCATGGTCAGCGGCAGGCAGCGATAGGGGTGGCGGTCCGGGAACGCATCCATCCATGCGCGCTGACTGCGGCCCGGCACGATCTCGGGGGCGGTGTCGTGTATCTTGTAGCATTCGAGGCGCATGGGGATAAATCTCTCCGGAAGGCTTGACGCTGTGGCCAAGTCTTGGCCCAAAGTGCCCGATGACCGCAAGCCCTGAAGACCTGTTCGCCCGTCTCGATGCCCTCGGCATTGCCCACCAGACGCACCAGCATGCGCCCGTGTTCACGGTGGATGAGAGCACAGGCCTGAAGGCCGCCCTGCCCGGCGGGCATACCAAGAACCTGTTCCTGAAGGACAAGGACGGCGCCTATGTCCTCATCTCCGCCGAGGCGCATACGCAGGTCCGGCTCAACCAGCTGCACCGCCAAATCGGCACGAAGCGCCTCTCCTTCGGCTCGCCTGAGGCACTGCTGGAGCTGCTCGGCGTCACGCCCGGCTCGGTCACGGCCTTTGCCCTGATGAACGATACCGGCGGAAAGGTCCGTTTCCTCGTCGATGCAGCGCTTCTGGCCTGCGACCCGGTGAATTTCCATCCCCTCGCCAACACCGCGACCACGGCCGTTTCACGCGCGGATTTCGAAACGTTCGTGCTGGCGACCGGCCACGCATTCGAAACTGTCGATTTTGCTGCGCTCGCATAGGAAAGGGCCGCCTCCCGAGAGACGGCCCTCATATTCAGGCACGCATCGCGCCTATTCGAACGTGTAGCTGAACCGCACACCGATCGCGCGCGGCGGCGCAACCGTTGTGTAATAGCTGCGCACGAAAACATCGCCGCCGTCATTGTCGCTGACGGTCTGGTTACTGAGACTCGTGCTGACCACACCGGTTTCTGCAAACTCGTCGAACAGGTTGGTGGCGTACAGGGTCGCTTTCCATGTGTCGGCATCATAGACAACCGACGCGTTTGCAAGGCCGAAACCATCCAGCGTCAGGCTGTTGCCACGCCCACCGGTACGGGTGAGAATGTCGCCCTGGTACGAATAGCCGAAATTGTAGACCAGCGTCGCATCCCGGAAAGGTTGCTCATAGCTCGCGAAGATCGCGAACTGGTCCTCGGGCGACCCCGGCAGTCGGTCACCGGAAAGGCCATCCTCGAATGCCGTACCAAACCCCGGAGGCGTGATCGTACGGATCAGCGACGGCACATCCGCCGTAAGCTCAGTCTCCGTGTGGCTATAGCTGCCCCTCAGGCTGAACGCACGCGTTGCCTGCCAGTTGCCGGAGATTTCGAAGCCTTTTGATTCCGCACCATCGGCGTTGATCGTGATCGGAATGTTCGCGTTCACCGTGGCCGAGGAGACCTGTGGATCTGTCCAGTCGATGAAGTAGACGGCACCGTTCAGGATCAGCGCCCCATCCATGAGCGTGGTCTTGGCACCCAGCTCATAACTGGTCGTCTGGTCTGGGCCGAACTGGCGTTCGTCGAACTGGGCGACGTCGCCCGCATTTGGACCGAACTGCTGTCCCGGCGCCAAAGCACACGCGCCCTGTGTCGCATCCGGATCATACGCGTCGCATTCGCCAATGCCGTTTGAAGCGCCAATCCGGTAACCCTCACTAATCGTGAAGTAGACCAAGGCATCATCTGTCAGGTCATACGATGTGTTGAACTTGTACAGGAAGCCATCATCCGCCTGGCCAAGCGCAGGATCGAAAGCGAGATTCTGGACTTCATCAATAGTCAAAGGCACGAGCGTGTCATCGAACAGTGGAAAATCCACCGTGCTCGCCGCTTTTAGCTCGTAGTCGTAATAGCGACCACCGACTGTCACCGTCCAGCGGTCGGTGATGTCGTAACCGACTTCGCCAAAGAAGGCGGTTTCCGTAAGCTCCTGACGGTCCGTCGAGAAATACTCCAGGTCAGCCGGGTGACCGGTCAGGCCGATAATGTCGTCGAACTCCAAGACATCAATGGCATACTCACTGTAGCCAGGTGTGAACTCTTTGGAGAAACTGGAGGTTTTGGCCTTGTTGTAATATGCGCCGACAATCCAGTTCAGCGGACCATCCGTTGTCGAGACAAGGCGAAGCTCCTGATTGAGGAACTCGTCATCATCCTTCTCTCGCGTGAATGACGTGAAGGCCGGGAAAAGCTCGTAGCTATACTCCAGGGAAATCAGGAGGTCTGTCTGGTCACGCTGGCCGTCCTCGTCATGCTTACCAAAGCCCGTTGCCGACGTGAGCTCGGCAAAGCCGAGGTCTGCGACAACTTCGAGGGCCAACAGCTGGTTGCGGCGGAAGTTCGGTTCCGTAACGCGCTTTGCAGACTCATAGTCCCCCGTCGCGATGGTTGAGCGGGCACTGGAAATGGTGCGGCCTTCAATATCCTGATTCTGGAAATAATAGGTCAGAGTGCCGTCCAGCCAATCGAGCGGCTGCCAACGCGCAGCGATCCGTCCAGAATAAGCCTCTTCGCCGTCGGCATCATTGATGCCGCGCAGGTTCGCCGAGTCAAAGATATCCGGATTGGATACGCCAATTTCCCGAACGAGGAAGGGATAATCGGTGAAGCCGGAATCATTCTTGAAGTCGAATGACCCGCGCAACGCGAATTTATCCGTGACCGTCTTGTTGATCGTAAAGCCGGCACCCGTGCTGAGATCATCGGCTTCGGAATACTGGTACGCTTCAGCGCGGACATTGGCCATGTCGCCATCAAAGCTCGGCCTGTTCGGAATATAGCGGATAGCACCGCCAAGCGTGCCGGCACCATACAGCGTACCCTGGGGACCAAGCAGGACTTCGACCCGCTCCAGGTCATTCAGCTTGAGATCAAGAAAGATCGGAATTTCACCAAGATACGTGGCAACTGTGCCGCCGCCATCATTGTTGCCATCGCCGGGCCCGATCGGGTCAGCGTTCAGGCCGCGCACAATGATCGGGTTGCCCTGGCGGCCGCCTCGATCCACGATATTGATGCCGGGAATGTAGGCCAGCACGTCGGCAAGTTCGCTGAAGCCCTGTTCCTCGATCTGCTGCGAGCCGACGGCCGCGATGTTCAGCGGGATGTCCTGCACGCTTTCCGCGCGCCGGGTCGCCGTGACAGTGATCGTCTGGGCCCGAAGCTCTGTATCCTCCGCAGCGTCCTGGGCCTGCCCCGCAAACGCGGCGCTGGCGGCGAGCACGAAAGCGCTTGTCGTCTTCAGAAGTGATGGTTTCATTTTGCTTCCTCTATGAATTCGCTGTCCCGCCTCACACATTCTATTGTGTGTCGTACGCAGCAATTCGCAAGTTCCCACGCCACCGGACTTCTCTTTTTTCACAAGCCGCGTCAAAATGGGCACACGGGGCGCGACGCGCCCGAAATAAGGACAGAACTGCTGAAAAATACACCCCGCATGACCGATCAGAGCCCGCGTCTTGTCAGGGCCGCGAGATTCCTTTCCGAAAAAGACTACAAATCCGCCCACGCACTTTGTCTCGAGGAGCTGAAAACCGACCCGGGCTCGGCGCAGGCGTTCTACCTGCTTGGCATTCTTACCGCTGATCATGCCAATCATGCCAAGGCTGTCGAACTGTTGGAGCGCGCCACAGCACTCAATGCCCGCCATGCCGGGGCTTTTGCACAGCTGGCCCGCAACCAAATCGCCCGGCTCAATCGCGACGCTGCGCTCAAGGCCGCTGACATGTCTGCAGCACTCGATCCGTCGGATGCTTTCACGCTCGACACATTGGGCGTCGTCTACAGCCGGGCCGGCCTACACACGCGCGCAGTACCCTTCTACGAGAAGGCGACGCGGCTGGCGCCGGCTTCGGCTGAATTCCATTACAATCACGGCGCAGCGCTCCAGTTCGTCGGCGACATGGAGGCGGCGCGCGCGGCCTTTCGAAAATGCCTCGAAATCGACCCGCTTGAGACGCGAGCCTTATCCTCCATTGTCCAGATCACCCGGCAGACGGAAGGCTCAAATTCTGTCCCGACCCTCGAAGCCGCATTCGAGGCGACAAAAGACGACCCGGATGACGCGCTCAGGATTGGCCACGCACTCGCCAAGGCGCACGAGGATATGGGCAACCCGGCACAAGCGCTTGAATGGCTCCACCGCGCCAAGTCGAAGAAGGGCGCAATTGTCGGCCACGACCTGCCCTCTGACCTCGCCTTGTTCGACGCGGCACGCACCACACCTGCCCTGCTTCGGGGGATGTCCGGATACAAATCCGCCACGCCCATTTTTATCGTCGGCATGCCCCGCACCGGCACGACGCTGGTCGACCGCATCCTGTCGAGCCACAGTAAAATCACCTCCGCGGGCGAACTGTCGGATTTCGGCCTTTGCCTGAAACGCCAAGCCGCGACACCGTCAAACTTCGTGCTCGACCCGGAAACCCTCTTGGCTGCCGAGAAGGTCGATCTTGCGGCGCTTGGACAAGCCTACATGGAAAGTGTGACCAGTACCCAGGACGTCGCTGGCCGGTTCATCGACAAGATGCCCCTCAATGCATTCTACAGTGCGGTCATCCTTGCGGCGCTGCCCAACGCACGAATCATCTGCCTGCGACGCCATCCGGCCGACACGGTGCTCAGCAATTATCGACAGATGTTTGCGACGAGCTTTTCCTATTACAATTATGCCTACAGCCTCGAAGCGACGGCGAAGTACTATGTTGCTTTCGATCGCATGATATCTGAATTTTCCCGCTCGCTGCCCAGGGATCGCTTCTGCGAAGTTCACTATGAGCGCGTGGTGAGTGATATCGAAGGCGAAACCCGGCGGCTGCTCGACTTTTGCAGCCTGCCATTCGAAGCGGCCTGCCTCGATTTTCACGAAAATACCGCCCCGGTCGCCACGGCAAGTTCCGCGCAAGTGCGCCAGCCGCTCTACACAGGCTCGCTTGCCCGCTGGAAGCGCTACGAGCCCGGCCTCAAAGATGCGCTCGACATACTTGAGGCAGCCGGCTGCATTTCCGCCGGGGAACGCACGATCATTTAGCCATGTCAGCTATGGCGCTCGCGCAGATAGCCGTTAGTCTGGCGCCGGAAAACAAAAACCCCGGGGAAGACTCATGAAACATCGCCGCCTTGGCAAGAGCGCCATCTACGTATCCGACATCTGCATGGGCACCATGACATTCGGGTCCCAGACCGACGAGGCCGAAGCCTTCCGCATTCTCGACGAATGCTATGATGCGGGCATCAACTTCTATGACGCGGCCGAGAACTATCCCGTCCCGCCGGATCCGAAATGGGCCGGGCGCACCGAGGAGATCGTCGGCAAGTGGATGAAAACCAAGGACAGGGACTCCCTTATCATCGCCACCAAGGTCTCCGGACCGTCCCACGGATGGATCAAGTCCTCCCAACGCGCCGGCATGACCGCCATGGATCGGCACAACATAACGCGGGCCGTCGAAGCCAGTCTCGAACGGCTTGATACGGATTATATCGACCTCTACCAGACCCACTGGCCTGATCACGGCACTGACTTTGACGAAGCCATCGAAACGATGGACGAACTGGTGCGGGCCGGCCTCATCCGCATCGTTGGCTGCAGCAATGAAAATGCCTGGGGCCTGATGAAGAGCATCGCCACGTCAGAGCGCCTCGGTACCGTGCGTCACCAGACGATCCAGAACAATTTCAGCCTGAACAACCGGCGTTTCGAGGACGAGCTTGCGAACATCTGCAAGCGCGAGAATGTCAGCCTGATCCCCTATTCGCCGATTGGCGGCGGTGTCCTGTCCGGCAAATATAACGGCGGCGCCACTCCGGAAGGTGCGCGCTTCTCCAGCTATATCAAGAAGGGCGGGCGCCACACGCTGATGGCCCAGCGCTTCGTCAACGACAAATCCCTCGCCGCCACAGAGCGCTACATGGCCATCGCGGCTGAGGCAGGCATGTCACCCGTCACGCTCGCCACGGCCTGGTCGAAGCAGCATGACTTCGTCGCGTCGACCATTGTCGGCGTCAGCCGGCAGGACCAGCTCGCCCCCATCCTCGCCGCAGCTGACCTCACGCTCTCCGACGCGGTAATGAAGGCCTGCGATGCCGTCTCGAAAGATATCCTCTACCCGATGGGCTGAGCCGCACTGCCTCAATCGCTGCTGGGCGCTCCGGTGGCCAACACTTCGCGCCGGCCGGCATGGTTCGGCGCGGAGACGATGCCCTCTTCCTCAAGCCGGTCGATCAGGCCTGCGGCCTTGTTGTAGCCAACCTTGAGGCGGCGCTGGAGATAGGAGGTCGATGCCCGCTTGTCGCGCACCACGATGGCGATCGACTGGGCGAAAAGGTCTTCGTCATCATCGCCGGTCGATGTGCCGAGCATGGCGTCCATCACGGCCGATCCCGTCGAGCCGTCTTCCGGCGCTTCCAGGATGTCCATGACATAGTCAGGTTCGCCCTGTTCTTTCAGCCAGTCGACCACGGACCCGACTTCCTCATCGGACACGAACGGACCGTGCAGGCGCTGCGATTTCTTGCCGGGCGCCTGGTAGAGCAGGTCGCCCATGCCCAGAAGCTGCTCTGCGCCCTGCTCGTTCAGGATAGTGCGCGAGTCGATCTTCGTCGTCACCATGTACGAAATCCGCGTCGGGAAGTTCGCCTTGATCGTCCCGGTGATGACGTCCACGGACGGACGCTGCGTTGCGGTGATCAGGTGAATGCCGGCCGCGCGCGCCATCTGCGCCAGGCGCTGGACGCAGCCCTCGATCTCCTTGCCGGCCACCATCATCAGGTCTGCCATCTCGTCGATGACAACCACAATGTTCGGAATATGATCGACCGGCAGGCTCTCGGTTTCATGGATCGGCTTGCCGCGCTCGTCATACCCGGTCTGGACCTTGCGTACCATCTGCTCACCCGAGGCGCGATACTTCGCAGCCTTGTCGTTGAAGCCCGACAAGTTACGCACACCCGCCTTCGACATCAGCTCATAGCGGCCTTCCATTTCGCGCACGGTCCACTGCAGCGCGTTCACGGCCTTCTTCGGATCGGTCACGACCGGCGCCAGCAGGTGAGGGATGCCTTCATAGATCGACAGTTCGAGCATCTTCGGATCGATCATGATGAAGCGGCATTGTTCCGGCGTGTGACGATACAGCAGCGACAGGATCATCGCATTGACGCCCACCGACTTGCCCGAGCCCGTCGTGCCGGCGATCAGCAGGTGAGGCATCTTGGCAAGGTCGACCACGGTCGGCACGCCGCCAATATCCTCGCCCAGCGCCATGGGCAGGCTGGCACGGGTCGCGACATAGGGCTCCGACTGCAGCAAAGTGCGCAGGTAGACGGTGTCGCGGTCATCGTTCGGCAATTCGATACCGATCGCATTTTTCCCAGGCACTACCGCCACGCGAGCCGAGACAGCGCTCATCGAGCGGGCAATATCGTCGGCCAGCGAGATCACGCGGGAGGATTTCACACCCGGCGCCGGTTCCATTTCGAACAGGGTAATGACCGGACCCGGGCGCACTTCCTTGATCCGTCCACGAACGCCGAACTCCTTCAACACTTCAGACAGGCGAGCCGCCTTGGCGATCAGCGCTTCCTCGTCGACCGTATCGCCGCGCTCTTCCGGCATTTGCAGAAGATCAATCGAGGGCAGGCGCGTCGCCTTGTTGCGGCGCTCCGTCTTGGTCACACGCGGAACCGGGGACTTGGCCTTGGGCGCCGGCTCCGGATTCCTGAACCGCATCGTGCGAACGGGCACCTCGTCCGGCTCGTCGCCATCGTATTCCTCCTCATAGACATCCTCGTCGTCGAAGATTTCTTCCAGGTCTTCGTCATCCTCGTCATACTCAACCTGCGTCTTTGCCTTTCTGAAGAAGCTGCGCGCTTCACCGGAAAGCTCGTCGTCCCCCTTCACGACACGCGCGCGGTCCGTGACCTCGGATGGGCGGCGCTTGGGCATCAGGAAACGGCCAACAGATGCGAGCATGCCGGCTGCGCCCCTGGCCTTGCGCGCGGCCCGTATACCGGACGTTGCCGCAGCCTCCTGCAGCAGCTGCGCGTCACCACGCCGGAAGCCCAACGCCGCAAGCGCGGCCCACAAGGCGGCGCCGCCCAGGATGAAGCCCGCCCACGTGCCGGGCGACGGCAGCAGGAGTGCCTTGAACGGCATTTGGGCATAATGGAACAAGGCGTCTCCCACGACACCGCCCAGGCCGGCGCTCAATGGCCAGGATTCCGGCACGGGCCAACCGGCGAAACAGGCGGCAGACAGGGGCACAAAGCACGCACCCAGCAGCCAGCGCCGCACGCTGGGCGCACCGATCAGCACCGCCCGCATGGCGCCGCCGATCATCAGCGCGAGACCCGCCGTCCAGCTCGACCAGCCAAAGCCTTGCCGCGCGAAGTCGGAAAATATCGCGCCGGTATTCCCAAACAGGTTTTGAACGGTTGCGTCCGTCGCGGCATTCCAGCTGGGATCGCTCGGCACGTAGGAGCCCACGCTGCCACACACGAACACGCCCGCGCCGAAGGCTGCGGCGCCCGTCAGGATCCGCCAGACCGGGTCGCTGGCGCTCGGTGCATCATCGTCAGTATAGGCGTAGTCAGTCATGTGCTGGGGCAACTCCGCTTCTCGGAATGGGAAGCCCTCACAGTGCCGGATCAGCCTTAACACTGCGCAAACGCACTGCAGGGGATTTCTGTTGCAGTGTTAACGGATGACGCCGCCGGTCCGCACCCGGTTCACGGCGCCTCACACATCTAGCCGAAGGGCATGATCTTCCCCTGATTGCCCTATTGCGCCGATTTAATGCACGAAATGGGGGAACTTCGCCCCCGTAATGACCGTTGCTTGCCCATAATACGTTACCAAGGAGACAAGCATGAAACGCATGATGATCATTCCCGCGACGGCCGCCCTGTTAACGGGTCTGTCTGCGACCGCCCAGGGTTTTAACGATAGCGCCGACGCGGTTAAGACTTCGGCGCCCGTGCTCTACACAGATGAAGCACCTGAGCTTGACGAGATGACCATCGACGAACTGAACGCGCTCCAGCACCAGCGCCTTCATGTTGCTTCCAAAACTACAGTCGAGACCGGCGACACGATGGTTCAGGTCGAAACGTCCGCCGAAACGGGCATGGAGACGATGCCATCCGATACGATGGAAAGCGAAACCGCCGCGTCAGTCGTTGCGGGCACTGAAATGAACGCTCAGGACGACGTGTCCGACGACGAAACGATGGCTGCGCCCAACACGCCGGATATGACTGCCGATCAGGACGACCCCGTAACGGAAGACGAGATGGAGCCGGATTCGGAGGAGCAGTAATCGCGCCGACCCGCTCCCTTTCAAAAAAACGCCCCTTGGCTCAGCCAGGGGGCGTTTCCTTTTCGGGCAAGAAAAAACCCCGGCGGACCTGGATCCGCCGGGGTTCGTATTCTCCTGGACGATCCCCTCAGCCCCTGGAGAATTCCGGATAAGCCTCGAGCCCGATCTCTGCCTTGTCGAGACCCATCTCTTCGGCCTCGAGGCTGCAGCGGACGCCGATTGTGAACTTGAGCAGCAACCACACAACCGCCGAGGCAGCCACAACAAACACACCGGTAAGCGCCACGCCGACAAACTGGCCGAGATAGCTTGCACCGTCATTAGTGGCCGCAACGATCATCGTACCCCAGATACCGCACACGAGGTGAGCCGGGATGGCGCCGACAACGTCATCGATCTTGAACTTGTCGAGCAGCGGAACAGCCAGCACCACGAGGATACCACCAACGCCGCCGATCAGCACCGACTGGCCCATGGTTGGCATCAGCGGTTCAGCCGTGATCGACACGAGGCCGCCGATCGCACCGTTGAAGACCATGGTTGCATCGACCTTGCCCTTGTAGAGGACGGCCGTTGTGATCATGGCTGCAATCACCCCGCCGACGGCTGCCATGTTCGTATTGGCAAAGATCTGGGCCACCGAGTTGATGTCCGCAACCGTGCCGGCAGCGAGTTGCGAGGCGCCGTTGAAGCCGAACCAGCCAAACCACAGGATGAACGTACCGAGCGCAGCGAGCGGGATGTTCGAACCCGGCATCGGGTTGATCTGCTTGCCGAAATACTTGCCCGTACGTGGACCGATCACGATGGCACCGACGAGGGCCGCCCAGCCGCCGACCGAGTGAACCAGCGTCGAACCGGCGAAGTCGGAGAACGACCACACGCTGTCAAGGTAACCGCCGCCCCATTCCCAGGACACGACGATCGGATAGATCACGGCCGTAAGGACTGCAGTGAAGATCAGGAAGGGCCAGAGCTTGACGCGCTCGGCCACGGTGCCCGAAACGATCGAGGCAGCCGTTGCCACGAACACCATCTGGAAGAACCAGTCGGATGCCGGAGCATAACCCGCATCGCTCTGGACGCTGAGGTCCCCGCCCGACCAGGGTCCCGGCGTAATGCCGAGAAGGCCGTTCAGGACCGTTTCGGCCGGATAGGCCATATTGTAACCGACGACCCAGAACATCAGGCCGGCAATGGAATAGAGCGCCACGTTTTTCGTCGACTGCATGGCCGCATTCTTGGACCGGACAAGGCCGGCTTCCAGCATGCAGAACCCGGCCGCCATGAGCATCACGATGATGCCGCCGATCAGGAACAGGTAGCTATTGTCGACATACGCGCTGGCGCTGCCGTTCACGCTCTCTTCGAGGGCCGCGAGCCGTGTCGCGATGTCGTCTTCCTGGGCATAGGCCAGGACCCCCGCCGTAAGCGCGGCGGGCAACAATGCCGCCCCGCGCAACCATCTTGCTATCGTCTGGCCCATCTCTGACCCCTCCTTCGTGAATGATCTGGAGCTCGGGACCCCCCGCGCTCTCCCACAGCTGATATGATTGGGACGCCCGTGGAATGTCGCTCGCCGCAGGGAGGACGGGGCAGATTCAAAGCCCGCGTGGTCAAACACTGTGCAGGGTTGCGGCCAATCGCCCAATTCTGCGTCATCGCTGGACGGCTTGGTTAGCGCCCCCTACCTAGAAAGCATGACTGCAACGCTCACAGCCCCCGCTCTCAAGGTCGAGTTGGCCGTTATCGGTGCCGGACCGGTCGGCACATCGCTGGCCATCCTTGCGGCGCGGGCCGGATTCGCAACCCTGCTGGTCGATGCCCGCGACCCGGCGCGCGAACCGCCGCGCGACACGCGCAATTTCGCCATCGTGCGCGGCAGCTGGCGCCTGCTCGGCGCCGCCGGCGTACATCCGGCGCTCGCAGGCCAGACGCAACCACTGATGGGGCTTGAGGCCACCGATGGCGGGCGCCACTGGTTCGGCGCGCCCTCTGTCCTGTTTGGTACAGACGACCTTCCCGCAGACGCGCAAGGCGACCCGCTCGGCCAGATGGTCCCCGCCGCTGCGCTTCAGGCCGCGCTTGACGATGTTGCCGCCGCAACGCCCGGCCTCACCTGGTGGCAGAACACGAAATTCATCGGCCTGGAAACCCATCCGGCGCATGCCTGTCTCACCATGGATGACGGACGCAGTGTCGAGGCCGGCCTCGTGGCCGCCTGCGACGGCGCCAGGTCCGGCGTCCGGGCCGCGCTCGGCATCACCACGGAGGGACGCGCCTACGGCAAATCGGTGTTTGCCGCCGATGTTAAACTTTCCCGGCCCCATGAAGGCCTCGCCCGCCAATTGTTCACGCCCGAAGGGCCATTCGCGACCCTGCCGCTGCCCGGAAATCGTGCAAACCTGGCCTGGTATCTCAAGACCGGCGCCGCCGAAGCCATGGCCGCCATGCCGCCCGCGGCGATCGAAGCCGAGCTCAATGCGCGCTTTGCCGACTTCGCCGGGCCGATGACACTCGACGGCAAGCCGCTTGCCTATCCCCTGCATCTCCAGATCGCCACATCCATGGTCGGCCCGCGCGCGGCTCTGCTTGGCGATGCCGCCCGGCGGATCAATCCGCTGGCGGGGCAAGGCCTCAATCTCGGCTTCAAGGATGTCGGTGCACTGGTCGACGTGATGACCGAGGCCCGCACCATCGGCCTCGACCCGGCTGCCGACACAAGCCTCCAGCGCTACCAGGAATGGCGCCGCTTCGATGCCGCCACCACCGCCATGTTCATGGACGGCATCGACCGGGTGTTCTCGAATCACAATGCCCTGCTCAAGCCGCTGCGCGGCCTCGCGCTGATCGCTGCCGGAAGGATCGGTCCGGTCCGCCGCGCCATGGCCCGCCAGGCCAGCGCCGACCAGGCCAATCTGCCCAGCCTGATGCGCTAGGCGGCGGTCGTCAGGCGTTTCAGCAGGTCCCAGGTGTAAAGCCCGCTCGAATGCCCGTCGGAGAAAATGATCCGCACGGCATAGCGCCCCACCGGCTCCGCCCGCTCCACACGAATATCCGCCGGCACGGGCGGCTGGACCGGCTTCGGCCCCGAGCCATGCCCCTGCACTTCGGCTGACGGACTGTTTTCGCGCAGGCGGACAAAGTCCACCGCGCCGGACGATCCGTCATCGAACTCCGCTTTCAGCTCGCGCGCCGTTCGCCGGAATGTCAGCCGCACCGGCCAGGCAGGCGCGCTCATGCGTCATCCCCGTCAGCCACGGCAACGTCCAGGTCACGCGCCTCATCAGCCAGCATGATCGGAATGCCGCCCCGGATCGGATAGGCCAGCCGCGCCTTCTTCGAAATCAGTTCGCCCGCTGCACGGTCATAGGTTAGCGGCTGGCGGGAGACTGGACAGATCAGGATTTCCAGCAGGCGCGGGTCGACGCCTGATCCGCGTTCCGGTCTGGCAGGTGTGTCATCATGCATTCCGGTCAATCCTACTGCATCGTCCCGGCATCATTGCCGGGCACATCCATTCTCAACAGGGTGATGAGCGTTTCGGCGCGCGCTTTCAAGGTCGGCGCCTCGATCAGCGCCTGCTTTTCTATCACCGAGAACGGACAGCCCGAGCAAAGCGCATTGACCAGCGTCTCGAGCGGCGCGTCTTCCACAGCCGACCAGTCCGCCTGCATCTTGTTGATCTCGACATAGGTTTTCAGAGCGCCGATCAGCTTGTCCCGGCTCGGCAGAGCCGTTTCGTTCGCCGCCGCAAGGTCGGATGCATACGGGTTCCAGTCCGGCCGGACCTGGCGATACGGCGTCGTCACGGCCAATTCTTCGCCGACGGCAAAGCGCGCGATCCCGGTCAGCGTGATCAGGTACCGGCCGTCTTCGGTTTCCGCATAGCTGGTGATCCGTCCCGCACACCCGACCTCGGCCAGAAGCGGGCGCGCCTTCGAGCCGCCTATCGCCTGCACCATGCCGATCAGGCGCGAGCCCGCCATCGCGTCATCGATCATGTTCAGGTAACGCGGCTCGAAAATGTTTAGCGGCAATTCCCAGCGCGGGAACAACAGCGCCCCCGGCAGCGGGAAGACCGCCAGCGTGTCCGGCAGGTCGCCTGTCTTCCTGTAATGTCCCACGCTCATCGGTCCGAGTCCTGTCTCCATCAGGGATACGAAGGTGGGCCGAATGCCGGTCTAGGCAAACATCAGCGATCCCAGCCGGCGCCGGCCCTCAACCGTTGCCGGATCGGTCGGCCCGGCAGCTTCAAAGACTTGTAGCAGTTTTTCCTTGGCCTTGCCGCCCTCCCAGTCGAGTTTCGCGCCCAGGATGATCAGCAGGTGGTCGATAGCGTCCCTGTAGCGCTGGGCGCCGATATACTTTTCGGCAAGCTCGAACCGCTTGGCATGGTCATCCGGCGCGGCGGTTACCGCGCTCAGCAATTCGTCAAACTCGCCGGGCGCGTCATCGTCGGCCATCAGTTCGATCGCCGTGCGCACGCCCTTGACGGCGGTGTCGTGCTTTCCGGATTCCGGAACCATGTCAAGCGTCGCGCGCGCGCGCTCCTTGTCGCCATTGGCAAGATAGCAGCGGGCAAGGCCGGCAATCGCGGTTACATTCTCCGGGTCTTCCTGGATCACGCTGGCATAGATCTGCGCGGCGGTGCCGAGATCCCCTGACTGGCTCGCCGTTTCGGCCTGCACCAGCGCTTCGGCAATCACCTGCGCGCTGTCAGTGCCGCTCAGCAGCTTGTCGATGAAGCCCTTGACCTGGCCTTCGGGCAGTGCGCCCTGGAACGCATCCACCGGACGGCCCTTGTCGAAGGCGAATACAGCCGGAATGGATCTCACGCCCAACTGGCCCGCATAGGCCGGGTTCTCGTCAATATTGATCTTGACCAGCTTGACCGCACCCTTCTTGCTGTCGACGACGCGCTCGATCACCGGCCCGAGCTGCTTGCACGGCCCGCACCAGGGCGCCCAGAAATCGACAATCACGGGCTGCGTGTTGGAGGCCTCGACAACATCCGCCATGAAATCCTGGTCAGTGCTATCCTTGGTATTGAGCGAAGCGGTATCCGGCATCGATGGGGTTCCTTTATATACGGGGCAAAGATGGGCGCGCAGGCCTCAATACGCAAGCGGGCGCGGTGCCTCAGGCCGGAACATCCCACCCGCTTGCCTGTTCATCCTGCCGTCGGTTAGCGCCCCCGGTCGCGCCAAACTGAACGCAGGCCAACGAATAGAGGCCGAAATACCTTGATCTGGCCCTGTTTAGGTGAGGTTCAGGCCATTAGATTGAAGCTCATGGTCAAAGGAGGCCCGCGCTATGATGAACTTGCTGACGACCCTCGGGGCAATCACCGCCCTCGCCACCGCGCCGCTGGCCGTGTCCCTCCAGGACGCCGCCCCTGCCGTGCCCGCCGTCACCGCGCCAGCCACGACGACAGCGCTCACCGAAGCCGAGCGCAGCGCCATCCTCAAGGATGTCTCCAAAGCGATGTCCGACGTGAAAACCGCAAGCGGCAAGTTCGAACAGCTTGCGCCCGATTATTCGATCTCGACCGGCAATTTCGCCCTGTCGCGACCCGGCAAGGTCCGCTTCGACTATGACGACCCGACACCGCTGCTGATCGTCAGCAATGGCGCAACCGTCGCGATGCAGGACAGCGAGCTCGAAACAACCGACCGCGTGCCGCTCAGCTCGACACCCCTCTCGCTCCTGCTGGACGATAGTCTCGATTTTGAAAACGAGGCCCGGGTGCTTGACGTTGTCCGCTCCAATGGACGCATCGGCGTCACCCTCCAGGACCGCTCCGGCGAGATGGACGGCACGCTATCGCTGATCCTGTCGGACACGACACGGGAACTTCTCGGCTGGCGCACGGAAGACAGTGGCGGCAACATCACTTCGGTTCAGCTGATCGGCGTCGCGTACGGCAAGAAGCTCAATCCGCGCCTCTTCATCCTGAAGGACTTCGACGACGAATAAGGCCTCTGCGGCGCGCTGCGGTGTAACCACACCACAACGCGCGCCGCGAGACTTTCGAAAATCCGAAAAGGCAAGCATTTAACATAAAATTTACTTGATTATTTTGCATCGCGTGACATCTTTGCAACTGTCGATGAAGCGGAATACCCCGCGCAGCACTTGACCCCCCGCTGTGAACAACCGCTCCATCGCCGCCGGAAATCCCTTGCCGGCGAGACGTAAAATCTCGCGTCAGGCGCGCCCGAACTCCCCCGCGTTCGGGCGCGTTGACGTTTCAGGGATCAATGCTAGGCAGATGCCATGGCCAAACCTCTCAAGATCGTCAGCTGGAATATCAACTCGGTCCGCCTGCGCGCGCCGAATGTCGCGGAATTCGTCGCTACCGAGGCGCCGGACGTCATCTGCCTGCAGGAAACCAAGTGCCAGGACGGCGAATTCCCGGAAAAGCAGTTCCGCGAAATGGGCCTGCCCCACCTTGTCCTGAACGGCCAGAAGGGCGGCCATCACGGTGTCGCCATTGCCTCGCGCCTGCCGCTGGAGCGCGTCGACGTACCGGACCTCTGCCGCCATGGCCATGCCCGCGCCATTGCCGCACGCGTGGGCGGGCTCGAAATCCACAACATCTACCTGCCCGCCGGCGGTGACGTGCCGGACCCTGTCGCCAATGACAAGTTCGCCCACAAGCTCGACTTCCTCGAAAAGCTCGGCCCCGGCTACAAGACGCTCAAGAAGGCGCCCCGCATCCTTGTCGGCGACCTCAACGTCGCCCCGCACGAAAACGATGTCTGGTCGCACAAGCAGCTCCTCAAGATCGTCTCGCACACGCCGGAAGAAACCGACCTGCTCGAGCATTCCCGCCAGACCGCCGGCTTTGCCGACATTGCCCGCATGGCCGTGCCGGACGAGCAGAAGCTGTATTCCTGGTGGAGCTATCGCGCCAAGGACTGGGCCGCCGCCAACAAGGGCCGCCGCCTCGACCATATCTGGGCCAATCCCGAAGCCCTCCCCGACACGAAAGTCGACTCCTACCGCGTCCACCTCGCCTGGCGCGGCGGCTGGAAACCATCCGACCACGCACCTATCAGCGTGAAGGTGAGCGTGTAGCGACCGGGAAGCTCAGAACGGGTTGATTCGACTTTGCAAAGAAGGTCCGGCCGATCGCCCTACTATGCTTACTGGTGATGATGATCGGCTTCGTAGTGTTCAACAGGTACCTGATGATATTCGGTATCGTTACATCCGGGGCTTTGGGAACCCGGCTGTTTTGCGAGAAGTGCAAGAGGCCGTATTTACAGAAGCCGCTCAGGTTTCTGATAACAGGACATGGCTCCGGCAATTGTGTGAGGTGCGGGCACAATAACTGAACTAGGCAGAGGGCTCGAGATCATCGTGCGGCGCCTGCTCACCCTGATGGCGCTGGCGCTCTCGCTGCCGGCGGTCCGGCCACGGACCGGCTTCTCCCCTGCCACCCCCATGCCGCTCCCCGAGGGCACCGAACTCGCCACCTTCCCGGCACCGCGCCGCTTTGCCCTGTCGGGCCGGGTGCAGCCGGAAGTGGCCCCCGAAGCCTCCGGGCTGTTTCCGGGCAGCATCCGGGCCTCCGGCCCGGTGCCCGCCGCGCCCTTCCTCGCCCGCGTCAGCGCCCTCTACAAGGTGCTCGAAGCGCCCGACCTCTACGCCAGGCGCCTCGCCCGGTCGCTTGATCACCAGCGTAAACGCGGCGACCCGAAACCGCATGCCCTGCCCATGGCCTCGGCCTATCGCCTGCGCCCGGAACTTGGCCTGATCGCCACGGCCCTGCCGGGCCTGCTGGGTGCGGCGCTGGAAGTGTGGGATAATTCAAGCTGAGTTCCACAGGCTTGTCAGACCAGTTGCCGGGCATTCTGCGGAGCGCGCGGACGCGCAGACCAGCGCCCCCTCATCCCCGGCCCTTCTCCCCAAGGGAAGAAAGGGGCGCCCTAAGGCTGCAGCCGGTAGCCGCCGGCATCGGTCAGCAGGAGGCGCGCATGGGCCGGGTCCGGCTCAACTTTCTGCCGCAGGCGGTAGATATGGGTTTCCAGCGTGTGCGTCGTGACGGCGGCATTATAGCCCCAGACTTCCGACAGCAATTCCTCGCGCGCCACCGGCTTGCCGCCGGCGCGGTAGAGGTATTTCAGGATATTGGTTTCCTTCTCCGTCAGGCGCACCTTGCGGCCTTCGGCCGTCACCAGCAGCTTCATCGACGGGCGGAAGTCATACGGGCCGACCTGGAAGGTCGCGTCTTCGGACTGTTCGAAACTGCGCAAATGCGCCCGCACCCGCGCCAGCAGCACGGAGAACTTGAACGGCTTGGTGACGTAATCGTTCGCGCCGGAATCCAGCCCCAGGATCGTGTCGGCATCACCGTCCTGCCCGGTCAGCATGATGATCGGCGCGCGCACGCCCTTCTGGCGCATCAGCTTGCAGGCCTCGCGGCCATCAAGGTCCGGCATCTCAACGTCCAGCAGGATCAGGTCGATCCGCTCGGCCACCGCTGTCGCAACGCCATCGCGGGCATTGGCTGCCTGCAATATCTCGAAGCCATCATGCAGCTCGAACTGCTCGGCCAGCGCCTCGCGCAGGTCATTATCGTCATCCACCAGCAGGATTGTCTTCTTTGCAGACATTTTCCGCTCCAATCGGTCCAATTTCGCCTTGCACATATCCAAGACCGCAACAGATGTCATAAGAATGTGGCTGACAAGCGATCACAACACAGGGAGATGCGCGTGAACAGCCACTTCATAGCCCGCGCGGACGGAACGTTCGCCGGCATGGATTTTTCCTGCCGCTGCGCCCTCGGCAAGGGCGGCGTCATCGGCGCCGACCTGAAACGCGAAGGCGACGGGGCCTCGCCGATCGGAATCTGGCAAACCCGGCGCCTGTTCTACCGGCCGGACCGCACCCAGCCGCCGGAAACCCGCTTGCCAAAAGTGCCGCTGCGCGCCGATGACGGCTGGTGCGACGCGCCCGAAGACCCGCTTTATAACCGCCCGGTCGCCCTGCCCTACCCGGCCTCGGCCGAAAAACTCTGGCGCGCCGACCATGTCTACAACCTGATTGTGGAACTCGGATACAATGACGATCCGATCGTTCCCGGCCATGGCAGCGCGATTTTCCTGCATCTCGCCCGCGAAGACTACAGGCCGACCGAAGGCTGCGTCGCCCTCGCCGAGCCGGACCTGCGCACCGTGCTCCGCTTCCTGACGCCCGAGTCGCATATCGAAATCGCGCTCTAGCGCGCGCCGAACAAGGCCGTCCCGATCCGCACATGCGTCGCGCCGAACTGCGCTGCCAGCGTGTAGTCGCCACTCATGCCCATCGAAAGACCTCTCAGGCCCTGCCGCCGGGCGAGCTTCGCCAGCAGCGCAAAATGCGGCCCGGCGGGTTCATCGACCGGCGGAATGCACATCAGGCCCTGCACATCGAGGCCGCACTCTTCGACCGCCACCTTGAGCAAGGCCTCAAGTCCATCCGGCGTGACACCGGCCTTTTGCGGCTCCTCGCCCGTATTCACCTGGATGAAAATGCGCGGCGTGCGGCCGACCTTTGCGATGGCTTTTGCCAGCGCCCGCGCCAGCTTTTCCCGATCCACCGTTTCGATCACGTCGAACAGGGCGACCGCATCATCCGCCTTGTTGGTCTGCAGCGGCCCGATAAGCCGCAGCTCAAGATCAGGATACTGCCTGCGCCGCTCCGTCCAATGCGCCTGCGCCTCCTGCACCCGGTTTTCGCCGAACACACGCTGACCAGCCGCCAGTATCGCGTCGATCTTCTCGTCGTGTTGGGTTTTCGACACGGCGACAAGGCAAGGCGGCGGGCTCGCGGCCTGCGCCAGCTCGGCCAGAATCGCGTCGCGCCGCTTGGCAAGGGGGATGGAAACCGTATCAGTCATGCTGATGACGTTGAAACGCCAATCCTCGCCAAAGCGCAAGCTGCTGGCCGCCGCCCGCGCCGCTTCAGCGCACCTGCCGCACGCGATTCCGCCCGGCCTGTTCCTGACAGATCCCGCCCGCTCGCCCGATCCGGTCAGGACGGCGCAATCACTGCCGCCCGGCTGGGGCATCATCTATCGCCATTTCGGCGCGCCGGATGCCGGGATGATCGCGGCAGACCTGGCGCACGTCTGCCGCGCGCGAAAGCTGTGGCTGCTCATCTCCGCCGATCCTGTGCTGGCCATGGCGGTCGGCGCGGCCGGCGTTCACTGGCCGCATGCCCGCCTCGCCTCATCCCGGAAGTGGCGCGGCGCGTTCGCGCTGATGACGGCCAGCGCCCATTCGCCCGCCGAGCTTCGTGCAATCGCGCACTATCCGATTGATGCCGCGCTTGTTTCGGCTGTGTTCCCGTCGAACAGCCCGTCGGCTGGCAAGCCCCTCGGCGCGCTGAAACTCCAGCAACTCGTGCGATCAGCCCCCTGCCCCGTCTTTGCTCTTGGCGGGGTGACGGCGTGCAATGCCAATCGCATTGCCCCGTTTGCGGGCATCGCAGCAGTCGAATCGCTCGCGCGCGCGTTCGATCCGGCAAGCTAGTCAGGTGTTGGGACTGCCGCCCTCTGCGGGGGTTCCGAACGCGGCGATGAGCAGGCCCAGCACGGTCAGGACTGTAAACAGCGATACTTTTCGCCATTGCCCGCCCGCCCGATGCGCCGAGACAGCCGCGATGGCAGACTGGATTGCGTAATAGATCGCGAAGGCGCGAGACGCGTAAGAAATGATCTCGAATAGGTCGATCGTCCAGGTGAAAGCCAGCCCGACCCCAACAAGCATGGCATAGGCTTGGCGCTCGGTGACGCGCCCTCCCGTCAATTCCGCAACCAGTCCGCCCGATCCGCTCGTATCGGCAATCGCCGCGCTGAACTGCGCCGTGAGGGCCGCCGCCACCAGCAGGAAAGGCAGGACCGGCGCCACCACCCGCATCATGTCGATGATGGCTGTTTCCTCGAGATGAAGCTCGTTGCCCTGAAAGACATAGGCCACCAGCGCGATATACATCATGTAAATGGCCGAAGAGAGCAGCTGCGCGATGCGCATCGACCGGATCCGCGTTTGCGCGTCATAGGTGCTGCCAAGATAACGCGACGTCTCGAACCCCTGCACGGTGACAATCAGTCCGAAGCCAAGCGCGATGCCTGCCCAGCCCGTCGCTTTTGGCGCCAACAGGACCAGCTTGTCTGCGCTCGCCTCCTTGCCGAAAAAGATCGCGAGCCCGACCAGTAGGCCAAGGATGATGGCAAGTTTCACACTGACGGAAACCTGTTCCATGCGCTCCAGCGCGCTGAAGCCTCTCAGCCAGCCGACCACCAGGATCAGCGCAAACACGGCGCTGGTGAGCAAGCGCGCATGCAACGAGTCGTCCCAAGGTGTGAGGCTGACCCCGAAGGCGCCAAACAGGTTGAGATAATAGGCAACCGAGATGACATAAGCGACGGCCAGCACCCACGAACCGGCCATTTCGAGGCGGGCGACCAGCCGGCCAGGATCGGTATCCTGATCCCCGCGCATATGGATATTGTGCCGGATCGCCGTCCCGAACAGGTAGGCGCCGATGCACAAGGCCAGCATCGCGAGTGGCGCATACTTGCCATAAGAGGAATCGAGGATTGGCCCGAGGACGAGGAAACCGCTGCCGATGATGGAAGCAAGCGGCGTCATCGTCGCGCGCCAGGTCTTTATGCCCGCCACGCGCGGCATCAGCAGAAAAACCCCCGCAGCAAGCGTGACGATCAGGATCAGGCCATTCAGGAACACGGCAACAGGACTTCAACTCCCGGGATGCGGGCGCGAACCCGGTGGCGCGCCACTCACATGGCAACGCCTAACCAGCATGAAAAGCCCGGCGCAACGCCGAATCCACGCGTTGCGATCAGTTGGCTGGCTTAAATAAAAGAAAGATCAGAACTTGAATGCCGACTTGAGCCGGATGCCGGTCTCGAGCTGGCTGTCTTCCCACTGGGACGTATCGTTGAGGCGCTCGGCGCCAACGCTGACTTCACCACCGACGGAGAAACGCGGCGTGACGCGGAATGTGGCACCGGCCTGCATCTGCTCGCGCGGAAGCGGCGACGAGTTGGGCCGGGTCAGCATGTCGAGATTCAACTGCCAGCGCGCATTGCCACCAAACTGGACGGAGAAGTCATCCGTCGGCTCGGGCTGCCAGACAGGCTTGGCATCTGCCGGCTTCGGCTGGGCAAACTGGCGATACCAGTCGGCCTCGGCAGCCTTGCTTTCGGAAAGGGACGGCGACTGGACCGTCAGAACGTCATCCGCCACAGCCGGATCTGCCATCGCCGGCAAAGCCAGCATGGCGGAAATCAGTGTGATTGAGAGTATCAAGCCCGGTTTCATTTCCTGCACCTTCTCGCAAAAGAATAGTCATCCCGGCCAGTTAAGAGAAGATTAACAATCGGTGAGGGGGCCAAATTAAAGCGATAGTGTGATTTCTAACACAATACCGTCGGCCAAATCCCGATTTGGAGGCACTGGACCCAGTCCGACTCGCTTGTGGCGGACTGTCTGGCTGCGATACCCGCCGGCAATCCGCAGGCCTTCGTGCAGGTCTTTGGCCGCACCGAGGCTCCATGATTCGGTCTCGAGGCCCGTCAGGTCATCGCTGGCCTCGCCATAATCCACGCCAAAATCGAGCGAAAAGGCCCGTTTCGTCATGCCGAGCGTCCACGCCGAATAGTCGCCGGGGCCGGTTTCCACGCCATTATTGCTGTTCAGGAGGCTCGCGCCGATCGTCAGCGTGTCGAATTCTGCTGACGCGCCGGCAGACCATGTGTCGACCGTTCCATAGATATCCGGCGTGATTGCGGAACTCACATCGGCATGGCTATAGGCCAGCGCCGCCTGTAGCCTCACGCCGCTCTCTCGCAACTTGCGCGAGACATTCACCGCCACCTCCGACGCCGACTCGACACGGACTTGCGGATTGCCGGCTACTTTGCGCGCCGGATCGCGGTCGAGGCCGCGCACATCCGCTGTCGGCGTGAACGAGGCACCGGCTCTCACGCCCAGGATACGGGGGCTGGCATAGCTCAGCTTCAGCGCAGGACCTGTCAGGTCATGATCGGTGCGCACATAGGCCTGCCCGGTCGGGTCGAGGACGGGATTGGCCGTCGAGGCCTTCACGAACACGCTTGGTGCCCCTTCGTGGAAGCGCGCTGCGACGCCCCTGTCGCGCCCCAGCCGCACCTCGCCATAGCCGCCTTCGGCATAGACATAGGCCTGTTCAAGCTGGCCTCGGGGCCCGACATGTTCGCGCTCAGTTCCGGTTGCCAGACCGCTGAAGGCCCCTTGCCACCCCCCTGCCACCCCCCCGGCACCCCCGTCCGGCACCCCGGTGAACCCCGCCCGCCCCGGGTGATCCTTCTGAACTTCAGCCCGGCCAACGGCCCCGATCTCCAGGCCGCTGTCCAGCACCCGGTTCGTGGACAGGCCGAAGGCCCCCAGATAGGTCACCGGCGCACCCTCGGCCGTAGAGCCCGCGACGGCCAGTTCCGCATCGACTTTGGTCTCCCACACGTCCCATTCATCCTGCGCCTGTGCATGGCCTGTGGCCACGCCCAGTATGGCCAGCAGTGTCAGCGGTTTCCACATTGTCTCTCTCCTGCAAACACCATCCGCGATCTTCGGCATATCAGCACTGGCGAGCCCCGACTCCCCTTGTTATACAAATCCTCGTCAACAAGGTCTTGCACTCAGGAACAATCTTCATGGTCAAACACATTATCACCGCTGCCCTGGCTGGCATGCTGATCGTTTCCGGTTGCCAGTCCGGCAAAAGCAAGAACAGCGAAAGCCAGATCACCCAGAAGAATGTCGGTACCGTCAATCCATACTTGTGGCGCGCCACGCTGGATACGTTCGAGAACATGCCCGTCCAGAGCGCCGATTCGGTCGGCGGTCTCGTCGTTTATGACTGGAAGTCCTTCCCGGACTCGCCGGATGAGCGCATCAAGGCAACAGTCTATATCCTCGACACGCGCCTCCGGGCCGACGGCGTCAAGGTGTCGGTGTTCCGCCAGACCAACCAAGACGGCACATGGACCGACGCAAGCGTTGATCCGGAGACCGGAATCCAGCTTGAAAACAAGATCCTTCAGCGTGCCCGCACGCTCAAGGCCTCACAGATCGGCTAGAAAGCCAAACACCAGATCTCTTAAAAGGAGCGGGACATGGCCACCCGTTACGATCCGCAGGCCGCGGAAACCAGATGGCGTGCCGCATGGGACGCAGCAGACCTTTTCAAGGCGAAATCGCCCGCCGAGGCGGGTGACGCGCCCAAGGCATACATCCTTGAAATGTTCCCCTATCCGTCGGGCCGGGTGCACATGGGCCATGTGCGCAATTATGCCATGGGCGACGTCGTTGCCCGCCATCGCCGCGCCAATGGATACAACGTGCTCCACCCCATGGGTTGGGATGCGTTCGGAATGCCGGCCGAGAATGCTGCGCTCCAGCGCGGCGTCCATCCGGGTAAATGGACCTATGAGAACATTGCCGCGATGCGCGCCCAGCTGAAGAAGCTGGGCTTGTCGCTCGACTGGAGCCGGGAATTTGCGACATGCGATCCGGACTATTACGGCGCACAGCAGGCCCTGTTCCTGAAGATGCTCGACAAGGGTCTCGTCTATCGCAAGGCGAGCAAGGTCAACTGGGACCCGGTCGACAATACGGTGCTGGCCAATGAACAGGTCGTCGATGGCCGGGGCTGGCGTTCCGGTGCCGTGGTCGAGCAACGCGAGCTCACCCAGTGGTTCTTCCGCATCACCCATTATGCCGACGACTTGCTGCAAGAAGTGCAAAAGCTCGAACGCTGGCCGGAAAAAGTCCGCACCATGCAGGCGAACTGGATCGGCCGGTCTGAAGGCCTTCAGATGCGCTTCGAATTTTCCGGCGAGACGCCAGCGGGTTTCGAAAACGGCGTCGATATTTTCACGACCCGACCCGACACCCTGTTCGGCGCGAGCTTCATCGCCCTGTCACCTGATCATCCGCTGACGCTCCAGCTGGCCCAGGGCAATACCGCTCTCACGGCCTTCCGCGCCGAGTGCGCCGCTGTCGGTACCAGCGAGGAGGCCATCGAAAAGGCGCCCAAGCTCGGATTCGATACCGGCCTCACAGTCCAGCACCCGTTCGATCCCGAGCGCACTCTGCCCGTATGGGTCGCGAACTTCGTGCTGATGGGATACGGCACAGGCGCCATATTCGGCTGCCCTGCCCATGACCAGCGCGACATCGAATTTGCCCGCAAATATGGCCTGGACGTCGTGCCCGTCGTCTTGCCGCCCAATGCCGACCCGGCAACGTTCGACGTGCAGGACGACGCCTATACCGGACCTGGCACGATTTTCCATTCCGGCTTCCTTGATGGCCTCGCCATCGACGACGCCAAGCGGATGGCGATTTCGAAGATCGAATCCCAGGGCCTCGGCGAGGGCAAGGTCAACTATCGCCTGCGTGACTGGGGCGTCTCGCGCCAGCGCTATTGGGGCTGCCCCATTCCGATCGTGCATTGCGAAGCGTGCGGCATTGTCCCGGTCCCTGCCGACGAGCTGCCCTTGCGCCTGCCGGACGATGTGACTTTCGACAAGCCGGGCAATCCGCTGGAACGGCACGCGACATGGAAAGATACGACCTGCCCGACCTGCAAAGGCAAGGCGCGGCGCGAAACCGATACGCTCGACACGTTCGTCGACAGTTCCTGGTATTGGGCCCGGTTCGCCAGCCCGGACGACATGGCTGAACGCGCCTATTGGCTGCCCGTCGACCAATATGTCGGCGGCGTTGAACATGCCGTCCTGCACCTGCTCTATGCGCGCTTCTTTGCCCGCGCGATGCGCGATGTCGGGGAACTGGACCTGCCGAGCGGCGAACCTTTTGCCGGCCTGTTCACGCAAGGCATGGTGACCCACGAGACCTACAAGTCGGCAAAGGGCGACTGGCTCGAGCCCTCCGACGTCGCGTTCAAGGACGGCGCCTGGTTCGAGATTGCGACGGGCGCGCCTGCGAGCGTCGGTCCGATCGAGAAAATGTCCAAGTCGAAAAAGAACACGGTCGACCCGGACGCCATCATCCAGGCCTTCGGGGCGGACACCGCGCGCTGGTTCGTGCTGTCGGACTCGCCCCCTGAGCGCGATGTCGAATGGACACAATCTGGCGCCGAAGGCGCCGCCCGTTTCGTGCAGCGCATCTGGAGCATCTTCGATGCACTGCCAGACTCAAAGGCGCCAGCGCCAGGCACAGACGAGGCCTCGATTGCCTTGCGAAAGGCATCGCACAAGGCGGTCGCGGCCATCGACAAGGCGATCAACGAGTTCCGCTTCAATTCAGCCGTCGCCAGCATCCATGAATGGGTCACGGCATTGAAGAAGGCCGAGGCCGAGGCCGATACCGGCTCGGTCACCGGCGCACGGTTCGAGGGCGCGTCCATGCTGGCCCGTTGCCTCACACCCTTCATGCCACATCTGGCTGAATCCTGCTGGGAACGGCTTGGCGAATTCGGCTTCGTATCTGCAGCGGTCTGGCCCATGCCGGACCCGGCCCTGCTGGAAGATGACAGTGTCACCATGGCGGTTCAGGTGAACGGCAAGCGCCGGGGCGAAATAACTGTCTCCAAAGCGCTGACGAAGGATGCGGTCGAAGCTGCGGCCTTTGCCGAACCCGATGTCGCAACCTTCCTGGATGGCAAGGTCGTCAAAAAAACCATTGTCGTTCCCGGTCGCATCGTGAATATCGTGGTCGCATGAGACACTTCCTGGCCGCTCTCCTCCTTCTTTCACTGGCTGCCTGTGGCTTCCAGCCCGTCTATGCGCCCGGCTCAAGCGCACTGGCTGCCGGCGGCCCGATCTCGGTCGAGCCCATTCGTGGCCGGTCCGGATACATACTCCGGCGCGCCCTGCAGGAAGAGCTCGCGATCGGCTTGCCTGGCGTCACGGAGCCCGCGACGCTGAATGTCATCCTGAAGGACAACCTGACGCGGCTGGCTTTCAAGCCCGATGGTGCAGCCTCCCGCTCGAGTATTTCCGCCTCCGGTCGCTATGTTCTGGCGCGCGAGAGCGGCGCCGTCTCGGGCGTGGTTGACGCCCAGACCGACTTCACGGTGCCGAGTGCGCCTTATGGTGACATCGCGGCTCAAACCAGCGCCTACGATCGCACCATGCGTGAACTCGCAAAACGCATCGTCGATGATTTGCGACTACAGCTCTCTGCCGGCTGATGCTGCTAAAGGGCAAGCAGGCTGTTACCTTCTCCCGCCGGCCGGATCCGGCGATCTGGGCAGTGCTCGCATTTGGTGAGGATGACGGTCTTGCGAGCGACGCTTCTGCCAGTCTGATCAAGGCCTGGACCCCCAAGGCGGGCGAACTGGAAGTGTCCGTCCTCGACGATGATGCGATCAAGAAAGACCCGTCACTCCTGTTCGACAATCTTGAGGCCGTGTCGCTGCTCGGCGACCCGCGCCTCATTCGTGTCCGCACCAATGGCGACAAGATTGCCGCGCTCCTGTCGGAAGCGATCGCGGAAGGCGACAAGACCGAGCAACGCTACGCCGCGAAGCTGGTCATCGAAGCTGGCAGCCTCGCATCGAAATCCAAGCTGCGGGTAGCGGCCACGGCGGCCAAGCGGACGGCCTGTCTCCAGATATTTGCTGACGAGGCCGGTGACATAGAAGACCGGGTAAAGGCAGCGCTTCTGGACGTCGGCGCCACAATAGAACCAGCTGCACTGCACGCATTTACCGGCGACCTGCCCGGCCACCGCGGCATCGCCAATTCCGAAATCGAGAAGCTCGCGCTTTATGCACGCGGACTCGGCCGTGATGTCTTGCTGACCGATATCCGCGCTCTCTCGGCGACCGACATCGATCATGACCTGTCCGCCGCGATACGCGCAACACTCGCGGGCGACCTCGTTGCCGCGAATACCGCCTTGCAGCGCCTCGAGATCGCCGGGACATCTGCCATCTCCATCCTGCGCGCGCTGCAGAGTGAAACACTACGCATGCTGGATGCGCACAAGCGGATGGCCGCGGGTGAAGGAACTCCCAACATGAAGCTGCGCCCGCCGGTCTGGCAAAGTGACTGGCCGGCGTTTCGCGCCCGCCTCGGCAAGTGGCCGCAGAAGCGGCTCCTGCGCATCCTGGAGCGGATCTATGACGCAGAACGTCAGGCGAAGTCCGGGTCCGGCAGCGCCGACCCAGTTGTTCGTGTACTGATGAATGAGCTCGGCAAGGCGGCGGCCCATGCCGCCTGACCCGGCCCTAGCGTTTTGCCGTCAGGCGCCGGCAGACATCATCGAGCTGTTCGAGGTCGCGATAACGGATACGCAACTCGCCGCCATCCTTGCCGTGCCGAATGTCGACCGCAAGGCCGAGTGTCCGCGTCAGGTCCGCTTCCAATGCCTCGGTATCGACGTCTTTTTCGGCCCCGGGCGACTTGGCTGATTTGGTCTCGATCGTCCCGCCTTCGCGCGCATCCTTCGCGCGCGACTCGACATCGCGCACGCTCAGGCCCTTTTCGGCCGCCATGCGAATGAGGGCTTCGGGATCGGGCGCGCCAAGCGCGGCGCGTGCATGGCCGGCACTCAGCTTGCCATCGCGCACATAAGCACGGGCGCTCTCGGGCAATTGCAGCAGCCGCAGCGTGTTCGCGATGTGAACACGGCTCTTGCCGACACTCTGGGCCAGGCTGTCCTGTGTGCGCCCGAACCGCTTGATCAACGCCTCATACGCCTCGGCTTCTTCGATCGGATTCAGGTCCGCCCGCTGGACGTTTTCGATGATGCCGATCTCGAGCAATTCGAGTTCGTCAATCTCACGCACCAACGCCGGAATGGACTTCAGGCCGGCAATCTTGGCGGCGCGCCAGCGTCGCTCGCCCGCGATGATCTGGAACTTGCCGCGATCCTTGGGATCCGGACGGACGAGGATGGCCTGCAGGACACCCTTGGCCTTCAGCGACTCGGCCAACTCATTCAACGCCACCTCATCGAACGTGCGGCGCGGCTGGGCGGGGTTGCGACGGATAAGGTCCAGGTCGATTTCGTTCGACACGGTCGCAGGCGCTGTCTTGCCTTCGGTCGTCGGTACGGCACCGACCGCGTCAATCTCACCCATCAGGGCAGACAGGCCGCGGCCAAGACGTGAAGGTTTGCTCTTTGCGTCGTCGGTCATGTGATTCAGGCCGCTCTCGCCTTCTCGCGCTGCAGGACTTCCGATGCGAGACGGATATAGGCCTCGCTCCCCGGACACCGATAATCATACAAGAGCGCCGGTTTGCCAAATGACGGCGCTTCGGACAATCGCACGTTCCGCGGAATGACGGTACTATAGACCTTGTTGCCGAAATGCGCCCGAACCTGGTCAGCCACTTCATCCGACAGGTTGTTGCGACGGTCATACATGGTCAGCACCACACCCTGGATCTCGAGGGTCGGGTTCAGTCCGGAGCGAACCGCTTCCACGGTGCGCATCAATTGCGACAGGCCTTCAAGCGCCAGGAATTCGCACTGTAGCGGCACGAGCAAGGCATTTGCCGCCGTCATGGCATTCAGCGTCAACGCCGACAGGGATGGCGGGCAGTCGATCAGGATGTAATCATACTTGACCAGCCCACCCTGTTCGGCCCGGTCGACATAGGTCATCAGGGCGTCGCGCAGCCGGTAGGATCGCCGCGCATCATTGGCGAGCTCCGTCTCGACGCCCGACAGGTTCTCGTCACCCGGAATGATGTCGAGGCGCGGTACGATCGTCGACAGGACCGTCTCTTCCATCGGCACCCGGTCGACCACGAGATCATAGCTCGTGAGCAACCGGTCTGCCCGGGAAATACCGAGTCCGGTCGAGGCATTACCCTGTGCATCAAAATCAACAATCAACACACGACGGCCTACAGCCGCCAGCGCCGTTCCCAGATTGATCGAGGTCGTCGTCTTGCCGACGCCGCCCTTCTGGTTCACGACCGCAAATATTCTAGGCTTCGTCGCCACCGCGCAACTCCCTTACAATCAATACGACACCCGACCCGCCACTTCGGCTCGGAATCGCCTCATACGCGAAGTTCCACCTTTGTCGGGCGTCCGTCAATTCTTCTTCCCAGCGTTCGCCCTTGAGGAACAGCCCTGTTGCACCGTTTTTCATCCAAGGCGCAGCATAATCCAGAAGTCGTGGCAGCGGTGCAAATGCCCGCGCTGTCACGATATCTGCAGGTCTGGCCTCTGCAGACTCAACCCGGCCCTGGATGACTTCGGCCGGGAGATGAGCGGCGAGAATGGCCGCGCGAAGGAATGCAGCCTTTTTCCCGACGCTCTCTATCATCGTAACATGGCCCTTTGGGCGCGCCGCGGCGATGATCAACCCCGGAAAGCCGGCGCCGGAACCGAGATCCACGACACGCGCTGTTTCCGGAATATGGTCGAGCAATTGAAGGCAATCCCACACATGTCTCTGCCAGATATGCGGCCATTCGCGTGGGCCGATCAGATTACTCTTCAGCCGCCAGTCATCCAGCGTGGCTATCACCGAATCGAGGCGGTCGAGCGTTTCACGTGAAACATCGTGGGCGGCAAGGAATACCGCGCGGTCATTCTCGTCACTCATCGGTCATACCGCCTTTGCGCGGCGTTTCACGTGACTAAGCAAAGCCGTCAGCGCGCCCGGCGTGACGCCTTCTATACGTCCGGCCTGGCCGAGCGTCGCGGGCCGGATCGCTTCGAGTTTCTGCCGCACTTCATTCGACAGGCCCCCGACCGTCGCATAATCGAGACTGTCTGGAAGCCCAAGGCTATCATCCCGGCGCAGGGCTGCGACGTCTGCGGCCTGGCGATCGAGATATCCTGCGTACAGGGCCTCGATTTCCAATTGGGCGGCGATATCGGTCGAAACCTCGGCGAGGTCCGGCCAAATAATCGCCAGTTCGGCAAAGCCGATGCCCTTGTAGGCGAGATACTCCCAGGCCGACCGCACGCGCCCGTCTTGATTGATCGCCCATCCCGCCTGGGCCGCCTTGGCCGGCGAAAGGGTCAGGAATTGCAGCCTTTCGCGCGCCGCGGTTAATGCATCTTGTTTCACGTGAAACACTTTGGCCCGAATCGGGCCCACAATCCCCAAATCGAGGCCTTTTTGGGTCAAACGCTGGTCTGCATTGTCGGCGCGAAGGGCCAGACGATATTCTGCGCGGGACGTGAACATCCGATAGGGCTCGGTGACTCCCCGTGTCACCAGGTCATCGATCAGGACGCCGATATAGGCCTCGGCCCGGTCAAACGTGACGGGTTCCTGTTCGTCCGCGCGCCGCGCCGCGTTCATTCCGGCAACAAGCCCCTGCGCGCCGGCTTCTTCATATCCGGTCGTGCCATTGATCTGCCCGGCCAGGTAAAGCCCCGGCAAGGCCCGGACCTCCAGTGTCGGCGTCAGAGCCCGCGGATCGACATAATCATATTCAATGGCGTAGGCGTACTGGCGAATGGCGACATTTTCGAGGCCCGGGATCGTCCGGATGAACGCATCCTGCACCGTCTCGGGCAGCGACGTGGAAATGCCGTTGGGATAGACGGTATCGTCCTCGAGTCCTTCTGGTTCGAGGAATATCTGGTGGCGGTCACGATCGGAAAACCGATCGACCTTGTCTTCGATCGACGGGCAGTAGCGGGGGCCGCGGCCCGCAATCGCACCGGAATAGACAGCAGATTGTCCGATATTGTCTGCGATGATGGCGTGCGTTTCGGGCGTGGTCCACGTGATGCCACAGGCGACCTGGGGTACGCGGATCTCGTCTGTCAGGTAGGAAAACGGCACCGGGCGCTCATCCGCAGCCTGCATTTCCAGCCGGTCCCAGGCAATCGTCTTGCCGTCAAGGCGCGCGGGCGTTCCGGTTTTCAAACGGCCCATTGGAAGGCCGAGCGCATAGAGCCGGTCTGACAACCCGATTGCCGGGGCCTCTCCAGCGCGGCCAGCCGGAATGCGCTTCTCCCCGATGTGAATCATGCCTTTCAAAAACGTGCCCGTCGTAATGACGACCTTGCTTGCCCGGTATGACTGTCCGGTCAGGCCGGTCACACCCGCCAATTTACCTGCTTCCAGGATCAGGTCCTCGGCGCCATCCTCGATAATCGTCAGGTTTGGATAGTCCGCGAGCTCAGCCTGCATGGCCTGGCGGTAAAGCGCCCGGTCAATCTGCGCGCGGGGGCCCCAAACAGCTGGCCCTTTCGAACGGTTGAGCATCCGGAACTGGATCCCGGCCTTGTCGGCCATGCGTCCCATCAACCCGTCGAGCGCATCGATCTCGCGCACAAGATGGCCCTTGCCGAGCCCGCCGATAGCCGGATTGCAGCTCATCTCACCAATGGTCGATCGCTTGTGCGTCACCAGCGCCGTGCGGGCGCCATAGCGCGCGGCTGCAGCGGCCGCTTCACAACCGGCATGTCCGCCGCCGATCACAATCACATCAAATTCGTCTGGCTTCGCCATTACGTCCGCGCCTCAGGAAACAGGGTGTTCTGGCGGACATATAACCGCCCAGCCGCCTAAACCCTAGGGGTCATTTGCCGATGCAGAAGGCGGAAAACACGGCGCCCAGCACGTCTTCAACGCCGACCACGCCGATAATCGAGCCCAACTGGCGCAGCGCCATGCGCACGTCTTCGGCTGCCAGTTCCGCGCCGACATCATTGGCCAGGGCATCTCGCGCCGCCTCCAGGCTGCACAATCCATCCTGCAGCCGGGCCCGATGGCGTTGCCGCGTAATGACCGGCGCTTCGACCGAACGGGCATGCTCGGCCACAAAGCCCGCAATCGCCTGTTCCAATATATCCACGCCATCTCCCGATTTTGCCGAGATGACATGATCTGCGTCGATGGACGACAGTCGAGCACCGAGATCTGCCTTGTTCAGGACGACAAGGTCGCCAGGCGCCCTATAATCCGTAGACAGAGCACTAAGGTCCGGTGCTTCGGCATCAATCAGGAACACGCGCAAGTCTGCGTCCCGTGCCGCCAGTTCCGCGCGGCGCACGCCCTCGGCCTCAATTTCATCTTCCGTAACCCGCAGGCCAGCGGTGTCCGCAATCCAGACAACATGCCCGCCTAACACTCGCCGCACTTCGATCACGTCGCGTGTTGTGCCGGCCTTCGGAGTCACGATGGCTGCTTCACGCCGTGCCAACCGGTTGAGCAGCGTCGACTTGCCGGCATTGGGCGCGCCAATGATGGCAACCCGAAATCCATCGCGAATTCGCTCGCCAATCCCACCATCGCCCAGCGCTGCGCGGATCTCGTCGATCACGCGGTCCAGTTTCTCGAGTATGGGTGCTGTCGTCTCCTGGGGTGCATCGCCCTCATCCGGGAAATCCACGGCCACTTCGACGAGCGCCAGAATACCGGTTAGCTCCGCCCGCCAAGTCGCGTAGGTTTCTGACAATCCGCCGCCAAGCTGGCGCAGCGCTTGTGCCTTCTGTGCCAGCGTTTCAGCCTCGATGATGTCGGCAACGCCCTCGGCTTCAGTGAGGTCGAGTTTTCCTGCCTCGAAGGCGCGCCTTGTATATTCACCCGGTTCGGCAATGCGTACGCTCTCATGAGACGTGATTGCGCCCAGCGCATGCTCGATCACTGCCGCACCGCCATGGAGGTAGAGTTCAAGCGTATCTTCGCCGGTATAACTGCCCGGCCCGGGCATGAACACGGCAAGCCCTCGGTCGACAAGACGCCCGCGCTCATCGCGCACATCGGTCAAAGTCACATGCCGCGGTGCGGGAACACCACTGTCCAGGTGCTGCTCGGCCAGCTGCTTCACCATTGGCCCCGACAGGCGAAGAATCGCTATCGCAGCTGGCGGCGCGCCCGAAGCGAGGGCGCAGATTGTATCGCGCTCGCTCATATGGGCGCCTGCATTCCTAGTTCTTCATCGCCTCGAAGAACTCATCATTCGTCTTCGTCTGGCGGAGTTTGTCGATCAGGAAGTCAACCGCGTCATTGGTGCCCATCGGGCCCAGGATACGGCGAAGGATGTAGATCTTTGAGAGCTGGTCTGGCGGCGTGATCAGTTCTTCTTTCCGCGTACCAGACTTCATGATGTCGATGGCCGGGAAGGTGCGCTTGTCGGCAATCTTCCGGTCAAGCACGACTTCGGAGTTACCCGTACCCTTGAATTCCTCGAAGATCACTTCGTCCATCCGGCTGCCAGTATCGATCAGTGCCGTTGCAACGATTGTGAGTGAGCCCCCGTTCTCCACGTTTCGCGCCGCGCCGAAGAAGCGCTTCGGACGTTGCAGCGCGTTGGCGTCAACACCGCCGGTCAGGACCTTGCCCGAGCTCGGCACGGTTGTGTTATAGGCGCGGCCAAGACGCGTGATCGAGTCGAGCAGGATGACAACGTCGCGCTTGTGCTCCACGAGCCGTTTCGCCTTCTCGATCACCATTTCGGCGACCTGGACGTGGCGGGTGGCAGGCTCATCAAACGTCGAGGCGACAACTTCGCCCTTCACTGTGCGGCGCATGTCGGTCACCTCTTCCGGCCGTTCGTCGATCAGCAGCACGATCAGGTAGCATTCCGGATGGTTCTCTTCGATCGCGGCGGCAATGTTCTGCAGCAGCACCGTCTTACCGGTCCGCGGCGGCGCGACGATCAACGCGCGCTGGCCCTTGCCGATCGGCGCCACGATGTCGATGACGCGGCCGGAGCGATCCTTCTTGGTCGGGTCTCTGCTTTCCATCTTCATCCGCTCTTCGGGATAAAGGGGCGTCAGGTTGTCGAAGTGGACTTTCTGGCGGGCCTTCTCGGGCTCCTCGAAATTGATCTTCGACACGTCGGTCAGCGCGAAATAGCGCTCATTGTCCTGCGGCGCCGTGATCGGTCCCTCGACCGTGTCGCCGGTCCGGATATTCGCCTTTTTCAGCACTTCCGGGCTGACATAGATGTCGTCCGGGCCAGGCAGGTAATTGGATTCCGGCGAGCGCAGGAAACCAAACCCGTCGGTCAGCACTTCCAGCACGCCCAGGCCCGTGATTTCGACTTCGCTGTCAGCCAGTTCTTTCAGGATTGCGAACAGCATGTCCTGTGTCCGCAGCGCCGAGGCGTTCTCGACCTCAAGCTCTTCGGCATAGAGCAAAAGCTCTTCTGGCGATTTTGCTTTGAGTTCGCGCAGGGTGACGCTGGTAACGTTGTCGAGCATGGATGAAGCCATTCAGGGAAAATTCGGATGTAAGTCGGGTGAAAGACTGGATTGGGGAAACCGGGCGAAAATGAAGAACGCGCTGCACAAGGACTGTGCGCCGGTTGAGCGCATATGGGCCAAGCAAGGCTGTTTCGTCAAGCACCAATGGCTTTTTGGCTTCAGAACGGCTTCACGGCCACCAATATGACGATGACGATCATCAGCAGGAAAGGCACTTCATTCAGCATGCGCAGCTGCCTGGCCGACACGCCATCGCCGCCGCGGTCCACTTTCTTGCCGAGACGGACAAAATAGCCGTGCATCCCTGACAATATAAGAACGAGAACCAGTTTCACGTGTAGCCAGCCTTGCGACAGCAGCGCCGGATTCATCCACAGCATCGCCAGCCCGAATACCCAGACCAGGATCAGGCTGGGGTTCATGATGATCATGCGCAATTGCAGCGAGGCTTTCTTCATCGCCTCATACAGCGGCTCGCCCGGCGAGCTTGAAAGCTGGTGAATCTTGTAGCGCGGATAGACCAGCAGGCTCGCCATCAATGCGACGACAAAGATGATGTGCAGCGCCTTCACCCAGAGATACAGCATCAGACCCCGCCCCTAATCTGCCGCCACTTTCACGGCCTGCCCGGCTTTCCGTGCCACATCGGCGTGCGGACATCCAGACGCGCCGGTGGGGCAAAGACGGCTGCCGGCACACGACCGGATGCTCTCACTCATATCCAGTGCTGCGAGTGTCTCGCCGACCAGTGTCCGGATGAAGCCGGGATGCACCCCGAGGGCCTCAACGCGCGTATAGCTCGGCGCGTCGTGCTGCTCGGCGAGCAATTTGTATTCTTCGCCCAGTTCCACCAGCGTCTCGATATGCTCCGAAACGAATGCAATCGGTGCGATCAGGATATTGCGCTTGTCCTGCGCCGCGCGCTCCACTTCCGCGTCGGTCGACGGGCCGATCCATTTCAGCGGGCCGACACGTGACTGGTAGCAACCGACAACGTCCCAGTCCTGCGGCACGCGCGCCGCGATCATCGCCGTCAGAGTCTCACACTGCCACTGGTATGGATCACCGGCCGCAACAATCTTTTCCGGCAGGCCATGCGCCGAGAGCAGCAAACGCACGTCAGCCGGCCGCCCGGCCTTGTCGAAGGCCGCCATGATCTGGTCGACATGCGCGGCGATGAAGCTTTCCTCGAAGGGATAGCAGCACACTGTGCGTGTCGGCCCGGAATAGTGTTTCTTCCATTCCTTCAGAGACGAGCCTGTCGTCGTCGTTGAGAATTGCGGATACAGCGGAAGCAACACGACTTCATCGGCGCCCCAGGCTTTGACGTCCGTCGCGGTGTCTTTCGTGAACGGATGCCAATAGCGCATCGCAATGAAAGTGCGCACCTCATCGCCGGGAAGCGACGCCGCCAGCTGGATTTGCAGCGCTTCGGCCTGTTTCTCGGTCTCGGGCAGCAGGGGGGATCCGCCGCCGGGCCCCATCAGGGCATAATTCTTCCGCGCGGATGGCGCCCGGGTCGTCGAGATGAACCGCGCCAGCGCCCAGCGGATCGGCAGGGGCGCCTGAATGATCGCCGGGTCGTCGAACAGGTTGCGCAGGAATGGCTGTACGGTGTCAGGCCCGTCAGGCCCCCCGAGATTGAACAGTACCACAGCGATTTTGCGCCCCATCAGCGATCAGCCTTCCCGCACGATTTTCAGGACACGCTCGACATTCGCGATCGGTGTTTCCGGTCGGACGCCGTGCCCCAGATTGAATATATGGGGACGACCGGCATAGGCTTCCACAAGGTCCCGGACCCGCGCATCCAGCCGCTCGCCGCCTTCGATCAGCAAGAGGGGATCTAGATGTCCCTGAACCGGCATGCCCTCCGGCAGTGCGGTATTTACGAATAGCGGCACTGCTGCGGTATCAAGCCCGACAGCCGTCACGCCGGTAATCCGTGCATATTCCGGCAACATCGCCCCCGCGCCGCGCGGAAATCCGGTAATCGGCACGGTCACGCCCATGTCCCGCAACATCGCGACCAGTTTCGTGGTTGGCCGTATGATGACTTCGCGGAAGATATTGTCCGGCAGGCCCTCGGCCCAGCTGTCGAACAGCATCAGCGCGTCTGCGCCGGCTTCAACCTGTTTCACCAAATAGTGCGCGGTCGCTTCGATGACATAGTCCATCACGGCGGCCAGTTCCTCCGGCCGGCCATGCGCCCAGCGCCATGCCAGCGACTTGTCGGTCTTGCCGCGTCCTTCGATGGCATACAGGCTCACCGTCCAGGGCGATCCGGCAAAGCCGATCAGGGCTGTCTCCTTTGGCAGTTCGGCCTTGACCCGGGACACCGTCTCATAGACCGGCGCCAGCCTGTCAGCCGCCTTGATCGCTGGCACCTTGCCGAGATCTGACGCCGACTCGATCTGCTGGACGATCGGCCCAACGCCCTTCTCGAATTCCACGCCCAGGCCCATCGCATCGAGGATCAGCAGGATATCGGCAAACAGGATCGCCCCGTCCATGCCATAGCGGCGGATGGGCTGGAGCGTCGCTTCCGTAGCCATTGACGGCGTATAGCAGAAATCGAGAAAGTCCTTGGCGCGTGATCGCAGCTCAAGATATTCCGGCAAGTGCCGCCCGGCCTGCCGCATCATCCATACCGGAGGCCTCTTGGCGGGCTTCCCACCAAGGACGCTGATCAGTTTTGATGTGCCGGTTTGCCCCATGACCCTCAAATCCCTCATATCTCACAAGCCCGTCAGGGCGCTTACTATTACTATCCGGTGATATCAGGGGAGAAAGGCCACTCACAGGATTTGTCCAGCGAAATCCACACGCGAGTCACAGGGTGTCGCACCCCGTTAACCCTTGCTTAACCTTCAATTCCCGCGAGGGTTAATGGCAGGTTAACGTCCCTTATGGAGTCACAGGATGAAACATAGGGGGAATCCTCGGGAGTCAGATTCGGTCGCCTGTGAATGGATTGTGACTCCCGGTGTGACGATTCACCTGTCCACAGCTTGTACACAGGCCTTGTGAAAACGCTCGGCCCTCGGCAAGAGAGTGTGCCATGCCCAGTCCTCAACGCCCGAGCATCTATTTCAACGTCCACCTCGTGTCAGACAGCACGGGCGAAACCCTGAATGCTGTCCAGCGCGCGGCCTGCGCGCAGTTCGAGAATGTACAGGCGCTTGAGCACAACTACTACCTCGTCCGCTCGGAGCGCCAGCTTGAACGGGTGATGCGCGAGATCGAGGCGGCGCCCGGCGTGGTCTGGTACACGATCTCCGACGAAGCGTTGCGGGCCAGGCTCGAATCCTTCTGCCGTGAACGCGGCGTCGCCACCCTGCCCGTCCTCGATGCCTCGATCGCCATGCTCGGTCGGCATCTCGGTATCGCGGCCAACCACAAGGTTGCCGGCCAGCACGCGCTGGACCAGGATTATTTCGACCGGATGGAAGCGATCAATTTCACGCTCGCGCATGATGACGGCCAGAATGTTGACGGCCTGATCGGTGCCGACGTGATCCTGCTCGGTGTCAGTCGCACGTCCAAGACGCCGACCTGTGTCTATCTTGCCAACCGAAAGGTGCGCGCTGGCAATATCCCGCTGGTGCCTGGCGTCCAGCTGCCACCTTTCATCGAGGAGTTAGGCGAGAAAGGCCCCATGGTCGTCGGCCTCAAGATCAGCGCTGAACGGCTGGTGCAAATCCGTCGCCAGCGCCTGATCTCGCTCAACCAGGACGAACACACGATTTATGCCGATGAAGACGCGGTCCGCGATGAGGTGACACAGGCCAATCGCCTGTTCCAGCGCAACAAGTGGAAAACCATCGATGTCTCGCGTCGCTCGGTCGAAGAGACGGCTGCGGCCATTCTCAACTTCCTCAATGAGCGCCGCGCCCAGCTATGAGCCTTGCCATAACCCTCGCCTCGGGCAGCGCCAGCCGCCAGGGCCTCCTCGCCGGCGCTGGCATTGACGCGGCCAGTATCCGGCCCAATGTCGATGAATATGCCGCGAAAGCCGCCCTGCGTGCCCAAGGCATGTCCGTACGCGACCAGGCCATGAAACTGGCGGAACTCAAGGCCGTCAAAGTCTCCAGCCGCACGCCCGGTCTCGTTGTCGGTGGCGACCAGATGCTTTCGCTGGAGCATGAGGCGATCGACAAGCCGGCTGACCTTGCGGCCGCGCGCGATCATTTGCGCAAACTCTCCGGCAAGACGCATACGCTGGAAACGGCCATTGTCGTCTGCGAAAACGGCGTGCCGGTCTGGCGCCACCTCGCGCGGCCCAAACTCACGATGCGGCCGCTCAGCGAGGAGTTTATCGAATCCTATGTTGCACGCGCTGGCGACGCCCTGCTCTCGACGGTCGGCGCCTACCAGCTCGAGGGTCTCGGGGCGCAACTCTTCACGAAGATCGAAGGCGACTATTTCTCGATACTCGGTTTGCCGCTGCTGCCGCTGCTCGATTATTTCCGTACGCGCGGGGCGATCGCGTCATGACCGGGCTCTATGGCGTCATCGGCGATCCGATCGCCCATTCCCTCTCGCCGCTCATACACAATGAGTGGCTGCGAGAACACGGGATAGACGCCATTTACAAGGCCATGCAGGTGCCCGCTGGCGAACTGGAAGCGGCGCTGGAAACCTTGACGCGGCAAGGCGCACGCGGACTCAACATCACCTTGCCGCATAAGCAGGCAGCGCTCGCGTTGGCGGAGGAAAA
This sequence comes from Alphaproteobacteria bacterium, assembly GCA_018830285.1. Classification (GTDB taxonomy): domain Bacteria; phylum Pseudomonadota; class Alphaproteobacteria; order Caulobacterales; family Hyphomonadaceae; genus Hyphomonas. The sequence goes on from JAHJSB010000055.1 coordinate 137,196, forward strand.
GGGTGATCTCGCCCGTCGCATCGGGGCAGCCAACACGCTTGTCCGCACAGAGACAGGCGGCTGGCGCGCCGAGAATACGGATGCGCCCGGCTTTATCCACACGCTCGACAAGGCAGGCGTGGACGTGGCTGGAAAGAATGTCTTCCTGCTCGGCGCAGGCGGATCCGCACGGGCCCTTGCCGTAGTGCTGACCGACCTCGGCGCAGACCTGACGATATGCAACCGGACAATATCCCGCGCTGAGGAGATCGCCGACAATCTGCTGACGAAACCCGAGATCTGCACACTTGATGTGGGTCTTGAGCGCCTCGCTACCGCTGAACTGGTCGTCAATACGGTGAGTCTCGGATATTCCGGGCAAGCGCTCGAATTGCCGAAAGGCGTAGGCAAGACGTTCTACGATATCAGCTATGGCAAGGCGGCTGCACCGACGCTCGCCCATGCCGTCGCACAGGACTGGCGCACAATGGATGGCCTTGGCATGCTGGTTGCGCAAGCGGCCTTCGCTTTCGAGCATTGGTTCGGCATTTTGCCAGACATGGAGGGTGTCGAGACCCGGTGCCGCGCCATCGTGGAGGCCACGACATGATCATTCTCGGCCTGACAGGGTCCATCGGCATGGGAAAATCCGCGACCGCAGAGCTGTTCCGCGAAGAGGGCGTGCCCGTCTATGATGCCGATGCGGCCGTTCACGCACTCTATGCCAGGGGCGGCGCTGCCGTTGCGCCCGTCGAAGCCGCGTTTCCGGGCGTCGCTGTGGATGGCGCGATCGACCGTATTCGCTTGCGGGAACGCGTACTCGACGATGCCGAAGCGATGAGACAGCTCGAAGCCATCGTTCACCCGCTCGCCGGTGCGGCCCAGCATGATTTCCGCCAGGCGGCCCGTGAATCCGGCGCGCCCTTCGTGGTCATCGACATCCCGCTTCTGTACGAAACCGGTGGCTGGCAGTTCTGCGACTATGTCGTCGTCGTCACGGCATCGGCAACGGTCCAGCGCGAACGCGTCCTCTCTCGGCCCGGAATGACCGAGAAGGCTTTTGAATCTATTCTTGCCCGTCAGGTGCCCGACGCTGAAAAGCGCGCGCGCGCCGATTTCATCATCCCCACGGAGCATGGTTTCGAGTTTGCGCGCGACCTGGTTCGCGCCATAATCGCGCTGATGAATCGCAAGGACGAAGAAGAACACGCATGACCAAACTCATCCGCGAAATTGCCTTCGACACCGAGACGACAGGCCTCAATCCGAATGAGGGCGACCGTATTATCGAGATCGGCGCTGTCGAGATGATCAATCACATCCCGACCGGCCAGACGTTCCGCACACTGATCCACCCGCGTCGGCCTGTTTCTGCGGACACCGTACGCATCACCGGCATCACGGATGAACACCTGAAGGATGCGCCATTCTTCGAGGAAGAGCATGTGATCGGGGCCTTCCTCGAGTTCATCGGCGACGACATCCTCGTCGCACACAATGCAGGCTTCGACCGCGGCTTCCTCAACATGGAGCTTGCGCTCTGCGGTCGGCCGCTGATTGAGGACCACCGCTTCATCGATACCGCCGCCATGGCGCGCAAGAAATATCCCGGCGCACCAGCCAGCCTCGACGCGCTCTGCAAGCGGTTCGACATATCGCTTGAAAGCCGCACGCTTCACGGTGCCCTGCTCGATAGTCAGCTCCTGGCCAGTGTCTATCTGGAACTGCTGGGGGGCCGCGCACGCGCCTTCTCGTTCGACGCACCGACCGAGGAATCAGGCAGCGGTGAACGGCGCGCCGCGCGACAGCGGCCAACGCCGCTCGCACCATTGCTCACGTCGTCAGAGCAGGCCGCTCACGCGACCTTCATCGAAACCCTTGGCCCCGATTGTCTCTGGAGACAGGCCTGAGGCCTATTGCTGGGTCGGAGCGGGGGCGCTGGCAGCGCGACGCACCTGGGCCTGATACAGCGCAACAAAGTCAACCGGATCGATCAGCAGGGGCGGGAAACCGCCTTCGCGCGTGATCTCGGCAATGATCCGACGCGCAAACGGGAACAGCAGGCGTGGGCATTCGATCAGCAACATGGGCTCGAGCTGGTCCTGGGCGACATTCTGCAGCTGGAACAGGCCAGCATAATCGAGTTCGGTGATGAACATCACCTTGCCATCGGAAAGTGCCTTGGCCGAAAGCTTCAGCGACACTTCAAACAGGCCGTTGCCGTCTGCGTGCGGCTTGGCGCCGACATCAATGCCAAGGTCGATGTTGGGCTGGGCCTGGACAGGGGAATGACCCGGATTTTCGAACGACAGGTCTTTAACATACTGGCCGAGAACGCGCATAACCGGTGCGGGTGGCTGCTCGCCATTCGGGTCCTGTGGGGGAGTGGGGTTTCCCGGTGCGCTCGTGTCTGTCATGATGTTTCCTCTACCTGGATCGCACCGCGCGCCTAGCATGCGGCCTCCCATGGCGCAACGCATCACTGGCTTCACAAGGCCATCGTGACTATCTAGATAGGACACCGCCGAATGCCTGAAGGAAATTTGCTCTAAATGTTCGACCCAGTAATCGAGGTTCTTGTGCTTGCAGCCGTGGCGCTGATTGTGCTGTCGCGTCTTTATATGGCGCTCGGCCGCGGCGGCAACGACCGGCCCGTGCAGCGCCCGACGGCATCCCAGAGCCCTCGCGACGTTGCGCCGACAGAGCTTGCCGAGCGCCGCGAGCGCAGGGATCATGTGGAACGCCCAATCTTCACGGGTCCCGCTGCGGGCGGTCTCGAAGACATTTATAACGCTGACAACAGTTTTTCGGCCGCGGGTTTCATGCAGGGCGCGAAGGCCGCCTACCAGATGATTGTGGCGGCCTTTGCACGGGGTGACCGCGACACGCTGCGCCCGCTACTCGATGACGATGTCTACGAGGCCTGGGACGAAGCCATCACCGCGCGTGCGGCCAGCGGTGAAAAGGCGTTTGAATTGCTGCGTATCAAGCGCGCAGAAATCGACAGCGCAGAGCTTGATGGCAGCATGGCGCGGATCATGATCCGCTATGAGGCGGAGCTTGGCGACGGGGAAATCACCCGAACGGCGAGGGAAGTCTGGACGTTCATGCGGAATGTCACTGCGTCTGATCCCAACTGGATCCTCGACGACGTCGAAGCGGCCAACTAGGCGCAAGCCTGTCACAAGCAGCATCTTTTGGATGACAGGCGCGCGCGAAGCGGGTCATAAATTGCGGCATGCTTCGCTCCGTCGCCGCCATCGTCCTGTCGTTCGCGTTGATCTCGTGCCAAAGCGCGCTCCGCCCGCCAATCGTCTATCCGCATCAGGACGTCGCTGTGCTGAAGGGGCCGTCTCGCTCCACCACCGCGCCGCAGGCCTATTCTGACGTTCCGGGCTGGTCCTCGGCACGGCTGGCGGCCAGTCTGCAGGCGTTCAAGCGCAGTTGTGCGCGCCTGTCGAAGCGGCCCAGGGATGACTATGTCTCGTCCAACGCGACCTGGGCCGGCACTGTGTCGGACTGGCTGTCAGCCTGTGCAGCGCTCCAGCGCACGCATGATGAGCCCGGTGCGCGCGCCGCCTTCGAGACGCTTTTCATTCCGATCGAAGCCCTGTCGCCTGATGGAGCGAGCCGGTTCACAGGCTATTTCGAGCCGACTTATGAGGCGCGCCGCAGCCCCGTTCCCCCCTATACAGAACCTGTCCCGGCGCTGCCCGCTGACCTCATCCCGAACGGCGCCTCGCCGCTCCAGCGCCAGCGAAACGGCAAGACGCGGCCCTATCCCGCGCGCGAGGAGATTACCCGTAATGGTGTGTCCGCGATCGCCTACGCGCATCCGTCGGATGTCTTCTTCCTGCAGATCCAGGGGTCTGGCCGGCTCAGGTTTCCGGATGGCTCCACCACGCGCGCCGTCTATGCCGCCCATAATGGCCAGCCCTTCCGGTCGACGGCCAACTGGCTGATGGAGACGGGTCGGATCTCGCGGGGCCAGGCCAACATGCATGGCATTCGGGCGTGGATGGACAGGGCCGGTCCGGCCGAGGCTCGCCTCGCGATGAACCAGAACCCGCGCTATGTCTTCTTCCGTGCCGAGCCGGAAGGAGACCCGACACTCGGTCCCGTTGGGGCGCAGGGTGTGCCGCTGACACCGCTCGGCTCGATGGCCGTCGATACCAGCATCCAGCCGCTGGGCGTCCCCATGTTCGTGCAGACCACCGCGCCGGGCCTTGGCGGCAATTGGTCGGGCCTGCTCATCTCGCAGGACACGGGCGGCGCGATCAAGGGTGCCGTGCGCGGCGACCTGTATTTCGGCACCGGCCCGGATGCCGGTGTGCGCGCCGGCACCATGAATGCGCCAGGGCGGCTCTGGGTGCTCTTGCCTCGGTCTGTGGCCGAGCGCCTGATCCGCGCGATGCAGGTCTCCGACGCGTCCGACCTTGGCGATCCGCCATTCGCGCCCTAGACGGAGCCGATGTCGAAGCGTCGCCTGACCCCTGAAGAAGCAAAAGCCTGGTCGCGCGTCGCCAAGTCGATCAAACGGATCGGGCCGGAGACGTCAGACTTTGAAGCGCTGATTTCGGCGGTTGAGGCGGGTGAACCGGCGAACCTCCCCCGCGCCACCCCCCCTGCCACGCCCTTGCGGCGCCCGGTTTCGGGCCCTGCCGCCCCCTCGCCAACCCCTCAGGTCCCCCCGGCCACACCCGCGAATCGGGGGAAAGAGAAGCGCGTAAAACGGGGAAAGCTGGTCGTCTCTGCCACCTTTGACCTGCACGGCCACACGCAGGCAACCGCTGCGCGGATCCTGCCCGGCTTCCTGTCAGGCGCGCAGGCAGACGGCGCGCGTTGTGTTTTGGTGATTACAGGAAAGGGCCGGCTGGGCGAAGGCGTCCTGAAACGCAACTTCCTCACCTGGCTCGAAACGCCGGATGCGAGGAAAATGGTTTCGGGTTACGCCGAAGCGCACCAGCGCCATGGCGGCGCGGGTGCGTTCTACGTGTTTCTTCGGAAACTGCAGTTGTAACTGCAGGCGACGTTAGCTGAAGTCGCGGAAGACGTCGGCGGCAGACACGTCTTTCTGACGCTCTTCCTTTTCCGGCTCTGGCTCATATCCAGCAGCATCGTCCTGCGTCGGCACCAGGCCTGGGCCTTCTGCATTCAGGCCTCTTTCAGCCTCGATGCGACGGCGTTTGTCAGCCGACTTGGCGATCACTTCATCGAGCTCGATCTGGGTGCAAAGGCCCAGTGTCACCGGGTCAACCGGGCGGATGGCCTGCGAATTCCAGTGCGACTTGTCGCGCACATTGTTGATCGTCGATTTCGTCGTTCCGATCGTCTTGGAAATCTGCGCATCCGACACTTCCGGGTGGTTGCGAATGAACCAGGCGACGGCGTCGGGCTTGTCGGCGCGGCGGACAACAGGCGTGTACCGGCTGCCCTTGCGCGGTGGCTGAGGGATGTGCGCGATCTTGGACGCGGCAATTTTCAGCACATAATCAGGGTTTTCTTCGCCGCGAGCGATTTCCTCGCGCGACAGGATACCGCCAGCGATAGGATCGACGCCGCGCATGTTCTCGGCGACGTCTCCGTCAGCGATACCTTTGACCTCAAGATGGTGCAGGCCGCAAAAAGCGGAGATCTGGGTAAAGGTCAGTGTCGTATTGTCCAGCAGCCAGACGGCGGTCGCCTTGGGCATCAGTATCTCGGACATGGGTGTCTCCTTGGAGCGCGTTGGGGGCCTGAAATGCAGCCGCCCGACACTTCGTGCCGGGCGGTCAAGGTTTCAGGCAAGCTTGGAACCTGAGTCGCTTATAGGTCAATCAGGCCGGATTGGAAAGGCATTCACTTCACCGCGCGAGGATGATCTTGCCAGAATGCTTGCCTTCGCCCATCCGGGCATGTGCCGCCTCTGCATCTTCAAAGGGAAATTTGCTGTCGAGAACCGGCTTGATCCGGCCAGACACGACATGCGGCCAGAAGTCCTTCTCCACCGCATCCCGGATCCTTTGCTTCTCGGGCACCGGACGCGCCCGCAATGTCGTCGCTGCCAGGGTCAGGCGCTTCATCAGCACAGGCGCGAAATTCACGCTGGTCTGGAAGCCGTTCTGGTAAGCGATATTGACGATCCGTCCGTCAATCTTCGCCGCGCCGATGTTTTTCTGCACGTATTCGCCACCCACCATGTCGAGAATGACATCGGCGCCGCCCTCTGCGCGGACAATCGCTTCGAAATCCTCCTCGCGATAATTGATCGCCCGGTCGGCGCCAAGGTCGGTGGCCAGAGCGCATTTCTCGGCGCTGCCGGCTGTCGCGAAGATTTTCCCCGCGCCTGCGACCCGCGCCATCTGAATGGCCATCACGCCGATACCGCTCGTGCCGCCATGGCAGAGGAAATCCTCGCCCGCCTTCAGTCCGACGCGGTCAAACACATTGGCCCAGACGGTAAACAGGGCTTCCGGGAAACAGGCCGCTTGCACCATGCCCATGCCCGCCGGCACAGGTAGGAGCGATCCCTGGTCGACGCTTGCCAACTCGGCATAACCGCCGCCAGCCAGCAGGCCGCACACCGCGTCACCAACTTTCCAGCGGGTGACCCCCTCGCCGAGGCTCTTGATGTGTCCAGATATTTCAAGCCCGAGGATCGACGAGGCTCCGGGAGGCGGTGGATAGGCGCCGGTACGCTGAATGAGGTCCGCCCGATTGAGACCAGCGGCCGCCACCTCGACAAGCACCTCGCCCGGCCCGGCAACAGGTGCTTCGACATCGCCCCAGCGCAACGGAGCGCCCTCTTCTACAATCACGGCCTTCATCATATCGTTCATTCGACTTGTTCCTTCAGGAAATTCGCGTCCGGGGAGTCGCTTCTAGCCTGCCTTTCTGTTTTTATGAAAGACTGCCATCGAATGTAGAGGAGGCTTGGCCGTGTTCGAAGAAGAACCGATCCTGACAAATCGCGCGCAGGCGCTTGACCAGATGTCTATAGAAGAGCTGCATGAGCGGATTCGCGTCCTGCGCTGCAGAATCGAGGATTGCGAAGTAGAAATTGCCAAGAAAGAGGCCCAGAAGTCAGCGGCAGACGCCCTGTTCGGCGGAAATAGTTAAGGCCCCGGAAACGGGTTGTAAGCTAAGTGTTTCTATTGGCGTTCGTGTTCTAAGGTTTTGAAGATGGCAGTAAACGGGTCACCCGAAAACGGCTCCGAAAGCCTCAACAGCTTTACCGGGGGCAAGCTCTTCGACACCGTCTTCGGTCGGGGCATGGCGCTCGTCGAAGAAACAGCGTCTTACCTTGATGGGCCAGGCCGCGAGCATGCGCGTACGCTGCCGCGTGAAGCCGGCCTCACCTATTCTGCCTGGAGTATGGAGCTGACGACGCGCCTGATGCAGGCCGCGAGTTGGCTCGTTATGCAAAAAGCCGTGCGGGACGGTGAGATGCGCCGCGAGGAGGCCTCCGCCCGCAAATACCGCATTCGCCGGGACGATCCCCCGCTTGACGCCGAAGCCCAGCGTGACCGGGGCCTGCCGCTACGTTTCCTTGAACTGGTGGCGCGATCAGAAGCCCTGTTCGAGCAGATCTGCCGCCTCGACCAAGCGCTCTACAGTGCGCCGGCTCCAGGCCAGGCCAAGAATGCCGTATCCGACCAGATAGCCCTGCTGCAAAAGGCCGCCGAGACGGGCGCCTTTGACCCCCTGATGGTCTGGCACCGCGCGAAATAGATCAAATCAGGCGTTGCGAGCCGCTGTTGGCGGTGGCGGCAACAGGCTGGCCGAGCCGTTGTTTCGGGCATTCATCAACCGTAGTCGGCGGGGCCGCCGATAGAGCACGCTCAGTGGTGTCTCGCGGACCAGCCGAAAGAAGACCAGCGGCAACACGACCGCGCCCAGCGTGATCGCAAGACAGGCCAGGCCCGCATTCCCGGTACGTTCGTTCGCCGCGAATCCATGCTGCAAGGCCGTCATTGGAATGAGGAATGTCAGGTAGATGATGAGGCAGTGTCGGCCCGCATAGCCGATTATGGCCAACCATCCGATCCTGTTGAGCTGAATGCCGAGCGCAATGACGGCTGCTGTGCCGGAAAAGCCGAGCGCAAGGCTGATTACGGGCAGACCGGACACGCCCAGGACAACGAACGCAGCATTCGCGAGCGCCCAGCCCAGCAGCACGTTCCACAACGGCTGAGTGTGCCCGGACACGCGGTCTGCAAATTCGAACACGTGAGGCGCGGCAACGAAGCCTGCGAAGAAGAAGACATACCAGGCGCCAAACATGTTCGCGACGCTCCAGCCTGTATCGATCCAGCCAGTTGCAAAAGCCATCTGGGCAAGGGCGGCGGCAATGAAGACTTTTCGCGCAGGCAAGAAGCGTATGAGCCGCGTCAAGGCATGGAACACGACCAGCATGTAGACGAGCATAAGGCTATCGGTCGGTTCAACCAGGGCTCTCAGGACGTCAGCCATGAACGCGGTCGGAGCATTTACAAGCAGGCTGGCATCCAGCGTCGCTTTCTGGATCACCAGCCAAATCAGATAGAAATACGCGAAATGTAGGATTTTCCGGTCGAAAAAATGCTTTGTCGAACCAAACAGGGACAGGTTCAGGAACAAGGCCGCCAGGAAGAAAAAGGCTGGGATTAGAAAGGGGGATGACCAGGCGACAATGGGAGTCAACCAGCTATCGTGCTGGATCAGGGCATCATAGCTCGACGTCGTGTAGATCGCGACGATCAGAAGGATGCAAATGCCCTTCGCGTGATCGACCCAGTTTATGCGTCCGTGTTGCATGTCGTAATACCCCGGTTTCGGTTGCCGGGGGCGGTGCAAGATTCATGCTGTCTTGGGCGGGGGCCTAGAAAGTAGCGTAAACCCGCAGGAAATTGCCGGCCTGCTCGGCGCAGAATCCCTCGCGTACCGGGGCTCGCATGATCATCAGGCGGTGCCAAAGTGGCCCCAACAGGAATTCCACGACCTCATCTAGATCGAAATCGCGTCGAATAACGCGTTTTCCGGCCAATTCGGCCAAAAGCATGCGCAAAGGCTGCCGAATATCGCGGCTGATCCACGCGCGCCAGACTTCGCCGGCGTCCTTGTCATCTGCAGCAGCGAGCAGGGCGACGCGCAGAACCGCGTGCCCTTGCCCGGTTCGGGCGGTCGCTTCGAGCGGCACGATCAGGGCAGTGATGCGCTCTTGTGGATCGCGGCCGCCGTCTGGGCTGTCTGGAATCAGGGCGAGCGCCGCGTCGACGCACATCGCTCCAATAGATGGCCACCAGCGATAGATTGTCTGCTTGGAGGCGCTTGCCCGTTTGGCGACGCTGTCGACGCTGAAGGCCCGCCAACCGTTTTCGGCCATTTCGACACGCGTAGCATCGAGGATCGCTGCCTTCGATGCCTCGCTGCGCGTCGGACCCTTTCGGGAGGTCTTGGAGCCTTCGGTTGCCGTCGTCATTGATGTCTCCTGAAAAGGCGCTGGCGGTCGCAGGCGCCTTGACGCCTCTTTTGATATTATAGGCATATCGCTAACAATTTGTCCCGATCTGGCTTGCTGATCGCGCAATATGCAGTACTCAGGCGACGAGCAGTCAGGAAAGCGTCACATGGAATCAATTGATGACTTGATTTCGGGCTACCGGCGGTTTCGCGCCGGCGCCTATTCAGAACAGGCCAACCTGTATCGCGAACTTGGCGAAGGCCAGGATCCGAACATCATGTTGATCGCCTGCGCCGATAGTCGCGCTGAGCCCTCCGACATTTTCAATGCAGCCCCAGGACAGCTGTTTGTGGTCAGAAACGTCGCCAACCTGGTGCCTCCGTACCAGCCGGATGGCGGCCTTCACGGTGTGAGCGCCGCGCTCGAATATGCGGTCAATGTGCTGGAGGTCGAGAATATCGTTGTCATGGGCCACGGCGGCTGCGGCGGGATTTCCGCGTCGCTTGGCGGACAGGGCAATCCAGCCATCGGCGAATTTGTCACGCCGTGGGTCAGCCTGCTGGAAACCGCCCGGGAGCGCGTGGTCGCCAGCGGATCGATCAATCCTCAGTTCGCTCTGGAGCTGGAAGGCATTGAAGTGTCCTTGCAGAACCTCCTCACGTTTCCGTTCGTTTCGCAGGCGGTCGAGGCCGGCAAGCTGTCGCTCCACGGTGCGTGGTTTGCGATCGTCCATGGAGAACTGCACTGGCGCAACGCCAAAACCGGCCGATTTGAAGTCGTTTCGACTACTTAGCCGTGGTCAGGAAGGCGGCGAAGATCGCCGAAGCCAGCATGGCTGCCGCCGCTGCGCGGTTGAACCAGAGGGCGAAGCCGGGATTCTGGAAGCGGTGGTTCATTGCGTCGGCAGCCCAGGCGTAGACCGTCAGGCCTAGCATTTCGGTCATCGTCACTGTCGCCATGATGATGGCTGCCTGGAGCACGACCGGTCGGCTGGCGTCAAAATAGCCGGGAAGCAGCAGGCCAAAGAAGACAAGCGCATTGGGGTTCAGTAGCTGAAGCCCGATACCGCGACCGAAAAGGCTGGCTTTGGGTGGTGCCTGAGAGGCGCTGGCGCGGGGTTGGGCCGGGTCGCCCGTCGCCATCGTCCAAGCGAGCCAGCTGATAAACAGAAGCCCGGCAATCTTGAGCACGAGCAGCAAGCCGGGAGCGCCGGCGGCAAATGTTGCGATGCCTGTTGCGGCCAGCGAAATCCAGACCAGGTTGGCGGTCGATACACCGACCGCGGGAACGAGGGCAGTGGCGGCGCCATATCGGAGCGACGTGCTCATCACCATCATGACGGCGGGACCGGGCGTCAGACCCCCGGCAAAAAACAATGCAAGCAGGGCGATCCAGACGCTGATTTCCATGAGCTAGTCGCGGTCGCGCTTCAGGCCTTCTTGCCACGTTCGACGGCGAGCGAAATCAGTTCGCGCGCCTTTTCGATGCCATACCAGCCTTCGATACGGGTCCATTTGCCCTTCTCGAGATCCTTGTAGTGCTCGAAGAAGTGCGCCGTCTTGTCGATCAGCGTCTGTGGCAGGTCGTGATAGGTCGCGATCTTGTCATAGTAGCTGGTCAAGGCGCCGTGCGGCACGGCGAGGATCTTTTCGTCAGGTCCCTTGTCATCCGTCATCATCAGTACGCCGACAGGGCGTGAGCGGACGACGCTTCCGGGCACCAGAGGGCGGTTGCCGACGACCATGACGTCGATCGGGTCTCCATCCAGGCTGAGCGTGTGCGGCACGAAACCGTAATTACAAGGATAGCGCATCTCGGTGTAGAGATAGCGGTCGACGAACATGGCACCGGACGCCTTGTCGATCTCGTACTTGATCGGATCACCGCCCAGCGGGACTTCGATCAGGACATTGATATCGTCGGGCGGGTTGTTGCCGGTGGCAATCTTCGAAAGGTCCATGGGACGAGGCTCGCTTGATGGGTCTGGGAGAGTTGATCGTGCTGGCGAGGCGGATGGCCTGTCGCGAGGTTCAGGTCAAGCCCGTCACGCCGCCGAGTGGGTTAATGGCGCAAGATGGTTTGGATTCAGGCGATCTGTCGGGGTTCGGCTTCGAAAATTTTCATGTCGGACGGCGTGGGTGACAATTTGCGAAGACGCTTCACGAAGTCCCGGCTGGCAGGCACCTCGAAATGCGCAAGCAGGGCGGGCATGTCGGTCCAGTATTCGACAAAAACGACGCGCGCCGGATCTTCGCAATCGACATGGACATTGTGGGAAATACAGCCGGGTTCGCCGCGCGAGCGGGCGACGTGTTCCAGGCTGAGATCAAGGACAGCGTCGTGGATATCCGGCGTCGTCACAACGCTCCCGATAACGATGATCATCTTGGTCTCTCCTGGGAGCGCATGCCAATCAGCCGTCAGGACCGCTTGAGCGCATAATTGAAACTTATGGAGAGCCGCGGCGTCTCCGAACGGTTTGGCATTACTTCATGGCGCAGCCAGCTTTCCCAGAGCATGGCGTGACCCTGTTTCGGGGTGACGTAAACAAAGCGGCGGGCCGATTCCGGTGCATCGTCCAGTGGCTGGGGTGCAGCCATCATCAAGCCGAGGCGCGGGTCCTCGAACTTCAACTGGCCAGCGCCTTCCGGGATGGACACATAATAGGTTCCTGAGATCACGCTGCCGGGGTGGATATGGCCGGAATGGCTGCCGCTTTCCCCGAGGATATTGACCCAGAGCCCGTTGAGCTCGAGGGCCTGGTCCTGCATGTCCCAGTGCAGGTCGCGGGCGAACTTCGCCGCTTCGGCATCGAGGAAAGCCTGCAGCTCTGCGACCTCGGGAAACCGCTCGGGCAGGTCGTCGAGCGAGGCGTAGGACGTGTAGCCGTCATAGCCCTCATTGTCGCACCAGTCATTGCCGGCGGCGTCTTCGTCCTCGAGCACCCAGCACACTTTTTCCAATGATGTGCGCAGGGGCTCATCACCGATTTCGGCGTGGCGGAGACGGGTGGGAAAGAGGGTCTGCAGGGTCATTGGGAGGGGGTGCCTTGGGGGTGGCAAGGAGGCGGCACGTCCGTGCAGCCCCCGGATTTGCCGAAGGTTTTCAGCCCAAAGGCTGAGTCGCCGTTTATTCCGGTTTGACGAATTTCAGCGTCATCCGGTCGCTCTCGCCGATGTCGGCATAATTCGCCGGGTCGAAGCCGTCCGGCGTGTTGCCGTCCGAGTCGGAGGACTTGTTGTTCGGCGGCAGGGTCCAGACGCCGAACGGGTGGTCTGCGGTGTCGGCCGGGTTGGCATTGATTTCGCTTGCGCCGGCGAATTCGAATCCGGCGGCGATGGCGCGGGCCTTCACGAAGTCCTCGTGGACATAGCCGGTCGCTCCGGTCGGATCCTGCGTGGCGGTCGACGGCAGGCGGTGTTCAACCACGCCAAGCACGCCGCCGGGTTTCAGCGCGGCGAAGGCGTCGGTGAAGAACTTCTCGGTATAGCCGCCCGACATCCAGTTATGCACGTTGCGGAATGTCAGAACCGCGTCGGCTGTGCCGGGCGCGGCGAGCGGGCCGCTGACGCCGGAAAACACGCTATATTCGATCGTGCCGAAATGCGGGTCGGCATAATTGGCCTTGAACTCGGCGAGGCGCGATTCCGTGCGTTGCCGGCGTTCTTCATCCGGTGCCGCAGCGGGATCGAAGCCCGCCGCGATCAGCGTGCCGCCACCAGCGGCAAGATAGGGCGCGAGGATATTCGTGTACCAGCCACCGCCGGGCCAGATCTCGATCACCGTATCGGAGGGTTCCACGCCAAAGAACTCCAGGGTCTCGACCGGATGGCGCCAGGCATCCCGGGCCTTTTCCTCATCAGAGCGCGCAGAATCGTTCACGGCGACTTGCAGCGGGCTGAGTTCGGGAGCCGATTCGACGACTTCGGCAGCGGGTGTTTCGGGCTTTGCAGGCGCAGCGGCCTGATTGCAGGCGGCAACAAGGCTGATGGCAGCCCCGGCGAGCAGGAAATTCTTCATGGCGTTCTCCTCGGTCCACATCTTGAACACCTCTTTACGCTACCCAAATACTACTTGTCACGGTGCCGCATTGCGGGCCGGGACCGGGTGATATGCCAGCGCCGATGATGGGCTGGGAGTTCATGTCGCCCGAAAATACCAGAGGACCTGTTTGCTTCAGGTCTCTCACAGTTGCTTCAAAAGAGAGGACTGTTTCCATGAGCAATATCGATTTGACCCCCCTTTACCGCACAATGGTTGGCTTTGACCGCATGGCCAACATGATCGACACAGCGTCCCGCCTTGATGGTACGCAGGGCTATCCGCCCTATAATATCGAGCGATCAGGCGAAAATGCCTTCGCCATCGAAATTGCGGTCGCCGGCTTCACCGACGCCGATCTCGACATCGAAACCAAGGAAGGCCAGCTCACGATTGCTGGCAAGAAAGGCGAGAACGAGGATGGCGACGGGCGCGAATACCTGCATCGGGGCATTGCCCAGCGCAGCTTCATTCGCCGGTTCCAGCTGGCTGATCACGTTATCGTGACTGGCGCGAGCCTCGACCATGGCGTGTTGCGCGTCGATCTCGTGCGCGAACTGCCGGAAGAGAAAAAGCCCCGCAAGATCGAAATCGGCACAGATACCCAGGCATCCGAGCCGCGGCTGATTGGCAAGAAAACGGCCGGAAATGCCGCCTGAGGCAAAAACCGGCTGACTGACTTTGAGCGGCGCGTCCTGACGGGCGCGCCGCTTTTCATCTGATCAGGAGAGATACTTGCGTGCGCCCACTGCCGCGAGGAAGGCGTCGAGGGCCGCGTTGTCCGACGACTTGGCGACGGCGGACCTGACGGCACGAAAGGCGCGGGCGGCATAGCGCTGTGTCGACTGTTCGAAGACGCCGTTACCGAGCGTCGCAGAAAACCGGTTCTTGTCCCGCGAGGCGCTGGCAGCGTTTGCGCTGGCCCACGGCAGGTAGGTGACGCTGAGCTCGTCCTCGAAAAGCGGCGCCAGCGTTTCGGTGAGGGTGGCAAGATCTTCGAACGGACCACCTGCATGCGGGTCTTCCATGTGTTCGCACCAGGCGACCACAAAGGGGGCGTTATCCTGAAGCCAGTTAGCCGGTGTCGGGTCGAGCAGCATTTGCTGGAACTGGGCGGCAATGGCGAAGTCAGCGACAGACGGCCTGCCTCCGAAAAGGAAGAGATGGTCCCGGAGATGATCGTTGAGCCGAAGCGCAAACCGGCGCCACGAACTGTCCAGCGTCTCCCGGTTTTCGGCATCTGCTCCGACCAGTGGCAGGCGGGCTGCCATGCGTTCGGTGATCTGCACTTTCTGGGCCTTGTAGGCGCGCGGCCGTTTGCCATCATGGAGCTGGATCAGGACGCGGAGCGCGGCAGCCTCGCGGTCCGGTGACTGGCTCCAGCGTTGCAGGAACATGCATTTGTTCAGCCACTCGTCACCATAGTCTTCGAGCACGAGCGCGATCACGGCGCAGGCGGGATCATCGGGCACGGCGGACGGCTCGGGATGGTCTGCCTCCAGCGCCGCGAGCATGGCCGTCGAATCCTGGCTGACCGGCCGGTTCGGCGAAACCAAGAGGGGCACCGTGGCGACCCGCTGGGCATTTGCCTGAAAATCGGACTCGTTGGCACGCGACCGCGATATCCAGTCGAACGCCAGTCCCTTGTAGCGCAGGAAGGCCCGCACCTTGAGCGAATAGGGAGACGTGTCTGCACCGAACAGACGGTAATCGGTCATTGCGCTATCCTTGCTGGTCAGGCCTTTCTCTAGGGACTTCACCCCCAACTGCCAAGCAGCGTTTGCCGCTGCGGCCGATAATCGCTATGCGCTGCTGTGACGGCGGGCTCGGCTGGGCGGCAGGACACGAAGGACAGATGAAATGCGGGTAATGCATGTCATGGCGGGCGCGGTTGAAGGCGGCGCAGAAAACATCATGCTGGAATCGGTTCTGGCGCTTGCCGATACAGATCTCGCGCAACACGTGGTCACGCGGCCGGACAATGAATTCCGCATCCAGAAGTTTCGCGAAGCCGGGATAGGCGTCGATGTGGCCGCTTTCAACAATAGCTGGCCCTTCCCGACGCGGCGCGTGCTCGGCGACGCGATCACGCGATTCAAGCCGGACGTGATCGAATACTGGATGGGCCGAGCCGGGCAGTTCGCCCCGAAACAATACCGTGCCCGGTCAATCGGTTGGTATGGCGGCTATTACAAGCTGGTACGCTTTGCCAATTGCGAATGGCATGTCGGCCTGACGATCGACCTGCTGCGCCATATCCGTGAACAGGGCGTCAGCGACGACCGGTCGACTATCGTGCACACCTATGCCGACTTTGCTGGCGCTGATCCGGCAAGCCGGAAAGCGCTCAACACGCCGGACGACGCGCCTGTGGCCCTGGCTCTGGCGCGGCTGCATGAAAAGAAGGGCCTTGATACGCTGCTTGAAGCGACAGCGAAGATCGATGGCCTGTATGTCTGGATCGCCGGTGATGGCCCGCTGGAAGCTGAATTGAAGGCGCACTGCGCGCGCCTCGGCCTTGATGACCGTGTGCGTTTCCTCGGATGGCGCAATGATCGCGGTGCGCTTCTGGCTGCGTGCGACGTGGTTGCCTTCCCTTCGCGCTATGAGCCGTTCGGAACGGTGACGGTGGATGCCTGGGCGGCCTCCCGGCCGCTGGTGGCTGCGGACGCAGCCGGGCCGGCCGCTTATGTCAAAGACGGCGTCAACGGTTTGCTCATCCCTAAGAATGATGTCGATGCGCTTGCCGATGCCCTGCGCAAGGTGGTGACCGACAAGGTACTGGCGGCAAGGCTCGTTGCGGGTGGCCGGGCATCCTATGAGGCACAGTTCACCAAGGCTGCGTTCCAGCGGGATTCGCTGGCGCTCTATGAAAAGATTGTCGCGTATGCGGGACCGTTCGCAGGCTGAGCCCGGTTCAGGCCTTGCTTGTGTGAACTGACCTGAAAAAACCCTCATAGAGACGCGCAGCGGTGGGCCGGCCAATGCCGATCTCGACAAGGATGCCTGCCTTGCGGAGCGCGGCAATGCCGCCGTCTGCCAGCGGGTGGGGATCGGCGATGGCGCAGACGACGCGCCGGACACCGGCCTCTTTCAGTTTTGTCGAGCAAGACGCCCCGCCTGCCGAGCGTTCGCGGCACGGTTCGAGCGTGACATAGGCGGTGCCACCGCGTGCGGCATCACCGGCCTCATCAAGGGCAATCTCCTCGGAATGCGGGCGCCCGCCAAGACCTGTGACGCCGTCGCCGACAATGTGGCCTTCCGAATCGAGGATGACACATCCGACGGAGGGATTTTCCGCAGTCAGGCCCTGGTTCAATCTCGCCAGGGCGAGGGCGCGGCCCATCATGCGGCGGTCGAGGCGGCGGCTCATGGCAGGTCGGGAAGCGATGTGCTGCGTCCAGAGTCCAAATACTGCACGGAAATTGGCTTCAGATCGTCGTCCAATTCGATGAGAAGCGGGTTGCCGGTGGGAATCTCGATCCCGGTAATGGACTCATCGGGGACATTGAACAGGTGTTTGACGAGGGCACGCAATGAATTGCCGTGCGCCGCAATCAGCGTGTCTGTGCCAGCACTCAGGACGGGGGCGATTTCATCGGCCCAATAAGGCAATACGCGCTCGAGCGTCATCTTCAGGCTTTCGGCGGCAGGCACGTCGATGCCCTGATAGCGCGGATCCTTGGCAGGATTGAACCGACTATCCGGATCGATTGGCGGTGGTGGCACGTCATAGGAGCGCCGCCAGATATGAACCTGCTCGTCGCCATGCTTGGCCGCGGTCTCAGCCTTGTCGAGGCCGGTCAGCCCGCCATAGTGGCGCTCGTTCAGCCGCCAATGCTTCTCGACCGGCATCCAGACGCGGCCCATTTCCGTGAGCGCCATCCAGAGCGTGCGGATTGCACGTGTCTGAACGCTGGTGAAGGCGGCGCGGAAGTCGGCATCGACCTCCTTGAGCAGGACGCCGGAATGATGTGCTTCGGCTTCGCCCTTTTCGGTAAGGTCGGCATCCCACCAACCCGTGAAACGGTTTTCCAGGTTCCAGGCAGACTGTCCGTGGCGGACGAGGGCGAGTTTGGTCATGGTCAGACTTTCTTCAAACGGGCATCAAAACGGGCGCTTGGCGCCCTTTTCACGTTAAAATATTACGAGTTCAAGCTTTCATGACCCGTATCAGTTCAGCGAAGGCGAGGACAACATGGTAGCCGGTCGAGGCTGGCATGTCGGTGGCGATAACGTCGCCGCCCGCGCCATAATGGTCGATCCAGCCGCCATCTACGGTCAGGAATTCATCCATGAGCACGTCGAAGCTGCGACAGGCGGCGGCGGCCAATCGCTCGTCTCCCGCCCGTTCAAACATGGTGATGTGGGCTTTGAGCGCCTCGGTCTGCGGCCAGGTGCGGCGCGACGTATCGGCCGGTTCGCCGTTGCGGGTCACTTCCTGGCACGCCCGTCCGTCAGCATCGAGCGTGGCGCAGGCGAAGGCGTAAAGGGTGCCGGCGGCGGCGGGCACCGGCATGCCGGACGCGTCGGCGTAAGCGTGAAGCAACCAGACCCATTCGAACTGGTGTCCAGGCTCGACAATCTCGGCGTCGCGTCCCTGCGGGATGCCCCAATCAACAGCAAACCGCTCGCCGAGAAGCCCTCCCGGACCGGCGGTGAAGCGGGCCTCGAACAGGGCGACGATCTCGCCAGCCCGGGCGAGATGCCCGCCCTCCGGATCAACCTTGTGCAGTGAAAGACAGGCTTCGAGCAGGTGCATGTGGGGGTTCTGCTGTCGAATCTGTGGAAGAGGCAGCGCTTCGGCATAACCACCATTCACCCGGTCGCGCATCTGGCGATCAACGGAATCCAGCAGTGCAGCGGCGCTGGCGCGGGTTTCGCCCGTGCCGCCAAGTGCATCGTCGGCTTCCCCGAGTGCGAACAGGGTGAAGGCGATATCGTACAGGTCCGGCGTAGCGTCGAGAAAGCCGCTTCCATCAGCGTTCAGCAGACGCCCGACCAGGCCATCGGGCCTGCGGGCGAGCCCGGTCAGGATTCCGAGGCCGTGCTCGATCCGGTCTGTCGAAATGTCCGGACGCCAGCCGAGGCGCAGGGCTTCTGCAAAAAAATAGGTCTGGCGGGCCTGGACCCTGACGCGCGCGTAATCGCGGTCGGCTGCGCCATGGTCGAGATCAAGCACTTCGCGGAAAAGTCCGGCAGAATTCATGCCGCGTTCGGCCCAGAGCGGGAAACAGGCGTCGGTCAGCCAGAGACGCGCCTCATTCGCCCTACGCTTCAAGGCCGCCTTCGACATCGCGATTGATCCCCAAAAAGCATTTGAAGCCGAGCATACGGCTCGCCAAACCGTTCGCGCTCCTGCTATCAGCAGAAGCAATGATTGGCCAGCGTCCTTGCGCGGGGCAACGCGACAGAAGGATGAGGCAGATGCGGGACCGGTTTTTCTTCCCTGCCGCGCTGGTGCTTGTAGCCATGATGGTTTTCCTGGCAATCCGGCCGGGAATTGGCGCCTTGCCGTCCGGTGCCGTGGCCGGTGACGGCGCGAATTATGACAAGATCACCATCGAGGGCGATTACCTGCACAAGGTATTTGCGGGCGGCAATGCCAAGACCGAACTTGCCGACGGGGCGGACAAAAGGTCTCTGCTCTTTATCGAGGCGGAGACGGGCGCACTCCGGGACGAGCCGGAGCTTGGCCCGCATTTCCGCCTGGCAGCCGACATCGAGACGCAGTTCTCGGGCATGACGGTGCGGATCACGGTGCGCGCGCGCCCTGCGGATGATCGCGGCGCCATGCAGGTCGCGATGAATTATTCGGCAGGACGGGCCGGCGAGTCCGGCTGGAGGATTTTTGACCTCAAGCCTGAATTCTCGGACTTCAGTTTCGACTATGACGTGCCACGCGCCGAGGGTGATCAGGGCGTCGACTATTTCGGCATACGTCCCGTCGTGCCGAACAAGAGCCGGGCCGTTCTAATCGAGCGGATTACGTTCGACCGGGTCGGGCCCTGGAAAACGGACGATCCAGCCTAGAGCGCGGGGCGCTCGCTTGCCACATTGAGGGCTGATTCGAGGGCGCGACCGAAGGCCAGCATCGGTCCTTCGCGAAACAGCGGCGCCCAAAGCGAGATCGCGACGGGCGTTCGCGCCTTCGGGGCATCGGGATTGGCCTCTGCATCGAAGAGCGTCCGGGGCGTTGTCTCGTCGAAGCCGCAGCGCATCACAAGGCAGGGATGCCCGGTGAAGTTTGTCGGCGTGAGCATGCGGCTGGAATAGCTCGGTCCGATCACAACGTCGACGCCGTCAAAGGCCTCATGCATGGCCAGCATCCACATGCGGCGCAGCCGGTCGACCTGAATGAGATCGACCGCGCTGATGAAGCGCGCCCCACGAAATGAATTCGGCCAGGCTTCCGGATCCTGCCATGTCAGTTCGTCGTCGCGGCCGGACAGGGTGAGGTCTTCGAAGGCGGCGGCGGCCTCGGCGGTCAGTTGCAGCGATAGCGGATCCGACGCGAGGTTCGGTCGTTTGAAGTCGACGAGAGTTGCGCCCAGGCCTTTTGCCGTCTCGATTGCAGCGCGCTCGGTGTCGGTTGCCTCGTCCAGCCAGGCCGGGTCGATCCCGAGTCTCAGCCCGCTGATCGGCGTGCGATAATCATAGGTGAAACCGGCGGCGATGGAACCGGCATCGGCCGGGTCGAATTGGTTCAGTGCATCCAGCACGAGTGCGCAATCTTCGACACGGCGGGCGATGGGACCCACCTTGTCCAGCGACCAGCACAGCGCCATGCCGCCGGCGCGGCTGACCCGGCCGAACGTTGGCCGCAGGGCCGTCGTGCCGCAGCGCATCGAAGGCGACACGAGCGAACCGAGTGTCTCCGTGCCGATGGCAAACGCGCAGAGGCCAGCCGCAGTGGCGCTGGCCGATCCGGCGCTCGAGCCTGACGAGCCTTCGCGCGGATCGAAGGGATTGCGGGTGACACCGCCGAACCAGACGTCGCCATAGGCCAGTGCGCCACAGGTGGTCTTTCCGAGCAGGATGGCGCCGGCCTCGCCAAGTCTGCGCACGATGGCGCTGTCGCCATGCGACGCCTGATTCTTGTAGGGCGCTGCGCCCCAGGTCGTGGGCGAGCCGTCGGCGTCGAACAGGTCTTTCAGCGCGTAGGGTATGCCATGCAGGGGCCCTCGGATGTTTCCGGCAGCGCGTTCGGCATCCATGGCGTCGGCCTCACGGCGGGCCCGGTCTGCCATCACCGTGACGAAACATTCCAGGCGCGGCGCGATCACGTCGATTCGCTTGAGATAGATGTCGGTCAGTTCGCGACTGGTCAGGGCGCCGGCGCCGAGCCATGTGGCCAATTGGGTGAGCGTTGCGAAGGCGATGTCTTCATCGGCCGGCCTTGCGGTGGGTTCGGTAGGCGAGACAGTGACTTTCGAGTTCGGTGTGATGCCGTAATTGACGCCCGGAAGGCGCGGCTCGAACACGGTGGCCGGCGCCAGCGCATTCGGCTTTTCGACCGACCGCAACTGTTTGAGGATGTCGAGGCGCGCCTCCAGATCGGACACCATCTGTTCCCGCTCGGCGTCGGTGTAGCTGATTCCGGCAAGTTCCTCGGCATCGTGAATGGTCCTGGCGGAAATGCCGTCGGCAGTAGCGGGCGGTGCCTGTTCGCCAGAGCAGGCGGCGACTGCGAGCCCGGCAAGGCTGACCCCAGCACCTCTCAGAATATCCCTGCGCGATGTGCTGTGCGGATTCTTCGCCTCGGTCATCTTCTTCCCCCGTTTGCCATCTGTCGTGCGTCAGACTAAATCGTCATTCGCGTTGGGGGACGAGTCAAATCCTTGATTGGGGCCACGTCCCCAGAGCGCCGGAGAGTCCACGCGCAGATTCCTGACCCCTGAACGCCCTCATGCTAGCATCATGCGCCAGCGCACCCGAAACGGAGACTTTTTTGCCCGAGACGCCTGCCCCGATCATTGAAACACAAAGCGAAGACCCGAACCTCTGGCTGGAGGCGGTAGAAGGCGAGGAAGCGCTGGCTTGGGTGCGGGCACAGAACGCGCGCAGCCTGGCCGGGCTGCAGGCCGATCCGCGCTATGCGGGATTCGAAGCGGCTGCGCTTGATGCGCTGAATTCCAAGGAACGTATTCCCTACGGAGCAGTGCGTGACGGCCTGGTCTACAATTTCTGGCAGGATGACGTGAACGTGCGCGGCCTCTGGCGCCGGACCAGCCTTGAGAGCTATGCGACCGCCGACCCCGTATGGGAAACGATCGTGGATTTTGACTCGCTCGCCGCCGATGAGGGCAAGAACTGGGTCTACAAGGGTGCCAATTGCCTGCGCCAGATGGGCAAGCCGGCGCGTCACTGCCTCGTGTCATTGTCCGATGGCGGCAAGGATGCGGTCGTGAACCGGGAATTCGACCTGGCGACGAAGCGTTTTGTCGCGGACGGGTTCGTCACGACCGAGGCCAAGCAGGGTGTCGCCTGGGTCGACGCTGACACATTGCTGATCGCGTCTGACTGGGGCGAGGATACGGTGACCGAGTCCGGCTATCCTTTCATTGTGAAACGCTGGCATCGCGGCACGCCGCTTGAGGCTGCCGAGGAGGTGATCCGCGGAACGCGCACGCAGGTTGGCGTCTGGCCGATGGTCATGGAACTGGATGACGATCGTATTCTTCAGGGCGCGGTGAAGTCGGAAACCTTCTTCACCCACTCCTATTGGTGGCTGCCCGATGGCGAAGCCGACCCCGTGCGCTGGCCAATCCCGCTGAAATCGTCGCCGAATGGCATCTACAAGGGCCAGTTCCTGTTGTCGCTCGAGGAAGACTGGGCACCGGAAGGGCAGACGGAATCGTTCAAGTCGGGCGACCTGGTCGCCTTCGACGTGGACGCATTCCTCGAAACGCGGGAATTGCCGAAAGTCGGTCTCGTCTTCCATCCCGACGCGACACAGGCCGTGAACGGCGTGGCGATCGCCAAGGGCGCAGCGCTGTTGTCGATCAATGACAATGTTGTCGGTCGCGTGATGCGCCTGGAACCGCGCGCTGATGGGTGGACCCAGACGCTGGTCGAGCTGCCAGGTACGGGACAGGCCGGTATCGCCTTCGCCGACGAGCATGAGGAAGCCGTGTTCCTCAATTACGAGGACTTCCTGACGCCGGATTCGCTGCTGTCCTATGATATCAAGACAGGCGATGTCGCATCCCTGAAAAGCCTGCCCGGCAAGTTCGACGCGTCAGGCTTGAAGGTCGAACAATTCTTTGCGACGTCGAAGGACGGGACCAAGGTGCCCTACTTCATCGTGCACAGGGCCGACATGGTGCTGGATGGCAGCACGCCGACGCTGCTCTATGGTTATGGCGGGTTCCAGGTGTCGATGAACCCATCCTACAGCCCCGTGACCGGGCGGCTGTGGCTGGAACAGGGTGGCGCTTATGTTCTGGCGAATATCAGAGGGGGTGGCGAGTTCGGCCCGGCCTGGCACCAGGCGGGCCTCAAGCTCAACCGCCAGCGCGTCTATGACGATTTCATCGCGGTTGGCGAAGACCTCGTTTCGCGCAAGATCACCATCCCCGCGCATCTCGGCATCATGGGCGGGTCGAATGGCGGACTGTTGATGGGCGTCATGCTGAACCAGCGGCCCGACCTCTGGAATGCGGTCGTGGTGCAGGTGCCCCTGCTCGACATGTTGCGTTACCATTTCCTGCTTGCGGGCGCGTCCTGGGTGGACGAATACGGCACGCCGGATGTGCCGGAAGAGCGGGCTTTCCTCGAGACATTCTCGCCCTACCAGAATTTCGATGCGTCCAGACCTTATCCCGTACCCTTCTTTGTGACCTCGACCAAGGATGACCGCGTGCACCCCGGCCATGCGCGCAAGATGGCGAAACTGTTCGAGGATGCCGGCCTGCCCTTCCTGTATTACGAGAATGTGGATGGTGGGCATTCGGCGGCGGCGAACCAGACGGAAAAGGCAAAGCGTACCGCTTTGGAATTCACCTATCTATCCGAGCGCCTTTTTCCTGCGGGTGACGCTTAGAGAGTCTGAAAATGAAACTATTAAAGGCATTGGGTTCCCAAACGGAATGCGGAATTTCTTTTTCCCGCACCCTTGTGTCCGTCACAATCCGTGAGACGCTAGCGCATGCGGCTCGATGAACAAGGTTTGCACAATGATGTCGTGAGGCTCGACCTGCTGGAGGAGTCCGACAGAGCGCGGCTGGGCGGATCAGGCGCCATATCGGCCATGTGGCAATGGTTGCCGGTCATTCCTTCTGGAACGAACTTCAATGCCTATTTCGATTTGATGCTGGCCATGAAGCAGAAGGGCAGCATCATCCCCTTTTCAATTACACGGCAGTCCGACGGCGCATTTGCGGGCGTGATCGCTTATCTCGATGTGTCGCGTACCCATCGACGCGTCGGGATTGGTTACGTCTGGCATCCGCCTGAAATGCGGGGCACGGTTGTGCCTGTGGCGACACAGATGGCGATGATTGGACGCGCTTTCGGCGCGCGCATGCGGCGGATCGAATTCCCGATCGCGGCGGCCAACGAGCGGGCGATCAGCTCGCTAGAACGCCTGGGCGCGCGCAAGGAAGGTGTCCTGCGCCGTTACATGCGTCTTGCCGACGGCTCATGGGCCGATCTGGCCATACTGTCGCTCGTCGATTCCGAAATTCGCGTGGCCATCGACGTGCTCAAGGACCGCGTCGCCGAGATGCAGCTGGCTTGACCTCACGAACCTCACATGCTTTAGGCGCGCTTACATCCGCGCAAACATGAAAAGCGCGCTTTGACTGACACTTGAGGTCAGCGAGGCCCCCCGCCCGGCGAATTTTCGCTCAGCGGGGCTTCATGCTTTGTGCGCCGGGTTTGAGCGCCTAAGTCTGTCCTGCAGGCAAACGGTAAAGGAGTAGGCACATGTTCGACGCTTTGAGCGATCGCCTTGGCGGCATTTTCGACGGCCTGACCGGCCGCGGCGCGCTGTCCGAGAAGGACGTGAACGCAGCGCTGCGCGAAATCCGTGTCGCCCTGCTCGAAGCCGACGTCGCCCTGCCCGTGGTCAAGGATTTCATCGAAAGCGTGCGCGCCCGCGCCGTTGGCGAGGAAGTCGTTCGCTCGGTGAAGCCGGGCCAGCAAGTCGTCAAGATCGTCTATGACGGGATCGTCGAGATGCTCGGCGGCGCGGATGCCGAGACCACACTGCGCGTCGACACGCCGCCGGCCGTGATGATGATGGCGGGCCTGCAGGGCTCAGGCAAGACGACGACGACGGCCAAGATCGCCAAGCGCCTTGCCGAGAAGCAGCGCAAGAAAGTCCTCCTCGCCTCGCTCGACGTGCGCCGTCCGGCGGCCATGCAGCAGCTTGCGATCCTTGCCGACCAGTGCGGCGACAATGTTTTCTCCCTGCCGATCATCGAAGGCCAGCTGCCCGCCGATATCGCACGGCGGGCCGTGCAGGCCGCCAAGATCGGCGGTTATGACGTCCTGATCCTCGATACCGCCGGCCGCACCACGATCGACGAGCAGATGATGAGCGAAGCGGCAGAAATCGCCGACATCGCGAAGCCGTCCGAGACGCTGCTCGTGGCCGATGCCCTGACCGGCCAGGATGCTGTCGAGACGGCGAAACGCTTCCACGACCGCCTGCCGCTGACAGGCCTCGTCCTCACCCGGATGGACGGTGACGGGCGCGGCGGCGCAGCGCTGTCGATGCGCGCGGTTACGGGCCTGCCGATCAAGTTCCTCGGCACCGGTGAAAAGCTCGACGGTCTCGACGCGTTCGATGCCTCCCGCGTGGCAGGCCGCATCCTCGGTCAGGGCGATATTGTCAGCCTGGTCGAAAAAGCCTCCGAGCAGATGGACGCCGATAAAGCCGAGCGCATGGCCGCGAAGCTGAAGAAAGGCGAATTCGACCTCGAGGACATGGCTGACCAGCTGCGCCAGATGCAGCGCATGGGCGGACTTGGCGGCATCATGGGCATGATGCCCGGTGCCCGCAAAGCCAAGGAAGCCATGGCCAACGCCAATCTCGACGACAATGTGCTGAAGCGCCAGGAAGCAATCATCCTGTCGATGACCCGCAAGGAGCGGCGCAAGCCGGCTGTGCTCAACGCCTCGCGCCGAAAGCGTATCGCGGCGGGGTCCGGCACCTCGGTCCAGGAAGTGAACAAGCTGCTGAAAATGCACCAGCAAATGGCCACGATGATGAAGAAGATGCGCACAAAGGGCGGCATGAAAGCCATGATGGGCGCAGCCTCGCAGGCCGGCATGTCACCGTCCGACCTCGCAAAAATGGGTGGCCAGCAAATGCCGGGCGGATTGCCGGGCATGGGTGCAGGTGGCCTGCCCGGCCTTGGCGGCAGCCTTCCGGGCCTCGGCGGAAAGAAGAAGTAGATGATGAGTACAGACAGTACGCTCGCCCAGTTCCAGCTGAACCAGTTGCGCGCCAGCATCGACAACATGGATGCGATCCTCGTCCACACCCTGGCCGAACGGTTCAAGGCCACGAAAGAAGTCGGCAAGCTGAAAGCGCTGCACAACATGCCGCCCGCCGACAAATCCCGCGAAGGCCAGCAGATCGAGCGCCTCCGCAACCTTGCCAACGAAGCCGGCCTCGACCCGGCCTTCGCCGAGAAATTCCTCTCTTTCATCGTGGCGGAAGTCATTCGCCACCATGAGCAGATCCGCAGCGACGAAGCTGAACTTTAATTCCAGAGACGACACTTTACAGGAGTAACCCCAATGTCCCTCAAGATCCGACTCGCCCGTGGCGGGTCCAAGAAACGCCCCTTCTATTCCGTCGTCATCGCTGACGCCCGCGCGCCACGCGACGGCCGCTTCATCGAGAAAATCGGTGTCTATGACCCGCGCCTTGCCAAGGATTCCGGCGAGCGCGTGAAGATCGACGGCGTCAAAGCGGCTGCCTGGATTAAGAAAGGCGCCCAGCCAACCGAGCGCGTGGCACGCTTCCTGTCGCAGATCACGCTCGAAGGCGAAACTGCGCCGGTATACACGTGGGCCCATGGCAACAACCCGAACAAGGGCGAGCCCGGCAAGAAAGCCCAGGACCGTGTGAAGGAACGCGCCGACAAGGCGACCGCTGCTGCTGAAGCGGCTGCAGAAGCCGCCAAGGCACCTGCGCCGGTTGAAGAACCAGCTGCTGAAGAAGCGCCCGCCGAGGAAGCCGCTTCCGAATAGGTCCGGCACACAGACAGACCTGATAAGGCCAGTGCATTTTTGCACTGGCCTTTTCTTTTGGCTGGCGGTCGGCCCGGCAACTGAATGCTAGGCAACGGGGAACCGTGTCCCGGTTCAGTTCGCTTCACTTACAAGCGAACTGAACTGACAGGAAACCGCCATGACCAAATTCAGCCTTTCCCGGAATGGCGCGCTCGTCGCGGCCAGCCTTGTCGCCCTGACCATGCCGGCGCACGCCGACCGTGGGCGCGACAGCTATCGCGGTGGGCATGGTGGCGTCGTGCTGCATGCAGATGCCGGTTTTCGCGGCGAAGCCACCGAAGTGTCCGGGGCGATCTCCGACCTGAAGCCGATGCGGTTCAATGACCGGATCTCGTCAATCAGCATCCGTTCGGGTGCGTGGGAAGTCTGCACCGATGCGAATTTCCGGGGCAGGTGTGTGACCATCGACACAAGCGTATCCCGTCTGAATGACTTGCGCCTGAATGATAACGTCTCGTCGCTCCGCCCGGTCGGCTACGGGCACGGCGGCGATCACGGGCGTTCCGCCGATCTGGTCCTGTTTTCGAATGCCGACCTGCGCGGCGACCCGATCGAGATCAATGGCGATATTCCTGACCTCGCTGCCTACCGGTTCAATGACCGGGCGAGCTCTGTCCTCGTGACGCGCGGTACCTGGCTCGCCTGTGAGCACGCGAACTATCGCGGACGCTGTGAAGTGATCGCACGCGGCTCAGGCGACCTTCGCCCGATCGGACTCAACGACAATATCTCGTCGATCCGCGGGTATGACGGCCGGGACGCAGCCCGCAACGGCAATGACCGCGACTGGCGCCGTCATTAAACGGCGTCAGACCGGTTCTCTCCGGCGCGGTCTGGCGCTACAGAGGCGGCATGAAGACCTATCCGAATGACAAACTGATCGTTGTGGGCGCCCTGAAGGGTGCCCATGGCGTGCGCGGCGAAGTGCGCGTGAAGAGCTTCACGGCAGACCCTGAAGACCTCTTCAATTACGGCCCCCTGACAGATGAAGCGGGACGGCTGGTGCTGACGCCCCTCTCGGCGCGACCGGGGAATGATCACTTCATCGTGAAAGCCCGCGAACAGAAACAGAAGGAAGAGTGGGATGCCCTCAAGGGCACCTTGCTCCATGTCGAGCGCGCGCAGCTGCCAAGCGCCGATGAAGGCGAATTCTATATTGAGGACCTTGTCGGCCTAGAGGTCTGTTCTGTAGGAGACGTTGCAGAAGGGCGGATAAAATCGGTTCAGAATTTCGGTGCCGACGATTTGCTGGAAATCCACCTGATTACCGGTGGTGGAACCGTATTCGTGCCGTTCACGCAAGCTGACGTGCCGGAGATTGACCTGAACGCAGGGCGTGTCCAGATCCCCGACTTGGCCCAGTGGGCCGAGGCGGAAGACGATAAATAGCAGGCCCCCGCCTGACGTTGTGCCGCATTCAGACGCCGTGTTCCATGTTACTGTCAGTAACTGAGAGGAATTGGCCATGTTTGCCACGCTCCTGCGCCTTGGCGCCCTTATCGCAATCCCCCTTGTCGCCGTTGGCGCGGCGGCTGCGCAATATGATGCACCGCAGGATGAAGCGGCGCTGATCCTGTTCAGCGGCGCGAATTATACAGGCGATGCGGTCAATATTTTCGATCCGATCCATGCGCTGCCCGATATCCGGTTCAATGACCGGGCCCGGTCCGTGGCGGTCTTGTCCGGCGCTTGGGAGATTTGCGAACACAGCGATTTCACCGGTCGCTGCGTGTTCCTGCGCGAGGACGTGCCGGACCTGCGCTACTTTGATCTTGGGGGTGACGTGTCATCGGTTCGGCCGATTTATGAGTATACCGATGCCGAGCATGGCCTGATGTTCGTGCGCGATGAGCGCGGCTATATCCAGTATGCCGATGCCGTGCGTTACGGGAATGACGACTATGATTACGGCTATGGCCGGACGACGCGGGTCGAAGTGTATCACTACGGCTATTCACCCGCTTACCGGTCCTATGGCTATTATGATCCGCTGGCGGGCTATGGCCCTTACGGGTTCGGCTATTCGCGCGGCGGGTACAATACTTACCGCGCCTACCACCGCGAGCGCCCGCCGCTGAGGGGCCATTATGGCGCGCGTGACGCGGACGCCACCTTGTATGTCGACTCCAACGGGCGCGGTGCGTCGCTTGGCATCAATCGCGGTGTCAGGGATCTCAGCCGCTTCCGGTTCAATGACAATGTGTCGTCCCTGAACATCAAGTCGGGCAAATGGGAAGTGTGCGAACATGCCAACTTCCAGGGCCGCTGCCAGATCATCGATGCCTCGACCGGCAAGCTCAACGGCTACCGCCTCAACGACAATATTTCCTCGATCCGCCCGGTTGGCGATACGCGTCCATCGACAGGCCGGCCCGGCAAGGGCGACCGTGACGGAGACCGTAGCCGCGACCGGGATAGCCGTCGTGACGGACCGCGCGACGGGGATGCAGGGCGCACACGCCGTCCACAAGCTGCAGGCACGCCGCCTGTTCGCAGCAGGGGCTCGACTGCCGCGCTGGCAGGCGGTCCGGGCACCGTACCCTCACTGCCCGATACGACCCTGCCAAATCGCCAGCGGCGCGCGACGCCGTCCTTCATTGCGCCCGACCCGGTCAGCAGAACCGTGCGTGAACCCCGGACGCGCCGCGACACCGCACGCGGTCAGCAACCTCGACGTGATGCGACCCCGGCGCCGAGCGCCGAAACGCCGCGCGTGCGCCCGGTAACCGAGCAGCCGCGACGGTCGCAGGTGCGCGCTGAGCGGACCCGCGTTGAACCCGTCAGGGCGCCGCGTTCTGAGGCGCCCCGGGCCCGACCACAGCAACAAGGCCAGCGGACCGAGCGACAGGCGCGCCAGCAGTCCCCGCGCGCGCTGCCCCAGACCCCGGCCATGCGATCACAGGCGCCCCAGCGGGCACAGGCCCAGCCGACACGCCAGACCCGGGCGCCTGTCCAGGCCGCGCCTGTGGCCCGCGCGCCCGTTCGCGCTGCACCTGCGCCCGCACCTGTGAGGGTTGCGCCGGCCCCTGCGCCGCAACCAAAAGCCAGGTCGCGTCCAAACCCTCGGTCGCCGGACGGCATGCGCGCACGCCAGAATGGCCGCGTTGGCAACAATCAGAACTAGGTGGGATGATTACCGCGCGTCCTGGTCTGCGCGCGGGTCGTTCCATTCGGCGGCGATGCCGTAGCCGCCGCGCCGCGTCAGCCAGAACATGCCGATCAGGTCGAAGATCCCGGCACCTAGCCGACCGAGGAAACCGTATTTCGACACGCCGGCCAGGCGCTCGCGATCATTGACCTTTTCCTCGCGTACATCCCAGCCTGCGCGCTTGATAAGGGCGGGTAGGAATCGGTGCATCGAGGCGAAAAAGGGCAGGTCGCGGAAAGCCGCCGCGCGGATCAGTTTCCAGCCGCAACCCGTATCGGTCGCATCGTCCCGCAGCACGAAACGCCGTACGCCATTGGCGACGCGTGATTGCAGCCACTTGAAGCCGGAATCGTTGCGACTGCTACGCTTGCCGGCGACGATGCCAAGCCGGGGCGGGGCGCCGGGCGCGATGATTTCCGCCCAAAGGCGCGCTGTATCGTGCGGGTCGTTCTGGCCGTCGCCGTCGAGCAGCTGGACCCATTGCCCCCGCGCCGATTTGAGGCCGGTGAACAGGGCAGCCGACTTACCGCGCCGGGCGACATGATTGAGCACAATGACCGTGTGCGGGTGTCTTGCCGCTGCCTCGGCCAGCTCAGCGCTGGTCGCGTCGGCCGAACAATCATTGACGCAGATGATCTCGAACGCGATTCCCGACAGCGCCGAATGCACTTCGTCGATCACGGGGTGCACGTTTCCCTCCTCGTTGAAAAACGGAATCAGGACGGAAAGCGCTGGAGAGTTCACCATGTATCCTCCCGTATAGAACATGTCTGCCGCGCGCAATTTTGGTGCTCAGAATGCACGGACAAAAACACGGATAAATGCACGTAAGACACCCGGAAATTGCCCGGTGAGTGCCCTTAACGCGCCGAGACGCGAATTCGATTGCACGAACATGACGTTCGGCCTGTTCCGCGACTGGCCTGATCGTGCCCGGTCCTGACGGGTACGTGTTGCCAGACTTGCCAGATCAGCCCAACCCAAAGCGCATGAACCCTTCCATAGAGATGATCCAAGAAAAAATCCGCGGGCTCGAGCTGGAACTCGAAGCTGAATTCGCCAAGCGGCGGACAGGCCTGCGATATGGTCTTGAGCGCGGAAGGGTCCGCTTCGAGGAAGAGGTCGCGCGCCGCCATCGTGAACTGCGCACGCATCTTGCGCGATATGTGTTCACCGCCCGGCCGCTTGTGTGGCTCACCGCGCCGGTCATCTACTCACTGATTGTGCCGTTTGCGTTGGTTGATCTCTGGGTCTCGATCTACCAGGCGATCTGTTTCCGGGCGTACGGAATCCCACAGGTCCAGCGGCACCGATACCTGGTGTTTGATCGCAGCGGGCTGGCCTATCTCAACATGATCGAGAAGCTGAACTGCGCCTATTGTTCCTATGTGAACGGCGTGATCGCCTATACCCGCGAAGTCGGTTCCCGAACGGAACAATTTTGGTGCCCGATAAAGCAGGCCCGGCGTGTCATCGGCGCGCATGCCCGCTATGCCGGTTTTGAAGAATTTGGCAACGGCGAGCATTATCACGACCGGCTGAAGGCCTTGCAGGCCGAAGTCAGGACGACACAGGACCCTGCCGTTCCGCTGGATGACGGCTGAGACCAGCGCATCGTGACCTGCAAACAGGCTCGAACATGCGAGGCGACCGGAATGCCGGGCGCGGGTTCACAGCAGTCGTGACGGAAGCCGCGACGGGGGCCGCAGCTTCCGAAAAGGCCTAGATGCGGGCGAAATCGTTTCGCGCGAGGCTGGCGACCGTGTCGAGCGTGACGGCCTTGTCGCCCAGGCGGCGGCGTTGCAGGTCTGACAATTCGAACGGCGCAGCATGGCCGTAATTTTCAGCCCAGACGCGGTCAACTTCCGATTTGGAGAGAGCGGCGGTTATTTTGACTTCCGACATCTCGTCCTCGTTGGAGGAATGCTTCGTTCCAGGCAGGTAGATCGTGCCGTTCGAGAAATCGACGGCGAAGGCGACGAGTCCTGGAATGAGGAACAAGAGCAGGCCGATACCATCGAGAATTGCGACGCTCGGGTCGATACGCCCGCCGGACTGGCCCTTGCGTTCGGGATAGAGAAGCGTGCCACAGCCGGAGAGGGCTGCGGCCAGAACGGCCGTTGAGCCCCCAATCAGAAATCGGCGTTTGGTCGTGTCCATGAGTTGATCTCCCGTGATCGGACCGTGCTCACACGCAGGGCCCCTGACCCTTAAAGCCGCAGGCGGGTTAAAGGTTCCACTCGCTGATTGTCATGCCTGCCGGGGCAGACCCCCAAGTCCCGGCGAGAGGGTCACACGCCCCTGGTCATTTCCAACTGGTAAACGAACGCTCACGAAATGACGGTCCCAAGTTTGGCGGATATTTGTCTAATTGCGATAGAAGGAGGGTAGCTCAGTTGGGGGGGCAGGATGCCAGGCTCGATCAGATTACGCGATGTTCTTGAATCGCTCACGTTCTTCGCTTTTGTTGCAATTACAGCGCTTTGCCTGTCATTCACCTTTTCCATGGTTGTGTACCAGCTCGGCTTGCCGGCGAACCCCAGGGTATTCGTCCTGACCAATTTGGTGGTCTCGGCTTGCGTCGCTGTCCCGACGGCCGTGATCGCGTCGCAGCATGAGTACCGGCTGCGAATCTACCAGCGGCGCCTTGAGGCCCTGGCGGCGACAGACCCGCTCACAGGCCTCTACAATCGCCGCTTTTTCAAACAGGCGATGGATGACGAACTGAACCGCATGCGCCGGACGCGCCAGACGGCTGGCCTCGTGTTCTTCGACCTCGATCATTTCAAGCGGATCAATGACCGTTTTGGTCACAGGACCGGCGACCTTGTTTTGCAGGAAGTGGCAGAAAGCGCGTTCGCTGAATTGCGTGGGCCGTTCGACCGGCTTGGGCGCTGGGGCGGTGAGGAATTCGTTATCCTGCTGAGCGATGTGACGCTGGAGCAGGCCGAATCCGTGTGCGAGCGGATCCGCAGACGCATTGAAAACCTGGCGCTTGAGCATAAAGGCCAGGTAATTTCCGTCACGGCGAGCTTCGGCACATGCCTGCTGGCACAGGGCGGCAATGCCGATATCGCACTTGAAACCGCCGACGCAGCGCTCTTTGAGTCGAAGAATTCGGGACGTAACAAGGTGTCGTCGCGCCGGGCCCTGGAGCTTGTCGCCTAGTCCTGGCCCATGGTGGCCAAGGCCTGCGCGACGTCGAGTTCGGCGGATAACTTGTCGACATAGCGCGCGAAACTGCGCGCATAGAGCGACCGGCTTTCGGCCCACCATTCGCGAATGCCGGGATTGCTGAGCGATTCCCGGAGGCGCGCTTCCGAGCCTTCCCAGAGTTCGTCCTCGAATACGCCGAAGCGGCGATGGGTGTGCAGCACTTCGAAATGCCGGAAGGAAATACTGAGGAAGTTCGACACGCGCAGGAATTCAGCCCGGGTCCAGCTGTCGCGCCCATTCTCGCGCGTGATCAGTTCGGCCAGTTCGGCGCTCTCGGCGATGCGGCCGAGATTTGACGAGAGGAGTTGTGCGGAGGTCTGCGCTGCGGCCATGCGGGTGAGATGGGCATTTTGGCGCAGTTGCAGGCCGATAAAGACCAGGGTCAGAACCACGGCGCCGGAGGCCATGATGTTGGCAATCGTGGCAATCGTATCGAGATTCATGCGGCCCTCCCCTTTTTTCCGCCATCAAGCGCCGAGGGGGAGCGGGCGTCAACGGGGGCGGGGTGACGACGTCCCGCGTCTGGGCTAGATGCGCTACATGTTCACGACCACGCTCATCACTCTTGTGCCAGACGCCTTTCCCGGGCCGCTCGGCGTCTCCATCCTGGAGCGTGCGCGCGAAAAGGGACTGTGGAGTCTAGAGACGGTGGACCTGCGGACCTTCGGCGTGGGCAAGCATCGCAATGTCGACGATACGCCGGCCGGCGGCGGCGCCGGGATGGTGATCCGGCCGGACGTGGCGGCGGCGGCGATCGACAGTATCCCGCGTGACGGGCGGCCACTTATTTATCTTTCCCCGCGCGGCGTGCCCTTTGACCAGCAAAAAGCCAGGGACTGGGCGGCCGGGCCGGGCCTCGTTTTCTTCTGCGGCCGGTTTGAAGGACTGGATGAGCGCGTCATTGAGGGGCGCGACATGGAAGAGGTCTCTCTGGGCGACTTTGTGCTGGCGGGCGGCGAAGTGGCGGCGATGGCCTTCATCGAGGCTGTGGTGCGCCTGTTGCCCGGCGTGGCCGGAAACGAAGCCTCGCTGATGGAGGAATCTTTCGAGCAGGGCCTGCTGGAACACGCCCATTATACGATCCCGCGCGAGTGGGAAGGCCGCCCCACGCCGGACATTCTGCTGTCAGGCGATCACAAGCGGATAGAAGAATGGCGTGCGAACAGCGCAAAGACGTTGACAAAGCACCGCCGCCCCGATTTATACGCCGCTTACTCCAAGACCCCCAAATTCCAGCCGCCGGAGACTGGCGATGAACATGATTGAACAGCTTGAGGCGGAAGAACGCGTCCGTGTCCTCGGCGACAAAAAGATACCTGCATTCTCGCCCGGCGACACGCTGGCGGTGAACGTGAAGATCAAGGAAGGCGACCGCGAACGCGTCCAGCGTTTCGAGGGCGTCTGCATTGCTCGTTCGGGCGGTAGCGTGAGCGAGAGCTTCACGGTTCGCAAGATCTCCTTCGGCGAAGGCGTCGAGCGGGTTTTCCCGCTGGTCTCGCCACTGATCGAGTCGATCGAAGTGAAGCGCAAGGGCCGCGTCCGCCGTGCGAAACTCTACTACCTGCGTGATCGTCGCGGTAAATCGGCGCGTATTGCCGAGCGTACCACGGGCCACGGTATCGAGGCCGTCGAGATTGCTGTCTCGAAGACCGAGCGCCGTCGCCAGAAGGACGCCGAGAAGCTGGCCCGCAAGGAAGCCGCTGCGGTGGATCGCGAAAACGCTGCCAAGGCCAAGCTCGAGGCTGAAAAAGCCGCCGCTGCTGCCGCTGAAGCCGAAGCCAAGGCCGCCGAAGCTGCTGCGGCTGCCGCTGCTGCTGACGCGCCAGAGGCTGCTCCGGAAGAATAGGCCCTTTCAGGCCAACCAGATCAAAAACGCCCTTGCCTCCCGGCAGGGGCGTTTTTCGTTCAGCTGCTGTTTCATGCCTTGACATAGTCAGTCATCGCTTTGACCAAATGGTCGAAGACGAGGCGCATGCGCCGGTTGCTGCGCAGGTCGCCATGCATCGTCACCCAGGTCTCGAGCTGGAACGCCATCTCGGCCGGGAAGAGACGGACGAGGTGGGGATCGCGCCGGGCGAGGCCAATCTGGCAAATCCCGATGCCGAACCCGGCCCGGATGGCCGACAGCTGGGCGACGTCGCTATCGGTGCGCAGGGCGAACATTTCACGGTGGAGATCGAGCCCCAAGTCGCGCACGGCCTGCGCAGCGGCGGTCTCATGGTCGAACCCGACAAGGGCGTGACCGGAAAGATCATTGAGACTGGCGGGCGTCCCGCGCCGGGCAAGATAGTCACTGCGCGCAAACATGCCGAGTTCAACATGGCCGACCTTGCGGGCGATCAGGGCTGTCTGGCTGGGCCGGGCCATGCGCACGGCGATATCGGCATCGCGGCGCAGAAGGTCTGCAGTCTCATTGGTGGCGACAAGTTCGAATGCGAGTTGGGGATAATTCGCAGCAAGGCCTGCGAGGATTGGCGGCAGGACTTCGGTGCCGATCACTTCGCTAGCGGTGATGCGGACGACGCCCGCAAGCGCATCGTCCGGGCCGGAGGCCGCACGGACCATGGCGGCGGCGGAGGCCTCCATGGCGAGCGCATGCGGGATCAGCGCCTCGGCGGCCTCTGTCGGGGCAAGGCCCTGCGGTGAGCGGGTAAACAGGGCGCCGCCGCCGAGCGCCTGTTCGAGTTGTTCGACATGGCGTGCCACCGTCGGCTGGGTCACGCCCAGGGCACGGGCGGCCGCTGACAGGCTGCCCGTCCGGTAGACGCTGAGCAGCGACCGGCAATGATCCCAGGAGAGCGCGGCTTGATACATAATATATGTTTAGCGGGTGTAGATATTACCGCAATTTCTTTTAGCGAGCTGTCGCGTCATCGTCTCCCTGTCACCAGAACAGGAGATCGACATGACCCGAACACGCACCGCCCTCATCCTCGGCGCCACAGGCGGCGCCGGATTCGAAATCGCGCGCGCCCTGAGGACGCGCGGCTGGCAGATACGCGCCCTGCATCGGCGCCCGGATGCCGTGTCGTCCCTGATGCCGGACGCTGACTGGGTGGAAGGCGATGCGATGAAGGCGGATGATGTGCTGATGGCGGCGACCAATGCAGACCTGATCGTGCATGCCGTGAACCCGCCCGGTTACCGCAACTGGGGCAAGCTCGTCCTGCCCATGATCGACAATACGATTGCTGCCGCACGGGCGAACGGCGCCCGGATCGTGCTGCCGGGCACTGTCTACAATTTCGGTCCGGACGCATTCCCCCTGCTGCGCGAAACCTCCCCGCAGAATCCGAAAACCCGCAAGGGTGCGATACGGGTCGAGCTGGAGGCTCGCCTTCGCCGGGCTGCCGAGACCGGAGTCAATGTGCTTGTCGTGCGCGCCGGCGATTTTTTCGGGCCGAACACCGGCAATTCCTGGCTGGCTCAGGGCATGGTGAAGCCGGGTCGGCCGGTGCGGTCTGTCACCCATCCCGGCAAGCCGGGGGTCGGTCACGCCTGGGCCTACCTGCCCGATTTCGCGGAGACGGTCGCACGTCTCGTCGATATGGGTGACGAATTGGCGGCATTCGAAAGTGTCCATTTCAATGGGCACTGGTTCGAGGATGGCCGTGAGATAGCTGAACGGGTCCGGGTCGTGGCCGGGGCGCCGGACGCGCCGATCAAACGCTTCCCGTGGCTGTTGCTGCATATGCTGAGGCCATTTGTGCCCCTGTTCCGGGAAATGGCCGAGATGCAGTATCTCTGGACAGTCCCGGCCCGGCTCGACAATGCGAAACTCGTCAGACTGCTCGGCAGCGAGCCGCACACGCCGGTGGACGAGGCCCTGCGCGCGACGCTTGAGGGTATCAACTGCCTTGAGCCCACAGCCCCGCGTCCCCAGATCAAGGGTGTGACCGCGACGGCATGATGCAGGCGGGCCGGTGCGGGCTTCCATCGCCCGCATCTGGCGCTATTGTGCGGCGCAACAGTGAGGAAGAACAATTCGAATGGCCGGCAAGACACTTTATGACAAGATCTGGGATGCGCATGTCGTCCATACCGATGCAGCCTCGGGCGAGAGCCTGCTCTATATCGACCTGCACCTGATCCATGAAGTGACGACTCCGCAGGCTTTTGACGGACTCAAGACGGCGGGCCGCAAGGTGCGCCGCCCGGACCTGACCCTTGCCGTGGCCGATCACAACACGCCGACCGAGAAGCAGGCGCTTGGCATGGCGGGCGTGACCGATCCGGAAGCGCGCAACCAGCTGGAAACCCTGACGCGCAATGTCGCCGAATACGGCATCGAATATTTTCCCATGGGCGATATCCGCAACGGCATCGTCCATGTCGTGGGGCCCGAACAGGGCCGCACCCAGCCCGGCATGACGATTGTCTGCGGCGACAGCCATACGTCGACACACGGGGCGTTCGGCGCGTTGGCGCATGGCATCGGCACCTCGGAAGTCGAGCATGTGCTGGCGACGCAGACCCTGCGCGCGCGCAAGATGGGCAATTTCGCGGTAGAGGTGTCCGGACGCCTGCAGGACGGCGTGACCGCCAAGGATCTCGCGCTGCACATTATCGGCCTGATCGGCACGGCCGGTGGTACGGGCCATGTCATCGAGTTTCGCGGCGAGGCAATTGAAGCCCTATCGATGGAAGGTCGCATGACATTGTGCAATCTCGCGATTGAGGGCGGCGCACGGGCGGGCCTGATCGCGCCGGATGAGAAGACTCTGGATTATATGAAAGGCCGCCCGGCCAGCCCGAAGGCGGGCGCATGGGAAGTGGCCGAGACGTATTGGAAGACACTCAATTCCGATGATGATGCGGCCTGGGATCATGTCGTGCACGTCGATGGCGGCGCGGTCGAGCCGACGATCACCTGGGGCACCAGCCCGGAACAGGCGATCCCGGTGTCGGGCAAGACGCCTGTGCCGGAAGAGATTGCCGACCCGGTGAAACGCGCCGCTGCTGAGCGGGCGCTGGATTATATGGGCCTTGAGCCCGGCGTGCCGATTGCCGGAACGCCGGTGCAGCGCGTCTTTATCGGCTCGTGCACGAACAGCCGGATCGAAGACTTGCGCGCCGCCGCTGCGATTGCCAAGGGCAACAAGGTGGTCGACGGCGTGCGGGCAATGGTCGTGCCGGGGTCGGGCCTGGTGCGGGCGCAGGCAGAGGCCGAGGGCCTCGACATTGTGTTGATGGAAGCGGGTTTTGAATGGCGCGAGCCGGGCTGTTCCATGTGCCTCGGCATGAACCCGGACATCCTGTCGCCGGGCGAGCGCTGCGCGTCGACTTCGAACCGCAATTTCGAAGGCCGGCAGGGCCGCGGCGGACGCACTCACCTGATGAGCCCGGCGCTGGCTGCGCGTGCGGCGATCACCGGCGTGATTGGGTAACGCGCCCGGCGGAAATCGGAGATATCCAATTGGGGGCGCCTCGCCCATAAGAGAGGCATTCAACTCAGGAAGCCCCTCATGACCCGATACACCCTGCACGGCATCTTCGCATCCGGCCCGACCTACAAGGTCGGCCTGATGCTGCACATGACAAGCACGCCCTTTGACTATGTTCATGTCGACCTGCGTTCGGGCGCGCACAAGGCCGACGCCTTCCTCGCCAAGAACCGGTATGGCCAAGTGCCGGTTCTGGACGATCACGAGAAGGACATATGCCTGTGCCAGTCATCCGTCATTCTCGACTATCTGGCCGACGAGACGGGCCGGTTTGGCGGCAAGGACCGGGCTGAACGCCTGCGCGCGCGGGAATGGCAGCTTTGGGGCGCCGGACAGCTGACGACGGGCATCTATCGCACGCGGGCCCTGAAGCTCGGCTTCTTCCAGTTCCCGGAACAGGTCGCGGAAGCGAACTTCAACGCCGCGAACGGGGCGCTGAAGGAACTCAACGGCCTGCTCGAAGGGCGCGACTGGCTGGTCGGCGCCGGGCCGACGATTGCCGATCTCGATATTTATGGCATCGCCGCCTATGCCCCGCAGGCCCAGGTGGACCTTGCGAGCTATGCCCATCTGCGCCGCTGGATGGCGAAAGTGGAGGCGCTGCCGGGCTACAGAAATGTCGATACGGCCTTGCCAAAGGAAAGCGTGAAGGCGTGATTTCAGGACTCGACCATATCGTGCTCGTCTGCCCGGAGATTGTCTCCGGCACGGCGGTCTATGCGGCGCTGCTGGGGCGGGCGCCCGACTGGCAATCCGTTTCGGAAGACGGCGCGGCGACCGCCATTTTCAGGGTCAGCAACACGGCCCTGGAACTGATGGCGCCGCATGGCGATGGCCCGGTCGCCGAGCGGCTGGGCGAGATCATTACCGAGGATGGCCCCGGCCTGAAAAGCCTTGCTTTCACGACGACCGATATCGAGCATGCGCATCACCGGCTGACGCGGCGCGGACTGAAGCCGCACGAGATCATGCCCGGCGAAAGCCGGAGCGACATCAGCGGCAATACGCGAACCTGGCGCCGGTTTCGGTGTGACGATGCGGAAACGGGTGGAATCAAGACATTCCTCATTGAACATGTGACCGGAGCGCTAGTGCCGGCGGATGCGCCCGACGGCGCTGTGACCGGCCTCGACCATATCGTCATCAACACGCCGAATCCCGACCGGGCCGCAGCGCTTTACGGGGCCCGGCTCGGCCTCGATCTCGCGCTCGACCGGACGGCGCCGGAATGGAAGACGCGCTTCCTGTTCTTCCGGACAGGCGGCCTCACGTTCGAAGTGATCAACCGTCTCGGCGAAGACCACGACGCCAGCGCCAATGACACGATCTGGGGCCTGACCTGGGAGGTGCATGACCTCGCAGCCGCGCATGAGCGCCTGCTGGACGCCGGGTTCAATGTGTCGGAGTTGCGCAAGGGCCGCAAACCCGGCAGCCACATCTTTACCGTTCGCGACGGCACGCTGAATGTGCCGACCCTGTTCATTTCCCATGACCCGAAATAGAATGACCCGATGAAAGCTTTCCGCACCCTCACAGGAACCGCCGCGCCCCTCATGGAGAAGGGCAAGCCGATGTCGAATGTCGACACCGACATGATCATCCCGAAACAGTT
Organism: Alphaproteobacteria bacterium; assembly: GCA_018830285.1. Taxonomy (GTDB): domain Bacteria; phylum Pseudomonadota; class Alphaproteobacteria; order Caulobacterales; family Hyphomonadaceae; genus Hyphomonas. The sequence goes on from JAHJSB010000055.1 coordinate 177,308, forward strand.
CCTGAAGACCACAACCCGCACCGGCCTGTCGAAAGGCCTGTTCCATGAGTTGAAAACCAATGCGGATGGCTCGGAAAACCCTGATTTCGTGCTCAACAAGCCGCAATACGCCAAGGCGAGCATCCTGATCGTGGGCGAGAATTTCGGTTGTGGCTCGTCGCGCGAGCACGCGCCCTGGGCGCTGCTCGATCAGGGCATCACATGTGTCATCGCGCCGAGCTTTGCTGATATCTTCCATAATAATTGCTACAAGAATGGCATCCTGCCCGTCCGCCTGCCCGTGGATGTGTGTGAACAGCTCGCTGCGCAGGCTGGCGGTGCGAACCATGTGTTCACCATCGACCTGGAATCCCAGACGGTCACGACGCCCGACGGCGCCCAGCACCATTTCGATGTCGACCGGGGCCGCAAGTCGAACCTGCTGGAAGGCCTCGACGAAATCGGCGCCTCGCTCACATCGGCAGATGAAATCAGCGAATTCGAAACCAAACGGCGCCTTATGACGCCGTGGCTGGAGCCGGCAAACTGAACCGATAACCCGTCAGGAGGGAAACGGCATGTCTCGATGGAAGTTCGCGCTCGCCGCAATGGTGGCTCTGCCCCTGCTTTGTGCCTGTCACGGCGATATCCTCAGCACAAAACCTGAAACGAATGCGACCGTGCCGAAACCGGCACCTGAAGCGCGGCCCGCACCGCAGGCGGAACCGGCTGATGAGGCCGAGGCGCCCACGCAATGATCGTTATCGAGGGCACCGTGCGTATCCCGCCTGCCAGGCTGGAAGAGGCCCGTTCCGTCATGGAGCAGATGATCCTGGCCAGCCGCGCCGAAGCAGGCTGTCTCGATTATGCCTACAGCGTGGACGTGTTGGACCCGGGCCTGATCCGGGTGTCAGAGCGCTGGGTCAGCCGCGATGCGCTGGCGGCGCATTTCAAGACGGCGCACATGGCGACCTGGCGATCGTTTTTCCCGCAGCTTGGCATTACGGACCGGTCGCTACGCCTCTATGAGGCAGAACCCGAGCCGATCTGAGCGATCTCCTTGCGTCTGACAGGATTGCTCACCGACAGATTGCCTGAAAACCGAAGCGCTCGTATGAAAGTCGCAAAGAAATTGAAGGAACCAGAAAAATGAAACGCGGAATTATTCTCGCATTTGCGCCTCTTCTCGTGGCGCTCGTAGCGGCGTGCCAAACCGCCCCCGCACCGACGGAAGCGGCAACACTGACAGTCGCTGCGCCAGCCGTCGTTGAGACGGACGCCGCAGACGCCGAACCAGCATCAACCGAAGGCGTTGAAGTCGCGTCAACCGATGTCGACGTGATCTGCCGTTCGATCAAGGTTACCGGTTCGCGGTTCGCCAAGCGTGAATGCAAGACCCCTGACGCCTGGAAGCAATTCGACGCCTACACAAATCAGAATGCGAGAGAAGCAACGGACAAGATCCAGCGTGTCGGCACGGGCAGCGCGGCTAACGCCAACTGAGGTCAAATAGCAGATGGCTGTTCCTCCCGGGCCCGGGGAACCGGCGGGGCCGGGGCATTCTGCCAATTGCATGCGGCGCTTCCCGACGTTAGAGCCGTCTGTAAGCCGTGCATTGGCAGAATGAGAGAGTAAAGAACATGACGTCGCAAACTGTCCTGCTACTGCCCGGTGACGGCATCGGGCCCGAAGTCATGGCGCAGGCGCGCCGAGTGGCAGAAATTCTCGTGCCCGATCTCAAGTTCGAGACGGGCCTTGTGGGCGGAGCGTCGTTTGACCTTCATGGTGAGCCTCTCACCGAGGATACGCTTGAGAAGGCGCTTCATGCTGACGCGGTCCTGCTGGGGGCGGTCGGCGGGCCGAAATGGACAGATGTTGCGCGCGACAAGCGTCCGGAGGCTGGTCTCCTTGCCCTTCGCAAGGGGCTGGACGTGTTTGCCAACCTGCGCCCGGCCTATTGCTTCCCCGCGCTGGTCGATGCCTCGAGCCTGAAACGCGAGATCATTGAAGGCCTCGACCTGATGATCGTGCGGGAGCTGACGGGCGATGTTTATTTTGGCCAGCCGCGCGGCATCGACATTGATGATGAAGGCTATCGTCGCGGATACGATACGGCGGTCTACACGCACCCCGAAATCGAACGCGTCACGCGTGTGGCGTTTGATATCGCGCGTGGCCGGACGGGCCGGGTCTGTTCGGTTGAAAAGTCGAATGTGATGGAATCCGGCCTATTCTGGCGGCAGGAGGTGACGCTCGCCCATGCCGAATATGGCGGCGGTATCGACCTGATCCACATGTATGCCGATGCCTGCGCCATGGAACTGGTGCGCGCGCCGAAGCAGTTCGACGTCATCCTCGCAGGCAACCTGTTCGGCGACATCCTGTCGGATGAGGCCTCGATGCTGACCGGCTCGATCGGCATGCTGCCATCAGCCTCGCTCGGCGCTCCCGGCGTGCCAGGTCTGTACGAGCCTGTGCACGGGTCTGCGCCGGACATTGCCGGCAAGGGCATTGCCAATCCCTGTGCGATGATCCTGTCGCTGGAAATGGCCCTGCGCTGGTCGCTGGACCGCGAGAAGGCGGCCGACGCGCTGTTTGCCGCCGTCGGCAAGGCGCTCGACAAGGGCGCACGCACGAAAGACCTTGGTGGCAATCTGAGCACCGACGGCATGGCCGACGCGATTATCGCCGCGCTCTGAGATTTTCCTGCGCGATTGTCGCGCCACCGTGCCTGTGACATCTTCCTCCAAAAATAATCGGAGGAAACCAAATGACATATGCAGGCAGCCGGCTTGTGCACGATGCCGATAGCCACCTGATGGAGTCGAGTGACTGTCTTGACCCATATTTCGAGGCAAAACTGCTCGCGCGCTATCATGATCTTCCGGTCTACAAGTCGAAGAAATCCTTCGACGATTTCGTGAACGGCAAGCTCGGCGCGCATGACGATCCGGCCTTCCGGGCGGGGGTCGCCGAGAACATTCTCCTTCGCAAGAATTACGAGGCGCATGGCGCGTTCCGTTCCGCAGACCGGCCTGAAGTGCTCGACCTGCTCGGCTTTGCCAGCCAGCTCGTGTTCACCACGTTCTGTCTTGGCAATTTCGGGCTCGACCAGAGCGACGACATGGAACTCTGCTACGCCGCCGCCGAGGCTCATAACCGGATGATGACGGACTTCTGCTCGGTCGACCGTCGCCTGCTGGCCACCGCCTACATTCCACTGGAAGACATCGACCGGTCCATCGCAACCGCGCGCAATGCCATCAAGATGGGCGCAAAGGCGCTGATGGTGCCGTCCATGTGCCCGCAAAAGCACGGCCCGAGCCATGTTGGCCTCGACCCGGTCTGGGCCATGGCCGAGGAAGCCGGTCTGCCGGTTCTGTTCCATGTCGGCGGCGAGGACAAGCTGAACCCCGTCTACAAGGAGAATGGCCTGCCGCCCGTGCCAGACTTTCATGGCGGCGACGACAATTTTACCTCCGTCAGCTACATGCCGATCCCGAATGCCGCGATGCAGACGCTGGCGACGATGATTTTCGACGGCGTATTCGACAGGTTCCCGAACCTGAAATTCGGCGCCATCGAACTGGGCGCGTCCTGGGTGCCGGGATGGATGCGGGCGATGGATTCGGCGGCGCATGCCTTCATGCGCAACGAGACTCGCCTGCAAAACCTTTCAGCCCGTCCATCCGAGATCGTCCGCCGCCAGTTCCGCGCCGCGCCTTACCCGCATGAGGATGCGGGCTGGATCATCGCCAATACGGGCGAGGAGATCTGCATGTTCTCGTCGGACTATCCGCATGTCGAAGGCGGTCGCAATCCGCTCAAGCGCTTTGACGAAAGCCTGAAGGGTGCGCCCACACGGGCGGTGGAGGCTTTTTATTCTGGAAATTTCATCGACCTGATGGGCGAAGGGCTCGCCCCAGACCTGCGACGGGAAAAATTCCAGCAAGCGGGCTAGGAATAGTCCGCGATCCGGCAGAGCAGGTTGCCGCGGAATTCGAAGAAGCTGGCGCCGCGGATTTTCACGGTCTCGCCAGCCCGGATGCCGTTTGGCAGGTCGACGGCGGCCTTGCCTTCGAATTCGATTTCGGCAGCGGCCTTGCCGGCACCGGTGACGACATTGACCAGCCGCTGGCGGCGATAGGAAAAGGCGTTGCCCGAGAGGTCGGCCACCTGGCGCATCATGTCCTTGCCGTCGAGCCGCATCGACTGGCCGGAGTTCGAAATATTCTCGAAAACGACGTCGTCGGTCACGCAGTCGATCATGCCGTCAATGTCGCGGGCATTGTAGCTGGCGATGTAGCGGGCAATCACTTCATCAAGCACGGACAGGTCTCCTCGGGCTCAGGGCAGGCTTTGGTCGTGCCTTACACATAACACGATGGCAACAGGCTTTGCACATGGGACAAAGATGCGTCATAAGCCTGCGGATTACAGGACGGAGCTTTACATATCATGGCCACGCGGATTGCGATTGTCGGTGCAACAGGAAATGTCGGACGCGAATTGTTCAACATTCTCGATGAGCGCCTGTTTCCTGCAGACGAAGTCTTTGCGATCGCGTCGCGGCGTTCGATGGGCAAGGAAGTGAGCTATGGCGACCGGACGCTGAAATGCCACGACCTCGAGACCTTTGATTTTTCGCGCGTGGACCTGGTCCTGATGTCGGCAGGCGGCACGGTGTCGAAGCAGTGGGCGCCCAAGATTGCGGCTGCCGGCGCGATCGTGATCGACAATTCTTCGGCCTGGCGCATGGACAAGGACGTGCCGCTGGTCGTGCCTGAAGTGAATGCCGACGCCGTGATGGGCTATGCCAAGAAGAACATCATCGCCAATCCGAACTGCTCGACAGCGCAGCTGGTAGTGGCGCTGAAGCCGATCCACGATGCCGTGGGTATCACGCGGGTCGTGGTTGCGACCTACCAGTCGGTCTCCGGCGCGGGCAAGGACGGCATGGACGAGTTGTGGAACCAGACCAAGGGCATCTTCGTCAATGACGAGCCGACGCCGCAGGTCTTCCAGAAGGAGATCGCCTTCAACGTGATCCCGCAGATCGATGACTTCATGGAGAATGGCTTCACCAAGGAAGAATGGAAGATGCGCGAGGAGACGAAGAAGATCCTCGACCCCGCGATCGAGCTGGTGGCGACCTGCGTGCGCGTGCCGGTTTTTGTCGGCCATTCCGAAGCCGTGCATATCGAACTGGCCGGGCCGATGAGCGCGGCTGAAGCCAAAGCGCTCCTGCGTGAAAGCCCGGGCATCATGCTGGTCGATGATCCGAAGGAAGAGCTCTACATCACGCCGAAGGAATGCGTCGGCGACTGGGCCACCTTCATCAGCCGCGTGCGCAAGGACCCGACCGTCGAGAACGGTCTCGCCTTCTGGTGCGTGTCGGACAATCTGCGCAAGGGCGCGGCGCTCAACGCTGTCCAGATCGCGGAAGAGCTGCTGAACCGGGGCGTGATCAAGTCCGAGAAACAGGCCGTCACGACAGGCTGAGGCGGCGTCGCGTCACTGCGCGTCCCGTCTGAGCACGACATTCAGCCGGGCGAGTCGATCGTAGATGCGCATATGCTGGCGCATCGGGCGCCATTCGTAGAGGAAGATCGAGACGGGCCGCCAGTTGGCGACCCAGCCGATGATCAATAACCCCTCGGCGAAAAGGGCACCCATCGCGCCGCCATACATGCCTTTCATCGCCTGCGCACCGAGGGTACAGCCAGCGAGGAAGAGGACTCCGACGAGGGCCGCTTGCCGGCCTTCGCGCAACAGCCGCCGGATGCGGCGGGCCTGCCGGTCGCTCAGGAACGAGAAATAGTGCGCAACGGACTGGCCGACTGCGTCACCATTGACTCGGCCCGCTGAGTTATCGGGCAGGTGCAGGACGAGTTCGAGCGGTGCGCCGGAGGGCGCATCACGCACGCAATCGACAAGATAGTCTTCCACTGTATCGTCAAGATCGCGTTCGACCAGCGGCGAGGGATCGAGGGAATTGAAGAGTGCCTCTAGCGATTTCAGCCGGATATGAATCTCGAAAGCATCCAGGCGCTGCTGCGTTTGTTCCGGCATTGATGCGGCCTATCTTGTCCGGGTCGGTCGACCGACCCGAGAAACGAAAAGCCTACACCGGCGGACAGGGGCCGGAAAGCGGCCTTGATTGCGGTCACCGTTTGGAGCGTTCGCAAGAATTGGGTGGCGCCGTGTCGCAGCTGTCCTTACATCGCGCCTTATGAGCACGCCGTCCTCCTCCCGCCTCGGTTTTTCCGCCGCTCTCGGTGCCTATGTCATCTGGGGCTCGCTGCCGCTTTACATCCGCGCGATGAACCATATCGGCGCGGTCGAGTTTCTCTCACATCGCATCCTGTGGTCGGTACCGACCGCCATCCTGCTGATTGCGCTGGCGGCGAACTGGCGGGATATCCGCTCGGCCTTCCAGTGGCATAACCTGAAATGGCTCGCTTTGTCGGGCCTGCTGATCGGGGTCAACTGGCTGATCTATATCTGGGCGGTGAACCAGGGCCGCACGATGGAAGCCTCGCTCGGCTATTACATCAACCCGCTCGTGAACGTCTTGTTCGGCATGCTGATTTTCTCCGAACGCCTGCGCCCGGCCCAATGGGTGGCTGTGGCGGTCGCCGCGATCGGTGTCGGTGTGATGACGATCGCCTTCGGGCATGTGCCCTGGGTGGCGCTGGGGCTCTGCTTCACGTTCGCCTTCTATTCGGTGATCCGCAAGAAAGTGGCGATCGACAGCCGCGCCGGATTCCTCGTCGAGGTGGCGGTTCTGACTCCGCTGGCGCTGGCCTGGTTCAGCTGGTTCCTGCAGCAACCGGACGGTCGCCTGATGGGGACCGGCGGATGGGACATCGCCCTGCTCATGCTGGCCGGGCCGATCACTGCCACGCCGTTGATCCTGTTCGGGCTGGCGGCCAAACGCCTCAAACTGTCCACCGTGGGCATGATGCAATATATCGGGCCGACCCTGCAGTTCCTGATCGCAACACTGGTCTTTCACGAGGCGTTCGGCTGGACTCACGCGATTGCGTTCGGGTGTATCTGGGCCGCGCTGGCGATCTACACGACCGACAGCGTACTTGGCGAGGCCAAGGCGCGCCGCCTCGCGCGCACCGCGCGCCCGGCCTGAATGCAAAAAAGCCCTGACGGCCAGGGACCGACAGGGCAGGAATTGCATGTTGAGGGACCAATGTGTCCGAGTTGATTGTTGCAATGCCCGTGCCAGATGCCAGTCAGCCCGGCCGGCCCGTCGAAACGCCGATCCAGACTGCAATCGCGACCAGTGCCAGCGCGAAGCCGATCCGGGCCGGCAAGGAGGTGCGCCAGCGCTCGAATGCGGCGCCAAAGCTGGCGCCCATGAGCACGATTGTCACATGCACCATAATGGCCAGTGCAAGGTGGATGAGGCCCAGAATGACAATCTGGGTCCAGATCGGGCCAGCAGACGGATCGGCAAACTGTCCCACGATGACGAGATAGAAGACGAGCGCTTTCGGATTCAGAAGGTTCGCCACCAGGCCCCGGCGGAATCCCTCGCGCCCGTCATGCTGCAGGGCCGAGGCCGAGCCCGGTTCGGCAAATGCCTCCCAGGCGAGGTAAAGCATGAAGGCGACGCCAGCCCAGCGCAGCGATTCATAGAGAATGGGCGACTCGGACAGCAAGGCCGACAGGCCGGTTGCTGCCGCGACCAGCTGGACCAGCAGGCCCAGCGTCACGCCCGCGACGGCCATCATGCCTGCCCGCCGTCCTGATTTGGCCGACAGGGCTGCGAGCCAGCCCATGTTCGGGCCAGGGGTCAGCTCGACCGCCGCCATGGCAATCAGGAAAGCCGGCCAATCGACATGACCGAGCATCTCAGAGACACTCGTAAACGGCGTTCACCAGGCGCACGGCGCGCGGGTCGCCGACAAGGACATTGGACTGCTTGTTCATGACATAGGCGCAGGTCAGTCGCCGGTCCGGATCGGCGATGGCCATTGACCCGCCCCAGCCGCAATGGCCGACCGTGGCGGGGTTGGGCCCGAACAGGCCATGCGTGTTGCGCATGATGCCTGCGCCGAAACTGGTCGACATGTTGAGCACGAGGTCCGGGCCATCGACCCGGGGCCGTACGAGGTTCTGAAAGGTCCCTGAGGGCATCAGCTTTGTCCCCGTCACGGCGCCATCATGCGCGTAAGCATCATACAGTGCGGCGACGCTTGCGGCCGTACCATGCCCATTGGCCGACGGAATTTCGATTTCCCGCCAGATCGCGCCGCCGCGATTGGGGGATGACCATTTTGTGCCGAAGGCAGCACGCTTCGGCTCGGTCATTTCGCCGAGTTCGGGCAGGGCAGATGGTCGGCGAATGTCGGCGCAACGTGCGTGATCGCTGGCGGGCAGGCCGATATGGAAATCTATACCATCGGGTTCGCATACATTCTCGCGCAACCATGTGCCCAGTGTCTTGCCGCCGAGGCGCCGGGCCAGTTCGCCGACGAAATAGCCCCATGTGAGCGGATGGTATCCATGGGCGCTTCCGGGCGGCCAGAGGGGAGCGAGTTCGGCGATGGCCGCGGCGCAGGCGGGCGGGTCGAGCCAGAGGTCAGGATCGATTTCGTCGATGAAGCCGGGCAAGCCGGCCTGATGGCTGACCAACTCGCCGATCGTCACGGCCTCTTTGCCATTGGCTGCGAATTCGGGCCAGACCTTGGCAACCCGCGTTTCATAACCCTCATCTAGTTCGGCCACGAGCGCGGCGAGGACGAGCGCGGAAACGCCCTTGGTCGTCGAATAGACCGGCACGAGCGTTTGCGCGTCCCAGGGCCTGGTTTTCTGCCGGTCGGCCCAGCCGCCCAGGAGATCGACGATGAGTTCCCCGTCCTGCAACACGGCAAAGCCTGCGCCGAGTTCGCCATCATCTGCAAAGTTTGCTGCGAACGCCTCGCGGACGGGTTCGAACCCGGTCGCGACGTGTCCTGAAACCGGAAAGTCTGGCATGGCGTTCCCTTTGGTCATCTTGATCTTTTTGAACAATGAGGCCACCCCTTCCCCAATCCCGAGTCAACCGTCAAGGACCGCCCCATGTCAGCCCAAGCTAACCGCCCGCGCCGCTCCTGCCTTTATATGCCGGGTGCCAATGCCCGGGCGCTCGAAAAGGCAAAGGACCTGTCGGCCGACACGCTGATTTTCGATCTCGAAGATGCCGTCGCGCCTGAGGCCAAGGCAGACGCGCGCGCGGCGATCCTGACAGCCGTTCAGGGCGGTGGCTATGATCCCCGCGAGATCGTCGTGCGGATCAACGGACTCGACACCGAGTGGGGCGCCGAAGACCTGAAAACGGCTGTCAAAGCCGGCGCAGACGCGATTCTCGTTCCGAAAGTCGTGTCGGGTGCCGATATTGACCGCCTCGACGCTGCGCTGACGGCTGCGGGCGCCCCGGCCGACTTTGGCCTCTGGGTGATGATCGAGATGCCGCTCGCCATTCTCAATATCCAGGAGATTGCCGAAGCGGCTCTTCGGACGCGCCTTGTCGCCTTCGTCATGGGCACCAACGACCTCGCCAAGGAATACCGCGCTCGCGCGACACCAGACCGAATCGCCTTCCAGACCGCGCTCGGTCTCAGCATGGCAGCGGCTCGTGCTTACGGGCTCGTCGCGATTGACGGCGTCTTCAACGACATCAAGGACGAAAACGGCCTGATGAAAGAATGCGAACAGGGCCGCACGCTCGGTTTTGACGGCAAGACGCTGATCCACCCGTCCCAGCTAGACTCCGCGAACCGGATCTTCGCGCCGAGCCCGCACGATGTCGAACAGGCAAAAGCCGTGATCGAGGCCTTCGCCGATCCCGAAAATGCCGGCAAGGGCGTCCTCAAGGTCAATGGCAAGATGACCGAGCTGCTTCATCTGGATGAAGCGCGGCGCACCGTCGCCATGGACAAGGCCATCAAAGCGTTCGAAGCCGCCTGAACCGGAGATTTCCATGACTTATACCCTCCTCCACAATCCCGGATGCAGCACGTCGCGCAAAGGGCTCGAACTCTTGCACGAGAGCGGCATCCAGCCGCGCGTACGGAAATACATGACCGTGTCCGAGCAGCTCAGCCTGGAAGAACTGGTCGATCTCGCCGCGAAACTGGGGGGCGTCTCGCCCCGCGACTTCTTGCGCCAGAAGAATGCCGCCGATGCGGGACTGTCCGAGACGGCCAGCGATGCCGAGGTCTTCGCGGCGATGGCCGAGAACCCGAAACTGATCCAGCGCCCGATCGGTATCAAGGGCAAGAAAGCTGTCCTCGGCCGGCCGGTCGAACGCCTGCTCGACCTGACCTGATACGAATTCGCTGCGAAAACGGGCGAACAAGGCCGGATTCGATCAAATTTCACCGATTCCGGCGACAGAAAATCAGCCTTGATGCGCGATAGTGCGGACATGATGCTGATCTTGTTCACCCTTGCGGCCCTGATGATCGCCTTTTCCGCCTTCTGCATGTTCGGCCTGCCCTATATGCTGATGGGGCCGCGGGCCATCGACCAGTTCGTCGAGCGCGTGGACCAGCAGGTGATGGCCGCCTGCCTTGTGGCTGCGGCGATTTCGCTCGTTCTGCTCCCTTTTTCCGCTTCCGGCTTGATTTCGAACGGCAGCCACGTGCAGGTGTTTGCAGAAACCCTGACTGGCTTCATCGGACGCGCCTGACCCTTCTGACCGCGCCGGTTGGAGCCTCACACTTGCGAGGCGGCAGATGGCGAGCGAACAGAAATCAAAACCCGGAAATTATTTCGAGGACTTCCGCGTCGGCATGGATATCGTCCATGCGACGCCGCAAACGCTGACTGAAGGCGATATCGCCCTCTACCGCGCCATGACCGGCAATCGCTTCGCCCAATATTCCTCGGCTGAGTTTGCGAAAGCTGCTGGCCTGCCGGGCCTCTGCATCGACCCGTTGCATGCGTTCCATGTTGTCTTCGGCAAGTCCGTACCGGACATTTCCCTGAATGCGGTGGCAAACCTTGGCTATGCTGACGGGCGTTTCTTCCTGCCAGTCATGCCGGGCGATACGCTGAACACCGTATCCAGGGTGATCGGCATCAAGGAAAATTCCAACGGCAAGACAGGCGTTGTCTGGGTGCGCACGACCGGGTTCAACCAGAACGGCGAGATGGTCATGTCCTTCGTGCGCTGGGTGATGGTCAACAAGTTCGAGATGGACAATCCGTCGCCCGAGCCTGTCTTACCAGACTTGCCCGCTGCCGTACCCGCTAGCGAATTGTCAGGCTATCCGGAGATGAAAACCTGGGACATGGCCCTCGCGGGCAGCCCCCATACGTTCGGCGACTATGCGGTGGGCGAGAAGATCAACCATGTCGACGGCATGGCGGTGGAAGAGGCCGAACACCAGATCGCCACCCGCCTCTACCAGAATACGGCCAAAGTGCATTTCGATGCGCATGGCCAGAAGGACAGCCGCTTCGGCAAACGCCTTATCTACGGCGGCGTGGTCATCTCGATCGCTCGCTCGCTCGCCTTCAACGGTCTCGCCAATGCAGGCCAAATGCTGGCCATCAATGCGGGCAGCCACGTGAGCCCGCTCTTTGCGGGTGACACGATCTATGCCTGGAGCGAGGTGCTCGACAAGGCCGCGCTGTCGGACACGTGCGGCGCGCTGCGCCTTCGTCTCGTCGCCGTGAAGGACCAGGATCCCGGCGCCTTCGCCTATAAGGGGCCCGACGGAAAATATGCTGCCGGCGTCCTTCTCGACTTCGATTATTGGGCCGCCATTCCGAAGCGTTGACCGATCGCCGCTTCCGTCTGGACGCGGCATGCCTATATAGTCGGGCATGAGCGGATATGGCCCTTTTGACGGTTTTACGATTGCGGCCATGGTGCTGGCGGTTGTCCTGTCCGCACTGGTCAGCCTAATTGGTACGTCAGCCCGGCGGCGTTCGATCGCCATTGGGGAAGCGCGGGCTGCGGATCTGGCCGAAATGACGGGCATTCTCGACCCGAAACAGCTTCTGTCAGAGTTCGGCCCGCCTGACATGGGTCGGGTCTGGCGTTCCGTAACCCTGCATGACGTGCGCCGTGCCCGCCAGCCACAGGGCTGGCTGATGTCCAGCGACCTTGTCGACTATGGCTGTGTGGCGATTGCGATTCTGTCGCTTTTCATCTCCCACACGCTGATGTACGGCGCATTGGTGTTTGTCCTGTGCGTACAGATCGGCGGCTGGGTGGTTGCCAGCCGCCTCCCAAAGTAGCGATTTGAATCGCCCGGTTTGACGCCGGCAAAAAACGGAATACACAACCGCGATGAGAGTCTGGAAGATGAATGGCGCTGGCAACGCGTTTGCCGTGTTTGATGCCCGCTCGACGCCCTTCGCGCCGACGGCAGACCAGGTGCGCCAGATCGCCGCCGACCTGCAGGCCGACCAGGTGATTGCGCTCGAACGCGACGCCACCAAGGACGTGTTCATGCGGATATGGAATGCCGATGGCGGCGAAGTGGCGGCCTGCGGAAATGGTGCCCGCGCCGTGGCCTACCTGATCCTCGAGGAAACCGGTAAGCCGATGGTCACGATCCAGACCGAGGCCGACATGCTGAAGGGCTACAAGGCCATCGACGGCCTTGTCAGGGTCGACATGGGCTCGCCGCTGATGGGCTGGGAGGACATTCCACTCGCAGAAAAGATGGACGTGCGCGGCGTCGACGTGAAGATCGGCCCGATGGACAAGCCCATCCTGTCGCGCCCGGCTGTTGTCTCCATGGGCAACCCGCATGCCGTCTTCTTCGTGAAGGATGTCGATGCCTATGACATTCCCGCCATTGGCCCGTTGGTCGAATGGCATCCGCTGTTTCCGGAAGGCACGAATGTCGGGTTCGCGCAGATTATCGACAGGGAACATATTCGGTTGCGCGTCTGGGAACGCGGGGCAGGCCTCACCAAGGCCTGCGGTACGGGGGCCTGTGCGGCGCTCGTCTGCGCGGCCCGTGCCGGGTTGACTGAGCGCACCGCGAAGCTGATCCTGGATGGCGGCGAGTTGATCATCGACTGGCGCGAAAGCGACGACCATGTCTACATGACCGGCCCCGTCGAGCTGGAATTTGAGACGGTCATCTGAGCGCCGACTGGCCCCTGCGACTTGATTCCCGGGCCAGACGGCGCGATGTGGCCGGTGAAACCCGCCATGACTGATACGCCAGCCCCTTCCAGCCCGACGCTGATCACGCTCGGATGCCGCCTCAACACCTATGAATCGGAGGTGATGCGCAGCCATGCAACAGACGCTGGCCTCGGCGATGCCGTCATCATCAATACCTGCGCAGTGACTTCCGAAGCCGTCCGTTCGGCCCGCCAGGCCATCCGCCGCGCGGCCAAGGACCATCCCGGCGCATCCATTCTCGTGACGGGCTGCGCCGCGCAGATCGACCCGGCCATGTTCGCGGCGATGCCGGAAGTCACCCGCGTCATCGGCAATCATGAGAAGATGCAGGCCGAGACATGGAAGCCGGGCACATTGCTCACCGGCCATGAGAAGGTTCGCGTCAACGACATCATGGCGGTGCGCGAGACCGCCGCCCACCTGATCGACGGCATGGAAGGTCGGGCACGCGCTTATGTGCAGGTCCAGAATGGTTGCGACCATCGCTGCACATTCTGCATCATTCCCTATGGCCGCGGCAATTCCCGCTCCGTGCCGGCTGGCGAAGTCGTGGCGCAGGTGCGCCGTCTCGTCGAGACCGGGCATCATGAAGTCGTGCTCACCGGTGTGGACCTGACCAGCTGGGGTGCTGACCTGCCCGGTACGCCGCAACTCGGCAATCTGGTGCAGCGCATCCTAAAGCTCGTGCCGGGCCTCGCCCAGCTGCGCATCTCGTCCATCGACGCCATCGAGATTGACGACGCGCTGGTCGAGGCGCTCTCGGACCCTCGTCTGGCCCCCTACATGCACCTCTCGCTGCAACATGGCGACGACCTGATCCTGAAGCGCATGAAACGCCGCCATTCGCGTGGTCAGGCCATCGCGCTGACCCGGCGCCTGCGCGAGGCTCGTCCGGACATGGCCTTTGGTGCCGATCTCATCGCCGGTTTCCCGACCGAAACCGAAGCGCATTTCGAGAATTCCCTGCGGCTCGTAGAAGAATGCGGAATCAGCTTCCTGCATGCCTTTCCCTACAGCCCGCGTCCGGGCACGCCGGCTGCCCGCATGCCGCAGCTGGACAATGCCACGATCAAGGCCCGCGCCGCCCGCCTTCGCGCCGCCGGCGAGAAAGCGCTTGTCGCCCATCTTGATCGCCATGTCGGCAGCCGCGTTGACGCCCTTGTGGAACGTGATGCGTCGGCCCGCCTGCCGGACTTCACGCCTTTGCAGCTGGAAGGCGATTTGCCGCCTGCTGGACGCGTCGCACGTACCCATATAACCGGGCACAACGGCACGCAGCTTATTGGGATAATTGAATGATCCTCTGGTTCGGGAAGAAAAAGGCGCAGGACGCGGCAAAGGCGGCCGGTGCCGCTATGGCCGAGCCGGAACTCTCGGCCGACGAGATTTCCGCACGCGACGCTGAAACCGCCGCCAAAGCCGCCGAAAAGGCCGAAATCGAGCGCGTCGTCGCCGAAGCCAACAAAGCCTGGGAAGAGCGTCAGGCCCGGGAAGCCGCTGAAGCCGAGACCGAAGCGGCTCGCCTAGACGACGAAGCCCGCAAGGCTGATGCCGCGCGCGCTGAAGCCCTTGCCCGGGCCGATGAAGCCGAAGCGAAGCGCCTTGAGGCCGAGGCCGAAGCCGCCCGGCTGGCCCGTGAAGAACGCGAAGCCGCCCGGGCCAAGGCAGCCGCCGAACTGAAACTGCTGGAAGATCGCCGCGAGGCCGTGCGCCTGCGCGAAGAACGCGAAGCGGCGGCGCGAGCAGCTCTGGAAGCCGAAGCGAATGATCCCGGCTTTGTCGCAAAGCTCGGCTCGGGCCTCGCGCGCTCCTCGTCCCGTCTTGGTTCGGGGCTCGCCGCCTTCAACAAGCGCAAACTGGATGACGAGACGCTCGAAGATCTCGAAGACCTTCTGATCACGTCAGACCTCGGCGCTGCCGTCGCCCGGCGCGTGACCAGGAACCTGTCGAAAGAGCGGTTCGGCAAGGAAATTAGCGAAAACGAGATCAAACAGGCCCTTGCTTCAGAAATTGAGTCCGTCCTCGCGCCGCGTGAGCAGATCGTCGACTTTTCCGACGGCCCGCGTCCGCGCGTTGTGCTGTTCGTGGGCGTCAACGGGTCCGGCAAGACGACCACGATCGGCAAGATCGCCTCCAAGCTGAAGGATCAGGGGGCCAAGGCCCTGCTGGTCGCGGGCGACACGTTCCGCGCCGCCGCCATCGAACAGCTCACCGTCTGGGGCGACCGGGCAGGCATCCCCGTCATGTCCAAGCCGACAGGCGCCGATGCCGCCGGTCTCGTCTACGAAGCCATTGAACGCGCCAGGGCCGAAAACCTCGATCTCGTGCTCGTCGACACCGCGGGACGCCTGCAGAACAAGGCCGAGCTGATGGCTGAGCTGGAAAAAGTGGTCCGCGTCGCGCGCAAGCTCGATCCCGAGGCGCCGCATGACGTCATCCTCGTGCTTGACGCCACGGTCGGCCAGAATGCGCTGAGCCAGGTCGAGGCGTTCCGGCATACGGCGGGCGTGACGGGTCTGGTGATGACCAAGCTCGACGGGACGGCCAAGGGCGGGGTGCTGGTGGCCATCGCCGAGGCGCATGACCTGCCGATCCACTTCATCGGGGTCGGTGAAGGCGCCGATGACCTGCGCCCGTTCAGCGCCCACGCCTTCTCGCGGGCGCTGGTCGGTGCCATCGACTAGGCTCTAATCAGCGGCCTGCGTCACGCCCTGTCCATCATCGAAAATTTCCTCGATCCCCCGCCCGAACAGGCGCGCGATGGCAAAGGCCAGTGGAAGTGACGGATCGTATTTGCCGGTCTCTATCGCATTGACTGACTGGCGCGACACATCCAGCCGGTCGGCCAGTTCCGCCTGGCTCCAGCCGCGTTCCGTCCTGAGTAAGCGAAGAGTATTCTTCATGGCTACACCGTCTTGCCGACGCTGCGCAGGCAATACGCAATCCCGAAGCAGAAGAAATAGGCTGGTCCGAACCAGAACACTTCCACGCGCCCTATCACGTCGTACATTTGCAGGAAGCCTGTGAGGAACAATCCGCTGGCGAGCATCGCCCCACTCTCGGCCAGGGCCCGTATTTGGCGTGCGCGAGTGTATTCATCGGCTTCGTGCGCCATCCGCAGAACGGCCCATATTCCGATGACAACAGGCAGGGTCGTTGCGATTGCACAAGTCACACGAAGCCAAAGCGGCGATGCATCTTCCTGCAAAAGCCCGCTACAAGCCATGATCGTCAGGACGTAAATGACCATCATGGGCCAGAAAAGGCGCCGGTAGCGCTTGGTGGCAATGCGAAATCCACGGGGTTGCATAATCGTCTCCATGTCAAGTGAACCTTACACTTAGACAAGGAGGCTTTACATGTCAAGTATACTTTACACGACGCCTATTCCGCCGCCATGGCCCGCGCAGGCGCTGCTTGTGCCCCGCGCAGCAGCCGCCCCGGCTTTGCACCGGTTGGCGTGCCATCGCGGAATGTCACCTGCCCGGCCAGGATCGTTGCCGTATAGCCACTTGCCTTCTGCATCAGGCGCCGCCCGCCAGCTGGCAGGTCATACTGGACTTCCGGCAGGTGCAGTTTCAGGTTTGTCAGGTCGATGACATTGAGGTCGGCCCGGTAGCCCGGCGCAATCAGGCCGCGATCATCGAAGCCCATCCAGCGCGCCGTTTTCTGCGTCTGGCGGTGGATCAGGAATTCCAGCGGCAGCTTCGGCCCGCGCGAGCGGTCGCGTCCCCAATGGGTCAGCATGGTCGTGGTGAAGCTGCCATCGCAGATCATGCCCACATGGGCCCCGCCATCGGACAGGCCAGGCAGGGAAACCGGGCTCTCCATCATGGCGCGGATCGGCTCGAGGCTGCCTTGCGAATAGTTCAGGAAGGGCAGGTAGAGCATGCCGTGCCCGCCGCGTTCCAGCATCAAGTCGAGGGCGGCCTCTTCATTGCTGACGCTGCGTCCGGCCGCGATAGCCTCGATCGTGCGTTCCGGGCCGGGCTCATAGTCGACAGGGTCGGACAGCTGGAACATCTTGCCGAAACTGCGCAGCATAACTTTCAGGAACGGGTTGTCGGTCACCGGTTCATCGGCGAGCAGCCGCGCGCGGAAATCCCGATCATTAAGGCGGCGCACCTTTTCATCGAATGTCAGGTCCGTGATTTCCCTGAATACAGGATGCGCACTGAATATGTTGAGTGTGAGTTCAAGACCCAACAAGACGCCCACAGGGCGCGGAGCCACCTGGGCTGCCATCGGCAACCCGTCTTCGGCGGCCTGTTCGATAGCTCCCAGGAGCATGCGCCATCCTTCCGGCGCAACATCGGCCTGCGCCAGAGACACCGACAGTGGCCGACCCGACGCCTCGACGATCCGGCGCAGCATCGCGGCTTCCTTTTGCGGGTCGTTGAAGTCCGACACGAATTGCAGGACGCCTCGTCCCGCCTCTGCAAGGCCCATGGCGATCCCTGTCAATTCGGCTTCGCTGGCGGTCAGCGTCGGTGTCGGTTGGCCGTCGGACGTGCGGTGATTGAGTGTACGCGATGTCGAAAACCCGATCGCCCCGGCCATGACCGCCTCTTTCGCCAGCCGCGCCATCTCGGCGATCTCGCCTGGCGTTGCGTCTTCGCGGTTGGCGCCCCGGTCGCCCATGACGAACACGCGCAATGCGGCATGGGGCAGTTGTGCGGCGATATCGACGTCGAATTCACGGTCGCCAAGGAAGTCGAGATACTCCGGAAAGCTCTCCCACGCCCAGGGCAAGCCCTCGGCCAGGACCGGAAACGGAATATCCTCGACGCCTTCCATCAGGCGGATCAGCCGGTCATGGTCCTGGCTGCGGCACGGCGCAAAGCCGACCCCGCAATTACCCATCACGACGCTGGTAATGCCGTGCAGGGAAGATGGGCTGATTTCGCCGCCCCAGGCGGCCTGGCCGTCATAATGGGTGTGGATATCGACAAAGCCCGGCGTGACGATCTGGCCGCGTGCGTCGATCTCCTCGCGGCCCTTGCCGTTAACCTTGCCCAAGCCTGTAATTACGCCGCCATCGACGGCGACGTCCATCTCGCGCGGCGCGGCGCCGCTGCCGTCAAAGACGAGCCCGCCGCGCAGGATGATATCGTGAGTGGCCATGGCGTTCGTTTCCCTCATTTTAGCGAAGAATGAACCTCAGGCGGCATTAGTCAAACCCTGACGCGGCGTCGGCCTTCCCGCCTGGTTCAAACCCGCGCATACACCGCCCGCCATGACCAGCACAGTCCTCCCCGTCGCGATCTGCCTGATGTCCGCCATCACGTTGGCGGCATCGAACGTGCTCGTCAAACGCGGCGGCGACATCCTCACGTCCCGCATGGTATTGTCCATCGTCATGGCGCTGAGCGTCCTCCCCCTCGCGTTTTTTGTACCATTGCCGCCGCGTGAAACCCTGCCCTTTCTTGCGCTCTCGATCGCCGTGCACTGGTTCTACCAGTTCAGTGCCGTCCGGGCACTGCATCGTGGTGACCTGTCGCTCGTCTTTCCGGTCATGCGTGGCCTTGGCCCGCTTGCGACGGCAACCATTGCCAGCCTCGTGCTGCACGAAGCGCTTTCGTTCTGGCAGGTTGCCGGCCTTGTTGCCGCGAGCGCCGCGATCATTGTCTTTGCCATGCCGACCGGTGCGACTGTCGACGCCCGCCGCCTCGACCGGTCAGCGCTGTTCTGGTCGGTGATGACAGCATTGGGCGTCGGCCTCTACGCGGTTGCCGACGCGCGGGGCGTCCGGGAAATGCCGAATCTCCTGACCTTCATCGTCTGGTTGTTCCTGTTCGACTGGATCGGCGTGACGCTCGTCGCGCTCTGGCAGCGCCGGGGCGGCATCATGACGGCGATCCGTCCGCAGATCCGAGGCGGCATCGTCGCGGGGGTGCTCGGATCGTTCTCATACGGCCTCGCCATTTTTGCGTACACGCTGACCGACGCGGCGATCGTGACGGCCCTGCGCGAAACGTCTGTCGTGTTCGCGGCCGGGTTCGGCGCGGTCCTGCTTCATGAAGGTTTCGGGCGGCGACGCATCATCGCGGCAGCCGTGTTGGGCTGTGGTCTCGTGCTGATGCAGGTCGGGGCGTGATCCCGTCTGGCGGTGCGTGTCGCTTTATGCAAGACAGTCGCAAAGCATCCAGGGGCGGCATGGCCGCGTAAGACACCGCATGACAGATACTTCAAAGACGCCGATCGACCAGAACGACTCAGTCAAAAAGGCTGGCAGTATCTGGAGCGAACTCGGCCCAACCCTCGGCTTCATCCTGATCTACAACGTCCTGTTGCGTTTTCCGGAGGGTGACGGCCTGCTGACGAAGGATACGGCGCTCTACTGGGCAACCGGCGCTTTGATCGTGATGACGTTTGCAGTTGTTGTCCATCGGATCATCAACAGGCAGAAAATTCCGCCCTTCCTGCTCGTATCGTCTGCCCTGATCGGCAGTTTCGGTATCGCGGGCATACTGCTCCAGTCGAAAATCTTTCTCTTCGTCAAGCCGACGATCATCAACCTCATCTATGCGAGTGTCATCTTTGGCGGTCTCGCGGTCGGACGGAATATCTGGAAAATGCTGTTCCACACCATATTCGAATTGCCTGATTTTGCATGGAAGACCTTGGCGATCCGTTGGGGATTGTTCTTCATTGCGATGGCGATCTGGAACGAGTTCCTTTGGCGCAGTTTTACCGAAGCGACCTGGGCCAACTGGAAGCTCGGCAATATCGTCATCACTTTCCTGTTTGCGCTCGCCAACACGCCCTACACGCTCAAGCACATGACGGCGCCTGCAGAGCCGGATGACGCCTAGCGCGTGAGTTTTTCTGTTCCCGGCGGATTGGTGAACGGCGGGAACGCGTTCAGGTGCCGGGTGGCGGCAAACTGCGTCAGCGCCCAGACGACCGTCGGGAAGGCCAGCTCGGACCAGGGAATCTCTTTCCACGCGAACAGGCCAACCTCTTCGCTTTCAGGGCCTGCGGCGATGCCCGACGCAAGACTTGCCCGGAACATGACCTGAACCTGGCTGATACGCGGCACGGAATAGACTGCGAGAACCTGTTCGATCCGGATATCGGCGCAGGCTTCTTCCTGCGCTTCCCGCCGCGCGGCGTCCTCGACGGTTTCGTTCTCTTCCATGAAACCAGCCGGCAGCGTCCAGAACCCCTTGCGCGGTTCTATTGCCCGGCGGCAGAGTAATATCTTGTCGCCGCGCGTCACCACCGAACCGGCGACGATCTTGGGATTCACATAGTCGACAAAATTGCACGTATTGCAGATCCGGCGCGTTCGATCGTCGCCATCAGGCACATCCAGCCTGAAATCAGGCGAAATGGAACCATTTGCTAAGTCATCCGTCATCAAATCTTCAGCCTATCCCTCTTATGGAGAAAACAGTTGATCCGCACACGGGCCTCCTGCTTTAAGCACACTACCAACCCATTTCCGACGGGAAACCGCGTAAAAACCTGAAAGTAGACAATATCATGACTTCCACAACCAGTTTCAAACTCAACAAGTCGCCCAGCCACCTGTTGCACCGCGCGCAACAGATTGCTGCCAATCATTCGGCCGTCGCCCTGAAGGCTGCCGGTGTGACGCTTCGTCAGTTCTCGGTCCTCGCCGCACTGTCCGGCAATGAAGGCGTCAGCCAGTCCGACCTCGTGAATGCGACGGGCATCGATCGCTCGACGCTGGCCGACATGGTCGCCCGCATGGAAAAGGCCGGCCTCATCAAGCGTGTTGCATCCAAGGCCGATGCCCGCGCGAAATCCGTTTCGCTGATGGCCAAGGGTCGCAAGGCGCTTGAAAAAGCACAGCCTGCTGTCGACGCTGCCGACGCCGCACTGTTCGAGGCCATGCCGAAGACCAAGCAGGACGCGCTCCTATCGGGTCTCTCGAAACTCGTGGAAGATGCCGAAGCGCCCGTGGCAAAACCAGCCGCTGCGCCAAAGCCGGCGCCTGCGCCGAAAGTCGTGACCAAAGCCAAGCCGCAGCCAAAAGCGAAAGCAAAGGCCAAGCCGAAAGCCAAGGTTGCCGCCAAAGCGACGCCAGTGCCGAAGCCAGTCACCAAGGCGAAAGCCAAGGCCAAGCCGGTTAGCCGCAAAAAGAAGTAAGACTTCGGGGTTAGTTGCGGGGCGCGTTCAGCGCCCCGCTCACCTCACGAACATCGTCCGGGCCGAGCGGCCCTGAGACATGTACCAGGATCTCGCCTTCGCTTGAGACCACGAATGTTTCCGGCACTCCGGTCAATCCAAAATCCAGTCCGCCTTGCCCGTCCGGGTCCAGCGCCACCTCGGTAAAGGGGTTGCCCATCCGGTTCAGGAAGTCTTCGCCATTTGCATCAGTATCCTTGTACAGGACACCATAAACCCGACCGGGAAAGGCGTTTGCGAGCGCAACGAGCTGCGGATGCTCGGCCTCGCACGGCGCGCACCAGCTGGCGAACAGGTTGACCACCACGCTCTGGTCGCCGGGTGGCGGCGCGAAAGTCAGGGCCCCGCCTTCAAGTGTCTCGAACAACCGGTCCGGTGCCACCCGCGAAATACGTTCAAAGTCGCTCTTCTTGGGGCTCAGCAGCTGGGACAGGGCCAGTACTGCAAACAGCAGCAGCGCCACCACGGGGATTGCGGCGAGCCAGCGCTTCATGACGCGTCCTCGTCGCTGACATTCATCCGTTCCAGCGCAGATTTTGCGGCACGGGCTTTCAGCACGACGCCGATCACCGCGCCGCCGATCAATACAAGGCCCAGCCCGTAGCAGGCCCAGATATAGGCAGCATTCTTGTCGAGGTGCGGCAGGAAATCCATCATGCGCCCGCCAATAGCCTGGCGCGCTGGCGCGCGGCGCGGCGCGTCCAGATTTCCGCCCGCATCAGCGTCATCACCAGCGCGCCGAAGAGCAGGGAATGGCCTAGCCCACTCATCAGAAGGGGCCAGAGATAGACAGCCGCCATTTTCGGTCCTTCAGACGTGATGACACTGGAATCCTGGTGCAGCGAGGTGAACATGTCGACCGAGAACTTGATCAGCGGCACATTCAATCCGCCCACCATGGCGAGGATCGCGCCGGCGCGGGCCGCTTTTTGCCGCGAATCCATTGCGGCGCGCAAGGCCATGTAACCGAGGAACAGGAACAGCAGGAACAGCACGCTCATCATCCGCGCATCATCCCATTGCCACCATGTGCCCCAGGTCGGCTTGCCCCAGACAGACCCTGTGGCGAGACAAAGCGCGGTCCATGTCGCGCCGAGCGGTGCAATCGCCTTGGCGGCAATATCGGCCAGCTCGTGACGCCAGATGAACCAGGTGAAACTCGCCACCGCCATGGCCGAATAGCTCGCCATGGCCAGCCAGGCAGCGGGAACATGGATGAACATCACCCGCATGATGTCGCCGCCCTGGTACTCATCCTTGGGTACGATATACAGGCCCTGCCACAGGCCCCATCCGATCAGGACCGCGCCCAGCGCATAGAAGAGCGGCGCCAGCCAGTTCGACAGCGCCAGGAACCGGTGCGGATTTGCAAAGGCCGATAACATGCCCATCAGATAGCCTTCCCTCAATCCGCCGCCAAGCGCAGCGCCGCAGCCATGGCGAACGGGGCCAGCGCCAGTGAAAACAGTGTCGATGCGACCAGCAACAGGGGCGCGCTGTCGCCGCCCGCAGCACCGCTCATCGCCATCGACCCGAAAATCGCCGTCGGCACGTAAAGCGGCAGGGCGATCAGGGCAATAAGTAGTCCTCCGCGCCGCACGGTTGCTGACAGGGCGGCGCCGACCCCGCCCCAGAAGAAGAAGGCGAGCCCGCCGAGTCCGTAGATCAGCGCGCCTGACAGCAGGTCGGTCCCCGCCTCGGCCTGGAACATCAGCGCCAGGACCGGGCTCATCAGCGCCAGCGGCAACCCGGCCGTCAGCCAATGCGCGAATGTCTTGGCAGCGGCGATGGCCGAAACGGGCGCGCTGGTCTGCAGCCACAGGTCAAGGGCGCCGTCCTCGACATCGGCCTGGAAGATCCGTTCCAGCGTGACGAGGCTGGATAGCGCAAGTGATACCCAGAGAATGCCGGGGCCGACCGCGCGCAGCATGCCGGGTTCGGTTCCAATACCCAGCGGCACCAGGACGGCGGCTCCGGCAAAGAAGCCGAGCGGCAACAGGGCGCCCGCGCCGCCTGCCCAGGCTTCGCCGAGCGCTTGCCGGAAGGCGGAGAGGATCGGGGCCGGGCTCACAGCACCATCTCCCGGCTCGCCGCAAAACCCGCATCCCCATGCACCGCTGCCACCACGGCACCACCCCCTTGCCGATGCCCTGCCACCATCGCAAGGACCCGGTCGCGCCCCTCGGCGTCCAGCGCCGTGAATGGCTCGTCGAGCAGCCAGACCGGGCGTGTTTCCAGCATCAGTCGCGCCAGCGCCGCGCGCCGCCGCTGGCCCGCTGACAAGTAGCGTGCGGCGACATCGGCCGGCCGAGACAGCCCCATGTCATTGAGGATTGCGTCCACATCGGCGTCCGCACCCCAGGCCTTCGCCCAGAGTTTTAGGTGCGTGCGTGGTGTTTCGTTTGGCTTCAGGCCATCGCGGTGTCCCACCCAATGGAGGGCGGCGCCCCGGTTCACACGGCCGGCTTCCGGCCGCGTCAGCCCGGCCAGCATGCGCAGCAAAGTGGTCTTCCCAGCCCCGTTAGGCCCCCTCAGCACCATGGCCTCGCCCGGCGCCACCGTCAGTGACACCCCTTCAAACAACACCCGCTCTCCGCGCAGGATGCCCAGTCCGGACGCTGTCAAAAGCTGCACATCATCTCCCGAATAGACCCTTTGTCCCAATTGCATCAGGCCCTTAGCATCTATATGACACGAGGTAACGCGCCGCACCGCTGCGGCACCACCTATCACTCCAAGACGCGAGGTCTCCCGCATGCCGTCTCTCGACAGCTTCACATCCAAACGCACGCTTACCGCTGCTGGCAAGACGTACACTTATTATTCGCTCGCCGCAGCCTCTGAAAACGGACTTGGCGATGTGTCGCGCCTGCCGGCCTCGCTGAAGGTGCTGCTGGAGAACATGCTGCGCTTTGAAGATGGCAAGACGGTCACCAAAGCCGACATTCTCGCGTTCAGGGCCTGGCTCGATAACAAGGGCGCCACCAGCCACGAGATCGCCTACCGCCCGGCGCGCGTGCTGATGCAGGATTTCACCGGTGTTCCGGCCGTGGTCGACCTCGCTGCTATGCGCGACGCCGCCGCCAAGCTCGGCGCGTCACCGGAAGCGATCAACCCGCAGGTGCCCGTCGATCTCGTGATCGACCACTCGGTCATGGTCGACAGTTTCGCAGGCGCTGGCAGCTTCGAAAAGAATGTCGAGATGGAATACCAGCGCAACCAGGAGCGCTATGAATTCCTGCGCTGGGGCTCGACCGCCTTCAAGAATTTCCGTGTGGTGCCGCCAGGTACAGGCATCTGCCACCAGGTGAACCTCGAATATCTCGGCCAGACCGTCTGGACGAAAGAGGAAGATGGCGAGACCGTTGCGTATCCTGACACATGCGTCGGCACCGACAGCCACACGACCATGATCAATGCCCTTGCTGTGCTCGGCTGGGGCGTCGGCGGCATCGAAGCCGAGGCCGCCATGCTGGGCCAGCCGGTTTCCATGCTCATTCCTGAAGTCATCGGCTTCAAGCTGACCGGTAAGATGGCTGAAGGCGCCACCGCGACAGATCTCGTGCTCACGGTTGTCCAGATGCTGCGCAAAAAAGGCGTCGTCGGGAAGTTTGTCGAATTCTTCGGCCCCGGCCTTGCCAACCTCACGCTCGAAGATGAGGCAACGATCTCGAACATGGCGCCGGAATATGGCGCGACGTGCGGCTTCTTCCCGGTTGATGACGATACGGTCAAATACCTCAAGAACACGGGCCGCGACGCTGACCGCGTGGCGCTGGTCGAAGCATACGCCAAGGCCCAGGGCTACTGGCGCCCTGAACAGGCCGAGCCTGTCTTCACCGACACGCTCGAACTTGATCTCGGCGCGGTCGTGCCATCGATCTCCGGTCCGAAACGCCCACAGGACCGTGTACTGCTGTCTGAAGGCGACACGGCGTTCGCAGACGCAATGACCAAGGAATTCGGCAAGCTGGCAGACGCGGCTGAACCGATCACCGTTGAAGGCGAAGACTATACCGTGACTCATGGCGACGTGTTCATTGCGGCCATTACGTCTTGCACCAACACATCGAACCCCAGCGTCATGGTGGCGGCTGGCCTGGTGGCCCGCAACGCGGCGGCGCTTGGCCTGGCAAGCAAGCCATGGGTCAAGACCTCGCTCGCCCCCGGCAGCCAGGTCGTCACGGACTATCTCGACAAGGCCGGCCTGTCGGACGACCTCAATGCGCTCGGCTTCAATCTCGTGGGCTATGGCTGCACCACCTGTATCGGCAACTCGGGTCCGCTTGATGCGCCGCTCGCCAAGGCGATCGCAGACGGCGATCTCGTCTCCTGCTCGGTCCTGTCAGGCAACCGCAACTTCGAAGGCCGGATCGGTCCCGACATCAAGGCGAACTATCTCGCCTCACCGCCTCTGGTCGTCGCGTATGCGATTGCCGGGTCGCTGCGCATCAACCTGACAACCGATCCACTGGGCCAGGACAAGGATGGCAATGATGTCTATCTGAAGGATATCTGGCCGACATCACACGAAATTGCTGAAGTGATGGCCGTCGCCGTCACGCCGGAAATGTTCGCGGCGCGCTATTCCGACGTCTTCAAGGGCGACGAGCATTGGCAGGGCATCGAAGTGTCCGGCGGGCAGACCTATAGCTGGCCACCCGGATCGACCTATGTTCAGAACCCGCCCTACTTTGAGGGCATGGGGCTTGAGCCGGACGCACCGACGGATGTCGAGAATGCCCGCGTGCTGGCCCTGTTCGGCGATTCCATCACGACCGACCACATTTCCCCAGCCGGTTCGATCAAGGCTTCCAGCCCGGCGGGCGAATATCTTCAGGCCCACCAGGTCAGCGCCATGGACTTCAACTCCTACGGCTCGCGGCGCGGCAACCACCAGGTCATGATGCGGGGCACGTTCGCCAACATCCGTATCAAGAACCAGATGGTGCCGGGCGTCGAGGGTGGCGTAACCGTCCACTATCCCGATGGCGAGCAGATGGCGATCTATGATGCCGCAATGCGTTATCAGAAGGAGAATGTGCCGCTGGTGATCTTCGCGGGCGATCTCTATGGCAATGGCTCGTCGCGCGACTGGGCCGCAAAGGGCACGATCCTGCTCGGTGTGCGAGCCGTGATCGCCGGCAGCTTTGAGCGGATCCACCGCTCCAACCTCATCGGCATGGGTGTTCTGCCACTTGAGTTCGCAGACGGCGAAAGCGCGGAAACCCTGGGTCTCACCGGCAAGGAACAGGTCTCGATCGAAGGCGTTGCCGACATCCAGCCTCGCCAGACCATGGACGTGAAAATCACGCGCGAAGACGGCACGACCTTCATTGCAAAAACGACTCTTCGTATCGATACGGAAAACGAGCTCGATTATTATCGCAATGGGGGCATCCTTCACTACGTGCTGCGGAATCTTGCCCGCGAAGCCCTGTAGGGAAAAGCCGGCACAACCCACGCTTGTCAAAGCCCTTCGCGTTTCGGCGCGGAGGGCTTTTTAGCAGTCCTCACACCCCTGTGATTGTCACGCGATTTGGCATGGGCCTATAATGAGGCTGTAATGAAACATGTATATCTGCCTTCCCTGATACTTTTTGCCATGGCCGCCTTCCCGGCGGCCGCGCAAAAGCCCGTGCCGGTCGAAGCACCGGCGCCTGTCCTCGTCGAGCTGTTCGCGTCGCACAATTGCCGGGCCTGTCCGAAGGCGCATCGCACAATGACGGAAGTCGACGCGAAGCGCGATGACGTGCTGATCCTCACCTGGTCGGTCGACTATTGGGATTATCTTGGCGAAAAAGACCCGATGGCCATGGCCGAATCCAAGGATCGCCAGCGCGCCTATGTCGACAAGTTCCGTCTGCGCGGGCCCTACACACCGCAGACTGTCTATAACGGCGTCGAGCAATGTCCCGGCAGCAAGCCGGCACAGGTCGAGTCGGCGCTCAAGCGTGTCAGTGCGGCCGATCCTTCGCCGGCGCATCTCGCACGCAAGGGCAAGAAAATCGAACTGACGGGGTCGGTCACCGACCTCACTGATATTTTTGTGATTGAATACCTTGATGGTGATGCAAACCCGACCAACATGGTTCATCCGGTCACGAACGTGACCTCAATCGGGCCATGGATCGGCGGGCGTGTCGAAATCGATCCGTCTGTCTGCAAGTCGACCTGCGCGCTTGTTGTCCAGGAAGCGGGCTTCGGTCGCGTCCTCGCTGCGATGGATATCAGCCGCTAGGCCTCAGGGCTGGGTCGGCGCGTCCGTTTCATCCGGCAAAGGCGGGCGCACGATCGATGCGATGGATGGCGTAAAGTCATTCCAGTCGAATTCGGTGACTTCGAACGCCCATCCGCCCGCCTTCTGGTTGATCGTGCTGCCACGTTGGGCGCCTTCACCCGCTTCGATCGCCCGCAGCGTGACGAAATAGCCGTCCGGTTCGCGATAGGCCCTCAGCTCCACTTCCAGCCCGTCATGCGTTTCCGTGATATGGCGCGCCGCCAGCCGCGTCGTCAGTTTGGCAGCGGGCTTTACACCAATCGGCTGCAACCGTGTCAGGGCCAATGCTGGCGTTGAGGCTGCGATACGGCTGACGAGGCGGTAGTCCTGATACGGCGGGGCCGGGCGAAAACTCCGTTCGCTGCTGCCCACCGAGCGCTGGAGGTAGAGGCTGTTGCCGCTGGCGTCATACAGGCGAACAGCCGACACGGCATCCTCGTGGATGTCGATGATGTCGAGATCGAGCCAGGCGTCGTGATTGTAGAGCGGCGGAAGGTCGCCATTGACGCGGAAAGCCTGCGCCTCGCCGGGCAGTCTTGCATAGACGTTCGCGCCCTTGCGGCCGGTCAGCAGCGCGGCCGTCACTGTGCCGGCCTCATTCATAATCTCAACCAGGGCGCCTGTACCGCCGTCGCGCGGGTCGCCGAGACCGATACGGTTCATCTTGCCGGGGTCGCGCGTGCGCCCCTCGCCCCAGGTCAGCGTCTCAAGCCCGCCAGCGAGATCGGCCAGCCTGTCGGCGCGAATGGGGTAGCCGTCGGTTCCGCCAAGTGTCCAGCCATCCGGGCCATTGACGAGGCTGTAGGCTTCATCCGCCAGGGTAACCCGGATCTCGCTTGCTTCGGCGCGTATGGTTGAAAAATTCGGCAGGACCGGATCTCCCATTCGCTCTGAACTTTGTGGGGAATCCTGCCCGCCGAGGCTGACAAGGACAGCCAGCACGGTCAGCGCCCCCGCCACAGCGCCAAGCACTTGCAGGCGCCGGACGCGCCTTTGGGCCGGAACGTCGGTCATGTGCCGCGCCCTTCCCGGAATGTCTGACGGCGCCATACCAGCAGGCCGATAAGCCCGATCAGGAGGGGCCCGCCCCAGATGTTGATCAGTTTGAGCGTGCCTTCCAGCCGGTCGATATCGCGCCGATAGTCGCGCTCGATACTGCGCAACCGCTCGCGCAATTCAACGATGTCCGCGCGCAGTTTCGCAAGTTCGGCCCGCTCGTCTTGAGACAGGTCTGCTTCGAGGTCGCCCGAGAAAAAGCCGTCGGTTGCACTGATATCCTGCAATTCCTCCAGCCGTGACTGCGCCGTCGCGAGCCGGTTCTCGAGTTCGGCCTGTTGCCGGAAATACTTGGCCTCTGCGCTTTCGCGCATCCGGTCGATCCGCGTCATCGGCCTGAGGCTCGGCGCGCGCGACCTGAGGCGAGACAATTCCCCGCCGCCCGACAAGGCATCGATCGCATTGAGAACAAGCGCGCCATTGTCGGCCACGACGACATCGCGTCCTGGAATGATGTAGAAATCGTCTGCCAGTGCATCGACGTCTGCGATCAGAACGATCTCCGCGTCTGTCTCGCTCCGGGAAATGTGCGGCGGGGCGTTCGCGGCCTCGGCGCGCGCCAGCTCGGCCAGTCCCGGATCCGAAGGCTCGTCCAAAGCAGGGGCGCCCGCAGGGAAAGCCGTCGTGAGCGTTCCCGACAGGCGCGCGGCCAGGACGAGCGGTTGGGGCGACGTCTTGTAGGACTTTAATACATTGCCGGGCGTCATGTCCTGCACGGCAGCCGCGGCGTTGATATAGGATGGGCTTGGGCCGGTCGAGACGAGCGGCGAGAAATCTTCACCGTCGGGCAGGTCGTCAGCGAGCAGGGCGCCGGGGGCGCCGAAATTCACATTCCGCGTCAGGTCCGCCGTCACCAGGTCGTTCGCGTTCATGTCCGACGCGGGCGCGCCGATAAACAGTGGGTGTGCGAGCTCTTCCATGCGGCCGTTGCCGGTATCAACCGGCACAGGCAATGCGTTCGCGGCGTCCGCCACGGCGTCTTCGGACAGGGTGACGCCCCAGGCTTTGCCGAGCACGCCAAGATCGGACCTGGGATGGCCGCGCGACGTGCCCAGCATGCCGTCCCCCATGGCGGTTTTCGCCGCCGGGTCGACCATGATGACAGCGCGGCCATGGCGCAGGATGTATTGGTCGATCAGCCATTCCTGCCGCGCTGACAGTTCCGGCGGGTGAGCGACGAACAGCACGTCCAGGTCTCCCGGCAGCGACTGGAACTCCTGCGATATCGGAACAACGTCGAACGACTTTGTAATATCGGCCAGCAATGCATAGCCGCCTTCACCGCCCGGCGCAGTCATGCCCGGCAGGGAAGACAATATCCCGACTCGTGGCGGGTCCGGGTCGTCAAGGCGCGCAACCATCCGGGTCAGGTCGTATTCCAGCGTGACCTCCCGCTCGGGTGCAAGGAAGGGGATTACCCGCTGGTCGTCGACTGCATTGCGTCCGATGATCCCAAAATAGAGCGGGTCGGTGCCGTTCGTGCCGACCGCCGTGATGCCGGCTGCCAGGGCCTCGTCTTCGGCCTCCGAGAAGGGCGACGGATCGATCTCGTGAACAATGACCTGTCCGCCAGACTGGCTGCGATATGATTCAAGCAATTCGCGGACGCGCGCCGCGTATGCCCGCACCGCCGGATATTCCTGGCCGACGCTGCGCGTGTAGACAAATGTAATCTCAACGGGCTCGGCCACGCTTGCCAGCGTGTCCTTCGTACCTTTGGACAGCGTGTAGAGATTGTTCTCGGTGAAATCGATGCGCGCGCCTGACAGGACGTGCTGGATGACGAGGTTTCCTGACACGAAGATCGTGGCAGCCAGCGCCGTTGCGGCAGGTAGGAAATGTTTCGCCTTCATCGTCTATCCGAGCCTCTGTCGCGCGGCCCAGAGCCCGTTCAACACCGTCCAGAAGGCCGTGAAGCCCAGGAAGAATACA
This sequence comes from Alphaproteobacteria bacterium, assembly GCA_018830285.1. GTDB lineage: Bacteria > Pseudomonadota > Alphaproteobacteria > Caulobacterales > Hyphomonadaceae > Hyphomonas. The sequence continues at coordinate 207,868 of JAHJSB010000055.1, forward strand.
ACGGCACGCAATTCCAGCACGCCGCGCTGGGCCCCTTCGAACTGGGTCAGGAAGGAAAACGATGCGACCAGTTCCGCCGTACCTGTGCCGAACACGGACTGCACACCGGAGAGGACAAGCGGCCAACCTGCCGCCGTGAAAACAAAGGCAATAACAACGCTGATGACAAAGGCGGTCACCTGGCTGCCGGTCAGCGCGGAAATTGCGGCGCCGATGGAAAGATACGCCCCGGCCATCAGGAAGCTGACCATATAGGTCAGTGCGATGGCGGCATTGTCGGAACTGCCGAGCAGGTTGACCGTCACCCACATCGGCGCCGTCAGGGCGAGACCGACGCCGGCGACCGTCCACGCGGCAAACAGTTTGCCGAGCACCAGCGCCGGCATGCCGAGCGGCAGCGACAGGAGCAGTTCATCCGTTCCGGCGGTGCGCTCGTCGGCCCAGAGCCGCATGGCCAGCGCGGGCAGGAAAATCATGTACAGCCAGGGATGCCAGACGAAGAAGGGGGCAAGGTCGGCTGACCCGGTGTCGAAAAAGCGCGACGCCTCCCAGGTAAACAGGCCTAGCGCCAGGAGGAACACGGCCAGGAAGACATAGGCCATCGGCGTGGCAAAATACGCGCCCAGTTCGCGCCGATAGGTGGCGGTGAAGCCGCCGAACTGCTCCTTCAGCCAGGACATCATGCCGTTTCTGCCTCGGCCTGGTCTGTCAGGCGCATGAAGGCGCCTTCCAGCGTGCCGTCCTCGGATCGCTTGACGAGGGTGTCCGGTGTGTCGTCAGCCACGACAATGCCCCGGTCGATGACGATGGCGCGTGTGCACATGGCCGGCACTTCGGTCAGGGTATGGGTCGAGATCAGGATCGCCTTGTTCGGCGCCATGCGCGCGATCAGCGCCCGTACCGCGCGTTTCTGGTTCGGGTCGAGGCCGTCTGTCGGCTCGTCGAGCAGCAGGACAGGCGGGTCATGCAGGATGGCCCCGGCCAGGCCCACGCGGCGGCGATAGCCTTTCGAAAGGGAGCCGATGCGCTGGTCGCAGACGGTCGAGATTCGCGCATCGGCAATCGCCCGCTCGACTCCGTCCTTGCGCGCTGCGCCTTTCATGCCGCGCGCCGAGGCCATGAAGACCAGGAATTCCGGCGGTGTCATGTCTTCGTAAAGCGGGGCGCCTTCCGGCAGGTAGCCAAGCGCACGCTGGGCCTCCCGCCTGTCTGTCAGGATGGATTTTCCGTCGATCAGGGCGTCGCCGCCATCCGGTTCCAGCACACCGGCGATCATGCGCATCGTGGTCGACTTGCCGGCCCCGTTCGGTCCAAGGAATCCGAGCACGGTTCCCTTCTCGAGCCGGAAGGAAACCCCGCGCACCGCGTGCTTGGCGCCAAATGATTTTTCCAGCCTCTGAATGTCGAGCATATATCCGGTTCGCACGCCTTTCTGGAAGCCTGCTCTGATACCGCCCTTCTGACCCGCTGGCCAGAGTCTGAACTGAGGTCGCGCGTTACAGCTTATTCAGAAAACCGCATTACGTCGTCGATCATGGCCCGGGCCGCTGCCTCGACAATCTTCTCGCCATCGGCTGCATTCGACTGGGTCGGGTCAGAGCCGATCCGGCCATCAGGAAAATCGCGCCGGTATTGCACGGCGTCGCCAATCTTGCCGTTTGGCGCGATTTTCGGGCTCATTTCCACTTCGGGCCGCGCGCGATCAGGATAGGCAAAATAGGTCACGGACACTTCCGAAGCCGTCGCATGGCTGCCATGACCGACTGGATAAAGCTTGTTGCAGAGGCCCATCACGTCCTTGAAGTCCCACCAGTCGCGGCGCTTCAGGGTCAGGCCGGGCCGGTTGTCTTGACCGCGCGGGTCGAAGCTGCGACGCGCATGGATTTCGCTGAACGCGGCCTCGATGGTCGAAATGTTCCCGCCATGACCATTGTACCAGTAGAGCCGCTCGAACCCGTGCCGCATCAAGCTTTCGGTCCAGTCGGCCATGGTGGCAATCATCGTCGATGGCCGCAGCGTGATCGTGCCAGGAAAACCGAGATGGTGCTGTGCGCAGCCGACATTGAAGGTCGGCCCGACCAGCATGTCATCCGGCGCAAGGCTTTCGGCATGTCGCGCGATGATTTCCGGGCAGAGCGCGTCGGTCCCGATGAAGCCGTTCGGCCCGTGCTGTTCCATCGAACCGATCGGAATGACGATCGTGCGCGATTTTGTGAGCCATTGCTCGATGTCCTGCCAGGTCGATACGGGAAGCAGCATGGATTCAGTCCTTTCGGGGGCCGAGGCGGCGGGTGATGTGACCCATCTTGCGACCGGCGCGCGCTTCGCGCTTGCCATAGAGGGTCAGCGTCTCGTTCGGGGCGAGGCTTGCCGGGTCGACAAGGCCTGCCTTGCCGATCAGGTTTATCATCTCGGCATCGAAAAGCCGATGCGTGTCGCCCAGCTTCCACCCGGCGATCGCCCTGATATGCTGCTCGAACTGGCCGGTCTGGCAGGCTTCCGGTGTCCAGTGACCGGAATTATGGACTCGCGGAGCGAACTCATTGGCGATCAGGCGGCCATCCTCCATGACAAAGAATTCAAGCGCCAGCACGCCGACATGGCCCAGCGCATCGACCAGCATTACAGCCTGCCTGCGCGCTTCCACCTCAAGTGCCTGGTCAAGGCCTGATGGTGCGGTCGAGCGCGCCAGTATGCCGTCTTCGTGGACATTCCTTGGCGGCGCCCAGCTGGCCGTCTCGCCCGTGCCGGACCGGGCAACGATGACCGAAATCTCGCACTGAAAGGCGATGGCCGCTTCCAGCACGCATGGTGCCCGCCCGACGGTTTCCCACCCTGCGGCCACATCGCTTTCACCCCTCAACCAGGCCTGGCCCTTGCCATCATACCCGTCACGCCGCGTCTTCAGCACGCCCTCGCCGCCGAGCGCCGCCAGCGCGGGCGCAATATCGGCTATGGCATCGATGATACGAAAATCTGCGGTCGCTATACCGATGCTCTGCAGGAAGGCTTTTTCGTCGGCGCGATCCTGCGAGAGCGCCAGCGATTTCGCTCCCGGGTAAAGGGGCGTGCCGGTAGCGGCAATCGCCTCGACCGCACTGACCGGAATGTTCTCGAACTCCAGTGTGACGACATCGCAGGCCCGGGCAAAGCCGGTCAGCGCTTCGCTGTCGCTATAGTCGGCTTGCCAATGCTTCATTGCGACACGCGCCGCAGGCGCGCCCGATTCCGGGCAGAAGACATGCACGTCAAAGCCTAGCTGGCTGGCCGCATTGGCCAGCATCCGGCCCAATTGTCCGCCGCCAAGGATTCCGATGGCCGCGCCGGGAGGCAAGGCTGTCATCCCTCCGGTGCCTCGGCCACGGCGTCAGTTTGTGTCGCGCGATAGGCATCGAGCTTTGCAGCCACATGCTTGTCCTCAAGCGCGATGATCGCAGCGGCCAGGAGACCCGCATTCGCGGCTCCGGCCTCGCCGATCGCCAGCGTGCCGACCGGAATGCCACGCGGCATCTGCACGATCGACAGCAGGCTATCGAGGCCTGACAGGGTTTTCGACTGGACCGGCACGCCCAGCACCGGCAGCGGCGTCATGGCGGCTGTCATGCCCGGCAGGTGAGCGGCGCCGCCCGCCCCGGCAATGATCACTTTCAGGCCCCGGCCCTTGGCCGCCTTGGCATATTCCACCAACCGGTCGGGCGTGCGGTGCGCCGAGACGATCCGTGCCTCATGCGCAATGCCCATCTCGTCGAGGATCGCGGCGGCATGATGCATCACCGGCCAGTCCGACTGGCTGCCCATAATGATGCCGACTTTGGGAGATGTGGTCATGGCTTTCGGGATCCTCGCCGCCGGAAAGCGCGCACCATAGGAAAGCCGCGCCTGCGGTCAACTGGCGCTTGAGCGGGGCCAGCATGTGCAAATCATGCCTCTGCCGTCTCCCCTTATGTTCAAAACGGGTATAGCCTTGCCTGATGACGGAAGAATTCCATCAGGTTTCGCAGGATCAGCGCCGCGCTCTGCTCGACATTCTTGGTGTCGATCTTCACGCGCTTGGCTTGCGTGAGCGGGCTGCGTTGGAAGCCTTGAGCGAGGAAGTGATCGCACTGCGCGACGAGGTTGCCCGCTTGCGCGTCGACCTTTCCGACGCCGAACTGCTTGCCGACAATGATGCCTTGTGCCCGGTCTTCAACCGCCGGGCGTTTGAACGCGAAGTCCGGCGCGAGATCGCGCTCGCTGACCGGTTCCGCACGCCCCTGTCCCTGATTTTCATCGACCTCGACCATTTCAAGAAGGTCAACGACGCGTTCGGCCATGCAGCCGGGGACGACGTCCTGATGCGCGTTTCGGATATCCTGCTGCAGAATACACGGGAAACCGACATCGTCGGCCGGCTCGGCGGCGACGAATTCGGCGTCGTGCTTGCCCAGGCCAGTCACGCCGACACAATGGCCAAGGCGGCGCAGCTTACGATGCTGATAGACCAGCTGGTGGTCTGCAATGGTGACGCAGACCACGTTGCGCCGGTTCATATCGGCGCGTCCTGCGGTATCGCGAAATGGCAGGAAGGGCAGGAGGCCGACACGTTGATTGCCTTGGGCGACCAGGACATGTTTGCCCAAAAAGCACGCAGGAAATGTGCGCGCCCGCTGCACGTCTGACGTATTCTCATTAAACTCGCGAAATCCTTCGGTCGTCCCCTTAACGCCGGCCTGCTTCTATGATTTAGTGTTGCATTAAGGACACAAATTCTTAACCGCAAAAGGAGACTGCCCATGTCGCTCAACGGTCGGATCAGTGAGCTTTCAAACAAGCACCGCCAGCTTGACCAGAAAATCTCCGAGACCCAGAAACATCCTTCGGTAGACCCACTTGAGCTAAAGGATTTGAAGCGACAGAAACTGAAGCTTAAAGAACAGCTGCGATGGTTGAAGGCCAGCTAGCGCTGCGCAGGCGGAACGAGTCCTCCGTCAGCGTGCCGGGCACTGGTGCAGGCAACGGGCGGAGGACGACCCATGAGAGACATATTTGACCAGGATCGACCGATGACACTCGGTGCGGTCAAGATGGCGACCGCCCTTCTCGGGCTCGCCCTGCTGGCCGCGGGACTGCTCGTCCTTCTCAATGCGTCCATTTCCCTGTTTCAGGGCCACCCCTTGGTGGCGCTGACGAAACTGGTTGTTGGCTCTGTTGCTGTGATCTTCCTCTTCGTGACGGTACGGCTGCTTGGCGAAATCCTTGCCGCGCTGCACCGTCTGAATGACCGGCTTGCCATTCTCGGCGATGACATCCGCAATCCCCGCCGCGTGACGGCCGCGCCCGCCGATCCGTCCGGAGACTAGGCAAAATGGGTGTCCCCGTCACAGCGATACTCGGCCTCGGCCGGGAAGTCGGCGATGCCATTGCGCGTCGTTTCAGTGAAACCGGCCACCGCGTCCTGGCGGCGGACCCAAGCGCCGAGCGTCTCGCGACCGCGCGCAACGCCGTGCCCGACGACGTTATCTTCCACCAGGGCGAATTGTTTACCCGGCTTGGCCTGCGCAATGCCTTCACCGCCGCCATTGAAGGCTTCGGTCGCATCGACAATGCCGTGATCATTCCCGAGCTTGAAGAGCCGGATACATTGCTCGACTTCTCCACGGAGAAATTCGACAAGGCGATTGCCAAATCGATCCGGGGCACCGCGCTTGCCCTCCAGGTGTTCGCCGAGCGCATTGCCGAACAGGAAGACCTGCCCACCGTCGGTGTTGAGCGGCTGCGCCAGAAGGGCACGATCACCTTTGTATTGTCCTATTCGGCGATTGCGTCGATGCCGGGCCAGTTCACCGAGACGATCTCGCAGGGCGGCGTTCTGGGCGTCATGCGTGCCGGCTCAGTGGAACTCGCCGATCTTTCGATCCGGGTGAATGCCATTGTCGCCGTGCGGCCCAGCGAGGAGCGCATCCAGAGCTGGACGATGCGCCGTACGCCGCTCGGCCGGACCGCATTGGCCGACGAAATTGCCGACGCCTGCCGGTTCCTCGCCTCGCCCGAGGCGGCGTTCATTACAGGCGAGGCCCTGCGGCTCGATGGCGGCCGCAGGGGCCTCTCCGGCCTGCTGGACTAAGCGATTTCAGACCTTGCTGAGGGCTGACACGCCGTTGCCTTCCGGCACGGCCGCAAAGGTGGCCACACGCTTTGCCGTGTAATCTGGCTCGAGCACGGTCGAAACTTTGACAAACTCGCTGCTGACACGTTCCGGTGTCAGCGTCAGGACCATGAAACCATGGCCATCCGGATCGTGCCATTCGACTTCCGGATTGGCATCGACAAATTTCTGGCCGAGGTCCGGAATGTCGGTGACATACGCGCCGATACCGGGTGAGGTGACCGAGGTCGTCACGAACTCCACGCCAACGCGCTGGCCATCGGAATCGTAGAGCGTATCGGCCCAGGCCGAGTGGATATCACCCGTCAGGGTGACGAGGCGCGCGCCTGCCGCTTGCACGCTGTCATAGAGCCGTTCACGCGCGGCGGGATATCCGTCCCAGGCGTCGAGATTGAATGGCAGGCCGAGGGCGGAAAAGCCGATCATCTGCTTCACTTGCGGCACGGTCTGGGCGTCGATCTGTTCCGGCGTCATGACCTTGGTCATGTCCGGCAGGGCCACGCGCGCCATCATCACCTGGTTGGCCAGCACCTGCCATGTCTTGCCCCCTGATACGGATTCGGAGAGAGCCTTGCCGAGCCAGGTTTCCTGGGCCGCGCCCATCATGGTGCGCGCCGGATCGTTCATCATGGCAAGGTGCGCTTTGGCCTGCGTAACGGTTCCGTCGGTATCTGTCGCGTTGATCACATCTGACCAGCCGATACTGGGCGAACGGCCCGTCAGGCGTGTCTCCGTCGCGTAAATCGTGGCCACGTCGCCGAAGTTGAAACTGCGCCAGACCGCTGACGTGATGTTGCCGGATTCAGGTTCGCGCATCGGCATCCATTCAAAATAGGCCTGGATGGCCACCATCTTGCGGTCCGACCAGTCGCCCTCGGCCTTTTCCGGATTGTGGTTCTCGGCGCCGGTCCGGTAGCTGTCATTGCAGCTTTCATGGTCGTCCCATGTGCATATCCACGGCGCGCTGGCATGCGCGGCCTGCAGGCCGGGGTCCGACTTGTATTGCGCGTGGCGCAGGCGATAGTCGCTCAGCGAGACGATTTCGGTGACGGGGTCATGCAGGCGGCCGAGGGCCTCGGCGGTCTCGCTGCCATAGCCGTCGATGCCGTATTCATAGAGATAGTCGCCCAGGAAGACGACCGCATCGAGGTCTGGCTCCGCCGCCATTGCCTTGTAGGCGTTGAACAGGCCGAACTGCCAGTTGGCGCAGGATGCAACGGCGATCTTCACTGGGGCGGTGCCCTGGGCCGCCGGCGTGCGTGTCCGCCCTTCGGGCGAGGCAACTTCGCCCGCGCTGGTCAGCGCCGTGAAGCGATAGAGATAGGCGGTCGCCGGCGCGAGGCCCGCGACATCCACCTTTACGCAGAAATCATGCGCAGCATCCGCGCTCAGCATGCCCGATGCAAGCGGTGGCAGGCTGCCGTCCGCCGCAAAGACGTCGTAGCGCACGGGGATCGGGCCCGTGCCGGTCTTCGGCGTCACGCGTGTCCAGAGGATCACTTTTGTCGGCAGCGGGTCACCCGAGGCGACGCCGTGGCCGAATTCGACCGTGCCATCATAAGCGCGTGCGTACGGGGCCAGTGTGTTGGTGGCTGGCGTCGCGCACGCCGCAAGGCTAAGGGCTCCGGTGGCGGCGGCGCCGAGCAGGCCCCGTCTGGTAACTGCGCTCATGATATCCTCCCAAGGTTCGCGCCGCTTATATGTTGCGACTACGACAGCACCATGACGCGGAGACCAGTTCACGTCTATAAGGCCGGATAATGGAAAAGATCACACTCACTGCCCGCCCTGCAGACGCAGGCCTCCGCCTCGACAGCTTTATCGCCGAACAGGCAGGCGCCCTGTCGCGCTCACGTGCCAAGGCGCTCATCAAAGAAGGTGCCGTGACCATCGACGGTGCAGCAACCGATGACCCCCGCAAGGCGGTCGTCGTCGGCAGCGTCTATATATTGGCCCTGCCCGATCCCGTGGCTGCAGTGCCGCAACCGGAAGACATCCCGCTCGATATCCTTTTCGAGGACGAACACCTCATCATTATCAACAAGCCGTCCGGCATGGCCGTGCACCCGGCGCCCGGCAGCTGGGATGGCACGCTGGTCAATGCCCTGCTGCACCATTGCGAAGGCCAGTTGCCCGGCATTGGCGGCGTGGAGCGGCCCGGCATCGTCCACCGGCTCGACAAGCTGACCACCGGCGTCATGGTCGCTGCCAAGACCGAGGCCGCCCATGTCGGCCTCTCCAATCTCTTTGCCGAACATGATATCGAGCGCGCCTATCTCGCCCTGACACGCGGCGCGCCGCGGCCGCTGTCCGGGACGATTGACGAAGCGATTGCGCGCTCGTCAGGTGACCGCAAGAAAATGGCCGTTGTCCGCAATCCCGACGGCACGCACGGGCGCCAGGCGATCACCCATTACAAGGCCCTCGAAACCTTTGGCCTGCGCGACAAGGGTACTGGCCTGCCCGCCGCGGCCTTGATCAAATGCACGCTCGAAACCGGTCGCACACACCAGATCCGTGTCCATATGAGCCATGTCGGCGCCAGCCTGATCGGCGATCCCGTCTATGGCCGTTCAAAGGGGATCACGGCCTGGGGGTCGGGCAAGAAGTTTGACGCCGCGAAAGCAGCCGCCCGCGCGTTCGAGCGCCAGGCGCTGCATGCGGCTGTTCTGGGATTCGTCCATCCGATCACCGGCGAGACGCTCCACTTTGAAGCCCCGATGCCGGATGACATGGCAGGGCTGCTGGCGGCCTTGCGCCTTTTGCCCCAGGACGATCGCGGCTAGGTCAGCCGCCACCCGGCGTTGCCGCCGCTTCTTCCATCACGATGGGCTCGAAGCGCAGCTTGCGGGCCTGTAGCGTGATCTTGCCGATCTTGTCAGTGTCCGCCTGGATCTTCACCGGCACTGTCGCGCCATTCTCGAGCGGGGCCAGCCACATGCGCAGCGGTCCGTCGATGCCTGACAAATTGTCCTTGTTGGACTCGCCCTTCTTGTAACCGGCCACTTTTTCCATTGTGACATGGCATTCAATGGCGTCGCCCGACCAGGCATCGGTCTTCACATGTTTCATGCCTGCATTCTTGAGGTGCAGGTAGGTCAGCTGGCGTCCGTCAAAGATACGGATCGGCCCGCCGCACGGGTCGGTACCCGGCGCACGCGGCTCCAGCGCAAACGTGATCAGCGCCGTGATCGGGTCATTCGTCTTCAACACCTGCTGCGTCGTGGCCGCCGGGTCGCCGAGGTTGCCGAACTCGGGCACGGCTTTCATCTTGAAGCTGTCCGGCCCGATGGTGAGGTTCACCTTGCGGTTCTTCTTCCCGTCGCGGTTCTGAGAAACATAGGAAAAGGTCTTCAGCGCGTCGCCGCGCGTATAGCCCGATGCCTGCAGCACCATGTCATAATTCACGAACCAGTCGGCGATGCCGGTCACCTTGACCCGTGAATTGATCACGTAATTGTCCGGCTGCATCGCGACATCAAAGCTCGCCCGGCCGGTGGCGGGAATGAACAGGACATAGGCTTTCGCCTCCAGTTCATAGATCATGCGTGTCGGCGTGCCGGCCTTCACATTCGCCAGCAGCGCAGGCGTGGCGGCGCTGTTACGGCTCGCCGTATCGGCCACGGCGAGGCCTGCCACAGCGAGGGCTAGTCCGGAAGCAAGCAGGATAGCGCGTTTCATCAGATAAAATCCTTCGGAACTGGTCCCCATCACCCCCTATATAAGGTGGCATCGCCAACGGCGTCTGAACAAGATTGCCCCTATAATGCCCCAATCAACCAGGTGGTTGCAGTCAATAATCATGACAGGGCATGACACGGGGCTGTAAAACTGCACGTCAGCCTGTCGCTTCGGAGTTGACAGGATAGCCTCCTGCCTTGTAACGACGCGCCTTCGAGATAACCCTGAACATGCAATCGGAGCGAGGCCCATGTCCCGCGAATGTGAACTTACCGGCACCAAGCCGATCGTTGGCCACCTGGTCAGCCACTCCCAGCACAAGACCAAGCGCCGGTTCCTGCCGAACTTGATCGACGTGACGCTTCATTCCGAAGCGCTTGAGCAGAAATTCAAGATGCGCATCGCGGCCAAAGCCCTGCGCACCGTGGACAAGCTCGGCGGCCTCGACGGCTTCCTGGCCAAGGCCAAGGACGACAAGCTGTCGTCCAAGGCGCTGAAGATCAAGCGCAGCATCGCCAAGAAAGCGGTCGCCGCTGAAGCCTGATTGCTTCTCGCAATCGGCGAACTGAAAAACGCGCTCCCTCGGGGGCGCGTTTTTGTTTGCGGGCAGGGTTGGCGAAGTCCTTGAGGGCAATCGGTGCCGTGCCAGATCATCATCACAGTTCGAGCAGGTCTTCTCCTTCGAACCTTGACAGTATGGCGGGTACGCTTTCAGGTCGGGTAATTCCACACTCTGACCGGAAGGTCGCCCCTATGCGCACCTCTTGCCTCGCCCTTGCCGCCCTCCTTCTGGCGGCCTGCGGCTCCCCCGCCGCCCCCGCGCCAGAAAATGCCACTGTCCCGGAGATCACAATCATTTCGGGCGGCACGATCTATACCGGCAACCCGGACCATCCGACCGTCGAGGCCGTCATCATCGGTCCGGACGGGCGCATTCAGGCCACGGTTCCGCCAGTGTCTGCCGACTGGAGCGAAGACGAGGTCAACCTGATCGACCTCAAGGGCGGGGTCATGTTCCCCGGCTTTACCGATTCCCATGTCCACCTGCTCGGCGTCGGCCAGCGCGAGCTGACGCTCAATCTCGAAGGCACGGCCTCCATCGACGAACTCGTCACACGAATGGAAGCGGAAGTCAGCGACAAAGCGCCGGGCAGCGTCGTCTTCGGGAGCGGTTGGATAGAAACCGGTTGGCCTGAGGGCCGTATGCCCACGGCAGCAGACCTCGATGCCGTCAGCCTCGACCACAAGATCATCCTTGTGCGCGCGGATGGCCACGCCATGGTGGTCAATTCCGCCACTTTGGCCGCTGTGGGGATTACGAACGATACGCCCGATCCCGTCGGCGGGCGCATTGAGCGCAATGCCGATGGCGCGGCGAACGGCCTCCTCATCGACAATGCGAAGGGTCTCGTCGCTCCACTGCTCACGATGCCCGACGCCGACGGGCTCAAGACCGCGCTTGAGACTGGCGCGAAACTCTATGCTTCGCGCGGCTGGACCGGTGGCCACAATATGAGCGTATCGCCAAAGGAAATACCCCTCATGGCCGAGCTTGACGCGCAGGGCCGCCTGCCGATCCGGCTCTACAATGCGCTTGACGCCGATGGTTTCGACATTGCGGTCGGCCGCCAGATGGAAACCGACACGATCACCAACCGTGCCGTCAAAATCTACATGGACGGCGCCCTCGGCAGCCGCGGCGCGCTGTTGATCGCGCCCTATAGCGACCGCCCTGACACGTCGGGTCTGGCCCTGATGGAGCCGGATGACCTCACCGCCATAATGGCGCGGGCCGACGCAGAAGGCGTCCAGCTTGCCATTCATGCCATCGGCGACCTCGCCAATCGCCGCGTCCTCGAAGCCGTCGAGGCGGGTGGATATGATGCGTCACACCGCTGGCGCATCGAACACGCCCAGGTTTTCGCGGTGGAAGACCTGATGCGCGCCAGCGCAGATGGCCTGATTGCCTCCATGCAGCCTTCGCACGCGATTGGAGACCTCTTCTTCGCGCCCGCGCGTCTCGGAATTGACCGTCTCGCCGGGGCCTATGCCTGGAAGACATTGCTCGAAAACGGAGCGGTGATCGCGGGCGGCTCGGACGCCCCGGTCGAAGTCGGCTCGCCCCTGATCGAGTTCTATGCCGCCGTTGCCCGCAAGAGCCTCAAGGGCGAATCCGGCGAAGGCTGGCACCCCGAACAGGCACTGACCCGCGACGAAGCGCTGGCCCTGTTCACCTCGGCTGCGGCCTATGCAGCGTTTGAGGAAGACGATCTCGGCACGATCGAGCCCGGCAAGCTAGCCGACTTCACCGTGTTCGACCGCGACCTGATGACGATTCCCGAGGCTGAGATTCTCGAAGCCAAGCCGCTGCTCACAATGATCGGCGGAGAGGTTGTCTGGCGCGCGGAAGACTAGGATTCGGGGAAGTTCCGCTGCCAGAATTCTTCAAGCGGCTTCAGAGCCTGCGCCTTGAGGGCAATTTCATTCAGTTTCGGCGCATGGGCCGCGAACCAGTCAGGGGTGGGCCGCCAGTGGCGCATCACGCCGATATAGAGGTCGATGGCCGAGAACCGTGTCCCCAGGAACCAGGGCGCACCGGCTTCTCCCTCGACAATTGCCCAGAGCCGCTTGCCATAGTCATTCACGGCCGCCCTGAACGGCGCCTGCGCTGCCTCGACGCTGACAAAACGTGACGGATCATCGGCATAGGTGAATGTCGGATAGATATTGGTCACGAGGAATACCAGCCAGCGCAGGAACGCGGCCTGTCCGGGCGCTCCCGGTCCCGGTACAAGGTCGTCCCGGCCCGTATACGCCGCAAGCCAGAGCGTGATGGCTGCGCTCTCGGTCATGACCTCGCCGCCGGGCAAGACAAGCGTCGGAACTTGCGCCAGAGGGTTCACGCCTTCCAGTTTCGCGCGCGCGGACGCGTCCATGAACAGGTCACCGACCGTTTCGAACCGGTAGTTGAGCTGATAGAAATCGAGCTGCGCCTCGACCAGAGCCGAGCCCCACCCGGGCGTGCCATAGAGAACAAATCCACTCATGGGGCGAGCTAGCGGGCGCGAAGGACCCCGGTCAAACCGCCGACGGGGCGCGGATCCGGGCATGCGTTTTCCCCTACGTCGCACTAGGCGTCGGCGCATCGCGTGCTAGAACTTAGTTTCAAACGATAAATCCTCCCCGACGAGACAGAACTCCATGACTGTAATGAGCGATACCGATGCCCTTGAGGGCATGAAGCCGACCGAGAAGATCAACGTGAAGAAGGTCTTTGGCCTCGACACGACAATGACGGTCCACGGCTTCAAGAAGCGGACAGAATACGTGCCTGAAATCGACCCGGCCTACCGGTTCGATCCCCAGACCACGATGGCGGTCCTCGCCGGCTTCGAGCATAATCGCCGCGTCATGGTCCAGGGCTATCACGGGACAGGCAAGTCGACCCATATCGAGCAGATCGCCGCGCGCCTCAACTGGCCGATGATCCGGGTCAACCTCGACAGCCATGTCAGCCGCATTGACATGGTCGGCAAGGATGCGATCGTCCTGAAGGACGGCAAGCAGATTACAGAATTCCGCGAAGGCATCCTGCCTTGGGCGCTGCAGCGTCCGGTCGCCATCTGTTTCGACGAATACGATGCTGGTCGCCCGGACGTGATGTTCGTTATCCAGCGCGTGCTTGAAGCCAGCGGCAAGCTGACCCTGCTTGACCAGAACCGCGTGATTTCGCCGAATCCGTTTTTCCGCCTGTTCTCAACCACCAACACGGTTGGTCTCGGCGACACGACGGGTCTCTACCACGGCACGCAGCAGCTCAATCAGGGCCAGATGGACCGCTGGAGTATCGTCACCACGCTGAACTATCTGGAACATGATGCCGAAGTGGAAATCGTGAAATCCAAGGCGACCGGCGTCGACGATGACACGCTCGCCAAGATGGTGACCTTGGCTGATCTCACTCGCAACGCCTTCATGGCCGGAGACCTCTCGACCGTGATGAGTCCACGGACCGTGATTACATGGGCGGAGAATTTTGCTATCTTCGGCAATCTCGGCCACGCGTTCCGCATGACGTTCCTCAACAAGTGCGACGAACTCGAACGTCCGCTGGTCGCTGAAATGTACCAACGCTGCTTTGCCGAGGAACTGCCGGAAAGCGCCCTCATGGTGAAGGTCGCCTGAGACGAAGGACATGACTGTTACCAGCCTGACCCTGACGAGCCGTGACGGCTTTGAGTTCGGCGCCGTACGCGTCGAACCCAAGGGTGCGCGCAAGGGCGGCCTTGTTCTCGTGCAGGAAATCTTCGGCATCAATTCGTTCATGCTGGATGCGGCAAAGCGCTTTGCCGCCGAAGGTTATGAAGTGATTGTTCCGTCCATGTTTGACCGCCAGAAGCCCGGCTTTTCCCGTGAGGACCATTCGCCAGAAGCCATTGTGGAAGGTGGCGGCTATGCGCGGGCCAACGGGTTGGACGCGGCCATGTCGGATATCGGCGCGTGCGTGGATGCGTTGGAACGCCCGGTCTTTATCACCGGCTTTTGCTATGGCGGTTCCATGGCCTTTGTCGCAGCCTGTCGGCTGCGCGGCATCGTCGCCGCTTCGGCCTATTACGGCAGCCTGCTGCCCGCGTTGAAGGATTCCGAACCCCGGTGCCCCGTAATTGCGCATTTCGGCCGCCACGACGCCCACATTCCATTGGACGGCGTCGAGGCCTTTGATGCGGCCCGTCACGACGTGACCGTCTACGCCTACGACGCTGGCCACGGCTTTGCGCGCAAGCGTTACGAAGATTATGACGCAGCCAGCGATGCCCTGGCCTTCAAGCGTACGCTCGACCTTTTCTCTGACGCGGTGCGTTGATGGCCAAGACTGAAACCACCCCTCAGGAACTCTTCAAGCAGGCGCTCGCCGCCACCACCAAGGCGATGACGGCTGACCGCGACGTCGAGGTCGGTTTTGGCAATGATGCGGGCGCTGACGGCGAACGGATCGTCCTGCGCCCGCCGCCGGTCGAACTGCCTGCGCCCGTGGCCGCCCGTATTCGCGGCGAGGCCGACGCCATCGCCCTGCGCCGCGCGCACCATGACGCAGCCGAACACCTCCGGAACCGCCCGCAAGGCGACTTGCCGCGCAGGGTCTATGACGCAGCCGAACACGCCCGTATTGAAAGCCTCGGCGCCAATGCCATGCGCGGCACGGCAATCAATCTCGATGCCGTCCTCGAAATGCGCTGCAAGTCGGGCGAATTTGCCATGGGCGCTGAAGAACCGGAAGCGGTCCTCGCCCCGGCGCTCGAATTCCTGTTGCGCGAAAAACTCACTGGACGGCCGCTGCCGGAAGCTGCCAGCCGTGTGGCTGATGTCTGGCGCGAGCGGGTCGAAGCCGACACTGGCGGCGCGCTCGACAAGCTGATCGCCCAGCTGCACGACCAGCCGGGCTTCGCCAAAACCATTCGCGAAATGATCCGCGACCTCACAGCCGGCGACCAGTCCGGCGACGAGGCGCAGTCCGAAGAAGACCAGCAGGAGCAGGACAGCGAAGACGAGCAGTCCCAGCAGGGCGAGCAGGACCAGGAATCCGAAGAGCCGATGGGCGCTTCGTCCGAACAGATGGAAGCGGGCGACAGCGAGGAAATCGACGGCGAAGAGACCAATGTCAGCGTCGACCAGGATGTCGACCTCGAAGCCGATGAAGACGCCGATGACAGCGACGACGGATCCAAGCCCCTGCGCCCCAACTTCCGCGACGGCGACGAGCGTGACCGGTTCGTCTACAACGTCTTCACCCGCGCGCATGACGAGGTCGCACAAGCGCCGGACCTCTGCGACCCGGAAGAACTGACCCGCCTGCGCGCCTATCTCGACCACCAGCTGCAGGGCCTGCAGGGCGCCGTCTCCAAGCTGGCCAACAAGCTGCAGCGCCGTCTGATGGCCCAGCAGAACCGGTCGTGGAGCTTTGACCTCGAAGAAGGCGTGCTCGACACGTCCCGCCTCACCCGCGTCATCACAGACCCGACCGCGCCGCTCAGCTTCAAGCAGGAAGATGACAGCAATTTCCGCGACACGGTCGTCACGCTCCTGCTCGACAATTCCGGCTCCATGCGCGGACGCCCGATCATGGTCGCAGCCCTGTGCGCCGACATTCTCGCCCGCACGCTGGAGCGCTGCGGCGTGAAGACCGAGATCCTCGGCTTCACCACCAAGGCGTGGAAAGGCGGCATGGCGCGCGAAGACTGGGTCAAGGCCGGCAAGCCGAATGGCCCGGGCCGCCTCAACGATATCCGGCACATCGTCTACAAGCAGGCCGACGCCCCATGGCGCCGCGCCCGCAAAAATCTCGGCCTGATGATGCGCGAAGGCCTGCTGAAAGAAAATATCGACGGCGAGGCCCTGCTCTGGGCACATGACCGCCTGCTCGCCCGCACCGAGCAGCGCAAGATCCTGATGGTCATTTCCGACGGAGCGCCGGTCGATGATTCCACGCTCAACGTCAATGTCGGCAACTATCTCGAACGCCACCTGCGCCAGGTCATCGAGGAAATCGAGACGCGCAGCCCGATCGAGCTCATCGCCATCGGCATCGGCCACGATGTCACCCGCTACTACAAGCGCGCGGTCACCATCGTCGACGCCGAACAGCTTGGCGGCGCGATGACCGAACAGCTGGCCAGCCTGTTCGACGAGAACGGCCCCAATCCCAAGGCCATGGCCATCCCGCCGCTGACCGAGCGCACCGTGCGCGGCGCGGTCTCAGGTGCCGCCAGCGGCGCACCCAGCTATGGCGGACGCAAGACCAGTCTGGGGCGTGATGTGAAAACGACCACGCTGCAGGCGGTCAAGGGCCCCAAATCCTAGGCAGGGGCCTGTCCCATATTTCTGCCTTCATGCTAGGGTCTGATGGGTCGAACAGGGGACAGGACCGATGCCAGACCATTTCATCCGTACGCCATTTGCGAAGCTCTTGCTGGCGGGCTCATTTGTCCTGCTCGCGGCCTGTGCGTCAAAGCCCGAACCCGACCGACTCGTCCTGCTGGGCGACGCACAGGCTGCCGGCGACACGGTGCAGGAAATCGCCCTCGCCCGCGCGCTGCTCGCCGATCCGGACGTCAAGGGCGACCTGCGAACAGACCTTGGCGATATCCTTGCAGAAGCGGGCCAGACCGAAGCCGCCCTGTCGGCCTATCACCGCGTCCTGACTGCTGCGAGCGCCGAGACCCCGCCAAACTATGCCCGCCAGATCGACCTGCGCGCCCGCATGGCCGAGATCGCCCTCGATGCTGGTGACACGGCCCGAGCCACCGAGGAGATCGCCAGCGCCGCCCGCCTCGCGCGCGTCCACCTCGGCACCGACCATCCGCGCCTCGCGCCGCTCTTCGCCTTTGCCGTCGAAAACGGTCTCGACACGGCCCGTATCGCAGACGTCACCGGCCTGCAGGTCAACGCGGCCCTGGTCCAGAGCGTCGACCGCGCGCGCGAGCGCCCCGTCGCCGTCGCCAGCAGCACCGAAGGCACACACGGCGGCGTCGAGCCAGGCTTTGACCTTGTCCGCGTCTTCTTCGGCACCAACCGCGCGCCCCGGGGCGGCAAGCTCAAATTGGTCGATGGCCGGCCCGTCCTCGACGCGAAGACCTATTATGGCGGCAAGTCCGCCCCGCTGCAGACCGGCAGCGTCATGGTCTCGGTGCCGCGCAACCGCGCGTTGGGCGAAATTCCCAAGCCCGGCCTGTTCACCTTTGACCGCCGCCCCAACCCGGCGAAATATGTCATCCTCGGCGACATGAAGTTGGACGCCACCATGGCGGAATTCCTCGCCAATGTGCGCATCGCGCTAGCCCGCTCCCAGCGCCGCGAAATCTTCATCTTCATCCACGGCTACAATAATGATTTTCCAACGGCCGTTGAGCGCACCGCCCAGCTCGCCGTCGATCTCGAAATCGACGGCGCGCCCGTTCTCTATTCCTGGCCGTCAGCCGGCAGCGTTTTCGGCTACAAGGCCGACCGCAGGCAGATCACGCAGGCAACGATCGACGATCTCGAACACTTCCTCCATGTCCTCACCGAGCAAACCGGCGCCGAACGCGTCAATATCGTCGCCCATTCCATGGGTAATGAATTCCTCGTCCGGGCCCTGCAGGAAATGGCCGACGACGAGCGCGCCGTGCCCAAGCCCTTCGACCAGGTCGTGTTCGCCTCGCCCGATGTCGATGCCGACGAGTTCGTCGAACTGATGGGGCGGGTAGAGGGCCTCGCCAATGACATGACGCTGTACGCCAGCGCGAAGGACCGCGCGCTGGAAGCGTCCCGCCGCTTCAACGGTTCGGGCCGCCGCGCAGGCGATGCCAGCGAGCCTGTCCTGCTCGCCGGCCTCAACACGGTCGACACGACACAGGGCTCCGCCGGCGGCCTCGGCCATACCGACATTTTCGGCGCCGCCTTCTCCGATTTCCAGGCCATCACCTGGCTCAGCCTCGAGCCAGAACAGCGCTGCATCCTCGGCAAGCAGGAGATCAAGTCCGGCACGGCCTGGATCTTCGGCACGCCCCGCTCGGAGTTCTGCAACGCCGACGGCTTCGCCACCGCCATCACCACCGTCCGCCGCCTCGGCCGCGACAACGCCCTGGCAGACCTCACCACCCGCGCCAGCGCGCCTAGCGAAGACGCCGCCCGCTGGCAATCGGCGCTGAAAATTGTAGAAAGCTTGCGATAGCCCCTTGGCCTGACTGGCAGCTCAGGATGAGTGTTTCGATGGTGCGATGCCGTTCTGGGTCTATCTCCTGCAAGGCGCCGACGGAAAATAATATGTCGACTCCCATCGGCGCGGCGCTGTCGATATTCGTGCGAGGGAACACGATGAAGGGTCGGACTCGTGCTAAGGAGGAGGCCTTCATTCGCGGTGACGGGGATCGCCTGCAGGTCCTGTCGAAACCGTGCATGGCTCCGTCGATTCAGGAAAAGGGTCGGTTCTGCAAACTGACTCATCCGGAGAGCCCCCGGAAGCGGACTCATCCTGAGCGAAGTCGAAGGATGAGGGGGCGCGCGAACCGGGATGGCAGGGTCGCTCCGCACACCCCCATGCGGGCCCGGGAAAGACCAGGCCGTCTCCCACGCGTCATCCCCTATGACCGCGGGCCATCTGGGGACCCATCCCTGAAACAACCCGCCAGAGCGCCAAGCTGTTATCGCGCCCGCCCTCCCCCCGGCGTCACGCCCGATGCGCAAAGCGCATCTGGGTGCCCATCACCGATCCTCTCAACCCGCACGTCTCGCGCAACCGCAAAAATACCGACGCATCAGAACTCGTCGCCCACGCACGTCCCGTCCAGAGCAGGGTCCCCAGACGCTCCGCGTCGGGGGTGACGCGAACGGAGAGATTGGAGGATATTCATTCGCCTTCCTCGGGAATTCGTTCAATTACGAGGTCCGCTTGCATCCAAGGTTTGTCGACATGGTGATGATCGTAAACGCTCCTCCAAAAGGGATGCCTTTCGGCAGCGAAATCTTTGAGAAATTCGCAGACAAACCAAGCAATCTGACCGACGGAAGTGGACATTTCCTTGATATAGATTCGGAGAATATTATGCCTGTCTGGCTTTGGCGAAAGCTCTTGAAGTAACAATCCAGCGGCAGGGCCTTCGATCAAAGTCTGCGACCTGGTAGCGCAAGAATTTTCAATGTCACGAATGGCTTTCGACTGTAGAATGTAGTCGATCCGTCTGGTCTCTGCAGAACATGGACTCGGAAGCTATTGGTCGAATTCGAACTTGCACGCATCATCTAGCGACAGGCTCGCATGCAAAGTAGACTTCCCCGAATATGGTAAGCCTTCGATCACTATCATATTTACGCTGGGCTTCAGATTGTCATTTAGCCAATTGGAAACGAGCGCTTTTAGTCGAGAATCCTCAGCGCGAATAACCGGAATGGCTGGTTTTTCAGCCATTCTTCCCGAATTTCCGGTCCCGCCCCGCGAGCAGCCGCAGCCTGAGCGCGTTCAGTTTGATAAAGCCTTCCGCGTCCTTCTGGTCATACGCGCCGTGATCGTCCTCGAAGGTCACGATCTTTTCCGAGTACAGGGAATAGGGGCTTGAGCGGCCGGTCAGGTAGGCCTGGCCCTTGTACAGCTTGATCGTCACCTCGCCGGTCACCCAGCGCTGGGAATGGTCGATGGCGGCCTGCAGCATTTCGCGCTCCGGGCTCCACCAGAAGCCGTTATAGATCAGCTCGGCATATTTCGGCATCAGCTCGTCTTTCAGGTGCGCCGCGCCGCGGTCGAGCGTCGCCTGTTCCACGCCCCGGTGCGCCACCAGCAGGATCGTGCCGCCGGGCGTTTCGTAGATGCCGCGAGACTTCATGCCCACGAACCGGTTTTCCAGCAGGTCCAGCCGGCCGATGCCATGCTTCTTGCCATAGGCGTTCAGCGCCATCAGCAGCGTGGCGGGGCTCATGGCCTCGCCATTGATCGCGCAGGCATCGCCGCGCTCGAAGCTGATCGTGATCGTCTCGGGCTTGTCCGGCGCGTCTTCCGGGCTGATCGTGCGCATGTGCACGAATTCCGGCGCTTCCACCGCCGGGTCTTCCAGCACCTTGCCCTCGGAGGACGAGTGCAGCAGGTTCGCGTCGACCGAGAACGGCGCGTCGCCCTTCTTGTCCTTGGCGATCTCGATGCCGTGGGATTCGGCGAATTTCATCAGGTCGGTGCGGGATTTGAAATCCCAGTCGCGCCACGGCGCGATCACCTTGATGTCCGGGTTCAGGCCGTAATAGCCGAGCTCGAAACGCACCTGGTCATTGCCCTTGCCGGTCGCGCCATGACAGACCGCATCGGCGCCCACCATGTCGGCAATCTCGATCTGGCGCTTGGCGATCAAAGGCCGGGCGATGCTCGTGCCCAGCAGGTAGACGCCCTCATAGACGGCATTGGCGCGGAACATCGGGAACACGAAATCGCGCACGAATTCCTCGCGCACGTCCTCGATGAAGATGTTTTCCGGCTTCACGCCCGCCGCCAGCGCCTTGGCACGCGCCGGTTCCAGTTCCTCGCCCTGGCCAAGGTCGGCGGTAAAGGTCACCACTTCGGCGCCGAACTCGGTCTGCAGCCATTTCAGGATGATCGACGTGTCGAGACCCCCGGAATAGGCGAGGACAACTTTCTTCGGGGCGGCTTTGGCGGGCATGGGCGGGCACCTTTGTTGTGCATAGGGTCAAGCAGTGTTGCATTAAGGACAGAAGCGGGCAGTGACAAGCCGGGCGCCGGGCCATTTCCTATGGTTAAAGAAGTGCTAAGCCGCTATAAATGGCTCACACCGTTTGATTCAGGAGCGCCCTTCGGGGCGTCAGACCGCCCAGATGTTCACCAAGGACTTCGTCAAACCTCAGCCGGTCCGGCCGATGATCCCTGACAGCGTGCGCTACACGGTGCGCGCTGCCCAGGACGCTGGCCGCCTGGCTGAAGAACGGGCCAACCTGGACATGCCGTTCCGTGCCCGCCTGCGCGCCCGCGATGGCGTGCGTCCGCAATCCACGCTGGCGATCATTTCCGGCATCGAGAACCAGGTTCAGGCAAAGGCAAAGCCGGCAACGCCTCCGCGCGGGCCGATCCGTCCGCTGCGCTTTGTGCCGGCCAAT
This sequence comes from Alphaproteobacteria bacterium, assembly GCA_018830285.1. Taxonomy (GTDB): domain Bacteria; phylum Pseudomonadota; class Alphaproteobacteria; order Caulobacterales; family Hyphomonadaceae; genus Hyphomonas. Next base: position 229,322 of record JAHJSB010000055.1, read on the forward strand.
CCGGGCTTCCTCGCGCTTGGCAAGAACGGCAAGGGCGGCATCCTGTCGGGCGGCGGAAACGATGATGATGACGGCGGCAACCGCCTCTCCGATATCTCCCAGTTCGCGTTTGCCGGCATCGCCGTGCTGGGCCTCGCGGGCCTTTCGGTTATGGCGGCCGAAAGCGCGCTGCACAGCGGCACGCAGGGCAATGCCGGCCCGCTGGCTGACGTGCCCCCCTCGCTCGCTCCCGGTGGCGGTGCCGCCTCCTCCGTCGCCATGGCGGCAGCCTCGACGCCGTCGGATGCCGTGCCGACCGCGTGGTTCGACTATCGCGGCCTCGCCGACCGGCTCGCCGCCAACCAGGCCGCCTATGAGACCACGCAGCGCGACGTCGCAACAGCTGAGTCCGAACAGACCCGGCTGCAGGCTGCCAGCGTCATTGCCGACGTCGAGGCCCGCCGCGTCGCCAAAACCGCCGCGCAGGATGCCGACGCCGAGCAGGCCCGCCTTGCTGCGGCCGAACTTGAGAAGACCCGGCTCGCAGAAGCCGAAGCGGCCCGGGTGGCAGAAGCCGAACAGGTCCGCCTCGCCAACCTGAAGGCCGAACAGGACGCCGCTGCCGCCATCGAGGCCCAGCGCCTCGCCGATCTCGAAACCCGCCGCCTCGCCGAGGCCGAAGCCGAGACCCGGCGCCTCGCAGACCTGAAAGCGAAGGCTGACGCGAAGGCCGAACAGAAACGCCTCGCGGCCCTCGCCGTCGAGAACCAGAAAAAGCGCCTCGCCGCTGCGGCCGCCGCCGAGGAGACGCGCCTCGCCGCCGTCACCGCCAGCGCCATTCTTCCCGCCGCCAGCCCCCGCCTTGCCACCCCCGCACCCACCCCGCTCCGCACCCGCCAGATGGTCGCGCATACCGGCGCCGTCCCCCCGCCCGCTACGCTCAAGCCGGCGGGCGCCGGTGTCATCCTCGCTGCCCTCAGCGCCCCCGTCACCCGCCCCGTGCCGCCCCCGTCCTACACCCTTGCCGCTCCCACGGTCCGCCCGTTCAACACCGCTCCCGCCCCCGTCACGGCGCGTAATGTGGACGCATTCATGGCCGAGCGCGTCGAGCTCACAGCGGCGCAAGCCCTAGATTCTGAAATGATAAATACCCTGCGCGCGGATTTCCTCCGCCTCGTCGACACCCAGGCTGACGGCGCCACCCAGACCCTCAAAACCCCCGACGGCCGCGACCTCACCATCCTCATCGAGCGCTCGACAAATCGCGAAGCCAGCAAGTCGACGGTCCGAACCATCGAATATACCGCCCAGCCAACCGATTCCGTTGTCCGTTTCGTCTCCGACGTTATCCCGATGAAAGTCTCGGTCATGTGTCGCGATATCGCCTACGCCTTTCCGGGGCAGGAACGCGGCCGGTTCGCGGCGTGCCAGGCGCCGGAAGGCGGGTGGGTTCTTGCGCGGGCCACGGACACCGGCGCCCTGCCGCTCACCTGATCTCAGGTCCGGGCTGACGCAGTCTCGCGGGCATGGCGCTGCGCCTTGCGGGTCAGGTGCTTTTCTATGACCTTGAAATTCTTGGTGTTTGACTTGAAGAAGAAGTCGAAAATATCACCCAGGATGGGGATCGCGCCAATCACCGTATCGAACAACAGGTTCCAGCCGATCTGGACCGCCGCGATCGGGTGCAGCTTCAGGCGGATGGCGGTGGCCAGCGCATAGGTTCCCGCGATTCCCGTGGCAACGTCGCCGGCGACAGGTATGAGACCGAGCAGTGAATCCACGCCGAAACGGACACCCATCACCGAAAATTGCGAATCCAGCATCCGAGAAAATACGCCGAGCCGACGCAACTCCTCCTCCACGGTCCGACCATTCTCCAGCCGCACGTACAGGTGATCGTCACCGGCAATGTCTTTGGCCATGTCGCATTTCCTTCCCGCACTGCCGCCAAAGGATCGCACAAAGCCCCAGGGACTCAAGCCGCGAGTTGCGGTGCGCCTCAAAGCCTGCTGAAACGCCCGTCATGAACAATACGCATGTCTACAAGCTGCTGACACTGCCCGATTGGGAGGCTGCCAAAGCCTCTGGTGCGACGGCGACAGCGCTCGACCGGAAAGACCGTTATGTCCACCTCTCGGCGCGCAACACCGTCGCCGAAACGGCCAGGCTGCACTATGCAGGGCAGAAGGACGTCCGGCTTCTGGAGTTCGCGATTACCGATCTGCCGCCTCTGAAATGGGAACCCAGCCGGGGTGGAATTATGTTCCCACACCTCTATGGCACCCTCGAAATCAGGCATGCCTGCCGGCAGTGGACGCTGGCGCAGGATTCCCACGGCATTCCCGTGCTGCCGGAGGATCTCTAGATGGGTCTCACGGATATCGGCGTGGCCCTGGTCAAGCTGTTGCCTGCCGAAGCGGCCCACGCCGCCACGATACGGGCGCTCGAAAAGGGACTCGGCGTGCCGCTTCGAGCGCCCACATTCGACCCCATCCTCGCGACGACACTGCCGAAATCCAGACTGAAACTCGCTGCCCCGGTCGGCCTGGCCGCCGGCTTCGACAAGAATTGCGACGTGCCCTCGGCCATGGCCCGCTTCGGCTTCGGCTTCATCGAATGTGGCACGGTAACGCCGCTGCCGCAGCCGGGAAACCCCAGACCGCGCCTGTTCCGCCTGACCGAAGACCGGGCCGTGATCAACCGGATGGGTTTCAATAATTACGGTCTCGACTATTTCGTGCGGCGCCTGTCGAAATATCGCGCGCCCGTGCCGATCGGGGCGAATGTCGGAGCCAACAAGGACAGCACGGATCGCATCGCCGACTATGTGAATGGTATTGAGGCCGTGGCGCCACATGCCGCTTACGTCACCGTCAATATCTCGTCGCCGAATACGCCCGGATTGCGGGGCCTGCAGGACAAAGCGTCGCTTGAAACGTTGTTGTTGGCCTGTGGCGCGGCCAACCGTGCGGGCAAGCCGGTCTTCCTCAAGGTCGCGCCGGACTTGGATGCCGAGGCCATCAAGGACATTGTCGGTGTGGTGCGCAATCAGGGGGCATGGCTGTCCGGCCTGATCGTGTCGAATACGACGCTCGCCCGACCTGACAGCCTGACCAGTCGCGACCGTGGCCAGACCGGCGGCCTGTCGGGCGCACCGCTCATGGCGCCATCGACCGCGATTTTGAAAGCCTTCGCGAAGGCGCTGAAGGGTGAATTCGACCTGATTGGCGCGGGCGGCATTTCCAGCGCGGCAGACGCCTACGCGAAAATTCGCGCCGGCGCGAACGCCGTGCAGATCTACTCGGCGTTGGTTTATTCCGGACCGGGGCTCGTGGCCGACATCCACCTTGAGCTGGCCACCCTGCTCAAGGCGGATGGCTTCACGTCGCTGGCACAGGCGGTCGGGACAGACCTCTGAACAGGCCCGGCACGAACCAGCCGAGCGCCGCGGCGCGATAGACATACATGGTCAGGAACGCCGCCCAGACGCCCGCATTACCGAAAGCCGGGCGCAGCAACATGTCCGTTGCCAGATACAGCAGGGCAGAGATGACACCTGCCGTGCGCAGCGCCTTGCCCTGAGTGGTGCCAAGGAACAGTCCATCCAGCTGCCACGCCGTGACGCCAAGCAGGGGCACGGCGGCGCAATAGGGCAGGAAATCCAGCGCGGCGTGGCGCGCCTCAGGATCTGCGATGAAGGCCTCAATGACCCAGCCGCCCCCGATGAAATAGACAAGGGCAAACACGGCGCCAAAAGCGAAGGCGAATTCCGAAGTCAGCCGCATCGCCCGCGCGAGTCGCTTGCCGTCTGATGCGCCATAGGCTTCGCCCGCTTCCTTTTCGGCCACGAAGGCAAAGCCATCGAGCACGAAGGCAGCGACGGTGATGAACTGCAGCAGCACTTCATTGCCTGCCGTGGCCGCCGTGCTGATCAGCGTGCCGGAGCGCACGAACCAGCCGAAGCAGAATACCAGGGCCAGCGTGCGGATCATGATGTCGCGATTGGCGGAAAACAGCGCGGTCAGCTTGGCCGGATCCGTCAGGCGGGCAGGCGCCCGGAATCCCTTGCGCACGAGGACAAGGCCGAATGCCAGCGCCGTCCACTCGGCAATCGCGGTGCCTGCGCCGATCCCCGTGGGTCCAAGGTCGAGTCCGGCAACAAACCAGACGTCCAGTATGACATTCACACCGTTGAGCACGATCTGCACGGCAAGCATCTGCCCGGTCTTTCCGGTGCCCAGCAGCCAGCCTGTAATGCCCAACCCCATGAGGTAGGCGGGGGCGCCGAAAATGCGGGCGTTGAAATAGCCGGCAGCGAGGGATTCGACCTCGGCTGTGCCGGCAAACGCCGCGAAGGTGATCCACCTGAGCAAGGGCGACAGCAGGAAAAGGCCAAGCCCGATGGCGCCTCCGAGCATCAGGGCGCGCAGCAGGATGGCGCGGACCTCGGGTCCATCACCCCGGCCGTTGGCCTGCGCCGCGAGGCCCGTGGTGGACATGCGCAGGAAGCCAAATCCCCAATAGATGAAGCTGTATGCGACCGCAGCGATGGCAACGGCGGCGAGGTCTGCCTTGTCGCCGAACCGGCCCATGGCGGCCGTATCGACAATGCCCGTCGCCGCCGTCGCGGCCTGGGCCAGCACGATGGGAATCGCGAGCGAGAGAATTTTCCGGCGGGTGAGCATCGCGTTCCGGGCCTAGGAGAGCGCCTCGTAAAACGTGTGCGCAAAGGGCAGTGCGTACCATGCGTAGAGGGGGGCGGTAAGGGCGAAACAGGCTAGTAGGAAGTGTGTGGGGCGGGGGTGGGACGGGCGTGCCAGGACCCAGGCAAGTCCGGTCAGCAGCAGTCCGCCAAGGGAGAGCCCGGCCAGCGCGTCAATCGGCCAGTGTGCACCGACATAAACGCGCGAGGCGGCGATCAGGATCGCGAGCAGCGCGAACGCTGTCGCCGCCATCCACCGCGCGGGGCCCGTCAGCGACCGGTACACCAGTACGGCGAGCGCGCCATAGATCAGGGCAGAGTTGGCCGCGTGCCCGCTGGGAAAGCTGAACCCATCGGCTCCGGCATATAGATCGATTGTCGGACGCGCGCGCGCCGTGCCGGACTTGATGAGATTGACCAACAGGGGAAGCAGGAGGAAGGCGGCTGCGGTGGCCGCTGCAGGCCGCCATGCCCGTTGCAGGGCCAGGGCGATCACCACGAGAACGCCCATGGGTTTGAGGTAGGCACCATCGCCGAGCGATGTGATGACCAGCATTGTATCGGTCAGCGCCGGGTTACGCCAGTGCGCCACCCAATCGGCGACAGCGAGGTCAAATGAGGCTGCGTCCCAGGCACCCGCCAAGCCGAGGGCCATAAGCAAGAATACGAACAGGCACGCCGCACCGGCAGCGAAATAAATTGCCTGGGTGCGGTCCACAAGAGGCATCACTTCCGGCCTATGGCGATATGGAACATGTCATCCATCGGGCGCCTTGACTTACACACGGTCGCGGGCGCGGAAGACGACTTCATCGAACTCGCCCTCCCATTTGGCGACCGCCGTCGCAACCGCGAGATCGCCGGTGATATTGGTCACGGTGCGCATCATGTCGAGGATCCGGTCGAACGGGAACAGGAGCGCAATGATCAGGACGGTCTGGTCTGGCGACACGCCGACCACGCTGAGTGTCGTCGCCGCGAGGAACAGGCTGACAGATGGAATACCCGCCGTGCCGATGGAGACGAGCGTCGCCATCAGGGCGATGGTGAAATACATGCTGATGGTCATCTCGATGCCGAGCGCCTGCGCGGCAAAGAGGGCAATCAGGCCCTGGTAGAGCGCCGTGCCGTCCATGTTGATGGTTGCACCAAGCGGCAGGACAGAGGAGGCAATCGGCTTGCCGATGCCGAGATTTTCTGTAGCGCACGAGATCGTCATTGGCAGGGTCGCGTTCGACGACGAGGTCGAGAACGCGACGGCTTGCGCATCAACCGCGCCCCGGAAGAAGTCGAACAAGGGCAGGCGCAGCAGGCCCTTAATGATGAAGCCATAGGTGATCAATATGTGCAGGGCGCAGGCGATATAGAGCGAGGCCGTCATCTTGCCGAGCACAGCAAGGATCGTCAGCCCGCGGTCGCCCATGACCCAGGCCATCAGGGCGAAAACGCCGAAGGGTGCGGTTTCCATGACGATGAGTGTGAGTTTCATCATCGCTTCGGCGGCGCTGTTCATCACGTTCGCCAGGGGTTTGCCGGTGTCGCCTGACATCAGGATGCCGATGCCGAACAGGATGGCGAAGAAAATGATCGGCAACACGTCGCCCTGTGCCATCGCGGCAACGGGATTGGTCGGGATGATGGACAGGATCGTGTGCATCAATTGCTCGCCCACACTGCCGGGCTGGGGATTTGCGGCAAGCTGTGAGCGCGCACTCTCTAGATCGGCCGTGGCGACGGTTGTCGTATCAAAGCCCGCGCCGGGCTGGATCAGGCTGCCGATCAGCAGGCCGAACGACACCGCTATCAGGGTTGTGCACATGTACATGGCCAGTGCACGTCCGCCGAGACTGCCGAGTTTTTTCGGGTCGCCCATGGCCAGAACGCCAGAGACCAGCGTGGTGAAGATCAGCGGTACGACCAGCATCTTGATAAGGTTGATGAAGGCGTCGCCAATCGGTTTCGCCCATGCGGTGACATTGGCACCGGCGGCGTCTGCGCCAAGCGCCTGACGCAGGAGGAGCCCGGTGACCGCGCCGAGCACGAGGCCGACCATAACCCGTTTCCAAAGATCTATTCGAAACCACCAGCCCATAAGCCACTCCCATCAATTCAGAAGCCGGGACGGTAGGGTGGCTTCGCGGGGAAGGCAAATGCCCTGGTGGTGATTGCCGGGCCGGGAGGCACACTGCTCATGTAATAGCCATTGCCCTTCACGGGCCGCCCACCCTATGTCTTCGCGCCATGACCGTCAAAATCGCCCCCCTTCCTATTGACGACGTTCTGGCCGACGTCTGCACGGCCCTGCGCGACGGCTCCCGCCTGGTACTCGCGGCCCCGCCGGGGGCAGGCAAGACAACCCGCGTGCCGCTGGCGCTTGCAGGCCTGATTGGCACGCCGGAAGTCATTGCCGGGCGCATCCTGTTGCTGGAACCGCGCCGCGTGGCGGCCCGCATGGCGGCGATGCGCATGGCCCAGAGCCTTGGCGAGCAACTGGGGCAGACCGTGGGCCTGACAACGCGGGTGGACCGCAGGGTGTCTGCAGCGACGCGCATTGAAGTCATCACGGACGGCCTGTTCACAAGGCGCATCCTGTCCGACCCGGAATTGAGGGGCGTCGGCGCGGTGATCTTCGACGAATTCCACGAGCGACGCCTGAATGCCGATCTCGGCCTCGCGCTGGCGCTGGAGGCGCAGGGCGCGCTGAGCGAGGACCTGCGGATCTTGATCATGTCGGCGACGCTCGACACCAGCCGGGTGGCGACGGCGATTAACGCGCCGGTGATCGAAAGCGCCGGACGCCAGTTCGAGGTCGAGACCCGCTATCTTGGGCGGTCGGCCGACCGGATCGAAGACCGCATGGCAGCTGCGATCCGGCGGGCCCTGCGGGAGGAAAAAGGATCGGTGCTGGCTTTCCTGCCCGGCGCACGGGAAATCTCACGGGTCGCTGAACGGCTGGAAGACCTGCCAACTGATTGTGTCGTCGCGCCGCTGTTCGGGGCCTTGTCGCCCGCCGAGCAGGACGCTGCCGTCTCGCCTGCCCCGGTGGGCATACGCAAGATCGTGCTGGCGACCGATATCGCCGAAAGCGCGCTGACCATCGAGGGCGTGACGATCGTGATCGATAGCGGCCTTGCCCGTGTCGCCGAAGACGATGCGGGCGGCCTCGGCCAGCGCCTGACGACAGTGAAGGCTTCGCGGGCATCTGTTGACCAGCGGCGGGGCAGGGCAGGGCGCACCGCGCCGGGCGTCTGCTATCGCCTCTGGGACGAGGCGGCGACGCGCGGGCTGGTGGCGGCGCCGCAACCGGAAATTCTCAGCAGTGACCTGTCGGGCCTCGTACTGGCGCTGGCCGAATGGGGCGAACGGGATGCCGGCAGTTTGACATGGCTCGACGCACCGCCAGCCGGGAAGCTGAAGGCGGCAACCGACATGTTGCTGAAACTTGGTGCGCTGGACGATAGCGGTGGGCTGACCGAGCTGGGCACCGAGATGGCGCGGCTGCCCTTGTCACCGCGCCTTGCCGCGCTCGTGGCCGGAGCCGGGTCACCGGGAGAGCGCGCGCTGGCGGCCGAGATTGCCGCGTTGGCCGGGGAGCGCGGCATTGGCGGCAATTCCGCCGACATCCGTGACCGGTTGGCACGTTTCCGGGCCGACAGGTCTCCTCGCGCGCGAATCCTGCAGCAACAGGCCAGGACCTGGGGCAAGGGAGCGGCGCCGCAGGGCGATGCCGCTCACCTGTTGGCAAGTGCGTGGCCGGACCAGGTCGCGCGGGCGCGGCCTGGTAGTGCGGGTGTCTACCTGATGGCTTCTGGCCGGGCGGCCAGCCTGCCGGAGACGGACAGTCTCGCTAAATCCGAATGGCTGGTCGTGGCGGATCTCGGCGGGGCGAGCGGGCAGGCGCGGATCACGCTGGCCGCGCCGATCAGCGAAGCGGACGCGCTGACCTGGGGCGGCGTGACAATCGAAGAGCGTGCAGACTTTGATCCCAAGACGGCGCGGTTTACGGCACGCCGTGTCAGGGCAATGGGAGCGATTGTCCTGTCGGAAGCGCCCCTGCCGAAGCCTGCCCCCAAAGTAGCGGCAAGGGCGATGCTGGATGCCGTGCTCGCGGAAGGCTTTGACGCCATTGGCGCAGGCCATGTCGTGGACGAGACGCTGGGGCGTGTCAGTGTGCTCGAGCGCGCCGGGCTGGTGGAGCCGACAGGTATTACGAAAACCGGGCTGTGCGACAATTCGGGTGAATGGCTGATGCCGCTTCTGAAGCGTCAGGGCGCGCGCGTGCCGAGCGACGGCAATGTGCGCGACGCACTTGTCGACTCATTCGACTGGCAATTGCAGGATGCGTTACGGCTCTATGCGCCCCGGTCGCTGACGCTGCCGTCCGGACAGACGGCCTCGGTCGACTATGTCGATCCGCGTGCGCCGCTCGTCTCGGCGCGGGCGCAGGCCTTCTATGGATTGGCGACCCATCCGTCGATTGCCTCGGGCCGGGTCCCGGTGACGGTCGAACTGCTCTCGCCGGGCATGAAACCGGCCGCCACGACACGGGACCTGCCGCGCTTCTGGGACAATGGCTATCGCGACATGGCAAAGGATATGCGCGGGCGCTATCCCAAGCATGACTGGCCGGAACAGCCTGCGACGGCGCGTGCCCATGAGGGCCGGACAAAGAAAAGACTCTAGGCTGGAACCAATCGGTTCATCAGGAATTGAAACAAGTTGCTGGAGGCTATCATGAAAATCGCTCTTTACCTGTTTGCGCCGCTATTGCTGGCTGCGTGTGTGTCTCGTCCGGTTCCGCCGGCGACGTCGGTCGCCGAAGACAACATGGCCGCCGCGCCGGATTGTTCGGAAGAAAGTTTTGCCATCTATTTCGAAGAAGGGATGACCGCCCTGTCGGACGAGTCGGACGCTGTGGTGGACGCCGTTTCTGATTCCTATGCACGCTGCGATCTCTACAAGTTGGAAATCAGGGGCCACGCCGATGCCAGCGGAGACGCGGTGACGAACCAGGTCATTTCCGCCGCGCGGGCAGAAGCCGTGCTTGAGGCCCTGAAGACGCGCGGCGTCGATGCCGAGCGCGTGCACCTTGTAGCGTACGGCGAACAGGATGCGGTCACGGCCAGCGGCGCCGATGAACCACTCAACCGCAAGACTGAAGTCCGGCTCGTTCCGGAAAGCTGAGCTAGTTGGGGCGGCCTGGCCCCATGCCCCATTCGATGCCCATCGTCTTGTTCATCCAGTCGGAGAAGGTCGCGGGCTTTTCGAGTGATTTCGGGTCAAGCGTCCCGTACGAAACGAGTGGACCGTCCTTGCCCTCGAGGCGGACGCCTTTCAGGCGCTGCTCGCTGCCCGACCAGCTCGAATAGCTCACCCCGGGATCGATCAGCAACATGACCTGATCGCCGCCGGAACCGTCAAGGTCGCACCCGAATACCAGTCCGTAGACGTTTTCGCGGCCCCACAGTCCGTGGCTGGCGGCCTGGCGAGAGCCGTCCAGCAGAACTTCGTCCCAGAGCAGGTTCCGGCGCCATTGCAGCACGTGCATGCGGCCGCCTGATACGATCTTGATGTCGACATGATGTAGCGACAGGCGGACGATTTCAGCGTGCATGGCAAAGCTCCGAATTATCGAAAAACGATATACAGAGAGTTGGGTCAGGTCAAGGCCGCACAAGACTCAGAACGGGCACGCGCTTTCGAACCGGAGGCGTTCATTGCGGGTGGGATGGATCAGTTCGAGCCGTAAGGCGTGCAGATGCAGGCGGGGCTTGGCTGTCAGGGCCTCGGCGTGGGCATAGATGTCGTCGCCCAGGATCGGGTGGCCGATGGCGGCCAGGTGAAGGCGCAGCTGGTGGGTGCGGCCGGTCAGCGGGGTCAGCGCGAGCCGGGCGCCGTGGGCGTGCGTGCCACTGGTCTCGTACTGCGTCTGGCTTGGCTTTCCCGCGTCATGGTCGACCTTCTGGCGCGGCCGGTTGGGCCAGTCCTGGCCGAGCGGCAGGTCGATCAGGCCGGAACCCGGAACGGGCGCGCCCCAGACGTCCGCGATGTAGGATTTCGCGATCACGCCTTTCTCGAACTGGATCGCCAAACGTCGCTGGGCCTCTTTCGACCGCGCGAAGACCAGCAGGCCGCTGGTTGACATATCGAGCCGGTGAACCGTCAGCGCCTCGGGATGGTCGGCCTGCACGCGCGATATTGCGCAGTCGGCCTTTTCCGGTCCCCGTCCGGGCACGGAGAGCAGTTCGGCCGGCTTGTCGATGACGATCAGGTCGGGATCGGTATGGATATAGCTGACCTTGCCTTGCGGCGGCGCGTAGACGCTCACGCGCCCAATCCGGGCAGGCTGAGCCGGAACACCGTGCCGTCCGGACCAGTGCTGGCAAGCTTCAGGTCGCCGCCCATGCCATGCGCGAGTTCGCGGGCTATCACGAGGCCAAGGCCGGTACCGCTGCTGCGCGAACTGCCGGCAAATGGTTTGAACAGGTTCTCACGGGCCGAGTCCGGCAGGCCGGGACCGGTATCGGCCAGGTCGAGGCCCCGCGGAGACAGGGAGGCGATGATCCGCGCACCGCCCTCGGCTTGCGATGCCATGGCTTCGGCGGCGTTGCGGATGAGATTGCTGATGATGCGGTGAAGGTGGTCTGGGTCGGCGTTCACGCTCACGTCGGCGGGGACTTTATTGTCCCAGCCGACCCCTGGATGTATCGCCAGCGCTTCGGTGGCGGATTCGTCGAGCACGGCATGGAGCGAGACCGGCTCCAGTCGGGCGGCCTGCGGCGTCGCCTTGCCATAGTCGAGTGTTTGCGTGGCGAGGCTGATCGCCCGCTCCAGCGCGCGCTCAAGGCGCGGCGCGGCTTTCTGAACGCGCGGGTCTTCCGAGCGCGCGAGCACATCGGAGACGAGCTGGGCCGAGGCGAGCGAATTGCGCAGGTCATGGTTGATCTTGGCCACTGCGGTGCCAAGCTCTGCGAGGTGGGCGCGGTTGCGGAAACTCGTTGCCACTGTTTCTTCCATGTCGGCGAGGGCATTCTGGGCGCGGCCGATCTCGTCACGCCGGCTTGTAGGCGGCAGGCGCCTTGTCCATGCCCCCGGATCGTCGCGGAACTGTTCCGCGCTGAGCGTGACGCGCCGCATCGGACGCACGACGAGGAAGTGCAGCATGACATAGATGATGGTCGCCGCGACCAAGGCGATCAGGAGCGACAGTGCGGCGATCCGGCGGGCATAGGCCAGCATCGCGGCCTTGAGGGGCGCCTGCGGCACAACGATTTCCATTACTCGGCCTGGAGCCGAACCGTCTGCGAGGATGACCAAAATGCGGTCGTCGGGTGCAAAGAATGAACCCATCGCGGCAAACGAGCGGCTGACCATGGTTGACCCGCGCAGGTCGAGCCCGTGCATCTGGCCGGTGATGGCTTGCTGCGCTGGCAGGAGCTGGACGCGCATATCATCTTCGATCTCTGTCACGGCGAGCACTTCGGCGCTCATCAGGAGCTCGTCGGAGAGATCGTCCGATACGCTGCGCGCCGGCGCGGCATCCAGCGCCAGGGCAGCCGTTCTGGCAGCCTGCACGCGCTCCTGCAGCCAGGCATTGCGAAAGCCGGATGCGCTGGGCACGAAGATCAGGCCTTCAACCAGCAGGATCGAGACGATTGTCAGCGCGAACAGGCGAAAGGACAGGCTCTCGAACCAGCGCGAGAGCGTCGGTGCGGGCAGGTCGCGTGCAAGGGCGGTCCGGGTCTCGTCGCTCACCCGCGCTGAACTAGCTTACGGGATGCGCTGGAGCAAGCCGACAAGACGCCGGGCTGACTTGCCGGTGAGGGCCTCGGTGAAGTGGGCAGAGGCCGCCCGCTTCACAATTTCCGCACGCGTCGGATAGGGCGAGATGAAATTGGTGAGGTCTTTCACTTTGAGCCCGTTCGACATGGCGACGCTGACGAGCTGCAGGATGTCGCCGGCGCCTTCGCCCACAATGGAGGCTCCGAGGATCGCGCCCTTGCGGATGACAAGCTTGGCTTCGCCGAGCGTCTTGCCCTCGGCAATCGCGCGATCGTTGTCGTGGAACGGGAAGGCGGAGGTTGCGACACTGTCGCCGAATTTTTCGCGGGCCTCGGCCTCGGTCAGGCCGACCTGCGCGACTTCCGGCGACGTATAGGTCACGGCCGGTATCGGCAGGCTGTCGGCCCTGGTGCCTTGCTTGAAGAAGGCGCGGCGGGCGAAGACCGAGGCATGCCAGCCGGCAACATGGGTAAATTGTTCGCGGCCAGCGGCGTCGCCCAGCGCCCAGACGCGCGGATTGCTGCGCGAACGGAGATTGTCGCCGACGATCACGCCCTTGCGGTCAAACTCCACCTTGCCGGCGTCGAGGTTCAGCCCGTCCAGCATGGTGCGACGGCCAACGGCGACGAGCAGGTGGCTGCCTTCCACCACCTTGGTGTCGCCCGCGTGTTCGGCGTGAACCTTTATGCGTCCGCCGTCGGACGAGACGCGCACGGCCGTGTGGCCTTCGAGAAGGGTCACGCCCTCGTCACGCAGGGCGCCAATGGCCACGGCGGCATGGGCGGGATCAGACTTGCCGAGCGCGCGGCCCATTTCGATGACGGTGGTTTTCGCGCCGAGCCGTGCAAAGGCCTGGGCCATTTCCATCCCGATGGGGCCGCCGCCAAGAATGACCAGATGCTCCGGAAAGTCCGGCATCGAGAACAGCGTTTCATTGGTGAGATAGGGAACCTCGGCGAGGCCCTCTATCGGCGGGATGAAGGCGGTCGATCCCGTGGCCACGACAATGCGGCGGGCCCGGGTTCGGGTCGTCGAGGAGGTGATCGTATTGGGATCGGCGAAGCTGGCGGCCTCGCGAATGACCGTGACGCCGAGGCCCTCGAACCGTTCCTGGCTGTCGACGGGCGCAATCGTTTCAATGGCGTGGCGGACATGCGCCTTCACCAGGGCCCAGTCCGTCGTCGGGGCAGAGACGGTGACGCCATACTTGCCGGCATCGCGGGCCGACTGGGCAGCCTTCGCGGCGCTGAGCAGCGCCTTCGATGGCACGCAACCATAGTTGAGGCAGTCGCCGCCCATCTCGTGCTTTTCGTAGAGCACGACCTTGAGGCCGAACATGGCCGCGCCTGCCGCCGCAGACAGGCCACCTGAACCGGCACCGATGACGACGAGGTCGGCCTTGTAGTCCGTGATCGGGAGTTTCGTATCGTGCATCAGCTTGCACCTTCCAGTTTGGCGGCTTTTTTCGCGAAAAGTTTCTTGTAGGCGACCGGGAGCAGGGACACCACGCCGAGTGCGGCGAAGGCGGGCACCATGTTCTTCGCGATACTGGCGATGTTCGGATCCTCACCTGCGGCAAAGGTCGCGCCGAGGCCCGCACCGAGCCATGTATAGGCGAGCACGCCGGGAATGATGCCGAACGCGGTCGTGATCGCATAGTCGCGATACTTCGCCCCAAGGATGGCGGGCGCGATATTGGCGACCGGGAACGGGACAATCGGCAGGAACCGCAGGGCGAACATGTAGGAGAACGCATCCTCCTGGAAGCCGCGCTCCATTTTCTTGACAAAGGGCCCGGCGCGCTCGTGCAGCGCTGTGCCGACCGATGTGCGCGCAGCAAAGAAAAGGAGGCTGGCGCCGAGGGTCGCACCAACGATCGTCGCCGGCGTGCCGCCGATCAGGCCGAACAGGAAGCCGCCGGCAATCGTGATCCAGAGCGCGCCCGGCACCATGAACAGGGTCGCGGCGGCATAGATGAGGATATAGGCGACGATGGCGAGGAGGAGGTGCTGGCTAACGAAACCGCGCAAGGCGTCCTGCTGGGTGCGGAGCGTTTCGAGCGAGAGATAGTCGAACAGGCCGAAGGCCCATGCGGCGGAAATTCCGCCAGCGATGACGTAAAGCGGCCAGAGGCGGATTGCGAGCGGGGTTGGCTTGGGCGCCGGGGCGTCATTCGGTGTCATTGAGGGACCAGTCATAATCATAGGAGCGGATCTTCGGATTGGTCCGGATCTGCTTGGCGAGGCCAGTATCGGCGTATTTCAGCAAATGGTCGACGACATCTTGCTTGGAGCCGCCGAAATCGGCGGCAAACCAGTCATAGATTGACGAGAGGACAAGGCCCCTGTCGGTCACGGTCACGCCGCGCGAAGTGTTCACATAGGCGCGGGCCGCCGCGTCGAGATCGGCGTCCAGCGTCGCGGGTTCCCAGGCCTTTGCCATCAGGTTCGGGCAGCTGAATGCGGCGCAGTTGATGGCATAGTGAACGCGCGGGTCTTGGAATTTCGGCCGCAGGATATTGTGTTCGATTGCGTCGAGGGAGACGTTCCGGCCGACGACGCTGACCGCGATTTTTTTCCACGGCCCGCCAAAGAAATAGCCATCCTTGATCGAGCCAAGCGGGTATTTCTCGACGATGTAGCGAACCGTCACGGCATTGTAGAGATTGGCCCACGCGGCGAAGGCCGCGTCATTCGTACCTGAGAGGTCCATCTCGGCGAACCTCGCAATATAGGCGTCCAGCGCTGCCCGGTCGGCGGCATTGGCCTTCAGGGCGCCATAGTCGACCCGGTTGACGCCATCGTCCGACGTGCGGACATATTTCGCCAGGAGGCGCGTCCATTGGGCGTGCTGGGCCTTGGCCATGTTTGCGTCTTCCGTGATGCCGGACGTTACATCCCTTGCCTGCGCAGGCAGGGCAAGCGGCATCGCCATCAGCGCGGCGGCAAGCAAGACTCTGGGTAGCGGCATGGATGCGGGTCCTCGATTGAAGACCGAGACATATCCCGGCAGCGCGATTTATGCCCGTAACGCTTGTCGCAGGGGCGATCAAAGGCCCGTGATCGGCGGCGTGAACCGGGATCTCGCGCGGCGGAAAGCTCGAGGTCGAAAAAAGTTGACGCATGTGTCACATTTTTCCCGGGAGGACTATCATGACGCAAGAATTGCCGGGCATCAGCGCCGACGAAATCGACCGGGTTGCACGCCCCCTTGAGGAAGCTGCGACCCTGCCGCCAGCTGCTTACATCCGGGACGACGTTTTCGCACTGGAAACGGACCGGGTCTTTCGAAAGAGTTGGCTGCCGCTGGCGCGAGTCGACCAGGTTGCGAAGCCGGGCGACTTCCTTTCCATGGACCTGCTGGGCCAACCCGTCATGATCGTGCACGGTCAGGACGGCGAGATCCGCGTCATGTCCCGTACCTGCCTGCACCGCGCAGCGCAGGTTGCCGAGGGCAACGGCAACCGGAAGCTTTTCACCTGCCCGTATCATTCATGGAGCTATGACACGGCGGGGCAGCTCGTTCGCGCGCCCCTGATGGAAGGCGCCGGAGACTTTGCCGAAGCGGACTGCCGCCTGCCGCAGGTGCGCACCGAAATCTGGCAGGGATTCATCCTCGCCAATTTCGACCCCGATGCCGCGCCCTTCGCGCCGCAGGTCAAGACCTTCGAGACCTATTTCGAGACGTTCCGGCTCGCGGACATGGTCGTCGTGCGCACGCTTGAATATGACAGCGACTGGAACTGGAAAGTCCTGGTCGAGAATTTCATGGAAGCCTACCACCATATCGGCGTCCACCAGGAAACCTTCGAGCCCGCGTACCATGCGCGCGATTCCCGTGTGCCGGACAATGACGGGTCCTGGTCCATCCTGCACATGCCGGCAGCCCATGCCGAATTGCCGCCCGGCCTGCCGCCGGTCGAGGGGCTGGAGGATTGGCAGGCGCGTGACTTGTTCGCCAGCGTGCTTTACCCGCATTTCCTGCTGGGCATCCAGGGCAGCGTCGTCACCTGGTACCAGGTTTTCCCGGAATCCGCCGGCAAGCTGAAACTGAAGATCCATATCTGTGTTCCCGGCGCATATGCGGCGTTCGAGGGGTTCGACCAGATCGCAGACGAGATCTGCCACATGGTGGACGCGATCCATCAGGAGGATATCGGTGCGAATGACACGGTCTGGAAAGGCCTGAACGCCCCGATGACGCGCCAGGGTCGCCTGTCGCCGCTGGAAAAAGCGATCTGGCAATACAATAATTGGTGGCTGGGAAAAATGGCGCCCGAAGACGGGGCCTGACGGCTGGCCCTATTTGCCGCCGCCAGCGGAATCCGTGTCGAGCGCCATCCAGTCCTGTGGCGGCAGGTTGTAGGCCATGTCCATGACTTCGAACTCGATGCCGACGGGCAGGCGCGAGCTTGAATTCCAGAGCGCCACAACGCCGGTATCGCGCTCCGGGTCGAACAGGATCAGTGAACGATAGCCTTCCACGGCGCCGCGGTGGCCTACGACGCGAGTGCCAGCGTCGCCATATTTGTAGACGCGCCAGCCAAGGGCGTAGCGCGCATCTTTCATGTGACCCTTGTAGCGGCGCGAGAGGCCGGACTGTTCGCGGCTCGTGTAGATGCGGGGCGTCTGCATCATCTCCAGCGCCGTATCGCTGAGCACGTCCGGCACGAGCCCCATCTGCGCGCGGGCATAGAGCGCGAGGTCGCGGATCGACCCGTTGACGCCGCCGGCTGCCGGTACGCGATAATAGTCGTCGTTGACGGTCTTGGGCCGGGGCGGGCCGGAATCCCTTTCCCGCTTGGCATAGGGTCGGGCCCAGGACGGGGAAGCTTCGAGGCCGACACGTCCGATGCTGGCAGTGACCATGCCCAGCGGCTTGAACAGGGAGGCGTCGATCGCGTCGGCATATTTTGCCTGCGTCACCTGTTCGACGACTTCGGCAACCGTGTCGAAGGCGACGTTCTGGTAGGTATGACATTCGCCGATCGCGCAGATCGGTTTGAGCCTGAGCAGGCTTTCGCGGATTTCGACCGGGTCGCGGCCATCCTCCAGCGTCGTGTCATAGGCGTTGGAGACAATGCCCAGCCGGTGGGACAGGACATCTTCCAGCGTTGCCTGCGTCTCGCCGCCGCCGGGCAGGCGCAGCGAGGTCTTGAACTTCGCCACCGTGTCAGAGAGGTTGAGCCTTGCCTGTCCGGCCAGGATGGCGATCTGGCTGGCGGCGACGCCTTTTGACAGGGACGCCCATCGGAATACCGTTTCGTCCGTCACAGGCGCGCCGCCGATGGCGGTATAACCGTATCCCTTCGCGAAGCGGATTTCGCCATCTTCGATCACGGCCACGGCAAGGCCGACCATGTCCTCTTCGGCGGCGAGCCGGGTCAGGCGCTGGTCGAGACGGTCATAGTCAATGGCCTGGGCGAAGGCGGCCGGTAGCGCGATCACAGCGAGCAGGCAAAGCAGGGCAGGGCGCAGGAACCGCATGAATATCCTTCGAATCTGGCTGCCCGTCCCGGAACCAGATTGAGCAAGACTCTCCCGCCGTGTAAAGAGACAGCAGGTGCTGAGGCGTCGGGTGGGCCTTGCGCGCCGAAAAAATATGCGGCTTGGCCAGGCCAGACTGTGCTTGCCCGCCTTGACCTTGGTGCCTGTCGCCTGTATTGGCCCCTCTTTCCGAGACACATCAGCCTTAGAGCAGAACCATGAAACGTACATTCCAGCCGAGCAACCTGCGCCGCAAGCGCACCCATGGATTCCGCCTTCGCATGGCGACCAAGAATGGCCGCAAGGTTCTGGCGCGCCGCCGGGCAAAAGGCCGCAAGGAACTGTCCGCTTAAGGCGAGACACGGGTCCGCCCAGCCTGAAAGGCCGGGAGCTGCAGATGCCGCAAGACAATCAAGACAGTCCGATTGAGGTCGTTCGCCTGGCGAAGCGGCCTCAATTCCTTTTTGTACGCGGCGGCAGGGCCGAACGGCGCAAATGCCTTGTGGTTCAGGCGAGGCAGCGTGCTGGCGACGCCCCCGGCAGCCATATCGGGGCGGGCTTTACGGCCACCAAGAAGGTCGGCAATGCGGTCGTGCGCAACCGGGCCAAGCGCCGGTTGCGCGAAGCCGCGCGCCTGTTGCTGCCCAGGCTGGGGCGCCCGGGAACCGACTATGTTTTCATCGCGCGGGACGCCACCGCTGACATTGCGTGGGTGCGTTTGCTTGACGATATGGAAAGCGCGCTGATAAGCCTCGCCGCTGATTGACCGCGCCGCCTCGATTTGCGAGTTGGCGCCCAGAAACCTCCGGGACAAAATTCCATGGAAAAGCAAGATCAGCGCAATTTCCTGATCGCGATGGCGCTGATGGTCGCTTTCGTGTTCGGCTACCAGAAAGTCTTCATGGAGCCGGCGCAGAAGCGCTTTGAGGCCCAGCAGGCCGCGATCACCGCCGATGAGCAGACCGGGGTGAGCGTAAACGAACTGAGCAATGTTCCGGCGATTGCGGCGACCAAGACAGTCGAGGAAGCGATTTCCGGGCCGGGCCGGGTCAAGTTTGATGGCGAATCCGTCGATGGATCGATCCGGCTTGCCGGGTCGCGGATCGACGATCTCAGCCTGCGCAAGCACTTCCTGACCGTGGAGAAGAAGCAGGAAATACGCCTGTTCCGCCCGGAAGCGAGTGAATACGGATATTTCGCGACCTATTACTGGGCAGACGGCACGTCGCTGGTCGCGGGCCGCAATTCGCCCTGGGTGCAGGTCGGACTGGGCCATCTGACGACGACCTCGCCGATCAAGCTGCGCCTTGAAACGCCGGGCCTGACCATCGACCGAACGGTTTCAGTTGATGAGAATTACATGTTCTCTTTCGAGGATACGCTGACCAATACAGGCGATGCCGAACGCACGGTTCGCGCCATTGGCTCGGTTGAGCGGCACGGCGACTTCAAGGGCTTCCTCGAATTGACCGATCCCGGCTCTGCCGCCGCCGGTGGTCTTGCCCATATGGGCCTGATGGGCGTGGTCGACGGCGAGTTGCGCCTGAAGAAGTACAAGCCGCTGCTCGCCCTCAAGAACATTGACGGGGAAACGGATGAAGGCACCTTCCCGTCCACGCAAGGCGGCTGGTGGGGCCTGACGGACAAATACTGGCTGGGCGCGCTGGTGCCACAGCAGGACCGGCCGTTCAACGGGGTCGTCAACAAGAAGTCGATTGCCACTGACGGTCCGCTGGAAGTGCGCACCGAGAGCGAGGCCTTCATCCTTGCGCCGGGCGCGAGCCAGACTGCCCAGAATCGTATCTTCGCCGGTGCCAAACGTTTCGAAGTCCTGCAGGACTACCAGAACGAGGACGGCATCCCGCGCATGGTCGATGCCATCGACTGGGGCTGGGCCTTCTTCCTGACCAAGCCCTTCTTCTATGCGCTGGAATACCTTGCGGGCGTGCTCGGCTCGTTCGGCTGGGCGATCCTCGCCTTCACGGTCCTGATCAAGCTGCCGCTCGTGCCGCTGTTCAACCAGAGCTACAAGTCCATGGCCAAGATGAAGAAGCTGCAGGAGCCGATGAAGGAGCTCAATGAGCGCTTTGCCGCCGATCCCCAGCGCAAGCAGCAGGAAATCATGAAGCTGTACAAGCAGGAAGGGGCCAACCCGATTGGCGGCTGCGTTCCGATCCTGTTCACCATCCCGATTTTCTATGCGCTCTACAAGACGCTCTTTGTAACGCTGGAAATGCGCCATACGCCCTTCCTGTTCCTGAAGGACCTTTCGGCGCCGGACCCGACCGCGATCGGCAACCTGTTCGGCCTGCTGCCCTGGGCTGCGTCCGACATCAAGGCTATTCCCGTGATCGGCTTGGTCATCGGCATCGGCATCCTGCCGCTGCTCTATGGCGTTACGATGGCGGCGCTGCAGAGCCTCAGCCCGGCACCGACGGATAAGACGCAGAAAATGGTGATCCAGGCCATGCCGATCGTGTTCACGTTCGTGTTCGGCGGCTTTGCGGCAGGCCTGGTGATGTACTGGGTGTGGAGCAACATCCTGTCCTTCGCACAGCAATATTTCATCATGCGCCGCAACGGGGTCGATACCGAACTCGGCAAGACGATTTCGCGCCTGTTGGGGCGTGAAAAAGAACCGGCGGACTGAATCATGGACACGCGCCCGGCCCCGAGTGAAGACCAGATTGAAACCGGGCGGCTCTTGTTCGCCGGCCCGGTCGACTTCGTCATGGGTGTGGTTGATCTCAAGGGCCTGCCGCCTGCCGACCGGACCGAGGTCTGCTTTGCCGGCCGGTCGAATGTCGGCAAGTCGAGCCTGATCAATGCGCTGACCAACCGCAACAAGCTGGCGCGGAGCTCGTCCGAGCCGGGCCGGACGCGCGAACTCAACTATTTCGATGTCGGCCCCGGCCAGCTCTATCTCGTCGACCTGCCGGGCTTTGGCTATGCCAAGGTCAGCCGGACACAGGCCGATGCCTGGATGAAGCTGACCCGGTCCTACCTGCGCGGACGCCCGTCCCTGCGCCGGGTGTTCCTGCTGGTCGATGCGCGGCGCGGCCTGATGGACACGGACGAAGAGGTCATGGCCATGCTCGACGGCTCGGCGGTGACCTACCAGATCCTGCTGACCAAGGCCGACAAACTGGCCAAGGGCGAAGTGGACGCGCTGCAGGCCGATATCGAGACCAAGCTGAAAAAGCACGGCGCGGCGCACCCGCTGACCATCGTGACCTCGGCTGAAAAAGGCTGGGGCATGCCCGAACTGCGCGCCGAGATTGCCGCGCTGCTCTAGCCCTGCGCGAGCGGCGCCTGTGAGGGCGCTTGGGTGTGAGGTATGGGTGTTCTGAGGGTGATGCACGGCATCATGGAGCAAATCAGCGCTGCGCCCCAACTCGAACGTCGCCACCGGATCATAAGGTAGACACCGGTAAAGCGGAGTTCAAAGTCCGTTCCTGGCCCTGCGTCGCCGGTCGAAGCCAAACGGGCGAACGGCGGGTTTGCAGAAATGCGTACATTGGCAGCGTCAGAATGTCTTCGTTCCGACCGAGCCATCTCAGCCCTTTTTTGAGGCTCGACAGCAGAAACGGCGGCCTCAAGCCCGGGTTTCCTGACAATGTCCCTATACCTGCTTTGCGACGGCGGATGATATGGGAAGCGGCGAATTGTCGGGCTTAAGGAAGCGGATTGAAGCTGCAAAGGCGATCATTTCACAGACTAAAGTCGTCAGCGTGACGGTGGCCCGCCAGCCCAGCACTTTCTGCATTCCCTTGAAAGGGAAGGCGTGGCGGCGATGGTCGCGCAGAAAATCCCTTTGACGTTTGAATTCCGGAACGAGGTTCCATTTCTCGTAGAAGTATCGCTCGGCCTTCATGCAGCGAGAGGAATTCCAGCGCAGGCAGAAATAGGGAATTTCACGCCAGGTCATCTTCCTGCCCACCGCATAGACAACGACTGCGGCCGGTTCGAACCATATCGTCCACCCCCGCTCGCGGGCTTTGAAGGCCATGTCGATTTCGTCTGTAAAGCCAACCAGTTTAGGGTCGAGCGGGCCGATCTGTTCCATCATGTCGCGACGGGCAAGCACGACATGGAATTCGGTGGCATCTGTTTCCTCTCGGACGAGCGCGTTCTTGCGCCCCAGATACTGTTCGTGTTCAAAGCGGTGGTGACGGTACATATCCCGGCCGTGGCCGGTATCGGTCAGTTTGATGATGCTGCCCGCATGATGGATTTTCAGATCGGGCATGCGCGCTTCCGGTCCAACAAGAATTGTCGGAGTGACCAGTCCGGCGCCAGTTTCTTCCGCACATTCGACCATGGTGGACAGCCAGCCCGGTGTGAAGGCGACATCGTTGTCGATAAAGACAACATATTTGGTATCCACCAGTGGAAGGGCCGTATTACGGGCATCGTTTGGTGTGATGAAACCCGGGCGGCGGATATAGACGTGGCCACGGCTCTCCACTTCAGCTTTCAACGCGTCAGCGATCGCTTTCGGCGAGCCGCCATCAACATAGATCATGCGGAAAGGCAGGTCGGCCGTGTCAAAACAGGCTTGCAGCGACATGCCGGCCTGCTCGAACCGCTCGCGTGGGGAGACGATGATGGTGACGTCAGGCTGGTCACCGTTGATGAAGTTGGGCTTCATTCGGAACGCGTCCTTTTCTCGTCTGGTCTGCGTTTGCTATGCCTTGCGAAATTCGTGCCGTGCCAAATGTGTCTCGCGCGGCATCGTTCTTGCCCAGATAAAAATATGCGTCCGCTGGAAAGGGCAATCGTTGACACAGTCGGCCAACAATTCCATGCCGAGTGTCTCGGTGATCTTGCCAACCTTCAATCGGTGCGGATTGATCGCGTCCAGTCTCGACTCATTGCTCAACCAGTCCTATCCAATTGCCGAGATCCTGGTCGTCGATGATGGATCCACTGATGATACCGAAGCGGTTGTTGCCGCATTCGGCGACAAAGTCCGCTATATTCGCCGGGAGAACGGCGGCAAGAATGCTGCGATCAATACAGGACTTGGCCACGCGGAAGGTGATTTGATCTGGATCATGGATGATGATGATCTTGCCCCGGTCGATGCACTGGAAAGGCTGGTCGCTCCGTTCATTGCAGATCCATCAACAGCGATTAGCTACGGAGCGCTGCAAAAATTCCGGGAAGACCCGGGGACTGGCGCGATGCGTTTTGAGCGGACGCATCCCTATCCTTTCGAGGACGAACGGTCCTTTTTTGTTCATGTCATGGAAGACTGTTTCATTACGGGCCAGCCTTGCGTGCTAGTGCGCCGCTCGTGCTATGACGCCATCTTCCCACTGCCGGAAGATAAAGTCATCTCCGAGGACTATGCCGTGCTGCTCCTTTTGGCACGCAGGTGGCCCGCGAAGCGCGTCGAGGGGGTAACTCTTTTTCAGCGCCAGCATGATGGTCCACGCGGACCTGCAAATATCCGCTATGCTGCCGATACTCGCAATGCGCGCTGGAGCGCTGCCGATACGGAACTGCTGCGCGAACTTTTGCCTTATGTCACGATGGGCGAGCTGGTTAGCAGACCGGCATCCTCGGAGCCGGGAGACGCTCTGGGACGACGGCAAGCATACTTTCAGAAAGCAACAATCGCAGCGCGCAAGAAGCTCTGGCCGGACGCGCTCCGTGCGGTGCGGGATGGAGTGCGCCAGGCCCCCGACGCCCCGCTCGGTGCAATGGATCAGCTCATTCTCGGTCGCATGCTTGGCTGCCGTTATGGACTTGATGAGCTGATTGCAGAACCGGGGATTCTGAATGAGCTAAGCTCGGCTTTGGCTGGGCTAGGTGCGCGACGCGAGGCCATAGCCTGCATCGCTACACCGCTGCCCTATCTTCTCCGATGCCAGCTAGCCGAAGGGGATCTTCGTCGGACGTTGTGCTTGTTGCGAATCTACTGGCGTCTAACGGGCTGGCGCCAAGGCTCTTGGCGGTTAATAAGTAAAGCGTCGCAAAAAATATTCGAGTGATGTCAGATGAATGCGAACCAGTCTTCGTTAATCGCGAACGCGCAGCTGCTAGACGACGACAAGATCGCGCGACTCGCGCAGCGCAGGGTCCTAGGTAGTCACCCCGAAAATTGTACAACTTGCATTTTCGAACCTTTTCGCTCTGCAACGCCTCGAATTTGCTGCGTAAGCAGTCATTTTCCCATGTTCGGTCGATGACTACTTTCGGCGACAATCTGCCGTCGGATGGAACATGCCGCTATGTCGCCAACCTTCAGCTTGACCAGGTCACAGCCCCTGAGCTTGCTATCGATCGCGAGGTTGAAGAGAACGAGGTTTCGCTTATCGCCTTTAAGCCCAATCCGGGTCCGGATCGACCAGACCTCCTTTATTTTTAGGGCTGGCTTCCGACCGGGCAGCTTGCCTGCGTTCAATCAGCGATGCCCGGCTGGCCCTGGGTTTTCCGCAGGGCCTTTCGACTGGTCTTCGATGATGCTCCTCCTTTCCAAGCCGCCGCACAGTGCAGATGGCAAGAGGAGAGGCATGCAAACAAACGGCGAGAACAAGCGGCGGCTGCCGGTCGAAAAATCCTGAGGGGTGGGAGTTCGTGGTCCGTTTGCTGCCCCCAAAGGATGAGGTTGGACGATCGGTTGCAGCAAATCCGAACGCAGCATTTCATCTCAGGTATCTGAATAGAGGGCGAAACGGACACGGCGCGCAAACTGCAGTCGGAACCGCGCCGGTTCTCGAGAAAACTCCGGGTCCGCAACGTCAAATGCTACGGTTGCGACCCGGGCAGGTCGCGCTCCGAGGGAAGGGGACAATACGAATTGCGTCATGGATTGGCGTGCATGCGCTTGGCAACTTGCGAAAGCCCCACCGACGACCCAATCTAAAATAGTTTTTATCTATCGATATAAAATAAAATAACGATTTTGATTATGTATATTCAACACCCATTTCCGTTGTGGACAGTAGGTCCGAAGATGAAATGGAAAGTGGTATGTATCGAACTGATGATTGGCAGGCGCTAACTGCAACCCCCCAAGCCGGAGCGCTAACTCCTGCCGATGTGGGCACAAAGCCCCAGCAAAAGCTGTACGATCGGCGCGGAAGGCGCAAGCGCCGTGCGCGCCGTTATGCGCGTCCGCTATAATGCTTGACGAAATTCTGAGGAGGGAGACGGAAATGTTATCAGCCTGCGATCTGGATAACCTTCTCGAAACCGCCGAGACACAACATGTCGAAGCAAAACGTTCGTATGCGGCAAGAAAAATCGAGGATTTACAGCTTCATAGATGGGCCGATGATGGGGGGTGGATCTTGCCGAGACCAATGACCACCTCGGCCTCGGCCAGAGGGGGGGAAGCGTCCAGCCCGCGAACGCTGACGCTGTAAGGGCGCAGCTTTTGATCTCTGGCGTCTCTGCTGGACGCCAAGATCATGCCAAGGTGTCTGTTGATAGCGGACAGCACAGCGTCGGCCGGCGGCTCCAGACAAAAATTTGCTCATGAAAAAGTGTCGACGCGCGAAAGCTCACATCGCGGTCGTAGTTTCCTAACCCGACTTTGAAGTGGATCGAACTTGACCCCGATGGACCTGATAGACGCAGACACTCGCATCACGATTGCAAACAGGTCCGGGGACGTGTTGCCTTTCTCTCGGGGCATCCTGGCAAGCAGCCTTCTCTCGACAGGGATCGCCACTGAAGAGGCCTACCGGCTTGCGAGCGTTGTTCAATTGCGATTGCTCAAATTTCGAACCAAAACCGTCAATGCCGAACAGCTGGTCGGAATGATCCGCCAGATTCTGGTTGACGAAGAGCCGGATGGGACAGCAGAGCGCTGGCTCGCCTGGCGTACGGCCAAGCGGTCGGGAAGACCGGTTGTGGTCGTGTTTTCCGGCGCGCCCGGCGTCGGCAAGAGCACCGTGGCGGCACGGATGGCCTTTCGCTTCGGGATATCGAGCGTAATTACAAGCGATTCTATACGGGATGTGCTTCGCACCGTGATACCGGTTAGCGTCTTGCCGGAGTTGCACCGATCAACGTTCGAACTGGTGGACTCCGAAGGTCCTGCACAGTTTTCCAATTTCGACAGGCAGGCGAACGCTGTGGCAAATGCGACCGTCGCCGTTGCCCAACGTCTTGCGGCCGAACGGAGATTTGCAATCCTTGAAGGGGTCCACCTGCTACCAGGACTGATTGGCAGTGCGCTGGCGCCGCATCCGGCGCGCCCGATTGTGATTGAACGGCTGATCGTCGAATGCAGCGACGACGCGCACAAGGCAAAGCTGGAGCGCCGGGCGATTTCCCAACCCCTGCGGCGCGGCGATCGTCATGTTGCAGACATTGGCAGGATCCGGGCGATCCAGTCTCACCTGCAGACCAAAGCAGATGCGAGTGGAACGCCGACAATCGGAACAGAAAATCTTGCGATGGCGACTCATAGAATCGTAGATGAAATTGCAAGCCTCGTCGAGAGTGAAGGAGTTTCGCCATAACCCGTAGATTGCTGGTCCTCGATGTGCATGGCGTCGTGCTTAATAATCCGCTGCCAGGCTTCCTATCGTACCTGGATACATTCAGTCGCGGAAATAGTTCTGCAAAATCTCGCTGGGCAATTATCCGGCAGCCGTTCTGGGAAGGAAAGATGAGTGACCAGCAGATGTGGTCAACGCTCGCGCCCGGCGCAGACAGTCTTCGGCTACGTGAAGAGCTTGAAGCGCGCTATGCGCCAGGGCCATATTATCATCACCTGATGGCCACGCATCATCCTTGCTGGCTTCTATCGAACCACCGGAAGCAATGGCTCACTCCGCGATTGGAGCGGTTTGGTCTAGCCTCAAGGTTTGAGAAAGTGCTGGTGTCGGACGAATTGCAAGCAGCCAAGCCATCGTTAGAATCGTTCAAGCCTGTCATAGAGATCATGCGAAGTAATCGCGTCACATTTGTCGATGACAACGTCCAGAATGTTGATGCTGCGCGCAGGTTCGGGGTGGATGCAGTGTTGGCCGATGAGGGTATCGATTGGTCGGCGATTGCGGCTTGACCGATGTGACGCAGAGTGTCCTGCCAGATTGCCCGTTATACGGGCAATACAGGTCTGATCTGCCGTACCAGGCAAGCCATTCCATTTGCGAATGTCTGATGTCCGCGTCCTGTTTCATTCGAGTCATCGCCCTCGACGAGCGCTAAGTCATTTTCCGGCGAGAATCCGCCGCTATGTCCGCTCCGACCTCGCAAGCCGATGCGCCTACGCAGACTGCGCCATGTCGCCGTGTGACGATGGCACGAGCTCGCGATAGGCGCGCCAGCTGGCGAGGCCGATGACAGGGAAGGTGACGACCAGGCCGAGAAAGCCGGTGGCGATGCCAAGCGCGGTGAGGGCGACGATCAGCACGGCCCAGACCAGCATCGGCAGGAAGTTCTGCGCGATCGTGCGCACGCTGGTGATCGTCGCGATGAAGACGTTGGTCTTCTCGTTCAGCAGCATCGGCGCAGACACGACCACAAGGGAATAGGCCATGAAGGCGATCACGCCGCCGATGGCCGTGCCGGCCATGACCATGGTGTGGCCCTCCGGGTCGGTCAGCATGAAGTTCACGAACTCGGGCAGCGTCTTGTGGACCCGGTAGGTCGACAGGCCATAGACGATTTGCGACGCCTCGACCCAGAACGAGTAGACGAGGAACAGCGCGAGCCCGAGATACATCAGGTCCTGCCGGAAAGCAGAGCGCACGAACAGGATGTCGCCGATCCGCGGTTTCTCGCCCTGTTCCAGCATGCGGCCCGTATTGTAGAGCCCCATGGCGAACATGGGTGCCACGAGCATGAAACCGGCGGCCAGCACGAACAGCCACTTCAGCGCGCCCACCGAATAGAGCGCAGCCGCCAGGCCGACGCTGAGCGCGACAAGGATGGCGCCGTAGGCCAGGCACGGCCAGAGCGCCTTGCGAAAATCGGCCCAGCCGCCAGCGAGCCAGCCGAAGGGCGCCGTCAGGCCAATCGTGTTGACGGCCGGCAATTGTGTCGGTGCCTGCTCCATGCGTCCCTCCCAGAACATTTTGGCTGAGCTTAGCAGGGTGAACGCAGCGCGAAAGTAAGGAAAGGTACGCATGGGGGAAGATGGGGAAACGGGTGCCCGGAGCGTGCCCTGCGACATTGTTGCAAATGATTCTCACAAAACTTGCAAACAATTCTCAATCATGACATGTGTGCGCATGTAACTCATTCTCACTTACAAGGCTTATTGTCTCATGCGTTTCCTCACTGCCGGTGCCCTGGCCTTGTCTGCCCTCACAGCCTCTCCTGCCCTGGCAGACGACGGTGGCAAGGAGGTGGACGAGACTCGGGTGATGGACACGATTGCTGTCCTTGGCACCTATCTTTCCAATGAGAAATTCAGCGGCACCAAGACGCAAACGCCGATTGTCGACGTGCCACAAAGCCTGTCGGTGGTGACGAGCGCCCAAATTGCCGAGCAGGCCTTCACCGATATGGGCGACGTCTTGCGTTACACGCCCGGCGCGTCGATCGGCCAGGGCGAAGGCCACCGCGACCAGATCACGATACGTGGCCAGAATTCGACGGCAGACTTCTTCATCGATGGCTTGCGTGACGATGTGCAGTACTTCCGGCCATTGTATAATATCGAGCAGATCGAAATCCTGCGCGGATCAAATGCCATGATCTTCGGCCGTGGCGGCGGCGGCGGCGTGGTGAATCGCGCGACCAAGCGGCCCGATTCCAGTGCCGATATTGCCAGCCTGTCGGTCAGTGCCGATACGTTTGGAGAGATATCGGGCGCCATCGATTACAATACGGCGACAAGTGCGGACTCGACCGTTCGGATCAATGCGTTCGCCGAATCGCTGAACAATCACCGCGACCAGTTCGGTGGCGACCGGTTTGCCGTCAATCCGACATTTGCCACCCGGTTGGGCCCGGATACCAGCCTGCTCTTGTCCTATGAGTTCGTGGACGACGACCGGGTCGTCGACCGGGGCGTGCCGTCGGACGGATCCGGCGCACCGCTTGCGGGCTATGACACATTTTTCTTCGGCAGCCCGGACCGGAACCGGACGACCCTGCAGGCCAATATCGCCAAGGCGCGCCTGGACCACCGGTTTTCGGAATCGCTGTCGATCAATACGACGCTGCAATATGCCGACTATGACAAGATGTACCAGAACATCTATGCGGCGAGCTTCGACGCCGTTGCCGATACAGTCACCCTTGACGGGTACCAGGATGAAACGGCGCGTGACAACCTGATCCTGCAGACGAACCTGGTCTCGGAATTTGCATTGGGCGGCCTTGCCCACACGCTGCTGATCGGCGCCGAATATGCCGACCAGCAGTCCGCCAATGCGCGTCATGACAACGTGTTTTCCGACACCAATGACGACCAGACCACGATAGCCGTGACCCGCCCGCTGGCCTTGCCGGCCTTTGCGTTTTCAAACCCGGTTCGCAACCGCCGGTCCGATGTCCAGGTCCTGTCGGTGTATGCCCAGGACCAGGTCGACCTTGGCCAGCATTTCAAGCTGATCGCCGGGCTCCGGTTCGACCGGTTCGAAATCGACGTGAATGACCTTCAAAACGCAGCGCAATTCAGCCGTGCCGATGAAGAAATCTCGCCGCGTATCGGCATTATCTACAAGCCGATGGAAAACGTGTCCGCCTATGCGAGCTACAGCAAATCCTTCCTGCCGCGATCGGGCGACCAGTTCCTCGAATTGAGCGACGCAAGCGCCCAGCTCGAGCCCGAGGAATTCAACAACCAGGAGATTGGCATCAAGTGGGACATGCAATCCGGTCTCAGCCTGACGGCGGCCCTGTTCAAGCTTGACCGGGATACGACCGAGCGTACGGCGGACGGTGAAGACAGCTTTGTCACGACGTCGGAAACACAAGGGTTTGAAGTCCAGCTTGGCGGCCAGGCAACCGATCGCTGGCGGGTGGATATCGGGTATAGCTATCTCGATGCGGAGCTTGCAGACGGATCGGCGGGCAGCCAGGTCCCGGCGCACATGTTCTCGGTCTGGAACCGCTACGATGTGTCGTCGCAACTCGGTTTCGGCCTCGGGGTCACCTACCAGGACGAACAGTTCGCGTCGGCCAGCAACGCGGTAACGGTGCCGGATTTCACCCGGGTGGATGCGGGTGTTTTCTACACGATGCGCAACGGTACGGTGTTGCAGCTGAATATCGAGAACCTGCTGGACGAGGACTATTTCCCGGCCGCGCACAATAACAACAACATTTCCCCTGGTGCGCCGCTCAATGCACGGTTTTCGGTCAAAACGAGTTTTTGAGCAGGCAGGCCCGCCATCCCGGGATGAATGCGGCCAGGAATCGCCGGATACCGGTGTCGGTTCAGTCCTTCCCCGGACGATAGGTTCGGGTCGCGCTTGCCAGCAAGTCCTCACGCGTCAGGTGCGCCTTGCGCCATTCTTCGGCGGCGAAGAGGGGGGCCTGGTCGGCATAGTGGGGTGAGGCCTTGTCGAGCGTGGCGCTGCCATAGGGGCTGATGACGCGTGCTTGCTGGTGGCCGGCGGCGTCCCATTCGACCAGCGCGATCCATGTGTCGCCGGCGGTCATGTGCAGTTCGCCATCATCGCCCATGGCTTCGGGATAGACTGCGCGCAGCGTGTCGGCGGCGCCGCTGATCGGTAGGCTGGCCTTGCCGCGCACGAGCCGGTTGACCTCGCCCCATTCCGGGTCGATCCGGCCATGGTGGACGGTCAGCCATTCGACCGCCTCGCGGAAAGCGGTTTCCGGATCCGGGGCGGGCAGGTGGGTGTATTTCGCGGTGACTTCGCGCAGCACGGTCAGGCCGCCGAGGGCTGCATAGCGGCTGTCGGCATTCATCTTCCTGTCCCATGCGGCGAGGCGTTTGGCGGCCTCGGCCATTTCCGGTTCCTGGCTCCAGTCGACCGCGAGCACCCGGGCAATCAGCTCTGCCGCTTCGGAGCCCTTGGCATAGGCGGTGTCGAACTTTAGCGCGATCAGGTCCGGCTCATTGATCGGGGTCTTGCCGTCGGTCAGTTCGATCATGCGCAGTGAGCGGTTCGACTGGTTGGTCTGCAGGCCCATGGACTGGGGGAAGTCCTCGGGGCGGAGATTGTCCGGGCCGTCCGTGGCGCTGTAGGGCGTATTATTGGAATTGAAGACGAGGCCGGACACGGGATTGATCAGTTTCGGCACGTCACTCCACGGACGATAGCCCTGCCAGATCAGGTCTGACCGGTCGCCCGGCATGTCGCCCGACCAGTCCCATGCATCGTTGCGGGCCGGGTACTGCGCATTGTGGATGAAGGCGACATTGGCGTCCTTGTCGGCATAGATATAGTTGATGCTGGGCAGGGCGTTCAGCGACATGGCGGACATGAAACCGTCCAAGTCATTGGCCTTGTTCAGGCGGTAATATTGTTCGAGCTGGCGGATTTCGCCCATGCCGGAAAAGCGGACCGCATAGGTGCCGTGTTTCGATTCGATAACCGGGCCATGAGCGGAGCGGAGCACCTTGCGATTCACCTTCAGGGCAAAGGGGCCGACCAGTTTGACGTGCAGCGTGACGGTGGATTCGGCGAAATTGACCCATTCGCCATCCAGCTTGTACTGGTTCGCATCGTCCGGGTTCACGGTCAGGACATAGGTATCGACCAGGTCCTGCGCGCTGACCGTATTGGCCCAGCCGAGATTGGCATTGAAGCCGTGCAGGATGACCGGCGTGCCGGGGAAGATGCCGCCGGTAATGTCGAGGCCTTCATCGGACGATATCTGCGCCTCGTACCAGGCGACGGGGCCGGTCAGCGGCTGGTGGGAATTGATCACGAGGCGGGTGACATGGTCGCCGGCCCGGCTGGCGGAAACGGCGATGCCGTTCGAGCCGCGTTCGGCCATTGTCTTCGGGGCGATCATGAAGGCCTTGCGGCCCGCTGCCGGGTCGAGCGCGATGGCCTGCGTATAGTCTTCGCCGAACAGGTGCAGCAGCGTTTCGTCGAGGCCGTAGAAGAAGGGCGTCTTGAACACGAAGCCGGCGACGACATCTTCGGCCGTGAAGGGGGCAAGGCCGCGCCATGTCGCCTTGGGGTGTTCGGACGCATAGAGATTGAGGCCGGTCGCATAGGCTTCGGCCATGGCTTTGACATCGTCGGGCACGTCGGCGGCGTAGCGCGCGTCCATCGTGTCCCAGACGCCGAGCAGGGCGACGATATAGTCGAGCGGGGCGGCGTCCTTGCCGCGATAATGGGCCATCACGCCCCGGCCTGCGGCGACGGTTTCCTGGATCGTCTCGAAATCATCCTCGGCATGGGCATAGGCGAGGCCGAAGGCGGCGTCGGTGTCGTGGGCCCCATGGATATGTGGCACGCCGAATTCGTCGCGGATCACTTCAGCGTCATAACTGGCGGCGCCAGCGGCCAGCACGCTGGCGGACGGGTTGGCGGGCAGCGGGTCCCAGAGATAGATGCCTGCGCCGATCAGGACGATGAGCAAGAGGGCGCCAGCGCCCGTCAGGATGCGTTTCATGGTATCTTCCCCGCCAGTTGGTCTTTTTGACAGCCTAACGCCGCGCCGCCGATCTGTCGCGTGCCGATTGGAAGGGTTTCGCTGGGCTGAAAAGCGCCTTATGAGGCTGGCCCACACGCATTGATCGCGAAGGATGGCGCATCGCCCCATGACAGACCCTGTTGCACACGCCCGGTTCACGGCCAAAACCCTGTCCGAGGCCCTGCCCTATATCCAGCGCTATGCGGGCCAGACAATTGTCGTCAAATATGGCGGCCATGCCATGGTGGACCCGGCCTTGTCGGCGGGCTTTGCGCGCGATGTCGTGCTGCTGAAGGCGCTCGGCATCCACCCGGTGATCGTGCATGGCGGCGGCCCGCAGATCGGCAAGCTGCTGGAAAAGCTGGGCATCGTGTCGGAATTCAAGGGCGGCCTGCGGGTCACCGACGAGGAAACGATGGAAGTTGTCGAAATGGTCCTGTCCGGGCCGATCAACAAATCCATCGTGCGGGCGATCAACCAGGCGGGCGGCAAGGCCGTCGGCCTGTCGGGCTCTGACGGCAACCTGATCCGCGCCGAAAAGGCGACCAAGACGACCAAGGACCCTGACAGCCATATCGAACGGGTGCTCGATCTCGGCTTTGTCGGCGAGCCGAGCACGATCGACACGACCGTGCTGGACGTGATGCTGCGCAATGATTCGCAGCTAATCCCGGTCGTCGCGCCGGTCGGCGTCGGCCATGATGGCGCGCGCTACAATATCAATGCCGACACGGCGGCCGGGGCGCTGGCGGCGGCGCTGGGCGCGAGCCGCCTGTTGCTGCTGACGGACGTGGCTGGTGTGCTCGACAAGCAGAAAAACCTGATCCGCGAAATCCCGGTGGCGGACATTCCGGGGCTGATCGCAGACGGCACAGCTGCAGGTGGCATGATTCCCAAGCTTGAAACTGCCGCGCATTCCGTAAATCATGGTGTTGGGGCGGCTGTGATACTTGATGGGCGTGCGCCGCACGCTCTCCTCATGGAGCTATTCACAGAACATGGCGCAGGTACGCTCGTTTCTTAGACTTCTCGGCGCGCTTGGCGCGTTGTTGGCATTTGGCAGCGGTGCCCAGGCGCAGGACGGCGCCGACGGCTGGTCGCTGTGCAACCGGACCAGCTTTATCATCGAGGCGGCGATAGGCCGGCCCGAGGGCGCCGGCATCACGGTGGAAGGCTGGATCAAGCTGCAGCCGGGCAGCTGCAAGCTCGCCCTGCCCGGCCCGCTGGAGCCGAAATTCCATTTCGTCTATGCCCGTACGTCTTCGGCCCACCGGGGCGGCGTTCGCGAATGGGGCGGCAATACTGATCTTTGCGTCGACCCGACGGGCAGTTTTTCGTTGGAAAGCCCGCCGGAATGTTCGGCCATGGGGCTTGAGGCGCGGGGCTTCCGGGCAGTGGAGGTCACGCGGCGGACCCGCTGGGTCACGCCCTTTACCGAGATCGACAATTATGACTCCACCAAGGCAAGGGCCGCCGGTATCCAGCGCCTGCTGGAGGAAGCCGGGGTCGTGTCCGGCGTGATCGACGGCAATATCGGCCACAAGACCCGCACCGCAATTGGTGAATTCCTGAAAAAGAACGGCCTGCCCGCGACGACGTCGGAATCTGACCTGATCGACTTCCTCGAACAGGTCGCCAAGGAACGCGGCCGTGCGGTCGGGTTTACCGTTTGCAATCGTACCAAGAACCGGATCTGGAGCGCGATTGCGCGGCGCGGCTCCGAAGGCTGGGAAAGCCGGGGCTGGTGGTTGCTCGAGGCGGGGGGCTGTTCGCGCGTGATCGACAGGCCGTTGAGCGGGGCGGACCATTTCGTCTATGGCGAGATGGAGGACGGCGATGCGTTGCGCACGCTGGCCAAGGCGTCGGACGCGTTCTGTGTCGGGCGCTCGAAATTCGCGATTGTCGGCCGCGACGATTGCGAGGCGTCCGCCTATCGGACCGCCCTGTTCGCTGCAACGCCGGCGCCGGTCGACCGCAAACTGGTGTTCGAATTCTTCGAGCGCGATTTCGCAAAGGCCAGCGCAAATGACCGATAGGCATGCAGGCGTCCACCTGACGCCCTTCGGCAGTTTCGGGCACGTTCGCAACTGGGTATTCGATCTCGACAACACGCTGTACCCGGCCGAATGCGATCTCTTCGCCGAGATCGACACGCGGATGACGGACTTTGTTTCGCGGTTGCTGAGCCTGCCCCGGGCGGATGCTCGCATCGTCCAGAAAAAGTACTATGCCGAGCACGGCACGACGCTTTCTGGCCTGATGGAGGTCCACAAGATAGACCCATCAGATTTCCTCAGCTACGTTCATGAAATAGACCTGACGCCGTTGCCGGACCTGCCGCTGCTGCGTACGGCGCTGGAATCGCTGCCGGGCCGCAAGTTCGTCTACACCAACGGCTCGCGGCGCCATGCCGAGCGCGTCACCGAGAAAATGGGCCTGGCCCATATCTTCAACGGCAGCTTCGGTATCGAGGACGCGGCCTATGCGCCGAAGCCCCGGCCGGCCTCCTATACCGCATTCAGCGCGCTGCACGATGTCGATCCAAATGAATCCATATTCTTCGAGGACCTCGCCCGTAATCTCGCGCCCGCCAAGCAGGCCGGATTCACGACGGTCCTGGTGCATTCGGAAAAAGACTGGAGCGACGAACCGATTGAGGCGCGTCCTGCAAGCCTTGCGGACGTTCTGGGGGATGACGGGCTTGGCCACATCGACTATGTGACGGGCGACCTTGCCGCTTTCCTTGAAGCGGCCCTGGAAACCCTCAAGCCTGCCTGTCCTCCGGAGACCCAGACATGACCCATGCCCTTGCCGACGTAATCGACCGCGCCTGGGAAGGCCGCGACGCTCTTTCGACCGAAACGAAGGGCGAAGTGCGCGAAGTCGTCGAAGCCGCGCTCGACCTGCTCGACCGGGGCGAGGCGCGCGTTGCCAGCAAGGAAGCCGATGGCAGCTGGACCGTGCACCAGTGGCTGAAAAAGGCCGTGCTCCTGTCGTTCCGCCTCAACGCCAATGGCATGATTGCCGGCGTGCCGGGCGGCGGCAACTGGTGGGACAAGGTGCCGTCGAAGTTCGAGGGCTGGGGCGAGACGGAGTTTCGCGAGGCCGGTTTCCGCGCCGTGCCGCCCGCTGCCGTGCGCCGGGGTGCCTTCATTGCGAAGAACGCCGTTCTGATGCCGTCTTACGTCAATATCGGCGCCTATGTCGGCGAAGGCACAATGATCGACACCTGGGCCTCCGTCGGCTCGTGTGCGCAGGTCGGCGCCAATTGCCACATCTCGGCCGGTACCGGCATTGGCGGCGTACTGGAGCCGCTGCAGGCGAACCCGACCATCATTGAGGACAATTGCTTCATCGGTGCGCGGTCTGAAGTGGTCGAGGGCGTTGTCGTGGGCGAAGGTTCGGTGATCGCCATGGGTGTCTTCATCACCCAGTCGACCAAGATTGTCGATCGCAAGACCGGCGCCATCACCTATGGCCATGTGCCGCCCTATTCGGTCGTCGTTCCGGGCACGCTGCCGGACAAGAATGGTGGCCCGAGCCTTGCCTGCGCGGTGATCGTGAAAACCGTGGATGCCCAGACGCGGTCGAAGACCGGCGTCAACGAGCTGCTGCGCGATTAGGCTGGTGCGCCCTGTCCACGCTTTTCGGGCGGCGTCAGCAAAGTCTGCAGGGCCTTTTTCAGCTGGCGCGGCAGTGTCGGCTTGCGGCAGATCGGGGCTGAGGCATAGCGGGCCCGCAGCGCATCTTCCGCCGAATGACCGGTATTGAAGAGGAACGGGATGCCCCGGGCTGCCAGGATATCCGCGACCGGAAAGACAAGCTGTCCGGCGACATCGACGTCCAGGATGGCGGCATCCGCTTCAATGGATTCGGCCAGCTTCATCGCGGTTTGAATAGTATGCGCCGACGCGATCGCGGTGCCCCCCATTTCGGCGACCATGTCTTCGAGATCCATTGCGATCAGGATTTCATCTTCGACGATCAGGATTTGTGGCGCGTATTTCATGTCTAGCAAATGGTCTGGCACGTATTTCGTTCCAATATTCAAGCAGTCACACAATGTTATCGCCATGCGAGGCGGCGGCAACATCCGTGTGACTGCCTGTTGTCGGACGATCAGTCAAATACGACAACCTGCCGGGCGACCGATCCCTTGTTGTCCTTCAGGTTCTGTAGCGCGCCGGTGAGGCCGTCGAGACCGATACGGTCGGAGACGAGATCGTCGAGATGCAGGCGGCCCTGCTGGTAGAGCGTGACCAGGCGCGGGAAATCGATCCGGAAGCGGTTTGAGCCCATGACCGCGCCCTGCAGGCGCTTTTCCGTCACCAGCAGCTCGATGCCGGGAATCTCGATATTCACGCCGGGCGGGATCATGCCGATCACCGTCATCACGCCGCGCGGACGCATCATCATGTAGCCCTGTTCAGCGGTCAGTTTCAGGCCGACGCATTCGAACGCATAGTGCACGCCGCCATTGGTCAGGTCCTTGACCTGGGCGACCGGGTCGCCGTTCTTCGGATTGACGAAATCGGTGGCGCCGAATTTCTTCGCCATGGCCAGTTTCTCGTCCGAAAGGTCGACCGCGATGATACGCGAGGCGCCGGCTATCGCCGCGCCATTGATGGCCGACAGGCCGACTCCGCCGCAGCCGAGAATGGCCACGGTCGAACCCGGCTCGACCTTTGCGGCATGGAAGACCGATCCGACGCCGGTAATCACGCCGCAGCCGATCAGGCAGGCGCGGTCCATCGGCATCTCCTTGTCGATCACGCAAAGCGTGTTCTCGTGCACCAGGATCTGTTCGGCAAAGGAGGACAGGTTGAGGAATTGCGAGACCTTTTCCTTGCCGATCGACAGGCGCGGGGCCTCCGTCGGCGCACGCTTGAACTGTTCGCCATTCACGGTGTGGCAAACCGACATGTGGCCGGTCAGGCAGAATTCGCAGGTGCCGCAGAAGGGTGACAGGATCGAGACGACGTGGTCGCCGGGCTTCACGGCGCTGACCATGGAGCCGACCTGTTCGACGATGCCGGCGCTTTCATGCCCGAGTATGACCGGCATCTCGGTCGGGAAGGCCCCGTCCCAGAAGTGCACGTCGGAATGACAGACACCCACTGCCTTGAGGCGCACGAGGACTTCGCGCGGGCCGGGCTTCGATATCGTGACGTCTTCGATCGAGAGCGGCGCATTAGGCGCGCGCATGACAGCAGCTTTCATGGGACTTCCTCCGGGTTGGCCGCGCGCTCGTTCGCTGACGCCGCGGTCTCAGTGCGCATCATTGCCCAGAGGCCCGGTCTTGAACAGCCCGGCCCCAACGTAAGCCAGGTCAGTAGGGCGTACCGTCTTCGTGGAGATAGATATTGTCCGGCCCGACTTTCAAGTCGATGCCGGGATAGGCGCAGCCATCCTGGGAATCGCGGCTGCTGGCGACGAGGAAGACGAGCGGCCGGGCGCCCTCATTGCGCAGGTGGTGCGCTTCGCCGTCGGCCGGGAAAGCCGCCATCTCGCCCGGCCCCAGCGTGTACTCGCCGCAATCGGTTACGACCCGCGCCGTGCCCGAGAGAACGATGACGAACTCGTCCTCATGCGTGTGGACATGCATCTGGCTCGACCAGGCGCCCGGCGGGATCGTACAGAGATTGACGCATAGTGCGGTCAGGAAGCCGGCATCACCGATGCCCTGCCACTGGCGGTCCCTGACGGCAGCGGCATGGGGATCGGGATAGTTGGTGCCCGTCCGGACCGGCACCTTGGCGAGATCGATTTTCGGCACGCGTGTCTACTCCGTGGCGACCAGACCGCTGGCGCGGCCCATGACATGGAAGATCTCGTTCTGCTCCATCACGCCGGAGACGAGTTCCGAGCCCGGGCCGGTGGCGAAGATGGCGACATCATCTCCGCCATGGGTTTCCGAATACATGGGCACCAGCGAGGGCTGGAGGAAATCCTTGTCGGTGGTGTCGACGTCAGACAGGTCCTCGCGGGTACAGTCTGGCTCGCCGTCTTCCAGACGGCAGCCCGTCTGGCCGCTGGCATAGGACAGGGTCGTGTAAGGCTTGCCGTCCAGGCCTTTCAGCTCGCCGCCTTCTAGTCCGGCATTGACCTTGCCGAGGATTGGATTGCCGCGCATCGGGTAGCCGGAAATCGTCATCGTATGGGAATGGTCAGCCGTGACGATAATCAGCGTGTCGTCGGCATCGGTCATGGCGAGCGCGGCTGCGACGGCCTGGTCCAGCATGTCGGTTTCCTCAAGCGCGCGCGCGGCATTGACGCCGTGATGCGCGTGGTCGATCCGACCCGCTTCAACCATCAGGACAAAGCCGTCCGGGTCCTGCGACAGGCGAGCGATCGCCGCTTCCGTCAACTCGACCAGCGAGGGCTCGCCTGCCGTGTCCGCGGCGCGGTCGAGCTCGTATTCCATGTGCGAGGCCTCGAACAGGCCCAGCACCCTGGCATCAGAAGCAAAGTCGATCGCGTCGAATCCGGCCTTGTCGGTGACATAGGTGTGGGCCGGCGATTTCGCGACCCATTCGGCCGCGAGGTCACGACCATCCTTGCGACCGCCTGTGCGGCCTTCATCTTCCGGGTCGGCCTCGTCGACGGTCAGGAACTGCGCCCGGCCACCGGCCATTGCCACTTCAAATCCGTCGCTCTCGGGCCATTCGATCAGCTGCCGGGCGATGTCCTTGCAGTCGCCGGCCTCGCCGCCCTTCATGTCGGCATCGTCTTCCCAGTCGCGGCTGGGCGTATGCGCATAGGCCGCTGCGGGCGTTGCATGCGTGAGGCGGGCCGTCGAGACGAGCCCCGTAGCGAGGCCTTCCCGCTCGGCCAGGACGAAAAGTGAATCGGCTTCAGTGCCCTGCGTGCTGGCGCAATTGCCGAAGCTGGCTTCCTTCAGCACGCCCAGCGTGCGCGAATTGACCTTGGCGCCGGTGACCATGGCCGTGGCGGTCGATGCGGAATCCGACACCTGCGCGTCATGGCTGTAGGTTTTCGACAGGGCCATGTGCGGCAGCGTTTCCATTGTCAGCGTGTAGGATTCTCCGTCCACACCGCGTTTCTGGCCGGCATAGATGCGGGCGGCGGTCACGGTCGGGATGCTCATGCCGTCGCCGATGAACAGGATGACGTTCTTCGCCGGCTTCACGCCGCGCTGGTCGATGCGCGCCTGAACCGCTGCGGCGGCTGACGCATAGGACGCATCGCCTGCCTGTTGCGGCAGCAGGCCCGGCCGCAGGGGCGCGGGCGGCGTCTCCACGGTGAGCGATTCCGGCGCGGCGGGCGAGACCGCGTCGGTCGTGGTGCAGGCTGTGGAAACGAGGGCAAGGCCCGTCAGCAGGGCGGCGATGGATGTGCGCATGTCGTGGATTCCCGAACGATTCATTTGCCACGTTGATAGACGAGTTTTGTGGCAGTTTCGATGCAGTCGGCGAGAATTCAGTCGATAGGCACCGGTTTTCCGCGTTGGGCGAGCCACACGCCGGCAAGAATGGCGCCCGCGCCGCCTGCCTGGAGCGCGGTGAGGGGCTCGTCGAACAGGCTCCAGGAAATGGCTGCGGCAACTACCGGCTGCACGATCACCACCACGCCGGCAATCGCGGCGGGCGTGCGACCGAGACCTGTAATGATGAGGCCCTGTCCCATCACTTGCACGAACAATGCGAGAAAGAGCGGTGCCCGGAATCCGCCGAGGTCTGCAGGCAGGAAGGCTTCGCCGGAAACGGCGACAATGAGACCCGCGATACATATCTCGATCAGGGTCAGCCAGAAGATGGTCTCGAGGCCGCCAAGCGTGCGGCGGGCGAGTTTCGAACAGAGCATGTAACCCGACACGAGCAGCGCCGCACCCAATGCCAGCAAGTCGCCGCGTATGTCGCCCTTTCCGCCGACTTCGCCGCCGAGCGAGAGGGCCGCTGCCCCGGCGACCGCCAGAAGGATTGCGGCA
This sequence comes from Alphaproteobacteria bacterium, assembly GCA_018830285.1. Taxonomy (GTDB): domain Bacteria; phylum Pseudomonadota; class Alphaproteobacteria; order Caulobacterales; family Hyphomonadaceae; genus Hyphomonas. The sequence goes on from JAHJSB010000055.1 coordinate 269,754, forward strand.
AACCATGCATTTGTCGGGCGCTCCTTCAGGAACAACCAGGCCATGAAACCGACCGAGACATTGCCGAGGTTCACGATGAACGTGGCATTCGACACGGTGGTCAGGGTCAGGCCCCAGTGCCAGAGCGCCATGTCGAGCGCGAAGAACGTGCCGGCCATCACGACGAACCGGTTCGGCAGGCGCGGCGCCCGGCGTTCGATCAGGAACACGAGCGCCAGCAGGACGGGCGCGGCGAACAGGTAGCGCCAGAAGGCAATCGCCTGTGGCCCGAGATCGTCCAGGCCCAGCCGCAACCCGATCGGCGCAAAGCCGATACACACGCCGCCGCCAAATACCATGAGCGGCCCGGTCCAGTCGTGCGCGACCGGGGGGACGACAAGGGGGGCGGGGGATTCCAGAAAGGACGTCATGCGGCGGTCGTCATGGCGCGAATATCGCCCGGTGTCATCCCTTCTTCTCTGTAGGCGCGCAGCCCCTTGTCGCCGGCCCGTTTTGACAGCTTTTTCCCGTCCGGTCCGAGCAGGAGCGGGTGGAACCGGTAGAGCGGGGTCGGCCAGTCCATCAGGGCCTGGAGCAATACGTGCACACTGGTCATCTCGCGAATGTCCTCGCCGCGAATGACATGGGTAATGCCTTGCAGGGCATCGTCATGGCAGCAGGCGAGGTGATAGCTTGCCGGCGTGTCCTTGCGGGCGAGGACGACGTCGCCGAAGGCGCCCGGGTTCGCGGGCACGGTCCGGACGCCTTTCGGGGTCTCCTCGTTGAACGCCAAAGCCTTGTAGCGGGGACCGAGCGCGCTGCGGGCCGCGCACAAGGACAGGCGCCAGGCGAATGGATGGCCCCGGTCAAGGCGCGCACTTTCCTCGGTAGGCGGCACCGGCTTGCCGATATAGGGCGCATCATCCGGATCGGCGCCCGCCGGCAGGGCAGCGGCAATTTCTCGCCGTGTCTTGAAGCAGCGATAGATCAGGCCGCGCGCCCGCAGGGCCTCAAGGATGTGGGCATAGGCGTCGAAATGCTCCGACTGCCGCCGCACCGGGCCGGACCAGTCGAGGCCCAGCCATTCGAGGTCTGACAGGATCGAGGCTTCGTATTCCGGGCGGCAGCGCGTCTGGTCGATATCCTCGATACGCAAAAGGACCTTGCCGCCTGCCGCACGTGCGCCATCCCAGACTTGAAAGGCTGATGCGGCATGCCCGAGATGCAGGTGGCCGGTCGGTGACGGCGCAAACCGGGTGACAAGACCTGTCATGTTGCCCGCCCTCCCATGCCAGCCGAATGATCGATGTTAGCGCGGGATCACCCGTAATAACAGTCATTGCCTGTTGCCAGCGATCTTCAAGGCTCGTATCGCCAAGACTTAAGAGAGGTCAATTGCCATGCTGGAAGCAGGCTGGTTCACGACGGCAGAAGACTGGGTCGAAACGAACGTGTTCAGCGCCCATGAATTCGCGACTTTCGGGTTCGTGATGGCGGGGCTGCTTTGCCTCGGCCTCCTGTTCCTTCTCCTGTCGGGCGTCCGCGCACTGATGACGCGCTTGCGCAATGCAACCGGTACGCGCGCCTTCCGTCGCAGCAAGGAGCCCGGTTACCGCATCCTGCTCGCCCGTCCGACCGGCACTGGCGCCGGACGCACTGGCAAATGGTTGACGTCGGCGCTGGGCGACCATCTGGCCGAGTTCAATTTCGGCGCGCCTTTCCGCATCGCGGCGACCGGCCAGATCGCGGGCAATACGGACCAGAAAATCCTGGCGCAGGCGCGTCGCCGCCTCGCAGCCGCCGACGCCGACATGCTGGTCTGGGCCAGCCGCATCGACAAAGGCGACAATGGCTTGGTCGTGCAGGGCCTGTCGCGCGGCGGCGGCCTCAGGCCCGACGAAGCGCGCGCCTTCAGCATCGGCCTGCCCGGACGGTCGTCTGCGCTGGGGGGCCAGGTGCCACAGGTCGCGGCCTATCTCCTGGCGAAGAAGCTGCAGCCTGCGCTGGCCAATCCGCAGGCCTTCCGGCCGGAAAAGATGAAACTGCTCTCCGAGGCGCTCGACCGGATGCTGGCCGACAGCGAGACCGTCTCCCAGGTCGTGCGCAGCGAACTCGAAGCGGATTTCTGCGCCTCGGGCGTACATGTCGCTGAATCAACCGGCGACCTTGGCACGCTGGACCGCGTGATCTCGCTGCGCCGCACCCATCTCGGCGCGGTGACCAATACGTCTGATCCGATGCTTGTCTCGCAGGCGCGCATGGACCTTGGCCGGGCCCTTCTGGCGCGCGCCGAAAAGCAGTTCGACCAGAAGATCGTCCAGGAAGCCATCTCCCACCTGTCTCAGGTCGTCGAGGCGCTGCGCGGCGACCCGTCGATCCAGAAAGCGCAGACAGCGTCCGACGCCATGTTCAAGGCCCAGACCATGATCGAGACCCGCAAGCGGTTCTCGATGAATTTCGGCTCCTAGTCCCTGGCGATACAACACCGGCACCTAGAGGGGCTCTCCTGCGACTTCGCTCAGGATAAGCGCTTCGGAATTGACGTTGTGCTGGCCTAGACGTTCAATCCGACCGGGCAGGACACGCCCGTGCCGCCAATGCTGCAATAGCCTGCCGGGTTCTTGGCGAGGTATTGCTGGTGATAGTCCTCGGCATAATAGAACGGTCCGAGGGGCGCGATTTCGGTGGTGATGGCGGCGCTGTGCCCGGCCTTGGCCAGCGCGCCCTGGTAGGCTGCGGCCATTTCGCGGGCGGTTTCGGCCTGTGCGTCGGACGTCGTGTAGATCGCTGAACGGTATTGCGTGCCGACATCATTGCCCTGGCGCATGCCCTGTGTCGGGTCGTGGCTCTCGAGGAACAGCTTCACGAGGTCGCCATAGCTGATTTTCGCCGGATCGAAGACGACGCGCACGACCTCTGTATGGCCGGTCCCGCCGCTGCAGACTTCTTCATAGGTCGGGTTCGGGGTCGGGCCGCCGACATAGCCGACCGCCGTCATCCAGACGCCGTCCTGTTGCCAGAACTTGCGTTCGGCACCCCAGAAGCAGCCGAGGCCGAATATAGCCGTCTCGAAACCGTCCGGTACCGGGCCCTGAATCTCGCGGTGGAACACGAAATGCTCGTGCGCTGTCGGAATGGCGTTTGCGCGGCCCGGCAGGGCATTGGCGGCATCGGGGATCGTGGCGGGCTTTTTCGAGAACAACATCTGGCAGTCTCCTTTATCTGGACCGAATATGGGGCGACCTCCCCTTAACGGCAATCACAGTCTTGCGAGCGGGGTAGCGATCCGCTAAGTGCCTCGCTTCGCGCGAGCGATGGTGAGGTGGCCGAGTGGTCGAAGGCGCACGCCTGGAAAGTGTGTAGGCTAGCAATAGTCTCCAGGGTTCGAATCCCTGTCTCACCGCCAGCCCGGCCGCACGAAAGCCAGAATGTCGCCTAGCGCAGCTGGCTGTCCTTGCTGCCGCGGCGATTGATGCCGGAATGGACCGTACGTTTGTCGCGCTCGGACTGACACGTTACGCATGTGCGCACGCCTGGGAGCGCCTCCCTGCGCCGGGCGGGAATGGGTTCCTCACATGCGTCGCAATGGGTTGCGCTTTCGCCCACAGGCATGCGCGCCCGCGCATTTTGCACGGCATCATTGATGCTGTCGTCGATCTGATCCTGAATGGCGCCGTCCCGCGCCCAGCCACTGGCCATGTCGCTGACCTCTCTGAATTTCTTGTCTAGACGGAAACATGGGGGCTGAAGCCGCTATGTCCAATGGTGCCGTCCCAGCTTGCCAGTGGCGGGATGCGCACATGCTGCTACGAGCGAACGCGTGCGCCGGGGTCGTGCAAGGCGAATCCGGGTGACAATCCCGTACGATATTTGCACTCCCCCGGGGCCGAACGAAATTCGGGGGACGTCATCTTGTCATTTTGGGACTTTGCGCAGCCGCGCCTCGCGCGCATTGACGGGCCTGTGCGCCAGTTTGGACCGACTCTCCTGTTTGTGCTAGCGACACTTGTTGCCCTGTCGGTATTCCGGGGCCAGATGCCGCGATTCTATCCGCACTGGGTACCCAACAGCGCGAAAATCTACCTGCCCCTGCTGGGCATGCTGGGCATGCTGGCCATCGCGATCGCCTTCTACCGGACGAAGTATACCGCGTTCGTGCCGCTCCTCAGCGCGATCCTGCGCGCTTCGGCGGTCGGGCTGACCGCGTTGCTGCTGATCGAGCGCCCCGACTATACGCTGGCCGACCCGGAGACGGCGACGCGCGCGGCCCAATATGTCGCGCTCGGTTTCTACCTGGCAGTCGGCCTCTCTGTGCTCAGCTGGTTCCGGCCGGCCTTTATCCTGCCTGTCGTGATCTACCTGATGTCGACGCGCCTGCTGGTGGCCCAGATTTCGGGCGTGTGGATGTCGTACCTCGACACCCGCTACATGATGGACATGGCGTTCTACCTGATTGCCTTCGGGCTTATCGCGGTCAAGGCGGGTCCGAGAATCCATCCCTGACTGGCCGCACCCGAACGCCAGACCGAGATTGTCGGCGTCGTCTTCGGCCTGCACCTGGCAAACTATTTCTGGTCAGGTGTCGCCAAGCTGACGCTTGGCCCGACGCCCTGGCACTGGATGGTCGAGAATCCCACCATCAACCAGATCCCCTACACGCTCGAGAGCGGGATCTTGCCGATCGGGCACCTGCCCTGGCTCACGGACCTGGCCTATCAGGGCTTCCATCTGTCCTATATCCCCATGAATGCGGCGATCGTCCTTGCCCAGCTCTTTGCCCTTGTCTGCGTGTTGCGGGTGGGCTGGCTGAAGATCGCGTCCCTGATGTACGAAGCGCTGCATATCGGCATCTTCATCCTTGGCGGCCTGTTCTTCTGGCCCTGGATCTGGAGCAATCTCACTGTGTGGTGGGCGGCGCGCACCGCCAAGGACGGCCTCAGTTGGAATACCAAGCTGGCCTGTATCGCCACCACCCTGCTTGGCGCGCCGGCGCTGCACATCAATCCCGCGCCGCCGCTGGTATGGTTGGACCTGGCCGACTCCCGGCAGGTCTAAATCGAGGCCGTGACCAAGGACGGTCGGCATGTGAAAGTGCCGTCCGTTTTCTTCAGCAGCCACTCCTATTCCATGTCGCACGCCTATCTCGGCGCCCAGGCGATCATGGGCCAGTACGACCACACGACGCTGGCCTCGAGCATGTCACTGGAACGACAGCAAAAGGATGGTCATTGCGTTGCGCCGTCGACGCTCACGCACGCAGAACCAGAAACCGCCGAAGCGCGTGAGGTGCGTGAGGCGCGGCAGAGCTATTATTTCCGCTTCCATCACCATCCGAGCAATCCCTTCCTATATAAGGCGTTCAATGCGCTATCGCTCGAAGACGTTGTCGGCTACCAGCAGGTGATCGAGTCGGTCTGTCATTCGATGGATGGCGGGCATGTCGAGAAGAAAGTGATCGCGCGAGATACGGAGTATGTAAGTGTTCTCTGATCCCGGCACCTGCATCGTCTATGATGGCGACTGCCCGTTCTGCTCCCAATACGTGAAGCTCCTCCGTCTGCGCGATGCGATTGGCCCGGTCAGCCTGGTCAATGCGCGCGAGGACCACCCGGCCGTGCATTACGCCGTGTCGAAGGGCGTCGATTTCGACCAGGAAATGGCGCTGATCATGAAGGGCGAGATCCATTCCGGCGCCGATTGCATGAACCGGCTTGCGTTGATGAGCACCGGGGCGGGCCCGTTCAATGCCGAGATGGCGCGCGTGTTCGCATCGCCGCGTGTCTCGCGCGCCCTCTATCCCTTCCTGCGCACAGGCCGCAACCTGACGCTGCGCCTGATGGGCCGGCGCCGCATCGCCGAAGCGGCCAAACCGCACTAAGCGCGGCTCAAAGGGATCCTAGAGAAAACGCCGGCCCCCTTTCGGAGACCGGCGTGATCATTCGGATGTCTGGTTCGGCTTAGAACTTGTAGCCGACGGCGATGGTGGCCGCGCCCGTGTCGGTGTCTTCGAAGTTGTAATAGGTATAGTCGCCGCGAAGATTCCAGTTGTCGCTGAGGTCATAGCTGAGGCCGGCACCGATGGCCGGGCCATCAGCCGAATCCTCGATCACACCCAGAGCGGTGCCGCCCGGCGTGACAACCGTGGCGTCAACGTCGATGAAGGCGTAACCGGCACGCGCCGAGATATCGAGGCGCTCGGTGAGTGGCACGGAGGCGCGGCCGTACAGGCCGACCAGGTAGTTCAGGCCGAGATCGCCGGAGCCGGCGATCACGTCATTCAGGTCAGTGTCGTTATTGTCGTCGAGATTGAACTCGTCTTCGTCGACATTGTAGTCGAACTCGCCGTCATCGATGCCGGTCGTGATGTCGGCTTCCATCGAGAACATCGGTGTGAACTGGTAACCGAGGCGGCCCGTGATGGCATTGGAATCGACGCCGGAACCGGCACCTTCTGGCTCAATATCGAGGTAGGTGTAGCCGCCCTCGGCATAGAAGCCTGTGTCTTGATCGCCATAGGCCTGGGCCGTGGCAGGCGCGGCCAGGCCAAGCGCAATGGCGATCGCGGAGGAGGAAACGATCATAAGCTTTTTCATGGGAGGATCCTTGGTGTTACTCATCCCGACATATTCGGGACATGCAGCGATAACGGGTCCCTCATGGCCTTGTTCCGGCCGTCCTGTGCGCTGAAACCTGTTGTGGCAAAAGCAGCACACTTTGTTACCGCGCCTTAACCTTGGCTTGACGCCGCGCCTGCCTTCGATCACCTGCCATCCATGGTGGATGTGAAGATTTGCGGTTTGACCGATCCGGACCTTGTCGGCTTTGCGGCCCGCGAAGGTGCGGACTGGATTGGCTTTAACTTCGCGTCGGGCAGTCCCCGACGCGTGACGCCGGAAGCGGCGGCCAGCCTGCTGATGCAGGTGGGCAAGGCCGTGCCTGTGGCGCTGCTGGTCGATGCCAGCGATGCCGAGATCGACGCGGTGACGGCCGTGGGCTTTCCCATCCTGCAATTGCACGGCGCTGAGACGCCCGAACGGCTGGCGGAGATCAAGGCCCGCACGGGGCTGGAAGTCTGGAAGGCGCTCGGCGTATCGACCCGCGTTCACCTTGACAATGCCTGTGCCTACACGGCCGCCGACCGTTTGCTGATCGACGCCCGGCCGCCGGAAGGCGCTACGCGCACCGGCGGGCATGGCCAGACGTTCGACTGGGCGATCCTCGATGGCTGGGAAGCGCCGAAGGCATGGATGCTGGCCGGCGGCTTGACGCCGGACAATGTCGGCACAGCTATTGCCGCGACAGGTGCGCCTGCCGTCGATGTCGCCTCTGGCGTCGAGCGGGTGCGGGGGCTAAAGGACAGGGAGCTGGTGCGGGCCTTCATCCGCGCCGCCAAAGAGGCATGAGTACCGCTATGGATCTTCGCAATACCTGGGACAAATGGCCGGACGCAAACGGCCGCTTCGGTGAATTCGGCGGGCGCTATGTCGCCGAGACGCTGATGCCGCTGATCCTGGACCTCGAGAAGGAATACCGGGCCGCCAAGCTGGACCCGGCCTTCAAGGCGCAGATGGATGATATGTGGGCCCATTATGTCGGCCGCCCGTCGCCGCTCTATTTCGCCGAGCGCCTGACGGAGCATTTTGGCGGCGCGAAAATCTATTTCAAGCGCGACGAGCTGAACCATACCGGCGCACACAAGATCAATAACTGCCTTGGGCAGGTCCTGCTCGCCATGCGCATGGGCAAAACCCGCATCATCGCCGAGACCGGAGCTGGCCAGCATGGAGTCGCCACGGCAACGATCTGCGCCCGGTTCGGCCTGAAATGCGTCGTCTTCATGGGTGAGACCGATGTCGAGCGCCAGAAACCGAACGTGTTCCGCATGCGCCTGCTCGGCGCCGAGATTGTCCCGGTCTCCTCCGGCACGGGTACGCTGAAGGATGCGATGAACGAGGCCCTGCGGGACTGGGTGACGAATGTCGACGACACGTTCTACTGCATCGGCACAGCGGCGGGCCCGCACCCCTATCCGGAGATGGTGCGCGACTTCCAGAGCATTATCGGCATTGAGGCGCGCCAGCAAATCCTTGAGCGCGAAGGCCGCCTGCCGGACGCCGTCATGGCCTGTATCGGCGGCGGGTCGAACGCGATCGGCCTGTTCCATCCCTTCATCAATGACGAGGGCGTACGCCTGATCGGCGTCGAGGCGGCCGGCCACGGCATCGAGACCGGCGAGCACGCGGCGGCCCTCAATGGCGGGCGCCCCGGCATCCTGCATGGCAACCGCACCTACCTGTTGCAGACCGATGACGGCCAGATCCTTGATGCGCACTCGATCAGTGCCGGGCTCGACTATCCGGGCATCGGGCCGGAACACGCCTTCCTGCGCGATACGGGCCGGGCTGAGTATCTTTCCTGCACTGACGATGAGGCGCTGGCTGCATTTCAATTATGTACCCAGCTTGAGGGTATCATTCCGGCGCTCGAACCTGCCCATGCCATCGCCCGCATCGGCGACGTCATCGACGGCATGCACAAGGACGGCCTCCTGATCATGAATCTCTGCGGCCGCGGCGACAAGGACGTGTTCAGCGTGGCGAAAGCGTTGGGAGTGGAGATGTGAGCATGACAAATCTGCTGCTCATCCGCATCACCTGCCCGTCGCGCCGCGTCGCCGAGGAGATTGCCGATGCCGCCGTCGAGCGCCGCCTTGCGGCCTGCGCCAATCTCGAGGGGCCGGTGACCTCGACCTATCGTTGGAAAGGCGTCGTCGAACACGCCTTCGAGTTCGTTCTCTGGATGAAGGCGCCGGAATCGCGCTGGAACGATATCGAAAAACTGGTGAACGAGATCCATCCCTATGACGTGCCGGCAATCGTCGCCCTGCCCTGTGCCCATGCCTCAAAGCCTTATGCGGCCTGGGTCAACGACAATACGGATACGTAAATGCCCACTTCCCGAATAACGGCGCGCTTTGACAAGGTTAAGGCCGAACACCGCGCGGCGCTTGTCGCCTACCTGATGGGCGGCGATCCGGACCTGGAAACGAGTTTCCAGTGCATGTGCGCCCTGCGTGACAATGGCGCTGACATTATCGAGCTCGGTGCACCCTTTACCGACCCGATGGCCGATGGTCCCGCGATCCAGCGGGCCGGCCTCCGCTCGCTCGCCAATCATACCAAGCTGATCGATGTCCTGGCGTTGGCCGCCCGCTTCCGAGAGACCGACCAGGATACGCCGCTGATCCTGATGGGCTATGCCAACCCGGTCCATTCGCTCGGCTATGTCGCCTTTGCCGAGGCCGCCCATGCCGCCGGAATCGACGGCACCATCCTCGTCGACCTGCCGCCGGAAGAAGACCAGGTGCTGCGCGACGAATACGCCAAGCATGACATCTCCGTTATCCGCCTCGCCACACCGACCACCCACGAGGCCCGCATGGCCAAGGTCGCCGACGGCGCCTCGGGCTTCATCTATTTCGTCGCCGTAACAGGCGTGACAGGTGCCGGCTCGGCCGATCCGCAGGCGATTGCCGGGAATGTCGAAATGGTGCGGCGTGTATCAGGATTGCCTGTATGTGTTGGATTCGGGGTGAAAAATGGTGCACAGGCTGTAGAAATGGCTAAAATCGCCGATGGGGTTGTCGTTGGCTCTGCTTTCGTGGAGCATGCCCAGTCAGCCCACGAATCGGGCGATTATTCTGAAGCGCCGCGGGGAATGGGCGCACTTGCAGGGGAATTGAGTGCAGCGATGGCTGCAGTCGCCAAAGCGTAGGGACTGTTACGGTCTTAAGGAGTTGAGGCATGAACTGGATTACCAAGGTCACCCCGCCGGGCCTGAAAACCATGCTCGCCAAGAAAGACACGCCTGACGACCTTTGGGTCAAGTGTCCTGCGTCCGGTGAACTCGTCTACAGGGCCGACCTGGAAGAAAGCTGGTGGGTCACGCCCGCCGGCGCACACATGCGCATCAGCCCGCGCACCCGTTGCCGCCTCCTGTTCGATGACGAGCGCTGGGAGCCATTGGCCTTGCCGGCTGTCCCGGCTGACCCGCTGAAGTTCAAGGATGACAAGCCCTATCCGGCCCGCATCAAGGCCGCCAAGGCCAAGATCGCTGCACGCGAAAAGCGCGAGACCGAGAATGGCGGCGCCCCGCTGATTCAGGACGATTGCATGGTCGCCGCCTATGGCAAGATCGGCGGCGTGCCGACTGTGCTCCTGGTCCAGGATTTCGATTTCATGGGCGGCTCGCTCGGCATGGCCGCCGGCGAAGGCTTCGTCACGGCGGCCCAGATGGCGCTCGCCCGCAAGGCGGCTTTTGTCGTCTGCACCGCGTCGGGCGGCGCCCGCATGCAGGAAGGCACGCTCAGCCTGATGCAGATGCCGCGCACCACGCTGGCTGTAAATGAACTGGCCGATGCCAAACTGCCCTATATCGTCGTGCTGACAGATCCGACATCCGGCGGCGTCTCGGCCTCCTACGCCATGCTGGGTGATATTCACGTCGCCGAGCCGGGCGCCATGATCGCCTTTTCCGGTCCGCGTGTGATTGAGCAGACCATCCGTGAAAGCCTGCCCAAGGGCTTCCAGCGCTCGGAATTCCTGCGCGAAAAGGGACAGGTCGATATTGTTGTCGACCGGCGTAAGTTGAAGGCGACGCTCTCGCGCATCCTGACCCATCTCATGCCCAATTCCCGCCGGCGGGAGGACTTCCCCATCACACCGCTCAGCCAGCCGAAAACCCACGCGCCCAAGCCGCCCGTGTCCAAGGGCAAATCTGTTTGATCGGAGACAGTGCGGCCCTTGCCGCAGCGCTGAAGCGTTTCGAAGGGCTCTATCCAGAAACCATCGAGCTTTCGCTCGGGCGGGTCGAGGCCGCGCTCGCGGCGCTTGGCCGACCGCAGGACCGCCTGCCACCGGTGATCCATGTGGCGGGCACCAATGGCAAGGGCTCGACGTCCGCCTTCATGCGCGCCATGGCCGAAGCGGCGGGCCTCAGGGTCCATGTCTTCACCTCGCCGCATCTCGTGCGCTTCAACGAGCGTATCCGGCTCGCCGGCGAGATTGTCGATGACGCCCGCCTGATCGCGTGGCTCGACCGCACGTTCGATGCCCTGACCGGCCTCCAGATCACGCATTTCGAAGCGACGACGGCGGCCGCCCTCCTCGCTTTCAGTGAAGTCCCGGCAGACCTGCTCATCCTCGAAGTCGGCCTCGGCGGGCGCTTTGATGCGACCAATGTGATCGAGGAACCGGCGCTCTGTGTCATCACGCCGGTGGATTTTGACCACAAGGCCTTTCTTGGCTCGGATATCCGCAAGATCGCGGGCGAGAAGGCGGGCATCATCCGCCCGCGCCGCCCGGTCCTCACCGCAATCCAGCGCAAGGTCTGCGACGAGGTGATCGCCCGCGAGGCCGCCCGGCTCGACGCACCGCTCTACCGCCTGAAGGCGCATTTCATTGACGCGATGCCGCAGGACATTTCCCTGATCGGCGAACACCAGCGCGGCAATGCCGCACTCGCGGCCATGGCGATGCAGCTGTTCGGTGAATCGACCCGGATATCCCAGGCCGCGATTTTCGAAGGCGCGCGCACCGCCACATGGCCCGCGCGCATGCAACGCCTCCGCCCTGGCCCGGTCACGGCGCTCGCGCCCGATGCGGAAGTCTGGCTCGATGGCGGTCACAATCCGCACGCCGCCCGTGCGATCGCGTATCACCTCAAGCGCCTGCCCGGCAAAACCGTCCTCGTCACCGCCATGCTGGCCTCGAAAGATGCGACGGGTTTCTTCCTGCCCTTCCGCCACCTGAAGCCGGATGTGTTCACCCTGCCGAATGCGCCTGGCCATCGCGGCGCCGAGCCGCATGACCTGGCCGAGGCAGCCCGAACGGCCGGGCTCGACGTCACCGTTTGCGACAGCCTTGATGCAGCCGTCACCGCAGCGGCGGCCACCGGCGCGGACCGCATCCTGATCTGCGGCTCGCTTTATCTCTCCGGCGACGTGCTTGCGAAGAATCTGGAGCCGCCGGAATAGCAGGCTCCCGGAATCGCAGGAATCGGGTGGCTTGCGCCGAGGCGTCCGTGTGAACAAAATGGTTCGCAAAGGGAGGGACACCCATGACGCCGCAAAAAGACAAGGCTTTCGCTTTCAAGGCGCTGCATGACCGGCCCGGCATGTTCGTGCTGCCCAATCCGTGGGATGTCGGTTCGGCCCGCATCCTCGCCGGGCTCGGTTTCCAGGCGCTGGCCTCGACCAGCGCAGGCTTTGCCGCTAGCACGGGCGTTGCCGATTACAATATCACGCGCGATCTCAAGCTGGCCCATGTCCGCGCGCTCGCGTCCGCGACGCCGCTGCCGTTGACCGCCGATCTTGAGAACGGCTTCGGCCACAGCCCCGAAACCTGCGCCGAAACGATCCGCCTTGGCGCCGAGGCCGGCCTCGTCGGCGGCTCGATCGAGGATTTCACCGGCGATGCCGCCAACCCGCAATACGAGATTGCGGCTGCTGCTGACCGCGTCCGCGCCGCCGTGGAGGCCGCCAATGCGCTGCCCTTTCCCTTCCTCGTCACGGCACGGGCCGAGAATTTCTTCACCGGCGTGCCCGACCTGGCAGACGTCATCGCCCGACTGCAGGCCTACCAGGACGCGGGGGCTCATGTGCTCTATGCGCCGGGCCTGAAGACCTTGGACGATATCAGGACTGTGCTCGGCTCGGTCGACCGCCCCGTCAATGTGCTGATGGGCCCGCGCAACGGCTTCGTGCCGATGGCAGAGCTAGAGGCGCTCGGCGTCAAGCGCGTCAGCATGGGCTCGGCCCTCGCCAACACCGCCTATGGCGCGCTGGTCCATGCCGGCGAGGAACTCATGGCCACAGGCACGCTGGGCTTCCTCAAGGGCGCCGCCACCGGCAAGGCGCTTGCGGAATTGATGGCCAGGGGTGCGGATGCCTAAACGGAAACAGCGCTCCTCCTGAGCGAAGTCGAAGAAGGAGCCCCTCTGGGGGGCGCCGTTCCAGATATTACGTGCCCCTGCGCGCGTCCCCGCCGCCAAACGAAAAACCGCGCCAAATTGACCTGAACGTCAACGTAAACCTTGCGTCTTTTGCGGCGGACGGCTAGCAACGCCGCAAATATGTCAAACCTCCGAAACCATAAGGGAGCACCGCATGAAGGTCCTCGTGCCCGTCAAACGCGTGATCGATTATAACGTGAAGGTCCGCGTCAAACCGGACAAAAGCGGTGTCGACCTCGCCAACGTCAAGATGTCCATGAACCCGTTCGACGAGATTTCCGTCGAAGAGGCGGTCCGGATGAAAGAGGCCGGGACGGTCACCGAGATCGTGGTGGTTTCCGTGGGGCCGCAGCAGGCCCAGGAAACCCTGCGCACCTCGCTCGCCATGGGCGCGGATCGCGGCATCCTGATCAAGACTGACGTCACCGTCGAACCGCTGGCTGTCGCCAAGCTGCTCGCCAAGGTCGTCGCTGAAGAAAAGCCTGACCTGGTCATCCTCGGCAAGCAGGCGATTGATGACGACTCGAACCAGACCGGCCAGATGCTCGCAGCCTTGCTCGACTGGCCGCAAGGCACGTTCGCCTACAAGCTGGAAAAAGACGGCGACAAGCTGAAAGTCACCCGCGAAGTCGATGGCGGCCTGCAGACCGTCTCGCTGACGCTGCCAGCCGTCGTCACCGTCGACCTTCGCCTCAACGAGCCGCGTTATGCGTCGCTGCCGAACATCATGAAGGCGAAGAAAAAAGAGATCGCTGAGAAGTCGCCCGAAGACTATGGCGTCGACATCTCGCCGCGCCTCACCGTCGTCTCCGTCACCGAACCGGCCGTGCGCCAGGCTGGTGAGAAGGTCGAAGACGTTGCGACGCTGGTTTCCAAACTCAAAACCGCAGGAGCTGTGTAATGGCCGTTCTCGTAATTGCTGAACATCACCATGGCGGCCTGTCGGACGCGACCCACAAGGTCGTGACGGCGGCATCGAAATTCGGCGGCGACGTCGATATCCTGGTCGCCGGTGAAAACGCTGGCGCCGTGGCCCCTGAAGCCGCCAAGGTGTCCGGCGTGCGCAAGGTGCTGAAGGCCGAAGGCGAGACCCTGCGCAAGCAGACCGCCGAAGCCATGGAAGCTCTCGTCGTGCCGCTGATGGCCAACTATGACGCCGTCTTCATCGCTGCCTCGACCACCGGCAAGAACATCGCGCCGCGTATCGCTGCCAAGCTCGACGTGATGCAGCTGTCGGAAATCATCGAAGTCGTCGATCAGGATACGTTCGTGCGCCCGATCTATGCCGGCAACGCGATCATGACGGTCAAATCCTCCGACGCCAAGAAAGTCATCACCGTGCGCGGCACGGCTTTCCCGGCGGCCGGCAATGACGGTTCGGCGACGATTGAAGATGCCGCTGCGCCATCCGGCCCGTTCAAGTCGGAATTCGTCTCGGAAGAAATGGTGAAATCGGATCGTCCCGAACTCACCGGTGCCAAACGCGTGGTCTCCGGCGGTCGGGCCCTCGGTTCGTCCGAAGAGTTCAACCGCCTGATCGTGCCGCTGGCTGACAAGCTCGGCGCGGCTGTCGGCGCCTCGCGCGCCGCCGTCGATGCCGGTTACGCGCCCAATGACTACCAGGTCGGCCAGACCGGCAAGATCGTTGCGCCGGCACTGTACATCGCCATCGGTATTTCGGGCGCGATCCAGCACCTTGCCGGCATGAAGGATTCCAAGATCATTGTTGCCATCAACAAGGATGAGGAAGCCCCGATCTTCCAGGTGTCCGATTACGGTCTCGTCGCAGATCTCTTCGTAGCGGTCCCGGAACTGACAGACGCCCTCTAGGCGCCTGATCCATACTGCATGTTGAAAAGCTCGGCCCTCGTGTCGGGCTTTTTGCATCTGTGCCCCGCCTGCCACACGCGGCGTTCATAGGCGTCCGGCCTGCACACTGAAGCTTGCACTTTGACGCACTGCACAAAAAGGATATGAGCGTGGTGTAACAAAACTTGCACGTTCAGGACGAAACACAGATGGCAGAGCTGAAAACGGTAGGCATTATTGGCGCAGGCCAGATGGGCAATGGCATCGCGCATGTCGCGGCGCTGGCCGGCTATGACGTGATCATGACCGACATTTCCGACGAGGCGCTCGCCAAGGGCATGACCGCGATCGAAGGCAATATGCGCCGCCAGGTCCAGCGCCACATGATCACCGACGAGGCCATGAAGTCCGGCCTCAAGCGGATCAAGGCGTCAGCCTCCATCAAGGCGCACGAAGCCGCCGACATCGTCATCGAAGCGGCCACGGAAAAGCGCGAGATCAAGGAACAGATTTTCCGCGCGCTCTGCGAGATCGTCCCGGCTCACACCTATCTCGCCACCAACACGTCCTCCATCTCGGTCACGCGCCTCGCTTCGGTCACCGACCGCCCCGACAAGTTCATCGGCATGCACTTCATGAATCCGGTGCCGCTGATGAAGCTGATGGAAGTCATCCGGGGCCTCGCCACCAGCCAGGACACATACGAAACCGCCATCACCTTTGCCGGGCGCCTCGACAAGACCACGACCAATGCCGAGGATTACCCAGCCTTCATCGTCAACCGCATCCTCGTGCCGATGATCAATGAGGCCGTCTACACGCTGTACGAAGGCGTCGGCACGGTGGAATCCATCGACACCGCCATGCGTCTAGGCGCCAACCATCCGATGGGCCCGCTGACACTGGCCGACTTCATCGGTTTGGACACCTGCCTCTCGATCATGCAGGTCCTGCATGACGGCCTCGCCGATACCAAGTACCGGCCGTGCCCGCTGCTGGTGAAATATGTCGAGGCGGGCTGGGTCGGCAAGAAGGTCGGCAAGGGCTTCTACGACTATTCCGGCGAATTCCCCGTCCCGACCCGCTAGACGGTCCGGACCGGGGCTTTTTGTGCAAGTCCATTCAACGCGAAGCGATTGCGGCATCCAGCCTTTTGGCGGATGACGCTGCGCGCATTGCAGGATCGGCAGAGTTCCCCGCCATTAACCCTGTATAAAATATACGAAGGTAAATGTGAAATAGGCCGGTGGCTGGACTTGGGGACGACAGATATGATGCAAACCACACATTTGAGTGAGGAGGACACACCAGTACCTTCCGGCGTGACTCCCGATGCTGCGGGCGTCTACCAGACGGCTGGCAAGGCTTTCGACCTGATCGACCGGCACCGCACACCGCCCAGCCCGCAAGCTTATGCGCTCTGGTATGCCTATGTGTCCGGGAACGACCCGCTGCTTGTGGCGCGCGTCGATGAGGTGATCGCCGCCAAGGGCGAATTGAGCCTCTACGATATCGAGTCGATACATTGGGAACTCGTGGCAACCGGCGCAGGCGATGCCGCCACCATGCAAATCGGCGATGCCATCGAACGCGAGATTGAGAGCGTGCTCGGGATCATACGCCAGGGCGCCGCGAGCAATGACGTCTATCACGCATCCCTCAGCGCTGTCGGCAGCCGACTACCCGATTCCCCGTCGGTCGAAGACCTGGCGGGCCTCATCTCCAAACTCGTCGAGGACAATCGGCGCATGGCGGAAACCACGCAGGAGCTGAGCCAGGGCCTGAGCGAATCCCAGACGCAGCTCGAGGCGCTGAACCAGGAGTTGGCCGAGGCCCAGAGCCAAAGCCTGAAAGATCCCCTGACGGCGATTCCGAATCGCCGGGCCTTTGCCAAGCGCCTCGACGAGAACATCGCCGATGCGGCAAGGACGGGAAAGACATTGTGTGTCGCGATGGCCGATATCGACCATTTCAAGAAGGTGAACGATGTTTACGGGCATCCGGCCGGCGACGCGTTCCTGAAGATGTTCTCGACCCTCATCACACGCAACATCAAGGGTCAGGACATGGTCGCGCGGATCGGCGGCGAGGAGTTCGCAATCATTCTTCCGCAGACCGAAATCATCGCGGCCTACAATCTCTTCGTCAGGATCAAGTCAGTCCTGAAGGCGTCCGAACTGGTGCTTGATGACGGAACATGCATTTCGGGCATCACGGCATCGTTCGGTGTGGCCTGCCTTGAACCGGGAATGAACGCAAATGATCTGATCAATCAGGCCGACAAATTCCTCTATGAGGCCAAGAATGCCGGCCGGGACAAGGTCAAGGCGGCGGGCTTCTAGCCCTGCGGCGCACCGGAGCCGTTGCCGCGGATGGCTTTAACCTTCGCTTAACCCGCCCGGCCCAGTTTCTCCTCTTCATCAGAGGCGGCTCTCATGGCGTTCAAGTTTACTTCTCCGCCCTGGCACGCAGTGGCGCTCATCCTGGCGTCCGGTGGCGGCATCGTGGCCCTTGCCGCGCAGGCTGCGACCGATGCACCGGCGGCCGTCTACTGGTCTGACGGCGACAGCGGCCGCTTGCCGGACGGCACCAAGTTCCGCTTCAACGATGTCGATTCCCCGGAAACCGGCAGCATGAAGCAGCGCGGCGCCAAGTGTGAATCCGAACGCATCCAGGGCTATGAAGCCAAGGAAGCTGCCGTCGAACTGACGCGCGGCAAGGCGGTCAAGGTCGCGCAGTCCTACGGGCCGGACCGGTATGGCCGTCAGGTTGTCGACCTCGAAGTCGAGGGCACGGACGTGGCCCTCACGCTCATCGCCGCAGGCACGCACAAGGCCTGGGACTATGATGGCGGCGACCGCAAGCCTGACTGGTGTGCCCGGCAGGCCAGGGCGCCCGTCGCGTTCTGAGCGTCAGCCGGCAGACCAGCGCCGCAGGAGATTCGAGATCACCTTGTCCAACGCGAGATGTTCCGGGTCGTCCGCCGGCAGCTTCGCGGCCAGCGATGCGCGCAGGTTTTCCAGTTCGAACAGCGCCTCGCGCGCCTGCGGATCACGCACGGCGCTTTCGATCCAGCCGATACAGGCCAGCCGTTCGCCGCGCGTCACGGGTCTCACTTCATGAATGTCACCTGACGGGTAGAGCACCAGGTCGCCGGCCGCAGGTTTGGCCGCATGCAGGCCGCCCTGCGTCTCGACCACCAGTTCGCCGCCATCATAGCTGTCCGGATCGCTGAGGAAGAGGGTGAAGGACATGTCCGTGCGCACGCGTTCCTCGCCTGCACCGACTCGTGCATTGTCGACGTGGCGTCCATAGAATCCGCCATCTGCGGTCCGGCTCAGCATCAGGCGCGAGTACTGGCGCGGCTGGGCCGCGCCGGTCAGTACCGAATGGGACGTGACCGCCTGCATCAGGAATGCGTGCAGCGCCTCGCCCTGCACCGATCTCAGGTCGGCCTGCAGGTTGTGTTTCACCGCCTTGGCCCGGCCTCCGGCCGTCCGTGTCCCGTCGACCCAGTTCAGGGTTTCGGCCTTTTTCTGCACGCGGGCCAGGTCACGCGCATTCAGTACATTGGCGATGGTCAGGAACATGAACTGTAAAAAAACCCCGAAATCTTATTGAGAATGACTTGCAGGTGCTAGCGTATCGGGCGTAGGTTCGGGGCGCAATCGAAACTCCGGAGCTGCGACGATGACATACACCCCGAAACGCTGGATCGGCCTTGGCCTTGGCGCCGCCCTGCTCGGCTCGACAGCCCTGGTGGGCTGCGGCGGCCTGAACGATGCGCCGGTCAAGGCCGACCCGCCTGAGCACAAGCTCGCTAACGCGCCGGCCTCGATGGCGGGCGAGGGGGGAGAAGGCGGCGGTGAAAGCGGTGCCATGGCGGGTCACGCCGACATGCAGACCCTTTCCGTCGACAAGCGTATCGCCTTCATGTCCGGCCATGTTGCCGCGGGCCTCGCACTCTACCGTGCGGGCGCGCCTGACCAGGCCGCGCGTCACCTGCTCCACCCGGTGTCAGAAACCCACGCGGCCGAACGCGCCGGCATTGACGCCCTCGGTTTCGATGGTCCGCTATTCGTCAAGCTTTCCGAAGATCTCGCTGCCGGCAAGTCCGCTGAAGAGATCGCGCCCCAGCTTGATGCCGCAGACGCCAACATCAAGCTGCTGCAGGAAAACGCCAATGGCGATCCGGTCGGCCAGATCGATTTCCTGATGGACACCTGCATCGCGGAATACAGGGTCGGCGTCGTCAACGGCGTCGTCGACAATGCCGGGGAATACCAGGACGCCTATGGCTTCTCGGTCGTGGCGCGCGATATTGCCAAACGTCTCGGCACACCGGAATCAGAGCCTCTGGTCATGGAGCTCGAACTGCTGGTGCGTATGTGGCCGGCCAATGGCCCGCTTGCCGACAGCATTCCCGCGCCGGTCAGCGAGATTGCCGCGCAGGTCTCCCGTGTGAAACTGGAACTATCCGACCTTCGCTAGGATTGCATCGATAAAGCCCACAGCTTCGAGGGATGACCAGTCGGCGTCACCGGCCAGCCGGGCGATTTCATTGCCGTCCGGCCCGTAAAGAATGCTGGTCGGAAAGCCCGTGACCCCCGCACCATAGACGATCTCGTAGTTTTCCGGCGGCGCGATATGGAAGGAAATATTGGCTGCGCCAAGCTCGCCGAGCCGTTTGGCGGCATAGTCCTTGTCCTCGCTGCCATCGACGCTGATGGCCACCACCTCGAACCGGTCGCCGCCGCGCGCTTTCTGCAGGGCGCCCAGCGACGGCATTTCGCGCTCGCACGGCGCACACCATGTCGCCCAGAAATTCACCAGCACGGTCTTGCCCTTCCAGGCCGCCAGCGTCACGGGCGTGCCGTCGGCGGCGAACAGGTTGTCGGTTGGTTGCGCCTCGCCAGCGGTCACGAAACTCAGCTTTGCCATATCGCCCGTGGCGTAGCGTTCGAGGGGATTGGACGGGACCTTTCCGCCCGCTGCGCTGATCAGCACATAGACAATTGCGACAAGGGCGACCAAGAAGAGGCCGATAAAAGCTAGGCGGGTCATCAGATACGGTCTCCTGCGTCGGATAAAGGATATGGCAATGAACCAGGGCAAAGGCCAGACGATGTGGGGGGGACGCTTTGCCGCGACCCCGTCCGAGATCATGGACGAGATCAATTGCTCGCTCGATATCGATCGGCGCATGGCCGAGGAAGATATCGCCGGAAGCCGTGCCCATGCTGACATGCTGGCCGAAATGAACATCATTTCCCAGGACGATAATGAGGCGATCCAGTCCGGACTCGACGGCGTTCTGGGCGAACTGCGCGATGGCAGTTTCCCCTACCGCCGCGAGCTGGAAGACATTCACATGAATGTCGAGGCCCGCCTGAAGGAACTGATCGGGGCGCCCGCCGGGCGCCTGCACACGGCCCGCTCGCGCAATGACCAGGTCGTCACCGACTTCCGGCTCTGGACCCGCAGCGCGCTCGACGGGGCAGGGGCGCTGGTCGCCGGCCTGCAGGCCGCGCTCGTCGCGCGCGCCGACGAGCATGCCGCCACCATCATGCCGGGCTTCACCCATCTCCAGACCGCCCAGCCGGTTACCCTCGGCCATCACCTGCTCGCCTATGTCGAAATGACGTCGCGCGATCGCTCGCGCCTCGCTGATTGCGCCGTGCGCTTGAATGAAAGTCCGCTCGGCGCCGCCGCGCTTGCGGGCACCGGCTTTCCGATCGACCGCGACATGACGGCCGAAGCTCTCGGTTTCGCCCGGCCCATGGCCAATTCGCTCGACGCCGTCGCTTCCCGCGATTTCGCGCTGGAGGCGCTCGCCGATCTCTCGATTGCGGCGACGCACCTGTCGCGCCTCGCCGAGGAAATCGTGCTCTGGACCAGCCCCCAGTTCGGTTTCGCCAGTCTCACCGACGCCTGGTCAACCGGCAGCTCGATCATGCCACAGAAGCGCAATCCGGATGCCGCCGAGCTGGTGCGCGCCAAGGCCGCGCTGATCACGGCAAATTTCAGCGCCCTGCAAGGTGCCATCAAGGCGCTGCCGCTCGCCTATGCCAAGGACCTGCAGGACGACAAGCGCCTCACCTTCGAGGCCTTCGACACGTTCAATCTCTGTGTCCGCGCCATGACCGGCATGATCGAGACGATCCGATTCAAGCCGGATGCCATGCGGGCGGCCGCCGCGAAGGGCTTTTCCACGGCCACGGACCTCGCCGACTGGCTTGTGCGCGAACTTGGCCTGCCGTTCCGCGAGGCACACCATATTACCGGCACGCTCGTCGCCAGGGCCGAAGAGAAGGCCTGTGACCTTGCCGAATTGTCACTGGCCGACATGCAGGGTGTCCACAAGGATATCACCCAGGCGGTGTTTGATGTGCTGACGGTTGAGGCGTCTGCCTCATCCCGGACATCTTATGGGGCCACAAGCCCTGTTCGCGTCGCCGAACAGGTGGCACAGTGGAAACAGAGACTGCGACTGGAGTAACACGATGAAACGTCCCCTTTTGCTCGTTGCGGCACTGCTTGCCGCGGGCACCCTTTCGGCCTGTGGCCTGACCGGCGACCTGAAGCGTCCAGCGCCCCTGTGGGGCCATCCGGACGAGGCTATGGATCCGGTTGAGTTGCCGGGCGAAGCCGAATCCGACCTGCCGCCGCTGCCTGAGCGCGAATCGAGTGGAACCCAGGACGCCGATGACGAATTGCTCGGCGGCACCGACGGAAACTGATCATGCAGGGGCCGTTCTCGCGTTCTTGCCGGATCGCGGCAGGTTGCCTTGCAGGCGCGCTCCTGCTTGCCGCCTGCCAGTCAGCTCCGTACAGGGTTACCGCGGCCGCCTCGCCGCTCATGCCGCTTGCGGTTCCGGTCGTGCCGGAGAACCCGGATGGCGAGCGTATCAATCAATGGGGCGGCATCGTGCCGGATACCCTGCCCACCGTTCCCGTCGATGACGGCGGACTCGGCGAAGTGGAATAGTACGAACCTTCATGCATCATTTTACCTATCAGGGCGGAAGCCTCCATTGTGAAGGCGTTGACCTGAACGCCGTGGCTGATGCCGTCGGCACGCCCTGCTACGTCTATTCCTCGGCCACGTTCACCCACCATGCCCAGGTCATCGCCAAGGCATTCGAGGGCCAGGACTGCCTGATCGCCTATTCAGTCAAGGCCAATGGCAACCTCGCTGTCCTGTCGACGCTGGCGCAACAAGGCTGCGGCGCCGACGTGGTCAGCGGCGGCGAAATGCAGCGCGCCCTAAAGGCGGGCATTCCCGCCAGCCGGATCGTGTTTTCCGGTGTCGGCAAGACGGCGCCCGAAATGGACCTCGCGCTTGCCCACGGCATCCACCAGTTCAATGTCGAAAGCGCCGGCGAACTTCGCCTCCTCTCTGCCGTTGCCAGCGCGCTCGGCAAGACCGCGCCGATTGCCCTGCGCGTGAACCCGGACGTCGCCGCCGGCGGCCACCCGAATATCTCGACCGGCAAGAAGGGCGACAAGTTCGGCATCCCGTGGAGCGAAGCGGAAGCCCTTTACGCCGAGGCCGCGACCCTGACCGGCATCGCCGTGGTTGGCGTCGACGTGCACATTGGCAGCCAGATCGGTGATCTCGTGCCGATGCGCGCCGCCTTCGAAAAGATTGTCGGCCTCGCCCAGCGCCTGCGCGCCTCCGGCCACACGATCAGCCGTATCGATGTCGGCGGCGGCCTCGGCATCCCTTACAAGGAGGGTGACGCGCCTGCCCCGCCTTCGGCCTATGCCCGCATGATCGCCGAAGTCATGGACGGCCTTGGCGTCCAGGTCATCCTCGAGCCCGGCCGCGTCATCGCCGGCAATGCCGGTGTCATGCTGACCACGGCGCTGTACGAAAAGCCGGCGCCCGACCGGACCTTCCTGATCCTCGATGCCGGCATGAACGACCTGATGCGCCCGGCGCTCTATGACGCCCACCATGACATCCTGCCGCTGGCCGAACCGGCCCCGGGCGCCGCTCAGGCCACCTATGACGTGGTCGGCCCGATCTGCGAGTCGACCGACAAGTTCGCTGTCGGGCGGCGATTGCCGACGGTCGCCCCGGGTGACCGGCTCGCCTTCATGTCAGCCGGGGCCTATGGCGCGGTGCTGTCTTCGGCTTACAATGCAAGGCCGCTTGTGCCGGAAGTTCTGGTGCACGGCGACAAGTTCGACATCGTGCGGAGGCGTCCGACCTTCGATGAAATGGTTGAGTTGGAGCAGGTACCCGATTGGCTGACCCGGACGGCATGAAGGCGATCAACGCCAAGGTTTCCGCGACATGGCGGAAACTGACGCTGTTTGCGCTTGGCCGCGCGTTCTGGCCGCTATTCGTCTTTGTCAGCCTGTTCTTCGCCATGGCGCTGGCGGGTGTGTTCGACCGGCTCCAGCCGGCCATCGGCGCCGTCATGACGCTGGTCTTCTTACTCGGCGGCGCGCTCCTGCTCATCCGGGGGCTCCGGCGCTTCCAGCCGGTTTCCCGCATCGTTGCGCGCGACGCGCTTGACCGCCAGTCGGACCTGCGCCCGCTGACCTCGCTCACCGACCGTCCGGCCGACCCGTCGCGCGGCGCCCAGAGCCTCTGGCGTCACCATCGCGCCCGGCTCCTGGCCGAGTTGTCCAACCTGCGTCCGCCCTCGCTGCGGGCAGCCTGGAAGGCGCTCGACCCCTATCTCCTCCGCGTCATCCTGCCCGCCGCGCTCGCCGCCATCGCTATCATCGCCTGGAGCGACGCGCCCGGCCGCGTGTCGCGGGCCATCTCGCCGGACTATGGCGCGTTGATGGGCGCCGACGACATGGTGGTCGAGGCCTGGATCACGCCGCCCGAGCATACCGGCCGCGCGCCTATCTTCCTGAAGCCCGGCCTCGACAGCGTGCGCGTGCCCCAGGGGTCCGAAGTCACTCTGCGCACGCAGGCCCATTCTGCCCCGCGCCTCGTCATGAAGGGCCACAAGACCCGCCGGCAGGCCTTTCTCGCCACGCCGGACGGCGCTTACGAGGCCAAGGCGAAAGTGATGGAAGACACGCGTTTGTCCGTGCGCTGGTGGGGCGAACGTGCCGCCTGGAAACTGCTCACCTCGCCGGATGATCCGCCGAC
Organism: Alphaproteobacteria bacterium; assembly: GCA_018830285.1. Classification (GTDB taxonomy): domain Bacteria; phylum Pseudomonadota; class Alphaproteobacteria; order Caulobacterales; family Hyphomonadaceae; genus Hyphomonas. Next base: position 293,671 of record JAHJSB010000055.1, read on the forward strand.
TGTCAAATTCGTCGCGATCCCGTCGATCGGGACACAGGACCGGATCGAGTTCACCTGGGGCGCCACCGACGATTATGGCGTCACGAAACTCGAACTCGCCATCACCTTGCGCGAGCCTGACCCCGCCGCGCCTGACGCCGAGGATCGCGTTCCCGTGCCGCTGCCCGGTGTCGCGCCGACCGAAGGTGCCGATACGGTCCAGCTCGACCTGACCCGCCACCGCTGGGCGGGCCTGCCGGTCAATGTCCGCCTGATCGCCACAGATGGGGCCGGGCAGGAGAGCACGAGCGAGACCGTCCCCTTCATCCTGCCGGAAAAGCTCTTCCTCGAACCCATCGCCCGCGTGGCGCAGGAAGTGCGCGTCACCGTCCTGCGCGAGCCCCGTGCCTATGCCGCGCTGGCAAAGAACGAACAGGCCCTGCAGCAGGACGCCCTCAATACCAATGCCGCCAACCGCCTCGCTGCCGCCCCGCCAGGTGTCCAGAAGGCAGCCCTGATGCTGGATGCGGTCACCATGAAGGGCGAGCAATACCTACCCAATATCGCCGCCTTCCTGACCTTCCGTACGGCGCAGGGTGTCCTGTCGGCCGCCAGCACCAAGGCGGAGGCCGATGCCGTCGACCCGCTGCTCTGGGCGCTCGCGCTGAAATCGGAATATGGCAGTTCCGCCGATGCCCTGCGTCGCCTCGAAGCCGCCCGCCGCTCGCTCGAACAGGCCCTGCGCGACGGCGCGTCGGAAGACGAGATCAAGCGCCGCATGGCAGCCTTCCGTGATGCGGCGAATAACTACCTCGCCGCCAAGATGGCCGAGGCCATGGCCAATGGCGGCGAGGCGCCGCCATTGAACGAAGACGGGCAGGCCGCCGCGGGCGGCCCGAATCTCGGCGGGCAGGATTTCGAGGACATGCTGCAAGCCCTTCAGGACCTGACCGAAACCGGCGCCAGCGACCAGGCCCGCCAGCTGCTCTCCGACATTACCAACATGCTGCAGAACCTCGAATTCCAGAAGGGCGGCGGGGCCGGCAAGGGCATGCCTGGCATGCCGGGAGAGAAAGCCGAGAACGAGGACGACGTGCCGCCGGAAGAGCAGGAACTCACCGATGCGATGAAACGCCTGTCGGATATCCTGCGAGAACAGCGCCAGCTGAACGACGATACGCTGGCCCAGGAACGCGGCGAACGCCCCGGCGAGCAACCGGGTGAGGGCACCGAGCCCGGAGAGCAGGCAGGCACACAGCCGGGCCAGCAGCCCGGCGGCCAAGACCCGACCGGCAACCAGCAGGCCGGCAATGGTTCGCAGGCAGGCGAGACACCGGGCACGGGTTCGGGCGAAACTGATTCCGCTGAAAATGGCGAAACGGGCTCGGGCCCCGGCCAGAGCCCCTCCGAACAGACGCTTGCCGAACGCCAGGCCCGCCTCGGCGAACTGGTCGAGAAACTGGCCCGCGAGAAGGGCCTCGGCCAGGGCGGCGAGTCCGGCGAGAACGCGCTCGAAGGCCGGATCGATCCGGATGCGCTGGAAGACATCCGCCGGGCCCAGCGCCGCGCCGAGGATGCGCTGGCACAGGGCAATGAACGCCGCGCCGCCCGCAACCAGGAACTCGCCACCCAGCTCCTGTCGGAACAGTCCGGCAGTCTTGCCAAGGCGCTCGACGACGTCCGCGCCGCCCGCTCAGGCGAAGGCGACCCCGGCAATGCAACCGATCCGTTCGGCCGCAATGCCTCGGGCGGCGGCAGCAATGGTGAGAACGTCAACATCCCCGACGCCGGTGAACGCCAGCGCGCCAAGGACATTCTCGACGAGCTGCGCCGCCGCTACAATGACGCCGAAGACGAGGAAGAGCGCGAATACCTGCGCCGCCTGCTCGAACGCTTCTGATCTTGCGCGCAGGCGTCAAGCCTGCCTTGATACGGGAAAAATCAGGAGGATCCGTGATGGCACAGCGTTGGAACTATTCACACGGCCTGAAGGACATCGGCAATGGCCTCTATGCCTGGCTCCAGCCGGATGGCGGCTGGGGCTGGTCCAATGCCGGCCTGATCGTGGACGGCGACCAGTCTTTGCTGGTCGACACATTGTTCGACATGAAGCTCACCGCTGACATGCTGAAGGCGATGGGCGACGCTACCGGCCTTGCGCCGGACGATATCGGCATCATCGTCAACACGCATGCCAATGGCGACCACACCCACGGCAATGGCTGCTGCCAGCATGCCGAGATTATCGCGTCCGAAGCCAGCGCGCGCGAAATGGAAGAGGTCAGTCCGGCTTTGCTCGCCCAATTGCTGAAAATGGCGCCGGAGATGGGTGCAGCCGGGGCCTATTTTTCCGAGATTTTCGGCATGTTCGATTTTGCCGGCGTCACGGAACGCGCCCCCACGCGCACCTTCTCCGGCCAGCTCGACCTCAAGGTCGGCGACAAGGCGGTGGAGCTGATCGAGGTCGGCCCGGCGCACACGGCAGGCGACGTGCTCGTGCATGTCCCGTCAGACCGCGCCGTGTTCACAGGTGACATCCTGTTCATTGACGGCACGCCGCTGATGTGGGCCGGCCCCGTCGCCAACTGGATCCGGGCCTGTGACAGGATCTGCGACATGGATATCGACGTTCTCGTGCCGGGTCATGGTCCGATCACGGACAAGGTGGGCGTGCGCCGCGTTGCGGACTATTTGAACTATATCGATGCCGAGGCCCGCAAGCGGTTCGATGCCGGGATGGAAGTGCGCGAAGCCGCCCTCGATATCGCGCTCGGCGACTATGCCAATTGGGGCGACGCCGAACGCATCGCCGTCAATGTCGATTCGCTCTACCGGGAGTATCGCGGCGACGGAGTCTTCACCCCCGTCCTTGGCCTCTTCGCTTTGATGGCGGATACACGCGACGCGATGCGGAAGTAGGGCGGTGTAGGGCACGATGCTCCGTTGCGGCTCTCATCCTGGGCGACGTCGAAGGATGAGGCCCTCAGTTCAGGACTTGCGCTCCGCTACCGGTTCGCCCCCGGCACCCATTTGATGTCATCCACGCCATTATTGTTCGCCACGCGGCCGGTCACGAACAGCCAGTCCGACAGGCGGTTAGCATAGGCCAGCGCCTCGGGGCTCACTACCTCGTCTTCCATGCCAGACAGTTCGGCAATCTGGCGCTCGGCCCGGCGGCAGAGGGTGCGGGCAACATGCAGCTGCGCGGCGAGCGGGCTGCCGCCCGGCAGGATGAAACTGTCCAGCGGCGCGATGTTCACATTCATCGCGTCGATCTCGGTCTCGAGGCGTTTGACCTGCGGCTTGACAATGCGCAGCGGCGTCCATTCCAGCTTGTCGCCCCGGTCCGGCGTCGCGAGATCCGCGCCAAGGTCGAACAGGTCGTTCTGCACCCGGCGCAGCGCGGCAAGCATGTCGCCCTCGGCATGCAGTGCGGCCACGCCCAGCGCCGCGTTCACCTCGTCCACCGTGCCATAGGCGGCGACGCGCGGATGCCACTTGTCCAGCGGTTCGCCGGTCGACAGGCGGGTTTTGCCCTTGTCGCCGGTCTTTGTATAGATCTTGTCGAGCTTGACCATGACAGGCCTCCTAGAATCCGATCTTGAACGCCCCGGCCAGCGCGCCGAGCGCAACGAGGATCGCGATCACGATGGCCTGCACGAAAATGCGCAACCGCATCAGCTTGTTCGAGCGGCTCGCCTGATTCTCGTCCGTCCGGACAAGGTTGGCGATGCCGAGGCCGAGCACGATCACGAGGGCCGCGATACCGATATAGAAGGCGATGGACAGGAAGAGTTGCATATGTGGCGCCTTTCCGGCTGTGTCAGCGGTCTATATGGACCCGGAAGCCCCGAACGGCCATGCGCAAAGGGTCGCGCCGCACTGCCCCGTATCAGTGTCCGTCCTCGATCCGCGCCGCGAGGGCTTCGATGCGCGCGGCGGCTTTCGACAACACGTCGGCCACTTTTTTCTCCGTCTCGGCGACGCCGGGAACGGCCTTTCGCGCCGCATCCAGCTCGTCTAGCAGTGCCAGCGCTGCGATCAGCAGCAGGCGTTCCTCGCCAATATCGCCGACCGCGCCGGCAATCTGGTCCACCCGTGCGTTCAGCTGCTCCGACAGTTTCTGGATCCGGGTCTCCTGCCCGGGCGCGCAGGCGACGGAATAGGCCCGGCCGCGCAAGGTAATGTCCGCTTTCGCCATCTATTCCGGCTCTTCCTGTACGTATCCGCCATCCTTGCCGAGGGCCGCGCGGACCTCTTCGATGGCGGCGCCAAGGGCCTCGCTCGCCTCGTCGGCCAGCGCTTGCAATTCCTCCTCGCGGGCGAGTGAGCCATCCAGCTCTTCGGCCATGCGGGCGCGGTCTTCAGCCAGTGCAGCCAGTTCCGCGCGCATCACCGCCGGGTCGCCAGTTCGCGACATGAGCGAGTCGAGCGCGCCCTCGAGGCGCGTCAGGGCCGCATCAAGACGGCGGGCAGATGGATCAAGGTCGGTCATATCATCAATGAACTAACGGTATTGCAGCCATCCGCCAAGCGGCTTGACGTTGTCGCGGGAGTCTGGCCTACGACGATTGAAGTTTTTTGGAGATAGCAGAATGGCTGTGACAAACCGGGATATGGCGAATGCCATCCGCGCCCTGTCGATGGATGCAGTGGAGGCGGCCAAGTCTGGCCATGTCGGATTGCCGCTTGGCATGGCCGATGCGGCCACGGTCCTGTTCCGCAAATTCCTGAAATATGACCCCACTGATCCGACATGGGCAGACCGCGACCGTTTCGTCCTGTCAGCCGGGCACGGCTCGATGCTGGTCTATTCGCTGCTCCATCTCACCGGTTACAAATCCGTCAGCCGCGACGACATCCGCAATTTCCGCCAGATGGGCGCTTCCACGCCGGGCCACCCGGAGAATTTCCACACAGTCGGCGTCGAAACCACGACCGGCCCGCTCGGCCAGGGCATCGCCACCGCTGTTGGCATGGCCATTGCCGAACGCCACCTCAATGCCCGCTTCGGCGACGACCTTGTCGACCACAAGACCTATGTCATCGCAGGCGACGGCTGCCTCATGGAAGGCATCAGCCAGGAAGCTATCACGCTCGCCGGCCACCTCAAGCTGAACCGCCTGATCGTCCTGTTCGACGACAACCACGTTACCATCGATGGCAGCATCGGCCTGTCGGACAATACCGACCAGTGCGCCCGTTTCGAGGCCTCCGGCTGGGTCACCCGCAAGGTTGACGGCCATGACGAGAAAGACGTCACCGCCGCGCTGAAATGGGCCCAGACCCAGAAAAAGCCGGTCTTCCTCGCCATCAAAACCATTATCGGCTTCGGCGCGCCCAAGCTTGCCGGCACCGGCAAGGCGCATGGTGGCCCCTATGGCCCCGACGAGATTGCCGGCATCCGCAAGAATATCGACTGGCCCCACGCCCCGTTTGAGGTGCCAGCCGCCATTGAAACCGCCTGGGCAAAAGCCGGCGCGCGCGGCAAGCCGGAACGCGACGCCTGGAAGAAACGCCTCACCGCCTCTCCGAAAAAGGCTGAGTTCAACGTCGCCATCGCCGGCCGCCTGCCGAAAAATCTCGGTAAGGCGCTGATCAAGCACAAGAAGGCCGTTGCCGAAGGCGGCGAGACCAAGGCGACCCGCCAGTGGAGCGGCGCTGCGCTGGAAGTCATCACCGGCCTTGTGCCTGAAATGATCGGCGGCTCGGCCGATCTCACCGGCTCGAACAATACCCAGACCTCGCACACCACCGCGCTCACGCCTGACACATGGGGCGGGCGCTACATCCATTACGGCGTACGCGAGCATGCCATGGCCGCAGCGATGAACGGCATGTCGTTGCATGGCGGCATCATTCCTTATTCCGGCACCTTCCTCGTGTTCGCCGATTACAGCCGGGCTGCGATTCGCCTCGGCGCCCTGATGGGCACGCGCGTCATCCATGTCATGACCCATGATTCCATCGGCCTCGGCGAAGACGGCCCCACGCACCAGCCGGTCGAACAGGTCGCCAGCCTTCGCGCCATGCCTAACATGCATGTCTTCCGCCCGGCTGACGGCGTCGAGACGGCTGAGTGCTGGGAACTCGCGCTCGAGAATGCGACAGGCCCCGCCACGATGGCCCTCACCCGCCAGGGCCTTAAGCCCGCCCGCACCGTGCACACGGACGAAAACCTCTCGGCCAGGGGCGGCTATGTCCTGTCGGACTGCAAGGGCAAGGCGCAGGCGGTCATCATCGCCACCGGTTCGGAAGTCGAAATCGCGCTTGCCGCGCAGGACCAGCTGGCGAAAGACGGCGTGAAGGTCCGTGTCGTCTCGATGCCCTGCATGGAACTGTTCGAAGCGCAGGACGCGAAATACCAGCAGGCCACCCTCGGCGGCGACGTGCCGCGCGTCGCGGTCGAAGCTGGCGTCCGCTTCGGCTGGGACCGCTGGATCGGCCATGATGGCGGCTTTGTCGGCATGGACAGCTTCGGCGCCAGCGCGCCGTACAAGGAACTCTACAAGCATTTCGGCATCACCGCCGAAGCGGTTGCAGAAGCCGTCAAGGCGCGGGTCTAGGCACCCGCGCTCACACCGGTTGCCGGAAACGATCCACCGCAATCGCTTCGCCCGGTTGCCTGTGCCCGGCCAGCAGGCGCTCGGTCAGGCGCTGGTAGTGCTGGATGAAACCGGCGACCCAGTCGCGCCGCGCCGCGTCCAACGTGCCGGGCGCGAGGCCCAGAGTCGTCTCTTCCTGTTCGATCCGCCAGTCATGCACCGCCGCAAAGCCCGGCGCATCGAGATAGATAAACGCGTCGGCCATGTCCCACAGGCGCGCATACGGCCCGGCCAGTTGCGCCTCCTGGTAAGTCCGCCACGTGCCGTCGGCATCGCTCGCCTCCACCGCATTGAGCGGCGGGGCCGCCGTCGTTGTCGGGTCTGCCGCCACGCCCAATAACCAGCCTTCGAGGAAGATCACGCGCGGCGCGCCCCGCACCACGGTCCACTCGACCGGTGGGCGCCTGTCGTCAGCCCCCTTGTCAAATACCGGCACACGCATGGGCTTGTCCGGCCCGGCCGCCATCAGGCGCGTCAGCGTCTCCATCAACAGCGCCACATCATGCGTGCCCGGCGGCCCGCGTGTGGCGAACAGGGGATGCACGTCGCGGGCAAGCGCGTCCCGTTCGGCCCTGGTCAGGTAGAAGTCATCCAGCGCCAGCGCGACCGATCCCGCAATCGCCTCTGTCAGCGTGGCCATGGCGGTCGACTTGCCGACGCCCTGCGGCCCGGCAATGAAGATGATCTGCGCGCCCGCGTCGACCGTCCGGGAGGCAAGTCCCAGCAACCGGTCTGCCAGCGGCGTCATGCCCTTGCGTCCTTCTTCGTCCCCCGCACGCTCAGGAAGCTCAGCACCCACAGGCAGACGGACATGCAAAGCGCCAGGATCGCATTGCCGTGCCATCCGGCCCGGTCATAGGCCGCCGTCCCGGCCCAGCTCGCCGCGCCGCCGCCGATGAACATCATCACGATGTAGACCGTCATCAGGCGCGTGCGGATCTCCGGCGCCTTGTTCAGGAAGGTCATGCGGTTGCAGATATCGATCAGCGGCCCGCCGACATTCATGATCACGATCGGGATCATCAAGAGCCACAGGCTGCCCCCGAAGAAGAACAATAGCGACACGCCGAACAATTGCGTCGAGGCCACGACCAGCCGCGCCCGGCGCGGGCCCACCCTGTCGGCCCATGCACCAAGACGCGGCGTGGTGAACAGGTTGAAGATCGCAAACAGGGCCAGGTAGCCGACCACGTCGACGCCATAGCCCATCTCCGGGCTGGTCAGGTGCAGGCCCAGGCCCATCCAGATCGACAGGAAAATGCCGAAGCCCAGCGCCTGGATCGTGCCTGACAGCAGGATTTCGGGATTCTGGCGAATGATCGGCCCGATCGACAGGAGCAGCCCGGCATAGCTCTGGCCCGGTGCGGCGACGGTGCGGGAATCGCGCTTCTCCATGATCAGGGGCAGCGCCACGCTCACCGCCAGCATCAGCGCCGCGGCCACGAAATACACGCTGCGCCAGCCCAGATACTGCCCCATCACGCCCGCGCCCGCCCGCGCCAGCAATATGCCGGCAATGATGCCCGTCGTGATGATCGCCGTCGCCTTGCCTAGGTCGCCCGGCGCCACGCGTTTCGACACATAGGTCGGCAACAGATAGGGCGCGATGGTGAAGAAGCCGAGCACGGTCGAGCCCGCCACGAACAGCCAGTATTCCCGCGCGAACGCCATCACCGCCACCGACACGAACTGCGCCGCGACAAAGATTGATGTCAGCCGCCGGTTGCTCACCCAGTCGCCCAGCGGCAGCAGCAGCAATATGCCCAGCGCCAGCGCGATCTGGTTGAACGCCGGTACCATGCCGATCATCGCATGGCTGATGCCGAAATCGTCGGCCACGACCGCGATGATCGGGTGGATATAATAGGCATTCGCCGTCACCACGGCGGTTGCGGCCGACAGGACGTAAAGGTCTGGAGTGGACAAGTGTTTCGGCGGAGTGGGCTCAGCTATCGGAGCGGGTTCGGGCGGTTGATCCATCCCTTACTCCAGCCCGATTGCCCGTCCGGCGCAAGCCATCACCGCGAGGCAAGCCGCCGCAGGCTGGGTCTTCATGCGCCCCGGTGCAAGCCATGCGCCCGGGCGCGGGCATGTATCCTGATCGGCGATTACAAGGCCGATCGGCAAAGATATTCTCTCAGTGTGCGGAGTCCAGCATCACAATTCGGACACGATCTGGAACGACATGAAGGCCGTCCAGATTGGGGTCGAACATGGGTTTTGAGATACTACTGATCGCGGCAGGCCTGTGCGGGCTGTTTTTCGGTGGCGAGCTTCTGTTGCGCGGTGCCGTAACGATCTCCCGGAATATCGGTATCTCGGAATTGCTGATCGGCCTGACCATTGTCGGTTTCGGCACCTCCATGCCCGAGCTGCTCGTCTCCGTGAAAGCGGCCATGGGCGGGCAGCCCGGGATTGCCATAGGCAATGTCGTCGGGTCGAACATCGCCAATGTCATCCTGATCGTGGCCCTGGCGGCTTTCGTGCGACCGCCCGAAAGCTGGAGCCGCTCGGTCAGGCGGGACGCACTTGTCATGATCGCGGCGTCCGTGGCGCTGCTCGCGTTGGCCGCGTTTGGCCTTGTATCCCGTCTGGCAGGCGGCGCGCTTGTCGCTGCCCTCGCCGCATATCTCGTGTTCGCCCTTCGCCAGGAACGTGCCACGCCAGGCGCCAGCGTGGAGGCGGAGGCAGGGACGGCCCGGCCACCGGCAAGCTTTCCGGTCGCGATCGCAAGCCTGCTCGGCGGTTTCGTGGTCCTGTTCCTGGGTGCCGGATGGCTAGTCGACGGTGCCACCGCCATTGCCCGCCAGTCCGGAATATCCGAGGCCGTAATCGGCCTGACGATTGTTGCCGTTGGAACCAGCCTGCCGGAACTCGCAACATCCGTCCTGGCAGCCTTTCGCGGCAAGACCGATGTCGCGCTCGGAAACATTGTCGGGTCCAACATATTCAACATTCTGGGCATTCTGGGGGTCGCCAGCCTGATTGCGCCGATTCCGGTCGCCGACCAGTTCCTGCGCTTCGACATTCCCGTGATGCTGGCCATCGCAATCCTGTTCGGGGCCGCGCTGGTGTTTGCCCGGAAAATCGGCCGGATACCTGCGACGGCCATGCTCCTGGCCTATGGTGCCTACGTGTTTGCCCAGTTCACGCCGGGGGCCATCTAGTCTCGCTCGCCTCTCCGCGCCCTGGCGGCCCGAAAACAACCGCCGTCACGCGGCTTCCGGAAATCTTGTCCCACACCTCCGCCGCCGGAATATACTAGGCGGCATGAACCCGCTCCACGCGCGCCTCTATGCCTATGTCATGGTCCTGTTCTGCGGACTTATGTAGCAGACGCACCAAAATCGAGACGCAGCCGCGCTGCCCTAGGGGGCGGGGATGATTAGGGGGGTGTTGGCGTTGCTTCTATTCCTCGTCTGGTCGAGCATAAACCTGAAGGCTTCCGGTGAGGACATTTTCCTCGTGGGTACTGAAGTATTCGGGAGGGTTGATATTACTAGCAAAGAAGTGGGTTTTGTCATAAGCGCCGAACACAGTCGTGTACGTGACAACTCCCGCCACGCTTATCAAATGCGCCGGGCTAATGCGGCCAGAAAGATCAAACCCATCCAGAGTCCAATCGGCGGAAAACACCTCGCTTCCTTCGGCTGGTATCACGCGGTTAACCGCATACTGATCTCGCGCAATCCGTTCTGTACTTTGGTTGTTTATAAGGACGGACTGGAGCCCAATATCCATTTTTGTGACAATAGCGGGAGAGTGCCCGACGTTTTTAACATTGATAAACACAAAGAGTTTGCCTTCTTTAGCAGGCTGCTGAAAAAGTCCTCGTTTTAGCCTGCGAAGCATGATTCTCTTGTTCGCATGCAAGGGAGGCATGGATGCGCGGTGAGGATCGGATAACAGATCAGTTGTTTTCATATGTGAGCGTTGAAGACCGGATCGCA
>JAHJSB010000056.1 GCA_018830285.1 Alphaproteobacteria bacterium
CGGAAGCAGGGCCAGCATGCGGGCGCGTTTGATCGCCTGTGCAAGCTTGCGCTGGTTCTTGAGGTTGACGGCCGTGATGCGGCTGGGCACGATTTTCCCTTTTTCAGAGATATAGCGCTGCAGCAGTTTCACGTCCTTGTAGTCGATATCCTGGGCGTGTTCGCCGGTAAACGGGTCCACCTTGCGGCGGCGACCGAACGGGCGACGGGCAGGAATGTTCGTGATGTTCAGTTTCTGAGCCATGTGTCCTGTCCTTTCTAGTCGCGACGGCGTTCTTTGCGCGACAGGACAGCCGAAGGCTCGTCACTGTGCGACTCGACGCGGATCGTCATGTAACGCATCACGTCGTCGGAAATGCGCAGGCGGCGTTCCAGTTCGTGGATCGCTTCGGCAGGCCCGTCGATGTTAAGGAGCGAATAATGCGCCTTGCGTTGTTTCTTGATCGGATAGGCAAGGTTGCGCAGGCCCCAATACTCGGTGCGGCCGACAGTTGCGCCTTTTTCCTTGAGGAAGCCGGACAGTTCTTCGATAAATGTATCGACCTGTGCCGGCGAAATGTCAGGTCGTGTGATCACGACGTGCTCATATAGTGCCATGTTTTTATTCCCAAAAATGAGGCATGCGGCGCTAGGCAGCGGGAAACTGACTGGCGATGGCCCCTCTTCGTCCGGCTCATTCCGGCCTAATGAGGACCGCATCCCTGCGTGTGAACGCGCGTCTTAAGCCTATATTGACGCAGATTTCAAGCGCTTGCACACATTGGCGACCCCCAGTAGGCACGACAAAAATCTGGAGGAAATCTCGATGACAGGACTGGCGTTCATATTCCCGGGGCAAGGCAGCCAGGAAATCGGCATGGGCAAAGCCCTCGCGGATGCGTTTCCCGCCGCCAAAGCCGTGTTCGCAGAAGTCGACGAAGCGCTCGGCCAGAACCTGTCGAAACTGATGTGGGACGGCGACATTGCAGAACTGACCCTGACCGCGAATGCGCAGCCGGCGCTGATGGCCCACAGCGTGGCCGCCATGCGGGCGCTGGAGGCAGCGTCCGGCCTGTCGGCCGCCGATGGCCGCTTCGTGGCAGGCCATTCCCTTGGCGAGTATTCGGCGCTGGCGTCTGCCGGGGCGATCAGCCTGGCCGACACAGCCCGCCTGCTGCGGATACGCGGCAATGCCATGCAGGGCGCGGTGGCGGCAGGCGAGGGCGCCATGGCGGCGCTGCTCGGCGCTGATGTCGCGCAGGCCGAAGCGGCCTGTGTCGCGGGACGGGCAACCGGTGGCGTTTGCGAGATCGCCAATGACAATGCACCGGGGCAGCTCGTGCTGTCAGGCTCCAAAGCCGCGATTGATGCGGCCTGCGAGCACGCGAAGGCCAATGGCGTGAAGAAGGCGATGGCGCTGAACGTGTCGGCGCCTTTCCATTGCTCGCTGATGCAGCCAGCCGCCGATGCCATGGCGGAGGCGCTGTACGGCGTGACGATCAACACGCCTGTGGTTCCGGTCGTGGCCAATATTTCAGCCGCGCCGACGTCCGATCCCGATACGATCCGCCAGAACCTGGTCGACCAGGTGACGGGCCGCGTGCGCTGGACCGAGAGCGTGCAATATATGGTCGGTCAGGGCGTCACCTCGACCGCCGAGGCGGGCGCCGGCAAGGTGCTGACCGTCATGCAGCGCCGTATCGAAAAATCACTGAATGGTTTCACACTCGGAACACCCGAGGATCTCGAAGCCTTCGCAGCCTTTATCAAGGGAGAAGCCCATGTTTGATCTTACCGGCCGGACGGCCCTCGTTACCGGCGCATCGGGTGGCATCGGCCGTGCGATCGCCATGGCGCTGTCAGAGGCAGGCGCAAAAGTTGCGCTGTCGGGCACACGCGAGAACGTGCTTGAGGACGTCGCAGGCGCGCTGAAGGGCGAGAGCGCCATTGTCACCTGCAACTTGTCCGACGCCGAGGCCGTAGACGGTCTTGTGGGCCGCGCAGAGGCCGCTATCGGTCCGCTTGACATCCTGGTCGCCAATGCAGGCATCACGCGCGACAAGCTGCTCATCCAGATGAAGGATGATGACTGGAATGACGTGCTGCAGGTCAATCTTGGCAGCTATTTCCGCCTCACCAAGAGTGTCGTTCGGGGCATGATGAAGCGCCGCTATGGTCGCATTATCGGCATTACATCCATCGTGGGCGTGACGGGCAATCCGGGTCAGACGAACTATTGCGCGTCCAAGGCCGGGATGATCGGTTTCACCAAATCCATCGCCCAGGAAGTCGCCAGCCGGGGCATCACCGCCAACACGATTGCCCCCGGCTTCATCGAATCACCCATGACCGACGGGCTTCCCGAGGCACAGAAAACGGCCCTGCTTGGCGGTATTCCAGCGGGACGGTTGGGGCAGGGTGGAGACATCGCCGCAGCCGCAGTATACCTTGCATCCAGCGAGGCCTCTTACGTGACGGGGCAAACGCTGCATGTGAATGGTGGTATGGCAATGATCTGATTTCGCTACAGTCACCGTTGCTGCTAGGGCTTGGCGCTTTCGCCAAGTGTGTGCTAGGCGCAACACAATGGTTCAGAAATGAACCGGCTATCGGGCATATTCTAGAGAGGTATTCATGTCTGACGTTCTTGAGCGTGTTAAAAAAATCGTAGTCGATAATCTCGACGTGGATGCCGACAAGGTTGTTGAAAGCGCGAGCTTCATTGACGATCTCGGCGCTGACTCGCTTGACCTTGTCGAGCTGGTCATGGCCTTCGAAGAAGAGTTCAATATCGAAATCCCAGACGATGTGCAGGAATCGATCCGGTCCGTCGGTGACGCGGTGACTCACATCAAAGCTCACGTCTAAGACGGGGCTGTAACTGCATGTCTGACCGCCGCGTTGTTATAACGGGTATCGGGATTGTCTCTCCGCTCGCTTTCGGGCGCGAGGCAACCTGGGAACGCCTGATTGCTGGAAAATCGGGAGCGGGGCGCATCGACGTCTTCGACCCGGAAGACATGCCGTGCAAGATCGCGTTCCAGGTGCCATGGACCAACGGACGCGGCGGTGGGTCAGGCGACCCCCATGCGTTTGATCCGGACAAGTTTGTCTCCCCCAAGGAGCTGCGTCGGATCGACGAATTCATTCTTTACGCCATTGCGGCAGCAGAAGAAGCTGTCGAGGACGCCGATTGGCGTCCGGAAGACGAAGAAAGCCGTGAGCGCACAGGCGTGATGATCGGCTCCGGCATTGGCGGACTGGAATCCATCTACAAGACGGCTGTCACCCTGCACGAGCATGGCCCGCGCAAGGTGAGCCCCTTCTTCATCCCGTCGGCCCTGATCAACCTTGCTTCCGGGCAGGTCTCGATCAAACACGGCTTCAAGGGCCCCAACCATGCCGTCGTGACGGCGTGTGCCACGGGTGCGCACGCGATTGGCGACTCGGCGCGCCTCATCAAGTACGGCGATGCCGACGTGATGCTGGCCGGCGGCTCCGAGGCTGTGATCGGTCGCATCGCCATTGCCGGCTTCTGCGCGGCGAAGGCCATGTCGACCGGATTCAATGACACGCCTGAGAAAGCCTCGCGTCCCTATGACAAGGACCGCGACGGATTTGTCATGGGCGATGGCGCAGCTGTGCTGGTGCTGGAAGAATACGAACACGCCAAGGCGCGCGGCGCGAATATCTATGCTGAAGTCGTTGGCTATGGCCTGACGGGCGACGCCTATCATATCACCGCGCCGGCCGAAGGCGCTGAAGGCGGCTACCGCGCCATGAAAATGGCATTGAAGCATGCGGCCATCGATCCGACCGAGGTTGATTACATCAACGCCCACGGCACATCGACGCCGAAGGGCGACGAAGGCGAAGCGGGTGCGGTCGAGCGGGCTTATGGCGACCACGCCAAGAACCTGTCCATGTCGTCGACCAAGTCGGCTGTTGGCCACCTCCTCGGCGCGGCCGGTGCCATCGAGACCGCGTTCTGCGCGCTGGCCATTCGCGACCAGATTATGCCGCCGACGCTGAACCTCGACAATCCGAGTTTCGAGACGCCGATTGATCTCATTCCCCACAAGGCCAAGAAGGGCCGCGTGCGCGCTGCGATGTCGAACAGTTTCGGCTTTGGCGGCACCAATGCGTCGCTCGTGATCCGGGAAGTGAAATAGGCCACTATCGCCGGGCAGGGGCGGGCATGTAAGCTGGCATTGCCGGGATTCGTGTGAGGCGTTTCATGAAGTTCATCAAAGGCCTGTTGTCGCTTGTCGTTGCGATTGTGATCCTCGCGGGCGCCGTCGCCGGCGCTGGCTGGATCTGGCTCGGCAATGAAGTGGCCAAGGACGGGCCATTACCGGCTGAAACACTCGTCGTCGTCGAAGCCGGCGAAGGCATGTTGAGCGTCGCGGCCCGCCTCGAGAACGATGGTGTCATCCGGTCGGCTTGGCTGATGCGTCTCAAGGCCCGCATCGATGGCACGGAGACCGCACTGAAAACCGGTGAGTTCACCATCGAGCCACAGGCCAGCCTCGGTGAAGTCCTGGACATCCTGATCGAAGGCAAGGCGGTGATGCACAAGATCACACTGCCCGAAGGCCGAACCACGGCGCAGCTGCTGAGGCTCATCGAATCCGACCCCGTGCTTGTTGGCCCGATGCCGGAATTGCCGGTTGCCGAAGGCAGCCTCCTGCCGGACACATATCTTTATCATCGCGGGATGACGCGGGCGAAACTGATCGCCCAGATGGCCAAGGCGCAGGACGACCTGTTGAAGGAGCTGTGGCCCAAGCGCCAGGACGGACTCCTCCTGGCTAATCCGTATGAGGCGGTGATCCTCGCCTCCGTGGTCGAGAAGGAAACGGGCAATGCCGAAGAGCGGCCTGAGGTTGCCGCCCTGTTCACGACGCGCCTGAAGCGCGGCATGCGGCTGGAAAGCGACCCGACCATCATTTACGGCATCTCGCAGGGCGAGCCGCTGTACAACAAGGCTGGCAAGCGCCGGACCCTGTATCGTTCGGAAATCGACCGGAAGACCGACTGGAATACCTACCAGATCGACGGCCTGCCGAAGACGCCGATCTGCAATCCGGGGCGAGATGCAATTGCTGCCGTGCTAAACCCACCCGAAACAGAGTACATATTCTTTGTAGCCGACGGCAAAGGGGGGCATCTCTTCGCCAGGACGCTGGCCGAGCACAATCGCAATGTGGCAGCCTACCGGAAATATGAGCGCGAAGAGATTGCGCGGGAGAGGGCTGAGGAATGAGTGAATTGTCCGGCATGACCGGCTTTGCCCGTGTCGCGGGTGAAGCCACATGGGGAAGCTGGGCCTGGGAGGCCAAGAGCGTCAACGGGCGCAGCCTCGATGTGCGCGTGAATACGCCGCCGGGATTCGACGCGCTGGAGCGGTCTGTGAAGGCCGCCGCGTCAAAACTGTTCAATCGTGGCTCGCTGCAGGTTTCCCTGCGCATCGACATGAGCACGGGCGACGAGACGGTCACCGTGAACGAAGGCCTGCTGACGGCGCTGACCAATGCGGCGCAGGCCATCCATGGCGTTGGCCTGTCGGGCGAAGCGATCGCCACGCTGATGACGCTGAAGGGCGTGGTCGAGACCGGCGGCAGCTCGCTGCGGGAACTGGCGCAGGACGAGGCCGTGACCAGCCTTCTGGCCGACGCGGCCGAAACGGCCCTGAAGGAACTCGCCGTGGCGCGCAGGCTCGAAGGCGCCTCCCTGACGGGAATCATGACCGGGCTTGTCGGCGAGATGGAGGGCTTTGCCGCGTCGGCGGCGAAACTGGCCGAAACCCAGCCCGGCCTGCTGAAAGCGCGGTTGCAGAAACAGCTTGATGAACTCGACACCGAAGGCCGGGTCGATGCCGACCGGGCCGCCGTGGAAATCGCGCTCAGCGCGGCCAAGGCCGATGTGCGCGAGGAACTCGACCGGCTGGCGGCGCACTTTGCCGGCGCGCGGGACCTGCTCGCGGGCGGCTCTCCGGTGGGCCGGAAACTGGATTTCCTGGCGCAGGAACTCAACCGCGAAGCCAATACGCTCTGCTCGAAATCGGTCAGCCTTGATTTGACGAATGCGGGACTCGGCCTCAAAGGGGTGATTGACCAGTTCAAGGAGCAGGCCGCGAATGTCGAATGAGCAAATGGGAAAGCGCAGGGGGCTGATGCTCGTCCTGTCCAGCCCCTCGGGCGCAGGCAAGACGACGCTGTCGCACATGTTGCTGGACGAGTTCGACGACGTGAACCTGTCGGTCTCGGCGACGACGCGGACGCCGCGGCCGAACGAGGTCGACGGCCAGCATTATCATTTCAAGTCGGTCCATGATTTCAAGAACATGATCCTCAATCGCGAATTCCTCGAATGGGCGCATGTGTTCGACAAGTATTACGGCACACCGCGCGCCGACACCGTGGCGAAACTGGAGAGCGGAGAGGACATATTGTTCGACGTCGACTGGCAGGGCGCCGATGCACTGCACGACCAGATGCCGAACGATGTCGTCTCGGTTTTCATCCTGCCGCCGAGTATCGAAGAGCTGGAGGCCCGCCTCGCCGCGCGCCCGGGATCGACGCCCGAAGATGTGGCCCGCCGCATGGTCGATGCCCGCCGCGAGATCATGCACTGGCGCCGCTACGATTATGCCATCATCAACGACAATCTCGACGAGGCGTACCAGCGCCTGCGCCGGATCCTGCTGGTCGAGCGCCTGAAACGGCTGCGCCAGCTCGACCTTGACGACCATGTCAGGCGCCTCCTCGGAGAGGCCTGATGCAATTGACGCGACCCGTTCCTTACTGCCGTTCTGCTTGTCCTCTCTGAAAAGGCCCGCGCATGACAAATGACAATGAACCGCAGACGGATGGGCAAGTGCCCGAGCCGGCCGCTTCACCGCCGCGTCCTAAGGCCAGGGCCGTCTGGCTGCTGTGGCTCCTGCCGCTGGCGGGCCTCGTCGTGATCGCCTGGTATGTCATGCGTGGCGGACTGGACCGGTCAGGCACGTTCGAGGAAGTCACCGATATCGTCGTCGAGCCGTTTGACGGGAAGTAGGCTCTGCTTGTTCCCGCATCCCCGGCGCAGGCCGAAATCTCGCTCGTCTTTGTTCCTTTCTTCAATTGCCTGAGGTCCCGGCGTTCGCCGGGAACACGGCACCGGGAGAGACGCGCTCACCCTGAGCCCGTTTCGGAATCATTGGTATCTGCCCCCCCACCAGTCTCCCCCTTTCAGGGGGCGGCGCCCTAATTCGCCAGGCTCGCCGCCAGCCGCCGGAAATCGTCCTGCGACAGTGTTTCCGCTCGCGCCGTCGGGTCGATGCCGACGCTTTCGAGCCAGTCGGCGGCTTTCATGCCGTGTTTCTTGGCGAAGGGTTTGAGGGCGGCGCGCATCATCTTGCGGCGTTGGCCGAAGGCGGCGCCGGTAACCTGTTCCAGGAGGTCGATATGTTCGAAGCGCTGGTCGGCGGGCAGGGGCTCGAGCACGGCGACGGCGCTGTCGACCTTGGGCGGCGGCGTGAAGGCGCCGGGCGGCAGTGTGAAGGCGATGTGGGGGCGCGTGGCGGACTGGGCGAGTACCGCGAGGCGTCCGTAATGGTCCGTGCCCGGCGCGGCGCAGATGCGCTCGGCGACTTCCTTCTGGAACATGAGCGCCATCTCGCCGCGCCAGTCGCCGGCCTTGAGCCAGCCGACGAGGAGCGGCGTACCGACATTATAGGGCAGGTTGCCGATGATCATCGCGGGCTCGGTCGCGCCAGCTTCGATGACAAGTTGTTCGAAATTGACCTTGCGGGCGTCCTTCTGGAGGACCAGAAGGCGGCCGTCCCTGGCTTCGGGCCAGAGGAGGAGCGCGTCGGCGAAGCGCGGATCGGTTTCGACCGCGATCACCTTGCCAGCGCCCTCGTCGAGCAGGGCCCGCGTCAGGCCACCGGGGCCGGGGCCGACTTCGATGACGACACGGCCCTTGACCGGACCGGCGGCGAGGGCGGTGCGATGCAGGATGCTGGGGTCGAACAGGAAATGCTGGCCGAGCGCCTTGCGGGCGGGGGCGTCGGTGAGGTCGGGACGGTGGGTGTCGGTCATGTGGATCGGTTTCTGGCGGTGGCCATGGCGGCGGCGAGGCGCAAGGCCGCGATGAGACTGTCAGGGCGCGTGGTGCCCGCAGCAGCGGCGTCATAGGCCGTGCCATGGTCGGGGCTGGTGCGGACGACGGGCAGGCCGAGCGTAACGTTGACACCGCCCCAGAAGTCCAGCGTCTTGACCGGGATCAGGCCCTGGTCGTGTGTCATGGCGATGACAGCATCATAGGCGCCAGACAGGGCTTCGGCGAACACGGTGTCGCCGGGGCGCGCATCGCTTATGTTGATGCCTGCGAGCCGGAGCGCGTGAGCCGCCGGATTGATGATGGTGATCTCTTCCTGGCCAATCGTGCCGTCTTCACCCGCATGCGGATTGAGGCCGGAAAAGGCGAGGCGCGGGGCAGGGATGCCGAAATCCCGCGTCATGGCCTGCGCCACGATCTGGCCGAGTTCGACAAGGCCGGACACGGTCAGCGCCTTGCCGACCTGCATCAGCGGCATGTGGATGGTGGCCAGTGCCACGCGCAGACCGCCGCCGACGAGCATCATGACCGGACGGGGTGGTTTGGCATGCGGTTCGGCGCAGAGGTGAGCGACATATTCGGTATGGCCGGGATAGGCGAAGCCGGCGCCATACAGCAGGGCCTTGTTGATCGGGTTGGTGACGATGCCGCCGGCAAGGCCGTCGAGCGCGTGGCTCGTGGCCAGCGCGATGGAGCGGATGATGGCGGGGGCGGCGTCGGCATTGGGCGCGCCAGGACGGATGTCCGGCACATCGGTGAGGGCGAGGACCGGCAGGGCATCGGCGAAGGCGGCGGAGGCTTCATCCGGCGAGGCGATTTCGCGGACGGGGACGCTGGACATGTAGAGGCCCGGCGCGCCGATGGCGTAGAATGCGAGGCCGGGTTCTGCGCGAAGCTGGCGCCACGCCGCCGCCGTGATGGCGGGGCCACACCCCGCAGGGTCGCCCATGGTCAGGGCAAGGGGCAGAACAGGTTTCTGGCTCACGCGCGGAGGTGTGGTTGCAAAAGTCCGCCTGTGCAAGCCCTATCGGTAGATGATGGTGGCTTCGCGGCGGAGGTTGCGAAGTTCGCGCTCCGAGATCATGCCGAGTTCGCGGTTCTTCAGGCTGCCTTTGAGATCGTCGCGCGAGGGCAGCGCTTCGGCACCGTCCTGACGATCACAGACATACATCACGGCGAGGCCGCCGGACGCCGCAAAAATGGCGGTTGGCTGACCGACCTCTGTTGCCTTGACCAGATCGCTGCCTTCGGGACCCAGTTCATCGACATTGATTTCGTCGAGGTCAGCCGCGCGCAAATTGGTCTCGGAATTCGCAATGCTCTGGACGTCGTCGCAGGACTTGATCTTGTCCATGGCGGCCAGGAGATCGGCTTCCGATCCGTCCGTTACGAAAAGACGCTTGAGGTTGACCTTGGTCACGGCCTCGCTCGGTTCGCGTTTGTTGGCGACGAGGATGATATAAACGCCGCCATCTACTTCGATTGGCTCAAGCAGGCCGGGCTCTGCAGCGGATGTCACGGCCTCGGCCAGTTCTGGCGCGAGGTCGTCCAACGCAATCCAGCCCATGTCGCCGCCGGTTGCGGCGGTTGGAGCCGACGAGATGCGCTGAGCGGCGACGCGGAAGTCGGCGCCTTGCTTCAACTGTTCAAGCACGGCCGACGCGGCGGTCATTGCCTGCGCGCGGGTCTCATCATCGGGCGCGTAGAGGAAGATTTCGGACACACGATATTGCGTTGTCTTCGACGCGGAGCGCATGCGCTCCATCTGATCGTCGACCTGATTGTCGGACACCCGGATGCGTGACCCGTAGAGACCGCTCATCACGCGGTTCCATGCGATCTCGGCGCGCATCTGCTCTTCGAGACTGGCAGGATTGATCCCCGCTTCCAGCAGCTGGGCCTTGAGCTGGTCACCGGTAGTGCCGCCCTGCCGCGCCATGTCCTCGACGGCGCCGTCGATTTCGCGGGCATCGATTTCCATGTCGAATTCGGAGGCTTTCTCGAGCTGGAGGCTCTCGTCGATGAGCTGTTCCAGCGCCTGGCCGGTAATCTGCTGGATCTGTTCGGCGGATGGCTGCTGGCCGCCGACGCTGAGCAAGAGAAGGCGGGCGCGCTGGCGTACGTCGGAAAAGGAGATCGGCTTGTCATTGACCACAGCCGCGATGCCCTCAAGCGGCAGGCGGCTGGAGTCCGTCGCGTCCTGGGCCATGGCCACGCCTGTAGCGGACATTGCGAACAGGGAAACAGCAACAAGTAACTGACGGATCATGTATCTTCTCCACTGAGTACCCAGCCGGGCCCCAATTCATGCAACAGTCGCGGACCATACAAGTCCTGTGGATGGGTGCAACGGATCAGGGCAGTGATCCCTGAATCGTTACAGAAAATTAGTGTGGCTTGCGGCCCCGCCCCGAGGCGGGCGCCTGGCCGAATCAGTCAAATTCGCTGGATCCGAAGTCTCCGATGGATTTGAGCGAGAAGCGGAACTGAATGCTTTCCGAGGGGCCAAGTGTGCGGTCGATCAGTTCCGAGCGCTGGTAGATGATCTCGAACCGTGAGCAGTCGTCCTCATAGGCGATGCCGAATTCCCGCTTCGCATTGAGATTTGCGGTGATATCGCGCAACTGGCCATAAACCAGCGAATAGCGGTCTGTGACCCGCATCTCGCCGCGCAGGAAGATGCCTTCGTCCGGTCGGCCGAGCGGACTGATGCGCTCGCTGATATTGTAGTATTGGCCAACCGCGCGCAGGCGCTTGTAGTTGGTCGTCAGCCGGGCGTCGATGCGGTTCAGCTTGAAGCCGTCATCGTCCATGCGCGCACGGGTGTCGACACGCAAGGCCGGGCCGAAATCGGCCGTGGACTCGGCGACCCAGTCAGATGACGTGCCGTCGAGATTGCTGGCGACATCGAAGTTCGGGTCCGCGCGAGACCGCCAGCGGCGCCCGAGAGTGGTGCTGAACTCGGGACCGTTCTTGAATACGGCGCGGGCGGTGACGCCGGCTGACGCCTTGCCGTCGCCTTCATAGAGATCGTAGTTGCCGAAACCATTGGCGTCGAACAGGCTACTCTCGTCGAATTCATAGAGGACGCTGTCCTCGTTGGGGATCGCGGAATCGTTGGCGTTGGAAAAACCCCAGGCGGCCATGATCGTCGGCTCGACCATGATGTCGACGATCTTGCCCGGACGGATCAGGGGATAGGCGATTTTCACGCCCGCATTGCCGACGGCGCGCGACACGTCCGGCTCGCCCGATACGGCTTCGTCGAGGGCATAATAATCAGCCCGGATTTCCGCGAAAGGCTTGAACGTGAAACCGCCCGGCAGCACGGTGAGATTGCTCCAGTCGCCGCCAACGCTGACGCGCTGGCTGTCAGCGCCGACATCGCGCGTCAGCATGGCAGACGAGACGTTCACGGCGGCGAAACCATAGTCGCCCATGTCCCAGTATTTTTCGCCGAAGAAGACGGGCGCAGCGGTTGGCAGCCTTGCGTCATCATCCTCGCCGCGCAGGCCCTGGAAATCCAGCACGGCGACATCGGCATAATAGCTGTCGCCCTGGCCAACCGCGAAGATCTGCGACAGCAGGCGGCGCGGCTGGCTCTGGTAGATGCCGCGGCGTTCGCCCTGGCCGTCGAGATCGTAGCGGCGGTCGTACAAATCGTCGGTCTGGCGCTCGACGCCAAAGCCCCACTGCCATTCCGGCGATATGCCGAACAGACCCTTTGCGTAGATGTGGCCGCGCCATTTCTTGTCGCCGAACTTCTCGCCGTCACTGTCGAAATCGGCTTCGTTGGTGATGCTCGTATTGATCTTGATGCCGCCGGAATAGAATCGTTTGCGGATGTCGAGCTCCAGCAGCGGATTGACGTTGGCGCTGACCATCGGGGCAATCGTGACGTCCGACGATTCCGAGAGCGCCCAGTAATAGGGCTGCTGGTAGAACGCCCCGAGCTTCGACGATAAGCCGCCGGATGGCACGAGGAAGCCCGATCGCCGCTCGGATGTCGGATCGGGATGGGCGAGATAGGGGAAGTAGAAAACCGGTATGCCGGCCACTTCAAACACCGCGTCGCGGTAGGAGATCATCTGGGATTCCTGGTCGAGCACGGCGCGGCGCGCGCGCAGGGACCAGGTGGGCGTTGTGTTCTCGTCACAGACCGGACAGGCGGTGTAGATCGCCTGTTCGAGCGCGTTGATGCCGTCGGCCTGGCGGATCGCGGAATTGGCAACGACCGTCGCGCCATCGGGCAGGCGGGCCGAGAAGCCGATAGCATAGCCGTCAGCCAGGTTCGAATTGACCTCGATTTCGTCGGCGAACTGTTGCGAGCCGTCGGTGTCGACGATGACGACATTTCCCGAGGCGCGCACGCGATCGGTTGTCTTGTTGTAGATGATCCGGTCGGCGCGGAGGACGCGGCCCTCATACAGCGCTTCGACATTGCCTTCGGCAACGATGCTGTTTTCGTCCCGGATTTCGTAGATATAGTCGGCCTCGAGGACGACGTGCTCCTCGCCCTCGGATGACGGCTGGGCAATAGTCGCGGAGTCCTGCGCATGGGCGGAACAGGCCCCGGATGTGACCAGGCCCAATGCAGCGGCGTAAAGGAGCCAGTTCGCCAAGTCGGGGTTACCTCAGTCACATCTGCGCATGGTTCGGACACTCTGTGCCTGCGCCGGGTTCATTGATTTGACTGGAGGCTTAGAGGTGATGGCCCGGATCGTCCAGCCATCGGCGGCTTGTGGCGGCATTTTCCTGCGCCGGGCGGTGTTTTCGCGACACAGCTCGGTGGTGTTACGCCACAAGGGCCGCGAGACCGCCTGACAGGGTGACCGCCTGGCCGGAAAGCTCCAGTTCTGCAAGGATAGCTGCGCAACGCGCCGCGCCAAGGCCGCTGGCGCGGGCAATTTCGTCGATCGGCATGGGGTGGGGCGAGAGGGCCTCGCGGACCTGGGCGATCTGGCTCTCCGGCAAGGGCTCATCGGACGATTCGGGATCGTAGGAGCTGGCAGGGGGCGCCGGAAGGTGCCCGTTGCTTGGCGATGAGAGAATTTCCAACACGTCCGTCGCATGGCGGACCAGTGAAGCGCCCTGATAGATAAGGGCATTCGCGCCTGCCGCGCGTGGGTCGAGCGGAGACCCCGGCCATGCGCGCCGAGATCAGCGAGCCTGACCGTTCGGCGACCACGACTCCGCGTGAAAGCCCCGTGATGATGCGGTTTCTTCGGGGAAAGTCCTGGGCCTTGGCGCGGTAGCCGAAGGGGCTTTACGAGACGATCAGGCCTTCGGCGGCGATCTCGGCGTAGAGGCGTTCGTGCTGGGGCGCAGGGAGGCCGCATGGGCCTCGCCGTCCATGCTGAGCGCGAGGCCGGACACGGTGACAAAGCCCGCTTCGCCGACGCCCGCGTCGATGTCTTCGACCGAGGGCGTGACGATTGGACGTTCCGGACCCGCGCGGCGGGCGATTTCCGGAAGGGTGTCGAGGGCGGCCGCCGGGCCGCCGAAACGTTTCAGCAGCTGGGCGAAGGTGACAGAGCCGACATTTTGCGTGCGGGCGAGGCGGATCCAGTCGTGCCGTTCATTGTCGGGCAGGACCGGCACCAGACTCATGCCTCCGGTTTGGCCTTCGGCGTACCGAAGCGTGGCTCGGTGCCTTTGAGGAGGCGGGAGAGGTTGGCGCGATGGGTGAAGAACACGAAGAGGGACAGAAGGGTCAGGCCGACGAGGACGACCGTGTTTCGCTCGCCGAGCAGCCAGGCACCGGGGGGGACCAGCACGGCAGCCGTCAGTGCGGCCAGTGAGGATATCCGGCTCACGGCGAAGACGATGAGCCAGACGGGCGCAGCCACGAAGAAGCCCGGCAGCGTCGTGAATGGCAGGAGGCCGGCATAGGTGGCGACACCCTTGCCGCCCTTGAAGCCAAGCCAGACAGGATAGCAATGCCCGACAAAGGCCATGGCGCCCGCAACAAAACCGATCTCACGACCGAAGAGATGCGTGAAAGCGAACGCAACGAGGCCCGCCTTGAGGCTGTCGAGCAGGAGCGTGGCAAGGGCAAGGTCCTTGCGGCCAGTGCGCAGCACGTTCGTGGCGCCAATGCTTTTGGAGCCGATGGCCCGGATGTCGGCAAGGCCCGCCGCCCGGGTGATCAACAGGCCAAACGGAACCGAGCCTGCGAGATAGCCGCAGACGACAGCCGCGCCATACCCGATCGATGCTTGCATGCCGCCGTCTCCTTGCTGCGTTCAGAGTGTATGGTCTACGAACAGCACCCGCGTGCGGCAAGGGCTTAAGGATCAATCGTCCAGCAAGGCCGCCCGTACCGGTTCGATCCAGGCTTCCTTGTCGGCATCATAGGATCGGAAGTTCGAGGACAGGCCCCAGTGACACCAGCCGAATCCGTTTGCTTCGGCGAGATGCCGGACGCTGCCGATCCATTTTGCGCGCTGTTCGACAGGTGCGGCGTCGAACACGCCGAATTCACCAAGCAGAAGCGGCAGGTTGTGCTTGTCCCGGAAGGCTGCTGCCTGGCGGAAGTCCTTGGCAATGCGATCGACGTCGGCGGTATCGCCCCAGCTTGTGCCGACAGGCGGCGTGGGCCGGAAGAATTCCGCGCCCTGGTGGGTGAAGCCGAATGGTTCGTAATAATGCCAGGATAGGATGATGCGCGGGTCGGACGGCGGCTCGCTTTGCAGGAGTCCGTCGAGGGACCCCCATTCCGCTGTCGCCAGAATGATCCAACGTTCGGGCTGGGTCTTGCGGATCTTGCGGACGATACGCTTGTTCAGCGAGTCGGTCCGCTGGGGAGTCATCATGGTGTTGGGCTCGTTCAGTACCTCGAAGATCAGCTTGTCCGGATACGATTCGTAATGCGCAGCGAGCTGTTTCCAGATGGCTTCGAGCCGCCGTTCATGCCGCGAGGGCCGGGCATTCAGTTCGTAATAATGGTGGACGTTGAGGATGACTTTCAGGTCCCGCGCCAGCGCATAGTCGATGATCTCGTCAGTGCGCGCGAGCATCTTGTTGTCGAGCTTGTAGCGGCCCCAATTGCCGGCGGACGCCGACCAGCGCACCGGAAGGCGGATCGTGTCGAAGCCGGCATCCGCGATGCGGTCGATATCCTCGCGTCGCACGGCGTAACCCCACTCACCTTCATAGGCAGCCTCGAGGGCGCTGCTCAAGTTCATGCAGCGCTTGACTGGAGGCGTCGGCGGCGCGTAGGCGGCCATGTCGGCAACAGACAAGCTGCTGGCGCTGGTCGCAAGCGCACATGCGAGCGCCAGTACCGCCCGACTCATTCTGTGGCGCAGCTTCCCCATAGAACGCATGTGGCAGCATGCAGTGGCGGGGTCAACGCGCAGTCGCCTTGATGGGGTGCGATAGGCCGGGCCACCTGTATTCAGGACGTGTGGCCCTGCGCCTTTGCGTCAGGACGACGGCGTGAATTCGAACACGGTTTCGCCGCCGACGAGCGTGCGCATGACGCGGCCCTGCAGGCGCCGCCCATCGAACGGCGAGTTGGTCGAGCGCGAGCGCAGGTGCTCGCGCTCGCAGAGCCAGGGCTTGCCGGGATCGAACAGGATAAGGTCGGCGGGGGTGCCGGATTTCAGGCGGCCCTGGGGCAGGCCGAGCAGATCGGCCGGGCGGCAGGTGACGGGCGCGAGTGCATCGAGCAAGGGCAGGTCGGCGTCGTTGACCAAGCTCATGAGAGCGGCGAGCGTGGTCTCCAGACCGGCGGCGCCGAAGGCGGCTTCGCCGAAGGGCAGGCGCTTTTCTTCCGGCGGCTGGGGATCGTGGGCCGAGACGACAGCGTCGATCTCGCCCCGTTTGAGGGCAGCGATCAGGCCCTGGCGTGTGTCTTCGTCGCGGAAGGGCGGGTTGACCTTGCAATAGGTGAGATAGTCGCCGACGTCGCGCTCGTTGAAGAACAGGGTATGGGCGGCGACCGTGGCGTGGACCTTTGCGCCGCGTGCCCGCGCCTCGGCGACAATTTCCAGCGTGCGGGCGGTCGAGACCTGGTCGAGCACAAGCCGACAGCCGGTCGTTTCCGCGAGCATCACGTCACGCGCGGCGCCGATCCATTCGGCTTCGACGGGAATGCCGGAGAGCCCAATGCGGGCGGCGAGGGCACCGGAGTTCATCGCGCCTGATCCGCTCAAGGCGCGGTCGTCAGGCCGGGACATGACCGGAGCGCCGCGGCTGGCGGCATAGACCATCGCACGTTTCATGATCGAGGCATTGGCGATTGGGATGTCGCCATTGGTGAAGATGATGGCCCCGGCATCGGCCATGAGGCCGATCTCGGCCATCAGCTCGCCGTGCAGGCCAACGGACAGCGCGCCGGACGGATAGATGCGGGCCTTGGCGGTTTCGCGGGCGCGTTCCCGGATGAACCGGACCAGCGCAACATCATCCACGGTGGGGCGCGTGTCAGGCATGACAACAAAGCTGGTGACACCGCCCGCGACAGCGGCGCGTGAGGCCGTGGCGAGCGTTTCTTTTTGTTCGTCGCCGGGCTCGCCGGTCTTGACGCGCAAATCGATCAGGCCGGGTGCGAGGCAGAGACCGCCCGCGTCGAGCGTTTCCTTCGCATCGGCATGCGGACCGGACTGGCCCTTGGCCACGTCCCTGATCTTGCCCTTGTCGATGAAGATGGCGCCCGGCGCGTCGAGGCCGGTGGCCGGGTCAAGCAGGCGGGCATTGAAGATAGACAGGCTCATCGGTGTGTCCCCGCTAGAAGGTCGAGGACGGCTTCGCGCACGGCGACCCCCATTTCCACCTGTTCGGTGATGACGGATTGTGGGCCATCTGCGATGGCGCTCTCGATCTCGATACCGCGATTCATCGGGCCCGGGTGCATGACCGTGGCGTCCGGGAGGGCGAGCGCGAGGCGGTCTGCCGTGAGGCCGAAATAGCGGAAATATTCGCGGCGGCTGGGCAGGAAGGCGCCGTCCATGCGTTCCAGCTGGAGGCGAAGCATCATCACCACGTCGGCGCCCTTGAGGGCGGTGTCGAAATCGGTGGTGGCGCTGGCAGCACCCCATGTGTCGGTGCCGGGCGGCAGCAGGGTGCGTGGGCCGCAAAGGTGGACTTCGGCGCCGAGCAGGTGGAGGGCCATCGTGGTGGAGCGCGCGACGCGGCTGTGGGCGATGTCGCCGCAGATGACGACTTTCAGCCCTTCGATCCGGCCCTTGTGGCGGCGAATGGTGAGCGTGTCGAGCAGGCCCTGTGTCGGGTGCTCGTGGGTGCCGTCGCCAGCATTGATGACGGCGCAGTCGACCTTGCGGGAGAGCAGCTTGGCGCCGCCGGAGGCCGAGTGGCGGATGACCAGTACGTCCGGTTTCATGGCGTTCAGCGTCATTGCCGTGTCGATCAGAGTCTCGCCCTTTTTGACGCTGGATTGGGCGACCGGCATGTTGATGACATCGGCACCGAGGCGCTTGGCCGCGATCTCGAAACTGCTCATCGTGCGGGTGGAATTCTCAAAGAAGAGGTTCACCACGGTGCGCCCGGTCAGCACCGGATCGGCACGTTTTCCCGCACGCGTGGCGTCCGCGTAGCGGTCGGCCAGGTCCAGAATGTGCGTGATGTCGAGGGGGTGAAGACCTTCGATTCCCAGCAAATGCTCGTGATCGAAGCTGTAAGTGTATCCCGCCATTGCCATGCAGGCCCTTTCGATTTGTGGCGGTTTAGGCGCGATTCCGGCCGTTCGCAAGTGTCAGCCGCTGACGAGCAGGTAGAGCAGCGGCAAAGTCAGCATGGCCAGAACGGTCTGGACGGCGATCAGGTTGGCCGCGAGCGGGGCGTCCCCACCCAGTTCGCGGGCCAGGATGTAGGAGCTGGTGGCCGTCGGCGTGGCCGCGCAGATCACGGCGATGGTCAGGGCCATGCCGGAGAGGCCAAAGGCCAGTCCGAAGCCGATGGCGAGGACCGGGAGGCCGAGCAGGCGGACCAGCGACCAGGTGAGCGTGCGCGGGCCGGCGCGCTTCAGGGCGGACAGATCGACGCCCGCGCCCGCAGACAAGAGGCCGAGAGCGAGCGCCGCATCGCCGAGAATGCGCAGCATGTCATCAGCGAGCTGGGGCAGCTCGATATTCGCTGCGGCCAGCGCGATGCCGATAATGCAGGCGAGGACGATCGGGTTGCGAGACAGCGCGAGGAGGGGTTTGGGGGCCGGGCCGTGGGGCGTGTCGGCATGGGCAATCAGGGCATAGACCGAGAGGACGTTGGCGGTGGGGATCATCACCGCGGCGGCAATGGTGACAAGTGCGAGGCCCTCCTGCCCGTACAGGAGGCTGCCGATCGACAGGCCGATCATCGTGTTCCAGCGCACGTTCGACTGGATGATCGTGCCGACCGCAGGGCGGCTCATATTGGGCAGGAAACGGGCGAGCAGGCCAATGCCGCCGAGCACGATCTGGGCGAGGATCAGCGCCGCTGCGAGACGCCAGGGCGCGGTCTCGAAGGGCGTATTGGCCAGTGTCCTGACGATCAGGGCCGGAAACAGGACGACATAGGACAGGCGTTCGATGGCGCGCCAGCTTTCGGCGGGAATCCAGTTGCGGGACGACAGGACGTGGCCGAGCGCGACAATCGCGATGACAGGCAGCAACGCGTAGAGAAACCCGGTCAACCGAGGCGTTCCAGACGGTCGAGGGCGGACTTCAGGATGATCGCGGCGGCGGTGGCATCAATCATTTCCGCGCGGCGCTTGGCGGAAATGGAGGCCTCCTGCATCACGCTCTCGGCCTCTTCGCTGGACAGGCGCTCGTCCTGGAACATGATCGGCACGTCGCGCCTGAGCAGGATATTGTAGGCGAGGGCGCGGGCCGACTGGGCGCGCCGGCCTTCGGACTCGTCCATGTTGAGCGGCAAGCCGAGGATGATGGCGACGGCCTTGCGCTCGTCATAGATCTCGAACAGGCGCGTCAGGGATGGCGCCAGCGACTTGCCGCGACGGATCGTTTCGACGGGCGTGGCGAGCATGCGGATTCCGTCCGTGGCGGCGATGCCCAGGGTCCTGGACCCGGGGTCGATGCCGAGAAGGACGCCGGTGCGCGGCAGGGAGGCGAGGTCTGTTACGGGCATTAAGCGCTCACATAGCGCCTTGAAGCCTTGTTGCCTATCGCGTATTCGGGCCCGAACGTATCTAGCCACCGGAGCCCGTGCCATGAGTGTTACCAAGGATGATGTCCGCAAGGTTGCCCGCCTGTCGCGCATTGCCGTGCCGGAAGAGCGCCTCGAAGAGATGGCCGGTGAACTGAATGGCATCCTCGGCTGGATCGACCAGCTGAACGAAGTGGATATTGACGGCGTCGAGCCGATGACGTCCGTGGTGGCGACCAAGCTGCCAATGCGCGACGATGTCGTCACTGACGGCAACATCCAGGACCAGGTCCTGGCCAATGCGCCTAGCAGCGCTGACGGGTTCTTCGTCGTGCCGAAATCGGTCGAGTAGGCGCGCCGCCCCTTACGCACTGACTTAAGTTCCAGCCTTGCCTTATTATCGTCGCGGGCGATCCCCACTTATGGGCAAGGACCAGTTTCTGGTCCCAGCACAGGAATACGAACATGGCCAAGGGTCAGAAGAAGACGAACAAGGAAGTCCGCAAGCCGAAGGCGGAAAAAGTGAAGACGAACGCGTCCAATCCGTCGGTGAAGACCGGTGCGATCAAGGGCCTCGAACACCTCAAGCGCTAGATATTCCGGCGCCGCCTGACGCGGCGTCGATGATTGCCTGCGACGTCTGACCGGCAGCATAGTGTTCCGAAACACAACCGGGAGGCTGCCATGTCCGTGCTGACGATCGAGACAAAAGACCATGTTGCCCTGATGACGCTTCGGCGTCCGCAGGTAATGAATGCCCTGAATTACGAACTCTACATGGCGCTCGAAGACGCCGTACGTGACTGCGATGCGCGGGTGATCGTGATTACCGGTGAAGGGCGCGGCTTCTGCACCGGCGACGACGTGAAGGAAATCCTGAGCCAGAAGGCGAAGGGGCCCGCCGAGATGAAGGCGCGCGGACGCCGGACGGGCGGCCTGACGCCTGCCGCGGACGCGCTGCTCTATACGAACATTCCCGTGATCGCGGCGGTCAACGGCTTCGCGCTTGGCTGGGGCATGGAACTGGCGCTGATGGCGGACATCCGTGTGGCGTCCGAGACGGCGAAGTTCGGCGAACTGTTCGTGCAGCGCGGGCTCTGCTGTGACGCGCCGGGGCTTGGCCGGCTGGCGCAGGTCGTGGGCCGGGAACGGGCAGCGGAACTGTTGTTCACGGGCGAGATCATCGATGCGCAGACGGCGAAGGAGATCGGCCTCGTGTCGCGCGTCGTGGCACCGAATGACCTGTTGCCGACGGCGCTGGAAATCGCCGGGAAGATTGCCGCCAACCCGCCGCGCGCCGTGCAGTCGATCAAGGCCGGCCTGCGCCGCACCCTGGACCCGGACTGGCGCGATGTCGGCAGCTGGGCGATCAAGGAAATCCGGATCCTGATGGAGACCGAAGACGCCGCTGAGAGCGCTGCGGCCTTCCTTGAAAAGCGAAAACCAATGTTCACAGGGCGTTGAATGCGAGATCGGTGAAATTTCACCGAACGAATTCAGCATAAATCAAAGCCAGTGTGTCAGTAGAGAGCATAACACGCCGTTGAGGCCGGAGAAGTTATGTCTGTTGTACCGCATTTTTCACCTGTTCCGTTCGAAGATCATACGGTTCGGGATTTCTATAATCCGGAAGCCGCTGCGCTCCATGCGGGGCTTGGAAAGTATGTGCCGCGACGTATCGAAAAACTAATTGAAGCAGCGGCCGAAGGGTTTGGGAAGGAACCTTTCCTCACAACCGCGCTGCCGAACGGGGCCAGCGCGACTCTGAACTTTGCCGAGGTCGACAAACACTCCGCCAACCTGGCGCGCTACCTGCGCGACGAGTTGAAGCTGGAGAAGGGCGCCATCGTCGCGATCCAGGCACCCAATTGCATATCGAACGTTCTCGCGATGCTGGCCGTGTTGCGCGCCGGCCTTGTGCTGACCAATATCAACCCGCTCTACACCGCCTATGAAACGCGCCGGCAGTTGCGCGACGCGAAAGCGGTTGTCCTGATCACGTCGAGCCTGTTCCCGGAGGCGACCGAAGAGGCGCTCCAGGGCACCGACGTCGGCACAGTCATCACGCTTGCGCTGACTGACTTCTTTTCGCCCGTCAAAAAGGCGGCGATGGATTTCGTTCTGCAGCATGTAAAAAAAATGGGCCGCCCGCTGAAGATTGCGAACGTGTCGATGACCAAGGCGCTGAAGCGGGGCGCGAAGCATGCGACGCCTATGGCGACCTATGCATCGGACCGGGACGCCGACGAGGATGCAATCTACCAGTATTCGGGAGGCACAACCGGCGTGTCAAAAGGCGTTCGCCTCAATGAAGCGGGCGTTGTGACCAATGTCGAACAGTTTGCCAGCCTGTCGCCGCACATGATCGATGCACCAGGCCAGACCATGCTGCTGGTTCTGCCGGTCTACCACGTGTTCGGCATGTTCTCGTCGATCATCGCGCTGCGCAATGCCGCGCACCTGGTGCTGGTGCCGAGCCCCAAGCCACTGTCGAACCTGAAGGCTGCCTTCCGGAAGTTCCGCCCGAATGCGTTTCCCGGCGTCAGCACGCTGTTCGCCAAGCTGATGGACGAGAAGTGGTTTTACGAAAACCCGCCGCAGTTGACCCTGACGATTTCCGGCGCCATGGCGCTGAACCCAGACGTGCGCAAGGAATGGACCAGCCTGACGGGATCGAGCGTGATCGAAGGCTATGGCATGACGGAAACGACAACGCTGATCAGCGTCAATCCGCCGGACAAGCGCGCGCGGGCCGGTTCGGTCGGCCTTCCGCTGCCCGGAACAGGCGTGTCGATCCTGCGCGAGGACGGCACCTTCGCTGCGCCCGGCGAGACCGGCGAAATTGTCGTGGCGGGGCCGCAGGTCATGGCAGGCTACCTTGGCCGTCCGGAGACGACGACCGCCGCGTTCCATGCCGGCTGGATGAAGACCGGCGATGTCGGGTATCTTGACGATGACGGCTATCTCTATCTCGTCGATCGCATGAAGGACATGCTGCTGGTCGGCGGGTTCAACGTTTTCCCGAACGAAGTCGACGCCGTGCTCGCAGAACATCCCGGGATCGCTGAAGCCGCCGTTGCAGGCGTTTCCGACGGCAAAATGGGCGATACGATGCATGCGTTTGTCGTACGCCGGGACCCCGAACTGACGGCGGCTGACGTGCAGGCGCATTGCGCCCGATGCCTGACGGGCTACAAGCGCCCTCGTGCGGTGCACTTCGTTGACGAATTGCCGAAATCACCGATCGGCAAGGTCGTGCGGCGGGAATTGCGGGCGATCGTGAATGCCGGAGCGGCAAAGTAGGCGCTAGAGCGTGAACAGCTCTGTGTGCCCGAAGCCCTGACTGTAATCGAGCAGAGAAATGAATTTGGGCTCCACACGAAAGAGCGCGAGTGTCGATGCGTCGTCCGGAACGAAAGACGCGAGTTGCGGAAACTTACCCAGCATGAGCTCGCCGACCTTCCGGACCTCCGCCGCATCCGTGACGGGCGAGACCTCTGCGCCCATGGAGACACCCTCGATCTCGTTCCACGTTTCGTAGGGGCGGTCGATTGTCAGGGATACCTTGTTGTTCCAGGCGAGGTTCTTGGCTTTTTGGGAGTCCGGCGAGGTGCCGAAATAGATGGTCAGGCCATCATTCACATAGCTGACCGTGGTCGCCTGCGGATACAAGTCGGGCCGCAGGGTCGCGACCGTCATATCATTGACGTCGTCGATGATTGACACGATTTGCGCGCGCTTTGCCTTGTCCATGATGCGGGCCCGATTTCTTCGCTGCTGAGACTATGAACCAAATAGCCCGCCCGGGCCGGGGCCTACCTTGATAAGGGTCAAGCTAGATGATCTCGATGGCAAATTCCTCGTAGTCGATGAGGACTTCGTCGCCGGGCCGGATGGCCTGGTTGGCAGACAGGGTCACGGTCTGCGCCGCAGCATCGACGGTGAAGTCGGCATTGGCTTTCGGGCTGTGATTGCACATCGAGATTTCACCGAAAGCGACAGCGGCGCGCATGTCACCCGCGTCGTTTTCATCAACATAAAAGACGTAATGATGAAGCAACGTGGAGCGCACCGTGGCGGTGTCCTCCTGAGACAGGATCAGCAGCGGATATGCGGCGATGACGTCCCCGGCACCTATGGCAACGGCCGCGAACAGGCCGCGACCGTGGAAGGGGGAGTCTTTTACCTCGACGGACGAGACCTGTGCGGATTTGGGCATGGGCCCGTATCTATCACAGCTGTCGGCCGCCGCTATTCGGATTCTTCAGGCACTGCTGTTTCTTCGGACTCGGGTGCCTTGGCCTTGGAATCCCATTCATGGATCGACTTGATCGTGCAGCGTTGCACGCCGAATCCCGTCTTGTCGTGGAATCCTGCAATGGAATCAGTGGTGATGATGTGGTCACCCTTGCCGAGGCAGCTTGTCGTGGAATCGACAGCAAGTTGCTGGGCCTGGTCGAGATTGAAGCAGTTGCCGTAGACTTCGATGAGATAGTCTTGCCGACCTTTCGAGATCACCACCGTGTCGTCCGTGGCGTCGTGGAAACCGGAAATGGTCGAGGCAAAGCAGACGTTCCTGACCTCTTCGCCGAGGCGAGGGTCGCCAGCAAACTGGGCGACACCTTTCGGCTTGGATTCGCCCGCCGGATCGCTGGTGCAGGCGGCGAGGACGGCGGAGGCAAGAACGAGGGAGATCAGGCGCATGTCATATCCTTTGGGCAGTGTGACGAAAAACGTGACAATAACGGCATTTTTTCCGTCTTGGATTGATGCGTCGCAAGCTTGAAACTGACAAGCGCGGTCACGGAGACTTGAACTTTCCCCTCAAGCCGTCATAGCAGGCGGGCAGATTTCTTCACGGGATTTCCTATGACCGACTTGACCAAACTCACCCTCGCAGCAGCGCTTGATGGCCTGAAAGCCAAACAGTTTTCGTCGCGCGAGATCACCCAGGACTTCGTGAGCGCCATCGAGGGCGCCCGGGTCCTGAACGCGTTCGTCGTGGAAACGCCGGAGAAGGCGCTGGCCATGGCGGACGCTTCGGATGCGAAGCTGGCCAGCGGCGAGGGCGGGCGCCTTGAAGGCGCGCCGCTGGGCATCAAGGACCTGTATTGCACCAAGGGCGTACGCACGACGGCGTGCAGCGGCATCCTCGGCGAGTTCACCCCGACCTATGAATCCACCGTCACGCAGAACCTGTGGGACGAAGGCGCTGTCATGCTGGGCAAGCTCAACATGGACGAGTTCGCCATGGGATCGTCCAACGAGACATCGCGCTTTGGCAATGTGGTGAACCCCTGGCGCCGCGCAGGTGACAATCAGGGCCTGACGCCGGGCGGCTCGTCGGGCGGCTCGGCGGCCTCCGTGGCGGCGGACCTCTGCCTCGCCGCGACCGCCTCCGATACCGGCGGCTCGATCCGCCAGCCTGCCGCCTTCACCGGCACCGTGGGCGTCAAGCCGACCTATGGAAGGGCCAGCCGCTACGGCATGGTGGCCTTCGCCTCCTCGCTCGACCAGGCCGGGCCAATTGCCAAGACCGTGGAAGACAGCGCCATCCTTCTGGAAGTGATGTGCAGCCATGACGCGAAGGATTCGACCTCGCTGGATGTGGCCACGCCGGATTGGCGCAGCGATGTCTCCAAGGGTGTCAAAGGCATGCGGATCGGCATTCCGAAGGAATACCGGATGGACGGCATGTCGGAGGAGATCGACGCGCTTTGGAACCAGGGCATTGCCTGGCTGAAGGCGGCCGGAGCCGAGATTGTCGATATCAGCCTGCCGCACACGAAATACGCGCTGCCAGCCTATTATATCGTGGCGCCTGCGGAGGCCTCCTCCAACCTCGCGCGCTATGACGGCATGCGCTATGGCGCGCGCGTTGAGGGCAGTAACCTGGCGCAGACCTATGAAGGCACGCGGGCCAGCGGGTTTGGCAAGGAAGTGCAGCGGCGCCTGCTGATCGGCACCTATGTGCTCTCCAGCGGCTATTACGATGCCTATTACCTGCGCGCGCAGAAGGTGCGCACGAAAATCCTCAACGATTTTGTCGAGGCCTTCGAAAGCTGCGACGCCGTGCTGACGCCGACCTGCCCGTCACCTGCTTTTGCCTTTGGCGAGAAGAGCGGCGACCCGGTGGAAATGTATCTCAATGACGTGTTCACGGTGACGGCGAACCTTGCCGGCCTGCCGGGGATTTCCGTGCCCGCGGGCCTGTCGAAAAGCGGCCTGCCGCTCGGCCTGCAGGTGATCGGCAAGGCGCTGGACGAGACCGCCTGTTTCCGCGTTGGTGGCGAGCTGGAACGTGCAGCTGGCTTCGTGACGAAGCCGGGCCGCTGGTGGTAGGTTCGCACACATGAAACGCTTTCTCGCCCTTTTCGCCGTCATGCTCGTCATCTGTCTCGCCCTGATGTGGGGGATGATGGCGCAGAACGGGTATGACCTGTTTGCGCCCGAGATGCAGGGCATGTTGCTCGTGGCCTTTCTTGTGGCCGCCTATGTGGCGTTCCGGGTTTCGCGCATCCTGCAGAAACGTGCCGAGCGGGGCCATGACGGCTCGCCGCTGAGGGGCGCGCAGAAGTCGAAACTGTCCGGCCTGTTCAACGGCAAGAGCGAGGCGCACCAGGCGCGCGAAGCGCGGGTTGCCGCGCGGCGCAAGAAGCTGGTGGCCGAAGGCAAGCTTGAGGCCGAGGTTACCGATTCGCCCGCACCGGAAATTCCGCCGACACCGGAAGGTGAAATACCGACGCGTGTGCCGCAATCGGCTTCAGTTGCGGACCGCATGGCGGCGCGGCGCGAGCGCTACAAGCGCGCCAAGGAAGACGGCAAGATCTAAGGTTCAGGCGCGGGCGGGTTTCAGCCGGACCGGAGCGGCGCGTGGCCTCGCGGGCGTTTCGACGCGGACTTTCGTACCGCCACCGGGGCCCTCGTCATTCTCATCGTCATCGTCGCGCGACCGGTCGGTGATACGCGACAGGAAAATTCCGACACCGACAAGGCCGCCGATGGGACCGAACTGCACCATCATGGCCGCGATGAAGACGACCGGAATGTCGAGTTTCAGGTTCCCGAGTGCCACAAGCACGAGAAACAGGCCCACTGCACCGACCAGCAGGCCGGCCCCGAAACCGGCAATCAGGTGTTTCAGGAAGCCGCGGACAATCGGGCGTTCTTCGTCGCCGCAATTGTCCAGAATCATCTTGAACAACATGGGTTTTCCTCAAGGTGCGCCATCGCGCCTGCCTTATTCTTGACCGAACGGGGAAAAAAGAAAAGCCAGCGTGGCACGGGCAGCCTTCACGCCTCGACAGGCCGGGCCGCATGCCGTTAGAAGGACGCTGGATTGAATTGGTCAAAAAGGCAGGTCATGTCAACGCGCACACCCTACGTACTCAAAGGCGATACCGGCGACTGGGAAGTCGTCATGGGGCTGGAGATCCACGCGCAGGTGGCCTCCAATGCCAAGCTGTTCTCGGGCGCCTCGACGGCGTTCGGCGCCGACCCGAACTGTAATGTCTCGCTGGTCGATGCGGCGATGCCGGGCATGCTGCCGGTGATCAACCGGAAATGCGTCGAACAGGCCGTACGCACGGGCCTTGGCCTGAAGGCCGAGATCAATCTCTACAGCCGGTTCGACCGGAAGAACTATTTCTATCCCGACCTGCCGCAAGGCTACCAGATCAGCCAGTTCGCGCACCCGATTGTTGGCGAAGGCGAGATCGACGTGGACGTGGAACCGGCGCATGGCGGCGAATCCTACAGCTATACCTGCCGCATCGAGCGGCTGCACCTGGAACAGGATGCCGGCAAGTCGATCCACGACATGGACCCGAACTCGACCTATGTGGACCTCAACCGGTCCGGCGTCGCGCTAATGGAAATCGTGTCGAAGCCGGACGTGCGCTCGCCCGCCGAGGCTGCCGCCTATGTGAAAAAGATCCGCGCCATCGTGATCGCGCTCGGCACCTGTGACGGCGACATGGACAAGGGCAATTTGCGCGCCGACGTGAATGTGTCGGTGTGCCGGCCGGGCCAGTATGAAAAATTCCGTGAGACGGGCGATTTCAGCCATCTCGGCACGCGTTGCGAACTGAAGAACATGAACTCGTTCCGCTTCATCCAGCAGGCGATCGAGTATGAGGCGCGCCGCCAGATCGAGATCATCGAGGGCGGCGGAACCGTGGACCAGGAGACGCGCCTGTTCGACCCGGTCAAGGTCGAGACCCGCTCCATGCGTTCGAAGGAAGACGCGCATGATTACCGCTATTTCCCGGACCCGGACCTGCTGCCACTGGAAATCGAGCAGGCCTGGATCGACGAGATCAAGGCGACTTTGCCCGAACTGCCGGACCAGAAGCGTGCGCGGTTTGAATCCGAGTATGGCATTTCACACTACGATGCGGGCGTGCTGATCGCGGATGCCGAGAAGGCCGAATATTTCGAGACCGTGGCCACGGGGCGCGACGCGAAACTCGCCGCCAACTGGGTGACACAGGAACTGTTCGGCTACCTTAACAAGGAAGGCCTGGAACTGGCAGACAGCCCGGTTTCGGCCGAGGCGCTGGGCGGCCTGATTGCGCTGATCAGCGACGAGACGATCAGCGGCAAGATCGCCAAGGACGTGTTCGCGCGCATGATTGCGGGCGAAGGCGAGGCGGCGGCGATTGTCGAAACGCACGGCCTGAAACAGGTGACGGATACCGGCGCGATCGAGAAGGTCGTCGACGAGATCATCGCGGGCAACCCCGAACAGGTCGGACGTGTGAAGGACAAGCCGCAGACGCTCGGCTGGTTCGTCGGACAGGTGATGAAGGCCTCGGGCGGCAAAGCCAACCCGAAGGCCGTGAACGATATATTGAAGGCGAAGCTGGGGATTTAGGGCTCGTTGCCGGCGGCGCGCCTCCCTCTCCCTTGGGAGAGGGAGCGTTAAGGGCTACAATTCCGCCCTAATCCTCCCCGCCAGCTTTTCAAGCTCGCCGATATCCGCCATGCCGCCGCCGTGGCGGCCGAGGGGCACGCCCTCATTACGCGGGATAATGTGGAAGTGGAGGTGGTAGACGGTCTGCCCAGCGGGTGCGCCGTTGAACTGGGTGACGACGAGGCCATCCGGCGTCAGCGCCGCCGCGACGGCCTGCGCAATCTTCTGCACCGCCAGCATGTAAGGGCCGAGCTTTTCCGGCGGCATGTCGAGCAGGTTGCGGGCTGTCACGTCTTTAGGGATGACCAGCGTGTGGCCTTCGGCCTGCGGGAAGACGTCCATGAAGGCAAGGGCGGTGTCGTCCTCGTAGACCTTCACGGCAGGCATCTCGCCGCGCAGGATTTTCGCGAAGATGTTGGTCGGGTCGTAAGTATCGTGAAGGGTCATGAGTCTTTCCTGAAGGGTGTGCGGTCGGTGAGATAGTCCATGTCGGATTCAACCGCGTCGCGTTCGCGGGTGAGATAGTCGGCGACGGCGTCGCGCAGGCCCGGATGGGCGATCCAGTGGGCCGAGCGTGTGAGGACGGGGACATAGCCGCGGGCGAGCTTGTGCCCGCCCTGCGCGCCCGCCTCAACGTATTTGAGGCCGCGTTCGAT
The DNA here is from genome assembly GCA_018830285.1 of Alphaproteobacteria bacterium. Classification (GTDB taxonomy): domain Bacteria; phylum Pseudomonadota; class Alphaproteobacteria; order Caulobacterales; family Hyphomonadaceae; genus Hyphomonas. The sequence continues at coordinate 28,758 of JAHJSB010000056.1, forward strand.
CGCGAAGTCGATGGCCTGGTAATAGCAGGTCTCGAAGTGGAGCATGGAGCGATGGTCGCTGCAGCCCCAGTAGCGGCCATAGAGCGTGTCCGACCCGATCAGGTTCATGGCCCCGGCGATCGGCTCGCCATCTTCCATGGCGAAGACGAAGAGCAGGTCGTCTGCCATGCGCTCGCGCAGAAGGGAGAAACTGAGGCGGGTGAGATAGGGCGTGCCCCATTTGCGGCTGCCGGTGTCGATGTAGAAACGGTAGAAAGCGTCGAGATGGTCCTCGGTGATGGCTTCGCCGGTGAGGTGAAGAAAAGTGAGGCCTTCCTGCGCCTTCGCGCGCTCCTTGCGCAGGTTCTTGCGCTTGGCGGAGGAGAGCGCGGCGAGGAAATCGTCGAACGTGCTGTAGCCGTCATTCACCCAGCGGAACTGCTGGTCGGTGCGCGACAGGAGGCCGGTATTGGCAAGAATCTCGGCGTCATCCGTATCGACGAAATTGATGTGCAGGGAGGAGAGGTCGTTTTCCTCGGCCAGCTGGATGGCGCCTGTCAGGAGAGCGGCCTTGAGCTGGGCTTCATCCGGGCCCTTGGGCACGAGGCGGCGACGGCCGGTGACGGGCGTGAAGGGCACGGCAGTGAGCAGCTTGGGGTAATAGGCGCCGCCCGCGCGTTCATAGGCGTCGGCCCAGCTCTGGTCGAACACGAACTCGCCGCGCGAGTGCATCTTGGCATAGAGCGGCATGGCGGCACGCAGGCGGCCATTGTCGCCGCGGATGAGAAGATGGCGCGGGACCCAGCCCGTAGTCGGCGTGGCGGCGCCGGAGCTTTCCATCGCTTCGAGGAATTCCCACGAAAGGAACGGATCGTAGCGCTCGCCCGGCGGATTGGCGACGGCATTCCATTCGTCAGGTGATACGTCGGCAAGCGCCGGGACAATGGTGATCTTGAGCGCGCTGTCGTCCATGCCCGTCAATCTAGGGCGCGTGGCATCAGGATGCCAGTGGCACGGGCAGGTGTTCGAAGATTGCCGCGCCGTTGAGGATGCGGATGCGGCGCAGGTCGGCCATTGAGCGTATGGTCCAGACGACGAAAGGCAGGCCGCCGGCCAGTGACACGGCAGCGCGTTCGGCGTCGGCGACATTGACGGCGAGATAGTCGACCTTGCGGTCAAGGGCGCGGGCGAGCTTTGCGTCGAATTCTGCCTCGCTGGTGCGATGGATGGGGTGGATGAGCTGGCCGCGCATGAGGACGTCCGGCAGGGCGTCGACGGCGGGTTCGGAAAAGCTCATCGCGGCGGCCGGGCCGATATGGCCTGCCAGCTGCTCGCCGACCTTGCGGGCGAAGGCTTCGGGATCGGTGTTGCCGTCGATTTTCATTTCCGTCAGCAAGGGCAGGTTATTGGGCCAGATATCGAGCAGGGCCGAGAGGGTCGGGACCGGCTGGTCGGTGCCGGCAAGGCGCAGGGCCGAGAGGACAGACACGTCCTGTTCCTCGAACAGGCCTTCGGTGCCGGTCATGCGGGCCAGTTTTGGATCGTGGAAGACCATGACCTCGCCGGACAGGGACGGGCGTACATCGTACTCGATTCCCAGCCCGGCCTCGGCAGCCGCCTTGAAGGCGGCGAGCGAGTTTTCAGGATGGCCCTCGGGCGACCAGAGGCCGCGATGGGCATAGGTGAAGGCAGTCAGGTCAAAGTGCCGGGCCATCGCAAATTATTCCGTGATTTCAAAGATACCGTCAACTTCAACGGCGACGCCCATGGGCAGGACGGGGCAGGCGACGGCGGAGCGCGCGTGACGCCCGGCATCGCCGAAGACTTCGACCATGAGATCAGAGCAACCATTGATGACCTGCGGGATGTCGGTGAAGTGCGGCGCGGCATTGACGAAGCCGCCGAGCTTCACGACGCGCTTGATGCGGGAGAGGTCGCCGACGGCGGCCTTGCACTGGGCGATCAGGTTGATGCCACACTGGCGGGCAGCATGCTGGGCGGCAGACAGTTCCATGTCCTCGCCGACACGTCCGTTGATGCGGCCGTGCGGTGTCGCGCTGACCTGGCCGGAGACAAAGAGCAGGTTCCCGGTAATGACGAAGGGCACATAGGTGGCGACGGGCTTCATGGGCGCAGGCAGTTCGATGCCAAGCGCGTCGAGGCGGTCTTCTGGCGTTGTCATTGGTGGATAGACTCCCGTTCCGATTGAGGTTTCGCCAAATGCATGCCGTACGTCGCCGGATCGGGCAAGTCAGGTGTCGTTTTCACGGGCCTTGGCAATCCGCGCCGCGCGCCCTGTGACAACGGCGTCCTTGCCGAATTTTGCGCGGGCGGCATCTGATGCGCGTTCGGCGGCGGCGCGCTTGGCAATGCTCGGATCGAGCAGGTCGACCGTATCTGACCGGTGGTCGTCAAGGCCGGTGAGGCCGATGCCGATCAGGCGGAAGCGTTCGCGGCCATTGGCCTCGCGGGCGAGGAGCGGGCGGCCGGCTCGGAAGATTTCCTGGGCAAGCTGGGTCGGCTCGCCCAGGGACACACGCCGGGTCAGGGCGCGGAAATTGCTGGTCTTGAGCTTCAGCGTGACAACAACCCCGACGACGCCGACGGCTTTGGCCCTGTCTGCTGTTTTCACGCAGAGCTGCCAGAGCTGGTCTTCAAGCGCGGCAGGATCGGAGAGGTCGACGCGGAACGTGGTCTCGCTGGAGATGGACTTGCGCTCTTCGTCATTGCGCACCGGGCGCGTGTCGAGGCCGTGGGCGCGTTGCTTCAGCCACATGCCGGTCTCGCCATAGCGGCCGATCAGGGCCTTCAGCTCGGCACCCTGGATGTCCTTGACCGTATCGAAGCCGTCGCGGGCAAGCTTCTCGGCGAATTTCGGTCCGACACCATGGAGGAACTCGATGGGCTTGGGCCCGAGCAGCGCCTCGGCCTCTTCCGGTGCGATGACGGCGAAGCCGCGCGGCTTGTCGAGTTCGCTGGCGGTCTTGGCGAGGAACTTGTTGGAGGACAGGCCGATCGAGACAGTGATACCGACATCACGCTCGATGTCGCGGGCGAGACGCGCGAGGCTGACGGCCGGTGGCGCATGGTGGACGGTTTCCGTGCCGGAGAGGTCCATATAGGCCTCGTCGATCGAGACCGGCTGGACCAGCGGTGTGAGGGCGTCCATCTTTTCGCGGATCCTGGCGGCGGCTTCGCGGTATTTTTCGAAGTTCGATCCGATCACCACGGCGTCCGGACAGAGCTTGAGGGCCGTGAACATGGGCATGGCGGAGCGTACGCCGTAGAGCCGGGCAATGTAGCAGCAGGTCGATACGACGCCGCGCTGGCCGCCGCCGACGATGACCGGCTTGTCCTTGAGGCTCGGATCGTCGCGTTTCTCGACCGCCGCGAAGAAAGCGTCGCAATCTATATGCGCAATGCTGAGCCGCGTCAGCGCGGGATGCGACAGGATTCGGCCCCGTCCGCAGCTGGAGCAGGCAATGGCAGCACCGGCCTGCAGGTGCAGGCAATCGCGGCAAAGTGCATACATGACACGGGTGTTCATGGCATGTTCCGTCTTTGGGAGCAATCAAGTGTGCATCCCTGCGTAAAGCGGTGTTAAGCATTTGCGGTATAGCTGGGCAGGATCGGTTGCCGATCGTCCGAATCATTAGCAGTTACGGGGAATTATGGCTGAGAAGCGCACCAGAAAAGTGCTGGTTGTTGAGGACAATGAACTCAACATGCGCCTCTTTTGCGACTTGTTGGACGCATATGGATTCGCCACCTACCAGTGCCGCGACGGTGCAAAGGCGGTCGAAATCGCGCGGCGCGAGCTTCCCGATCTCATCATCATGGACATCCAGCTGCCGGAAGTGTCGGGCCTCGACATTACCCGCTGGCTGAAGGACGACGAAAAGGTCGCACATATCCCGGTGCTGGCCGTGACCGCCTTTGCCATGCGCGCCGACGAGCAGCGCGTGCGCGAAGCCGGCTGCGAAGGTTACCTCTCCAAGCCTATCCAGATCATGACGTTTATCAAGGCGGTGGAATCGCTGATGCCGAAGGAGCCGGCATGAGCGCGCGAGTCCTGGTCGTCGATGACATCGAAGCTAACCGCCGTCTGCTGCAGGCTAAGCTCGAGGCGCAGTATTTCACGGTGATGCATGCCGAGAACGGCCAGCAGGCGCTCGATATTGCGCGGACGGAAAAGCCCGAGATCATCCTGCTCGACGTGATGATGCCGGGCATGGACGGCTACGAGACATGCAAACGCCTGAAGGCGGACCCGCGCACGTCCTTCATCCCCGTCGTGATGGTCACGGCGCTGAGCGATTCCGAAGACCGGGTCCGGGGGCTGGATGTCGGGGCGGAAGACTTCCTGACCAAGCCCGTGGACGATTTCGCGCTGATGGCGCGGGTGGGTGCGCTTTTGCGGTACAATGCGGTCGCATCCGAGTTGCGCCAGCGCCAGGCGAGCGGCCTGAAGGCCGGTGCGGTCGAAGTGATCAGTGACGAAGAAATCAGCCGGCCGTCGCGTGTGTTCATCATAGACGACAATCCCCGCACGTCCCTGCGCATGGCGAACATGCTGCGGGATGACGGGCATGTGGCGACGACGCTGCTGGAAGCGGGCGACATGTCAAACCTGGCGGACATGGGCGTCGACATCCTGATCCTGTCGATCTCGTCGCAATCCTTTGATGCCCTGAAGCTGTGCGCGCATTTCAAGATGACCGAGTCGACACGCTCGATTTCGATTATCCTCGTCTGTGACCAGTCGGAGCGCCAGAAGGCGGGCAAAGGCCTGGATATCGGTGCGAGCGATGTGATCATTTCGCCCGTAGACCGGCAGGAACTGATGGCGCGGGTGCGTACGCAGACACGGCGTTCCCGCTATATCGACGTGCTGCGCAAGCGCGTGGACCGGGGCCTGGAACTGTCGGTGATCGACCAGCTGACCGGGCTCTACAATCGCCGCTACATGGTGAGCCAGCTGCAGCAGGTGATGCACCGCTCGGTCATGGGCGGCAAGCCTGTGTCCGTCGTGATGTGCGATATCGACCATTTCAAATCGGTCAACGATACCTATGGCCACGATGTCGGCGACGAAGTGCTGGTGGAACTGGCCAATCGCCTGCGGGAGAATGTGCGACCGATGGACATCGTCTGCCGTCCGGGCGGCGAGGAATTCCTCGTCATCATGCCGGATACGCCGGGCGACCTTGCCTGTGCCGCTGCCGAGCGCATTCGCCGCGCGGTGGCGAGCGCGCCGTTCCATGTCAGTTCCGGAAGTCGCGATATATCGATCACGCTGAGCGCGGGCGTGTCGACCATTACGGGCGACCAGGACACGATGGCCGACCTGACCAAACGGGCCGACACCGCGCTCTACCAAGCCAAGTCTGCGGGCCGGAACCGCGTCGAAAGCATCGCCGCCTGATTGACTTGGGCCCCGACGCGGGCCACCAGCACGTCTCGATTGGCTGATGCAGGTTGCCGGACATGACAGACCGTTTCGCTGCTTTCCGGCACCTGTCCTACAGCCGCTATTTCACATCCCGTTTCTTCACCGCGTTTGCCGCACAGATCGTGTCAGTGTCTGTGGCCTGGCAGATCTATGACCAGACGCAGAACCCGGTCTATCTTGGCTGGATCGGACTGGTGCAGTTCCTGCCGGCGCTGCTGCTGGTGTTCGTAACGGGACTGGCGGCGGACACGTTCGGACGGCGGCTCGTGATGGGCCTGTCGATCCTGACCGAAATGGGTTGCGCGGCGGGCATTCTGATCCTGGCGGCAACGCAGCAATTCCACCCGGTATGGGTGCTGGGCATTCTAACCGTGTTCGGCGTGGCCAGGGCCTTCCTGTCGCCAGCCTCGGCGAGCCTGGCGGTGAATGTTGTGCCGAGGGAGGACTTTGCCAACGCTGTGGGCTGGACGGCGTCTGCGTGGCAGATGGCGTCGATCATCGGGCCGGTGGCAGGCAGCCTGCTGTATGGTGTGGCGCCCGTGATTGCGTATTCCACGGCGGTGGTTCTCTTTGCCGTCGCAGCAACGCTGATCTTCTCGATCCCGAAGCCGGCCCAGAGCACCAGCATTGAGCCTAAGACAATGAGCATGGTGCTGGGCGGGTTCACCTATATCTGGAAGCAGAAGATCGTTCTGGGGGCGATCTCGCTGGACCTGTTTGCGGTGCTGCTGGGCGGGGCGGTGGCGCTGATGCCGGTCTATGCGCGTGACATCCTTGAGGTCGGCGAGACAGGGCTTGGCCTGATGCGCGCTGCGCCGGGGATCGGCGCGCTGATTGTGACCGGTGTGATCACCGCGTTCCCGATTCGCGACCATGCCGGGATCATCCTGTTTGCCTGTGTCGCGCTGTTTGGCCTGTCGACGGTGGTGTTTGGCCACTCGACCCTGGCCTGGCTGTCGATCCTGGCGCTGGTCGGTGTCGGCGCGTTCGACATGATCTCGGTCTATATCCGCGAAATCCTGTTGCAGCTCTGGACGCCGGACCAGGTGCGCGGACGCGTGAATGCCGTCAATTCCATCTTCCTCGGCGCGTCAAACGAGCTTGGGGAGGCGCGAGCCGGGTTCATGGCCGCCAAATGGGGCGCAGTGTTTACCGTTGTTGCTGGGGGCTATGCGGCGGTTGGTATCGCGGCGGCCTGGTCTGTCCTGTTCCCGGGCATCCGCAAGGCGCGCAACCTGCACGATGGCAATCCGGATGGCTGAGGCCGGAAACGCAAAAAGCCCGCTCTTGCGAACGGGCTCTGCTAAAACGTGCCGAAAAACAGGATCTTACTTGATCTTGCCTTCCTTGAATTCGACGTGCTTGCGAATGACGGGGTCATACTTTTTCAGCACGAGCTTTTCAGTCTTCGTGCGCGGGTTCTTCTTGGTGACATAGAAGAATCCGGTGTCGGCCGTCGAATTGAGGCGGATCTTGATGGTGGCTGGTTTGGCCATGGGATTGGCTCGCTTATGCTAGCGTCTGTAACTGGAAAGCGGCTTAATGACGGGCCCCGGAGGCGAAGTCAAGCAGTGTTCCTGCGCTAAAGCCGGTCTGTCGTGTGGCCATTGCGTGTCCAGCGCAGGAAGGGCGGGCCTTTGGGGGCCCCGGGCCCAGCCAGGCGCTCGTCGATCTCGCCCAGCATGAACCGCGTCACCGAGGGCAGGTCGAGGTCCATTGAGTCCTTGATCGTCACCCATTGCAGGTCGGACAGTTCGGCGCCGTCGACCGGTGGGCGTTCGTCGATCAGGGCGTCTTCGGCGTCAGCCATGAAGAATCGGGCATCAAAGCGCTTGGGCCGGTAGGGCGGCGTGATGGCGCGGCCGATGAACTGGAAGGATTGAAGGCAGGGCATGACCCCTTCACCATAATAGCGGCCCCAGCCCGTCGGCGGTTTGCCGGTGGCCTCGCCCGTTCGCCCGACGATCAGTCCGGTCTCCTCGAAGGTTTCGCGGATGGCCGTCAGGGCGAAGGCGTGGGGCGCGCGGCGGGTGCCGATGGCGAGCTGGGTCGCGACCGGGGCCGAGAGAGGCGTGAGGATGGGCGCGCGGGCGTCGTGCGGATCGACCTTGCCACCCGGGAAGACGTATTTTTCCGGCATGAAGCTGTGCCCGCCGGAGCGCTTGCCGAGCAAGACGCGGGGCACCGGACCGTCCTGCCGGACGAGAATCAGTGTGGCGGCATCCTTCGGGCGTGGGCTGCGCTGATTGGTGAGGACGACGTCTCCATCATCCTCCTTGTCATAGGCAGACTTCAAACCCGGCAGGCGCTTGTTCATCTCTTTGGTCCCTTAGCCTTGCTTGTTCTTTTATGCTTGGGGAGCGTTTTTTTGTTGAACTTAGGCTTGCCCGAGCGGGGCGGTCCACCCTTACGGCGGGGAACGTTGCCGATGTCCATGGCGCGGCGCTGTTCGGCGCGGCCTTCGGGGGCGGGCATGGGTTCAGACAGCATTTCAAGCAGGAGGCCGCCCTTAAGGGGCGTGACCTCTCTCAGCTTGACCCGGACGATCTGGCCAAGGCTGTATGTCTCGCCGCTGCCGCGGGCGTAGAGCGCCATCGCGGCCGTATCCAGTACCCAATAATCCTTCGAAATCGACGAGATCGGGATGAACCCGTCAGCGCCCACGCCGTTGAGCTGGACGAACAGGCCCGACCCGGTGACGCCGGTAATGCGACCGTCGAATTCAGCGCCGACGCGGTCTTTCAGGAAGATCGCGAGGTAGCGGTCGGTCGCCTCGCGCTCGGCGGCCATCGAGCGGCGCTCGGTATCGGAGATGTGCTGGGCGGTCTGTTCGAGCTGCGAGGCGGCTTCCTTGCTGAGGCCGTCAGGCCCGAGCTTCAGGGACGCGATCAGCGCGCGGTGGACGATGAGGTCTGCGTAGCGGCGGATCGGCGAGGTGAAGTGGGCATAGCGCACGAGGTTGAGGCCGAAATGGCCGAGATTCTCTTCGCTATAGATGGCCTGGGCCTGGGTCCGCAGGATCATCTGGGTGACCATCTGGTCGTATTCGCCGTCTTTCAGTTCACCGATCAGCTTGTTGAACTTGTGCGTCTGCGGGCGTTCGCCGATCGTCCATTTCAGTTCGATCGTTTGCAGGAACTCGGCAAAGGCCGCGATCTTGGCATCCGTCGGCGTGTCGTGGACGCGGTAGATGAGCGGGCTTTTCTGGCGCTCCAGCGTCTCGGCGGCGGCGACGTTGGCCTGGATCATGAACTCTTCGATCAGGCGGTGCGCTTCGAGGCGTTCCTTGGTGAAAATGCCATCGATCTCGCCATCTTCCTTGAACATGATCCGGCGCTCGGGAAGGTCGAGGTCGAGCGGGGCACGCTTGTCGCGGGCTTTGCCGAGAGCGGCATAAGCGCCCCAGAGCGGCTTCAGGACAGTCTCCAGCAGTTCGCCGGCCTTGCCGCCCGGCTTGCCGTCAATGGCGGCCTGCGCCTCCTCGTACGACAGCTTGGCAGCCGATTTCATCATGCCCCGAATGAAGCGGTGCGAGCGCTTGTGACCGTCCGTGCCGAAGATCATTTCGACGGCGAGCGTGCAGCGCGGCTCGCCTTCCCTCAGCGAGCATTCGTCGGCCGAGAGCTCGAATGGCAACATCGGCACGACACGGTCAGGGAAATAGGTGGAGTTGCCGCGCTTGTAGGCTTCCTTGTCGAGGGGCGAGCCCTCGGTGACATACGCGGCGACATCGGCGATGGCGACGATCACGCGCCAGCCATCGTCCAGCTTTTCAGCGTAGACGGCGTCGTCATGGTCGCGGGCATCGTGCGGGTCGATTGTGATGAGCGGGATCTGGGTTAGGTCCTCGCGATCTGACGGGGCGGGCACGGCGTCGCCGGCTTGATCGAGCACGGCCTGAGGGAACTCGGTCGGGATGTCATGGGCGTGGATGGCGAGCAGGCTGGCCGAGCGCGGGTCAGATATATGACCGATGATCTCGGTGATTTCGCCGAGGGCCGGGCCATAGTGGCGGCGGCCTTGGGGCTTGGGTTCGGCGATTACGAGGTCGCCATCCCTCGCGCCGTGCGTGTCGGCCTCCTGGATCACGAATTCGCGGCGTTCCTTACGGTTCGACGGCGAAACCTTACCGCCGTTGGGGCCGGTGGAATAGAGGCCGATCAGGCGGTCTGACAGGCGTTTTTCGATGATCGTGATGGCTCGGGCGCGCCATTCGCCGTCATGCTCGTTGATCTTGCACAGGGCGCGGTCGCCGACGGCCGGAGCCTTGCCCTTGGGCTTGCCGGACGGGCCGGCATAGAGGATGTCGGGGCCGAAGGGGCCATTGTCGCCGACCGACTTGCCGATCAGGTCGCCGTTCTTGTCGATACGGGTGAACTCAACGATGCCGGTGGGCGGCGGCCGGTCGGCCTGGGCCCAGGCGCGTTTGCCGGTGCGTTCGAGGGCGCCGTCGGCCTCAAGTTCCTTGAGGATGGCGCGCAACACGTTGCGCTCCTCGCCTTTGACCCTGAGGCCTTTGGCGATGGCTTGTTTCGTAGTGGCGGTTGGATTGTCCCGAATGAAATCAAGGACAGTTTGCTTGTCTGGAAATGTCATGTGGTTGGATATAGTGGATTCTTATTCGAAAGGCTTGCGGGAAATGCCTACGCGCGGCCCCCGTAAAAATGGGCCAGCTGTGCGTAGACGCGGGGAAATTGGTCTCGCAGCATGTCCGGTCGCGTAAAGAAGGCTTCCGTTGTGCAGGCGAAGAATTCCGCGTGATTTGTTGCAGCGTAGGGAGTCAGGGGCGTTGGGACGCCATACTCAATTCTTGCGCGGAGAAACGTGCGCTCCTCCTCCATCACTTTGGCCCATGTGGCGTGGCATTCAGTGGAACACAAGGGCGAAGACGTATTGGCGCGCACATGGGGATCGTCGAGGCGGTGGACGAATTCGTGCATGACGCGGCACATGGCGGCCACGGATACCGCGCCGTCGCGGCGGATTTCGCCCCAATCCACGTCCATTCGGCCCCGCCGGAACTGGCGATCATCCAATTCACGGCAATGCTGAATGCCGTGCGGGTGAAGGACCACGCGCAGGCCCAGGTCAAAATGATCCTGTTGCCGGTTCAAAAGCACCAGGCAGGCATGGGCTGCAATCTTGAGGTGAGCCTCCGGCGGTGCCTGGAAGCCTCCTGCGCCGCGAAACTCAACGTCGCGGAGGAATGACCGGACCAGAATGGCGAGCCGGTTTCGGCGTACCGAAGGCAATCTGTCGACCACCGGACAGGCAGACTGAATGATCTCGTCGAGGCGCGTGGATTCGTCCATGGAGCGGGCATATACAATCCCAGGATTAAAAAGTCTCCTAAAAAGGGAAAATTCTAATTTTGCGCCGTGAATGCCAGCGGATCGATCGGCGTCAAGGCGAATGACCCGGCCTGTTCGCCCCAGTCTCCGGTGAGGATTTCGTAGTGGAGGTGGCGGGGGATGAGGCGGGCAGCCGTGTTGCCCATGATGCCGATCACCTCGCCGGACAGTAAGGTGTCACCCTCGGCGAGGTTGGCCATGCTGTCGAGATGGGCATAGCGGGTGAAGACGCCGTGGCCATGCTCGAGGACGAGCATGTTGCCGAAATCATCCCGGTAGGTGGCGCGGCGCACGGTGCCATCTGCGGCGGCATAGATGTTGACGGGATCGGGATTGTAGAGATCCACGCCTGTGTGGACCTGGCCATTGCGGGCGCCGAAGCCGGACGAGAGGCAGGCGGTTTCGACTGGTGCCCGTGCGAGCGTGACACCATTGATCGTGGCCGTCGCCGTGTAGCCGATGATGTGCAGGCCGGGATCGGCAGGCGGGGCATTGGCGACGGCGAGTTTCGGGCAGAGCGAAAGCGTAACCGGGAAAGCGTAGGTTTGCGGCAACAAGGGCTGGGCCGGCGGCAGCGCGTCGATGGCTTCGTCAGACAATGGCAGGAGCGGCTCTGGCGCGTGCCCGGGGCGCAGCGCGAAGATGCCCGCGACGCATGCGGCGAGCAGCAGGTAGGGTGCGAACGGGCGGAGCGGCAGGTTCATCGCGGAAAGGCCTGAGCCGGACCCTTGCGGGTCCGGTTCCGATCAGTCCTCTTTCTTCGCGGCAGGCTTTTTGGCCGCCGGTTTCTTCTTGGCGGGAGCTTTCTTTTTGGCTGGCGCCTTCTTCTTGGCCGGCCCAGCCGCCGCGCGGGCGTTTACCAGTTCGACGGCCTGTTCGAGTGTGATCGTGTCTGGGCTCATCTCTTTCGGGATCGTGGCATTGACCTTGCCGTGCTTCACGTAAGGCCCGTACTTGCCGGCAAAGACCTGGACCGGGTCGCCGTCGGGATGGTTGCCGAGTTCCTTTAGCGCGGTGGCTCCGCCACGACCCCGGCCCGGATTGGCCTTCTTGTCCTCGATCAGCGCCACGGCGCGGTTGAGGCCGATCGCGAAGACGTCCGCCGGGTCTTTCAGGTTCGCATAGGTCTTGCCGTGCTGGACGTAGGGGCCGAAGCGACCGAAATTCGCGAGGATGGGCTCGTTGTCTTCGGGGTGGCGGCCGACTTCGCGGGGCAGCATGAGCAGTTCGACGGCGCGGTCGAGCGTCAGGGCCTCGGGCTTTTCCTTCTCGGCCTTGGTCAGGGAGGCGCGTTTCGGCTTCTCGCCGTTCGCCATCTCGACATAGGGACCGAAGCGGCCGGTCTTGAGATAGATCATCTCGCCGGAATCCGGGTGAATGCCGATCTCGTTGCCGTCGGGATTGATCGCGGCGGCGTCGCCATCGGCGCTGAACTGGCGGGTGAACTTGCACTCGGGGTGGCGCGAACAACCGACAAAGGCGCCGAAGCGACCGAGCTTCATGGAGAGCTCGCCCTCCTTGCAAAGCGGGCAAAGGCGCGGGTTCTCGATCGGGTTGCCTTCGGCATCCTGGCGCGGGAAGACATAGGCGCCGAGGGTCTCGTTGAGGGCGTCGAGCACGGCGGAAACGCGCAGGTCCTTTGTGCTGTCGATGTCGGCAGCGAACTGTTTCCAGAACTCGTGCAGGAAGGCTTTCCAGTCGAGCTTGCCATCGGAAATGACGTCGAGTTTTTCCTCGAGGCCTGCGGTGAAATCATATTCCACATAGCGGGCGAAGAAGTTTTCGAGGAAGGCGGTGACGAGGC
>JAHJSB010000057.1 GCA_018830285.1 Alphaproteobacteria bacterium
AACAGGGCACCATCTTCCTCGGCGGCCCGCCGCTGGTGAAGGCCGCCACCGGCGAGATCATTTCCGCCGAAGACCTTGGCGGCGCCGATGTCCATGCCCGCCAGTCCGGCGTTGCCGACCATTACGCCGCCCATGATGCCCACGCGCTCGCCATCGTGCGCTCCATCATCCGCACCCTCGCCACCCCCAAGCCCCACCCCTTCACCCTCACCGAACCCGCCGAACCCCTCTACGACCCCGCCGAACTGCACGGCCTCGTCCCGCCGGACCTGAAGGAAACCTATGACGCCCGCGAAGTCATCGCGCGCCTGGTCGACGGTTCCGAATTCCACGAGTTCAAGAAGCTCTATGGCGAAACCCTCGTCTGCGGCTTTGCCCGGCTTTACGGCATGCCCGTCGCGATCCTGGCGAACAATGGCATCCTCTTCTCCGAGAGCGCCCAGAAGGCGGCCCATTTCATCGAACTGGCAGACCAGCGCCGCATCCCGCTTGTCTTCCTGCAAAACCTCACCGGCTTCATGGTCGGCTCGAAATACGAGGCCGGCGGCATCGCCAAGGACGGCGCCAAGATGGTCACCGCCGTCGCCACGGCCAGCGTGCCCAAGTTCACCGTGGTGACGGGCGGCAGCTTCGGGGCAGGCAATTACGGCATGTGCGGGCGCGCCTATGGCCCCCGCTTCCTGTTCATGTGGCCGAACGCCCGCATCTCAGTCATGGGCGGCGAGCAGGCCGCCTCCGTGCTCGCCACGGTCAAGCGCGAAGGCATCGAGCGCAAGGGCGGCGACTGGCCTGCGCCGGAGGAAGAGGCCTTCAAACAGCCGATCCGCGATCTCTACGAGGAAGAGGGCAACCCCTATTTCTCCACCGCGCGCCTCTGGGATGACGGCATCATCGACCCCGCCGACACACGCCGCGTCCTCGGTCTCGCCCTCTCCGCCAGCCTCAACGCCCCGTTCCCGGAACGCGGGTTTGGTGTGTTCAGGATGTAATCATTACATCTCGTTCGTGAACGGCTTTTCACGCCCAATTAATGGCGCCTTGCCGTATGTTCGTGCCTGAGCCGGCACACATGCGGCAAAGGAGATGCGACATGGCACGACGGGCAGGTTTCCTCATGGCCGCGGCGATGATGACGGCGCTGGTCGGCCACGCCGACCGGTTGCCGGATTTCTCCCAGTTCGATCTCGATGATGACGGCCTGATCTCCGAAGACGAATATGTCTCCCGCCAGACCGGCACGCGCCGTGCCAGTGAATCCGAGGCCCTCGCCAAGTTCGCCCGGTTCGATCTCGACCAGAACCATACGGTCAGCGAAGACGAGCTGCGCCGCGCGGTCGACGCCTGGCGAGGCACCGATGACGACACGTCCGTGTCCGCGACTGATCCGGCTGATAGCCAGTAACCGCATATGACACGGATCCGGGGAGGGCCTGCCTGTGGCAGGCCCTCTTTTTTTGTGTCGCCGCAGCACACGCCTAGGGGGAGTTGCGTATTGGGCCGCACTGCCCGGTCTGGCAGGAAGTGCGTCAGGGACAGGTCCCGATCAGGAGTGCGACATGACCAGAATCTGTATCATTGACGGCCACCCGGACCCGGCGCCGCGCCGTCTTGTCCATGCATTGTGCGACGCCTATGCCGAAGGCGCGGCGGAAGAGGAACATGACGTCACGCGGATCGACATTGCAAAGCTCACCTTCCCGCTCATGCAGACGGCGGAGGAGTTTGCCAGCCCGCCGCCCGAGCCGATCCTCGCAGAGCGCGAGAAGATCGATGCGGCCGATCACGTGCTGATCGCCTTCCCGCTCTGGCTGGGCGGCATGCCGGCCAAGCTGCGCGCCTTCTTCGAACAGGCCGCGCGGGCAGAATTCTTCCTCGCCACCGGGGACAGCGCGCGTCAATGGCCGATGCAGATGATGAAGGGCAAGTCCGCCCGCACCGTCATCACCATGGGCATGCCGGGCCTTGTCTACCGGTTCGGCATGGATTCGGGCGCCCTGCGGGCGCTTGAGCGCGGCGTCCTCGGCCTGTCCGGCTTCGGCCCGCTGCACCACACCATTCTCGGCGGGGCCGGCGAGGTCGATGAGGCCAAGTTCAAGCGCTGGTGCACCGACATGCGCATCTTCGGTCGCGAGGCCGTCTGAGCGCGGGCCTGCCGCAGCTTCGCACGTGCCCCCGTCCTCGGCCTTTACGGGCTTTTTCGTATTCGCTACGAGCCTGCATCTCTGGCATAGTGACTGGGAACAGGCCCTGCGCCGCCCCCGTCACGACCGACCAGCCGCCGGAACCGAACCCGCTCTCACACGTCAGGACTCCGCATGACAAACACCGTTTACGAAACCATCCGCCTTGAAGCCACGCAGGAAGGCCTCGCGGTCGTCACGCTGAACCGGCCCGACGTTCACAATGCCTTCAATGCGCTGGTGATCGAGGAGCTGACCGACGCGTTCGACACGATCGCCGATCAGGAAACCATCCGGATGATGATCCTGCGCGGCAATGGCAAGTCCTTCTCCGCCGGGGCAGACCTCAACTGGATGAAGCAGGCCGCCGAGCTGCACACGAAAGAAGACAATGAGCACGACGCGCAGAAGCTCGCCGCCATGCTCCTGTCGCTCTACGAAATGCCCCAGATGACGCTGGCCCTTGTGCAGGGTGCGGCCATGGGCGGCGGTGCTGGCCTGGTGGCTGCCTGCGATGTCGCCGTGGCCATGAAGGATACGAAGTTCCGCTTTTCGGAAGTCCGCCTCGGCCTGACGCCCGCCACGATCAGCCCCTATGTCATTGATGCCATCGGCCCGCGCCGGGCCCGGGCCCTGTTCGTGACGGCGACAGTGTTTGATGCCGACTATGCCGAGCGCATGGGCCTCATCCACTATGTCGTGGACGACCAGGCCGCCATGACGGCGATGGAAGAGCACCTGGCCAACCTGGTCTTTGCCGCTGCGCCCGGTGCGATTGCCGATTCCAAGCGCCTTGTGCGCGATGTCACGGGCGAGATCATCGACAAGGATCTCGGCCACGAAACCGCGCGCCGCATTGCGGCCCGGCGCGCATCCGATGAAGGCAAGGAAGGCATCGCAGCCTTCCTCGAAAAGCGCCCGCCTAGCTGGGGTCGGTAACCAGCCTCTTGGTGGCCGATTTAACGGGCAGGCCGAAATCCCCCAAGAACTCCAGGGTCGCAGCCACCGGGTTTATCCCGGTCATCTTCTCTATCGGGCTCTGGAAGACATAGATCAGCACGCCGAACATGATGATATAGATCACGAACTGCATCAGAGATTTCAGCAGGAACGCTCCCGCGCTGCCCGCCACCAGTCCGACGCCGCCAAGAATCAGCGCGCCCGCGATAGGCGTCAGATTGCTGACATCGGCTGCCTGTGTGTAGCCGATATAGCCGCCCACCGCCGCGCCGACGATGCCGGCAAGGCCGCTCAACTGAACTCCGGATGCATAGGCCATATTTAGTCCCCTCGTTTGACTAGGTTTAATCCTTACGCCAAGCCATGGGCCTGACAAAGCCGGAATTTCACCCCGGGAACGGCCCGTTCCTGTCTCAAACCCGGCCCGATATGGGACCAGTGATGCGCCATGACCGTTGGACCGACCCCCCTCCCTGCCACGCCCTTGCAGCACCGCCTGCACACCGCCCGCGCCGCCCTTCATGCCCGCTGGGTGAACGGGCCAGTGTCGCAGGGCCTGTTCGAATTCCTTGCCTTCGGCATCAAGCAGGCCTGGGCCTGCCTGTTCGGCGGGGCCATGCTCGACCTGCTGCTGCTGACCTTCCTTTTCTATCCTGAGGGCGCCGCGCTTTCGCGCTACGACTTCCTCGTGCTGGCGGCACTGGCCATCCAGGCGGCCATGCTCCTGTCCGGGCTGGAGACGTGGGAAGAGGCGCGGATTATCCTCGTTTTCCATGTGGTCGGCACGATCATGGAACTGTTCAAGACGCAGGCCGGCAGCTGGATCTATCCCGAGGACAGTTTCCTGCGCATCGGCGCGGTGCCGCTCTTCTCCGGCTTCATGTATGCCGCCGTCGGCTCCTACCTCGCCCGCGTATGGCGCATCTTCGCCTTCCGCTTCACCCATTTCCCGCCGTTCTGGCTGCAGGGCCTGCTGGCCGGGGTTATCTATGTGAACTTCTTCGCCCATCACTGGCTGCCGGACATACGCCTTGCCCTCTTCGCCGCCACACTCCTGATCTATGGCCGCTGCTGGGTCCGCTTCCGGCCGGACGTGTCCTACCGGCGCATGCCACTGGTCGTCGGCTTTGGTCTGGTCGCCCTGTTCATCTGGTTTGCGGAAAACCTTGGCACCTTCGCCCGCGCCTGGGCCTATCCGGGCCAGGAGGACGGATGGGAGATGGTCTCTTTCGCCAAGCTCGGTTCATGGTACCTCTTGATGATCATCAGTTTCGTGCTGGTTGCCACGGTGCACCGCGTGCGGCCCGCAGACCTCACGGCCTGAACCGCTCGCAACTTGTCTTTTCAGGCAAAATCGGGTCTTGCTGCCGCCATGATCAAAAGCCTCCTCATTGCCAATCGCGGCGAAATTGCCTGCCGCATCATGGCCACCTGCCGCGCCCTCGGAATCCGCACCATTGCCGTCTATTCCGACGCCGACGCCGCCGCCAAACATGTCCGCGAAGCCGACGAGGCCGTGCATATCGGTTCGGCCCCGGCATCCGACAGCTACCTGCGCGCTGACAGGATCCTCGCCGCCGCCAAGGCCAGCGGCGCCGACGCGATCCATCCAGGCTACGGCTTCCTGTCTGAGAATGCCGAATTCGCCGAAGACGTGCGCAATGCCGGTCTTATCTGGGTCGGCCCGCCCCCTTCGGCCATCCGCTCCATGGGCCTGAAGGACGAAGCCAAGCGCATCGCCGAGGAAGCGGGCGTGCCCGTGCTGCCCGGCTATCGCGGCGAAGCGCAGGACCTGAAGACGCTGACCGCTGCTGCCAAGACTGTCGGCTATCCCTTGCTGATCAAGGCCATTGCCGGTGGCGGGGGCAGGGGCATTCGCCTCGTCGCCAAGGCGTCAGCCCTTGCGGACGAACTGGAAAGCGCCGTGCGCGAAGCCGAAGCCGCCTTTGGCGATGGCCGCGTCATGCTGGAGAAACTGGTCGAACAGCCACGCCATATCGAAGTTCAGGTCTTCGGCGACAGCCACGGCAACACTGTCCACCTGTTCGAACGCGACTGCTCGCTGCAACGCCGCCGCCAGAAAGTGCTGGAAGAGGCGCCTGCGCCCGGCATGCCGGACGATGTGCGCAAGGCCATGACAGACGCCGCCGTGAAACTCGCCGCCGCCGTCAAATACGAAGGTGCCGGCACGGTCGAATTCATCGTCGATGGCAGCAAGCCGCTCAGCACCGACAGCTTCTGGTTCCTCGAGATGAACACAAGGCTGCAGGTCGAACACCCGGTTACCGAAATGGTCACCGGCACAGACCTGGTCGAATGGCAGCTCCATGTCGCGGGTGGCGGTGAACTGCCCCTCGCGCAGGACGAGATCATGCTTCGCGGCCACGCCATCGAGGCGCGCATCTGCGCCGAAGACCCGTCCGAAGGCTTCCGCCCCGGCGCGGGCCTGATCCTGGAGTTCGGCCTGCTGGAACCTGTCGACGGCAAACTGGTCCGCTGGGACACCGGCTTCGAGACAGGCGACCGCGTACCGTCAGCTTACGATTCCATGATCGCCAAGCTGATCGTGTCCGGCGATGACCGCGACGAGGCGGTCGACCGCCTGATTGACACGCTTGCCCACACCCAGCTTGTCGGCGTGCCCTCGAATGCGGGCTTCCTGCGCCGCTGCGCCATGTCGGATGCTTTCCTCGACGCCACCCATCACGTCAATTGGATCGCGGAACAGGGCGACGCGCTCACGGCCGCGCCCGAGGCCCACCAGCTCGCTTCTGTCATGGCCGTCTGCGACGTCCAGCTGGATGCGCTGGGCGCGGCCCAGCCTTGGGACGTGAAGGATGGCTGGCGCATGAACCGCGCCTCCATGCACAGGGCGTCCGTGGCCGTCGGCGGCGATGCCGACTGGATCGACCCTGACGATTTCGAGGTCGAACCCGACCTCCCGCTCCCCCTCGTGACAGACCTCTCGCCCCGCCGCTACGCCGTCACCACAGCGGGAGACAGCGTGCTGGTCGAGGTGCCGGACTATGACGCCGATGTCGAAGCCCTGCTCGGCGGCGATGCGGTCAAGGCCCCGATGCCCGGCAAGGTGATCGCCATGAACGTGAAGGCCGGCGACACGGTCAGCCACGGCCAGACGCTCGCCGTGATGGAAGCCATGAAAATGGAACACAGCCTCGGCGCCCCGCGCGACGGTGTGGTGGAATCCGTATTAAGCACAGTCGGCGAGCAAGTCGCCGAAGGCATGATTCTGGTCCAGTTGGTGGAGGAGGTCTAGGCGCCGCAGTCCGCGCCTACCAGAGCTCCTCGATCCGGGCGATCTTGCCCTCGCGCAGCGAGAAGACGACCAACATGCGCGTATCGTCGTCGGGCACGCAGCCACCGGGAGATACAGACCCCGGCGCGTACTGAATCGCGTAGGAATTGTCGCCCGGGATGGAATTCGTAATCGCGGAGCAGAAGGTTGCCGGCTCTTGATAGCCTCCATTCGACTGAATGCGGCTGAAGGCTGCGTACCAGGTCTCGCGATTGAAATCGGCCTCATAGGCCGTGTGCAGGTACCGCACGTCCCGTGTCATAAGGTCGAAGAGGGTGTTGATATCGACAGGGGTCGAGCCAACCCTGTAAATGGCATCAAGCCGGTCAAAGTATTGCGCTACGGCGTCTGGCACGTCGGCACGAGCATCCGGCTTCTGGTGAGCGCATCCGACGACCAGCATCGCCAGAAGGACATAGACGGCCCGGCGCACTGTCAGGCCGCCTTCAGCCGCTTGAGCGCCCGGTCATGCCCGATCAGCGGCAAGAGGCTCGCCATGTCCGGTCCGTGCTCCTGACCTGTCAGCGCCTTGCGCAGGGTCATGAACAGGCCCTTGCCCTTGCGGCCCGTCGCACCCTTCACGGCGTTCGTCCATTCGCCCCAGGTTTCCGGCGTCAGGTCACCGGCGGGCAGCAGGTCGGCCGCCTGCAGGACAAACGCCTTGTCCTCGGCGTCGACCAGCGGCGCCACATCGCCGAACACGACATCCACCCAGGCTTTCACGTCCGGCAGCAGCGAACAGTTCTGGCGCACGACGGTCCAGAACGCTTCATCGGCGGCCTTGGGATCAATCGCCGCCAGCCGGTCCTTCACGTCATCAAATGGCAGGCCATGCAGGATCGCCGCGTTCAGCGACAGGAGATCCGCCTCGTCAAAGCGCGCCGGGGCCCGGCCGATCTTGCCGAAGTCGAATTCCTTCGCCAGCTCGTCAAGGCTGGTGCGGGCCTCGACATTGTCCGACGTGCCGATCTTGGCCAGCAGGCTGGTGATCGCCATCGGCTCATAGCCCTGCGCGCGCAACTCGCCCATCGACAGCGAGCCGAGACGCTTCGACAGGCCTTGTCCGTCGGCGCCGATCAGCAGCGGCGTGTGCGCCATCTGCGGCGCCGTGCCGCCCAGCGCCATGAAGATCTCGATCTGCGCGCCGGAATTGGTGACATGGTCCTCGCCGCGCACGACATGCGTGATCTTCGCGTCGATATCGTCGACGACCGAGGGCATCGTATAGAGGTAAGAACCATCCTCGCGGATCAGCACAGGGTCTGACAGGCTCGACGTGTCGATGCTCTGCGGCCCGCGCACCAGGTCGTTCCATTCCACCCGGTTGCCGGACAGTTTGAACCGCCAGTGCGGCTTCACGCCATCCGCTTCCAGCTTGGCCTTCTCATCGTCGCTGAGGGCCAGCGATGCGCGGTCATAGACCGGCGGGCGCCCGCGCGAGAGAGCGATCTTGCGCTTGCGCTCCAGTTCGTCGGCGCTCTCGTAACAGGCGTACAGAAGGCCCATCTCCTTCAGACGCGCGGCGGTCTTGTCATATTCGGCAAACCGGTCCGACTGGCTGAACGTGTCGGCCCAGACGAGGCCGAGCCAGGTCAGGTCCTCACGCAGGCCGTCTTCATATTCCTTTGTCGAGCGCTCCACGTCCGTGTCGTCGATGCGCAGGATGAATTTCCCGCCCTGGGACCGCGCAAACAGCCAGTTGATCAGGGCCGTGCGCACGTTGCCAACGTGCAGGCGCCCGGTGGGCGAGGGGGCAAAGCGGACAATCGGGTGGGTCATGGGCGTGGTTTTCCAGTCATCAGAAGCCGCTTTCGACATCAAATTGCTCAAAAAGCCAAGGCATAGCCGTCACAATCTTGCTATTGTTTGTGCTAATCATAGAGACTCAAGCGAGTCGCCTGAAGGAGTGGGACATGAAATCTGGCTGGATCTTTGCCGCCGCCATCGCGCTGGCCGCCTGCGGTCAATCGTCCGATGTGCCACAGGACAGCGATATCGTCGCCACCGATGGCTCCGAGCTGGACACGGCGGATGCCGGTCAGCTGACCCGGGCGAGCGACTATGTTGCACCCGATTTTGCCAAGCTGTCCGGCTATGGCGAGGGCTGGTACATCTCGCCTGGCTGGCCCGGCGAGTATCCGGCCGGCTTTGTCGTGCTCGACGAGGGCGTCACCCTGCAGGGCCGGGCGCGCCCGAACCCGGCTGCGCCCCGGGACAAGGCCTGCGCGCTGCCCCGCCTCGCCAATTACCAGCTCTGGAACTATCCACGCGTTTCGTCTGACAAGCTCGAATTCTTCGTGGCCACGAAAACCTTCCCGGTCACGCTCACGCAGGACGCTGCGGTCGAATACGTCAGCGATGCCGGCAGCATGCAGACGCTCGCGCTGAAGCAGGGCGACCAGCTCAACTACCTGCGCTATCTCGGCGAAGGCTTTGCCATCCTGTCCTTCGGCGGCACGGAATATGACATCAACGAAGCCGAACTGATGGACATTACCGACATCCGGGACTCCAAGGGCGAGGAAGACGAATGGGTGCGCGTCACCTGCGCCGACGGCTCCCAGCCCTGGCTCCTCTATGACGAAGTCGTCGCGATGCCGGGCATCGTGCCCTCACCGATCACCGGCTATGGCGACGCCTCCGACATCACCGCCGACCAGGTCGACTCGATCCGGTTTGACGCCGAAGTGAACGCGGCCGCCGCCGCAGAGCCCGCTGACGCGCCGCTCGAATAGGGCTCAGTCGTCGCGGAAACGGTTGGTGATCGGATAGCGCCGGTCGCGGCCGAAATTCTTGCCGCCCACTTTCACGCCCGGCGGGGCCTGGCGGCGCTTGTATTCGGCAATGTACAAGAGGTGCTCGATGCGCCGCACCGTCGCCGCGTCATGCCCGCGCTTCAGGATGTCGTCGACATCCTCCTCCAGGTCCACGAGGCCGCGCAATATGTCGTCCAGCACCTCATAGGGCGGCAGGCTGTCATCGTCGCGCTGGTCTTCGCGCAGTTCGGCAGAGGGCGGCTTGGTGATGATCCGCGCAGGGATCACCTCGCCACCAGGACCCAGCGCGCCGCGCGGGATCTGCGTGTTGCGCCACTTGGCCAGTTCGAACACTTCGGTCTTGTAGAAATCCTTCAGCGCATTGTAGCCGCCGCACATGTCGCCATACAGCGTCGCATAGCCGACCGCCATTTCGCTCTTGTTGCCCGTCGTCACCACCATGTGGCCGAACTTGTTCGACAGGGCCATCAGCGTCACCGCCCTCAGGCGCGACTGGATGTTCTCTTCCGTCGTGTTCGGCTCTGTCCCGGCAAACTGCTGGCTGAGCATTTCGTCCAGCGCATTCACGCCGGGGCGGATATTGATGATGTCATACTTGCAGCCCAGCAGTTCGGCGCAGGCCTTGGCGTCCTCGAGGCTGTCCGAACTCGTGTATTTCGACGGCATCATCACGCACCACACGCGCTCGGCGCCGAGGGCATCCACCGCCATCGCCGCTGTCAGCGCGCTGTCGATGCCGCCGCTCATGCCCAGCACGACGCCCGGGAACCGGTTCTTGTTGACATAATCGCCTAGCGCGAGAACCGCCGCGCGGTATTCCGCTTCCCAGCCCTCCGTCAGCGTCTCTTTCGGGCCGCTCTGGAAACTGCCCGTCGCGCCGTCGAACGCGACCATGGCCGTGCCCGCCTCGAAATCGCCCAGCAACTGGTGCTCGGTGCCGTCATCGTCCACGGCATAGCTCGAGCCATCAAACACCAGCTCGTCCTGCCCGCCGACCTGGTTGACGAACAGGTAGGGCAGGCCGGTCTTGCGCCAGGCCGAAAAGGTCGAGTGGCGCTCGGCATGCACCGTCCGGCGCCAGGGCGAGCCGTTCGGCACGACCAGCATCTGCGCGCCTGCGCCTTTGAGCGCCAGCGGCACCCGGTCGAACCAGATATCCTCGCAGATCGCGACGCCCACGTTCACGCCCTTCAGTGTGAACACGAAGGGCGCGCCCGTGCCCGCGTCAAAGATGCGCTTTTCGTCGAACACGCCGTAATTGGGCAGCTCGCGCTTGTCACAGCGCCCGGCGACCTTGCCGCCCTGCAACAGCACGGATGAATTGTGCACCTTGTCGCCGTCCCGCCAAGGCGCGCCGATCAATATGGCCGGCCCGTCCGCCGTCGCCTCGGCCAGCAATTCCACCGCCGCCATCGACTGTTTCACCGCCGCCGGTTTCAGCACCAGGTCTTCGGCCGGATAGCCGAGAATGAACAGCTCGCTCAGCACCAGCAGGTCCGCATCCCGCTCCCGGGCCTCGGCATAAGCCTCGCGCGCCAGCGCCAGGTTGCCGCTAATGTCACCAACCACAGGGTTCAGCTGCGCCGCGAGAATATCCAGGACTTTGCTCATTCTGAGCATTTAGGATGCTGCGAAGGGATAAGCAATCGACCGGGGATCGATTGGCCCGCAGCAGGCCCGGCTACGATTTCCGCACCAGCGTGCCGCTCAGGTCCAGCGCGTCCGCAACCGTATTGGAAATCGTCCCGAACTTGCGGACATTCTTGTGCAACAGGTCAAGCCGGTGGTCCGTCTCGTCGCTGTCGACAATGATCTCATAGGCGATGGCCACCATTTTCGGAGGCGAATCCTGGCGCACGCCGTGCAGGCTGATATCGATCCCGCGCAGCTGGAAATCCAGCATCGGCGTCACGCGCTCAATCCCTTTCAGCATGCAGGCTGCCACAGAGGCCAGCAACAGTTCTGCCGGGTTGAACGCATCGGCGCGCCCCTTCAGGTCCGTATCAATCACCAGCACGGCCTCTTTCGCCCGCGCCTCGCTGCCATGCGAATCAACGCGCCGCGCCGTGACATGGTATTCCAGCATCCCGCATATCCTTCCGTCATGTGTCAGGTAGGGGCAGGCGCGTCAGCGCGCCCGCCGCAAAAGCCCCGCCAGCAGCAACCCGGCCCCGGCCAGCATCGCAAGCGTCAGCGCCAGCAGGCCCGTGCTCACGACCATTTCCTGCCAGGCGGCGCCTTCATGCCCGGCGCCCACGATGGGCGTCATCTGTCCCGTGCCCCAGAGTGCGGCCAGCTGCGTCATCAGCCAGTTGACGCTGGTCCCGAACGCCAGGGCCCAGAACGCCGCCGCCTTGGTGCGCGGCCCCAGGTTGACCCGGTCCCAGACGGCCCCGGCAGCCAGCAGGAAGGTGCAATTGGTCAGGCCCTGCATGTGCGCCGACAATCCCATGCGCGGATTGGCCATCAGGCCCGTCACCAGCCCCGACAGCAGGCCGAGCAGGAATAACAGCGCGCCAAGCTGCAGCAGCCTGTCCTTCTGGCGGGCGGTCCGCGCCCCGGCTTCATGTATGTCCAACATTCTGGTGTCCCCCTCGTATTTGCCCTTTCAGCGATCGAAATGATGAGGTCAGACTGGAACATCCGCTCCGCACACGTCAAGCCTGACGGCAAAACGGCCACCTGGGGGCTGGCCCACGCCCGCCGCCGGTTTTCCGTCGATCTCCCCGGTTCGCTGCGCTAGGCTCTGCGCAATGCGCCAGTCGGGCCGGAGAAGGACTCCCATGCAAACCACTTTCCGGGCCATCCTGCTCATCGCCGTCCTCTTCGTTTCCGCCTGCGTCTCGCCGCTGCAGCGCGACCTTGATGCCCTCCTCCAGCCGCCGGAATTGCAGGGCGTGCGCTGGGGCCTGCTAGTCACCGATATGGACGGCCACGAGATCGTCGCCCTCAACCCCGACCAGCGCTTCCTGCCCGCCTCCAATACCAAGCTGTTCACCACCGCCGCCGTCTTTCGCTGGCAGGCCGAACTCGACGCCATGCTGCCCCGCCTCGGCACATTCATCACGCTGGAGGATGTCGGCGAGACCGGCGCGCCCGTGCTTGTCCTCCACGGACGCGGCGACCCGCAGCTCCGCGACGCGCCCGGTTGCGAGACACGCTGCCTCGCCACGCTGGCAGACGCGGTGGCCGGCATCGGCCTCACCGCCATTGCCCATGTCATCGGTGACGATACCTGGTTCCCGGACCAGCGCTGGGGCCCCGGCTGGAGCTGGGACGACCTGCAGACCGCCTATGGCACCGCCATCTCCGCCCTCAGCGTCAATGACAACACGGTCACGCTCACCATCACGCCCGCCGCCACAGAGGGCGCCCCGGCGGAGGTCGCATGGGCGCCGGGCGACGCCGCCTACACGATCCTCAACGATACGGTCACTGCCCCCCGCCCGCAGCCGGACACCGATAGCGCGGGCGAGGCGGATGACGACCTCAGCGTCGTCCATCTGCCCGGCACGGCCAGTGTCCGCGTCTCCGGCCATGTGCCGCCCGGCAGCGGCCCGCGCCGCGTCACCCTCGGCCTTGACGATCCGGCCCTCGCCGCCGCCGCGCGCCTTGGCGTCCTGCTGGCGGCGCGCGGTGTCACGGTCGAGGGCCCGCCTGTCTCCCGCCACCGCCCGCCCGGCGCCGCGCCGCAGGCGGCCCTGACCGCGCTGGATGACGGCGACCCGCCGCTCGCCGCGCTGGCGCCGCCCGCCTTTGCCGATGCGCTGCTCATCGTCGCCAAGGACAGCCAGAACCTCCAGGCCGAACTCCTGCTGCGCCATCTGGGCCATATCAGCGAAGACGGCTCTGCCGAGGCCGGCCTCGCCCGCGTCACCGCCCTGCTGGACGAGGCGGGCGCGGCCCCCAATGGCTATGATCTGTTCGACGGCTCAGGCATGTCTGTCTATAACCGCGTCAGCCCACGGACAATTGTCACGCTGCTGGCCTATGCTGCCGCGCAAGGCTGGGGCGAAGACTGGAAAGACACGTTCCCGGTCGGCGGCACCGACGGCTCGCTCCAGCGCCGCTTCCGGGGCACGATTCTCGAAGGCAACATCTTCGCCAAGACCGGCACCCTCAAAGGCACCAACACCCTGTCCGGTTACATGGTGGCCGCCAGCGGCCGGACGCTGGTCTTCTCGGTGATCGCGAACGAGCGCCCCCTGGCGGTCTCATCGGCTACGCCGATGATGGATGCCGCGCTCGTGCGGATTGCGGAAGGGAACTGAGGAATGCGTAGGGTGCATTAAGCGCAGCGCAAAGCTCCATTCGGAAGTGGCCGGAAAGGCGGTGCATTGCGGCCTGCGGCCTTAATGCACCCTTTTATTGTCATTTTGCTGTGGGATGTACATGACCAATGCCCCCCTGCGCCCGGCCTGCCTCCGCTCGCTTCAGCGCTTGCTCGCGCCGGAAATCGGGTCGCGCCGGTAGGGTGAGAATTCGACGCCGGGCATCCGGCGAAAAGGCTGCTGGTAGAGGTTCATCAGCGCCATGACCTCACGGGGCATCTCCTGCGTCACGCTGAGGCCGATTTCCGTGACCTCGCTTGCCGACAGGCCGTAATCATGGGTCCAGCGGCCCTCGGTCAGTGTGCGGGCAATCTGCGCCGCCGTCTCGGCAGGCGTCGCGTCCGGCAACAGCGCCTGGACCTCGCGCGCGATTTCGTCGATTGCCTTGCGCCCCATGTCGGCCAGGATGAGTGTTCCGTCATCGATATCGGCGATCGGCTTGTCGGCGACCACTTTCAGGAGCGACGAGGCGGGCATGCCGTCAACCTGTGGATCGACCGCGCCGAGCATGGCGTTGGGCGACATGACGATTTCGTCGGCGGCAAGGGCGATCAGCGTGCCTCCGGACATGGCATAGTGCGGCACGAAGACAGTCACCTTGCCATTGTGGCGCCTGAGGGCCCGGGCGATCTGCACCGAGGCGATCAGCAGCCCGCCCGGTGTATGGAGCACGATGTCGATGGGCGTCTCCGGGCTCGTCAGTTCGATGGCCCGCGCCACGGACTCGGCATCGGCAAGGTCGATATAGCGCAATACGGGAATGCCGAAAAACCTCACCGTCTCCTGGCGGTGAACGAGCAGGATCAGGCGGGAGCGGCGTCGGCGCTCGATCGCGGAGATGGCGGTGCGCCGCCGCGCCTCACTGAACCGCCGGGCGATAATCGGTTGCAGGACCAGCACCAGCAGCGCGACCCATGCGAAGTCGAGAGCAGACATGAAATCGTTCCTTGTGGGGCGGCGAGAACCCGGTAGGGCCGGGTTGGCACAGGCAGCCTATCAGCTGGTCCGGCGGCCATCAATCAGGACATCGCGGCATGCCCTTCATGTTGCGCGGATATCGGGTATCGCCTCCCGGGCCTGCTGGGCGCTGCGCTGAAAAAGGGGAACAATTCAAGCTGAATCCGACAGGCTTGTCAGACAGGCATGCCGGGCATTCTGCGGAGTGTGCGGACGCGGGTGCATCTCTCCCCCCCGCCGAGGATACCTGCGAAGGCAGGTATCCATGGACGAATGGCGCCACGGGTGCCGGGGGAAATGCCAGTCCATGGACCCCTGCCTTCGCAGGGGAAGCGGGGATCAGGCCGCCCTAAATATCCAGCTGGTCGACGAAGGCGGCATTTTCCTGGATGAACTTGAAGCGCGTTTCGGCCTTCTTGCCCATCAGGATATTGATCAGGTCCGAGGGCTTCACTTCCGTCAGCGCGTCGAGCGAATCCGGCAGCGTGATGCGGGCCAGCGTGCGGGTCGCCGGGTTCATCGTGGTTTCTTTCAGCTGCGACGGGTTCATCTCGCCGAGGCCCTTGAAGCGCACCATGTCGACCTTCTGGTTCGGCTTGAAATGCTTGGCCAGGATTTCGGCCCGGTGCGCATCGTCCATCGCATAGGCAATCGTGCCCTTGTTCGACAGGCGGAACAGCGGCGGCTGGGCCATGAACAGGCGCCCGCTCTCGATCAGGCCCGGCGTCATCCGGAAGAAGAAGGTGATCAGCAGCGCCGCGATATGGGCGCCGTCAACGTCGGCATCGGTCATGATGATGATGCGCTCATAGCGCAGCTCGTCGAGGTCGAACTTGCGGCCGAGCTGGGTGCCGAGCGCGAGGGCGAGATCGTTGAGTTCCTGATTGCCCGCCAGCTTGTCGGCCGAGGCGCTTTCGACATTCAGGATCTTGCCGCGAAGGGGCAGGATGGCCTGGGTTTTCCGGTCGCGCGCCTGCTTGGCGCTGCCGCCAGCCGAGTCGCCTTCGACGAGGAAGAGTTCGGTGCCTTCCGGGCCCTTCGCGGCGCAGTCGGCCAGCTTGCCCGGCAGGCGCAGGCGCTTGGTGACGGACTTGCGGCTGATCTCTTTCTGCTTGCGGCGGTTGGCGCGTTCTTCGGCCCGGTCGATCGCCCAGGTCAGCAGCTTTTCGGATTCCTTGGGGCTGCCGGCCAGCCAGTGGTCGAACCGGTCGCGCACGGCATTTTCCACCAGGCGGAAGGCCGCCGTGGTCGACAGCTTGTCCTTGGTCTGGCCGACGAATTCGGGATTGCGGATGAACACGGACAGGAGCAGGCCCGAATGGCCCATAATGTCTTCCGCCGTGATCTCGCCGCCCTTTTTCTGGCCGGTCAGCTCGGCAAAATTGCGCAGGCCCTTGGTGATGGCCGACCGGAAACCGGCCTCATGCGTGCCGCCTTCGGGCGTCGGGATCGTATTACAATAGGAGCGGGCAAAGCCGTCGGCCTCGCCAAAGCCGGCGCGGGTCCAGGCAATCGCCCATTCAACCTTGCCTTCCTTGCCCATGTCCACGAGGCCCGTGAACGCGGTTTCGGTAATCGTCGCCTTGTCGTGGAAGACTTCGTCCAGCTGGTCGGCAAGGCCGTTCGGGTAGGACAGTACCGCTTCGGCGGGTATCTTCGAATCTTCCGGCAGCAGGGCCGGATCGCAGTTCCAGCGCACTTCGACGCCACGATAGAGATAGGCTTTCGAGCGGGCCATCTGGAACAGCCGGGCCGGGCGGAAGCGCAGCTTCTCGCCGAATATCTGGGTGTCTGGCCGGAATCTGACGCTCGTGCCGCGCCGATTGGGCGCCGCGCCGACCTTTTCCAGCTTTCCCTGTGGCAATCCGCGGGAAAAGCATTGCCGGTATAGCACCTTGTCGCGGGCCACCTCGACCTCGACCAGTTCCGACAGCGCATTGACGACCGAGATGCCGACGCCGTGAAGGCCGCCAGCCGTTTCATAGGCCTTGTCGGAGAACTTGCCGCCCGCGTGGAGCGTGGTCATGATCACTTCAAGCGCTGATTTCTTTGGGAATTTCGGGTGCGGGTCGACCGGGATGCCTCTGCCATTGTCTGACACGGTCAGGAAGTTGTCGGCGTCCAGCTTGATCTCGATCCGGTTGGCATGGCCGGCGACGGCCTCATCCATCGAGTTGTCCAGCACTTCGGCGAACAGGTGATGGTAGGCGCGCTCATCTGTGCCACCGATATACATGCCCGGCCGCTTGCGAACGGGCTCCAGTCCTTCAAGAACTTCGATATCCTTGGCCGAATAGCCTGAAGAGTCTGGTATCATGGTGTCGAACAGCTTTGCTTGATTGGCAGCGCCCATATGTGGTCTCCCTTAGTGGGCAAGCGACTCAGTGTCGATATTGGGAGAACATAATGCCCGTCACGATTAATTCCCCGTTAACCCTGCCGAGCGGCCTGACCTTCCCGAACCGTTTGGTGAAGGCCGCCATGACAGAGGGACTCGCCGATCCGCGCAACAGGGTAACTGAGGAACATCTGACCCTTTATCGCCGCTGGGCCGAGGGCGGGGCAGGCGGCCTGATCACCGGAAATGTCCAGATTGACCGCCATCATCTGGAACGCGTCGGCAATGTCGTGATCGATGCGAGCACCGGAGAAGACGAGATGGACGGCTTCTCACGCTGGGCCGAGGCCGCCAAGTCCAGGGGCGCCGCGCTGATCATGCAGGTCAGTCATGCCGGTCGCCAGACGCCAAAACTTGTGAATCCCTGCCCGGCGGCCCCAAGCCCCGTCGCGCTTGGCCTGCCGGGCGGCCAGTTCGGTGAGCCGCGCGCCATGACCGCAGACGAGATCGGCGCCGTCGTCGAAGGCTTCGGCCGCGCCGCGAAGGTCGCCGAGCGCACCGGTTTTGACGGCGTTCAGGTCCATGCCGCACACGGCTACTTGCTGAGCTCCTTCCTGTCGCCGCTGGCCAACCGGCGCGAGGATGACTGGGGCGGCCCGCTGGAAAACCGCGCGCGCCTGCTGGTGGACTGTGTCCGCGAGGCCAAAGTGCAGGGCGGGGCAGGCTTTTCGGTCTCGGTGAAGCTCAATTCCGCCGATTTCCAGAAAGGCGGCTTCAGCCACGCGGACTGCCTTATGGTCATCGACATTCTGAATGGGCTGGGCGTTGATTTCGTGGAGATTTCCGGCGGCAATTACGAGCAGCCCAAGATGATGGACATGGAAGGCCTGGAGCCCTCGTTTGAAGAAACCAGGCGCACCTCCACCCGCGAACGGGAGGCTTACTTCCTTTCCTATGCCAAATCCGTCCAGGACCGGGCCAGCATGCCCCTGATGGTCACAGGCGGCTTCCGGACGCTGAACGGCATGAATGCTGCGCTCGAATCGGGCGAAGCGGACCTGATCGGCATCGGGCGCCCGCTCTGCGTTGACACGGCAACGCCGGCGAAGCTGCTGGCCGGTAAAATCGAGACCGCCGACCGCTGGGAGGCGCAATTGCGCATCGGTCCGGGCCTGTTCGGGCCGAATTCGCCGATCAAGCTGGTCAAGGCCCTTAACGGTTTTGGCGCACAGGGATGGTATTATGAACAGCTTCGCTTGCTGGCGGCGGGAAAGGCGCCCAACCCCAAACTCGGCGTTCTCAAGGCCTTCATGGCCCATCAGAAGCGGGAAACCCGGAGTGCCAAGGCGTGGCGGGCCGCGATGCCTTGATTTCAGGCAGATTTCCATTTCCCCAGAATCTTGCGCATTCTTCGGGTTGAAGCAGGGCCCCCTGCAATCCACATCTTAGTCAATCGTTCGCCTTTCTTCATGACTGTCGGGCAGAGTAAAAGGGGTTGCCGCCATGCGGGGCCCATATTCCAAGGAGGCATTAAAATGCCAGTACTGAAGAACCTTCCGGTGTTGCCGCTACGGGACATCGTTGTTTTTCCGGACATGGTCGCCCCTCTCTTCGTGGGCCGCGACAAGTCCGTGCGTGCGCTCGAAATGATTGACGAGGGCGATAATGAAATCATGCTGGTGGCCCAGCGCGACGCCGCGATCGACGATCCCGGCGCCGATGACGTGCACGAGATCGGCACGGTCGCCACCATTCTCCAGCTTCTGAAACTGCCTGACGGTACCGTGAAGGTCCTCGTCGAAGGCCAGGCACGTGCGCGCCTGCAAAAACTGCATGATCGCGGCGACTATTTCGAGGCGGAAGTCGAAACCATTCCCGAGGCCGATTCCGACGGCGGCGACGTTCAGGCCCTGATGCGTGCCGTTCAGGAGCAGTTCGAGAATTATGTAAAACTGAACCGCAAGATTCCGCCGGAATCCGTCACCACGATCGGCCAACTGACCGAGCCGGGCAAACTGGCAGACGCCGTTGCCTCGCAATTGTCGGTGAAGATTTCCGACAAGCAGGAACTGCTCGAACTTTCCGACATCAAGGACCGCCTCGAAAAGGTGTTCGCCCTGATGGAAGGCGAGATGGGCATGCTGCAAATGGAGCGGAAGATCAAAAACCGCGTCAAGCGGCAGATGGAGAAGACCCAGCGCGAATATTACCTCAACGAACAAATGAAGGCGATCCAGCGCGAGCTGGGCGAACAGGGCGGCGACGGCGGCGAACGCGACGAAGCGGCCGAACTGGAGCAGAAAATCGCCGATACGCCTTTCTCCGAGGAAGCCCGCGCCAAGGCCGAAGCCGAGGTCAAGAAACTGCGTCAGATGTCTCCGATGTCTGCCGAATCCACCGTCGTGCGCAATTATCTCGACTGGCTCCTGTCCCTGCCATGGGGCAAGCGCAAGGATATCCAGACCGATCTCGCAAAAGCCGAGAAGCAGCTTGATGACGACCATTATGGTCTCGAGAAGGTCAAGGAACGGATCCTCGAATACCTTGCCGTGCAGAAACGCACCGGCAAGCTGAAAGGCCCGATCCTCTGCCTCGTCGGCCCTCCAGGCGTCGGCAAGACCTCGCTCGGCAAGTCCATCGCCGAAGCCACGGGACGCGACTTCGTGCGCGTGTCGCTGGGCGGCGTGCGCGACGAATCCGAGATTCGCGGTCACCGGCGCACCTATATAGGCTCGATGCCGGGCCGGATCGTGCAGTCGCTGAAAAAGGCGAAGACCGGTAACCCGCTCTTCCTGCTGGATGAGATCGACAAGATGGGCATGGACCATCGCGGCGATCCTGCGTCAGCCCTGCTTGAGGTGCTCGATCCGGAACAGAACGCCACGTTCAACGACCACTATCTTGAAGTCGACTATGACCTTTCGGATGTGATGTTTGTCACCACGGCGAACTCGCTCAACATGCCCCAGCCCTTGCTGGACCGCATGGAGATCATCCGGATCGCGGGCTATACCGAGGACGAGAAGGTCGAGATCACCAAGCGTCACCTGATCCCTCAGGTGCGTGAGGATCATGGCCTGAAAGCCGACGAATGGATCGTCACCGACGAAGCCGTTCGCGACCTTGCGCGGTACTATACAAGAGAGGCCGGTGTCCGGTCGCTCAAGCGTGAGATTGCGCGGCTCGCCCGCAAGGTCGTGCGCAAGCTTGCGACCGACGAGACGCTGACCACCGTCACGATCACGGCGCAGTCCCTGCCGGACTATGCCGGCGTGCGGAAGTTCCGTTACGGCCTGGCCGACGTGACCGATCAGGTCGGTGCGGTCACAGGCCTTGCCTGGACCGAATCCGGTGGCGACCTTCTCACCATCGAGGCGGTCAAGATGCCGGGTCGTGGCAACATGAAGGTCACGGGCAACCTGCGCGACGTGATGAAGGAATCGATACAGGCGGCCAGCTCGCTTGTCCGGTCCCGGTCTGTCATTCTCGGCATCAAGCCGACCGTGTTCAGCACCAATGACATCCACGTGCACGTTCCCGATGGCGCAACGCCCAAGGACGGGCCGAGTGCCGGTGCGGCCATGACCACGGCCATCGTGTCTTTGCTGACCGGTATCCCGGTCAACCGGGAAGTCGCGATGACGGGCGAAATCTCGCTGCGTGGACGTGTCCTGCCGATCGGCGGCCTGAAGGAGAAACTCCTTGCGGCCCTGCGCGGCGGCATCAAGACGGTGCTGATCCCGGAAGAGAACGAGAAGGATCTCGAGGACATTCCGGACAATGTGAAGACCGGTCTCCGGATCATCCCGGTGTCGGACATCAATGAAGTGCTCGAGCTTGCGCTCAGCGGCCCATTGAGCCCGATCGTCTGGTCCG
Source organism: Alphaproteobacteria bacterium (assembly GCA_018830285.1). GTDB lineage: Bacteria > Pseudomonadota > Alphaproteobacteria > Caulobacterales > Hyphomonadaceae > Hyphomonas. Next base: position 20,736 of record JAHJSB010000057.1, read on the forward strand.
AAGCCGACGAAGCTGCCCTCCAGGCGAGCCTCTCCGGCCAGCCAGCTGCCGCGTCGGACACCGTGCGTACGCACTAGTCCCTGATACAGAAATTGCAGACGGCCGCCCAAAAGCTGGGCGGCCGTCTTGCTTTTTGATTCCAGTCCCGGCATCTAGCCGGTTGTGGGGCGGTTAGCTCAGTTGGTAGAGCATCTCGTTTACACCGAGAGGGTCAGCGGTTCGAGCCCGTTACCGCCCACCACTAGACACTGCAGATTGCGCATATTCCGTGCTGCGGCTTTTTTGCATGTCGCGGGACTATCGTTTTCCGACCCACGTCCTGTGCGGTCGCGTCAGATCCTTGCGTCACGGCCCCGACAAGATGGTCTACAGCACTCAGGCTTTGGTCACTTCAGCGCTGAGGCGGTCACGCAGGTCCCGTTTGATGAATTTTCCGCTGGCATTCCGCGGCAGGGCGTCGTCCAGAAACCAGATGTAACGGGGCGACTTGTGCTTTGCCATTATTGCCTCGCAATGATCCCGCAGCGCTTGCTCTGAGAGAGTCTCGCCATGCTTTAAGACTACCGCAATCCCGACTTCTTCGCCGAGGCGTTCATCGGGAACGCCAAACACGCAACACTCAGCGACGGCGTCGTGTCTGTAGACAGTGGCCTCAACCTCGGCGCAATAGATGTTCTCTCCCCCACGCAGGACCATGTCCTTCTTGCGGTCGACGATGAAGATGAAGCCATCTTCGTCGATACGGGCAATGTCGCCTGTATGAAGCCAGCCATCGGTAATGGATTCGGCGGTGGCCTCGGGGCGGTTGATGTAGCCCTTGATCACGGACGAGCCCTTGATCCACAATTCGCCAACCTGGCCAGGCTTCAACGTATTGCCGTCATCATCGACGCATTTGGCTTCGAAGTTTGGCATGGCCGGACCGGCGCTGTCGGGCTTGTCGACAAAGAAATCCGCTGCGATCGAGGTGATGATCCCGCAGGTTTCGGTCATGCCGTAACCTGTGCTTGGACGCGCGGTGGCCACCTGGGACTCGATCTTGTGTACCAGGTCCGGTGGCACCTGTGCGCCGCCGCCGGATAGCGAGGTTAGGCTCGACGTGTCGGTGGTGGCGAAGTCGGGATGGCCAATCAGTTCGCGTGCCATGACCGGGACGCCGCTCATCGACGTTACCCGTTCCCGGGCGATCAGGCGCAGCGCCTCTCCGGCATCCCAGCGGTACATCAGCACCAGCGCTCCGCCTGCGGCCGTCGTCGCATAGGCGCCACAATTATTGGCGGTTACGTGGAACAGCGGTGTCGTAATCAATGTCGTCGGGATCGGCGGTGTGACCGGTGGCGCCTCACCAGTTGCCTTTTGGGTAGCGAGCGCAGACGAGGCGGCGGCGTACATCAGGTTGAACAGGTTGGACACGCAGCCGCGATGGGTGAGTTGCGCGCCTTTCGGGTTTCCGGTGGTGCCAGACGTGTAGAAAATGCAGGCGTCGGAATCCGGGTCGACCGACACATCGGGCATGGCGCCGCCATGGGAAATGACGTCGGACCAGGGTGTCACAGCGCTTGGCGCGTCCGGGATGCGGACGCCCACGAGCTTCAGGTTCGCTGTCAGGTCCGGGCGTCCCTGCAATCGGTCAAGGCGTTCGGCGTCGAGGAACACGACCTTGGGTTCGGAGTCGGAGATCGCGTAAGCCATCTCTTCTGTGGTCCACCACGCATTCATGCCGACCACAGCGATCCCGGAACACACACAGGCCCAGTAGATCAGCATCCATTCAGGATAGTTGCGCATCGCGATAGCGACGCGATCACCTGACTGCACGCCTTGGGCGCTCAGCCACGATGCGATGGCGTTCACCCGTTCGTGCGCCTCGCCATAAGTCAGGCGCTCTTGTTCATAGATAAGGTAAGGCCGGTCGGCGAACTGGATCGTTGACAGCCAGACTTCGCGTACGGTGAGGGGCGCATTCTTGTAGATACGGATGCGGTTTCCGAGCACGTCAGCTTCAGAGATCTCAAACGGACCATCGGGGCCGGTCAGCTCGTCGCGCGCCTTGAGGAGTTCCTTGTAATGCATGGCTCTCTTTTATTCTCCCTGAAGCGCAATTCCTGAAACCTACACATACAGACGGATCGATGCCCGACAAGCTTTCCGCGACGTCGATCTGCGTCAGGATATGGACACATCCGAGCTGACGTGAAGCTCAGTTCCGCCAATAAAAACTGCTGCATGGAGAGGTGGAGCAGGCGATATTCGGATCGCGCCTGTCTCGGTTACGGCTGTGCTGCCTTGTTCTCCGGCTTTGGCATAAGCAAGATAAACGCCAGAACAATTGCAAATCCGCATGCGCAAACCAGGAAGCAGTCGCGAAAGGCCAGCACCATGGCTTCGCGGCGGACCGTATCCGCGATGGGACTAAACGCGCTGATATAGGCCTGCTGAAACGGCTCTCCACTCGCCATTGCAGCCCACATGTTCTGCTGGTGTTGATACAGGAGTTCCGGGTTGCTTTCGGTCATGGCCGACGAAATGTGCTCGCCATGAAAGATATTTCGCCTTTGCAGCAGAATCGCCAGCATGGAGACGCCAAACGCGCCGCCCACCTGCATCAGGAACGATGCCGCTCCAGCCGCGCTGGCGAGCAAGTTTGCGGGAACGCCACGAATGGCTGTGGTGTTGGCCGGCGGCATGCAAAAGCTGATGCCGACGCGGCTGAGAACGATCCAGCCGATGAGCGTCCAATACGGGGTCGCCGCGCCGACACCAGCCATCAGGTACATCGACGCGCCAAAACAAGTGACGCCAAATGCAAGCAATACCCGCGCGTCAAACCGGTCGCTGAGGCGTCCGGCAACCGGAAACCCGACGACCATGGCAAGGCCGGCGGGGATCATCATCACGCCGGCGGATGTTGGCGAATAGTTTTGAACGACCTGAACAAAGATCGGGATGAGGTATGTCGAGCCATAAATTGCTGTTCCGGTGAATGCGATCACCACGCCAGCGGAGGCAAATTGCCATTGCTTGAAAACGTCCAAATTGAGGGCCGGGAAGGGATGTCTTTGTTCCCACCAAAAGAAGACGATACCGGCCCCAAGCGACACAGCCAGCCTGATGAGGGCCTTGTCGGAATACCAGCCATCACGGTCACCATTTGCGATGCTTGATAGCAATCCGACAACGGCGACTGCGATCAGCAGGAGTCCTATCCAGTCAAGCGGTGGAGCCTTGGTGCCACGAACGCTGTCGCGTTCCGGCATGAGGATGGCGGCTAGCGGCAATGCGAGCAAGGCGATTGGCACGGTTGCGATGAACACCAGACGCCAGCTGGACAGATCCACTGCAAATCCCCCTAGCGCCGGCCCGAAAGCAGGCGCGAGAACAACGCCGATGGAGAAAATACCGATCGCGGTCCCTCGCATCTTGTCCTGGAAGGTCTGGAAGATCAGAAACATGGACATGGGTTGAAGCAGACCGGCAGCTACCCCTTGCATGGCGCGGGCTAGGATGAGAAATTCGAACGTGGAGCTGATCGCTCCGAGTGCGGATCCGCTGATAAACAGTGCCAGGGCCACCAGATAAGTCGCCCGCGCACCAAACGCGCTCATCGCCCAGGCATTGGCCAGCATCGCGATTGTCGAAGCGGCAAGAAATGCCGTGGACATCCACTGGGCCTTGTCCTGCCCGAGGCCAAATGCACCGATGATCGATGGCAGGGCGACGTTGATCGTCGTCGCTGCCAGCATGGTCGATAGCGACCCGCAGAGCAGGCTGAACAGGAGCAGCCAGCGATAGGAGGCCCCGAATGTTCGAAAGCGCTCTCGCACGGCACTTCCGGCCGTGTCGGGAATATCGAGAGCAAGCGACAGGGCAGCCTCGTCTCGCTCTGCCCCAACAGTCGCGTCCTCTCGTCTCAGAGTCACTTCCTTGCCTTGCGTCGTTCAATGGCGACGCGGACCATTGATCCGGGACGCAGATGGGCATCGCCTGGGTCAAGATCTATCCGAACCGGTATCCGCTGCGTGATTTTTGTGAATACGCCTGTCGCATTTGGATTGGGCATCAGTGCGGCTTCGGCAACAGTCAGGTCACGGATCACAGAAACACGGCCAGTGACATTTGCGTCAGGAGCGCTATCGACTTTTATGTGCGCCAGCGCACCGACTTTGACATAACGCACCTGTGTTTCCTTGATGTTGGCTGACACCCAGACATTTTCCGGGTCATGCAGCAGGGCGACGCGAAACCCGGCCAGTGTCCGTTCTCCAGCGTCAAAAAACGTTTCATCCACAACGCCATCGATGGGGCTGCGGATCTGGTGTTTCTCGATGATGACTCTTTGACCGTCAGTCTGGGCTCTGGCGCGTTGCAAGTCCGCTTCGAGAATGTTCAGGTCGTGTTCGACGAGGGATGCGTCGCTTTTGGAAATGACTGCTTCCCGTTCCTTCGCTGAGGATGATGACAGCCGGGCCTCGGCCCCACGCAGGTTCTGTTGTGCCGCTAGCAGCTTGTTTTGGGCCTGCTCCCAGACGTTCTGCGTGATGAGTCCGGTTTCCTTGAGTCGCAGCTCACGATCATAGTCTTGCTGCGCAGACGTCAGGTCAGCTTTGGCCGCTTCCACTGCAGCCCGTGCGGATTGCACATCGGCGCGGCTGGCGTCGATGTGCGTGCCGGACCGCGAGCCGACAAGACCGAGCTGTGTTCGCTCCCGCTGGATTTGCGCGGCAAGGCCATCTTCTTCGGCCAGGTATTCCGTCAGCAAGTGCTGGGCCTCCCGGTCGTCAATCTGGTAGAGGAGGTCTCCGGCCTTTACCCTGTCTCCGGACGCTACATAGGCAGCTGTGATATTGCCTGAGACGTCGGCTGATACGGACAGGATGTCGGCGGCAATTCGTGCGTCGGATGTGGATACGTAGTGAGAACGATCGATCAACCAGGCACTGACCAGCGCTGTTCCGAGCATCAGCGACGTGATCGCGAGAATCAAGCGTGGAGCCAGAAGGCGCTTGCGCCAGCCAAGGGGCATCACCCATTTGGATTTATACTCTTTTCGGATGGTCTTCTGGTCCATATGATTTCCCGTGAGCTGCCGAAATTTTCCGTCGATCCTCTTCAAACACGTGTGGCAGGACAATTTGCCGCCCGCGTTTCACAAAAGGCAAGATTGACGTTGGGGCGGCGTTTCCACCGAATCGTTACGGACGAAACGGAGTCGCTTGAGCGCGGCTCGGCGATTGTGGATTCGGTCATCACCATTTCAGCGTCTGAAATATCTGCGAAAAGGTCCCGGCATCAAAACACATCCCGGCGATTCGAGGCTGCCGTAGGGACCCGACTGGCGAAAGCGTCAGCTTTCTGCTTCAGTCCGTCCCGACAAGGCGCTGGCGCGATATTCAGACGACCAGCCCGAAAATGCTGAGACAAGGCACCATTCCGGAGGACCACACGCATGAGCAACCTAAACATCACGATGACCATCAACGGCCAGGCCGTTTCAGGTTCTGAGGCATTCGATGTCGAGAACCCCGCGACCGGCAAGGCCTTCGCCAAGGCGCCCGACTGCACCAAGGTCGACCTCGATGCCGCCGTTGCCGCCGCCCGCGCGGCGCTTCCCGCATGGAAAGCCACGCCGATCGCGAAACGCCGTGAAGCGCTCCACGCCATGGCGGGCGTCATCATGCAGAACCTGCCCGAGCTGTCGCGCCTCCTCACGCGTGAGCAGGGCAAGCCGCATCCGGATGCCGAAGGCGACGTCGGTGGCGGCGCGTTCTGGCTGATGGAATCCTCCAAACACGACATCCCCGAGCATGTCTCGGAAGACTCCGCAGAGCGCCATGCCGTCACGCGCTACGGCCCTATCGGCGTGGTTGCGGCCATCGTGCCCTGGAACTTCCCGATCATCCTCGCCGCTTTCAAGCTCGGCCCGGCATTGCTCGCCGGCAACACGGTCATCCTGAAGCCCGCCCCGACGACGCCGCTGACGACTCTGCGCATCGGCGAACTCCTGCGCGGCGTATTGCCGGACGGCGTGCTCAACGTGATCTCCGGCTCGGACCGCCTCGGCCCCTGGCTGACGGCCCATCCGGGCGTGGACAAGGTCAGCTTCACCGGTTCGACCCAGACCGGCAAGAAGGTCATGGAAAGTGCGGCGCATTCACTGAAGCGCGTGACTCTGGAACTCGGCGGCAATGATCCGGCCATCGTGATGCCAGACGTGGATGTGGAGAAGGTGGCTGAAGACCTGTTCTGGGCGGCGTTCCGCAATGCCGGACAAATCTGCATCGCCACCAAGCGCATGTATATCCACAAGGACATCTACGAACCTCTCAAGGCCGCCATCGTCGCCTACGCCAAGACCGTGAAGGTCGGTGATGGGGCAGAGCAGGGTACGCAGATCGGCCCGATCCAGAATTCGGCCCAGTACAAGCGCGTGCTCGAGCTGATCCAGGACGCCAAGGACAACGACTACAAATTCCTGATCGGCGGCGACGCTGCCGACGTGCCGGGCTATTTCGTACCAATCACCATTCTCGACAATCCACCCGAGAATGCCCGTATTGTGCAGGAGGAGCAGTTCGGCCCGGTCCTGCCATTACTGAAATTTGACAATCTCGATGAAGTGGTCGGGCGCGCGAATGACAGCGAGTACGGGCTCGGCGCCTCGATCTGGTCGAGCGACATTGCGCGGGCGCAGGAGATCGCCACAAGCCTTCAGGCAGGCACGGTCTGGATCAACGAGAGCCAGCACCTCAGTCCGCATGCGGCCTTTGGCGGCTTCAAACAATCCGGTATCGGCGTTGAGGGCGGCCAGGAAGGCGTGCTGGAATTTTGCCAGGCTCAGACCGTATTCACACGCAAGCCACAGCCTGCTGCCTGAGCACGGGCCATAGACGACAATGAGGAATCAGACATGACACAAGCTCGCCAAATGACCCCTGAACAGGTCTCTGCCTATATTGCCGAATCCGGTCGCAAGGCGTGGGATGTGCCTGACGTTCCGGTCAGCACGCCGCGCCGCACGATCAAGACGGTCGGCATCATCGGCGCCGGCACGATGGGCGGCGGCATCTCGATGAACTTCGCCACGGCCGGGTTCGAGGTTCGCATCCTTGAGACGAAACAGGAAGCCCTCGACCGGGGCATCGGCGTCGTGCGCGGCAATTACCAGCGCAGCGCCGACAAGGGCCGCTTCCCGCAGGACGAGGTCGAAACGCGCATGGACCGGATTCAGGGCACGCTCGATATGGAAAGTCTCGCCGATTGCGACCTCGTCATCGAAGCGGTGTTCGAGGACATGGATATCAAGAAAAAGATATTCACCGATCTCGACCGCATCATGAAGCCCGGCGCGATCCTGGCAACCAATACGTCCGCCCTGAACATTGACGAGATCGCCAGTGTGACGTCCCGTCCGGGCGACGTGATCGGTCTGCATTTCTTCTCGCCAGCCAATGTGATGAAATTGCTTGAGATCGTGCGGGCGGACAAGACGTCTGATGATGTCATCGCGACCTGTATGGACCTTGCGCGCACGATCAACAAGATTGCGGTCCTGGTCGGCGTTTGCCCGGGCTTTGTCGGTAACCGCATCCTGTTCGCGCGTCAGGCGCAGGCGCAGAAACTCGTCAATGCTGGCGCCATGCCGTGGGATGTCGACGCCGCGCTGAACGCGTTCGGCTTCCGCATGGGGCCTTACCAGATGTCAGACCTTGCCGGCCTCGATATCGGCTGGAAGAAGGGCGCCAAGACGGCGAACCCTATCCGTGATGCGCTCTGCGAACTGGATCGCCGCGGCCAGAAAACCGGTGCCGGCTACTACGACTATGATGAGAGCCGCAAGCCGATCCCGTCAGAGGTCACCGCCGGTATCATCCGCAAGATCACCGGCGTCAGTGAGGGGAGTGCGCCCTCACAGGACGAGATCATCGCCACCTGTATCCACCCGATGATCAATGAAGGCCTCAAGATACTCGAAGAGAAGATGGCCCAGCGAGCCTCCGATATCGATATCGTCTGGCTGAACGGTTATGGCTGGCCAGCCGACAAGGGCGGCCCGATGCTCTACGGCGACATGGTCGGCGCCGACAAGGTGCTCGCCACGATGGAACGGCTGGGTGCCGAGGACGACCGGTTCAAGCCCGCGGCCACGCTGAAGCGTCTCGCCCGTGATGGCGGACGGTTTGCGGACGTGCAGCCGGGCGTCACCGCCAGCTGAATCCGCGCGCAAGCAGCGAGTCTATTCCGCGGCCGGGAGGATTCGGTCGCGGTCTTCCTGTTTGTGGTCGTCAGACCGCACCTGCACGGCAACGGCCGGTTTGCGAGGCAGGGCCCGGTCACGCATCCGGCGCATCCACCGTCCGACGCGATAAGGGACCAGCAGCCAGACCGGCGTGACCAGCAGGATCATGATGGTCGAGAATGCAAGCCCGAACACAACGGCTGTGGCGAGCTGGACCCACCATTCCGATGACGCGCTGCCGAAATTGATAGCGCCGTGGGCAAAGTCGACGTTCAGCTGGAACACCATAGGTAGCAGGCCGCAGATCGTCGTGCCGGTGGTCAGAAGGATCGGGCGGATGCGCTGGGCGGCCGTGGCGACCGCGGCATATTCCGGCGAGCGCCCATCGCTGCGCAGGCGGTTATAGGTGTCGATCAGGACGATATTATTGTTCACCACGATGCCGGCGAGTGCGACGACCCCGGTGCCGATCATCAGGACCGAAACATAAGGCAGCATCAGCTGGATGCCGACCAGCACGCCAGCGGTCGAAATGATCACGGCCGTCAGTGTCAGCAGGACCTGCCAGAAATTGTTGAACTCCCACAGAAGGATGACGGCCATCATGAACAGGGCCGACAAGGCGGCGCCCATGAAGAACGCGCCGGCATCGGCGGCATCTTCATCTGCGCCTTCGAACCGGATTTCCACAGATCCGGGAATATCCTGCTGCGCAATCCAGTCCTTCAGGCCTGCGACGATGGCGGCGCCTGCGCCTTGCTCGATCGCGTTGGCGCGGACATCGATGACGCGCATGCCGTCACGGCGTTCGATCTGGCTGACACGCGGCGCGGGAACGCGCGTGACGAACAGTGACAGCGGCACATTGCCGGCCGGCGTCGCGATGCGAAGCTGGTCGATCGCTGTAGCGCTGCGGTCGCTCTGCGGGAAGCGGACGCGGATATCGACTTCGTCCGGCGCATCGTCAGGCCGGTAACGACCGACAAGGATACCGTTGGTGATCAGCTGAACAGCTGCGCCGACCTGCGAAATGTCGACGCCGAACTTGCCGGCTTCCGAACGATCCACGTCCAATTGGTATTCGATACCAGGGAGGGGGCGTGTATCGTCAATCTCGTGTAATTCGCTCATGCTTTCGAGCTTCGTGCGCAGGAGCGCTGCGGTCGCATTCAGCGCGGCGGCATCTTCCGACAGGAGTGCGATCTGCACGTCCTTGCCTGCAGGCGGACCGTTTTCGCGGGCCTGTATCTGGTACCTGAGACCGGGAACAGCATCGAGCAACTCGCGGACATGGACAAGCGTCTCGCGCCCGTCATGCACACCGTCATCCGTCGCCAGATCGAGAAGAATCTGGCCGATCGTGTCAACCGGAGGGGACGCCCCGCCGAAGCTGAACCCGCCTTCGTTTGAATTGCCTGTACGGGTCGAAATGTCTTCGATGCCGTCGACGTGGCTGATGGCCGCTTCGGCGCGGCGAACAAGGACCGCTTCTTCCGCAGCCGACAGGCTGCCTTGTGCCTGGATGAAGACATAGGCCTGCTCCGGCTCGATATCGAGGAAGAGTTCGGATTTGTGCGGTGTCGCGCCGAACCACATGAAAATGACGATCACTGAACCGATCGCGCCGGCCGTCACCATCAATGGGCGCGCAATCAGGCCCTTGATGAGACGGACATAGCCGCCGAGCCAGCCTTTAGCTTGTCCGGGGTCGGCGTCGGCGGCGAGGGCCGCGAGGTCTTCGTTCGTGCCGCTCGGGCGGGCGCCGATCACGGAGCCGAGCACGGGCAGGAAGATAAGTGCCATCACGAGCGAGGCAGACAGCACGAAGATCAACGTGATCGGCAGGTAGGCCATGAACTTGCCGGGCATCGAATTCCAGAATAGGAATGGCACGAAGGCAGCGAGCGTGGTCGCGTTGGACGCCACGACGGGCCAGAACATGCGCTTGCCGGCGAGGCCATAGGCTTCCTTGCGGTCGAGTCCTTCCGCCATCTTCCGGTCAGCATATTCCGTCACGACAATCGCGCCATCGACGAGGATACCCACGGCGATCACCATGCCGAACATGACCATCATGTTGATCGTGTAGCCAAAGGCGCCGAGGATCAGGAAGGCCATAACGAACGAGGCCGGCACCGAAATGCCGACGAGCAGGGCAGAGCGCCAGCCAAGTGCGGCGACGCAAATGATCATCACCAGCAACACAGCCGTGACGATCGAGCTTTGCAGCTGGCCGAGTTGTTCGCCAATCAGTTCAGAGGCATCGGACGTGACCTGTGCCTTCACGGTGGAAGGCCAGGTCTTTTCCTGTTCCTTGATTGTGTCGCGCACGAAGTTTGCCGTGTCTAGGATGTTCGCCCCGGTGCGCTTGACCACTTCGATCAGCAGTGCGGGCTGGCCGTTGAATGTCGCATAGCCAGTCGCATCCTTGTAAGTGCGGCGTACGTCAGCCACGTCCGAAAGGGTTACGACCGAGTTTTCCGTGCGCCGGATGGGCAGGCTCAATGCGTCCTGTGCCGTGCGGATCAGGCCGGAGACCTTGACCGCAAAACTGCCTTCGCCCGTATCAATCTGGCCGGCTGGCACGAGCTGGTTGTTCGCCGAAACGACCTGGTAGATTTCCTGGTAGGAAATATTGTAGGTCTCGAGCTTGACCGGATCGATGACGATTTCCAGCACGTCTTCGCGGCGGCCAACGATACGCGCCTCCAGGATGCCGGCGTCCCGTTCAAGGCGATCCTGCAGGTCCTCGGCGATGTCGTTCAGGCCGCGCTCGGGCGCGTCACCATACAGGTTGACCACCATGACCGGGAATTGCGCGGCGTTGACTTCAGTAATGATCGGTTCGCGTGCGTCGGCGGGGAAATAGCGCTTGGCCATGTCCACCTTGTCTTTCACGTCAAGTATCGCCTGGTCGATATCGGAGGTCAGCTCGAATTCCAGTACAAGCTGGCCGGCGCCTTCGGCGCCATAGCCGCTGAATGTCTTGAGGCCTTCGAGGGACTGGATTTCCTGCTCGATCGGCTTGACCAGGAGGCGTTCGGCATCTTCAGGCGTGACGCCGGCTAGCGGCACCGTGATGCCGACAAAGGGAATCTGGATGTCGGGGTCGGCTTCCTTGGGCAGGCCGATATAGGTGACCGTGCCGGCAATGATCGCGCACACGAGAATGGCGAGCACCATGCGGGCCCGGCCAATGGCGCCATCGATCAAACTGTTCATTGTACGGCTCCACCAGCGGGAATGGGTTTCACTTTCACCCCTTCGCTGAGATAGTCCTGCCCCATCGAGATGACGCGTGCCGTGTCTGGCAGTCCGGTCACCCAGGCACCACCGACGCCCTCGTCGATGACCCTGACCGGCGCAAACTGTACCGTGTCATCCGCCTCAAGATAGCGCAGGCCAAGTTCGCCAGCATCCGACAAGGTCAGCAGCGCCGGCGAAATCAATGTGGCGGGCACAGTGTCCACCGGCAGGATCAGCGAAGCGGAAACACCGGCTGGGACAACCGCATCGCCCGTTTCGAGTTCGGCTTCGACCAGGAAGGTGCGCGTCGCTGCACTTGCGGTACGCGAAATGTAGCGAACGCGGGCGGGATAGGATTCGCCACTGGCTAATTGCGCCTTTGCGTCCATACCGAGTTTCAGGCGACCGGCATATTCTTCGGATACTTCGGCCGCGACGATTACCGGTGTCATGTCGACCATGACGCCGCAGGCTGCGCCGGGCGCAAGGAAGTCGCCGGCTTCGGCGAGCCGCGTCTCGAACACGCCGTCGAATGGTGCGCGTATCTGGGTTTTCGACAGCTCAACCTTCGCGGCATTCACGGACGCCTCGGCCGCATCCAATGTTGCCTTAGCCGATGCTTCGCGGTTGGCGGGGGTCAGGCCTTTCGCGGCGAGCGACTGCGCGGCGTCGAATTCGATTTTCGCGGAATCGCGCTGGGCCTCGGCCTGCTTGACCTGGGCACTGCGGGCTTCGACGTCGAGGCCGCAGAGCAGTGCGTCCTCGCGCACGAAACTGCCTTCCCGCGCGGGCGTCGCAACCACGGTACCGGTTGTTCCGGCCTTCACCGTGACGGCCTTGTCCGGCGCTGTCCGGCCTTTGGCCTCAAGCACGACAAGGTGCATTGAGCTGGACACGTTTTCGACAATCGCCTCGGGGGTATTGGACGCGGTATCGGCCACGACGACGTCGCTCTGTGAGCTGATGCTGCCGCGCATGACACTGCGAATGCCAAAATAGGCAACAATAACAACGAGAAGGCTTGTGGCAATGGCGACAGAACGGTTCACTGAATATGTCTTCCCGGGGATTGGTTTATGCCAATATAGGTTCGTGCGTCGCTGAGGTAAGCGCCACTTCGAGCTTTAACTACGCCAACATCATTGAATTATAACGAAAGCACTGCGTCGTTTTCGCGGCAGGCCGAAAGTTATGGTTAACACGTGACGCCGGGGAAGGAGTCGTTGTCAGATCCAGCGGCGCCAGCGGAAGACGCCGAGCATGATGCCCGTCGCTACCACGAGCGAGACAATCAGGACGCCGAATGCCATCGGACTGTCCACGCCGGGAATGCCGCCGATATTGACGCCGAACAGGCCCGTCACGAAGCTGATTGGCAGGAAGACGGCTGACAGGATCGACAGGACGAACAGGCGCTGGTTCATCAGGTCGGAGCGTTCTTCCATGATCTGTTCCTGCAGGACAACCGAACGTTCCCGGATGGCATCAAGGTCTTCCGCAAGGCGGGTAACACGGTCGACGGATTCCCGCAGGTAGAGGACGTCCGTCTCGGAGAAGAACGCCGCCGCGCTGCCTTCGCGCACGAGCTGTGACAATGCCTCGCGCTGGGGAATGATGTAGCGGCGCAGGGCCAGCACCTTGCGGCGGAACTCGGCCAGTTCGGCGCGGCCGACGCGGACATCCGGATCAAGGACGTCATCCTCGAAGCCGTCTGCCTGTTCGTCGAAGGCCGCGATTTCTGGTTCCATCCGGTTGGTCAATGCGTTGGCCAGCGCAGCCACGAGGCCGCCCGTTGAATGGGGTGCCTCACCGGCCTTGACCATCGCCTCGACGTCGCGTGTCGCCTGGATCGGTTTTGACCGTAACGTGATCAACATCCCTTCACTGGCCCACATACGCAGAGCCAGCATGTCTTCCAGCGCTTCGCCGGCGTTGAGGTTCACACCGCGCAGGTTGATCAGGAAACCGTTCCCGTGCCGCGATGATCGCGGCCGCGTGTCTTCCTGCAACAGGGATTGCGTGGCCAGTTTGTCGAGCCCGCTCTTGCGATACAGCCATCCCTGTGCCTGGCGCGACAGGCGATTGAGGTGGAGCCAGACGCGCGCATATTTCGCGATGTCGCCCGACAGGACATCTTCCCATTTCAGCGGTGTAGCTGCGCCATCAGCCGCGAACCCGAAACCGAAGAGGAAAGGCTCGATGCCAAGGACATCGTCCGTATCGGCTCTGGTTACAGGTGTGGGCTCGATAATCATCTAGGAGGCGACAACGCCCGGCAGCCTGTCGGCCCAGGGCCGGGCCGCTTCCAGTTCCAGCGCGAGTTCGAACAGGAGCTGGTCGTCACCGCGCTTGCCCGAGAACATCGAACCGATAGGCAGGCCCGATGGCGACCAAGACAGAGGAACGCTCATGGACGCGGCACCGGAGACGTTCATCGGCGCCGTGAAGGATGCAAACGTGACGACGCGGTTGTACAGTGTGTCGTAGGCCACTGTCGGGGCCTGTTCGCCGAGCTTCACGGCAGGGCTGCCGGTCACCGGGGTCAGCAGCACATCAATGGACTGATCAGTGAAGCCGGAATCATACTGGGACTCGAACCCCTTGAGCCAGGCGACGGTTGCATCCATCTCGTCCTTGCGGGCGATGAACATATTTGTCAGGCCCAGCGTCCATGGCTCCACGATGTCCGGTCCGACCGGCTTGCCGCTGAAGGCGCTTGCCTGCTGGGCGAAATCAGCCGCACCGGCGGCCCAGTAGAGAAGGAACTTGTCGAGGAATTCCTGTCCGGAGAAAGACGGCGTGTACGGGACGATCTCATGCCCGAGCCCGGCGCAGAGATTCGCAACGTCTTCCAGCGCGGCTTTCGTCTCAGGTGCGACTTGCGTGCCGGCAAAGGCGTCGGTTGAGAAACCGATCTTCAGGCGGCGCTGCAGGGGCTGGAGGTCTGCACTGAGCGGCGGATACGTGCCGTCATTCGTCTGTGTATCGCGGAACAGGTTCGCCGAGTCGCGCACCGAAATCGTCACGGCATGCTGCACCGAGATATCCACTGGTGGGCCGTTCGGGCCGTCATGCGCGGGCAGCTGGCCGCGCGAGGGCTTGAGGCCGAACACGCCGCAGGTGCTGGCCGGAATCCGGATCGAGCCGCCGCCATCGCTGGCATGGGCAAATGGTACGACACGGGCCGCCACCAGTGCGGCGGACCCGCCGGAAGAGCCGCCGACAATGCGGGTTGTGTCCCATGGATTGCGTGTTTCGCCCGTCACCAATGGTTCGGTCGAGGCCATAAGGCCCATTTCCGGCGAGGTGGACTTGCCGAGCACGACCAGGCCTTCAGCACGCCACTTCGCAGGCAGCGGATCGTCCTTGCCGGGCATATAGCCCTTGAAGGCGCGGCTGCCAAAATAGGTCGGCGCGCCTTTCCAGTTGTGCAGGTCCTTGATGAAGGTCGGTACGCCCTGGAAATGCCCAGCCGTTGTATGGCCGGCTTCAGCGCGGGCGATATCATAGATCTCCGACGCAATTGCGTTGATCTGGCCGTTGACGGCCTGTGCCCTCGCAATCGCGGCGCTGACCTGCTCAATCGACGTGGTTTCACCTGCGGCAATCGCCTCTGCCATGGCCGTTCCGTCAAGGCGGGCGGCGGTTGCCGGCGTCGCCGCAGTTGTCGGCGCCAAGGCCGGGACAACGGTTTTCTGTCCGCAGGCAGAAAGCGCTGCAAGTGCGCCGCCGCCCATGAGTGCCCCGCGCCGTGTGAGTTTGACCATGCTTTGTGTCCTCCCAAGTCTTTTGCTCGTTGGCGCTACCGTGTATCGGTCCGCCAGCAAGCGCAAGAGGACGAGACAATGAGCGCCGACGCGTCTTCCAGCCCACCGGCCGAAGTCGATGTGACGCCCGAACTGGTGCGCGCGCTGCTGCGGGACCAGCATGCCGACCTGGCAGACCTGCCGATTCGTTTGCTCGATGCCGGTTGGGACAATGTCATGCTGCGGATCGGCGACGACCTTCTGGCGCGCCTGCCGCGCCGGGCGATTGCCGAAGCCTTGCTGAAGAACGAGCAGGCATGGCTGCCCCGGCTTGCCCCCAGCCTGCCGCTGCCGATTCCGGCGCCGCTTCGCACGGGCGTGCCGGGTGCGGGCTATCCCTTCGTCTGGAGCATCCTGCCCTGGATCGAAGGCGAGGCGGCCGACCTCGCGCCGCCGGATTCCTTGGAGGCGCCCGTACTCGCCCGTTTCCTCAAGGCCGTGCACCAGCCTGCACCCGCCGATGCGCCGCGGAATACCGTGCGCGACTGTCCGCTCAGCGGCAAGCAGGCCGACATTGAGCGCCGCATGGCGATCCTGAAGCGGGAGACGGATGCCATCACGCCTGCCATTGAACAGGCCTGGTCCGACGCGCTCACCGCGCCGATGGATGTGAAGCCGACCTGGGTTGCCGGCGATGTCCATGCCCGCAACGTGCTGGTCCATCAGGGCAAGCTCGCCGCCTTCATCGACTGGGGCGACATGTGCGCCGGTGACGCGGCCACGGACCTGGCGTCCATCTGGTCGCTGTTCAAGGATCCGCAGGCGCGCGCCGAGGCCGTCGCGGCCTATGGCATGTCACGCGCGACCCGTTCCCGCGCGGTGGGCTGGGCCGTGTTTTACGGGGTGATCCTGCTCGAAACAGGCCGGCGGGACACGCCGCGCCATGCTGCCATGGGCGAGGCAATCCTGCGGCGCCTGTCTGAGGATGTCGGGCTTTCCAGCTGCCCTATCTGATCACGCCGCAGGCCACGCGCCCGCCAGCCCCGCCAATCGGTTGGCTCATGTGATCGTCTTCGCCTTCATGGATCAGGATCGCCGATCCGTCGGCGTCGGTGAGGTCCGACATCTGCGTCAGCGTCGTGAACGCTTCATAGCCTGCCGCGCCATCCGCGCCTGCCCAGATGTTCGGAATGTCGCCGCCCTCGGGGCCATTCGGATTGAGTAGGCCATGGCCGCCGTCGATCATGCCGACATGACCGCCGGAGGCCTTGAACGTGCCGATATCGGAACAGTCGCCCACCATGTGCAGGTGCAGGCCGTGCCAGCCCGGTGCCAGGCCGCCGGGCGCAATTTCCACGCGCAGCAGGATGCCGTTGGGTCCGCCGAGCAGATTGGCCGTGCCGATCTCGGTGCCTTCGCCGCCGATGATCGACGCCGTCGACCGGATCATCGAAGGGTAGACGCCGTCCGCCGGTCCGGGCATCTCGGCGACGGTCGGCAATGGTTCGTCCGGCAGTTCCTGTGGCTGGGCGGCCTCCTGGCTGCAGGCAGCGAGGGAAAGGGCAAAGAGCCCGATGGCAATCCGGTCAAGCATGGGCGGTCTCCTGTCGATCTCGAAACCATTATAGGGCACAACGCAGGAATTGCAGGGGAAGTTTCATTAAATGAAAGACCGCGCCGATAAACTCCTCGTGTTCCTTGGCCATTTTGACAGCCGGGCAGGCGCCCGTGCCGCCATTGAGGCAGGCCGGGTCACCGCGAACGGCGTCACCGTCGCCAAGCCGTCGCAGATGATCTCGGCCGATGATGCGATCACGGCAGAGCCCGCCCACCCTTATGTCTCACGCGGCGGGCTGAAGCTCGCGCATGCGCTTGAGGCCTTCGGAGTAGACCCGGCAGGGCGCCACTGTCTCGATATCGGCGCATCGACCGGCGGCTTCACGGATGTGCTGCTGCGGGCTGGCGCGGCCCATGTGACCGCCATTGATGTTGGCCGGGAGCAGTTCCACGCTTCCCTGCAAGGCAATCCTCGCGTGACCTCGCTGGAGGGCCAGGACGCGCGCACCCTCACCGCCGCCATGATGCCTGCGCCGCCGAGCCTGCTCGTGTGCGATGCCAGCTTCATCGGGCTTGAGAAACTGCTGGACGTCCCGCTCAGCCTCGCCGCGCCCGGCGCAGACTTTGTCGGCCTGTTCAAGCCGCAATTCCAGGTCGGCCGCCCCCATGTCGGCAAGGGCGGGCTGGTCACGGATGCCGCCGCCACCGAACGGGCCGCCGAGGCATTTGCCCTGTGGATGAAAGAAAACGGCTGGCCCATCCATGCCTGGACAGCCAGCCCGATTTCAGGCGGCGACGGCAATGCCGAACGCCTGTTTCACGCGGTCAGGGCTCAGTAGCCGTAGAGTTCCTGATCTTGCGCGCGGTCGTTGACGACACGCCAGGTTTCAGTGGGGCTGTTCCGGCAGGCGAGCACGTGCTCGCCGCGCTGGTAGATCATGCGGCACTTCTCCTGGCTGTAGGCCTGTTCACTGTAATAGGGCTGGTCGTCATAGCCCTGATCAGAATAGCCATCATTGTAGCCGCTCGAGGCCGGATAGGCGCGCGGTGGGGGTGGCGTGGCCGGGTAGCGCGGCTGCATCACTTCCGGACCGCCATAGAGGCCGTCAGTCGTACGCGGGATGGAGCCGCCCTGATCGTAACCGCCCTGGTACCTGTTCGCAGGCTGGTAGGGCGTTGGCCCGGCAGACCCGCAATTCGCGCTGGAGCTGCTGGCCATTTCGCTGCCGGCAATGCCGCCGACAAGCGCGCCCAGCAACGCGCCCACAACGACCTGGTCGCTATTGTCGCTGCTGCGGGAATGCCCGCGATTATAGCTCCGCCTGTAGCCGCGATCATATCCGCGACCGTGGCCGCGATACCCGCGATGACCGCGATACTGGTCGTCACCGCCGTCAATATTGTTGCCGATGGCGCCGCCGATCAGGCCGCCAATCAGGGCGCCTGCCACGCCGCCCGCGAGCTTGTCGTCGCTGCGCTGGCGTTCGCACGCCGTGTCCTGCGGCGCATAACCATACCCCGCCTGTGCCGCAGCTGTTTCTGGAACCGCCAGCGCCAAAAGGGCTGCGGCTCCGGCGAGAAGCGATATTTTCATCATCGCATGTCTCCTTTTTGGCAGGCACGATGCCGCCAGACTAAAGGACAGCATCGCAAGGCCAACCTGAACCGGACCTGAAGGCTGGACGGGCCAACGGCAGCGCACCATATTGCGCGTATGGGACTGTTCAGCATCGCCTCCAAAACCGCTGCCCGCGCCCGCTATGCCGCGGAACAGGGCCTGCGCTCGGCCTGGTATGGCGCGCAGATGTCGGCGGCGCGCCGCAGCGCCGGCGGCTTCAATCGTCCAGGCGAACCGAAATTTGCGCCGACACGCGGCACGCCGGACATGGCGGCGCTGCGCAAGGCCTATGTGTATCTCTTCATCCAGGACCGGCTGAACGCGGAAGCGGGCCTGTATCCTGCGCCACATGACGTGCGCGTGCGCGACCTGCCCAATGCCCTGAAATCGGCCCGCGCGTTTCGCGCCGATGTTGCCGAAGTCGACCGGCGGCGCCAGGCCCGCGACGGGACGGAAATCCGCGAGGCGCTGCCCGAAGGCTCCAACCGGTATCCGGACTATTACCGCCAGAATTTCCACTACCAGTCCGGCGGCTGGTTCACCGATGAGAGCGCCGAACTGTACGATACGCAGGTCGAGGCCTTGTTCACCGGCACGGCGGATGTGATGCGCCGGGCGGCGCTGGCCGAGATTTCACTTGAGCTGAAAGGGCGTGACCAGCGCACGGTCAGCCTCTTGGACATGGCCTGCGGTAATGGCCGGTTCCTGTCGCGGGTGATGAATATCTATCCGCGCCTCAAGGCGAGTGGGCTGGACCTGTCGCCGAACTATACCGAAGCGGCGCGCAAGCGGCTGGCCCGCTGGCCGCATGTGGGCGTGCTGCACGAGGCGGCCGAGGCGATGCCGCTGGCGGATGCAAGCCAGGACATGATCGTGTCGGTCTTCCTGTTCCATGAATTGCCGCCGGAGGTGCGCGAACAGGTGCTGGCGGAAGTGGCGCGCGTCCTGAAACCGGGCGGCCTGTTCATCCTCGCCGACAGTACCCAGTTCGGCGACTATCCGGACATGGACGGCCTGCTGGAATATTTCCCGCAGGGCTTCCACGAGCCCTATTACGAGACCTACCTGTCCTGGGACATCGCCGCATCCTGCGGAGCGGCGGGCCTCACCGCCGAACGCGAAACGCTGGCCTTCCTCACCAAGGTCACGACCTGGCGCAAGGCCTGAACGGTCACAGGCCCGGCAGACGCCCGGTGCCGATAAAGGGCATGGCAAAGGCCAGCAGGATCGAGATGATCAGGCCGATGAAGGCCCGGCCGGCATCGCTCAGCACATCATGGACGGCTTCGGTCTTGTCGCGAAGCTGCGCGACATAGGCAATCGCGAGCTCCCGCCCGGCGAGCAGGCCTAGGAAGACCCAGGTCGTGCTCATTGGTATATTGCTCATTTCCTTGAAGAAATAGAGGATGATGCCGTAGAAGACGTCGACGATCGTCGCGGCACGGACATCAACCGTATTGACCTTGGACTGCACGATTTTCTGGATCGCGCCGCCGCGTGTCGCGAAGATATAGGCCTGGATCAGGACAAGCAGGATGGTTCCACCGATCACATAGGCGGGGTCGAAGCTGACATGGGTTTCACCGCCGATAATTGCGACATTGCGGGGCAGGTAGATGAAGATATTGGCCAGGTCCTGCATCAGCCATTGCGACCAGAGGAAGGTTGTCGACAGCCACTGGAAAATGACCCAGTAGGGCCATGGTGTTCCCCGTCAGCGACTATGAGACAGATCGGTTAAATTGCTAAAGGAGGGTTTGTGGCTCATCATTTCCTTGGAAGGGAAAGACGATGAGACAGAAACCAAAGGCCGAAGGATCGGCTGAACGACACGTCAAAGAGATC
>JAHJSB010000058.1 GCA_018830285.1 Alphaproteobacteria bacterium
ATTCGGGGTTGTTGAGACCAATGAGCGGCTGGAGAACGTATCGGTTGCGCGGCTTGAAGGCTGGATCGAAAACCTGACCGTGCGCGCCGAGGGTGACACAGTGCGTCCAGGCGCCCTGCTCTACCGGGTCTACAGCCCCGATCTGATCGCGGCGCAAAAAGATATGCTGGCCTCTCTTACCATTGGCAACGCAACGCGTATCGCTGCCGTAGGCCAGCGACTGCGCTCCCTCGGCATGCAGAGCGCAGTCATCGCGCGCCTGACAGAGACCCGAACGGTGATCGAGCGCGTGCCGGTCTATGCCGAATCAGGCGGCACGGTCGCGCAGCTTCAGGTGCGCGAAGGTGACTATATAAAGCCCGGCACACCGATCCTGCGCCTGCAATCCTACGCCGGCGTCTGGGTCATGGCGTCAATCCCAGAGACCGACCTGCCGCTGATCGATAGCGGCCTTGCCGTCCGGCTCGACTTTCCGAGCGCGCCGGAAGCGCCCGGTAAAGGCGTGATTGACTATATCTACCCGACCATAGATCCGAAGACCCGCACTGCGAAGGTCCGCATCGAGGTCGACAATGCCGCCGGATACCTGCGTCCAGGCGCCTATGCCGACATCGCCATCGAGATGGCAAGCGAGGCGCGCCTGTCGGTGCCAACCGAGGCGATCCTGCGCGACAGTCGCGGTGCGTCAGTCATCATCGCCCAAGGTGATGGCCGGTTCGCGGGCCGCGACGTACAGACAGGCGTCAGCGCAGGCGGGCGCACAGAAATCCTCGAAGGTCTCATCCAGGGTGAACGCGTGGTCGCCAGCGGCCAGTTCCTGCTGGGAAGCGAAGCCAATTTGCGCGAGGGGCTCGCCAAATTTCAGGGCCCCTCCTCCATGACCGCAGGGCCGGATACGCCGCTATCTGAATTGCCCGTCAATGCAGCCACGCTCGCCGAAATCGACCATTTCACGGATACAGCGCTGTATTTCCACGAGGCGCTTACCCAAGGTTACCGGATCGACCCCTATTTTGTCGACCCTGCCCTGGGGCTGGGACAAACCCTTCGAGGCCGGTTTGCTGAGACACAACTCGTCCCCATGCTCGAAGACGCAGAGGCCGCGCTGCGAGCCGCCAAAGAGACCCGGGAAGGCGCCGCGCTCGCCGCAGAACTCACCCGCCTCATGGAAGCGTTGGAGTCATGGCTGCTTCAAGGCGCGCCGGCACATTACCGGGATGCCGGGCTAAGCCTGTTCAAGGACGTGGGCTCAGGCCGACTCTGGCTGCAGGAAGGCGAGACCCCGCGCAACCCCTATGGCGACGGTGAGGCGGAACGCATCGCATGGCCCGACCCGATGGCGGCGATGCAACCATGAGCGCGAACGATAATCTCTCAGGCCGCGATCCTGCCAGATCGTGGGTCGCCGGGCTCATCAGCTGGTCGATTGCAAACCAGTTGATCGTCCTTGTCCTCGCCGCGGCGCTGGCCGTTGCAGGCTGGATCGCCGTCCAGAACACGCCGCTCGATGCCGTGCCGGACCTGACCGATACACAGGTTATCATCCGCACCGATTTTCCGGGTCAGAGCCCGCAAATCGTCGAGGACCTCGTGACCTATCCGCTCTCGACCAACCTACTCGGCCTGCCGAAGACGAAGGATGTGCGCGGCGCTTCCATGTTCGGCACGAGCTTTGTCTATGTCATCTTCGAGGATGATGTGGACCTCTACTGGGCACGTTCCCGCGTACTGGAGGCGCTCTCGCGCCTCGGATCGCAATTGCCCGAAGGCGCCGTGCCACAAATCGGGCCGGATGCCACCGGTGTCGGCTGGGTCTATCAGTATGCGCTGGTCGACAAGAGCGGCAACACCGATCTTGCGGAGCTCCGTTCGCTGCAGGACTGGTTCCTGAAGCTTGAACTGGCTGGCGTCGAAGGCGTCGCCGAGGTCGCTTCAGTCGGCGGTTTCGTGCGTGAATACCAGGTGCTTCTCGATCCCAACGCCTTGCGCAGCTATGGCATATCCATTGCGCGGGTCCGCGATGCCGTGCGCGCCGCGTCCAGCGAGGTGGGCGGACGGGTACTGGAACAGGCTGAAACCGAGTTCGTAATCCGTTCATCAGGCTATGTCGATGAACGCGCCGACCTTGAACAGGTGGTCCTTTATGCCGAAGACGGCACGCCCGTACTGCTCAGCGATGTCGCGCGGGTCATCGAAGGCCCGGCGCTGCGGCGCGGCATAGTCGAGCTAAATGGTGAGGGCGAAACGGTCGCAGGCATCGTCATCATGCGCGACGGCGAAAATGCCCTCAACGTGATCGGCAGGGTCAAGGACAAGCTCGCCGAACTTGAGCGCGGCCTGCCGGAAGGTGTCGAAATCGTCACGGTCTATGACCGCGCCCCCCTGATCGAAGGGTCGGTCGAGTACCTCAAAGACAAGCTGATCGAGGAAGGTATCGCGGTCGCGCTCGTCATCCTGATCTTCCTTCTGCATGTGCGCTCGTCCCTGGTGGCGATCATCACGCTTCCTTTAGGCGTCCTCGGCGCGTTTCTCATCATGTCGCTCCAGGGCGTGACGGCGAACATCATGTCGCTTGGTGGCATTGCCATTGCCATCGGCGCCATGGTCGACGCCTCGATCGTGCTGGTCGAGAATGCCAGCCGCAGACTGTCAGAACTCGGGGACAAACCCGACGCGAAAATCCGCCGTGCCGCCTTGATCGAAGCGGCGCAGGAAGTCGGCCCCGGAATCTTCTTCTCACTGCTGATCATCACAGTCTCATTCCTGCCAGTCTTTGCCCTGACCGGCGAGAGCTACCGCATGTTCAGCCCCCTCGCCTTCACCAAGACCTATGCCATGGCCTTCGCAGCCATCCTGTCGGTCACGCTGGTGCCAGTGCTCATGCTCTACCTGATGCGGGGCAAGTTCCGGCGTGAAGAGGCCAATCCGCTCAACGCCTTCTTCGTCCGGGCCTACAGGCCTATCCTGCATCTTGCCCTGCGGTTCAAATGGATCACCGTCATCGCGGCGCTGGTGCTGACCGCCAGCGTGATCGTGCCCGTCCAGCGTATCGGATCGGAGTTCATGCCCGCGCTGTACGAGGGTGAACTGCTCTACATGCCGACCACACTGCCAGGCGTATCTGCCACAAAGATGCGGGAAATTCTCGGCCAGACCAACCGGCTCATCATGGCCGTGCCGGAAGTTGAGCGCGTGTTCGGCAAGGCCGGCCGGGCCGATACCGCGACTGATCCGGCGCCGCTCACCATGATCGAGACCTGGATTGCCCTGAAGCCAAAGGACCAATGGCGTCCCGGAATGACCATCGACGATATCACCGCTGAGCTTGACCAGCGTCTCAAGATGCCCGGCCTCGTCAATTCCTGGGGCTATCCGATCAAGATTCGCATGGACATGGTTTCGACCGGTGTGCGCACCCCTATCGGCATCAAGGTGACCGGCGACAGCCTGGCCGAAATTGAACGCATCACCCGGGATATTGAAACGGTCGTCACCGACATTCAGGGTACCCGTTCAGCGTTCGCTGACCGGGTCCTGGGCGGCAAGTATCTCGACATCACGCCGGACCGGACGGAGCTTGCCAGGCGCAATATCGACATGGGTGTGTTCCAGTCCGTCGTCCAGAGCGCGCTTGGCGGAATGCGGCTCTCCCAGTCCGTCGAGGGCCGCGAGCGATATGACATCATCGCGCGCTATGACCGCCCTTTCCGCGAAAGCCCTCAGGATCTGGAAACCATCCTCGTGCCAACGCCGAACGGCGCCCACATTCCGCTCGGCGAACTGGCTACCATCGCCTATGCAGAAGGCCCGCCCATGATACGCTCAGAAAATGCCCGCCTCACCGGCTGGGTGTTCGTCGATATCGCAGGCCGTGACATGGGCAGCTACGTCAATGAAGCGCGGGCCGCAGTCTCAGGCGCTGTTGAGCTTCCGCCTGGCTACGCGGTGGACTTCTCCGGACAGTATGAACAGATGCAGGCGGCCAATGCTCGCCTTGCTATCGCGATCCCTGCGGCCATTGTGCTTATCTTCCTGCTGCTGATGCTGCACTTCGGACGGCTCGACCGCACGCTGATCATCATGGCAAGCCTGCCCTTCGGCCTGATTGGCGGTATCTGGGCAGTGTGGCTGGCGGGCTACAATCTCTCGGTCGCTGTCGCTGTCGGTTTCATCGCGCTGGGCGGCATCGCGGCCGAGACTGCCGTGATCATGCTGCTCTATATCGACAGCGAAGTTCGCAAGGCAGAGCCTGAAACCCACGCTGACCTTTACGCCGCGATCAGCCGGGGCGCCGCTTTGCGGGTGCGCCCCAAGCTCATGACGGTGACGACCATCTTCGCGGGGCTCGCCCCGATCTTCCTGACCGATGGTCTTGGCTCCGACGTGATGCGCCGCATCGCCCTGCCGATGATCGGTGGCATGGCCTCGACCCTCATCTTGACCCTGATCGTCATCCCGGCGATCTACTATATTCGGGTCGGGTTCCAGCTTTCCGCGCGCGCAGGAACCGTAACAACAGACCTACTTTCCATTCCCACCACTTCCAAAGGAGAAACACCATGAAATCACTCAACTTTATCTCGGCCAGCCTCTTCGCACTGGGCCTCGTGGCCTGCGGCAGCGCGCAGGATGCTCCCGCCGAAACCGAAACGGCCGCGATGCCGATGGGCATGAGTCATGACGAAATGGGCATGGACATTGACGAGCACGATATGTCAGCCATGGGCGATGGCATCGGCCATGCGACAGGTGTCATCAAATCCCTTGGCAGCAAAGGCGATTTCGTGACCCTCCAGCATGGCCCCTTTGAGGGTATCGACATGGGCGCCATGACGATGGGCTTCGATATCATGGGCGATGTCGACCTTTCCGGATTTACCGAAGGCGATACGGTCGCCTTCATGGTCAAGCAAGGCCGCGACGGATCTTTCCGTGTGATGTCGATGTGCAACACAGCCATAGAAGGGGCAGACTGCCTCGACAGCATGATGGATCACTAAGCTCGAAGAAGAAGAAGCGGGAAGCGCTCTAAGAGCACACACTTGTGCGCGGCGCGGTGCTCGCCAGCTCTCTCAGACCGGTGGCGTTCGCTGGCTCACTCCTTTGCGCCCGGCAACAGGCCGTTCGCGGTTCCTTCGAACCGATGGCAGTCACCGCTCACTGCCGAGCGCTCGGGATATCGTAGCAGGGACCCGTGGCCCCAGTGGGGCCCGCGCAAGCCCTGCGAAGGATCATTCTCCAGTGCCAGCCAATCGATCTTGGCATGAAGCTCCTTCAGATCAACGGCAAGGGGCTTCTTCTTTCGGCGGATCGCCCAAGACCCCTGTCGCTCCTTCCAGAATCTGGTTCGCCGGGAAACCGATCCACCGGATCGTTTTCTATTCCGCCTCACTCCACTGCCTGATCTGGTTGGGGTGAACATCGAACTGCTGGGCAAGTTCGGCGAGGGTCTGTTCACCGCCGACGGCGGCAAGGGCCACCTTCGCTTTGAAAGCCGGGCTATGGTTCCGGCGGGGTCGTCTCGGCATGGGCCATCTCCTGTGCTCAGCAAAATAGCCGATCTGCAGGCAGAAACCCCACTTATGAAACCTGTTCAGATTTCCCGAGCTACCTCTGTCTCGCTGAATTGCACATATCTACAATCGACGGCGAAACAGGCGCTGGCTTTCATCGCGTAGGATGCTGCAGGCAAACCCTGGCTCCAAACAGTGTTCACGAGCACTTCCGTGGACTTCTTTTTCCGCCGATCAAGGCATCGGAAATCTCAAAAGCCCCCCAATCATTTACGCCTACGGACTATTTTCGGCGGCGCCGCCTGACGCACACGAACACCTGCAACACATTTTCTATGTTGTTTTTCTCTACGCTCCAACATCGAGGGCTACGGAAAAAGGCGGTAGGCGGTCGTGTGCCCCGTCTTGAGTGAACGATAGGCCTGCGTCCGGCGTATTTGTCGCCATCAATGTGTTTGCAGGCCTGCCTATCGGCAGGCTAAGAACCGGTCATGACCGATACAGCCCGCATAGATACGCTTGAAACCCGCATCGCCCATCAGGACGAAGTGATCGACGACCTCAATAAGAGCGTGATTGCCCAGTGGAAGGAGATCGACCGGCTGACGCGGCAGGTCGCGAAGCTGAGCGAGCAATACGCCACCATGGCGCAGGCGATGGGCCCGGACCCAGACGACGGGGCGCCACCGCCGCATTGGTGAGCAACAGTCGCGCGCCGACTCAGGCGGTCCGGTCTTCGCTGATCTCGACGGCGTGCGAGCGGTCCTTGCGCACGACGATGTCGGCATGGTCCTTCAGTGGCTGGATATAGTCGCGCAGGTTGGGCAGGTTGACGCTGTCCCAGACCGTCTTGGCAAAGGCCCTCAGCTCCGGCTCTGTCATGTGCAACCATTGTGCGTAGAAAGATTTGGGGTCGGTCCGCGCGCCATTCCAGAAGCCGACAAAGCGCTCGACATACCAGAACTCGAGATCGTCTTCCGCGGCATCGAGATAGACCAGAACATCGGGCTCGCCGTCGGTCCGGTCCGGCCGGGTCGGCGGCTGGAAGCCAAGGCCTTCGAGGATCAGGATATCAGGTAGCCGGATGGTGCGCATCAGCGCGGGATCAATGTCATAGATTTCGTGACTGTGGGCCGGAAAGTCTGCCGCGCCCCCGCGAACGCTGACCAGCGCATCGACAAAGCCCGCGCGGTCATAGGTTTCCGGAAAGCCCTTGCGCATCAACAGGCCTTGCTCCTGGAGGATGGCATTCGGGTAGAGGAAACCGTCGGTCGATACCGTCTCGACAGAAAGGCTGGGGGCGAGCCTCTCCGACACCTGGCGCGCGAGCGTGGTTTTTCCGGAAGCAACCGATCCTGTCAGGCCGATGATCCGGCTATTGTCATAGGCGCGCAGGGCCGCGAGCCGCTCAGCGAGGGACCCGACGCCGTGGGCCCGGTTTCCGTTCTCCTTATCCGCCATGATCCGTTCTCCCATACGCGTCGCAATTGCCAGCTTAGCGGCGGAGTTATCGGCGACCAAACGGATTTGAGACCGCCCTTCCCTAGCGTCGCTGCTTGGTTGCCTGCGCCCACCCTGTTAGTTTGGACAGGTGCAGGCCCCGGAAGGACCCCGTACGATGCTCGGTATGAAATCCTATCTTGGCTGGAAAATCGATTTCCTGCATCCCGAAGGCGAGCCGGCGTTTGCAGGCCCCGATTCGGTCTCATGGAGAGTTTTCAAGAACCCGATAGCCCTCGGCGTCGGCGGTATCGCCGCCGTCCTGCTGGAATTTGCCGACGCGCGCATCCGGTCCGGCGTCTGGGACCATTCGACATTCAGGACAGACCCTGTCGGGCGCTCCCGCAGAACCGGCATCGCCGCCATGGTTGGCGTCTATGGCCCGCAAAGCGCCGCACGCCGCGTGATCCAGGGCGTCACCAACATGCATGCGAAAGTCAGCGGCGAGACACCCACGGGCGAGTCCTATCGCGCGCTCGACGTGGAACTGCTCGACTGGGTCAGCGCTACGGCCAGTTATGGCTTTCTGACTGCCTATGACCGGTTCGTCAAACCGGTATCGGAAGCCGACAAGACGCGCTTCTACGCAGAAGGCGATGCGGTCGCGCGTCTCTATGGCGTCCAGCACCCGCTGACCTGCGAGGCAGACTTTGATGCCATGCTGGACGCGCTGTTGCCGCGCTTCGAGCCGCACCCGATCAATACAGAATTCCTCGACATCATGAAGTCCGGTCGGGCCGCCAAAGGCGTACCGAAGGGCCTGCAGAGCGCAATCGTTCACGCCGCCGTCGCGATCCTGCCGCCTGAAGTGCGCACGCGACTGGAACTCGGCCCGGAATACGACCTGAGCCCCCGTGGCGAACGCGTCGTGCGTTTCTTGGGTACCCTTGCGGAACGTATCCCCGTGGCGGCGAGTCCCGCGGGTCAAGCTTGCGTCCGGCTGGGACTTCCGGCGACATTCCTGTGGAAGAGCCCGGAGAAACAGGCAAGTATACTTCAAACAACACAAGTGGGACTGGCGGCTTCTCCGGCGCATTGATCCCCGCAGGAGCAGCAGAGTGAACCTCGCATTCCAACCCGACGAAGAGCGCTTCCGCGAGGACGTGCGCACGTTCCTTGACCGCGAGCTGACGCCTGACCTGCGCCGCTATGCAGCGCGCATGACCAGCGTTTACAGCGACAAGGACACCGCGCTGGCCTGGCAGGCCATATTGGTGAAACAGGGCTGGGCGGCGCCCGGCTGGCCTGTCGAATATGGCGGCTGCGACTGGAGCGTGGCGCAGCGCTACATCTTCGACGTGGAAATGGCGCGGGCTGGTGCCCCGCCCCTTTCGCCGATGGGCATTGCGATGTGCGGGCCGGCCCTCATCGGGCACGGCACGAAGGCGCAGAAGGACCATTACCTGCCGCGCATCCTGTCGGGCGAGGATTTCTGGTGCCAGGGTTATTCCGAGCCGCATGCCGGATCTGACCTTGCACAGCTCTCCATGTCGGCGAAGGAAGATGGCGACGCGTTCATCTGCAACGGTTCGAAGATCTGGACGACGCACGCGCATGAAGCGAACATGTGCTTCTGTCTCGTGCGCACCGACGCAAGCGGCAAGCCGCAGCAGGGCATTACCTTCCTGCTGATCGACATGACGTCGCCCGGCGTGCGCGTCGACCCGATCATCATGCTGTCGGGCGAGCATATCCAGAACGCGATCTTCTTCGATGATGTGCGTGTGCCGCAGGCGAACGTGATCGGCAAGGTCAATGAAGGCTGGACGGTCGCCAAATACCTGCTGGAATTCGAGCGGGGCGGATCGAGCTACGGCCCGCGTCTGAAGGCGCGCGTCGGTGCGCTGCGCAGGCATGCCGCCGAGGCGGGTCTGGGACCGGACATGGCGATCAAACTGTCGCAGGCCGAGGCCGACGCGTCGGCGCTGGAAGCCGCCGAGCTGATGTTGATGTCAGAGCTGGCCGGTGGCGGCACGCCCGGTCTGAAGGCCTCGATGATGAAGGTAAAGGGCACCGAGCTCAGCCAGCGGCTCACCGAACTCGCGATCGAGATCGCCGGGACTTATGTCGAACCCTTCCAGCCGCACCATACGAGCCCCGGCGGCGAAGTCGTCAACGCGCCGTCGAATTCGGCCGCGCTGGTCGGGCCAGACAGCGCCGTGACCGTGGCCGCCAAATATCTCAATGACCGGGCGGGCTCGATCTATGCCGGCTCAAACGAAATCCAGCGCAACATCCTCGCGAAAGCCCAGCTGGGCCTTTGATCACAAACCGGAGCCCATACCTGCATGCTCGTCCTCTATGAACATCCGCTCTCGCCCTATGCCCAGAAGGTGAAGATCGCCCTGCGCGAGAAGGGGATCGCCTTCGATGTGCGCATGCCGGAAGGCATCGGCGCGGGGCATACGAAGGGCGCGTTCGCCGACGCCAACCCGCGCCGCGAAGTGCCAGCCCTGATCGACGGTGACGCAGCGATCTTCGATTCGACCATCATCCTTGAATATATCGACGACAAATGGCCCGAACCCTCTCTGATGCCCAACGCGCCCGAAGCCCGCGCCCGCGTTCGCCAGATCGAGGACGTGATGGACACGCATTTCGAGGCAATCACCTGGGGGCTCGGTGAGCTGCATTTCTTCAAACGGGGCGATGAGCCGCTACGCGAGGCGATCGAAGCGAAGGCGGGCCAGCAGATCGCCGGTTTCATGGCGTGGCTGGACGCGGAACTGGGTGACTCCGATTTTTTCAACGGCCTTGAATTTGGGCGCGCAGACCTCGGCGTGATTCCATATCTCAATGCGGCCGACGGCTTCGGCTACAAGCCAACCGCTGGCTCGCGCCTCGCAGGCTGGATCGCACGGGTGAATGCACGCGACAGCGTGAAACAAACCGACCAGGAATCACGCGCGTCCATTACCGGGATGGAACAGGTCAGCGCGGCGGTCGAATCCGGCCTGTTCAAACGACAGTACCGCGACCACAGGCTGGAATGGATGATCAAGTCCGGCGGCATGGACATCGTGACCGACGGCCTCGCCCGGCAGACCATCCGCTTTACCGATCACTGGGATACCTGACATTCAA
Organism: Alphaproteobacteria bacterium; assembly: GCA_018830285.1. GTDB lineage: Bacteria > Pseudomonadota > Alphaproteobacteria > Caulobacterales > Hyphomonadaceae > Hyphomonas. The sequence goes on from JAHJSB010000058.1 coordinate 10,098, forward strand.
AACAAGCCGCCCAAGGCGGAAAGGGAGAACGAGATATGCATATCAAGACACGTTTCACCGAAATGTTCGGCATCGAGCACCCGATCGTCCAGGGCGGCATGCAATGGGTGGGCTATGCCGAGATGGTCGCACCGGTCGCCGAGGCCGGCGCGCTTGGCTTCCTGACGGCGCTGACACAGCCCACGCCGGAAGACCTGGCCAAGGAAATCCAGCGCACACGGGACATGACCGACAAGCCGTTCGGCGTGAACCTCACCATCCTGCCGGCCATCACGCCGCCGCCATATGCCGAATACCGTCAGGCCATCATCGAAGGCGGCATCAAGATTGTCGAAACCGCCGGGTACAAACCGCAGGAACATATCGACCATTTCAAGCAGCACGGCATCAAGGTGATCCACAAGTGCACGGCTGTGCGTCACGCCCTCTCGGCCGAGCGGATGGGCGCCGATGCCATCTCCATCGACGGCTTCGAGTGTGCCGGCCATCCGGGTGAGGACGACATTCCGGGCCTGATCCTGATCCCGGCCGCTGCCAACAAAGTGAAGATCCCGATGCTGGCCTCGGGCGGATTCGCGGACGGGCGCGGCCTGGCAGCCGCGCTCGCGCTTGGCGCGGACGGCGTCAATATGGGCACGCGCTTCTGTGTAACCAAGGAAGCGCCGATCCATGAGAGCTTCAAGCGCCAGATGGTCGAGAATGACGAGCGCATGACCAATCTCATCTTCCGCACGCTGCACAACACGGCGCGGGTGATGAAGAATGCCGTGAGTGACGAGGTCGTCGAGATCGAACGCAGGGGCGGCGCCAAGTTCGAGGATGTCGTCCACCTTGTCGCGGGCGCGCGCGGGCGCAAAGCCATGGCCGAGGGCGATGCGGATGGCGGCATCTGGTCGGCCGGCATGGTGCAGGGCCTGATCGACGACATCCCCACCGTCAAGGAACTGGTCGACCGGATTATCGCCGAAGCCAGCGAAATCATCGATTCCCGACTGGCCGCCATGACCCGCTGAGGGACGACACTCACGATGGAATATGAGCAGATAAGGTTCGAGCGGGACGGCCCGGCGGCGATCATCACGCTGGACCGTCCGGACAGTTACAATGCCTATACCGCGCAGATGGGCCAGGAACTGGCTGCTGCAATCCGGCGCTGCGACGGTGATGACAGTGTCCGGGCCGTCATTCTTACCGGCGCAGGCCGGCACTTCTGTGTCGGCGCCGACATGTCGGCCGGTGCCGCCAGCTTCGATACGTCTGAGGGCGGCGCCGGCGCCAAGAATTTCGGCGGCACCAAGGGCGGCAAACGCGATGGGGCGGGCTTCGTCGGCGCGCTCTACAATTCCCTGAAACCGACAATCGCCGCCTTCAACGGCGCAGCTGTCGGCGTCGGGATAACATTGGCGCTCCCAACCGACATCAAGATCGCAGCTTCGACCGCAAAGTTCGGCTTCGTGTTCACACAGCGCGGCCTGCCACCTGAAGCGGGCAGCGCCTGGTTCCTGCCCCAGATCGTGGGCCTGCCGCAGGCGCTCAAATGGTGCCTTACGGGGCGCGTGTTCAACGCAGCAGAAGCGCTGGAAGGCGGCCTCGTCAGTGAAGTCGTCGCGCCCGATGAATTGCTGCCGACAGCCCTGAAGATCGCCCACGAAATTGCGCGCAACACCGCGCCCGTTTCCGTCGCCCTGACCCGTCAGCTGCTCTGGCGATACGGCCCCGAAAGTGCCCCGTTCGACCTACTGGCAAAGGATGGCGCTTTCGCTCTCGCATTGGGGGCCTCCGATGATGTCAAGGAAGGCGTCGGCGCCTTCCTTGAAAAGCGCGCGCCTGTTTTCCCGGGGAAAGTATCCCGTGACATGCCGAACGGTTTCCCCTGGTGGGATGACGATAGCTGAAACACAATTTCCGGCGCGGGGTTTCCTGATCCCAATTGCGGCCTATCATCGGAAACCTATTCCGACGACAGGTTCGCAAGATGACCCAACTCCCCAAATCCAGCCCCCTGCCCCAAGGCGTACTCGACCTTTATGATGCCTATTGCCATGGCGCGATGTCGCGGCGGGATTTCTTCGCCAGCCTCAGCAAATATGCCGTCGGAGGCCTGAGCGTCGCCATGCTCGCAGCATGCGTCATGCCCGACTACGAGACCACCCTGCAGACAAGTCCTGATGATCCGGACCTCAACATCGAAACCCTGCTCTATGATTCGCCCAGTGGCGCAGGCAAGATGGCTGGCGATCTGGTCCGGCTGAAAAAGGGACTGGCCAAACGGCCCGGCGTGATTGTCGTGCACGAGAACCGGGGCCTCAATCCCTATATCAAGGACGTTGCCCGCCGCACCGCGCTTGCCGGCTATATCGCCCTGGCCCCGGATGCGCTCTACCCGCTCGGCGGATACCCCGGCAATGACGATGACGGCCGCACGCTACAGGCGACGCGCGACCGGGATGACATGCTGCATGATTTCATGGCCGCGGCCGAGACCCTGCGCGATCATCCCGACTGCAATGGCAAGGTCGCCTGCGTCGGTTTCTGCTTTGGCGGCAGCATCACCAACCTGATGGCGGTGAACCAGCCCTGGCTGTCCGGCGCAGTGCCCTTCTATGGCGGATGGCCGACAGAAGAAGACGCGGCGAAAGTGAACGTGCCGCTGCAGATCCATCTGGCCGGGCTCGACACCCGCGTGAATGCCGGCTGGCCCGCCTATGAAGCGGCCCTCAAGGCCAATGGCGCGGAATACGAGGCCTTTATCTATGACGGCGTGAACCACGGCTTCCACAATGACACGACACCGCGCTACGACGCCGACGCCGCAGGGCTGGCGTGGGAGCGGACGCTGGCGTTCTTCAAGGCGGCGTTCGCCTGAATTCGACGTGATCGGCTGAAGCCTGGGCCCTCGCTGGCGCTTCGGGCATTTCAAGCCTCAATTTGATCCTCGACCAAATTGTGCGCCGCAGGCGCACCAGCTTGAAATGGTGGGCGGTACAAGGTTCGAACTTGTGACCCCTACGATGTCAACGTAGTGCTCTACCACTGAGCTAACCGCCCGATCCATCGGGAAGCGGCGGTAATGGCCAATCCAGCCCGCCGCGTCAAGATGGTTTAGGCCGCCATCACCTTGTCGACTTCATCGACGATCTCGCGCAGGTGGAACGGCTTGGACAGGACTTTCGCCCCGGCGGGCGTCGGCGCGCCGGACGAGAGTGCCACGGCGGCAAAACCTGTAATGAAAACAATCTTCATCGCTGGGTCGAGTTCGGCGCCGCGACGGGCCAGTTCGATACCGTCGAGTCCCGGCATGACAATATCGGTCAGGAGCAGGTCGAACACTTCGCGCTCAAGCGCGTGCAGGGCCGTTTCGCCGTCCGCATAGTCCTGGATCTCATGGCCCGCCCGACGCAGGGCTGCAGCCAGGAAGGTGCGCATTGAGTCGTCGTCTTCTGCGAGAAGGATCTTGGTCATGCTCGCCCCTTTGGATGCCAGTGCTTGATTTTAGACATAAACTACGGATCGGGTAAATCATGCGTGAATGGCGACGAGATTCCCTGTCTCTTTTTTGCTTCAGCCTGAAAAAGCTTGACCTTCGGGCGAACTGGCAAACCATGGGCCCGATGACCGGCATACTTCCCCTGGCACGATCTCCCGAAGCGGAACCTGCAGCGCCGGTCGCATATGACACGCCCTACACGCTGGAAGGGCCGACCGGGCCCGCAGCGCCGGTTCTGTTTGCCTCGCCGCACTCCGGCAACGAATACCCGCAAAGCATGCAATCAGCGCTGTGCGTGCCGCTGATCGACCTGCGCCGCACCGAAGATGCGTTCGTTGAAGAACTGTTTGCCGATGCCCCGGCCCTGGGTGCTACGCTGATGGCCGCCCGCTATGGCCGGTCGGTGGCGGACCTCAACCGTGACCCGCGCGAACTCGATGCCACCATGTTCAGCGATGGCCTGCCCCGCGTGAGCGGCCTGCCTACGGCCCGCGTCGATGCCGGCCTGGGCGCGCTGCCCCGCGTCGCCGCCCGCGGCGAGGCAATCTATGCCCGGCGGCTGACGCGCGCCGAAGGCGAAGAACGCCTCCGCCTGGTGCATGACGCCTATCATGACCGGCTTGGCCTCGAACTGGGCGCCCTGCGCGACACGCATGGCGCGGCATTGCTGATTGACTGCCATTCGATGCCGTCGGTCCAGCCGGGACGGCGCCACCTGGCCGACATCGTACTCGGCGACCGGTTCGGCTCGAGCTGCGATCCACGGCTGACCGGGCGGGTCGAACGGGCATTCCGCGCCCAGGGCCTCAGCGTTGCCCGCAATGCACCCTATGCCGGGGGTTACACGACCCGCCGCTACGGGCGGCCCAAACGCAATGTCCACGCCCTGCAGATCGAGATCAATCGCGGTCTGTACATGGATGAGCACGCGATCACTCGCTCGGATCGGTTTGCTGACATCAGAGCTGTGATTACAGATGTGACAGCGCAAATCCTCGATATCGCGCGGGTCGTCAGCGAATCCTGACCCATTTTCCAAAAAAAGGGCCGCACCCGTAGGTGCGGCCAAAGTCAAAGGGAGGAAACGCCAGAGGCGTCTGCACCGAAGTGCAAGGACAGGATTATGCTGCGGTGCACAAATAGGCAAGCGCAGGAATGTCGCACGTCTGCAATTAACCTCAACTGCCCGCATTTTAGGCACAGAAACCCCCTCCGGCACGCCAATTGCGTAGGACTTGCTCGAATTTCCTGTTTTGGGACTGGAACCGTCCCGTCGTAGTTTGGAGTAAGAAATGGCTGACGAAACAGATCTGCACGTGGGCAAACGCCTTCGCCGCCGCCGCCGGCTGCTCGGCATGACCCAGCAGGACCTCGCTGGCCAGGTCGGCGTTCGGTTCCAGCAAATCCAGAAATATGAATGTGGCGCAAACCGCATCACGTCATCGCGCCTGTATGAACTGTCGCGCGCCCTGAACGTGTCGGTCCAGTATTTCTTCGACGGCATCCCGGTTGCAGATGCCCCCGACGCTGCCAATGACGCCGAACATATGGAAGGCGATATCCTTTCACAGAAAGAGACGCTGGAGCTTGTTCGCGCCTATTACCGCCTCGGCGAGCGTCCCCGCAAACGCCTGCTGGAACTGGCCAAGGCCCTCGAAGGCGACCAGTCGAGCCACGGCGCCGCTTGACGCCCGGCCCAAGGCAGGGCTAGCCCTGCCGGATGCCAGACGGAATATCCCTCGAAGATGAGCTTGCCCTCGCCGGGCGGCTCGCAGATGCGGCCTGGATAGCTATCCGGCCGCATTTTCGTGCCCTGAAAGACGTGGACAACAAGGCGGCAACCCCGCCGTCGAACCCGTCCCCAGCCCGTCCGACACCCACCTCAACCCCGTCGATCCCCGCAAGGCCCGAATTCGACCCGGTCACCGAGGGCGACCGCGCCGCTGAACGGGCGATCCGCTCCATCCTGGCTGCCGAACGCCCGCACCATGGCGTGACCGGAGAGGAATATCCTGAAACCCCCTCCAGCAGCGGCTATCGATGGCTGATCGATCCGATCGACGGCACCCGCGCCTTCGTCGCCGGCCTGCCTGTCTGGACGACGCTGATTTCGCTGGTTGGCCCGGACGATGTGCCCCTGATCGGCATTATCGACCAGCCAGTTCTGGGCGAACGCTATGTCGGTTGGCCGGGCGGCGCAGAATTGCAGCGCGGCGGCACGCGCACGCCGATCCGCGTCTCCGACTGCCACGACCTGCGCCGGGCGACAATTGCCACAACCGATCCCTTCATCCTGAACCCGGCGGAACAGGGTGCCTGGGCGCACTTGCGCGCCACGGCCCGGATCAGCCGCTATGGCCTGGATGCCTATGCCTATGCGCGCCTGGCCGCTGGCACGATCGATCTTGTTGCTGAAACCTGCCTGAAAGCGTGGGACGTCGCCGCCCTGATCCCGGTCGTGCGCGGTGCCGGCGGCCTTGCCACCGACTGGCGCGGCAACGCGCCCAGGCTTGGCGGCCAGATCGTCTGCGCCTCAAGCGAGGGCGTCATGGATCAGGCCCTGCTCGCATTGAGGCGCTCGGCCACGCTGGCCTGATTCAGCTCGAGGGGTCAGGCGCTGCCGCCAGCGCGTCACGATAGCGACGGCTGCCGATGACGACCCGCCCGTCGTCCAGCGTGATTTCTACGTCGCCTGATGCTTTCGATTTGAAGCCGCCGATACGGGCCCGATTGACGAGGCGTGAGCGGTGCACCCGGGCAAAGCCGCGGGATTTCAGCCGCGCCTCCCAGGTTGCAAGCGTGCCACGCACCATGTGGACCCGGTCCTTCGTGTGGAACTGGACGTAATTTCCGGCGGCCTCGACAGCGAGAATGTCACCGGGCGGCAGGAAGATTGCCGTCGCGCCGTCCCGGATCTCGATCCGGTCACCCACCGGTTTCGCCCGCCGCGCCACAATCAACGGATACAACCAGTATATTGCAGCCAGAACAGCGTAGCTGATAACGTCCTTGCGCCACTCATAGACCAGGGGCAGCACGATCCCGTCATCGAAGAAACGGTACGCTCCGCCGAGTAACGTGAAGCATATCACTCGGATGATGACCATGCCCGCAACATGGACCAGCGACACCGGCACGGTCAGGGCCAGGTGGCCAAGAATGGACCGGGGCAGGTTGCCGGAATTCGGCGGCAGCCGCTGGACCGCCAGTCCGATAAACGGCGCCAGTGCCAGCCAGAGCAGATAGCTCGAGCCCTCCAGGATCAGTGGCTCGACGAAGGATACCGGATCTCCGTCAAGCTGTGCCTCCAATATGATCGACGTGATGTTCACCAGCCCGTTGATCAGGCCGAGGATGGCGATGGTAACCCAGGGACCGGTCAAAAACCGCGCGCCACCGCTCGTCACGACATGTCCACCGCTCGTCACCACGCCGTCTCCATTCGTCCCGGCCTGATGCCGCTCGTGTCGCCACGATAGCGCGCCGTGAAGGATCGCGAAAGGAAGGGCTGATCCCGAGGAGACGCCCCACCATGACCCAACGCCGCTACGATCTCGACTGGCTCCGCATCGGCGCCTTTGCCATACTCATCTTCTACCATGTCGGCATGTATTACGTGACATGGGACTGGCATGTAAAATCGCGCCATGCCAGCACGCTGATCGAGCCTTTGATGCAATTGTCGAGCCCGTGGCGGCTGACATTGCTGTTCCTCATCTCAGGCGCCGCCACGCGGTTCATGGCCGACAAGATGAGCACATGGCAGCTCACCAAGGCGCGTATGGGCCGCCTCTGGCCACCGCTCTTACTGGCCGTGTTCGTGATCGTGCCGCCGCAAAGCTATTATGAAATTCTCGAAGCGGCGACCGCTCTCGGGCAAGACCCCGGACCATGGCTCGATAATTTCTACGCCAAATATGTCACCGCCTCTGGGCACTGGTGCGACAGCGACGGATGCCTCAAGACGCCGACCTACAATCACCTGTGGTTCGTAGCGTACCTGATTATCTATTCGGTCGCGCTCCTGCCCCTGATCCCGCTCATCCGGCGCATTCCGAAAGCAGTGTCGTTCCTGATCTCGGGGCCCGGCCTGTTCCTGACGCCGTGGCTCTTCCTTTTCGCCACGCGGGTGACCCTTTTCCCGATCTTTGGCGAAAGCCATGATTTCCGCGAAGACGGTTATCTCCACACACTCTATTTCGGGACATTCTTGTTCGGTTTCATAATCGCCAAACACCAGCCCTTCTTCGATGCCTGCGTACGCTGGCGCTGGGTGGCGCTCGGCGCGATGTTCATCGCCTGGGGCACCCTGATGGCTTATTACAACGCCTGGTCGGAAGCCGGCACGCCGCCGGACTGGTTGCGCAACACGTTCCGCGGCGTACGCGAGTTGCAGGCATGGACAGCCATTGTTGCCCTGATCGGATTCGCCCACCGGAACCTGCGCCTCAGCGACGGACCTGTGCGGCGCATGCTGACCGAGGCCATCTTCCCGGTCTACCTGATCCACCAGACGATTATCGTGGTGGCCGCCCATAATCTCGGTCAGGCGGGCCTGCCAGTCGCGCTTGAGGTCACGCTGCTCATCGTCATTACGGTTTCAGGCTGTTGGCTGTTTTACGATATCGGGCGCCGGATTCGATTCCTGCGGATCTGGATCGGCCTACCATCGCGGTCAAAGGTGCCGGCCCGGCCTAAGGTCCCGTCACCTCAAAGCCCTCAGCCCGAAGCATCGCTATGACACTGTCATCGCCGGCAAGGTGGCCTGCACCGACAGCAATGAGGCGCGTCCCCGGCGTTTCCAGCATCGCCGCGATCTGTGGTGCCCAGGTTTCGTTGCGCTCTTTCAGGAGGGCGTCATAGACCTCTTCGGAGCCCATCATGTCGGGGTTTGCGAGCAACAGGCCGAGCCCGTCGACGTCGCCATCGGCCCATTCGTCGACCAGCGCGTCCAGCATGGCCGCGCCCTCGTCGATGGATTCAGCCGAGCTGATCAGGAAGTCGACCTGTACATCATCCGGCAGGCCCGCGAGGCGACCGAGCTGGTCGTCCACGGTTTCGAGATAGACAAATGACTTTCCGGCCATCGTGCCTTCGGCGATGAGCACCTGTTCAACGCCGGAATTCGGGTCGAACCCGTCTTTCGTCATCTGCATGACGGACAGGTTCACGGCTGCAAACCAGGGCCGCATGTTCTGCACGGCGCCAAGCGGCAGGCCGACATAGTCGAGCGCCGCCTGAAGCTCGATTGTCTCGGCATCGCTGAGCAGGTTGGTCAGCTGGCCGCCATCCTGGAAGAGGCCCTCATTGCGGACGAATTTCATCATTTCGGCACCTGCTTCGGGACTGGACACATCGGCCTCGAATACGAGCGTATCTGCGGCATTCATGGCCGCATCGATCTCGTCGCTGCGCCAGTCGAGTTCCGGGCGCAACAGGTGGACCGTGCCCATGATGTAAAGCTTGGTATCAGCGTCGCTGAGCACCCAGACGGCCGGTTCGCCAGACCCGCGTGATGCCTTGGCCGCCGCAAGTGCCGCCGCTGCTGCCGCGTCCTGTTCGGCCCTGGCGGCTTCGGCCTGCGCCGCAATCGCGGCCGGATCGGGCGCTTTTTCCTTGCAGGCCACAGGGCCGGCCAGCGCGACGCCGAGGATCAGGGAAATGGCCAGGCCGCGTGTGCGCATCGGGAATATCCTTTTGTCGTGATGATCCTAGCTAACGCAAATTACCACAGGCGCAAGCAACAGAGGGCGACTTTGACCCGTTGCGCCCCTGCCCGGCTTGGCCTAAAGACGGCTCCTCTTTCGCACCCATAGCTCAGCTGGATAGAGCGCTGCCCTCCGAAGGCAGAGGTCACAGGTTCAAATCCTGTTGGGTGCACCATTCCCAAAGCATTTGCGCGATTATTCAGGGCCGCTCAAAAGGCACTGGACAAATTATCGAAATTCGATATGTCGTCGCGATGACAAATTCTCAAATCGATCAGCGTGATGCCTGGATAACGATATCCATATTCATGGGAATCCTATGCGGCCTCAGCGCGATTGCGCATTTTGCACTCCTCGAACTCAATCCCACGAGCCTCTATGTCGGCGCGTTGATGCTGTGTCCGGCAATCGCCGCCCTGGTGACGCAAAAGATCAGGGGCCGCACAATCTCGAGCCTCCCGTGGGCATGGGGTAACTGGCGCAGTAATATTCAGGCGTACTTCATACCGGTGGCCTATACCGCATTGGCGTACTGCCTGATCTGGGCATTCGGGCTAGGGGCCCCGCTCAATCCTGAAACCCTTTCCGAATGGTCTGACGAACTTGGCTTTCCGCCAAATGCGCCTGCCTTGTCGATGCTTGTCATGATCGGCCTGCTCGCCAGCGTCCAGTTGGTTAAATCCCTTGGATCAGTTGCCGGTGAAGAGATTGGCTGGCGCGGCTTTCTTGTCTGGGAATTGCGCAAGGTCATGCCCTTTGGCGCCGTCTGCATCTTGAGCGGCCTGATCTGGGCCGCCTGGCACTACCCCATCGTCATCAAGTATGGCGGCGGCGATCCCCTGTTCCAGGTCGCGTGCTTCACGCTCATGATAACCAGCATGTCCGTGATCATGACGTATTTCACTTTCAAGTCCGGAAGTGTCTGGCCCGCCATCATATTTCACGCCGCCCACAATATTTTCATCCAGAAGATATTCACGCCCCTCACGGTGGATGGCGAGGGCACGCAGTTGTGGATCGACGAATACGGACTCATGATCCCCCTTGTCGTGACCGGCTTTGCCGTCTTCTACTGGCGCAAGGCGAAGGCCGAAGGTTTCTAAGAGGTATGCCGTTCGCGGCCTAACGGAAGTGGACCCTCCAGCGGTTGCAAGCCCGCAATTTTTGGCAATAGCACACAGGTACAGGTTCTCAGTTTCACCCTCTCCGGCGCACCAAGGTTTTTTTGCAGCACCAGAACGGTTTTGGTTGTCAACGATGCCACGCCAGCAACGACGGCGAAAGTGACGGACGCCAAGAGGGTCGCCAGTCTAGCGTCGCCTCGGGCGACGCTAGATGAGATACCTTGGCTGCAACTGCCGGAGACAGTCACGGGCTCGTAATTCGACGAACGGATACCAGAAGCACTCAGGTAATTGGGCCCTACCAGATCGGCAGCGCGATTGCTCCAAGCTACATTGACAGACTGACACCGATAGTCAGATTATCAGTTTCGATGCTCGAATTTTCTCTAAATCCACTGCCATATATCGGAGCCGAGAAGGTATCAGAGCCGTAGTCGGCATGTGCGTAATCCAGTCGAACCGACCAGCGCTCATTCAATGATTTCTCCAATCCCGCACCGGCGGTCCAGCCCAGTTGCTTGGTCTTGTCCAATTCCACATCAGGTGAATCCGTTAGCCGGTATTCGAACTGACCGTAAGCAACGCCGCCGGTCGCATAGAGCAGCCATGCGCCCTGGGTGACACCCACCCGCAAACGCGCGTTGGTCTGGAATTTGGTGGAAAGCTGGATCGGGTAATCCTCATCCGCAAGCCCCTCATAGTCGAAAAATACGTCGCTTTTTGCTTCGTCGCCGACGAACGAGCCCTCAAGGCCAGCGACAAGATTTCCCGACGCCCAGAAATTATAGCCGGCCGTCACGCTATAGGCGGCGCCGTCGTCGCCAAAATCCGCTGTGTAATCAGTCGGATCACCGTCATCAAATTCGATCACGCGCCCATCGATGTGTGTCGCACCAACGCCGACACCAAGGTATCGTCCGATCCTACTCTCGTCGGCGTGCGCCGCGGATTGCGAGGACACGGCCAATACCGCGACGAAGAAAAGTCGATTCATTCTGGGCACCCTTGAAATCGATGTCGCGTGCGCGACGTCTGAGCTGGTCGGTCTAGACCGACCTAAGGCAGAAAGGGAACTGCAATCACAATCATTCCAAAGCGCTAACAAATGGAAAGCTGCGACAATTGAGGGCTATTGCCCGTCTAGAAGCCCTTGAGTCCTGAGACCATGCTACGCCCAAATGCAGCAAGTGACCGTGAATAAGTCGAATACCCCCATGCTTCCAAGCATTCCGATTTCCCTTAGGCGCTCCAGGGCGAGTTCCACCATGCATGCGGCACCGACCATTGGGCATTGACCACGATGAACACGGATGCCCTTGCCGTGTCTTTGCGCGGCAAGCTCTGTTATCTGCCATCGCTCAATAATCCTCCATTTCGCGGATGCGTGGGACTAACAGGGAACTCCTCCACATATTTCCTTATCCGCGCCGCATGCTCAATATTGCGCGGCCCGCTGACGCCGCACTGCTCGCCAATCTTGGCGACAGGCTGGATGACTTCGACATGAGCGCCGCGAGTTCCACAAACTCTGCATCGCGCTTTCCCGCCCACGTTTACAACGGTGGCATCTTGCTCAAGGGAATGGACCTCCAACCAACTCCGCCTGCGACATGCAGCATTCGAACAGGTCACGATGGGGCCCAATGCGGGCAAATCGAGTCGCCCTGGAGCCATCTGCTTCTGGGTCCGCGTCATCTTGCACGATAGCTCCAGTTATCAATCGATGGAAAGGTCCCACCCTTGCAGCCACACCAAAAAATACTCGTATGCAGTGCATTTGGGTAGTCGGAACCAATGCGCTGTCTTCACGGACAGTTCGTCAGGGCGCTTTGAAATAGTCCCAATTCAGAGTATAAGGGAAAAAAACAGGGTGGGACCTGAGGACGTCGCAAAACTGGGTTTGGCGCCATCAAACTGGCAACCATAGTGACAAAGCGTTGCCACCACAATTGATTGGACCATCAGGTCTAATTGCTCCGTCAGCACAATGACGGAATAGAGTATCTGTGGAGAAAACAATGCAAAAAATACTTGGAAACGCTGGACGATTGGTCGCCTTCGGATTGGCATCTGGACTGTTTTGCGCAGGCGCCTACGCGCAAACCTTCACTTTCTCATCCACGTCCGAAACGCCCACGACCGTCGGCGCGACAACCCCGCAAGGAAGTGTCGCTGGCGCGTACTGGACAGGAACCACGACGACGACTTATGCCGACGGAACCAAGGCAGAAAGCTCGTTCAAATGCGTTTCGACAAGCCAACCACCACGCGATTCCATATTCATGGTCCACGGCGTATGTGATGGCGCCAGTGAAGACGGAGACTATACCGTATACACTGGATGTAACTTCATGGATGCTGAAATGACGACCATGAGCTGTGTCGGCGGCCTGATCGGCAAGTCGGGCGATTTAGCCGGGCGCACCGGAACCCTGACGATCTATTCGAAAGACAGCACATCCACCGGAACCGGCCAATGGCACGAGTAAGCCGTTAAGCCGCAGCCCTGCGCACATTCACCCTCTGCGCAGGGCGCCACTTAAGACCCACGCCGCTCTTTCAGACAGCCCCGCTGTTACGCTCATTGATCAGGTCTGGCGGGACTGACGCATGGGATTGTTCCCTGTAATATCAGTTAATCAGCGTGACACCTGATTGAAGAATCATCGTCGTTCCCGGAGCGCTCCGCACGGCGTTTTCCGTCGACGTCGCCATGTGGTCTCGCGAAGTTGTAAAAGCGCCCCCATTCGTCCAGCTTTTCCTCCAGATCAACATCATCTTTGTACGACAGGCGTTGGTAGAATTCCCACTCGTCGGACCGATATGAACGCTCAACCTCTCCATTGAGCTGAGGACTGCTCGGCTTGAGATAGACGTGCCGGGTTACCTTGTCCTCGACATACCAGCAGGTTCTCCCTTTCTTCCACTCCGGTCCACCACTGAAATCGCCGCGCTCGGTTGCGCGGCGGGCGCGCATTCGCTTTAGTGTCCGCAAAGGATGCCAGCACATGATCAAATCCATCTCCCTTTCCGTCCTGGCCATCGGCCTGGCGACTGCCGTTTCCGCGCAAGGCGCACCCGCCATCGACGACAGCAAGCTGGTTAAAAGCGTTACGCTGGCCGATCTGGAGGTCGTCGTGGCGTCGCTGGATCATGCGGTTGTGGATCGCGACGCGGATAACGTTTTCATCATTGCCGAGGATGAGGACGGGCAAAAATATGTTCTCGATGGAACTGCCTGCAATGAATTGGGCGCGTGTCAGGGCATAAACATGTTCATGTCGTATGACCTGACCGACACGATCAGCCTGGAATCTCTGAATACGGCAAGTCTCTCTTATGCGGCCGTGAGTGTCTGGCAAAGCGGCCAATCCGTCGGCGTGTCCAGGTATGTCATTCTCGATGGCGGCATGACGATCGCGAACATCAAGGCAAATATCGACACGCTCACGGCGCTGGGCGGAAAGGTCATGATGATGGCCGATAAGGCGCATGATGACTTTGGCGACGACAGCGGCGAGTACGCCAATGATGGCACGTGCGACGATGTCCGCTTCACAGGCGAGGGCCGCTCGATCCTGTTGACCGATAGCCACATCCGCAAGGATGCGAGCGATTGCCGGGCAGCCTACGACGCCGGCACGATCACGGTCAAATAAGCCCGCGCCGCGTCCACCGACGGCCGCTATCCCCACAGGCGCGCAACCTGTTCAACATATTTTATTAGTCTGTGGCTGGCACGCTGGAATCCGGCCCGGTCTTTGCGATTGGCCAACAGGAGCGGCAGGACAAGCAATCAATCATGAACCTCTTTTTCCGGTTCCTCAGGATTTTCCTTCCGGCTTACTTTTCGGGTAAGCGCACGGCGCCGCTTGGCGTTCATGTCATCAAATCAGCTGTCTGGATCGGCGATCATGACCCGATGGGGCACATGACCAATTCCCGCTACGCCTCGTTCACCGACCTTGGCATGCTGAACTACATTGCCCGTACCGGTTTCCTGAAAGTCTTCCGCAAGCATGGCTGGACGCCCATCATCCAGAGCGAGGCCATCAGCTTCCACCGTATGATGCGCTTCCCCCAGAAGTTCGAACTGCACACACGACCCGTTGGCTGGGAGGGCAGCTATATCCTGTTCGAGCATACATTCCTGTCGAAGGGCCGCACCGTGGCCGAGAGCCGGATGGTGGCCCGCCTGGTTGGCCGCAAGAAAGAGCGTGTGACCATCGACATGGTGTTTGACGGCTATGGCCTGCACATGGACAGCCCGGACATTTCACCGGCTTTCCGCGCCATGCTGGACGACCTGAAAACGCGCCCCTAGAGGCGGAAACTGTTGGGCAACAGCTCGTCCACACGCATGTCTTCGATCATGTCACCCGTATCGGATGCGCAATAGACAATCGTGTGGGGGCCCGCGAGTTCGGCGATGCGCTGGCGGCAGCCTCCGCACGGCGTAATCAGGCGCTCGCCACCGGCCACGATCACGATCGCACGGGCTTGCCTGCCACCGGACGCCACCATGGCGCCCAGCGCCACGGCTTCGGCGCAAGTGCCAAGCGGATAGGCGGCATTCTCCATGTTGCAGCCGACCGAAACGGTGCCGCGCTCATCCAGCACAGCCGCGCCGACCTGGAATTTCGAATACGGCGCGTGTGCGTTCAGGCGCACCTTTCGGGCCGCCGCGACAAGGGCCGGCACATCGATTTCTGGCATGTCCGTCATAAAAATTCCCACGCTTTCCGAGCGTTGAACGCAGCTCGCCGCCTGATCTCACTTGCCCGGGCGGGCCCGATGGTTAGCATGCGCCACAATACACCGACAAGGGAAGCCAGCGACGCATGACGCGACTGCCGATCATCATAGACTGCGATCCGGGCGTCGATGACGCCGTCATGCTGATGATGGCGCTGGCAAGCCCGATGCTGGACGTGCGCGCCATCACGACCGTGGCCGGAAATGTGCCCCTGCACCTGACCAGCCGCAACGCGCGCATGATGTGCCAGATCATGGACCGGGCGGACGTGCCTGTCTTCGCCGGGTGTCCGCGTCCAGTCCTGCGCGAACCGGTGACGGCCGAGCATTTCCACGGTGACAGCGGCATTGCCGGGCTCGACCCGTTCGAGCCGGACGTGCCGCTCGCGGCCGGTCATGCCGTCACACACCTGATCGACACGCTGGTATCGGCCAGTCCCGCTGAATACACGGTCGTCGTCACCGGGCCGCTGACCAATATCGCGGCGGCCATTGTCATGGCGCCTGACATTGCCCGCGGCATTGACCGGCTGGTGATCATGGGCGGCGCTGACCGAGAGGGCGGCAACATTACCCCGTTTGCCGAGTTCAACATCTTCGCCGATCCGCATGCCGGCGCTGTCGTGTTCGATAGCGGCATTCCGGCCACCATTCTCAATCTCGACGTGACCCACCAGGTACGCGCCGAGCCCGAACGCCTGGCCTCCCTGCTTGCCCTGCCCGGCCCGCGTGCCGCAATCATGGTGCAACTGCTGGAGGCGGCCAATGTGCTGGAAGCGCGCTGGAAGGAAGGGCGCATGACACCGATGCATGATCCCGCCACCATCGCTTACCTGCTGGCGCCGCACCTGTTCGAAGCCCGCAAGGCGACCGTCAGCGTCGACACCGAGGCCGGTACGCACTTTGGCCAGACCCGTCTATCCGCCCTCGAAGACGGCCCGCACACATGGGTCAAAAAGGCCGATCCGGATGGCTTCTTCGCGCTGATCGAAGACTTGGTGGGCAGCATATGATTACCGTCACCGGCTCCGTCAATCTCGACATTGTCGCCACCGGCCCCGCCCTGCCCCGACCCGGCGAAACCGTTACCAATGCGCGCCTCGCCCGCCACCCGGGCGGCAAGGGCGCCAACCAGGCGCTGGCGGCGCGCCGCCTCGGAGCCGACGTCCGCCTGATCGGCGCCGTCGGAGCGGACGACATGGCCGAAGAGGCGCTGAAACTGCTGCAGGCTGGCGGCGTGGACCTGTCTGGCGTGCAGCATATCAATGGCGAGACGACCGGTGTTGCCCTGATTGCCGTCTCCGCCGATGGCGAGAACCAGATCGTGGTGTGCCCGGGCGCCAATGCGGCCCTTCGTCCGGCAGACGTTGCAGGCCATACGATCACCCACATGATGGGCGTGCTGGAAGTCAGCGCCGACACGCTGCTCGCCGCCGCAGAGGCCGCCACCGGCTTTGTCAGCCTGAACCTTGCCCCGGCCATGGCCGTGCCGGGCGCCCTCCTGGCGCGCGCCACCCTGCTCAGCGTCAACGAGACCGAGGCGGCCTTCTATGGCGACAAGCTGCACGCAACGGGCGCACTGGTTGCCATCTCGCTCGGCGAAACCGGCGCTGCGCTCTATCGCAATGGCGAGGAAATTGCGCGCAAAGCCCCGCCAAAGGTCCAGGTCGTGGACACCGTCGGCGCTGGCGACACATTTACCGCCGCGCTGACCGTCGCCCTGATCGAGGGCATGTCCGAACGGGATGCGCTCCGCTTCGCGGTCACCGCAGGCGCGCTCGCCTGCACCCGGCCCGGCGCCCAGCCCAGCCTGCCGCAGCGAGCAGACGTCGACAGGCTGATGCGCGCAACCTGGCCATAAATTCTGCCCGCAGTATTGACCCGGCAAGCCAAATCCCGTTCAGGTCGGCTCACCGTTCCAATCCCGGAGACTGCCCGATGAACCGCCTCATCCTCCCCCTGTTGCTCGCCCTCGCCACGGTCCTTCCTGCCCATGCCTGGGGCAAGACCGGCCACCGGGTGGTCGGCGCCGTGGCGCAGACCTATCTCAGCCAGACAGCGGACAGCGCGGTGAAGGATATTCTTGGACCGGAAGGCATCACCGAAGCATCCGACTGGCCCGACCACATGCGATCCAGCCCGGATGATTTTTGGCGCTCGGAAGCCAACCCCTACCATTACGTGACCATTCCCGTGGGCATGACCTTTGCGCAGGTGACGCCGCCACCGGAAGGCGATGCAATCACGGCACTGGCCCGGTTCCGTGCCATCGCAATCGATCCGTCAGCTCCGCTGGAGGACCGCCAGCTCGCGCTGCGCTTCATCGTCCACCTCGTCGGCGACCTGCACCAGCCGCTGCATGTCGGCAATGGCACCGACCGGGGCGGCAACCAGTTCATCTGCACCTTCTTCGAAGAAATGACGAATCTGCATGAAGTCTGGGACGAGCTGCTGATCAATTACCAGGAATTGTCGTACACTGAATGGACCGCATGGCTCGTGCAGAAGATCACGGCGGACCAGCTCGCCGAATGGGCCAAGGCCCGACCCGCGGACTGGGCCAATGAAAGCGCCGCAATTCGCGACACGATCTATCCGGACACGCAGATCCTGTCCTGGGATTATGCCTACCGGACACGGCCCATCCTGCGGCAGCGCCTGTCACAGGGCGGCGTGCGCCTTGCGGCCTATCTCAACGAAATGTTCGAAACGGCAGCACCCGCCGCCGAATAGGCCGGTCAGGCGCTGGCGCGGTTGATCCGGCGGCGCTGGACGCTCGACGGGATGTTCAGGCTCTCGCGATACTTCGCCACCGTGCGACGGGCGATCTCGATACCATAACCGGTCAGTATCTCGACGATCTGGTCATCCGAAAGAACATCGTCCTCGGCCTCGTCGCCGATCAGCACCTTGATCCGGTGACGCACGGCTTCAGCCGAATGGGCCTCGCCGCCGCCGGTTGCCGGAATGGACGCTGAGAAGAAGTATTTCAGTTCGAACAGGCCGCGCGGCGTCGACATGTATTTGTTCGAGGTCACGCGGCTGACCGTGGATTCATGCATCTCGATCGCATCGGCCACCTGTTTCAGGTTCAGCGGACGCAGGTGTGCGACCCCATGCGCGAAGAATGCATCCTGCTGGCGCACGATTTCGCTGCCGACTTTCAGGATCGTCCGGGCGCGCTGGTCCAGCGACTTGATCAGCCAGGTCGCGTTCGAAGCACACTCGGAGATGAATTCCTTCTCCTTGTCGCGCATCGGCAGGGCGGTCACCTCAGCATAATAGGCCTTGTCCATCAGGACACGCGGCAACGTCTCGGAATTCAGCTCGACCGCAAACATGCCGTTCGGCAGTTCACGCACGAAGACGTCGGGCGTCACGGCAATCGTCGTATCGCTCGAAAACCCGCTGCCGGGCTTGGGCGACAACTGGCGCAGTTCGGAGAGCATGTCCTGCAGGTCGGCCTTGTCGACGCCGCATACATTGGCGAGCGCTTTCAATTCGTGCTTGGCGACCATATCGAGATTGGCGAGCATGGCTTCCATGGCCGGGTCGAAGCGCCCGCGCTCCTTCAGCTGCAGCGTCAGGCATTCGGGAATCGAACGGGCCATCACGCCAGTTGGCTCAAAACCCTGGCAGACTTCCAGCACGGCGGCGACATTGGCGACGTCCGCGCCCAACGCCTTGGCGACATCCTCGAGCGGCGCGCGCAGGTAGCCGGCCTCGTCGGTCTCGTCGATCAGGCGGGCACCGATTAGGCGATCGGCCGCCGACAGGCCGGCAATATTCAACTGGTTGTGCAGGTGTTCCTGCAGGGTGACATCCGTCGAAAGGTTGGCGGCGAAGTCATATTCTTCACTATTGAAGCTGCCGCCCGACGTGGCGCCGGACCAGTCGGTCTGGGCCGACGGGCCCGAGCCGCCAGCCGGCAGCGCCGCGTCCGACCCCGTACCCGGTTCGAACACGTCTTCGCCTGGCGCGTCGAGCTGGTCGCGGGCGGTGCCCATGCCGGAATTGTCATCGAGGGAAAGCTGCTCACGGCGGGCCGGCGCTTCGCCCTGCTCGCTGGCGTCGCCCGCATTGTCGTCAGCCTTGTTGAGCAGCGGGTTGCGCTCGATTTCGGCTTCCACGAACTCTGCGAGTTCCTGGTTCGAGAGCTGCAACAGCTTGATCGCCTGCTGCAGCTGCGGCGTCATTACCAGGGACTGGCCCTGGCGCATGTCGAGTGACTGTTTCATTCCTAAGCCCGCGCCCTTCAGATCAAGCGGCGAACTGTTCACCCAGATAGACCCTGCGCACGTCTTCATTCTTCAGCACATCTTCCGGTGTGCCGTCAAAGAGGACGTCGCCATCATACATGACATAGGCCCGGTCCACGATCTGGAGCGTCTCGCGAACCTGGTGGTCCGTAATCAGGACGCCCAGGCCACGTTGCTTCAGGTAGCGGACAAGTTCGGAAATGTCAGAAATGGCGAGCGGGTCGATACCGGTGAACGGTTCGTCCAGTAGCATGAAGCTCGGACGTGATGCGAGTGCACGTGCAATCTCCACCCGGCGACGTTCACCTCCCGAAAGGGACGTGGCCGCCTGGCCGCGAAGATGTTCCACATGCAGTTCGCTCAGCAGGCTGTCGACCTGTGCCATGCGGGCAGACCGGTCTTTTTCGACCAATTCTGCCACCGCCATGACGTTTTCTTCCACTGTCATCCCACGGAAAATAGAGGCTTCCTGGGGAAGGTAGCCCACGCCGAGGCGTGCGCGCTGGTACATGGGCAGGCGCGTCACATCTTCCCCATCGATCGAAATCGATCCGGAATCTACGCCGATCAGGCCCATGATCATGTAAAAGCAGGTCGTCTTGCCGGCCCCGTTGGGTCCAAGCAGGCCAACAACTTCTCCGCGTTGCAGGGACAGAGAAACGTCGCGCACCACCTGTCGTTTGCCAAAGGATTTGGCAATATTCTTAACGACAAGGCCTTCGGCCACTTCGGTCATCTCGTGAATTCGTCCCTGATCACGGGCAGTTTCGTCGCCCCGTTCTTGGCATAGCCTGACATACTTAAGATCGGCTTCACGCCATTGCTTGAATTTTTCAGTTTCCGGCTGTGTCCTTGTCGGACTCGATCACCATTCTTGTCCGTCCGGTGCCGCCATCCAGCGTTGTCCGGCGCTTGCCGACTTCCAGCTTCAAGATTTGGCCTTCAGCCACGTCACGCTCGCGCATCAGCGCCACATTGCCTGTCATCGTGATCGTATCGACGGCGGCGTCATAGACGCCGCGATCGCCCTTGGCCTTCATTTCCGGCGTGACATAGAAGACATTGCCTTCGGCAATCATTGTCTGGATCTGGCCAAAACCTGAGCCGACCCCAGCCGTTTCTCCCCCCGTCTTGCCGCTAAAAATAATCGTCACAGTGTCGGCGCGCAGCCGGGCCGTGCCCTGCTGGATGTCAACATTGCCGATCAGCAACACCTTGCGCTCGCGCTCGAGACTCTCGGTCCGCTCGGAATCGATGTAAATTGGCCCGCCTTCGGACGATATCTGCGCCATCGCCGGCGCCGCGATGGCCGAGACCGCCAGGGCCGCGCCAAGAAACTTAAGGATTGCCATCTGCACCACCTTCGTCGGTTGCCGGCACATCAGGCTCGGCCGGATAAATCACTGTTTTTACATTACCCTTAAAGACGACGCGGTTGCCACCTTCAAGAATCTCATAGGAGTCCGAGCGAATATCGCCAAGCGGTCCCTTGCCTTCGAGCGGCGAAAGCCCTTCGACCCAGTCCTGCCCGACATGCACACGCGCCGCTGTCGTCTTGAACGCATAGCCCGACGCATCCGTGATTTCGACATCGTCATAGAGCTCAAGGATACCGGCATCGCGATCATACATGCCCGACGGTGCGCGCACTTCGGTTCCCGCGGCATCCCGCAGGATCGGCCCGACCAGGTCGACCGCATTGGCGGTCAGTTCCCTACGGCGGGCCGCATCCGCCGTGATCGTGAAGCTCTGGCCGGTGGAATCGCGTCCGGCAAAGCGGGGGTTGAGCATAGTGACGACTTCATCGCCTGAAATCTGCATCGGTACGGCGTCCCGGGAGAAGGCGCTCTTGATGATGTATCCGAAGAACAGGCCGATCGAGACGGCGGCACAGGCCATGAACAGGACGCGTAGTCCCCGCACCAGGCTCGACCGCTTGCGCGCCTCTTCCAGCGTCAGTTGCCGCCGTGGCGCCCAGAGCGATGCCGGGTCGTGATGCTTGACTGCGTCCATGAAAGCGCCTGCGGCCGGTTACAACGTATTCTGGGCCGTGTTTACCTTTGATAAGGGCGAAACAAAAGCGTCGAGAACATGACAGTTGCGTCAGGAATGTGCGAAAATATCCTGCTCACCCCAGCCCGCGAGGTCGAGCGCGGCACGGGTCGGCAGGAAGTTGAAGCAGGCCTGGGCCAATTCCAGCCTGCCCTCGCGGATCAGCATGGCTTCGAGGCCTGCCTTGATCACATGCAGGTGGAAAACATCGGACGCGGCGTATTGCAATTGCGCATCGCTCAGCTCCTTTGCGCCCCAATCGGAGCTCTGCTGCGCCTTGGAGAGGTCGACTCCCGCGATTTCGCGGGCGACATCCTTCAAGCCATGCCTGTCGGTATAGGTGCGGGCCAGTTTGGAGGCGATCTTGGTGCACCAGATCGGCGCGCAATCCACACCCAGCCAGCGCTTGATCATGGCCACGTCGAACCGGGCAAAATGGAACAGCTTGATCACCTTGGGATCGGTCAACAGCGCCTTCAGGTTCGGGCAGTTGAAATCACGGCCGAGCTGGACGAGATGCGCCGTGCCGTCGCCAGACGACAATTGCACCAGGGTCAGGTGGTCGCGCAGCGGGTTCAGGCCCATAGCCTCGGTATCGATGGCCACGATCGGGCCGAAATCGATGTTCTTGGGCAGGTCGCCCTTATGCAATGTGATTCCGTTCATGCGCCGGGCTTAGCATGACCAGCGTGAAGGGCAAATGATCACGCATAGGGCGATGGGCGGAGCCAATCGCGTGTGACCTCTGTCCCCGTCAGCAGATAACCTGGGATCATCCAGAAGGAGCACGCGCATGAGCAAGGATCCGCTTCAGGCGATAGTCGCCTCCATGCCCTTTGCCGCCCTGATAGGGCTCCGCGTGGTCGAGGCATAGAAGGACAAGCTTGTCGGCGAGGTCACCGTCAAGGCCGACAAGGCGGCATTGCCCATGGCGGCTTCCTGATGACGCTGGCCGATTGCGTCGGCGCGGTCGCCGCCTTCCTCAACCTGCCCGAAGGCGCCAGGGGCACGACGACGACCGAGAGCACGACCAATCTCATTGCCGCCGCGCCGACGGGCACCATCCTGGGCGCCACGGCCCTGCCGATCAGCATCGGGCGGCGTTTGCAGGTCTGGCAGACACGGGTTGAAACCGACCGCGGCAAACTGGTCAGCCTGACCACCCAGACACAGCTGAACCTCTAGACCGCGCGGCGCATCCCTGCCCAAGCAGCCAACAGGTCATCCCGGTGCGCCGGGTCGGCGATCGAGATCAGGCATTCGGCACGTCGGTCGATATCGGCGCCGCGCAGGTCGACCGCGCCATGCTCCGTCACCACCCAGGAAATATCCGAACGCGGCAGGCTCACCGCCTCCGGGCCAAGGCGTGGCACAATTCGGCTGACCGTTCCGTTTGCTGCGGTCGAGGGGAGCGCAATAATCGGCATCCCGCCCTTTGAGGCGGCTGCACCGCGCAGGAAATTCGCCAGCCCGCCAATACCGGACACCTGCCGCCCCTTCATGAACTCTGCATTGGCCTGCCCGAACAGGTCCACTTCGAGCACCGAATTGATCGCCACAAAGCGCTCAATCGCTGCCAGCACATCGATGCCATGGGTCACATCAACGGCGCGGAAACGAAAGCGCGGGTCACGCGCCACCCGCTCGTAGAGCGCCTGCGTACCCATCGCCACGCCGGTCAGGATCGCACCGGCCTCATCCACTACACGTCCGGCATCGATCAGGCCCAGCACCGGATCGGTGACCAGTCCGGAATGGATGCGCAAATTGGCCGGGCCGCCCGCTTCGGACAGCGCCTTCAGTGCCGCCTGCTGCACGTTCCCGATGCCGAATTGCAGGCAGGCAGCATCCGTCCCCACCAACCCGGCAATCGTCTCGCCGATCCTTGCAAAAGTGGGCGGCAAGGCCGTTTCCGCCAGCTCCACCAGCGGCGTATCATCCTCGGCGACAACCGCGAACCGCGACAGCGGCACGCGCGGCGTATCTGCCGGGGCCGGCATGTTGCGGTTGACGATGGCCATGGCAGGAATATCCGTCCGGGCCAGCACCGCGCCGGAGAAATCCACCGACACGCCAAGGCTCACCCGCCCGTCTGCGTCAGGCGGCGATACCATGACCACAGCCAGGTCGATCGGCCCGCTGACCATGTCGCGATAGCTGTCGCTATAGTGCATCGGGCGCAGGCATATCTTCCCGGCATCGAACGCCGCACGCATGTCGCCATAGAGGAACGGCATCTCGGCCCGCGCCGTTTCATGCAGGCTGGTCCAGTCAGTCCGGTTCAGCCCCGGCACCGGTACGCCGACAAAGGTCAGGTCACGGGCGCGTTCCGGTTCGGCGCGCAGCGCCTCGGCCAGCGCGACAGGTTCGCCGCTGCAGCCCGCAATATATAACCGGGCCGGACCGGGCTTCAGGGCCCGCAATTGTGCGAATGCTTCAGCGATCATTTGAACGTGAATTTCGCGGGGCGCTTTTCCAGGAAGGACGAATATCCCTCGACGAAATCCTCGCTGCAGAAGCCCGCGACAAACAAGGCCGCCGCCTCGGGCGAGGTATCCTCCCACCCGGCTTCGACCCCAGCCACCATCTGCTTGATCGCGCGCACAGACCATTGCGAATTCGCTGCCACCGCTTCGCCAAGCGCACGCGCCGCCGCCAGCGCTTCGCCCTTGCCGACAACCCGGTTGAGCAGGCCGAGGGCGTTTGCCTCAGCCACATCAAAGATGCGCGCGGTGAACAGGATGTCTTTCGCCCGCGATGCGCCGATCGCCGTCACCAGCCGCCGCATATCGCCTGCCGGATAGACAATACCCAGCCTGGCTGGCGTGATGCCGAAACGCGCGCCCTCGCCCGCGACGCGCAGGTCGGCGGCCATGGCGAGGCTCATCCCCCCGCCGACGCAGGCACCATCAATCGCCGCGATCACCGGCTTGGGGCAGTGCTCAATCGCATTCAGCGCCGCCGCAATGGTTTCGCCGGACTGCGCCGCGGCTTCCGGTGTCGAATAGATGGTCGAGAATTCCGAAATGTCGGCGCCCGCCGCGAAGGCCCCGGCATCGCCGCCATGCAGGATCACAACTTTCACCGCATCCGCCGCGATAATCCGCTGGATCATCTCCGGTATGGCCGCCCACATGTCGACCGACAGCGCGTTGCGCTTGCCCGGCTTGTTGAGAATGATCTCGCCGACCGGCGCGTTGATCTCGAGACGTATGGACGACTGGCTCAAATGGCTTCCCCGGCATGGGCGCCAAGGCGGCGCAGGCTTGCCACCTCATGGCAAGAACGCTCCCAAGGCGCAAGGGATAGCGCCTAGACGGCCTTCTTCAGGGCAACCAGCGCTTCATCCAGCGCCGACAGGAAGCGCGACCGGTCCGCCTTGGTGAACGGCGCCGGGCCACCGGCGCGCGGCGCACCCGCCTCGCTTATGCCCACGCGCAGGTCAGCCAGGATGGCACGCGTCGCCACAGCCGCCCCGATGGAATCGTCCGTAAACGGCTTGCCGGTCGTTCCGATCACACGCGCACCCGCCTTGAGGCACCGGTCGGCCAGCAGGATGTCGGCCGTGATCACGACGCTCTTGGCGTGCGCCCGTTCGGCGATCCAGTCATCGGCGGCGTCAAACCCGTTCGTCACGATCTGGCGCGAAATAAGCGCGTGTTCGGGAATGCGGATATAAGCGTTCGACACCAGCACCGCCGGCACGCCGTGCCTTACGGTCACGCGGTAAATCTCGTCCTTCACCGGGCAGGCATCGCCATCAATGAATATCTGTACGTCTTCGCTCATGGCTGATCTTTAGCAGGCGCAGGTGCGGCGTCCATGCTGGCAATCCAGTCGCGCACCAGCGCGACACCCTCATCATCGATCACGCTGCGCCCCAGTTCCGGCATGGCGACGCCTGCCTCGGAGGATTCCATCCGATGGGCCAGGATCGAACGGTCCGGATCCCCCGGGGTGATCACATAGGTGATGCCGCCAGACCCGCGTCCCGCCGCTGTCGGGTGCTTGCCGATCCCCAGCTTGACCGCAGACGTCTCCCCTGCCCCGAGCCAGAGTCCCGAATTCGACGCCGAGCCCGTGGCCTTGTGGCAATGGGCACAATTGATATCGAGATAGGCCCGCGCCCGGCCCGCAACCGGCAGGCTGACATCATGGATTGCAGGCGCCGCAGGCACGTCGTCGAGCACGCCTTCAAGCAGGCCCCGCGCCTGCCAGTCGGCAACCTGGTTCACATGCCCCGGGCCATCATGGTTCAGGTTGCGCGCCTTTGGCCCGATCGGCAGCACCGCATCGCCATCCTGGTGGCAGGTCTTGCACTGGTTCTTGTTGGGGATCGCGTAGTCAATTGACAGTGGCGCGCCCAGCGGCCCCACGACCGATATCGCCTGCCGCCCGCCGGCGGGCGCATAGACCGCCTCGGTGCCTTCCGCATTCCAGACATAGGGAAACGCCGCCCAGCCATTCGCCTTGTGGATCAACAGCCGCGTCTCGACCTTGTATTCACGCACGCCCGGTGCCCGCAGGTCCGGCGCAAACGCAAACGTCTTGATCAGCGCGCTGCCGACCGGGAATTCCATCACGCCGTCAGCCGAATACGCCGCCGCCTTGCCCTTCGGCACGTAAACGAACCGGTGCTTGATCGCATGATCGGAGAAGAGCGGATTGATCAGGTCATAGGGTACGACACCGGTCGCCGGACTATCGGCTGCCGCATCACTGAAGAAACCGTAATCCGCCAGGTGCGGCGCTGGCGCGTCTGCCAGCAACAGGGCCGCATCCGGTCCGCCAACCTCACCGCCCCGCGCGCTGCAGCCCGCCAGCAGCAGCAGCGCGGGAACGAGGAAGGCCAGTCGCGTCATCGCGTCAGCGTCCTATTCGGCATCCTGCGGCAATGTAACGGCCGCCGGTTCGACCACAGGCGTACCCTGCGGACGGTCCATGCTGGGCGCGAGCGTCTCTGGATCGATCGGATACGCGCCGACGCCGAGACTGACGAAACCGACTTCGGGCGCCTCGTCGATGACAAGGTTCACCACCTGCGACTCAGCGCCCGGCCAGCGTGTCACGCCATCGCTTACAATCGCCGGCAGCGTGCCGCCCAGCGCCTCCGCCATGGGTGCCAGCATGCCTTGCGGATCGTTGCCGCCGCCCGACCAGCGATTGTTCCGCACCACGATATCGCGCGGCAGCGGATTGTACCGCTCGTCCGCGAACGGTTCGGTATAGGCCGTCAGCAGCACATGCGCCGAGCGGTTGTCGGCAAACTCATTGTCGAACACATGCACGTCGCGATTGGCCAGGATGATCACGCCCGTACCCGACGGCACGCCCGCCACGATATTGCCGGCCGGCGCAAAGTTGCGCGTATTGTTGTGCACAATCTGATTGTTGAAAATCCGCGTCGAATGCCCACCAATAACGGGCAGGTCCGGCAGGTCGAACACGAGGATGCCGCCCGTATTGTCGCGGGCAATATTGCCGTAAACGTCCGCATTGTTGGAGTTCTCGATCTCGATGCCCGCCACATTGAACTCGGCCAGCGAATTGCGCACGATAATGTTTTCCGACTGGCCGACATAGATGCCGGCATCGGAGGCGCCACGCACGGTCACGTTCTCGACCAGCACGTCGCGCGATTCCACGGGATAGACGCCATAGGCGCCATTGCCTTCGTCAGGCTCGCCCGACCAGTCGACCGTGATATCGCGATAGGTGATGCCATCGGCACCCTTGGACTTGATGCCATCGCCCTTGGTGTCGCGAATACCGAACGCCATCAGGGTCACATTGTCGGAGGTCACCAGCAGGCCTTCGCCCGCGCCGGTCTGCCCGGCAAAGTCGAGAATGGTCTTATCCTGGCCGGCACCCAGGAGTGTCACGCCATCGACATCGAGCGACAGGCCCGTGGTCAGGTTAAACACGCCTTCCGGCAGCCGGATCGTATCGCCGGGCTTGGCTTCGATGAGCGCAGTTTGGAGATTGGTGGCAAAGTCGCCGTCCGCAGACACGACAGCAGGCAACGCGGGCGCTTCGGCCTTGGTCTCGGGCGCAGGTTTCGGGCTACACGCGGCGAGCGCCAGCAGGGCCGCAGCCGCAGTCCATGTTCCGTGAAATCTCATTGCCATGTCCTCCCCGGTTTGTTCGGTGACACAAGTGTCAACTTCAAACCGGGGAAAAGCAAGGGGTGGTCAACGCGTATTAGTGCACGCTGAGTGGCTTCAGGTCGTTTGCAAGCGCTGCAGCAAAGGCAGCGTCGCGGCCTTCGACAACCGCGAGGCGTACGCCGTCGGCTGACAGGACCACAAAGAGCTCATCCGGATCATTGATCTGGTTGGCTTCGCTTGCGGGCAGAAGGCTCTGCAATTCGTCCGCATCCAGGTGGCGGATGTAGACGAAGGCGTCGCTTTCAAACGGGTTCGTTTTCAGTTCAGTCGTCATCATTCCAATCCTTTCCGTCACAAGACAGATACCGAACGCCAAGAGCCGGTGACTGTGCCTTCAAGGGGCGGACCCTTCGTTCAGGATCAAGATGGGGGAGCAATATGGCCGCTTCAAGCGCCGGCATGTGGCGGAAGTGAGATAGTGTTCACAAATAAGTGACGGCGCGCCAGTCTTTCAATTGCGGAAACAGCCCGGAGCCCGGGCGATGTGGCGCGCAAAGCGCCGATACGGAACACGCTAAAAAAGAAGAAGAATGGTGGAGCCAGACGGAATCGAACCGACGACCTCTTGCATGCCATGCAAGCGCTCTCCCAACTGAGCTATGGCCCCATTCTGGGAAGGGCGAGAAGTAGACGCGCCGGGCGCGCCTTTCAAGCCCTAATCTTCATC
>JAHJSB010000059.1 GCA_018830285.1 Alphaproteobacteria bacterium
ACGACGTCAGTCGCGTCAATCACGACCCACTTGTGCTCCACATCTGCTGGTGCGTTATAGGTTTTCATCGCTCTAATCAGAGCCTCTCGCTTTCGGAGTTCATGGAATGCAATTCAAGCGCTGGCGTTTAAGCGCCGCTTCTCCCCTTGTCAACGCTGGGGTTGGCCTTGCCCTGCTTTTTACGGCATCGGCCTGTTCGAAACAAGACAAGTCGGCCCAGACTGAGGGTGAAGCCCCTGCAATCTCTGCAGGGACCGTGCTTCCGGCCGTCTGGTCCACCCGCCCGCTGGAGGGCGAAGTCGCGTCGATCGCGCTCTCTGGCGGATTGCGTGGCATTCTGGCGGTCGCCTATGAGAATGGCGGCCTGCAATTCTACGATATGGAAGCCGAGAAATTGGGTGAAAAGTCCAATTTTCGTCTGAAATCACTGGCCGGTGGCCAGTCATCCGTCGTCGAAGACCGTTCGATCACCGTCTTTCCGGGGATCACCCGAGAAGGCGAGCTGAAGGGCTATATTTATGGTGAGGGCCTGCTGGCACCCGCCCAGATCGACCTTCCCGTCAGCACCGAGCGTGTCATCGCGGGCGTATGCTCTGGGCCGGCCGCAGGAGCGAACCTGATGCGCCTCGCCTTCTGGACCGAAACTAACGATCGCGTGCTGCAGAACGGCATCATTCGGGCAACCGACGGAGACCTGAAATGGACGGCGGGTGAGTCGACCTTTACCGACTTCCCCGTCAAATCCTGCGCCTTCACCAGCGATACGCTCGTGGCCTCGCCGCGCGCGTCGACAGCGGCCTCGCTGGTGCGCGGCCCACTCGATGCCCTCGTCTCGCTGGAAAACGGCAAGCTCGGCATCTCGACCGACATGGGCATGACCAATGCCGAGATCGACGTGAAGGACGGGATCACCGTCATCGCCCCCGACACGCCAGTCGCCATGGCCGCCATGGGAACGATGATGTCAGGCGGCTATCCAGGCGGGCTGATCGTGATTGCGGGAGAGACCGCACCCGGCGAGCATCATGCCGTGTTCGTGGATCCCAGCGCGCTCACCCTGTCGACCAACTGACCGGAACCGCGTGCGCACCAGACCAGGCGCACCGCCGCAAGGGTCACGATAACGCCGAGGGCCTGGTGCAACAGCGCCAGGTTCATTGGTGCGGCGTTCATCAGTGTCACGATGCCCCATACGGCTTGCAGACTGACAAGCACGGCAAGCCCCGTGAAGCCGCGCTTGAGCGATGTCTTCCGGAATAGCCAGGCTGACGCGAGCGCCAGCGCCCATATCAGATAGGCCAGGATACGGTGGTTGAACTGGGTGGTCGCGCGGCCCTCGAACAGGCTGCGCAAGCCGAGGCCTTCGCCGAGATATGATGTCGGCACGAACTCGCCGGCCATCAGGGGCCAGTCATTATAGGTACGTCCGGCATCCAGCCCGGCAACGAGTGCACCAGCCGCCATCTGGAGGATGATCAGTCCAAGCAATCCCCACGCGACGAATCGCACTGGCCGGGATACGGGCTCGCGCGCCTTGGCGCCCAGATCGAGCCACAGCCACGCGGTATAGCCAATGATCAGCAGCGCCAGCATGAAATGAGTGGCGAGGCGGTAGGGAGCGACATCAACGCGGGTGGTCTCCCCAATGCCACTCGAGACCATCCACCAGCCGATCGCGCCCTGCAGGCCGCCGAGCAGGATGAGGATCACGAACCGTGTGGCGAGCGCGCGGCTGAGCCAGCCCCGGATCGCAAAGAGGGCAAAGCCGAACATGGCGACAAGACCGATCAGGCGCCCAAAAAACCGGTGCCCCCATTCCCACCAGAAAATCTGCTGGAAGTCGCCAAGCGACATGCCGGAATTCTGTAGCCTGTATTCGGCAGTCTGCTGGTACTTCTCGAACAGGCTGGCCCAGGCAGCGCCGGAAAGCGGCGGTAAAGCGCCCTTGATCGGGTCCCACTCTGTGATCGAAAGGCCGCTATCTGTGAGGCGCGTGGCACCGCCAATCAGGATCATCGCATAGACAAGCATGCCGACGACCACGAGCCAGTTGCGCATCCAGCGTGTGGCATTAAGGGATTTGCCTGATAGGGACATGACGCCTAAATGGCCTATCCATGCGGCGCGGCAAGAGGCAACCATGTCGCAGCGCCGATCGCCCGAACCAAGGAAAGCCCCGAATTGCCATGCGCAAACCTGTCGCCAGCCTAATCCTGCTCGCCTTCATCGCGCTGTGGATTTTCCTCGTCGGGACGTTTTCCGGCATGATAGGAAGCTGGCCCCGCTGGGGGCAGCTGGTCTTCTATACTATCGCCGGATTTGGCTGGATCGTGCCGCTGAAGCCCCTGTTCGCCTGGATGAACAGCGGCCCGCAGGAAGAAGCCGACGACTAGACAACTACTCGTCGTGCCGACGCGATGCTTCCCGGAGGCGTGCCATTATCACGGCGGGATCGTCGGGCGTCTCCATATCTTCGGGTGACGGATATTCGTCGTCGTCCTCGTCTTCTGCCTCAGCTTGCGAGTCGCCATCGACCTGGAGCACCGGTTCGTCGTCGGCGTCCTCTTCCGTCATCCCGTCGAACAGATCTGTATCGCCCTGCGACTTGAGACGGCCCATGACGGTCTCGCCGCCGACGAGCGTCTGCCCCGGCCAGACCAGTAGGCCGACTTCCTTCGGGACGTATACATCACACCAACCGCCGAGCCTGCGCGTTCCGAAGGGACGACCGAGGCGGACGATATCCCCCGCTTCCGTCGCCAGATCGATACGTGGCCCGAAACCCCCGGACGCAAGGCGGACGCCGACCTGCTGTCCACGGCTTTCGAAGGTGAGAAAGGCACGCGTCAGGCCGTCATCGTCAGCACGGGCGGCAAGCGGTACTGTGTTCTCACCGGCTTCGAAAATCAGTGATTCCACGCTGCCCGCGATGGGCGTGTAGACTTTGTTCGTGGCCGATGGCGAAGAGGCGATGCGGATACGTGTTGTGCCGGATTCGGAAAGGCGCAGTTCGGACGGCGCGTCGGCGCGACCGACCGACACGACGACACCATCGCATGGCGCAACAATGCCGTTGGCAAGATCAGGCGGGGTGCGGTGTGACCAGCGCGCCGCCATCAGCGCGATCACGACGCCGGCGAAACCGATCCAGAACAGCGGAGACCATAGCGCGCCGAGCAGCAGCGCAACGAGCAGGGCGCCAAGGGCGGCGGCGACACCTTCCCAATCCATGCCGACATTCATCCACGGCGTGCTCTTGCTATCAAGATCCTCAGGCATTCAAACAGGCCCCTTCCCCGGGCAAACTCTAGTCGTCAACAAGTGCCAGGTCGGCATTTTTCGCCTGACGGTCCCACATATCAGCATATTTGCCGCCTTTGGCCAGCAGGGTTGCGTGGTTGCCACGTTCAATCACCCTGCCAGCCTCGAGCACGAGTATCTCGTCGGCCGACTTTACCGTCGACAGCCGGTGGGCGACCATCAGCGTTGTGCGCCCTTCCGCAGCTTCCTCCAGCGCGTCCTGCACGGCTTCCTCGGTAGCGCTGTCGAGCGCCGACGTCGCCTCGTCGAGTACCAGGATGGCCGGATCGGCCAAAACCACCCGGGCGATACCGACGCGTTGCTTTTCGCCGCCGGACAGTTTCAGGCCGCGCTCACCCACACGGGTGTTCCAGCCCTCCGGCAGGCTTTCGATGAAATCCAGAAGCTGGGCGCGTCGCGCTGCGTCGCGTAACTGGTCCTGCGTGGCCTCCGGACGGGCATAACCAATATTATAGCGGATCGTGTCGTTGAAGAGGACCACGTCCTGCGGGACAAGGCCCAGCGCGTTGCGCAGCGATTCCTGCGTCAGCGAGCGCACGTCCTGGCCGTCGACCAGTACGCGCCCCGATTCGACATCATAGAAACGGAACAAAAGCTTGAGCAGCGTCGATTTGCCAGCCCCGGATGTGCCGACAAAGGCGATCTTGTGTCCCGGCTTCAGGTGGAAGCTGACATCGCTGACGCCGACAGCGCGCCCCTCATGCGAAAAGCCGACATGCTCGAACCTGACGTCGCCGCGCGGCGATACGAGTTCAACAGCATCTGGCGCATCAAACACGTCCGCCTTCATGGAAAGCAGGCCGAACAGCTTTTCGAGGTCGACTGCGCCCTGCTTGATCTCGCGCCACGCCCAGCCAAGGATGTTCAGCGGCGCGTAAAGTGAAAGTAGCATCAGCATGACAGCAGTGAGGTCGCCAATCTGCATCTTGCCGTCAATGACATTCCAGGCCGAGAGGACCAGAACGGCCAGCAGGCCGACATTCATCACCAGTGCCTGGACCGCGTTCAGGATGTACATGCTGCGCACGGTTTCGACGTAGCGGTCATTGTACGTGCCCATGGCAGTATCGAAACGCCCGGTCTCGCGACGCTCGGCGGCGAAGGATTTCACGGTCTCGAAATTGGTGAGGATATCGACCGCCATGGCGCGGAAATGCGTGTCGGCCTCGTTCATGCGGCGGCGCTGGCGCACCCGCCATTCGGTGATGATGACTGTCGCAATCACGTAAATGAGGATCGTCGCGATGGCGATCAGGGCGAGGCGATAGTCATAGGCCACACCCAGCGCGATGGACGCGAGGATCAGCCGGATAAATGTCGGTCCGATATTGAAGGCGAGAAAGCGGATCAGGTAATCGATGGCGCCGGCGCCGCGCTCGATGACGCGATTGAGCGCGCCCGTACGGCGGGTCTGGTGGAAGTTCAGGGACAGCAATTGGGCATGACCGAAGGCATCCACACTGGCGACACGCTGCGCGTCCTGGCTGACCGGCGCAAAAAGGAAGTCGCGCATCTGCGGAAGGCCGGCAGCCAAAAAGCGCACGCCGATACCGATCGAGAGCCAGAGTGCCGCCGATGCGAAGGCAGGCGCGACCCCGGCTTTTGGTGCAGCCTGGTTGATCGCATGGCCGAGAACGAGGGGCGAAACGACTTCCAGAACCGAGGCGGCAAGCGTCAGAATCACGGCTATCGCCATCACCGGGCGCCATTTGGCGAGTTCCGAACGCCCTAGAAGCTTGAGGATTCGCAGGATCGACACGCCAATGCCGCCATCGGCGCTGTCGATCTTGTCGTGATTGGCGGGTGTCTCAGTCGTTTCAGGCGGTTTTGTCATCCCGGCCATATGGGGCGGAATCGTCCGAAGACAAAACGAGTTCTAACTGTCACGTAAGGTCACAGACATTGGAACTGGCAAGATGTCGTCTCAGTGGCTATCTGTGCGGGTCGTTCAATCAGCCGGGTTCCACCATGACAAAGCTAAAATCCATCTGCGTCTATTGCGGTGCCTCTGATGCCGTCAGCCCGGGCTATATCGCGCTCGCACAGGAGCTGGGCCGCGAACTGGCCAAGCAGGACATCCGCCTCGTTTACGGCGGCGGCGGTGTCGGCCTGATGGGCGCCTGCGCCCGCGCCGCGCATGAATCGGCCGGTGAAGTGCTGGGAATCATGCCGCGCTTCCTGCTTCAGAAAGAGCGCATCTTCGAAGATGTCGAGCACCGCATCGTGGAAGACATGCACACGCGGAAGCAGATGATGTTCGACGAATCGGACGCGTTCATCGTACTGCCCGGTGGTATCGGCACGCTGGAAGAGGCGGTCGAGATTCTGTCATGGGCCCGGCTTGGGCTTCACGCCAAGCCGATGGCCTTCCTCGACGAGGACGGGTTCTGGGAACCTTTCTTCGACCTGATGGAAAAAATCATTGAAGGCGGTTTCACGCCGGAAAGTTTCCGGTCGCTTCTCGTGCATTCGGACTCACCGCAAACCGCAATCAGCGCGCTGAGTGACCGGATGATCGTACTCGACGCCTAGCGAACGCCCTGGAAGCCGGTCACGTCCTCGGCCGGCTTCTTGTTCAGGTCCATGCCTAGCGACAATACGATCGATGAGGCGATGAAGATCGACGAATAGGTACCGATAAAAATACCCCATATCAGCGCGAAGCTCATGCCGCGCAGGACAGGGCCACCGAGGAAGAAGATCGCGAACAGGGCCAGCAGCGTGGTGCCCGAGGTCAGCAGCGTGCGCGACAGGGTCATGTTGAGCGACTGGTCGATCACCTGCCGATCCGGCATCTTCTTGTATTTGCGGCGTTCCTCGCGGACGCGGTCAAATACGACCACCGTATCATTCATTGAGTAACCGATGATGGTCAGCAGGGCCGCGATGGTCGTCAGGTTGAACTCAAGCTGGAGCAGCGAGAAAACACCGAGCGTTATGATGACATCATGCGCCAACGCGGCAACGGCGCCCACCGAGAACTGCCACTCGAACCGGAACCAGATATAGGCAAGCATCAGCGCAAGCGCGACAACCAGGGCCAGGATGCCGGATCGGAACAGTTCGCCGGACACTTTCGGCCCGACGGAATCGTCGCGCAGGAAGTCTTGATCGGTGAGACCGAGCTTTTCCATGAGCGTTTCTTTGACAATGTCATTGGTGACCTGCTGCGCGCGCTCGGCCTGCGCTTCGGGCTTGAGCGTCGTGAATTCATCACCCAGTTTCGACGGATCGGCGGCACCGAATTTGACGACGATGATTGCGCGCGCATCCGTGCCGACGGCGCTGTTCACTTCCGCGGTATAGGGCATCGCTGCGCGAACAGTTTCAACGGTCACCGTTTCTGTCTGCTGGATCTCCATCACCGTGCCGCCGGCAAAGTCGACGCCGAGGTTAAGGCCGCGCATGGCGAGGAAGTAGATCGAAGCGGTAATCATGAGCAGGGACAGGAGCGCCCCGCCCATGCGCAGGCTCATGAACTTGATCTTCGTGCTTTCGGGCCAGTACCTGAGTAGCATAACGTCTCTCCTGCCAGCCTAGAGGGCGAATTTTTTGGGCTTGAAGCCCTTGAGGTAGATGACCGTAAACCAACGGGTCAGCACGAAGGCCGTAAAAACCGAGGTGATGATACCAATTGCCAGTGTCACGGCGAATCCCTTAACCGGACCGGAGCCCAGCAAGTAAAGGATCGCGGCAGCGATGAAGGTCGTGATGTTGGCGTCGAGAATGGTCGACAGCGCGCGCTCGTAGCCCGCCTGCACAGCCGTCAGTGGCGACCGCCCGGCACGTTGCTCTTCCCGTATGCGTTCGAACACGAGCACGTTGGCATCCACCGCCATGCCGATGGTGAGGATGATACCGGCAATGCCCGGAAGGGTCAGCGTGGCCCCAAGCCCGGAAAGGGCGCCGACAATGAGAATGATGTTGGCCGCGAGCGACCCGACCGCGAAGATTCCCATCAGGCCGTAGGCCAGGATCATGAAGAAGGCGACCAGTGCCAGGCCGATCAATGACGCACGGACACCGGCCCGGATCGAATCCTGTCCAAGCGTGGCGCTGACGGTGCGCTGGTCAAGGAACTGCACCTTGGCCGGCATTTCGCCCGCCTCGATGATAGCCGCAAGATCCTGCGCTTCTTCCAGCTCGAACGTGCCGGTGATGCGCACGCTGCCGCCCGGGATCGGCTCGTTGATGCGCGGTGCCGACATGATCGTATCGTCGAGCACGATGGCGAAGAGCTTGCCGGAATTGTTGCGTGTGGTCTGGTAGAACTTGGACGCACCATTGCCGTTGAGGCGGAAATTGATTTGTGGCCGGTTGCCATCGTCATAGCCTTGGCTGGCCGTCGCGATATCGGCACCTGTCACTTCAGGGATATTGCGCACCAGGAGCGGGCCGGTTTCTGGCCCTGTCAGCAGGCGGTAGCCAGGCTTGACGACGCCTTTCTCGGCAGCCGCGATCGCGGAAGGGCTGCTTTCGACCAGGTTGAACGTCATCTTGCCGTCTCGGCTGAGCAGGCTCTTCAGGCGCGTTGCATCGGGTTCGCCCGGCGCTTCGAGGATGATGCGGCTGTTGCCTTGCGGCGTGATGGAAATCTCGCTGACGCCTTCAGGATCGACGCGGCGCCGCACGATAGTCATCGTCTTGGCGAGGGCGTCTTTCATCAGGGCTTCTTCTGACGTCGCCGGGACCGTGACCTTGATGACCGCAGGACCGGCTGCTTCGACATCATAGGTCTTAGCGCCGCCGATAGCGCCTTCGACGCTGCCATTCAGTTTGCGAACCCGGGCGAGCGCCTCATCCATCGGAAAGTTGCCCTCAGCATCCGGACGCGTGAGGTTGATGTTAAGGGTGCGGCCATCAATGGTCGGCAGGTGGCCGATCAGCGTCTTGCCGTCCTTGTTGCCCAGCGCATTGCGCACGTCGATTGCGAAGACTTCCAGCCGGTTGGCGACGACTTCATCCGGGTTGATCTCCATCATCAGGTAGACACCGCCCTGAAGGTCGAGGCCGAGATTGACACCCTGCTTGGGCACGCCGGCGGGCGTACCGGACATGTTCACGACGTTCGGCAGGGCCATCATGACGCCCCACAGCATGATGCCGAGGATCAGGCAGATCTTCCAGACTGGAAACTGAAGCATGTATTCGTCCTTAGGCGGGAAAGCGGCCGAGCGCGGTAGACCTAGTCGTTGGCGGCGACCGGCTCGCTCTTGCCGCGCACTTCAACGACCATGGCCTTGATCACGCGCACCCGGACATTCTCAGCCAGTTCGACAGTGACTTCGGTGTCGCCAACCTTGGTAACCTTTCCGATCAAGCCGCCTGATGTGATCACGGTGTCACCGCGCTTGACGTTCTCGACCATTAGCTTGTGCTTCTTGGCGCGTTGCTGCTGTGGACGGATGAGCAGGAAGTAAAAGATCAGGATCAGCGGCAGGAAGAACATGACCTGCGTCAGGACGCCTGGACCTGCTGCTGGCGCAGCCTGCGCAAGTGCCGGAAGGGAAAAACCCGCGAAAATGGCGAATACCGCGGCGAATTTGTTCTGCATTGTGGTCAACTCCCTGTAACCCTGCGTCGCGGCAGCCCCCTCAGGGTGCCTGCGAAAGTCATGCCCCTATAGCTGTGGGCGCTGGCCTTGGCAAACAAGCCCTGCAGGCCGTGCGAATCTGTCCTAGAGGGCGCGTGAGCGTCCTTCAACCAGCGCCGGAAGCGGATGGGCGATGGCCAGACGCTGTTGCGTGCCATCCGCGCCCATTCTCAGCAGGACCTGCGAATCGGCGGTTTGCAGCGGCGCAATCAGGACTCCGCCCTTGGCCAATTGCTGCAACAGGACCTCCGGCACCTCGTCGACCGCGCCCGTGAGCAGGATCCGGTCATAGGGGCCACGTTCAGTCCACCCGGTGAGACCGTCACCATGCCGGACAGCGACATTCCCGAGGCCGAGGTCGAGCATGCGCCGCCGGGCCGCGTCGCAAAGTCGGCGGAAACGGTCCATCGCAAAGACATCGGCACCGAGTTGGGCTGCAAGCGCAGCGGTATAGCCGCTGCCGACGCCGATCAGCAGGATGCGCGCCTCACGCATCTGCTTGATCTGGAGGGCCTGCAACAGCTGGCCGGTCACCGCCGGACGCGGCACGATCTGGCCGCAGGGGATAGGCAGGACACAGTCTTCGAAGGCGAGCTTTTCGAGGTCCGGCGTATCGACGAACGCGCCCCGGTCGATCGTCTCCATCGCCTTCAGCACGCCGTCATCAGTAATCCCCTCCTGACGCAGGTGCAGGACAAGGCGCGCGGCGCGGAAGGGATCGGCGATCAGGTCGGCCATGTCTCGCGCAATTCCTTGAGATAGGCTTCGTGCGTCAGGTCGACATGCAGGGGCGAAACCGAGACATAGCCATCATAAATCGCGCGCAGATCGGTCCCGGCATCGGGCTTGGACAGTTTGCCCTTGTAGCCTATCCAGTAATAGTCATTGCCGCGCAGGTCTTCGCGCCGGTCGGTATGGATGATGCTTTCATCGCGAAAACCCTGACGGGTGATCTGGATGCCGGCAACGTCTTCCGGTTCGCGATCAGGGAAGTTGACATTGATGACAACATCCGACGGCCAGCCTTGCTTGATCAGGGGCCGCAGCGTCTTCGCGCCCCAGGCCCGGGCGGTTTCCCACGGCAGCGAGCCGCGCTCGCGAAAGCTTTGCGCCTGGCTGAGGGCGATCGAGGGAATGCCCAGCTGCATGCCGAACATGGCCGCCGCGATGGTGCCGGAAAAACTGGTGTCCTCCGCGATGTTCTGGCCGCGATTGACGCCTGACAGCACGAGGTCCGGCGCGTCCGGCATCAGGTCCTGCATGGCCAGCAGCACGCAGTCGGATGGCGTGCCCGCAATGGCCCAGGCCTTGGCGCCGACCTTGCGCGTGCGCACCGGCTGGGTCAGCGAGATGGCGCGGCCCTTGCCGGATTGCTCCTCTTCCGGCGCCGCGATCCAGATATCGTCGGACAGTTCTTTGGCAATGTCTTCCAGCACCGACAGGCCCGGCGCATTGATGCCGTCATCATTGGTGAGCAGGATTCTCATGCGATGGTCTCCAGCCCGCCCATGTAGGGCCGCAACACGCCCGGCACGGTGATGGAGCCGTCTTCGTTCTGGTAATTCTCGATCACGGCGACCAGGGTGCGGCCGACAGCGAGGCCGGAGCCGTTCAGCGTGTGGACGAATTCCGGCTTGGTGCCGGCCTCCTTGCGGAAGCGCGCGTCCATGCGGCGGGCCTGGAAGTCGCCGCAATAGGAGCACGAGCTGATCTCGCGATAGGTGTTCTGGCTCGGCAGCCAGACTTCGAGGTCATAGGTCTTGCGCGCGCCTGTACCCATGTCGCCGGTGCACAGCAGCATGCGGCGGAAGGGCAGGTTCAGGCGTTTCAGCACTTCCTCGGCGCACCCGGTCATGCGTTCGAGTTCGGCAAGACCGGCCTCCTCATTCTCCACGATGGAGACGAGTTCGACCTTGTTGAACTGGTGCAGCCGGATCATGCCCTTCGTATCGCGCCCCGCGCTGCCCGCTTCGGACCGGAAGCAGGGCGTGTGCGCTGTGAAGCGGAGAGGGAGGCGCGAACCGTCGAGGATTTGGTCACGGACGAGATTCGTAAGCGGGACTTCGGCGGTGGGGATGAGGTAGCGAGGATCGTTGTACTCGCCACTATTGTACTTTTTGAGCCACTCGCGTTGCCGCTTCAGCGACGCTTCTCGAATTTCTTCGGAACTAATGTTCCCGTATCCAATATCTCTAAATTGGTCGAGTTGCGCTTCATGGGCCACATTGTAGTCCGCCCAAAACCTATCGCTGTCGAAATTGGTCGCTTTGAAAAGATCAACTTCAAACTTCGGCAGCTGCCCAGTCCCAATCAAAGCTTGGTCTTTCACCAGAAGCGGCGGGCTCACTTCCTCATAACCATGCTCGCCCGTCTGCAGGTCGAGCATGAAGGCGGCGAGCGCGCGTTCCATGCGGGCGAGTGGCCCGCGCAGGGCGACAAACCGCGCGCCGCTCATCTTCACGGCGCTGTCGAAATCCATCTGGGAAAAGCCGAAATCGCTTTTCAGCGCTTCGCCAAGGTCGGCGTGGTCTTTGGGGTTGTTGATGCGTTTCGGTTCGCCCCAGCGGCTTTGCTCGACATTGCCCTCTTCATCCTGGCCTTGCGGCACCTCAGCCAGCGGCAAATTGGGCAGCCCCATCAGAATCTCATCCAGCAGGCCCTTGGCGGCAGCTTCCTGTTCGCCAGCGGCCTCGATCGTCAGCTTGGCTTCGGCGACGAGGGCCATGAGGCGCGCAGCCTCTTGCTCGTTCTTCTCAGCCTTGGCCCGCCCGATCAGCTTGGAATTTTCGTTACGGACCTTTTCGGCGTCCTGCTTGTCGGTAACGGCTTTGCGCAGCGCCCCGTCATGGGCATGGATCTGGTCGACGATATCGCCCAGCCCCGGCTTGCGGCGGTTCCAGGCGGCGCGGAAGGCGTCCGGATTGTCTCGGATGGCGCGGATATCGAACATGGAATGGTCCTGCAATGGCTGTCGCTACAGGCTCTAATGCGCCCCGCGCGCGGCGTCCACTATGCGGTGGCTTCGGCGCTCGCCTGCGCTGCCGCAGGTGCTGCTGCCTTGGGCACCCGGCAGATCACCTGCGTGCCGTTGCGCTTTTGCGGGCGGACCTCAATGGAGGGCTCAAGTGCCCGCAGCCGCATCATCATGACAGCGTAGTTGCGCAGGCCGAACCAGGCCGGCTGG
This sequence comes from Alphaproteobacteria bacterium, assembly GCA_018830285.1. GTDB lineage: Bacteria > Pseudomonadota > Alphaproteobacteria > Caulobacterales > Hyphomonadaceae > Hyphomonas. Next base: position 12,099 of record JAHJSB010000059.1, read on the forward strand.
CCCTTGTGCGGCACCGTGGTGAAGTCCGGAATGGCCAACAACGCCTTGACGATCTTTTCGCGGGCAATCGGCTGGTCGGGTGTGCGGGAACCCAGCTGCATCACGAGTTCGGCGGCACGGGTGAGGTGCGGGTGCTCGTCGGTCGGACGGGTCGTATGAGTGTCCATCTCGTCCATGACGGCATTGCGCACCTTCATCATGAAGGGCGAGCGGCGCTCCTGCACGAGGCGCGGTGCGGGCACGTCCGGCGGCGGGCTGCGGAACCGGTACCACTTGCGCGGCGTGCGCTCATAGTCGCACGCAGCCTTCAGGGCCGACATATGGACCACAGCATCGGCATGCTGGCTGTAGAGCTCGTAAGTCGGGTCGGTTTCCTTGCCGCCGGTGACGACACGAAGGCGGGGAGACTGGATTCGATTCACCACGGGCACAAAATCTGAATCCGTGGTCAGGACGATGACTTCGTCGAGATCCTTGACCTGCATGGCCATCTCGATGGCGTCCATGGTGAGGACGATGTCGGCTGAACTCTTGCCTGCCGAAATCTTGTTCTTGGCGAAGGCCCGGCAGTTGAAGGCCTCGAATCCCGCCGCCTCGAACACCGGCCTGTGCACGTCGTATTGCAGGTTCCAATAAACGCGCTTGGATACGAACCTGCGCCGCTTCTGCCGTTCGGACAGGGCACCATCTTCAAGCCAGAGGACCCAATTGGCCACTTTTTCAGTGAAACCCGCGCCGGTTGCCGCGTAGATATTGTCGAAATCGACAAGAAGAACGCTGTTCACGCGTGACAAAAGGGTTCTCCCTGATTCGCCGATTGAGCGAGGATCCGATGTTCAACATTCGCTGCGCGAATGCAACCGTGCACCGCATCAATTCTGCCTATCCGTCGGCGGCTGCCGCATCCTCGACGTCCTGTTTCTTCTCGATGAGCTTCACGCAGAAAATCGAAATTTCGTAGAGAAAATAGACCGGTCCGGTCAGAAGGAGCTGGGAAATCACGTCCGGCGGCGTGAACACGGCGGCAAACCCCAGGATCAGGACGATCGCATACTTGCGTCCGCTGATCAGGGTTTGGGCCGACACAATTCCGATCTTGGCCAGCAGGGTCAGGATCACCGGCAACTGGAACGAAATTCCGAAGGCCAGCATCAGCGCCATGACCAGCGACAGGTATTCCGACACTTTGGGCAACAGCTTGATGGTCGCCACGCCGCTGTCGATCTGTTCCTGCGAGATCGAGAAGCGCGCCAGCATCGGCAACATCAGGATGTAAACGAACGCGGCCCCCGTCGCGAACAGGAGCGGGGCAATCACGAGGAACGGCCAGAACGCCCCGCGCTCGGTCTTGTAGAGCCCCGGCGCGACAAAGGCATAGATCTGCCACGCAATAACCGGGAAGGACACGAAAATGCCCGCGAACAAGGCAAGCTTCACCTTGGCGAAGAAGAATTCCATCGGCGCCGTGAAAATCAGTTCCAGCGGCGCGCCGCGCAGAGACTCTGCCTTTTCGGCAAAAGGCGCGAGCAGGAAATCATAGATTGGCTGGGCCACGAAAAAACAACCGAGCGAAGCGATGCCCAGCACGGCCAGCGAAATGATCAGCCGCGAGCGCAGCTCAGTCAGATGCTCCAGCAGCGGCGCCCGGCTGGCTTCCACTTCGTCAAGGATTTCAGGCTGTTCGTCTGTCGGCGGGACCTTGTTCACGCAGCGTCGTCCTTGGACTTGGGCTCAGGCGTGGGGGCTTCAGCCTCGGCAGCTTCCTTGCTCATGACGGCAGCGTTGATGTCGCTTTCCATATTGGCCAGGTCGGCCTGGGCATCGGTCATCGCATTGTTGCGCTTGAGGTCTTCGATCTCCTTGCGCAGGTCTTCCAGCTCGCTCTGGCGGGCAATATCCTCAAAGGCAGCCTGGAATTCGCGCGCCATCGAGCGCGCCTTGGCCACCATCTGGCCGGCTTTGCGCATCATCAATGGCAGGTCTTTCGGGCCCACGATTATGAGCGCCGCAAGGGCCAGGACAAGGAGTTCGGAAAATCCGATTCCGGGCAGCATTATGCGCCCTCCACCAGGAACATTATGACGAGGCTTTCGTCTCGTCTTTCTTCTTCGGGGTCACGTCAACAAGGTCTTCCTTGTCGACGGCCTTGGGCTCATCGTCGTCTGCGAGGCCCTTCCGGAACGATTTCACGCCCTTGGCCATGTCGCCCATGATGGAAGAAATCCGGCCACGACCACCGAACAGGAGCAAAGCTACCACGATGACGAGGACGATCTGGAGTGGTCCGATTGAGCCCATGGGGGCCTCCTGAATACGTGTTTCGCAATGCAGCATAGCCTTGCGTTCCGGCTGGAACAATGGGGCGAAGCTGTTAAAGGAGGGGCATGCGTATCGCCACATGGAATGTCAACTCGATCAAGGCCCGCCTTCCCACCGTGCTGGAAGTGCTGGGCGCAATCGATTGTGACGTCGTTTGCCTGCAGGAACTCAAATGTGAGACCGACGGCTTTCCCTATATGGAACTGGAAGAACTCGGCTGGAACTGCGCCGTCCATGGGCAGAAATCCTACAATGGCGTGGCCATTCTGTCGAAATACCCTCTGGACGATGTCCGCAAGGGCCTGTCGACCATGGAAGACGACCAGTCGCGTTATATCGAGGCGCTGGTCATGGCCGACACGCCGATCCGCGTCGGCGGCATCTACCTGCCGAACGGCAACCCTGCGCCGGGCCAGAAATTCGACTACAAGCTGGAATGGATGGAGGCCCTTGAGGGCCACGCCCGCGAATTGCTGAAAACCGAAGAGGCCTTCGTCCTGTGCGGCGACTATAACGTCATCCCGGGCGTCAATGACAGCTGGGACGACAGCGTCTGGGCCGATGATGCCCTCGCCCTGCCGGAGTCGCGGCAAGCCTTTCGCCGCCTCAGGAATCTCGGCCTGACGGACGTGTTCGAGACCTGCGACGGCCGCGCGCACCAGTACACATTCTGGGACTATCAGGGCGGCGCGTTCCAGAAGGATCACGGCATCCGCATCGACCACCTGCTCTGCTCGCCGCAGGCCGCCGACCGGCTGACCGGCGTTGAAATCTACCGCAAGGCGCGCGAGCTGGACAAGCCGTCAGACCATGTGCCGATCATCGGGATTTTCGAGGGCTGACGCCTATTTTTTAGGCGCACAGGAGCGATTATAGTCAGCGACGTCCTGATTGTACTGCCGTGCATTGGCCTGCAGCGCGAACTCGGCCTGGGCGAACGCGCGCCGGGCGGCGTCAAACTCTGCCTTGGCCGAATCTGCAGCCTCGGCATTCGAAGACGACGCGAGACGCATGACCTGCGCATCGTCATACTGCTCGCCAAGCGCCTCGGCCCTTGCTGCCAGTTCATCACGCGTCGCAGTGGCCGCTTCAATCTCGGCCTGTTTCGGCGCCAGCGTCGACTGCATTGCCTTGCACCGCTCTACCTGCTTGGGCGACAGCGTGTCGGCGACCGCCGGCATGGCAGCCGTCAGGGCAATGGAAGCGAGCAGAATTCGGATCATGAACGGATGTCTCTTTTTTCAGCTTGCCTGCCTAATGCCGGAACCCGGCTGAAGCAAACCTGAATAGACGTGCCACACGGCCGCCCCAATTGCTCAGAGCCCATGCCGGGACGCGGCAGTAAAATGGTCCACAACATTAAAAATGATCAATCGCTCACTCAGTCGCATTTTCGCCATGATTGGCGATATATTTGTGATCGTTCGCTCACATCGCGAATGCACAAGGAGAACAGAGATGACTGCCCTTACGTCCGAAACGCATGCAATGGCCCGGTCAACAGGCCCCTCCCCTCACATCGCCGTGACGCTCGACCAGCTTGTTGCACCGCTCGAGATTCCTGCCGAATTGCATGCGGCCCGGTGGGCACCGAAATGGACACTGACCTTGCCCATCGCTCTGCTGACCGCCTTTACGCTGCCAGCCCGCACGGCGTGAGCTTCAGGCACGCCTGTCCTGGTCCCGGAGGCGGCGATTGGCCATCACGGCATCGATGATGTTGAACACCGCCGCGAAATCGGTCAGCAATTCGCGCACGCGTTCCGGATCGTCGAGCCGCTTGAACATGCTGCCCGGTTCGAACAGGTCACTGCCCTGCAGGGTGATGAACAACTCGCCACCGTCGAAGCAGCACTTCAGCTTGCCGCCATGGAAGGCCTTTTCCATGTCGACCAGTTTCTGCATTAGGTCGGGGGTCAGCAGGTAGCGGCTCTCGACCTGATCGGTCGAGTAGACTTCGAAGATGCGCTCGAATTCCGGGTCTTCGAGCATGACACGCTGCATGCCGTTGCCCCCGCCGAACCGGTTGAAGAAGCCGGCATCGCGCGTCACCAGCGTGCGGCCATGGAAGGCCTTGTGGAACGCAAAGCGCAAGCATTGGCCGCGAAACACCGTGACCCAGCGGGTCTGCGTGCGGCCCTTTGAATCGGTTGACTGACGCCGCTCTTCCAGGTGCGCCTCGAACAGCTCGAACTCGACGCCCTGGCGTGTGCCGGCGATCAGGTCTTCGTAACTGTCCCGGTCCCAGTCGGGCACGATGCCGACATCGTGGTGCCTGTAGATTGATGCAACCTGCCCCGGGGCCTCGTTGAAGCTCAGCTCAAACTGGCGCGCGACGGGTGCGACCAGAAGCGTCTTCGCTTCCTTGCCCAGCTTCGTAACATCGCGGGCACCCCACCAGGCATAGCCGAACCCGACCATGGCTGCGACGATCGCCAGGATGGGCAGCTTGGCGACGAACAGGCCGATCAGGACGCCGACAATGCCGATGCCGCCACCGACATATCGCGCCTGCCGCGCCTTTGCGACGGCGGCAAGGCGATCCCCCTCCCGCGCTTGCAGGGCCGGACGGATCTCATCCTGGAAGATACGCGCAAAATCGCCAAAGCCGTCCGGCAGGCCGGACAAGGCCTTGGTGATATCCGGATCGACCGGGTCGGGCGCTCCACCGGGCAGGTCAGGCGTCTGGTCTGTCATTCGCGCGCGTCTCCGGCTGATTATGACCGGATACTAGACCGAGCCTGCTCGACCTTCAAACCAACTCAGATGTCGGCATAGACGTGGCCTTCGCCGTCGAAGCCCGGATGCGTGACGGCGCCTTCATGCGCAGGCCCCACCAGTTTCGCGAATTTCTGCAGGGCGCCTGAACCATACATCGTCTTGCGTGGCTTCCAGTTGCGCTTGCGGTCTTCCAGCTCGGCTGGCGTCAGGCGCACGTCAATCGTGCCTGCAATGGCATCAAGGATGATCACGTCGCCATCCTGGATCAGGCCGATCGGGCCGGCGTCTGCCGCTTCGGGGCCGACATGGCCGACGCAGAAGCCGCGCGTCGCGCCGCTGAAGCGCCCGTCGGTGATCAGGGCCACCTTGTCACCCATACCCTGTCCGTAGAGCGCAGCAGTCGTGGACAGCATCTCACGCATGCCGGGGCCGCCTTTTGGCCCCTCATAACGAATGACCAGGACATCGCCTTCCTTGTAGTCGCGCTCGGTGACAGCTTTGAAACAGGCCGCCTCGCCATCGAACACGCGCGCCGGACCGGTGAATTTCAGGTTCTCGAGGCCGGCGACTTTCACGATGGCGCCATTCGGCGCAAGGGAGCCCCAAAGGCCGACGACACCGCCATTCGGCGAAATCGGATTACTCGCTTCGCGGATGACTTTCTGGTCCTTGTTGAAAACGACGTCCTTCAGGTTTTCCGCAACCGTCTTGCCGGTCACCGTCATGCAGTCACCGTGGATCAGGCCCGCATCGTAAAGCGTCTTCATCAGCATCGGCACGCCGCCCGCCTCGCCGAAATCCTTGGCGACAAATTCGCCACCGGGCTTCAGGCTGGCAATGTAGGGCGTCTTGGCAAAGATCTCGGCAACGTCTTTCAGGTCGAACTGGACGCCGCACTCATGCGCCATGGCGGGCAGGTGCAGGCCGGCATTGGTTGATCCGCCAGTCGCTGCGACAACAACGGCGGCATTCTCGAACGCCTTGCGCGTGCAGATATCGCGAGGCCGGATATTCTTCTCGATCAGGTGCATCACTGCCTTGCCGCTTTCGACGCAATACTCGTCGCGCTCAAGGTAGGGCGCCGGCAAGGCCGAGGAGAGTGGCAGGGCAAGGCCGATGGCTTCCGACACACAGGCCATCGTATTGGCCGTGAACTGGCCGCCGCAGGCGCCGTCGCCCGGACAGGCGAGTTTTTCGAGCGCCGTCAACTTTTCCTCGGTCATGTCGTTCGATCCGGCCGCATTGGCGCCAACCGCCTCGAACACATCCATGACTGTCACGTCCTTGCCCTCGAACCGGCCGGGCAGGATCGAACCGCCATAGATGAAGACAGACGGCACGTTGAGGCGCAGCATGGCCATCATCATGCCCGGCAGCGACTTGTCACAGCCCGCGACGCCGACCAGCGCGTCATAGGAATGGCCCCGGATCGTGAGTTCGACCGAGTCCGCGATCACTTCGCGGCTGACCAGCGACGAACGCATGCCTTCATGACCCATCGCAATGCCGTCAGTAACCGTGATCGTGCAGAACTCGCGCGGCGTGCCGTCAGCCGCTTTCACGCCTTCGCTGGCCGCATGCGCCTGACGCATCAGTGCTGTGTTGCAGGGCGCTGCCTCGTTCCAGCAGGACGCCACGCCGACGAATGGCTTCTTGATGTCCTTCGTCGAGAGCCCCATCGCATAATAATATGAGCGGTGCGGCGCACGTTCCGGACCTTCGGTTACGTGGCGCGACGGCAGTTTCGATTTGTCCCAGGTCTTGGTCATGTCAGGTCTTTCGTAAAGTCAGGCCACCGCACTAGCGCGCAAAGCTCATGCGGAAAAGGGGCGAATCGTCACCGCGACCGGCAATTCCTGCCCCGGCGGTTGCGATTTATGTTCAACGATTGCTGAGTTCGATCAAATGTCGAGCGTTGCCATATCGTCGCCGGTCAGGGTGAGCGACGCCGACGGCAGGATCTCTTGCAGTTGGGCGACACTGGTGGCGCTGGCGATGGGTGCCGTGATCGACGGGCGCGCCATCAGCCAGGCAAGCGCGACCTGCGCCGGCGTCGCGCCATGACGGGCGGCGACAGCATCAAGCGCCGCCAGCACTTTCGGGCCGCGCCCTTCCAGCAGAGACTTCATCTGGCCGCCGCGCGGACTCTTCTTGAGGTCGGCCTCTGTCCGGTACTTGCCAGTCAGGAAGCCGCTGGCGAGCGAGAAATACGGGATGACGCCAAGCGCCTCGCGCTTGCATATCTTGGCCCGGGCACCTTCGTATTCATGCCGAACAAGCAGATTGTAGTGCGGCTGCAGGACCTCGTAGCGGGCCCGGCCATTGCCGGATGCGGCAAGCGCCGCTTCCAGTCCCGGCCCGTCATAGTTCGAGCCACCGACTGCGCGCACCTTGCCGGAATCGATCAGGCGCTGGTGAGCTTCGAGCGTCTCCTCGATCGGCGTGTCCGGGTCTGGGAAGTGGGAGAGGTAGAGGTCGATATGGTCTGTCTGCAGGCGCTTCAGCGAGGCCTCGCAGGCGGCAATGATATACTCCGCCTTCAGGCCCTTGCGCCCTTCGCCCATGTCGGAGCCGACCTTGGTGATCAGCAGCGTCTTGTCGCGCTTGCCATGTGCCGCAAACCATTCGCCCATCACCGTCTCGGACTCGCCGCCCACATGACCTGGCACCCAGCGAGAATAGACATCCGCCGAGTCGACCGCGTTGAACCCGGAATCGATAAAGGCATCGAGAATGTCAAACGACGCGGCCTTGTCAGCTGTCCAGCCGAACACATTGCCGCCCAGCACGAGCGGTGCGGTCTTCAGGCCGGATTGTCCGAGGTCACGCATCTGCATCTAATCGGTTCCTTCTGGCTGGTCGCGAAAGATCGCGGTGGTGGCACCATCGGCACTGATCTCTCCTCGATACATGCCGGCGGAATTAAACACGAAGTCAACATTGCCCAAGCCGTCGATGACAATCACGCCGCCATCGCCGCCAAGCGACGCTACTTCGTTCAGCGCGACCAGTGCCGCTTGGCCCACGGACTCACCCAAGAACTTCACCCGGTCGCAGATCGTCTTGGCCACGCCGACGCGGATGAAATACTCACCGTGACCGGTGGCGGAGACCGCGCAAACGCCATTCTCGGCATATGTCGCGGCACCCACGAGGGGGGCATCGCCAACCCGGCCCGGCGCCTTGGCCGTCATGCCACCCGTCGTCGTGGCGGCGGCAAGATTGCCCTGGCTGTCCATCGCGACTGCGCCGACCGTCCCGTGCCGCTCGGCCGCTGTCCGCGCCCGCTTTTCCAGAACGCTTTCAAGGGATTTCCGACGGCGTTCAGTATCGAAATAGGTGTTGTCGACCATGTCGAGCCCCTGCGATTCCGCAAAAGCGTCAGCGCCAGACCCAGCGAACATGACATGCTCGGACTTGTCCATCACCGCGCGGGCAGCAAGGATCGGGTTCTTGACGTGCATCACGCCGGCGACAGACCCGGCATTGCGGTCGCGCCCGTCCATGATCGAGGCATCGAGTTCATGCGTGCCGTTGGCCGCGAAGACAGCGCCATAACCGGCATTGAACAAAGGGCTGTTTTCCATTGGCAGCACGGCGGCCTGTACGGCATCGACCGCGCTACCGCCCTCGCGCAGTACAGCGGCCCCAGCCTCCATGGCCATATTCAGCGCAGCGACATACTCCGCCTCCTGTTCCGCCGACAGGCTCTCACGCAGGATCACCCCGGCTCCGCCATGGATCGCAAGATGCCATTCGGGAACCGCCGGAACCGGGTCGCTCACGGAGACAGGCGTGGCGCAGGCGCCAATCATCAGGACGGTCGCCGCCAGGGCGGTGAGAGGTTTCAGGGTCATCAGCGTCTCCAGCAGGTCTGGAAACAGGATGGACCCTTTATCTAGAGGCCTTCAAGGCTTTTCCGTGCCGCTTTCAATTTCTCGCGGCGATCTGTCCAGTCCACGATGCGTTCGCGGTTCTCCTCGACGATCTCGGGCGGTGCCTTGGCAACGAAGGCCTCGTTGCCGAGCTTCTTCTCGGTCGACATAATGTCCTTGTCGAGTTGGGCAATCTCCTTGTCGAGCCGCTTGCGCGCCTCGGCGACGTCGATCTGATCGGCAATGTGCAGCGCGACCACCGTATCACCCACAACCGTGGAGACAGCCCCCGTCGGCACGGTGTCGGACACGATAATATCCTCAAGCCGCGCAAGGCGTTTCAGGATATCCTCATGGCGGACCGCCCGGTCTTCGATGACCCGGCCCGCACCCACCAGCGACAGAGGTATCTTCGAACCTGCCGGCACGCCGAGATCGTTCCGCAGCGAGCGGATTTCCGAAATGAGATCGAGCACCCACTGGATTTCCGTGTCAGCGTCGGCATCGCGGGTAATCGCGTATTTTGGCCAGGCCTGGCGCATCAGGAAACCTTGTTCCTCAATGCGGCCTGTCGCGCGTCGCTCCCACAGTTCCTCGGTAACGAAGGGCATGAACGGGTGGAGCAGCTTCAGCGTCTCGTCGAGCACATAACCGCAGATATCGCGTGTTTCCTGCTTCGCCGCATCATCCATGCCCATGAGCAGCGGCTTGATCAGTTCGAGATACCAGTCGCACAGCACGTTCCAGACGAACTTGTAGAGCGCGCCGGCGGCATCGTTGAACCGGTATTCCTCGATCGCCTTGGTCGCCTCGGCCTCGCAGGCGGCCAACTCTCCGAGAATCCAGCGGTTCACCGGGCTCGTCACCTTGGCGAAGTCGATCTCGCCCGGCGCGCCGCACTCGTTCATCTCCGCGAAACGGGCCGCGTTCCAGAGCTTGGTGGCGAAGTTGCGGTTGCCCTCGACGGCCTGTTTGGAGAGGCGGATATTGCGCCCCTGCCCGGCCATTCGGCCCATCGTGAAACGCAGCGCGTCGGCGCCATATTCATCGACCAGTTCCAGCGGGTCCATGGCATTGCCCTTGGACTTCGACATCTTCTGGCCTTTCTCGTCGAGGACAAGCGCGTGGATGTAAACGTCCTTGAACGGAACTTGACCGGTGAATTCGAGCCCCATCATCATCATCCGGGCAACCCAGAAGAAGATGATGTCAAACGCCGTGACCAGCGTGGCGGTCGGGTAGAAGGTTTCCAGTTCCGACGTCTTGTCCGGCCAGCCAAGCGTCGAGAAGGGCCAGAGCGCGGACGAGAACCAGGTGTCGAGAACGTCTTCGTCCTGCGTCAGCGGAACACCTTTGCCAGCCTGCGCCTGTGCCTCGTCTTCGGATTGCGCGACATAGATTGTTCCATCTTCCGCAAACCAGGCCGGAATCCGGTGCCCCCACCAGAGCTGGCGGCTAATGCACCAGGGCTGGATGTTGTCCATCCAGTTGTAATAGGTCTTCTCCCAGGTCTCGGGCACGAAACGTGTCTTGCCGTCTTTCACTGCCGCGATGGCAGGCTGGGCCATGGTCTTGGCGTCGACATACCACTGGTCCGTCATCCACGGCTCGATGACCACGTTCGAGCGGTCGCCGAAGGGCTGTTCGATCTTGAGGTTCTCGATCTCCTGCAACAGTTCCGCCGCATCGAACGCCTCGACCACTTTTTTGCGCGCATCGAACCGGTCGAGCCCGCGGTAATCCGCCGGAATGCCGGCAGCATCCGCATCATCACCGCCCACGATATGCGCCGTCGCGTTCAGGATGTTCAGCGGCGTATGCCCGGCCCGCTTGCCGACCTCAAAGTCGTTGAAATCGTGCGCCGGCGTGATCTTCACCGCGCCCGAGCCTTTGGTCGGATCGGCATACTCGTCCGCAATGATCGGCACGCGGCGCCCGACAATCGGCAGGGTCACGAACTTGCCGACCAGGCCCGCATAGCGCGCGTCATCCGGATGCACAGCCACGCCCGTATCACCCAGCATGGTCTCGGGGCGTGACGTGGCGACCACGATATAGTCGCGCGTCTCAGTGCCGGTGATGGCACCGTCTTCATCCTTGACCGGATGCTCATAGGTCACGCCGCCGGCTAGCGGATAGCGCAGGTGCCAGTAGTGGCCAGCCACTTCGCGCTGGTCGACTTCGAGGTCCGAGATCGCGGTCTGGAAATGCGGGTCCCAGTTCACGAGCCGCTTGTCGCGGTAGATCAGGCCCTTGTTGTACAGCTCGACGAACACCTTGGTCACGGCGCGCATCATGTTGTTGTCGGGGTCGTTCCGGTCACCCATCGTGAAGGCTTCGCGCGACCAGTCGCACGAGGCGCCAAGGCGCTTCAGCTGGCCGACAATCGCGCCGCCGGATTCTTCCTTCCACGCCCAGACACGATCCACGAAGGCCTCGCGGCCGAGACTGGCGCGGCTTTCATTCTTGCCTTCCGCCGCCATCTGGCGCTCGACCACCATCTGCGTCGCGATGCCGGCATGGTCGGTGCCGGGCTGCCACAACACGTTCTTGCCGCGCATCCGCTCGAACCGGACCAGCACGTCCTGCAGCGTATTGTTCAGCGCGTGGCCCATGTGCAGCACGCCGGTCACGTTCGGCGGCGGGATGACGATGGAATAGGCCTGCGCGCTGGTATCGCCGGAGGGTTTGAAGCAACCGCCATCCTCCCAGGCCTTGTACAGGCGGGTTTCGGCTTCGGCGGGGTCAAAACGTTGGTCGAGCATGGGAAAAAACGGTTCCGGTGGGTGCAGGGCAAAAAGGAAGGGCGCGCCTGTTACGGCGCGCCCTTCCCTATAACGAATTTGTCAGGTGAGGCTAGCGCGCCATGCGGGCGATGCGCTGGACTTCGGCTTCGACCTTTTCCTCGACGATGCCGGGCAGGTTGGTGTCGAGCCATTCCTTGATCATCGGCTTCAAAAGCTCGCGGACGAGCCCTTCGATCGTGTTGTCGTTGCCGGTGTCCATTTTGGACATCAGCTTGCCGAGAGATCCGGCCGCAGCGTCGGATGTCTTGTCATCGGTCAGGACAGTGTTCTGGTAGCGTGCGCTGGCAGGCATGTCGGTCTCCGTGGGAGCATAAGATTGAGGACGTGGGGCAGGCTGTGGTGCGGGACGTGGCGCAGGCTCAGGCGCCTGCCGGAAAACCGGAGCAGGTTCGGGTTGCCCTACGGCGCGCGCTGCATCGAGCACGCCCTCGAAGGATTCCGTTTCGCTTGGCTCGTCGCTGGCATCGACGGTTTCGTAATTATCATCAGACTCGACGTCGAACATCGCCTCGTCGATATCTTCCTCCGCAGCGTCGAAAGCCGTCTCGGAAAAATCGGAGAGCTCTGCATCATGCGACTCGGCCACGGCTTCTTCACGCACAGCGGCCGGTGCGCCGGGACGACGGGTCGTGCTGGCATCATCTTCAGAGATGATCTTACGGATCGACGCGAGGATTTCCTCCATCGTCGGCTCCTTGTGCGCTTCGTTGGCCATGTCAGCCCCTCACTCTCTACCCATCAGAATCAATATTGATTAATGGTTAGAATGTATGGGTTAACAACCGCTTGACGTCATTAACCTTGAACACAGCCACAACCTTGTCACTCCGCGACGAGCGAAGCCCCTGTCGGCACTGGCTGGTCGAGTTCACCGGCCGCCCTGAGCAAGCGGAACGCTGCGACATAGGCGTCACGCTCCGACTGGACCAGCGCGAGGCGCGCCTCGAACAGCTGCTGTTCCTGATCCAGGACGTCCAGCGTGGTGCGAACCCCCACAGCCAGTTCTTCCTTGGCGCCCTCATAGGCGATTTCGGCGGCATCGACCTGGCGACTCGACGCCTCGATTGAACGCAGCGACGCATCATAGCCAAACCAGGCCTGCGCGACCTGTGCGCGTATCTGGCGCTCCAGCACGTCAATCTGGTTGCGGGCCTGATTACGGCGCAGGCGCGCCGAACTGACCTGGCTCTTGATCAGGCCGCCCGACAGCAGCGGGATCGTGCCCTGCGCAACAGCAGACACCCTGGTATCGCGCTGGGTCGCGTCGCCATAGGTTTCCTGCATGCCTGCAGTGCCGACAATGTTGATCTGCGGCCGGTATTGCGCGCGCGCGACTTCGATCGCTTCGCTGGCTGCGCGTTCGGAATGGCGCGCCGCTTCGATATCCGGGTTTCCGTCCAGGGCAATCGCCACGGCATCTTCGAGCGATGCAGGCAGCGGCGGCACAGGTGGCGGGGGCGCCAGGTCGCCGGGTTTGAGGCTGGTCAGGAACTGGTAGTTGGCCTCGCTGGCCTCGCGAGATGCTTCCGCGCCAGCAAGCGCCGCCCGGGCGCCTTCAAGGCGCGCATTGGCCAGCGACACGTCCGTCCGGGTGACGACGCCGACTTCGAAACGGTCATCGGCTGCGCGCACCTGTTCGCCCGTGACGTCTACATTGTTCTTTCGAATCGCGACGGCTTCGCGGTCGCGGCGCACATCCACATAGGCTGTCACGACCTGAAGGATGAGGTCCTGCTCGGCGGCATCAAACTGCGACTTGGCCGCATTGATGCCTGCCTTGGCCTGGCGGATGCCCGCGCTGACGCGACCGCCCGTATAGATTGGCTGCACGGCCTGCACCTGCGCACTGGCGATCGGCCGGTCACCCAGGCCAAAGGCGAAAGGCGAAGTCGTGTCGACATATTCGTAGCCGGCGCTGCCACTGACATTCACCGTCGTCCGTCCGCCGGACCGGGCCTGCTCAAGGCCTTCGCGGGCGATGTCAGTTTCATATCGCTGCAGGTCAAGCTGGGGATTGGTTGCGAAGGCCGACGCGATGGCCTCATCCAGCGTTTCGCCCGCTGCGGGCATCCCCGCCACCATCGCAATAGCAGCTGATCCCAACAGGCAACGATACTTCACTCTCATCCTGAACTCCCTGATGTCCCGGTTTGCCGGGCCAGATATAGCCACGCCCAACGTATTAGTGAACACTGTTCACTTTTCCATTGTTTTAACAATGCTGGCAATTCAGCGCAGTCGGACTCAGAAAACGAAGGATTGCTTGAGATCGAATTGCGTAAATTTCGGCGGACAGGCGTCGAACGCGTCACGCGCGGCCACCGTATTGCCCGACTTCGTGAACACGGTTCCCCGTCCCAGACCCTCGCGGTCCATCACTACGGCAACAAGGCGCCCACCCTCTGCCAGCTGGCCAGTCCAGGCATCCGGCACGGATTCAACCATACCGCACACATAGATTGCGTCGAATGGCGCCTGGTCCGGGAGACCTGCTGCGATTTTACCTTCGACAGCGACCGCCCGGTCAAGGCCCAGTGCCGCAAACCGCGCCGCCATGGCCTCTACCAGCGCTGTTGTCTCTTCCAGCGCAATGACGGTTTCCGACAGGTGACTGATCAGCGCCGCCTCGTAGCCGGCACCTGCCCCGATCACGAGGACAATATCGCTCGGCTTGATAGCCGCCAGTTTGACCAGCTTGGCCGTGTCGCGAGGTATCCACAGCGAACGCTCAGGCGACGTGGCGATCTCGAGCTCGGAATAGGCGACCGATTTGCGCGAATTGGGTACAAACGCTTCCCGCGGGGTGCGCAGGAACGCAGAGACGATGGGTGCATCGGTCACATCATTCGGGCGGATCTGGCTATCCACCATGATCTCACGGGCTGCCTCAAAGTTCATGGGCGCACGCCTTCCTCTGGCAAAAACGAACGTAGAACCGCCCTTTAGCATGGGCGGCGTTGGGCGCAATGCGCGATAAACGCGCGGCGAGTGAAAAGGCCGATTGAAAGCGGGCGCGTTGCTTGCTAGTGACGCCCCTCTGGTCAGGCTCTATGGCGGAGTGGTGACGCAGCGGATTGCAAATCCGCGCACCCCGGTTCGATTCCGGGTGGAGCCTCCAGACCCATTCCCAGTCCATTCCATGTATTTTTGGCAAGCTTAACGCGGTGTTACGCAATTCTTCCGCGTTTCACGGTTAGTCGTTTACGTCGCATTAACCAATTCGGGCGATGTTCGACGTGTCTTCTCTTGGAGACACCCACCATCACCCAACGCCTCGGCGGGAGCTTTTTGTCTCCCGCCATTTTTTTGCCTGACGCCGAAGTTTTTGGGCAGCAGCAGCAAGTTGGGGCTTGAACCGGCCCTATGGTCTGCTATTCACCCGCTCTCGGCTGATCCGCGATAGCTCAGTTGGTAGAGCAGGCGACTGTTAATCGCCCGGTCGTAGGTTCGAGTCCTACTCGCGGAGCCAACAACCTCACGCAACTAATTGTTTTTATTGTGTTAT
>JAHJSB010000005.1 GCA_018830285.1 Alphaproteobacteria bacterium
ACGCGCTTCAGCTTGCCACCGCAATCATTGCAGGCCTCGCCCGTCTCAAGCACCTGTTCGGTCCTTGGCAGGTGATCCGGCAGCGGCTTGCGGGCCGGCTTGTCCTTTGAGGCAGGCTCTGGCGCGCCAGCGGGAACCTCTTTGCTGCGGGTGATCTCCAGGTCTTCCAGCATCAGCTGGAGCTGCTGGAGGCCTTCGGCCGATGATCCGAACCGATGACGGGCCATCCTGGCCAACTGGAGCTTCAGCTTCTCGATCAGCAGGTCGCGGCCACGCAACTCGACACGATGCCAGCTGATCTCGACATGCGCGTCGCGCAGCATCGCCTTCAGCGCCTCGACATCATCGGGAAGATCAGCCACATCCGACATAGGCAGGAATCTACCCTGCTTCGCCTCGCCGGTGAATCCCAAAAATCACTTCACCCTGTCGTCAGCGGCCGCCATGTCTGCTTCGTGATCCGCCAGTCGATGCCTTCGAGCAACATGGCGAGTTGCGCCTGGCTGAGGTGTGCCTTGCCATCCTTCGCCGCCGGCCAGAGTGAGACGGATCAGCAATCGATCCAGTGGATCGATTGCCCGGCGAACCGGCCGCGCTCAAGGCGCTTGGCAAAAAGGCATGCGCCCTGGCCGTCCCACCAGATGATCTTCACAAGATCGCCTCCGCGTCCCCGGAACACGAACATGTGGCCGCAGAAGGGATCCTCCTCCAGGACCTTCTCGGCCAGTGCGGAAAGACCATTAAAGCCCTTGCGCATGTCGGTCACGCCAGCCGCCAGCCAGACCCTGGTCGAAGCCGGAACCGGGATCATTGCTCCAGCCCTCGGACAAGCTCGCAGAGGCGACCGACATCGAACCCGCCCTCGACGCGCACCTTGCAACCGCCAGGCGTCGTGATCTCAACGTTTACACCTGCCGGAGCAGGAGCCGGCGGACGCAAGGTTTTCATCGCAGGAGGAGCGGCTGCAATCGTTACTGGCAGGAAATCGCCCACCTGTTCCTGCGTCGCCGCATAGCGCGGGTCACGCGTCCACTTGAAGATCAGGTTGGCGTTCATGTCGTAGCGCCTCGCAACCTGCGCCACCGACACACCCGGCACCCGCGTCTGCGCCACGATCTGACGCTTCTCCGCTTCGTCCCAGAAGCGGCGCACCCGCTTGCCTGCCATCGTTATACCCACCCTGGTGTCCACTATCGATGGTGGACACCATCGCCCTCTATCGAACGCACAAACTGCCCGTCAGGCGCCAGGCGGCGCTGCTCGGTATCAGCCGGGGTAGCGTCTATTACCTGCCGCGCGAAGTGCCCGAGACGGATATGGCACTGATGCGGCGGATAGATGAGTTGGACCTCGACTATCCGTTTGCCGGCAGCCGTATGCTGCGGGATATGCTGGCTGGAGAAGGCTTGCACGTGGGGCGGCTTCACGTCTCGACATTGATGAAGCGGATGGGCATCGAGGCGCTCTACCGTAAGGCCAACACGTCGAAGCCGGAGCCTGGTCACAAGATCTACCCCTACCTCCTGCGCAAGCTGGCGGTGACCCGGCCGAACCAGGTCTGGGCGATCGACATCACCTACGTGCCCATAGCCAAAGGCTTTGCTTACCTCGTCGCTGTCGTCGACTGGTTCAGTCGCCGGGTGCTTGCCTGGCGGCTGTCGATAACGATGAACGTGGGCTTTTGTATCGAGGCCGTCGAAGAAGCCATTGCCAGGTATGGCTGCCCAGAGATATTCAACAGCGATCAAGGAAGCCAGTTCACATCGACCGCGTTCACGCAAATCCTGAAAGATCGAAACATCGAGATCAGCATGGACGGCCGCGGCGCCTGGAAAGACAATGTCTTTGTCGAGCGTCTGTGGCGGTCGATCAAATACGAAGAGATCTACCTGCGGGCCTATGCCAGCGTCCCGGAAGCCCGCGCCGGGATTGGCCGGTATCTTTCTTTTTATAACGCAAAGCGACCACACTCATCGCTTGACCGGCAAACACCGGATCAGGCTTACTTCAACGCGCTGCAGCCAATCCCGGTTGCGGCATAACCCGAAGGGCAGAGATCCACTTATAGGGCGACCGGGATCTGTTCAGACAAACCGAGCCACCTCTGAAGGCGGGTTCGTAGGTACGCACGACCGCGTGACGCGTGCGCCAATTCCGGATCATGTCAGTGCCCAGCCCGAGGATCTGCCCGCCTTGATGGACGGGCTGCTGGCCTTTGACGATCAGTATGCGTCCTCGATGGACGCCATCGTCGCCGCTTCCGTCCTGGCATTCGGATTTGTCTATATCCACCCATTTGAGGATGGAAATGGCCGGTTGCACAGGTACCTGATCCACCACGCCCTCGCGCGGGCTGGGTTCAACCCGCCGGGCCTGGTATTCCCGATTTCGAGCGCTATCCTGGAACGCATCGAGGCATACCGCCGCGTGCTGGAATCCCACTCTCGCCGGATACTGCCCTTCGTGGACTGGCGCGCGACGCCCGCTGGCAATGTCGACGTCCAGAACGACACGTCAGATCTCTATCGATATTTCGATGCGACGCCCCACGCGGAATTCCTGATGTCATGCGTGCGCCAGACAATCGAAACGGACCTCCCAATGGAGGTCGCATTCCTGAGAAGCTATGATCTCTTCAAGGCCGGTGTGGAAGCGCTTGTCGAAATGCCCGACAAGACGATTGACCTCCTCTACCATTTCCTCAGCCAGAACGATGGGCGGCTATCCAAACGGGCCCGTGAAGGAGAGTTCGCGTTGCTGACTGCGCCGGAGGTCGAGACGGTAGAGAAAGTGTATTCAGAGGCGTTTAGCAGGGACTAGAAACAGCATTGAGAAAAGACGCCGGACACGCTTAAACCCAAGGGCGCTCATCTCGTAACCCGCGGTAACCCGTGGTAACCCGACCTACAGAAATGCGAACTGTATTTTCAGGAAAATTCGGGCTCCGTGGTAACTTTGGTAACTTTTTCCAACTTGACCAAACAATGCGTATCAAAGTGAGGCAAATCAGATACTGTTTTTATTGGATATTCGCAAACCGCAACAATGCGATACAACCCCTGGTATAAATTCCTAATCTGTAGGTCGCGCGTTCGAATCGCGCCGGGGTCACCAAAAAAAATAATTAAAACAATGTATAAGATTGTTGATTCTAGCCAAAATATTTCCTGATTTTGTATTCGGAAGCATATAGGAAGCAATTGGAGAACCGAAAAGCGGTCGTTTGAAACAGAAGTGCATATGCTATGGCGGAACTGTTTTTCTCGGCGATCAGCATGAACGTGGTTCGTGTTGCAGATATTCCACATGAGTCCACAAGGTGGCTTCTCGCTGTTGTAGGGCGTCGGGTAGGTAAGAATTTTAGTGAGCGCTGTAGACAATAACGAACTTGCCAGAACACCAGGTCTCCGTGATTGACGCGAAGGGCACGCGCTGAGCGCTGCGACAGGCTAAAGGCATCCAAGCCCCCGCGTAGTCGCGGGCCAATCCCGAGATACCCTATTTCAACTGATCCTTGGCGGAAGGAGTCCTAGACTCGTTTCGCTTGATGCCGTGTTCTGAATGCAGCTTGGGTGGGGTCTTCAGCAGCCGTCTCAGCGCTGCGTTGCGGACCTGCTGGATAGGGGTGTCTGGCTGTTTCTGCGTCACAGGAGAAACTTCCCCGAACGGCGAGTACAAAATAGGCGATACTTTAAACGTCGTAGGTTGTTTCTCGAAGGTGCAGTTTGAGATGCCTCTGTATGGGCCGCTTGAGGACGCTATTGCGGAGTTGCCAGCCGATGATTTTACAATGATGGTGAAGTGTGACGGAATCTGAGGTAAAGAGCACTGTTAGTGCCGTGGGTGGTTTGCTGGGTCTGCCGGCCTCACAGATGATCATCACCAGCGATTACATGTGGGTCGTTATGAACGGCGAGGAAGATCCGGTCGACGCGGAGCAAGAGGCCCTGTTGAAATCGAAACGATGAGGAGTATGGAATGATTGCATCACTGGTACAGGGCGTATTGTTGTTTGGCACCTTGGCGATTGCTTTGGTGATACGGGACGCGATTGTGAAAAGGGTGAAGAAGTAGTCCTGAACAAAATTCACGGGACAGACCTTATAGCTCGTACGTTTGATTTTGATGACAAAACGGTGGCCTTAGGAGCTGCGCGCTAATTCCATCGCAGAAAACATTTGGCCAAATATGATAGCGATTTCGCTTTCCCGAGTGCAACTCCACCCCTCCACGAAACTTATGTGATTCCACATGGGGACCTCCAACGCCGCATAGACCATCGCCGAAGATGCGGGAGGCGCAGAGTTCAACAATGATTTTGGGATGTCTACTGGAGCCTCGCTCATGCGAAGATCATACTAGACACCACCCTTTGCGTCTGCTTCGTCAAGCGCGCAAGTAGGGAAAAATTCCTACTATTATATTTCCCGTACCCAAGTGCAGCGGGGGGTGCTAAATGAGCACTGAAACCACCAGCGGTTCTAAGGTACGTTGGCCGCAGCCGGGTGAGCTGTGGAGCCTTTGGGATATTATGAAAGATTTGAACGCGGAACGGTTCTTGGGGACATTACTCCTCATATCCAACCTGAAAGTGCGGATGGAAACAGTTGATCACTCGACGCGGGAATCGGAATTGATTCCATCGTTTCGGGAATTTCTTGTTGGCCAGTTTGGAGAACTGGTCGCAGCCACGGACTTTATCGGCGCAGAGTTTGCTCATAGAGCGGCAGGCCGGTACTTAGCAACGCTGGAAGAAGATGCTCCCCGTACCGTCGATTTCGTTCGGGCCGCAATTCAAGATGTTGAATCGCGCCTTACCGATGAAATATCGCTTATGGGGTTTATGGTGCTTGACCGAGCGCAATATGGCTTGATGAAGCCTGTTTCCACACTGGTGGATTGGGATATAGCTCGCATATTTCCGGATGCAGCCAGAGAGCTAGAGGAGGCGGCCAAGTGTTTGGCTCTCCAGAGGGCTACCGCATCCGTATTTCACTCAATGAGAATGCTGGAAGTCGCAATTAGGAAGCTAGCTGACATCCTGGGAATTGAGAACCCGGTAAAACCTGCCGAGCGCAATTGGGGCAATATCCTGACTAAGATCAAGGAAGCCATGGACACCCAATACCCAATTAGCAAACGCTTAGCCGGGAGCAAAGGCGCCGCATTGGGAGAGATATATGCATCTCTGGACGCGATTAAGCACCCATGGCGAAACGGCACTATGCATGTTGAGGGGTTTTACATGGACACCGAGGCATATCAGCTTCTGAATTATTCGGCATTTTTGATGCGCAAACTAGGGGCATACTGTGAGCCTGATGCAGTTAGTGAAGATCCGGAAGATGGCACGCTTGGGGAACATGCGAGCTGACACTTTATCGTTCACAACTTTCGAATAAATTTTGGGTTTTGTTCGCCCTTACCGCGAGCAACATTCATTGTGCTTTCCAGCATAATCAGCGATGTAGGTGGGTCTTGAGTTTCAAAGGGCCTGCTGATGGCGATACAATTCTATCCCCGTGCGGGCCAAGTTCTAGTCTGCGACTTCAAAGGTTTTGTGCCTCCGGAGATGTGCAAAATTCGTCCTGTAGTGATTGTCTCACCAAAGCTTCCACACCGGTCGGAAATCGTTGCAGTCGTGCCTATTAGCACCACACCGCCAACTCACGGTCTGCCGTTCTGCTACAAATTGTCCAAGAATTACCATCCGCAAGAGCCGGACGACCTGCCTTGTTGGGTAAAAGCAGATATGCTCTTAAACATTGGAATTAATAGACTTTCTGGCTTTAAAGTGGGCAGGAGAAAGTACGCGCTTCCGGCCTTAACACCCGAAGATCTGCAAGCTGTAAGGCACGCTGTTCTATGCGGTTTGGGGTTGGATGGTGATTGATTGTTCGTACATTCTGGCCTATATATAACTCGTATCCCGGTCGTCGGGCATTAAGACCTAGATTACTAGGCAGGCTGCTCACTGAGTGATGACAAACTTCGAGTAGCCTAGATATTGTCAAAGTCACCAAAACCCCGCCTCGTGCGGGGTTTTGCGTATCTGGAGTTACCGTTTAGGTTGTGCTTTCGGGACAATTTTCTTAAACGCCCGCTCAAACGCCTCCTTCGATTCATCTGTCCCGACCTCTTCGGCGGTTTCAATAAATCGCTCTCTTTGCGGCTTCTCCTCTTTGATAGGCGGCTTTGGCTTGGGCATACCACTCACTTCCCGAGATCAGTGAAACCATTGGTCAGGCGTTTGCCGACGATACCAGGAACCAGTTCGTCAGCGCGAGCAATCAGTGCGCAGGCGGCTCTCACTGTCGATGTTGTGACGAACGACACAGATTTCTCAGGGCATCGCCTTCAAGCGGCGCGTCTCCGCTTCGATACCAAGGACGATGCGTTCGCATTCTCTCGTCAAGTCGTTGAGAACGCCAACCGCAGGTTTACCCCTAAACGCGGCGGATTGGCCGAACGTTAGTAAGCGTCCGGCGTTGACGCCCTTGACCTGATCAGGCCCTGAAGTTCCAGGGCAGCAGCTCGTGGATTTGGGTGATCTTGTGGTCAGCTATCCGGGACAGGACATCGGAGAGCCAGGCTTGTGGATCCACGTCATTGAGC
>JAHJSB010000060.1 GCA_018830285.1 Alphaproteobacteria bacterium
GACAAGTATGAAGAAGCTGCAGCCCTGAACCGCGGCCCAACAGGTTCGGGCGCCGTCAATATCGAAGACGTGACGCCTGAAGATATTGCCGAAATCACCAATATCATGTCGACCGTCTACGGTTTCGACACTGGCGATTTCGCCGGCGGCGTGCCACCGGTCGAAGACGAGAAAATCCTCGGCAGCATCGACTGGAACATCTCCGACAATCACCGCGCGAAATTCACCTATATCAAGACCGAAGGCGCAGCGATCAACGAGCAGAACGGCAACAACTTCGTGCAACGTGCCGATCTTGCCTACCCGTCCTCCTGGTATACCAACTCGGAAACAGTGGAATCCTTCATCGGCCACCTCTACTCCGACTGGACGCCGAGTTTCTCGACCGAAATCAAGATTGCCCAGACGACCCAGGCCACAGGCCAGGACAGCCTGAATGGCGCTGAATTCTTCCTCGGGTCGGTCGAGACATCGACAGGTACGGTCATTGCATTCGGGCCTGACCGTTTCCGTCACGGCAACGAACTCGATCAGGAATTCATGCAGTACAAGCTGAAAGCCGAATACCTGCTTGGCGATCACACGCTGAAGGTCGGCTTTGAGCGGGAAGAAGTCGATGTCGACAACCTGTTCGCGCAGAATTCCGAAGGCACCTACGCCTTCGCGTCGATCGATGATCTCCGCAACCGGATCGCAACCGACGTGACCTACAACAATGCCATCACCAATGACGAGAACGACCTTCGCGCCATATGGGGTTACAATTACAATTCGATCTATGTTCAGGACACATGGGACATCCGCGACGATCTTAGCCTGCTTTTCGGCCTTCGCTATGACACCTACGAGTCCAAAGGCGCGATCCGCGAGAACCAGAACTTCATCGATCGTTACGGTTTCTCCAACACCAACGACCTTGAGGGCCTCGATGTCGTCCTTCCGCGCTTCTCGTTCAAATGGGATGCCAATGACGCCGTCACGGTTCGCGGTGGTGTTGGCCGGTTCTCCGGTGGTTCGCCAAGCGTGTGGGTCTCCAACAGCTATTCCAACGATGGCGTGCTCAACGGAGATGTCTCTGACTCCGGTTCGATCCTTGTGCCGAACACGCCTGACGCGGCAACGGGCAACTATATCCCGGGTTACCTTCTGGACGAACTCGCGAACCAGACCCCGGACGGTTCGGTCAATGCGCTCGACAATTCGTTCGAGATCCCGTCGACCTGGAAGGCCAATCTCGGCGTTGCAGTCAACACACCGGGCAACTGGCTGCTGACTGCTGACGTGCTTTACAACAAGCTCGAGAACGCACCTTACTGGTATGACGCAACCTGCGGTGATCCGGTTTCTGCCGCACCAGACGGCCGTCCTGTCTATAGCTGCGGTGGTGCACCACAGGCCATCCTCGTCGGCAGTGTCGACAAGGGCAACTCGCTCTTGTGGGCTGTTTCGGCCAGCAATGACTGGGAAACAGCGATTGGTGATATTGATCTGTTCACCAGCTATACCCACGCAGATGTCAACGATATCGGCATGGGTACGTCATCGACTGCGACGTCCAACTATTCCGACACGGCACGTTACAGCTACCAGAACCCACGGACCGGTACGTCGAACTTCGAAGTCGAGCACCAGTTCAAGATGCGCCTGAACTGGGAGAAGGAATTCTTCCGCGACTACGCCACCAAGGCATCGCTGTTTGCGACCCGCCGTTCGGGCCAGCCTTACTCCTACACGTTCAACACGACGGGACGTAATGATGTGTTCGGCATCAACGAAAGCAGCGCCGATGATGCCGGTGCCACTTTCTACGTGCCGTCGGGCTTTGACGATCCGCTGTTCTCGGCGAACTCCTTCGGTGGAGACGTCAATCTCCAGCAGGACTTCTTCAGCTACATCGCCACGTCGGAACTCAACCAGTACAAGGGTAGCATTGCGCCACGCAATGGTGACAATTCCCGCTGGTCGACAATCGTTGATCTTCGCCTCCAGCAGGAACTGCCAGGTGCAATGAAGAACCATCGTACCTTCCTGTTCCTCGACATCGAAAACCTCGGCAACCTGCTCGACAGCAGCGCAGGCCGTATCGAGCGTACTCGCTACGAGTACAAACGCCTGGTCAGCGCCGCAACAATCGAGAATGGCCAGTACGTCTATGGCTTCCCAGGCCGCGATGGCATCTGGGGCACAGGCGACCGGGATGAATCGACATTCAGCACGTCGAAGAATTCCGAAATCCTCAACCAGTCGCTCTGGCAGGTTCAGATCGGTGTGAAATACGAATTCTAGATCGTCCGCGATCCAGAATGCAGATTGGGGAAGGGCGGCTCGCGATGCGGGCCGCCCTTTTCCTTGTTTGAAACCTGTGGCAAGGCCCTGCGACGATGACTGATGCTCCCCGTTTCCTCCCGCCCGAATGGGCCCCGCAATCCGCACTCTGGTGCGGCTGGCCCCGCCTTGCCGATGAGTGGGGCGGCGATTTCGACGGTGCCCGCAGCGATATTGCCGCCTTTGTTCGCGCGGCAGCGGCTTTCGTGCCGGTCAAGCTGGCGGCAGGCTCCGACGAGGCGGCGCAATCGGCGAGGGCGGAGGTGGGCGACGTGGCTGAGATCGTCGAGGTGCCGACCGGCGATATCTGGCTGCGCGATACCGGGCCGATCGTCACCAAAGGGGAGGGCGGCCCGCAGGCTGAGACCTTCCGCTTCAATGGCTGGGGCGGCAAATACCTGATGCCGGGCGATACGGATACCGCCGCTGCCGTCGCCGGTATCGAGGGCATCCGCGTGCGCGCCCATGATATCGTGCTGGAAGGCGGCGCGATTGATGTTGACGGGGAAGGGCGGCTGCTGACGACACGGCAATGCCTGCTCAATCTGAACC
This sequence comes from Alphaproteobacteria bacterium, assembly GCA_018830285.1. Lineage (GTDB taxonomy): Bacteria > Pseudomonadota > Alphaproteobacteria > Caulobacterales > Hyphomonadaceae > Hyphomonas. Next base: position 2,878 of record JAHJSB010000060.1, read on the forward strand.
GCAACGGCGACTGGACCGAAGCCGATGCCGAAGCGGCCCTGGCAAAGGCCTTCGGCGTCAGCGACGTGATCTGGCTGGGTGATGGCCTGCTGAACGACCACACCGATGGCCATGTCGACAATATCGCGCGCTTCATAGCGCCGGGTCATGTCCTGTGCCAGCACCCGACAGGGCCTGACGACCCGAATGCCGAAATCCTGCTCGCCATCGAAGACGGCCTGCGCGGGGCCGGCCTGATGGTAACGACGATCTCATCTCCCGGCCTTGTGCATTTCGGGGATGGCCAGCCTGTTCCGGCCAGCCATATGAACTTCACCATTACAAATGGCGCCGTCCTCGTGCCGACCTATGACGAGCGCTTCAGCCTCGTCGCGCTTGCTGAACTCGGCCCGCTGTTTCCCGGTCGGAAAATCATTGGCCTGCCGGCATTGAACATTCTGCGCGGCGGCGGCAGTTTCCATTGCATGACGCGCGAGATACCTGCCTGATCCGTTACGCGCCCGGACTACCCACCCTCGTGCCACCCCCCTGGCACCTCCTTCGGACCCCCGCCCATGACCCGCTCGATCACCCTTGCCGCCATCCAGTTCTCGCCGGGCGACGACGTCCAGGCGAATATCGACCGCGTCGCCGGATTCGTTGAAGAGGCTGCAGGCCGGGGCGCCGATGTCGTGCTGCCGCCAGAACTCTTCTGCGGATACTATTTCTGCAAGACCCAGGAGGAAGAGCATTTCGCCCGCGCCCTGCCATGGGAAACGCACCCGGCGGTTGTCCAGCTCGCTGAAATCGCAAAGACATTCGGCGTCGTCATTCCCGTTTCGATCTATGAAAAGGACGGCCCGGCCTATTATAATTCGATCGTCATGCTCGACGCTGACGGCGCAGCCCTCGGCGTCTATCGCAAGAGCCACATCCCGGACGGGCCGGGCTACCAGGAAAAATTCTATTTCCGTCCGGGCGATACCGGCTTTCGTGTCTGGGATACGAAAAAGGGACGCATCGGCGTTGGCGTCTGCTGGGACCAGTGGTTCCCGGAGGCGGCGCGCGCGATGGCCCTGATGGGCGCCGACGTGCTGCTCTACCCAACAGCCATCGGTGCCGAGCCGCAGGATTCGGGTCTCGATACCGCAGCGCGCTGGCGCCGCGCCATGCTCGGCCATGCAGTGTCGAATGTGATCCCCGTCTGCGCCGCAAACCGCGTGGGCGACGAGCAGGGACAGGCCTTTTACGGCACGAGCTTCATAGCCGACCAGACCGGCGAAATCATCACGGAGATGGACCGCGCTGAAGAGGGCGTCATCACCGCGACGTTCGATCTCGACATGATTGATCGTGAACGGGCGGCCTGGGGCTTCTTCCGCGACCGGCGACCGGACCTGTACGGGGTGTTGCTCTAGTCCTGCTTCACGCGGTGGGCCGCATCGAACCAGTCGGTCATCACGCCGCCCGGAACGCGCGACAGGTCGCGATACCAGTCGGGCAATTTGTTCACAGCATCGGCCGTGTCGCCCCAGCGGCGCAGGTTGGCGTCAGCCGCCTCGTGAAAGGCTTCGCGCATGCGCGCCTCGTCCATGGGCTGGAAACTCGTCATGCTCTGTGCACTCGCGATGCCCTTCTGCGCCTTGAGCATCATCTCGAGCATCGAGCCGGTAAGGGAGAGGGATGCGCGCCAGGGCGCCAGCCAGAGGTCCATCATGATGGAAATTCCTTGTTACTATAGAAGATCGTAGGCCTTTATTGTGCGGTGCACAACAAATCTGATGCCAAACTTGCCTGATTGCCCCTTTTTTGCCGCGAGCGAATGCACATAGTCTCCTGCCATGACCGATTTTCTGTTCACCAATTTCGTTCCTTCGCCGGCGCGCGGCCGTGTCCTGGTCTTCGATTCCGGGGTTGGCGGCCTGACCGTCGCCGAGGAAATCCGTGCGCTCGGGCCGGCTCTGGGCGTGCACTATGCGGCCGACAGCGACTTTTTCCCATATGGGGACAAGTCCGACGAGGCCTTGAGAGAGCGCCTGCCCAGGGTGGCCAAGATGCTCTGCGACCATGTCAGGCCGGATGTTTTCGTCATTGCCTGCAACACGGCCAGCACACTGGCGCTGGAGGACATTCGCGCCGTGCTCGATATTCCGGTGGTCGGGACGGTCCCGGCGATCAAGCCTGCAGCGGCCTTCAGCCAGACGGGCACGATTGGCCTGCTGGCGACGCCGGGCACCATTCGCCGGGCCTATACGGCGCGGCTGATCAATGAATTCGCCGCCGGGCACCGGGTCATCATGCATGGGAGTATAGAACTCGTGCGGCTCGCCGAGGCCCATGCGCGGGGTGAAGACGTGCCGATTGAGGCGATCGCGGCGGCGCAGGCCCCGTTGTTCGAAGCGCCCGGCGGCGACCAGATCGATACGGTCGTGCTGGCCTGCACGCATTTCCCGCTGGTGCGCGGGCAATTGATTGCCAGCGCACCGCACGGGGTCAGCTATGTCGATTCCGGTGCCGCGATTGCCCGGCAGACGATTCGCGTTCTGCCACATGAAACCGAAGCGCGTGGCGTCGGTGGTTCAGCCTACCTGACGAGCTCGCCCGAAGAGTCGCCGGATCTGGCGCTTGTCCTCAGGCGTTACGGTTTCCCGGATGCTCACTTGGTGGCTTTGGACCCGATCGCGATGACTTCTGCGCCGATGGCATTGTAGAGGCTCGGCCATGGTGCATCGTGCACGATGGCGACTTCGGTTTCGCCAAATCCGTTGAACCGGCTGGACATGGCCCGGCCATAGGCACCGATGTTACCGAATTCGAGATAGTCGCCCTCGGTCAAGCCGGCAGGCAGCCAGACCTTGTCGGGGAACTTGTCGGTCGAATCGCAGGTCGGCCCGTAAACGGTGTATTCGGCCATGCCTCGCAGCTTGCGTCCGTCACCCGTGATGGCGCGCATAGGGAACTGCCAGCGCTCGTGCACGGCATCGTAGAGGGCGCCGTAGGAGCCGTCATTGATGTAGATCGAACCGGGTTTCGCGAGCTCAACGCGCACCAGAAGGCTTTCGGCTTCAGCGACAAGCGCGCGACCGGGCTCGCACCAGAGGTCGGCGTTTTCGAGCACGAACATGTTCTCGAACGAGGTTTCGACCATGGCCGCATAGGCTTCCAGCGATGGCGGCGGCGTATCGGCATAGATCGACGGGAAACCGCCGCCAACGTCCACGATATCGACGGTGACACCGGCCGAGATGATGATGCGCGACACGTCGGCCATGGCCGTGGCCCAGGCCGAAGGCTTCATCGCCTGGCTGCCGACGTGGAAGGATACGCCCAGTTCGTCGGCATAGCGGCGGGCTTCGCGCAGGATTTCTGCGGCGTCGTCTTCGTTCGCACCGAATTTTCCGGTCAGCGGCAGGGTCGCGCCGTCATTCGACACGCCGATGCGGACGAGGATCGTCAGGTCGCGGGCGAAGCCGGTTTCTTCAAGGATCTTCTGCAGCTCGGCCTGCGTGTCGGTCACGAAGATGCGAACGCCATACTGGTGGTAGGCACGGGAAATCGCCCGGCGATTCTTCACGGGGTGAAGGAAGGCCATGCGGGCGCCGGGGAACCGGTTATAGATCAGTTCAATCTCGTTTTCCGAGGCCACGTCGAAGCTGTTGATGCCGGCTGCCCAGAGGGCATCGAGCACGTGCACGCCGGGATTCGCCTTCACGGCATAGAAAGGCTGTGCCGGGAAGCTTTCCCGGAACCATTTCGCAGCCGCCGTCACCCGATCCGGGCGGAAGCAGTAGACAGGAACATCGGGCTCTTGCGAACTCACGATATTATAGGGGGTAGCATAGGAGTGCATGACACCTAACCTCCAAAGGGCTTTTAACCAGCTTCGGGCGTTAGTGCAGGGGGCCCCCAGTTTAAGGGTTGGCCCAGATGTCCGCCACATCCGTATTCGCAGCGTGAGATATGCGAACATGATCGGGAGTGCAAGAGAAAAAATGAGTCCCCCCGAACTTATGTCACAGAAACGTCATGTAACTTCGACATGATTGTCATGCCCGCAGCGTATTTGGGCCCTCGAAACCCGATCCCGGGAATGATTCTGCAGGAGTAAATCTCATGAAATCTGGCATGACTTTCGGAACAATCAGTCTGATGGCATTGGCGCTGGTCGCCTGCGGCAAGACAGACCTTTCCACGCTTGAGGCATCGGATGCCGCGCCTGACCGGCCGGAAATGTCCGGTTCGACCCAGAAGATCAAGATCGTCGGGTCGTCGACGGTGTCGCCATTCGCCACCACGGTGGCTGAACGGTTCGGAGCGACCTCCGGCTTTCCGACCCCGATTGTCGAAACCACGGGCACCGGTGGCGGCTTCAAGGCATTTTGCCAGGGCGTTGGTCCTGAACAGCCTTCGGTCACGAATGCTTCGCGTCCGATCAAGTCCAGCGAATCCGCCCTCTGCGCCAGCAATGGCGTGACCGAGATCACCCCGATCGAGATCGGCTATGACGGTATCGTCGTGGCGAATTCGAAGGACGGCCCGAATTTCGACATTACGAAAACAGAGCTCTATCTGGCCCTTGCCCAGGACGTGCCGGACGGCGCAGGTGGCTTTCAGACCAATCCCTACAAATCCTGGCATGATGTAAGCGCCAACCTGCCGGACGAGCCAATCATGGTGTTCGGCCCTCCGCCGACTTCTGGAACGCGTGATGCTTTCGTCGAACTCGGCATGGAACATGGCGCTGAGGCGTTGCCCGAACTGGCCGCGCTAAAGGCGAGCGATGGCGATGCTTTCAAGAGCCGCGCCCACACGATCCGCACCGATGGCGCCTGGATCGATTTCGGCGAGAATGACACGGCGATTATCCAGTCGCTCGTCAAGACGCCGGCAGCGATCGGTGTGCTGGGATATTCGTTCCTCGAACAGAATGGAGACCGGGTCAAAGGGGCCGACCTGGCGGGTGTTCCGGCGACGTTCGAGAATATCAATTCTGGTGAATACGGCTTGTCGCGCGTGATGTTCATCTATGTGAAGGACCAGAACCTGAACCTGGTGCCCGGCCTGATCGACTATGTCGAAGCCTTCACGTCCGACAACGCCTTCGGACCGGACGGATACCTCGTCGAGAAGGGCCTGATTCCACTCAGCGACGCGGACCGCGCATCCCAGCGTATGATCGTTGAAGGTCTCAAGGCCGAAGCTGCCGAATAGCCTGACGCGCCAAGCGACACAAAATTTGACCGGCTGCTTGCCAGGCAGCCGGTTTTTTTTGCCTAGTGCCCGTCGATTGGCGGATTCTTCCGGCGACGAAGGCGGATTTTCTGCCAGAATCGGCGGCGCGCCGGAGCCGGCAGTGGCTGGAGGTTCTCGATGAAGGCCTCGGCGCAGGATTTCCAGCTATAGGTTTCGGCATAGGCGCGGCAGGTCTCGCGGCTGAGCGTCAGGCAGTCGCGTGCGCCCTGGGCGAGGTCGCCGCCGACGGGTGTGATCGTCCCGGCATTGGAGCCGGGAATCACATCGCGCGGACCGGTTGCGTCAAAGGCCGCGACAGGGATGCCGGATGCCATGGCTTCCAGCACGACGAGACCGAACGTATCTGTCAGGCTGGGGAACACAAACACATCCGCGCTGGCATAGATGGCTGCCAGTTCTTCGCCGAACTTGCCCCCCATGAACGTCACATTCGGATAGTTGCGCTTCAGCTCTTCCAGTTGCGGCCCGTCGCCGACGATGACTTTCGAGCCCGGCAGGTCGAGTTCGGCGAAGGATTCGATATTCTTTTCGACCGCGACACGTCCGACATTCAGGAAGATCGGGCGCGGCAGTCCCTTGAACGGGTCATTCTCTGCTCCTTCCGGGACACGGCGGGCCGGATCGAACATTTCAGTATCGACGCCGCGCGTCCATGCGACCAGATTGATGAACTTGCGGGCCCGGAGTTCCTCGACCATCGAGGGCGTTGGGACCATCACCTTGCCGGAATACTTGTGGAACCAGTGCACGAACGAATAGCCCCAGGATATCGGAACCGGCAGGCGCGCCGACACGTATTCCGGAAAGCGGGTATGGTAGGCGGTCGAGAAGGGGTGCTTGACGATGAGGCACATTGTGCGACCGGCCATGCCGAGCGTGCCCTCGGTGGCGATATGGATCGCATCGGGCTCGAACTCGTGGAAGCGCTCCTCGATTTTCCTGCGGGCAAACAGGGCCAGCTTGATCTCGGGATAGGTTGGCAGGGGCACGGTGCGAAAGCCGTCGCCCGGGTGTATAATTTCCCAGATATGGCCCATCGCTTCGGATTCGGCGATCACCCGCTTCATCGTGCGGACGACGCCGTTGACCTGAGGGTCCCAGGCGTCGGTAATCAGCAGAATGCGCATCGGGTCTCCTTGAGGCCGCCGTACGGTCGGCGGCAATGTGGCGGGGTTGGTCCTGTGCGTAAAGAGGCGGAACACCTGCAATGTCGCTCGCGTTAGCCTCTATGTGCCGATATGACTGTGCCCGTAAACATTAAATACCCGGCAGGCTTTTGCTCTGTCTTGCTGATACCCTTGAAACTTTTGCCCCCCGGAATCCCATATGCCTGATTTGCTGCCCACCGTGTCCCTCGATTGGGACGATCTCGACGCCCAGAAATTCGATGACGAGGAGGCCCTGCTCGAAGGGTTGCTGAAGGATACACCGCTTGACGATGGCGCACGCCAGGCTGCGGTGCGCCATGGGCGCGAACTTGTCGAAATTGCCCGCAGCAGGGGTGGCAAGAAAGGCATGATGGAAAGTTTCCTGGAAGAGTTTGGCCTGTCGAATTCCGAAGGCCTGGCGCTGATGTGCCTCGCTGAGGCCCTGCTCAGGGTGCCGGACGCCGAGACGCGTGACGACCTGATCGCCGAGAAGATCCGCTCGGGCGACTGGGCATCCCATCTCGGCCAGTCCGAAAGCTGGCTGGTCAACGCGTCGACCTGGGGCCTGATGCTGACAGGCCGGGTGATCGGCGTGCCGAAATCGCTCGAGAAAGGACCGGGGGCATTTGTCTCCGGCCTGATCCGCGAAAGCGGTGAACCGGTGATCCGCGCGGCCATGATGCAGGCCATGCGAATCATGGGCGAACAATTCGTCCTTGGCCGGACCGTCAAGGAAGCGCTCAAGCGCGGCAAGCGCATGGTGAAGTCGGGCGAAGCGGCCCATTTCAGTTTCGACATGCTGGGCGAGGGCGCGCGCACGGCGGAAGACGCAGCGCGCTATCTGAAAGCCTATGAACTCGCGATCGACGCGGTCGCTGCCGAAAAGGATGTCGGCACCGCGCCGGAAAAGGCGAGTGGTGTTTCGGTCAAGTTGTCTGCCCTGCACCCGCGCTTTGAGGCCGTGAACGAGACCCGGGTCATGGCGGAGCTTTATCCGCGCCTGCTCGTCCTGTGCGAAAAGGCGGCCGAGGCGAATATTCACCTGTGTCTCGATGCGGAGGAAGCCGACAGGCTGGTGCTCAGCCTCAAGCTTTTCGATCGCCTTGCCCGCGAACCGTCGCTCAAGGAGTGGACGGGTCTCGGCCTTGCAATCCAAGCCTACCAGAAACGCACCTTGACGGTGATCGAGAACCTGACGCGCCTCGCCGAGGAGACCGGGCAGCGTTTCATGGTCCGTCTGGTCAAGGGCGCCTATTGGGACAGCGAGATCAAGCATGCCCAGGTCGAGGGTTATCCGAACTTCCCCGTGTTCACGACCAAGCCCGGAACCGACCTTCACTTCCTTGCCTGCGCCAAACTGATGCTTCAGGCATCCCCGAAGCTCTATCCACAGTTCGCAACACACAATGCCCACACGCTGTCGGCGGTCGACCTGTTGGCTGAGGCGTCGGGCGTTACCGACTATGAATTCCAGCGCCTGCACGGCATGGGTGAGGCGCTGTATGATGCCGCTGAAGCAGGCAGACGCGTGCGCGTCTATGCGCCCGTAGGGGCCCACAAGGACCTCTTGCCCTATCTCGTCCGTCGCCTGCTCGAAAACGGCGCGAATGCGAGCTTCGTGCATTCCTTCCTCGATCCGGACGTGCCGGTCGAAGATGTCGTGGACGATCCCATCATGCGGGTCGAGATCGGCCCGCGCCGGCATCCCGGCATTCCGACGCCGCCGCGCCTTTACGGACCGGAGCGGCGCAATTCGGCCGGCCTCGATCTCAGCCAGAAAGTGGTACGCCAGGCGATGGCCGCGGCACTGAAATCCTTCCGCGACAGCCCGGCCATTTCGGCGGGCGCGATCGTCTCTGGCAAGCCCGATACTGGCGGTGGCGAGATGATCCGTGTGCCGTTCGATACGGAGCATATCCTTGGCGCCTGCAAGGAGGCCAGCGCCGGCGCTATCGACAAGGCGCTGGGCGCGGCCGTGGCATTCCAGCCCTCATGGGACGCGCTCGGCGGATCGAAGCGGGCGGAACACCTGCGCGCCATGGCCGATGCATTGGAAGACAATGCCCCGCGCCTGATCGCGCTCATGGCGCGCGAAGCGGGCAAGACGCTCATCGACGGCGTGGCCGAGGTCCGCGAGGCGGTCGATTTCTGCCGCTATTATGCGGCGCAGGCCGTGCAGGAGTTCGAGGGCGCGGTGCGCCTGCCGGGACCGACCGGCGAGACCAATCACCTTTCACTGCATGGGCGCGGCGTGTTCTGCTGCATCAGTCCCTGGAATTTCCCGCTGGCCATTTTCACTGGACAGATCGCGGCGGCTCTCGCAGCCGGGAACACGGTTGTGGCCAAGCCTGCCGAGCAGACGCCGCTGGTGGCATTCGAGGCAGTTCGCCTGTTCCAGAAGGCCGGCCTGCCGGTTGATGCGCTTCACCTTCTCCCCGGTCGGGGCGAGACGGTTGGCGCAGCACTAACGGCTGACCTGCGCGTCTCCGGCGTCTGTTTCACCGGCGGCACGTCAACGGCGCGCCTCATCAACCGGGCGATTGCCGGGCGCGATGGCGCGATCATTCCGCTGATCGCCGAGACGGGCGGCCTGAACGGCCTGTTCGTTGATACGACCGCGCTGAGGGAACAGGTCATTGATGACATGATCGCGTCGGCCTTCGGCTCTGCCGGCCAGCGATGCTCGGCCCTGCGGATTGCCTTCATTCCGAAGTCGACTTCCAAGACCCTGATCGAGGGGCTGATTGGGGCGATGAACGAGCTGAAGCTGGGCGATCCGGCCGAGGCCGATACCGACATGGGGCCGGTGATTGATGCCGATTCGCGCAAATTGCTCGAAGCGCACCTCGACAAGATGCGCAAGGAGGCAAAAGTCCTGCATCAGGTCGACGCCGGGAAGATTGGCCAAGAGGGGTTCGGCTTCGGACCAGCTTTGGTCGAGCTGTCATCGATGGACCAGATCCAGGAAGAGAATTTCGGACCGATTCTGCATATTCTCCGCTATGATCCCGACAATGTGAAGAAGGTCGGTGCCGCGCTGAAAGCGAAAGGCTACGGCCTGACTCTGGGCGTGCATTCGCGGCTGGAGCGATTCCACGCGACTGTGGAGTCGGTCTGCCCCGTCGGAAATACCTATGTGAACCGGTCGATGACCGGCGCTGTGGTCGGTGTGCAGCCATTTGGCGGGGAAGGCCTGTCGGGCACCGGGCCCAAGGCGGGTGGGCCGCATTATCTCCATCGTTTCGCCAATGAGCGCGTGGTAACGGTAAATATCACGGCGCAGGGCGGCGACGCCGAACTGTTGAGCCTGTAAAGGGAGTGACCCGATGTTGAGACTTGCCTGTTGTGCCGCGCTGGGTGTGCTTCTGGTTGCTTCCTGCGGGAAGACACCCGATGCGCCTGACACTGAAGCCACTCAGGGCCCTGACCGTCCGGTTGGGGAGGCTGAACTGGTCGTCGCGCCCGAGGCGATTGCGGACGTGCCGCGGCATCTGGAGGTGACCAAGGATTATTTCGTCGGTTCAGCCGGTTTTGATGACGCCCTGTTCGATATTGCACCGGACATTGCCGCCACGCTGGTCGAGGATGCGCGGGGCCGACTGGAGGCCATGGACGCCGATGCGCTGGCCTACAAGGAAGCGGATCCCGAATATTTCTTTCCCTACAGCCTGTCGATCCAATGGACATTGGAAGCGGCAGCGGGCGACCTGATCAGCCTTGAAGGCTCTACGGCGGCCTATTCCGGCGGCGCACACGGAAACTACGGAACTGATGCGCGCATCTACAATCTCCAGAGCGGGAAGCAGGTGTCCCTGAGCGCCCTGCTAACGGATCCGGCGGGCGCGATGGCGGAAAGCCTTCCCTTTATTCTCGCCGACATCGCGCAGCAGCGGAGCGAGAAAGTCGGCGGCGGAGCGTCCGCTGAAATGTTTCGAGGAGAAACGGCTGACGCGATATCGGCTGACAGTATCCTGAGCGGCGAGCTTGGCCTGGTCGCGTCAACGGAGGCTGGCACGTTTGGTGGTTTTGTCGTGCACTTCGCGCCCTATGAAATCGGATCCTATGCCGAGGGCGCCTACAAGGCTGTCGTGCCGCAGTCGGTATTCCGGGATTTCCTGAAACCAGACTACGCCGCGTTGTTCGCGGGTGGGCCGGTTAACGAGGATTAGTCCGCGCCTCGCGAAGCGCCTCATGATTGATGCGCAACAGCCGGAAGCGCGATGCCCTGTCCGTTTCCACATCGACCAGGCCGGGCCAGTCTTCACCTGCGCTGAGCGCCACATAGAGCGGGGCGACAGAGCCATCGAACGTCACGTTGGTTGTACAGACGGCCACATACGTGAAGGGCGCGAGTGCCTCGCGGCGCGCCGTGCTGTCATCCATGATGAATGCCTTGGCGACCTTGCTGATGCTGGGGGCCGCGCGGTGGAATGGCAATGAGGCAAGCTGGTGCGGGCCGTGGGTGGCCACGATATGCTCAGCCAGAGTGAATGACAGGCCTGAGGGCGCCATGACGATGCCGGGCGGCGCATTGTCGAGCACCGAAAAATCGCCGTCCTTGCAGGCATCGCCATCCATTATCAGGATCGGGTCGACCGCCAGCTCGGTGCGGTTTACCAGTCCGACCAAGGCCAGCCCGAGAACGACGGGCACCGCGAGTGGAGCGAGCCGCTTGGTCCATGTGCTCACGGTCGAAAGCGCCATCAGCACAGCCGGAACGAACAACGGAATGAAGACTGCCGGAAACCTGAAATTGCGGCTCTGGAGAATGGTCAGAAGCAGTGCGGCGCTGGCCATCAGGAGGATGACCAGGGCGCCCGCCGTGCGGGGCCGGGCCCAGTACCAGGCGGCGATGAGCACGGCTATCAATCCGCCCATCACAACCGGAATGGCCAGCGGTGCCCCTCTGGCATAGCCCTCTATCAGGCCGCGTTCCTGCGGGATGCGGGCGAACCAGTATTCGCTGGCGATGGGGTCGATCATCCACAGGGGACCGGCATGGCAGGCCGGGAAGGCCAGCCACAATCCGGCCAGCAGGACCGCGCCCGGAACGGCCAGGCTGGACAGTCGCGCGACCGGTCCGGCGAAACGCTCATGTCGCCACAGGCGCGGCATTGCCGCGAGGACCAGTCCGCCAAGGCAGAGGGCGGCAATCCATGGCGCCGACAGCGCATCGCACTGGACCTGTGACATCGCGCCGGGCCCGATCAGAACGGCGCTCGCCGGCAGGGTGACGATGACAAGAGTCAGGCCCGCCTGGGAGAGGCGCCGGGCAAGGTCGCTATCGCCTGTCCAGACGGCCGCCAGGCCGAGGCCGACCAGCGCGAGGGCGACAAAGGGCGCGCATTCCAGTCCCACGGCGACGGAGAGGAAGCTGGCCAGTCCGATCAGCACACCGGCGTATCGATGCGGGGACACGAGCCCGAGGCAGAGCGCCAGCATCAGGACGAGCTGGACATTGTGATGGTCAATGCGCCCGGGATAGAATTCCGGCAGGGCAAGCAGCGAGGCGACAGCCGCCGCGATAATCGGCAGCGCTCGCAAATGGGGCCCCGAAATGTGCTGGATCACGCGCGCGGCCAGGGCGGCATAGGCGACGAACCAGAGCGGGGGCACCACGAGACGCGCGGCTGCGAATGCCGCGTCAGGGGCCATGAACAGGCCAAGCACCCAGGTCACCATCATATAGGGCGCATCGACCAGCCGGGACCATGGCGTGACATAGGCGTCGGGCATGGCGAGAACGGGCCAGGAGAGGTCGTGCCATTGTCCGTCCCGCAGGAGGTCGGCGATTTGCAGCTTGCGGGCGATGTCGTCGACGTCGGCGGCGAAGCTGGCGCCGGGCGGGCCATCAAGAAGCAGGACGCCGATGCCTGTTACAAGAAAGAGCAGGAAGACCCGCCAATAAGGCGTTGCAGTCAGGTCTCCGGAGTCCGGGATTGCAGGCATCTGGCATTCTCTCGTGGTTCACAGCACGCTGCGACAAACCCTTTAAGCAAGGCCTAAATCCGCTTTTTAAGGTTTCACCAGTGTGCAGCCGAGGCCGGGCTCGAAGCGGGCCCTGGCATCGACAAGGCCGCCGAGGACGCTGGCGCGGGTGACGGCGCCGTCGTCGGCGATGCTGACGGCGCTGAAATCGGTGGTAAAATCGTTCAGGCGGCTGTCCATCGGATGTTTGGCGACATGCAGGCAGGAGTAGACCTGCTTGGCGCCATAGGCGGTCGCGATGCGGGCATAGGCGACCTGGTCCTTCAGCCAGACCTGCCAGCCGACGCCGACGAGGACGAGCATGACAGCGAACGTGACGAGAAGGACTTTGACGACTTTCATGTGATGCCCCTACGCTGGGCCAAAGGTTGGGGGAGAAGCATTGTCGTGGGCAACCATTTCTTGATTTCCGCAGCGCTCAGGATGAGCCTTGCCGGGCTAGTTTTCCTTTTCGGCGGCTCGGCATCGGCAAAGGAGCTCGTGCCCCTGCCGCCGCAGCCGGAGGGGCTGTCCTGGCCGACGGTGGGCTGGCAGACCGGCGAGATGGACCCCGCCGTGGCGGCGATTGTCGCTCCCATGATCGACAAGGCGATTGCCGGCGAGAAGGCAGGCCCGATGGGCGAGACGCGGGCGGTGGTGATCATCCATCACGGCAAGCTGGTGGCGGAAGCCTATCGCGACGGGTTCGGGCCGGAGACGAAACAGGTCTCTTGGAGCATGGCGAAATCGGTGACCTCGGCGCTGGCCGGGCGGGCGGTGGCGCTTGGCCTGATAGACGATATCGATACGCCGATGCCGACGCCGTTCGAGGCGGGCGATCCGCGGGCGGAGATCACCTGGCGCCAGTGGCTGACCATGACCGACGGGCTCGACTATACCGAGATCGGCGCGACCAGCATGGCCGAGAATGACGTCATCCAGATGATGTGCGGGCCGGGGCGGTTCGATGTGCTGGCCTATATCAAGGCGGAACTGCCGCCGCTGCACGTGCCGGGCACGGTGTGGAATTATTCGACGGCGGGGTTTCACCTGATCGGAAAGGCTGTTCAGGGCTTGCTCCAGGATATCCAAATGCCCGAATTTGCGACCGATCAAGGCTTGCACCTTGAGCGTTCTTTGCTGCAGGAAATTCTCCTCCGGCCTATCGGAATGGACACCGAGCTTGAATTCGATTCCTCCGGCACTTTCCTCGGCGGCTCCCTTGTCTGGGCGTCGGCGCGGGATTTTGCGAAATTCGCTTATCTCTACCTGCGCGATGGCGTGTGGGACGGCGAGCGCCTGTTGCCGGACGGCTGGGTGGATTTCTCCCGGTCGCATCCGGATGGCCCCAAGGAAAATGTCTATGGCGCGGGTTTCGGGCTGACGACGGACGGGGCAGAGCCGGTGCCGTCCTACCAGCGCCGCGACGCGCCGCCCTGGGACAGTTTTGCCGCCGAAGGCCATGAGGGGCAGACCATTTTCATCGTGCCGTCGCGGGACCTTGTGATTGTGCGTCTGGGCCTGATGTCGAACGAAGGCGAGAACTGGCCGGACCTGTTCCGTTGGAACCAGGCGATTGCCGGGGCCTTTCCGGAGGTTGGCGCGCGGGCGGTCGTGGAGTAGCGCCTGCGGCCCCTGACCCACTCTCCCTTGGGAGAGGGGGCTCAAGGGTCAGTCCCCGCCGACCATGAAATGGGCCATCAGCGTGGTGACGGGTTTGGACTTCTCGTCCTGCCAGGCGACGGCCTGGACCGAGCACATGCGCCGGCCCATCTTGGTGATGGTGGCGCGGGCGTAGAGGTCTTTCGCGTGGGCTTGCCGCATATAGTCGATGGTGAGGTTGATCGGGCGGGGCGGGCGGACCAGGTGTTCGCTGACGAGGAAGACCTGCGCCATGGCCGCGATCTCGAGGAAGGCGCCAATGGCGCCGCCATGGATGGCGCGGATGGCGACATTGCCGATCAGCTTGTCCTGGAAGGGGAGGATGGCGGTCATTTCGTCGCCCATCACTTCGCAGCGCATGCCGAGTTCCTGCGCGAACGGCGTGCGGGCAATGAAGGCGGCGACTTCTTCAGCGCGGCTGAGCAGGGTTTCACTCGGCATCATTGCCTCCCATCGTGGACGGTGCGCGCGGTTTGGTGATGGCGAAGGCACCGGCGGCAGTGGCGATCACCTTGTCGCGCGTTTCGTGGAAAGCCCAGGCGCGGGTGAAGCAGATCGAGCGGGTAACATGATAGCACTCGGCCTCGCCGAGAATGTCGCGGCGCGGTTCGGCCGGGCGCATGTAATCGATGCGCAGGTCGAGCGTCGCGACATAGCGCAGGTGATCCATGGCCGAACCAGCCGCCGTGCCGCAAAGATTGTCGAGGAAGGCGGTCAGCACGCCGCCATGGATGACGCCCGTGTCGGGATCGCCCACCAAGCGCTCCTTCCAGGGCTGGACGCCCCAGACATGGCCCTTTTCCACTTTGGTCATGCGGAAGCCGAGACGGCGTCCCCACGGGATGACTCCGGAGATCATGTCGAGGTTACCCTGCATCAATTCCAGCGGTGCCGGGGCTGACGTCGCGTCATCGCTCATGTGCAAGCCTCTTTGTTTGACGTTCGATCCGCCCCGGATAACATCTGGTCAGGAACGTGGGAACAGTTCACGCAGCGGGAGGAGACGGCCTATGGCATTTGATGGCAGCAGCAAACCGAAAACATGCATCATAGGGGCCGGGTGCTCGGGCTTCACCATGGCCAAGCGCCTGAAAGACAAGGGCCTGCCATACGACTGTTTCGAGATGTCGGACGATATCGGCGGCAACTGGTATTACAAGAACCCGAACGGCACCTCGTCCTGTTACCAGAGCCTGCATATCGACACATCCAAATGGCGGCTCGCCTTCGAGGACTTTCCCGTGCCCGAGGACTGGCCGGACTTCCCGCATCATGCCCAGCTGCTGCAATACTTCCACGATTATGTAGACCATTTCGGGCTGCGCGAGACGATCACGTTCAATACGGCGGTGACCGACTGCGAGCGGTTGCCGGACGGGCGCTGGAAGGTCACGCTGTCGACCGGCGAGAGCCGCGAATATGATGCAGTTGCGGTGGCAAACGGTCATCACTGGGATGCGCGGATGCCGACCTATCCCGGGCATTTCGATGGTTACCAGGTGCATTCCCACCATTATCGCGACCCGTTCGAGCCATACGACTTCCGGGGCAAGAACGTGATGACTGTCGGCGCCGGCAATTCGGCGATGGATATCTCGTCGGAGCTATCGCAGCGGCCGATCGCAAACAAGCTGTTCATCTCGATGCGGCGGGGCGTCTGGGTTCTGCCGAAATACATGGATGGTACACCAGCCGACAAGGCAGCGCTGCCGCCATGGCTGCCCGCCAAGCTGGGCCGCAAGCTGGCCCGGGCGAAGATCAAGAAGACGATCGGCATGATGGAGGATTACGGCCTGCCGAAACCCGACCACGAGCCGCTGGACGGGCACCCCTCGGTGTCGGGTGAGTTCCTGACGCGGGTCGGCTGCGGCGACATCCTGCCGAAGCCCGGCATCGAACGGCTGGACGGCGACAGTGTCGTGTTCACTGATGGCAGCCGCGAAAAGGTTCACGCGATTGTCTGGGCGACCGGATATAACGTGACCTTCCCGTTCCTGAAGCAAAAAGAGCTCATGCCGCAGGAGAACACCTTCCCGCTGTACAAGCGCATGGTGAAGCCCGGGTTTGAAAACCTTTTCTTCCTCGGGCTGGCCCAACCACTGCCGACACTGGTTAACTTTGCCGAGCAGCAATCGAAACTGGTCGCTGCGGCATTGAACGGTGATTATGCGTTCCCGGATGCGGCCGAAATGGACCGGATCACCATGGCGGACGAGAAGGAACACCTTGGCCATTTCTATGATAGCCCGCGCCACCGCATGCAGGTGGACTTCGGTGTTTACGTCGCCGACTTGCTGAAAGAGTTAAAACGGGGCGCAAAACGCGCAGGTGTGGTTGCCTGACATTAAGACAAGCGTGGTATGATCTGGTCAATGTTCCGCCTGATTCCAGCCATCCTGCTGCTCCTGGCAGCTGCCGCGTGTGCCTCCGCGCCGCCGACTATACCGGCGGCCTCCCGGGTGGTCGTCGATTACGGCCCGCCGGGCGATCCGCATAATCCGGAGCAGGGCCCGTACCAGCCCAACCAGTACCTGCAGGTCTGCAGCGGCATGGCGGTGAGCAATTCGCCGCCCTTTTATCCGGGTGGCTGGGTGCAGGATTTCAAGCCGGTGATCGATGTGAATGGTGTGGTGCTTGTGACGGTACCAACCAATGATGCCTGCCTGTCATCGGGTTTTGGTGTCCGCGGCGGGCGGATTCATGAGGGGGTCGACCTGACACGGCGCCCGTCCGGGCCGGTCTATGCCGCCGCGCCGGGCCGTATCATCGAGGCTCGCCATTCAACGGGCTATGGCTGGCAGGTGCTGATCGACCATGGGCGCGGCGTGTATACGCGCTATGCCCACCTTGCCTATTTCGAGCCGAATGTCGCCGTCGGACGGGAAATCGGCTTTGGCCAGCCGGTCGGCATGATGGGCGATTCCGGCAATGCGACCGCGATCCACCTGCACTATGAGATCCTGACCGGGAATTATCACAATCCCAGAGGCTCGAAGGGATTGGACGTGCGCGACCCGTTCAGTTTTCCGGCCTATGAGCTCATGCTAGCGGGTTCCTGAACAGGGTTGACGGGAGGGAGTGACCTCCCCGTGTTGCGCCGTAGGCGCCTCGATCGCGGACTGAGTAAGCCGTCTGGCCATTTCACGCCGCGCGTGTAAAAAGTTGACGCATGGTGACGGTCTGGCGCATTATCGCTCACTTCGGCCGCTTCGAGCCGGCCCAATCAAGGAATCTCGATGCCTTCTGCAACTGACACACTTGCCTCTGGCAAACGCGCCAAATCCAAGGCGGCCAACCGCCGCGCCATTCTCGAGGCGGGTCGGCGCGTCTTCGCGCGGATCGGCTTTGATGCCACGACCGTGCGCGACATTATCCGCGAGACGGAGTTGGCCGCAGGCACGTTCTACAATTACTTCAAGTGCAAGGAAGACGTGTTCGAGGCGATTGCCGAGGATTCCACGTACCGATTCCGGACGCGCCTGAGCGATGTGCGGGCGCGGGCGACGACGTTCGAGGACTATATCCATCAAGCCTATCACGCCTATTTCAGTTTCATCGCCGCCGAGAATGCCGAGGCCATCAAGGGCGGGGCGCCGCACCTCGCGCTGATCGGTGTGCGCGTGGATACGCCGGAAATGCTGGCGATTGCCAGTGAAATCCGGTCAGATCTCGACCACGTTCTCAAGGCGGCCGGGGCGCCGGTGATCGATATCGACTATCTGACAGCCGCAGCGATCGGCATCGCGCGGGAAATGGGCGACCACATGCTGCAGCGCCGCCCGGTGAATGCGGATGCGGCGACAGAGTTCGCCTCGGCCCTGTTATTGGCTGGCGTGCGCGAGATCGCCGCTAAGGCTGTTTGAGGAAGCGCTTGGCGGACCTCGGGGAAGGGGGCTAAACTGTCCTGCAAAGGGCAGTTTGGGAGCCGGGCGATGAGTCTACAGCAGATAATCACGAAACTGATATTCAAACTGCCGGGCGGATTGCTCGTACGCATGGCAGGCGGCAAGCCGCTCGAGATCAATGGCCGGGTGCTGGAGCCGCAATTGCAGATGGTGGCCTGGAATGGCCGCAATGCGCCGCCTCTGTCATCGCTGCCGGCCGAAGTGGTGCAGGCGGCGACGCGTGAACAGCTTGCGATGCTGGCGGCCGCGCCGGAGCCGGGCGTCATCATCGAGGATTCCACGATCCCGGGCCCCGACAAGAACGAGATCCCCGTGCGGATCTACCTGCCCGACGAACAGGACGCAGCGCATCCGATGATGGTCTATTACCATATGGGCGGCGGTGTTATCGGCGATCTCGATACATGCAATGCGTTCTGTTCGATGATTGCGACGATTGCCAAATGCCCGGTCCTGTCGGTCGATTATCGCCTGGCGCCGCCGCACAAGTTCCCGGCCGGAATTGACGATGCGATCGCCGCCTATGAATGGGCGCTGCGCAATGCGGCCAGGTATGGCGCGCCAGCGGGCGTGGCAGCCGTTGGCGGCGACAGCATGGGTGGAAATTTCGCGGCCATCGTCTCGCAGGAGATGAAACGCGAGGACAAACCAATCCCGGCGCTGCAATTGCTGATCTATCCGGCTGTGGACCTGGTCGAGGAATTTCCGTCGCGCACCGCCTTTGGCGACACGTTCTCGCTGTCGACCGACACGATGAACTGGTTCATGGACCAATACCTGCCGGAGGGACATGATCGGAGCGACCCGCTGCTGTCGCCTGGCCAGAGCGGCGACCTGTCGGGCCTGCCCCCGGCAATCGTGATCACGGCGGGACATGATCCGCTGGTCGACGAGGGCGACGACTACGCGCTGCGGCTGGGGCGGGACGGCGTTTATGTGAAGCACAAGCGTTATGATACCCTGTCCCATGCCTTCACCGCCTTTACCGACTTCTCGCCGGGCTCGCGCCGGGCCTGTCTCCAGATCGCGGGCATGGTGCGCGACATGTATGGCCGGCTATGAGGGCGCTTGTCTGCCATACGATCACGGATGATTTTTCCGGCACCGAGATTCGAGACGTGCCGATGCCCAAGCCGGGCCCCGGCGAAGTGCTGGTGCGGGTCAAGGCGGCCAGCGTCAACTTTCCGGACCTGTTGCTGACGCAGGGCAAGTACCAGCTGAAACTGGAGCCGCCTTTCACGCCGGGCATGGATTTTTCCGGGATCATCGACACGCTGGGCGAAGGCGTGAAGGGTCCGTTGCGCGAAGGCACGGACGTGGCTGGCGGGGTGCGGTCCGGTGCGTTTGCCGAATACATCGTGGTGTCCGTGTCCTCGCTCCAGAAGAAACCGCCTGCGATGAGCTTTGCCGAGGCAGCATCCTATTCGGCGGCCTATCTCACGGCCTATGTCGCGCTGGTGCGCCGGGCCAATTTGCAGCCGGGCGAGACGCTGCTGGTGCATGGCGCGAGTGGCGGGGTTGGCCTGGCGGCGGTGGATGTCGGCAAGCTGCTGGGCGCGACGGTGATCGCGACGGGGGCATCGGACGACAAGCTCGACAAGGTGATCGCGCATGGCGCCGACTATGCGATCAACGTGACACAGGGCTTTCGCGACAAGGTGAAGACGCTGACCAAGGGACGCGGTGCGGACGTCATTTTCGATCCGGTCGGTGGCGACGTGTTCGATGAGAGCGTGCGTTGCATAGCATTTGACGGGCGGTTGCTGGTGATCGGGTTTACATCCGGGCGGATCGCGACGGTCTCCACCAATATGCCCCTGATCAAGGGTTTCTCCGTGGTCGGCGTGCGAGCCGGCGAGTATGGCCGCCAGTTTCCCGACAAGGGCCGCGAGAATGTCGAGACGATCTGGAACTGGGCGCGCCAGGGCAAGGTGCATCCGCGCGTGCACGCGGAATTCCCGCTGGAGCAGGCGATGGATGCCTTCGCCATGCTATGGGACCGCAAGGTGGTCGGCAAGGTCGTGGTGACGCCCTAGCGGGCAAATAGCACCAATCCGAGAATACCGACGGAGACGAGCACTACGCCGATGATCTCTCGCGCGGCGACGCGTTCCTTGAAGAACAGGATCGACGCGCCGATCATGAAAACGACCTCGATCTGGCCGAGGGCGCGGACATGGGCGGCGTTCTGCAGGGTGAAGGCAGTAAACCAGGCGAGTGAACCGAGCATGCCGACAAGGCCGACCCAGGCGGCGCTGCGCCAGCTGCGCAACAGGCGGCCGGCTTCGCCCGGTTCGCGCAGCCTGAGATAAGACAGCACGGCCAGCGCCTGGAAGGCGGTGACGAAGGCGAGCGTGGTGGCGGCACGCAGGAACACGTCGCCGTCTGCCAGTGACAGGGACGCGCCGCGATAAGCGACGGCGGACAGTCCGAACAGGCCGCCGGATGCGATGCCAATGAGGGCCTTTCGATCAAGGAAGCTGCGGCGCGCGGCCGGGTCTGCAGGAATCGAGATCAGGATCACGCCGAGAAGGCTGACCAGGATGGCGATGGCCACGGGCAGGGAGAGCCGGTCGCCTAGAAGGACAATGCCAAACAGGGCCGTCTGGACAGGCTCGGTCTTGGTGAAGGCCGTGGCGACGGTGAAGTTGCGATGCGAGAACAGGTGAATCAGCAGGCCGGTCGCCAGGATCTGAGCGAGACCGCCAAGAATGCCGCCGGTGACGAAGGTCAGGTTGAGCGGCGGCGCGCTCTGCCCTGTACTGGCGAGCAGGACGGCGAGCACGAGACAGGCCAGAGGCGCGGCGAACACGAAGCGTGCTGCCGTGGCGCCCCATGTGCTGAGTGTATCCTTCAGCCGCTTCTGCAGCGCAGAGCGCAGGTTCTGCAGGAAAGCGGCGGCAATCGTGATGGGTATCCAGAGTTCCATCGGGCGCTTGGACAGCAGCCGGATGGGTTTGTCAAAGGCGGCCTAGCGCACCCGCGTGCATTGCGGGAAGGTGGTCGTGCCCTGTTGCAGAACGGCGTAACGGCCCTGGTCCCAGAACACGACGCGCGTCGGGCCGATGCCGGACTGGTAGCGCATGCCCTTGTCGGCATCGACCTGCTGCAACTGGTGCACTTCGCCGTTGAACATGACCGTGGCAGTCGTACCCACAACGCTGGCTTCGATCTGAAGCGCGCCGCATTCGTAATAGGGCGAGATCACGTTGGCGCTGTAGGGGGCGGCATAGGCCGGGTCATTGGCCATGCGCAGGTCGCCCTGCTGGCTGGTCGCCGGCGGCGTGACCGCACAGGCGGCTGCGGACGCTGCGAGGGCGAGGAGGGCGAAGGGGCGGATGAGTGTCATGGCGGTGTCTCCGGGAGGTCTCATTGCTGGAACAAGCAATGAGACCCGGAAACGTTCCGCCCGAATCGCGGTCGCCTAGACCGTACGCTGGGCCTTGTCGGCATTATTGGTGGCGGTAATGGCGTCCTTGGCGGCCTGCCACTGGTCGTCGCCCCAGGCGGCGAGCTGGGAGAAGTTGCCGCCGGACGCGTTGTACATGGCGCCGTCAATGGCAATGGTCTGCCCGTTGATGTATTCGGCACCCGGGCCCATCAGCAGGACGGCCAGATTGACCAGTTCATGCATTTCGCCGACGCGGCCCATCGGGTTGGCCGTGCCGCTGTCCATGCGCTTGGCGCCGTCGGCATCGGGCGCGAGACGTTTCGACATGCCCTCGGTGGGGAAGGGGCCGGGCGCGATGGCGTTGAAGCGCAGGCCATAACGCGCCCATTCGACGGCGAGGCTTTGCGTCATCGTGTTGACGGCGGCCTTGGACATGGCCGAGGGCACGACGAAGGGGCCGCCGTTCCAGACCCATGTGGTCAGGATCGAGATGACATTGCCGCGCGTGCCGCCCTTGATCCAGCGTGTGCCGATATCGTGCGTCATGTAGAACGTGCCGCGAAAGACGATATTGGCGATGGCGTCGAAGCCGCGGATCGAGAGGTCTTCGGTGCGCGAGATGAAATTGCCGGCGGCATTGTTGACGAGGCCGGTGAGGGGGCCGTGCTTGGCCCAGATTTCGTCATTCATGTCGGTGATGGCTTCGGCGACGCGGATGTCGCAGGCATGGGGCACGACCTTGCCGCCATGCTTTTCCATCAGTTCTTTTGCGGTCTCCTCGCAGACGCCGCCGCGCCGGCCGCAGATGTGGACCTCGGCACCGAGCTTCAGGAAGCCTTCGGCCATTTCCTTGCCGAGTCCGGTGCCGCCGCCGGTGACGAGGATGCGTTCATCCTTCATCAGGCCATCGCGAAACATCAGTTTTGACGTGTCCATCGGTATTCTCCCTCTATGTTTTCTGGTAGTGATTATAGCTCGCTTGAAGCCGGAGACATCCCATGAAACCTGTCCTTTTTGCCTTTGTCGCGCTTGCCCTCGCGGCAGGAAGTGCTGCTGCCGATCCGCTTGCCGTGTTCGGCACGTTCGCGACCGAGGAAGAGAACTCCCATGTCGAGATTGCCGATTGCGGCGACGGCACGCCTTGCGGCACGATTGTCTGGATCGATCCGGCCAGCGTGACCGATGGCAAGACGCCCGAAACGGCGACAGATGCCGACGGCAAGAAGATTCTCGGCCTGACCATGCTGGAAGGCTTCCGGCAGACCGCCAAGGGCTGGACCGGCGGAACGATCTACAATCCGAAAGAAGGCAAGACCTATGGGTCGCGCATCCAGCGGCTGGACGATGGCGTGCTGGAAGTGAAGGGTTGTATCGGCCCGCTCTGCAAGACACAGAACTGGAAACCGGTGGGCTAGCGCCGCTACTTCCGGAACGGCAGGCTGACCAGCCGCCAGAGGACCCAGACGGGCAGGACGATTGTGGCGCCCGCCAGTGCGGGTTTCCAGAAATTGCGGATGGCCCATCCGGCCGCCGCCAGTGTCTGGCGCGCAATCGATGCAATGGCTTCGGGTATGTTCACATCCGGAGAGGCCGGGTTGAAGTTGGATGCCAGCACGACAAAACCGACAAGGATGCACAGTCCGAGCAGCTTGGCGACGCCCCAGGGGCCGATGCCGAACAGGCGCAGCAGCACCGAGCGGGGCGGCGGCTTTTCGGCTTTGGCCTTGACCTGGGGCACGGGCCCGGGCGGCGGCGCAAGCGGCTCTACAACGGGTGGTTCGTTCTCACTCATGTTCCGGATTGTTCACTTCGGCGTTGCCCTTGTAGCCGACATTGACCTGGTGCGGATAAGGGATCGTGATGCCTTCCCGGTCGAAGGCTTCCTTGACGGCCTTGGTGAGGTCGGCGCGGACCTGCACGAATTCCGGTGTCGCCACCCAGGCGCGCAGGCGCAACTTGATGCTCCAGTCGGCCAGCGCATGCACGCCGACCCATGTTTCCGCCTTTGACAGGACGCGCGGATGGTCATTGGCCGTATCCAGCAGGACTTTCAGCGCGTGGTCCATATTGTCGTCATAGGAAATGTCGAAATAGAGGTCGAACCTTCGGCGCGTCTGGCGGGTGTGGTTGACCAGCGCATCGCTCCAGACCTTGTCATTGGTGACGATGACGATCTTGTTGTCGATCTGTTTGAGTGACGTCGTGAAGGGGGAGATGTCGGTGACCTCGCCTTCGAGACCGGCCAGGCTGACATAGTCGCCAATACGGAACGGACGCAGGATGGCGAGCATGACACCGGCAGCGACCGATTTCATCGTGTCCTGCAGGCCCAGGCCGATGGCCAGGCCGAGCGCGCCAAGCACGGCGGCAAGCGAGGTTGTCGGGAAACCGAGCTGGGTCAGCGCCGTGACGATGGCGACGGCGAAGATCAGGTATTTGACCAGAGACCCGGCAAAGGCGAACAATGTGTCGTCCGCGCCCGTGCGACGATGGGCCTTGCCACCGAAATTGCGCATCGAGCGGGCGACCCAGTTCGCAAACAGGATCGCCACGAAGAGGATGGCGACGGCGGCGATGGCGCCGGGCCCCCGGCTTTCGACCAAAATGCGCCAATCATAGCCTGCAAGGCCCAGCGGCAGGGGCGACATCAGGATCAGCGCAAACATACGTGCAACCGAGGCGCCAAGGTCCCAGCTGGAGCCTTCGAAATCCTGGTCTTTTGGCGTGACGATCTTGCCGACCAGCATGACCAGACGCTTGACCAGAATGGCCGCGATCCAGATGGCGATTGTGGCGGCCAGAACCAGCGACCATTTCAGGACCTGGGGCTCTGCGGCCTGAGCCCAGGCGGGCCAGCCAGTCATGTCGAATTCAGGCATCATGTTGCACTCTTGTCATGGGCCGTTGCGGGCTTCAACTCACCTTTCACGCTTTGGTGACTGGAAGAAACCCGTCAATTGCGGCAGTCGGACCGGGTCAGGCATCGGGAGCAAGCGCATGAACAAGCAGGTCGTCCAAGAATATTACGGGGAGATCCTGAAATCCACGTCAGACTTGCGCACCGATGCGTGTACGACGGATGCGGCGCCGCCCCTGCATGTGCGCACGGCGCTGGGCCGGGTGCATGACGCGGTCGCGGCGCGCTATTACGGGTGCGGCCTGGCCATTCCGGCCGAGCTTGGTGGCCTGCGGGTGCTCGATCTCGGCTGCGGCGCCGGGCGTGACGTCTATGCACTGGCGAGCCTTGTCGGGCCGGAGGGCCATGTGACGGGTGTCGATATGACTGACGCGCAGCTGGCCGTCGCCCGGGCGCATGAGACCTGGCATGCCGAGGCCTTCGGGTATGCAGCACCGAATACGCGATTTCTTGAAGGCGAGTTGGAAAACCTGGACGCGCTGGACCTGGAGCCGGGCAGCTTCGACCTGATCATTTCAAACTGCGTGATCAATCTCTGCACCGACAAGCCGGCCGTGTTCCGCGCCGCGCACCGGCTGCTGAAGCCAGGCGGTGAGCTTTATTTCTCGGATGTCTATGCCGACCGCCGGATACCGGCCGACCTGGTGAAGGACCCTGTCCTGTATGGCGAATGCCTGTCAGGCGCGCTTTACTGGGGCGACTATCAGGCCGTGGCCATGGCCGCAGGCTTTGGCGATCCGCGCGTCGTGGAGCATCGCCCGCTGGCGATCATCGATCCGGCGCTGGAGGCCAAGGTCGGGCAGATCCGCTTTGCCTCGGTGACGGCGCGCCTTTTCAGGCTGGAGGGGCTAGAGCCTGCCTGCGAGGATTATGGCCAGGCCGTGATCTATCGCGGCGGCGTGGAAGGCATGGAGGAGGTCTTCATCCTCGATGCAGAACACCATATCGAGCAAGGCCGCGTCTTCCCGGTCTGCGGCAACACGCTGGCCATGCTGATGGAGACGCGGTTCGCGCGCCATTTCGATGTGGTGGGCGCAGGCGACAGGCATTTCGGCCTGTTTCCCGGATGCGCTGCGCCGGACGTGTTCGCCGCCGGGGACGTGTCGGCAGCGGCCCCGGTTGGCGGTTGCTGCTGAGCGCTAGTCCTTGTTCACATTGACCTGGTGCGGATACGGAATGGAGATGCCGGCCGCATCGAGCGCTGCCTTGACGTTCATGGTGAGGGCCCAGCGGGTTTCCCAATAGTCCGGCGTCTTCACCCATGGGCGGGCAATGATGTCGACGGAACTGGCGCCGAGATTGTCGACCCGCACGACGGGCACAGGCTCCGTGAGCACGCGGCTGTCGGCCTTGATGACACCTTCGATCACGCTCATCGCATGCTCCATGCCGTCGCCATAATCGATGCCGAAGACGAGATCGATGCGGCGCGTCGGGTAGCCTGCGTAATTCTTGATGATGCCATCGATGGCCTGGCTATTGGGCACGATGACCTGGACATTTTCAGGCGTTGCCATGATGGTCTGGAACAGGTTGATTTCCTTCACCGTTCCGCCGACGCCTGCCACTTCGATATACTGGCCGACACCATAGGGCCGGAACAGCATGATCATGATGCCGGAGGCGATGTTGCCCAGCGCGCCCTGCAGTGACAGGCCGATGGCCAGGGTCATGGCGCCGAGGATGGCGACGAAGCTGGTGGCCTGTACGCCGAACAATTGCAGCGCTGCGATGATTGTGGCTGCCGTCAGGAACCAGCGGACAAGCGACGCGAAGAAGCTGCCGAGGGTCTCGTCGATGTTCGGCCGCTTGACGGCCTGCCTGCGGACCATGCTGGCCATCGCTCCCGAGATGCGAAGGCCGACGATCAGGACGATAAAGGCGCCCAGCGCCTTCAGGCCATAGGCCGCGAGCGTGGGCCAGTTGTCTGCAAGCACGGCTTGCCAGTCGATGTCGTTCAGGAAGTCCATGAATTACTCCGGGGGTTCAGGCCTGGCTGCGCGCGCCATGGGCGCCGCGGGTCAGCCGCAAGTAGAGGATGAGGACAGTGAGTGCACCGGTGACGATGGCGAGCCAGGTCATGCCGGTGACGGTCCAGTTATTGAGCAGGATGCCGACGAGGCCCCATGCGAGCGAGACGAAAAACCAGGGACTGCGACTGACACAGCGGGCGAAGGCCCAGGCCGTGAGCGCAGCGGGCACGAGCGTCGCCCAAAGCATCTGCCACGGATAGTCGGTTGCGCCGAGCGTGGTGAAATGGCGGATCGTCAACGGGATCGAGATGGCGATCGCGACCGTGATCCAGCCCGCGAGCAGGCCGGTGGCCATATCGGCGGCGAGCTTGGCGACGCTGCCACCCATGCCGCGCATCCGGTCAAACCTGTTGGCAGCGAACCAGGCGGCAGCGGCAATCGGAAACAGGAGTGCGAAGTCAAGCGGCTGGGACACGATCAGCTGGGCGCTCAACATCCAGATAACGTTCAGCATGCCGGCAATGGTCAGGGCCGGGGTGATTCGATCCATCCACGGTTCGCGGCGGAAGACCGCAAACAGGGCAAACACGAAATAGGCCAGGAAAACCAGGCTCCAGATCGCGAAGAAGGCAGGCAGGGGCTGTTCCGGTGCACCGAGATCGCGTGTCGCATTGCCGATCGGCGTACCGACGCCGAGCAGCGGCGCCAGCGCGCCAGACAGGGGCTGCAGCACGGCGAGCAGGAGCAGAATCACGGGCGGCTGTTTTTCCATGGACGACTTATGACCCTGAATGGCTGGAGGGCAAATTGGTTGCACTGACAAAAGTGTGGTGGCGCCGGATGGATTCGCGTTATAGGCCGCCCTCTCTGCGAAGACTTAACAAAGGATTTTGCTCATGGCAAAGACACCTGTGGCCAAGAAGGCCCCTGCAAAAATGGCAGCCAAGAAAGCTGTTGCGAAACCGGCTGCGACCAAAGCTGTCACGGCGAAGAAGCCCGCTGCAAAAGCCGCACCTGCTGCGGCTGCCAAGGCAGCACCGAAAACGGCAACGACTGTGACCCTGCGTCAGATGTCGGTCGAAATGGCTGAGGCCCACGGCCTCACCAAGAAACAGACACAAGAATTGTTCGACGACATGGCCGTGCGGATTACGAAACGCCTCAAGAAAGGCGAGCGTATTCGCATGAACGGCCTCGGCACGCTGGAAGTGCGCAAGCGCCTGGCGCGCATGGGCCGCAACCCGGCAACGGGCGAAGCGATCAAGATCAAGGCGTCCAAGAAGGTTGCCTTCCGCGTCGCCAAGGAACTCAAAGAAACCGTCTGATAGCGGACGTCTTCTGAAATCCCGGAAAAGGGTCAGGCTCGCAGAGCGCCTGGCCCTTTTTTTGTTTGCTGGAGGCTGGGCTCCGCTAACGCGGCGGCGTCAGCGTCTGCGCCTTGCTAGAGTAAGCTGCGGCTAGTCCGGCAACATCGCTGACAGCGTTTCGATCCGGTCAGCCTCGGCGGTTGGCTTGTCCCAGCGGATGCGGTTGATGCGGGGAAAGCGCATGGCGAGGCCGGACTTGTGGCGGGGCGAGCGTTGTAACCCCTCGAACGCCACTTCCAGAACCACGCCGGCCTCCTTGCTGGCCGTGACGGAGCGGACGGGCCCGAACCGGTCAATCGTATTGGCACGGACAAAGGCATCGAGCTGCTTCAGCTCCGCGTCGGTGAAACCGAAATAGGCCTTCCCGACGGGGGTGAGCCGGTCCTCGCCATCTTCGTCACGCCAGACACCGAACGTGAAATCGGAATAGAAGCTGGAACGCTTGCCGTGGCCGCGCTGGGCATACATCAGCACGGCATCGACGAGGAACGGATCGCGCTTCCACTTGTACCAGAAGCCCTTGGGGCGTCCGGCGAGATAGGCGCTGTCCCAGCGTTTCAGCATCACGCCTTCGATTTCCGGCGCGGGCGGATCGAGACGCGCATCGTCGAGCGCCGCCAGCGTGGTGACGGGGACGAGCGGGGAGAGGTCGAACCGGTCGCTCTCGATGCCGAGGACAAAGCTTTCAAGCCGGGTGCGGCGTTCACGGAAGGACTGGCCGCGCAGGTCGCGGATGCCGTCCTGCAGCAGGTCATAGGCGCGAATGAAGGCGGGGTGCGTTTCCAGCTGGCGTTTCGAGACCGTCTTGCGACCCAGTCGCTGCTGCAGCGCATTGAACGGAGCGACGGTGCCGTCGGCATTGCGGACAAGGAGTTCGCCGTCGAGCGTGCCATGGAATTCCATGGCAGCGACAACGTCCGGGAAGGCGTGGGAGATATCGTCGCCGGTGCGGGTATAGATGCGGCGCGCGCCGCCTGCCGCAGAGGCCTGGACGCGGACACCGTCGTATTTCCATTCCGCCGCGAACGTGTCTGCAGTGATCAGGCCGGGGTCGACTGCGTCCGGCGTGTCGCGGTCCGCCTTGGGCACGAGGGGATGGGCGAGCATGACCGGGCGGAACGGCGCGGCGATGTCGGGTGCCGGTTTGTCGGCGCGGCCTTCGAGCCAGGCGAACAGGCTTCCATAGGGCGGGGCGAGGCCATGCCAGATTTCCTCGATTTCGGTGACGTCCTTGCCGCCGAAAGCCGCGAGCGCGAGCTTGGCGAGACGGGCCGAGACACCGATGCGCAGGCCGCCGGTCAGCAGTTTCAGGAAGGCCCAGCGGCCGGTCGCGTCGAGACCGTCGAGCCATCCGGCGACCAGCTTGGGCGCCTCGGCGCGGGGGGCTACGGTCAGCGTTTCGACAATGTCGGACAGGGGTGGCGTGCGATTGGCGCCGCGCACGTCCGGCCAGACCAGGCTGACCGTTTCGGCCAGGTCGCCGACATAATCATAGGACAGGGCGAACAGTTCCGGGTCCATGCGCCCGTCCATGAGGGCGCGGATCATGGCCGGTTTGACGTTCGGGATATCGAGATCGCCGGTGATCGCACCGAGCGCATAGCCACGGCCCGGATCAGGCGCGGCGGCGAAATAATCCACCATCAGGCGCAGCTTGCCGTTGCGCGACGGCGTGAGCACAAGTCTGTCAAGCAGGTCGGCAAAGGCTTGCATACGGTCCTACATAGGGCCAAACACGCGGCATGACAGCGCCGAAACAAGGCGTGTGACTGTTAAAAAAGCCAATTACCAAGGGACATCCATTCATGACGCTCACGCTCCACCATCTCAACGCCTCGCGCTCGCAGCGGATTGTCTGGCTTCTGGCCGAACTCGGCGTGCCGCACGAGATCGTCCACTACAAGCGCGACGAGACGACCAACCTTGCGCCGCCGGACCTGTTGAAAATCCACCCGATGGGCAAGTCGCCCCTGCTGGAAGACGGCGATGTGGTGATCGCGGAAACCGGCGCCATCGCGGAATACCTCATGGGCAAGTACGATACGGCCTACCAGCTGCACCCACGCCCGAACTCGCCGGAATTTCCGCGCTACCTGGAATGGCTGCATGCGGCCGAAGGCGCGGTGTTCCTGCCGGGCCTGCTGCAGGTCTATTTCCGGCGCGTCGACATGACCGGCAATCCGGTCGAGGCGATGATGGCGGCCGAGCGCGAGAAGGCCGCGAGCACGATTGAGGCGCACCTGTCGAAATATGCGTATTTTGCCGGCGAGCGCTTTACGGCCGCCGATTGCCTGATGGGTTTCCAGATCCAGATGGCCGATTCCATGGGCGCGTTGGCAAACCGCCCCGCGACCAAGGCCTGGCTGGAAAAGATGCGGGCGCGCCCTGCCTACAAGGAAATGCTTAAGGTTGGGATTTAGGCTCAGGCACCGCGCCTGCCTGCGCAGGGGCGCTCCTCAAAGACCTATTTGCAACCATCCGGATTGGCGTCGCAGCGCGCCATGACGGCGTCCATCCAGCCGGCATAGCCCTGCAGGTTGGTGTAGCGGCCGTTATAGTCGCCGGCGCAAAACTCGCCGGTGGCGCGGTTTTGCTCGACCACTGACAAGACGCCGACAACCGTCCGGGTGCCGTCCGCCTCGGTGACATAGAGCGGGCCGCCGCTGTCGCCGACGCAGGGGCCGGCACCGCCGGCGCTGGCGACATAGATGATCGACGGGCCGTTCGCTGTGATGGCGAGCTGTGTGGTCAGCAGGTCGTTCGAGAGCTGGCCGCCATAATGCGTGAGGCCCCAGCCGGCCATGTCGGCAGTCGGGTAATTGGCGGGGGCGAGCGGCTTCGCGGTGGTGCCATAGCGGGCTACCGCCACGTCGGCGATCGGCGCGACCTGCGCGTCATCGAGGCGGATCAGGGCGAGGTCATTGGCATAGCCGTTGGCGGTGCCGAGATAGCCAGCATGGCAGACGGAGACGGTGCCGCTGGTGACCCTGGCGAGCGGGCTGCGCAGGTTGGCCACGTCGCCGATGAGGCGGAGTTCCTGATAGTCGTCGTCAACGCAATGGGCCGCCGTCACGAACCAGTTCCTTGCGATACGCGTGGCGCCGCAATGGCCGCTGGCGACGGTGCCGTCGGCCTGCGGGTTGCGGGGTTCGAGTTTCACGATGCCGGGAAAACTGGCGAGGGTCGCGGCGAGGCCGTTGACGGCTGCGGTGCCGACCGAGGGGGCTTCCAGCGTGGTGGCACCCGCGACCATGGCCACGGTCGGCGTCGGCGCGCTGCCAGCGGGGCGGCCACAGCTGGCGGCGTTCAGCGCTGCCAGCGTCGGCAGGGGCGCCTGGGTCGTCAGGGCAAGAGCACCGGCGGACTCGGGCTGGAGGGCAGTTTCTTCGGTCGTCTCTTCCGCCGTTCCGTCTTCAGGTGCGGTTTCGGTGGGTGCCGTGTCATCCGTCGCAGGCAGCGTAGCGGTCGCATCTGCTGGCGCGTCGACTGTTGTTTCGGTGGCGGGCGTCTCGGCGGGCACGACTTCGACCGAACTGGTCACATCTTCTTCGAACGCGTCTTCTGGCAGCTGGTCGACCGGACTGGCGGCTTGTTCGTCCGGTGGATTGAGGCCGGGCACCTTGATGGCGTCGCATCCGGCAAGCACGAGCAGGGCGGCAGCGGCCGCGAGGAGGGCTGGGCGTTTCATGTCGTCCCCTTTGAATACACCTATAGCCGTTACTAAAGGCCCCTTGCCGGGGCGCGGTCAACCGGCCTCGTCAGCATAGGCGACCATGCGCAGGGGCCGGGCGCGGCGGCCTTCCAGTTCGGCCCAGCGTACGAGGGCGTCTTCACGCCCATAGGTAACCCAGAGCTCTTCCGGGTTCACTTCGCGCACCGTTCCGGTCAGTTCGTCCCAGTCGGCATGGTCGGAGATCACCAGCGGCAGCTCCACGCCGCGCTGTTTGGCGCGCTGGCGGATGCTCATCCAGCCCGACGCGAAGGCGATGACGGGGTCGGGGAAGTTCTGGGCCCATTTGCCATCGAAACTGCCGGGCGGGGCGACGATAATCTGGCCGCGATAGGTTTCGCGGGCGGCTTTCGGCACGTCGCCGGACGGGACAGTGATGAGCGTGCCGAGGTCGATTCCGACGGACTGGTAATGGGCGCAGAGCTTTTCGAGGCTGGGATGGATGAAGATCGGCGCGTCATGGCCGGCGAGGCGCAGGTGCCGGATGACGCGCTGCGCCTTCCCGAGCGAATAGGCGCCGACGCAATGGGCGCGCTCGGGAAAAGCCTGCAGGCTGTGCAGGAGGCGGGCAATTTCGCCGCCTGTGTCCGGGTGGCGGAAGACGGGCAGGGCGAAGGTCGCCTCGGAGATGAACACATGCGTACCGGGGACCGGCTCGAACGTCGCGCAGGTCGGATCGAAACGGCGCTTGTAGTCACCGGTGAAGGTCATGCGCAGGCCCTTGTGTTCGACCACGACCTGGGCCGAGCCGAGGATGTGCCCGGCCGGGGCGAGCCAGACGGTGACGCCATTGATCTCGACCGTCTCACCATAGTCCAGTGACTGCGTGGACTTGGCAAAATTCTGGCCATAGCGGCAAGCCATGATGGCCAGCGTGTCCGGGTGGGCAAGCACCTTGCCGTGGCCGCCGCGCGCATGATCGGAATGACCATGGCTGATGACGGCGCGGTCAACCGCGCCGCGCACGGGATCGAGGTAGAAATCCCCCGGCGGGCAGTAGAGGCCCTTGGGCGTGGGCTGCAGGAGGAGGTCGGGCCGGAGCATGAGCTGAATGTAGGCAATTGCGGGATGGGGGGAAGGGGCGGGACGCGGTCCCTTCCGCTTTGCAGCCAAGTGGGGTAGGCGACTGGGCCGCATTCCCCGCATCAAGGGCGTTCCTCATGCAAGTTGGCATCGATTTCGGCACATCGAACACGTCGATCGCGTTTCGCGGTCCGGATGGCACCGCGCTGATTGCGCTGGAGCCGGACGCCACGTCGATTCCCACGGCCGTGTTCTATGGCCTGGATTCCGGCGAATACGCCATCGGTTCGCAGGCGGTGAGCGCCTATGAGTCCGGTGAAGAAGGCCGGTTGATGCGTTCGATCAAGTCGGTCCTTGGCTCGTCGCTGATTGACGAGACGACGGAGCTGGGTCGCCGGCGCCTGCCGTTTCGTGACGTGATCGTTCATTTCCTGCGCCGGGTGATTGCCAATGCGGAAGCGCAGACCGGGCAGCGCGTCGAGTCGGTCATCCAGGGACGCCCGGTCTCGTTCAATGACAGGCATGCCGATCTCGACAAGCGCGCGCAGACCATCCTGGAAAGCTGCCTTCACGCGGCGGGCGTTGCCCATGTCGAATTCCTCGAAGAACCGGTGGCTGCGGCGCGATCGGTGGCTTTCCCGACCGGCCGGGAAAAGCTGATTTTCGTGGTCGATATCGGGGGCGGCACGTCGGATTTTTCGGTCGTGCGCATATCGCCCGACAATTCCGGCTTCGACGTGCTGGGCAGTGCCGGCCTCTACGTTGGGGGCAATGATTTCGATCACATGCTGAGCTTCTTCGAGCTCTCGCACCTGTTCGGGCATGGCGAGACGCTGGCGCTGAACGGGCTGCCGGCGCCATCGGCGCCCTATTCGACCCTGTCGGACTGGAAGAGCCTGAACAAGCTCTACACACGCGACACCCAGAAGCAGATCAAGTGGATGATGATGAACAGTCCGGACAGTCGCGGCATCCGGGCGTTCGACCATCTGGTGCGCAGCCATGAAGCGCACACCTATGCCAAGCGCACCGAGCAGATAAAGATCGGCCTCAGCGAGGCGGACCACCAGACATTCGTCTATGACACGCCGGAGGCGCACCTTGAGCGGCTGGTTGCGCGCGGGACGTTCGAGGGGCTGATCAATGAGGCGATCTCGAAAATGGATGCGGTGGCCGTGGACTGCCTCCGGCAAGCGGGCGTGGCGCCTGACCAGATCACCGATATCGTGATGGTGGGCGGCTCCACCTTCATCCCGCTGGTGCAGGAACGGCTGGCAGGACGGTTCGGCAATGCCGCCCTCTCAGCCAATGACCGCTTCGGCGCCGTCGCCAAAGGCCTTGCCCTGCATGGGGCGGCAACCCGATAGCGGATGTGCTGGCCGCCTAGATCGCAGCCAGGACCGCTTCCGGCGTGATCGGGATATGGCGAAGGCGTGCGCCGACAGCGTTGAAGATCGCATTGCCGATCGCCGGACCGACGACTGTTGTGGCGGGCTCGCCAAGACCCACCGGCACTTCCGTGCTTTCGACAAAACTGATGTCGAGTTCCGGCACATCGGCGAGGCGCAGCGGCGTGTAGGGGCCGAGGTTCAGGTCCCTGACCTGTCCGTTCACGAACTCCGTGCCCTCGTGCAGTGCGAGCGAGAGGCCCCAGAGGGCCGCCCCCTCCATCTGCGCCAGCGCGCCATCCGGATCGATGATCGTGCCGGCATCGGCCACAAGTGTCAGCTTCTCGACCGTGACGCGGCCGCTGGCGCGATCGACACGGACCTGCGCTGTACAGGCAACCCATGTCGGCATGCCGCGTTCCTGCCCGAAGCTGGTTGCGAGGCCGATTCCGGTGTCGGCGGGGAGGGTTTTGCCCCATCCGGCCTTGGCGGCGCAGCGGCGCACGACTTCGGCCTGGCGCAGCGCGCCGCCGACGGCGTTCGGCGCCGAGCCGGCGTTCATGCCGGCACCGTCGAGCAGGGTCAGACGGAAACCGACGGGGTCCTTGCCGAGCGTATGGGCCGCCTCGTCCATGAAGCTTTCGAGCGCCCAATTGGTGAAGCCGGGCCCAACCGAGCGCAGCCAGCCTGGCCGGAACGTGCTGTTGGCAAGGTCGTTCGAGACGGCGCGGACGCGGTGCGAACCGACCGTGTACCAATGGTCTGCGCCGCTGACGGCGAAGGGGTCATAGGCCACTCCATTCACGCCGTTCGGCATGAAGAAAGGCGCCATCACCTGGGTCGGCCAGCCGGCGGCGACATGTTGTTCCATCCCGGTGACCTTGCCATCGGCGTCGGCGGCGAGGCGGAGACGCTGGACGCTGGGCGAGCGCACCGAGTCCATGCGGGTATCATCCTCGCGGGTGAGCACCATCTTGACCGGCTTGCCGAGCGCCTTGGCGGCGAGGGCGGCTGGCACGGCATAGTCGCCGTTCAGCCTGCGGCCGAAACCGCCGCCGAGCCGGTAAGTACGCATCACGATCTTGTCTTCCGGCATGCCGAGGGCTGTGGCGAGCCATGGGAGCACGAGGCTCTGCCATTGGTTGCCAGTGTGGATTTCCATCACGCCGTCTTTTTCGAAGGCGAGGGCATTGACGGGTTCTAGGTGCATGTGGAGCGCGGTGCCGGTCGTGTAGGTGGCTTCCACCTTCGTCGTCGCGGCGGCGAAGGCTGCCGTCGTGTCGGTGAGGCCGGTGTCGAGAATGGCGCCCTGTGACGGGTCGTCGAGCAGGCTGCCGGCATGGTCCTGGATTTGCTTTTCGGAAACCTTTGACGTCGGGCCGGGGGTCCAGTCGACCTTGACGAGGTCAACCGCCTTGACGGCTGCCGGATAGGTGTCTGCGATCACCATGACCCAGCCGGTCACGGTGCCGGAGGGATCGTCGATCACCAGGCTCTGCTGGTAGCCCTTCACCGATTTTGCGGCGCTGTCGTCAACGGAATTGACTTTCGACCCATTGCGCGTCGGCGGCATGATGGGCCGGGCATAGACCATGCCGTCGACCTTGGCGTCGATGCCGTAGAGGGCGGTGCCATTGGTCTTCTCCATGATGTCTCGCGCCATGACCGGCTTGCCGATCAGGCGGCGTTCCGCAGCAGGCTTGACCGGGAGGGCAGCGAGTTCCTCGGGCGTGAAGATCTTGCTGACGCCCTTCTTGACGATATCGGCATAGCTGATCTTCTTGCTGCCGGAGATGACTTCGCCATTGCGGGCGGTGCAGGTTGCGGCATCGACGCCGAGGGCGGCGGCGCCCGCTTCGATCAACGCGGTCCGGCCAGCTGCGCCGGCCTGCGAATAGATCGGGAAGGTCTGCCAGACAGACCAGCTGCCGCCAGTGACCATGAGGCCCCATTTCGGATCGGAGTCGACCTGCTTGATACGGACATTGTCCCACGCGATTTCAAGCTCGTCGGCGAGGATCCGCGCGAGCGCTGTGCCGACATGCTGGCCCATCTCGGCGCGGATGATGTTGATCGTCGCGATGCCGTCGGCACCGATGGAATACCAGAGCGAGGGGGCATAGAGCTCGGCATCGATTGTGGTGGCGTCACCCGGTGCATCCTTGGCGCCGCAGGCGGTCAGGAAGCTGAAGGCGAGGCCGCCGCCGGCCGTGGTGATGAGAAAGCCGCGCCGCGAGAGAGCGGTCGGGGCGGAATCGGTGGTGCGTGTGAAGCGTGACATGGGTCTCAGCCTCCCTTCATGGCGTCGGCGGCCTGGCGCATGGCGGCCCGGATGCGAGTATAGGTCATGCAGCGGCACAGGTTCCCGGTCATGATCGAGTCGATATCGGCGTCCGACATGTTGGGATCCTCGGCGAGCGCTGCGGCGGCCTGCATGATCTGACCCGATTGGCAGTAGCCGCATTGCGGGACCTGGAGGTCCTGCCAGGCCAGCTGGACGGGATGCGAGCTGTTCGGATCGAGGCCTTCGATCGTGGTGATCTCCTCACCGTCGACGGTGCTTACCGGTGTGATGCAGGACCGGACGGCCACGCCACCGATATGAACTGTGCAGGCCCCGCACTGGCCAACGCCGCAACCGAACTTGGTGCCAGTGAGATTGGCCTCGTCCCGGATCACCCAGAGCAGGGGCGTGTCGGGATCGGTGTCGATCGTGAAGGGTTTTCCGTTGAGCTTGAAGCTGGTCATGTCGTCTCCATCATTTCCGTCGGGCATCGCGACCGTGCCTGCCG
Source organism: Alphaproteobacteria bacterium (assembly GCA_018830285.1). Classification (GTDB taxonomy): domain Bacteria; phylum Pseudomonadota; class Alphaproteobacteria; order Caulobacterales; family Hyphomonadaceae; genus Hyphomonas. Next base: position 39,373 of record JAHJSB010000060.1, read on the forward strand.
GTTCCACAACATTCTCGTCGGGCGGGCCATCGGTATCCCGGAGCGCCTGCCATTGCGTTAGCCCCAACATAATCGCCCATTTCGGCCACGTGTCCAGCGCGGGTCGGTCAGATGCGCTTCACATTGTTGCTGGAGGGGTGAGGTCTGGTTGCCAAATCCCTAACTGCCTCGCCATACTTGCGACATGAAATCGTGCGCATACACTGGCACCCGTAACAGGAAAGACTTGTCCATGCGTCCAGTGTCCGCCGTGATCGTATCCCTAGCTGCGCTCGCAGTATCCGCCTCAACGGCCTTTGCGCAGGAGGGTGGCAATACAGACGATATGGACCTGGCGCTGGCGGCCGGTTGGAAAGCCGCCTTCACCTGTTCCGACCTGTTCACGGCGGGCCAGTCGATGGCCGAGATCGACCAGAATGATCTCAGCGGCATCTACCCGGATTACCAGCGGGCGTTCGACACGCTGCCCAAGGCGCAGGTCAATACGGCGATGAAGACCGTGTCGGTGACCTATTCATCCGCGATGCCGCCGCGCATCGCTGCCTGGCGCCCGGGATTCGGCTGCACGCAGCTGCCGATCGGCGCCGATTCCAGCATGATTTCCTTCCTGCCGCATTTTGCCAGCTGGCCGGCGGCACCGGCGCAGGACCGGGGCAGCGCCATCGGCGCGAACGTCAAGATACAGCTGCGCACCGAAGAGGCCGAGCGGCTTGAAGCGCCGGTCTCGTTCGCCTTTGACGAGCGCACCTATGGCAATGGCACGCGCACCAGCGCTGTACTCGTCGTGCGTGACGGCCAGGTCGTGGCCGAGCGCTATGCGCTTGGCGTGGACCATGAGACGCCGCAGCGGACATGGTCTGCCGGCAAGTCGATTGCGGCCACCGTGCTGGGCGCGGCCCGGCGCAACGGCCTGATCGATATTGATTATCCTGCAGTGATTGCCGACTGGAACAATGGCGCCGATCCGCGCCGGGCGATCACGATCCGCAACCTGATGCACATGGCGAGCGGCCTCGACAGCGGCGAGAGCGGATCGCGCACCGACCGGATCTATTTCGGCGGCGGGAGGGTGGCCGACCAGGCCGCCAGCAAGGTGCTGGAAGCCATGCCGGGAACACGGTTCAAATATTCCAACAATGACACGCTGATTGCGATGCGGTCGCTGCGCGAGTCGATGAACGATGACAATGCGTTCCATCGCTTCCCGTATGAGGGCCTGCTGAACAAGATCGGCGCGGCGCACACGACCATGGAAATCGACTGGAACGGCGATTTCATCGCCTCGAGCCAGGTCTGGTCAACGGCGCGCGACCTGGCGCGAGTGGGCCAGCTCTACCTGCAGGACGGCCTGTGGGGCAATGAGCGCCTTCTGCCCGAGGGCTGGGCGGAATTCGTGCGCACGCCAGCCCCGGCGCAACCGGCAAGCGGGCCCGGTTATGGCGCGCAATTCTGGTTGATGAATGATGCGGCGGGGGTTCCCGAAGGCACGTTCTATATGGCGGGCAACCGGGGCCAGTATGTTGTGATCGTGCCGAGCATGAACGCCGTGATCGTTCGGCGCGGCTATGACGCGAATGGCGGGGCAAACTTCGAGATCAATGATTTCACCCGCGACGTGCTGCTGGCCCTGCAGGCGGCGGACGACGAGCGGGCCGCGCTCAGGGCGCAGGCCGAGCGTGATGCGGAGCTGGAGAACATGTCGCCGAAGGAACGGGCGAAGTTTCTCGCCGGGCAATAGTCCGGCGAGAGGCCTATTTGGCGCCCATGCCGGACTCGGGCACGGCTTTCAGGTTGGTAATCGTCTGACGTTCGGACTCGCTGAAATCCTTCATCATGGCGGATCCGCTGATATCGACATTGACGCGGGCAACATGCGTGCGCCCGTCGGGTGCGCGGTTGCAGGCGACTTCCATTTCGAACTGGCTGATCCGGGCAATCGGCAGCGGCCTGAAGGGCTTTTCGGCGACCATTTCGACAGACAGGATGGCCGGGTCGTCCTTGGCGACGACGACCTTGCCTTTGAGGTATTTGAGTATGTCGTCCATGTCGCCCGGTTCAGCGCCGACCTTGGGCGCGTAGGTATAGGTTGCGGTCGTGGGAGTTTCGGACTCGAGCGCGGCATCGTCCGGAATGTTGTGACCGAGGCTGCTGCACCAGATGTCGCCATCGGAATCGGCCTGCATCTTTTTGACCTGCTTCCGGAAATCGTCGCTCCAGTCTTTGCGTGGCGGAGAGATCACGGTGAGGCGTTCGCCTTCGGGCTGCGTCGGGTCGACCCGCATCATCGCATCGGTGCCGTCATTCTGAAGGATCACGTCGAATATATATAGCGGCCCGTCCGGACTGGCGGCGAGCGCATCCTGCAGCGGGGTTCCGGCGAGCGCCTGCCACGGAAGGAGGGCGAACAGGGCGAGCGGTAGGAGGGAGCGGTGCATGATCAGACCCTTGTGGCGACGCTTGAACTGGCCAGACAACAAGGTTCACCTGAACCGCGCCTGAAAATAAAGAGGCAAGTGCCACGTCTTGCGATAGTTTAATGCCCGACATGCCCGATAGCGCCGCCCCTGCATTTACCTTGCCTGAGCCCTTTGCCGGCTGGTTTGCCGCGCGTGGCTGGCAGGCCCGGCCGCACCAGATGGCACTGACCGAAGCGGCGCTGGCAGGCGAGAGCGCGCTGCTGATCGCGCCGACGGGAGGGGGCAAGACGCTGGCGGGGTTCATGGCGAGCCTGATCGAGCTGAAGGAGAAGGCGCGCGCATCGAACACCGGCATTCCGGCGCTTCACACGCTGTACATCTCGCCGCTCAAGGCGCTGGCGGTGGATGTGCAGCGCAACCTGATGGCGCCGGTGGGCGACATGGGGCTGGATATCCGGATCGAGACGCGCACGGGCGACACGCCCTCCCATGTGCGCCAGCGCCAGCGGCGCAATCCGCCGGACGTATTGCTGACAACGCCGGAACAGCTGGCCCTGTTCATCGCGTCCGACCATGCGAAGGATTTCTTTGCCGACCTGAAATGCGTGATCGTGGATGAGGTACACGCGATGGCGGCGTCGAAGCGCGGCGACCTGTTGTCGCTGGGGCTCGCGACGCTTGGCAACTGGGCGCCGGCGTGCCGGTTCATCGGCCTGTCGGCGACAGTGAAGGAACCGGAGGAACTGGCGCGGTGGCTGGCGCCGGACGCGCGGATCATACGGGCAGAAGGCGGCGTGTCGGCGGAAGTGGATATCCTTGTCTCACGCGAGCGGATTCCATGGTCGGGCCATTCCGGGCGGTTCGCGGTGCCGGAAGTGTATGAGGCCATCAAGGGCGCAAGGATGGCGCTTGTCTTCGTCAATACGCGCAGCCAGGCCGAAGTGATGTTCCAGGAGCTGTGGCGGGTGAATGACGAGAATTTGCCGATCGCGCTGCACCATGGCTCGCTGGCGAAGGACCAGCGCGTGCGGGTCGAGGCGGCGATGGCGGCGGGCCAGCTGAAGGCGGTGGTGTGTACCTCGACGCTCGACCTCGGCATTGACTGGGGCGAGGTGGACCTCGTGATTCAGATGGGCGCGCCGAAGGGCGCGGCGCGGCTGATCCAGCGTATCGGGCGGGCGAACCACCGGATGGACGAAGCAAGCCGGGCGGTGCTGGTGCCGACCAACCGGTTCGAGGTGCTGGAATGCCGCGCGGCGGAGGCGGCGGTCGAGGCCGGCGAGATTGACGGCGAGGGCCTCAGGCAAGGCTCGCTCGATGTGCTGGCGCAGCATGTGATGGGACGGGCCTGCGGCGACGGGTTCGATCTGGCGCCGCTATATGAGGAGATCGTGCGGGCGGCGCCTTATGCGGATCTCGACTGGGAGACGTTCGAGCGGATCGTCGATTTCGTCGCGAGCGGTGGCTATGCGCTGAAGACCTATGACCGGTTCCACCGGATCGTGCGGCGGCCCGACGGGCGCTGGGTGGCGCGCACGGCCCAGGACGCGCAGCAACACCGGATGAATGTCGGGGCGATTGTCGAGGCGGTGCAATTGTCGGTGCGGCTGGCCAGTTTCGTGGGCAAGGGGGCCGGCACGCCGGGCGAAAAGCGGACGGTGCGGGCGGGCCGCAAGCTGGGCGAGATTGAAGAGTATTTCATCTCGACGCTCGTGCCGGGGGACACATTCCTGTTCGGCGGCGAAGTGCTGCGCCTGATCGGTGTCGAAGGGCTCGACGTGCTGACGGTTCGGGCGGTGGGCGAGAAGCCGGCGATACCCTCCTATAATGGCGGGAAATTCCCGCTGACGACCTTCCTCGCCGAGCGGGTGCGCCAGATGATCCATGACCCGGCGCAGTGGGGCGCGTTGCCGGGGCCGGTGCGGGAATGGTTCGCGGTTCAGGCGCGCCGCTCAAGCATTCCGCCTCCGGATCATTTGCTGGTCGAAACCTTCCCGCGCGGCGAGCGGCATTATATGGTCTGCTATCCGTTCGAGGGGCGGCTCGCGCACCAGACGCTGGGCATGCTGCTGACGCGGCGGCTGGAGCGGATGGGGGCGAAACCGCTCGGCTTTGTGGCGAGCGAATATGCGATGGCCGTCTGGGCGATGGAGGACATGGCCGGGATCGACATGAGCGACCTGTTCCACCCGGACATGATGGGCGACGATCTCGAGGCGTGGCTGGACGAGAGCGCGCTGATGAAGCGGACCTTTGCCCATTGCGCGCAGGTGTCCGGGCTGATTGCGCGCAACCTGCCGGGCAAAGAGAAGAATTCGCGGCAGGTGAGTTTCTCCAGCGACCTGATCTATGACGTGCTGCGCAGCCATGAGCCGGATCATATACTGCTGCAGGCGGCGCGGCAGGACGCGGCGACGGGCCTTCTCGACGTGCGGCGCCTGTCTGACATGCTGGTGCGCATTCGCGGCAAGATCGATCATAATGTGCTGGACCGTATCAGCCCGTTCGCGGTGCCGGTGATGCTGGAAATGGGCCGGGAGCCTGTATTCGGCGCCTCGGTGCAGGATGCGGTGCTGGGCGAGGCGGAAGACGTGCTGGTGCGCGACGCGATGCGGGAGTGAGGCGGCGTTGGGAGGCTCATCCTGAGCGGAGTCGAAGGAGCGCCTCGTGCGGCCCGCGCTCGTCCTTCGACTTCGCTCAGGATGAGCGCTGTTCATGCGTGGAACAAGCGTTTGACGGGTGACCCAATGCGGGCCACTTTCACAGGCCATGACTGCGCTTGCGTCCTGCCCTTCTGAAACGGTGCTGCATCTGGGCGGCGAGATGCTGCTGCCGCTGCCGGAAGGTGCGCTGTGGTGGGCGGCTGAACGCGTGCTCGTGGTCTCCGACCTGCACCTTGAAAAGGGCAGCGCCTATGCGGCGCGGGGGCAGATGCTGCCGCCTTATGATACCGGCGCGACGCTGGGCGTGGTCGAGCGGTTGTGTGCGCAGCTCTCGCCGCAGACGGTGATCTCGCTGGGCGACAGTTTCCATGACCGGGCTGCCGAGCTGCGCCTGCCACCGCCCTATGCGGCGCGGATACAGGCGCTGACCGGGGCGCATGACTGGGTCTGGGTGGAGGGCAACCACGATCCGGACCCGCCGGCCTATCTGGGCGGACGCGCGGCGAATGTGCTGCAGATCGGATCGCTTGTCTTCCGGCATGAGCCGACCGGCGCGGCGGGTGAGATTGCCGGGCACCTGCATCCGGCGGCCAAGGTGAAGGCGCGCGGACGCATGGTGCGGCGGCGCTGTTTTGCCAGCGATGGGGCGCGCCTCGTGATGCCGGCCATGGGCACGTTCACCGGCGGGCTGAATGTTCTGGATGCGGCCTTCGCGCCGCTCTTCCCGGAAGGTCTGATGGCTTTCGCGCTGGGCGCCGAGCGCGTGTTTGCCGTGTCAGCGAAAAGCCTCGTGCCGGATGTGGCGAATGGCGCGCGCTGGCGATTCTAGCCTGACAAGGCGACACCGAAGACGATGCGGCCCGTGATCATGGCGATGAAGGCCGTCAGGACGAGCCCCCTTGGCCGCTCGAACGCCTGCCTTGACAATAGGATTATATACCCATTACCAATGGGCTGGACAGAACAGGGCTGATTCGATGCAGCACCGGGATATCTGGCGGGGAATTGATCAGCTGGCGGCGCATCACGGCCTGTCGGCCTCGGGCCTTGCGCGGCGCGCCGGGCTGGATCCGACGGCGTTCAACCCGTCGAAACGCGAAGGCGCCGATGGCCGCCCGCGCTGGCCCTCGACCGAGAGCCTCGCGCGCGTGCTGGAAGCGGTCGGCAGCGGGTTTGACGATTTTGCCGTCCTTGTGGAGGGGCGGCGCGGCGGCCTCGCGCCGCTGATCGTCTTTGCGCAGGCCGGGCAGGACGGCTTCTTTGACGATGCGGGCGTCCCGGTCGGCGCGGGCTGGGAAGAAGTGCGGTTTCCGGGGCTCGGCGACGAGCCGCTCTATGCGCTGCAGATCAGCGGCGATTCCATGGAGCCGGCCTATCGGGCGGGCGACCGGATCATCGTGGCGCCGGGCGCCGAGGTGAAGCCGGGCGACCGAGTGGTGGCGAAGACTATGGCGGGCGAAGTGATGGCCAAGGTGCTGGCCCGGCGCAATACGCGGTCGGTGGGCCTCGCCTCGCTGAACCCGGACTATCCGATGCGCAGTTTCAGGCCGAGCGAGATCGCCTGGATTGCGCGCATCCTGTGGGCGAGCCAGTAGGACATGACATATCTCATTCTCAAGGCCCTGGTTTCCGGCATACTGATCGCGGCGGTGTCGGAAATCGCCAAGCGCAATCCCGGGTTCGGGGCCCTGGTCGCCTCGCTGCCGCTCGTCTCGGTCCTTGGCATGATCTGGCTGTGGCGCGACAAGCCGGACGTGGCCAATATGGCCGATCATGCGAGCGCTACCTTCTGGTACGTGTTGCCGTCGCTGCCAATGTTCCTGCTGATCCCGGCCCTGTTGCGGCAGGGATGGGGATTCTGGCCGTCACTGGTGGCCGGGTGCCTTCTGACGATTGCGCTCTACCTGCTGATGACATGGATCGGCCCGAAATTCGGGCTCAGGCTTTGATCGCCGCATTCCCGAGGGAGAGGGGGGGCGTTTTACACATGACGCCCGGGAAGTGCTTTGCATGTTCCGCGAAAGCAGGTGAATAGGCCGACATGACCGACACACCTTACGAAGAGCCCACACCGCAAGTCTCGCTGGATCCCGATGACTGGGACGCATTCCGTGCGCAGGCGCAGCGCATGCTGGACGCCGCCATCGACCGGATGCAGGCGAGCCGGCAGGGCCGCGTGTGGACCGAGCTGCCGGACGCGATCAAGGACACGCTGAAGGCGCCGTTGCCCCGCGAGGGATGGGGCACGGAGGACGTGATCAGCCGGATGGAGGCCCTGCTGCCCTATGGCGCGGGCAATACCAATCCGCGCTTCTTCGGCTGGGTGCACGGCTCCGGCACCCCGTCGAACATCCTCGCTGAAATGGCAGCCTCGTCGATGAATGCCAATGTCGGCGGGCGCGACCATGGCGCGATCTATGTCGAGAAACAGGTGATCCGCTGGTGCCGCGAGCTGTTCGAATTTCCCGAGACCGCCAGCGGCATCGTCGTGTCGGGCACGTCGATGGCGACGATCATTGCGATCAAGGTGGCGCGGGATGCGCGCCTCGATTTTGCCAGCCGCAAGGACGGCGTCTGCGGGCATGAGCTGGTCGGCTATACGTCGACCGAGACGCATTCCTGTGTCGCGCGGGCGTTCGACCTGGTCGGCCTCGGCACGGATGCCCTGCGGCGCATTCCGGCGAATGACCGGTTCGAGATCGACATGGACGCGCTGAAGGCGGCGATTGCGAAGGATCGTGCAGACGGGCTGACGCCGTTCGTCGTGATCGGAACGGCGGGCACGGTGAACGTCGGCGCGATCGATCCGTTGGAGGCGCTCGCCGACCTCGCGCAGGACGAAAACCTCTGGTTCCATATCGATGGCGCGTTCGGCGCGCTGGGCGTGCTGTCCGAGCGGGCGCAGGGCCGGCTGACGGGGATCAAGCGGGCGGACTCGCTGGCCTTCGATTTCCATAAATGGATGCACGTCAATTACGATGCCGGCTTTGCCCTGATCCGGGACGAGACGCTGCACCGCGCCGCCTTCACCGACCGGCCGGATTACCTGAAGGCCAAGGAACGCGGCCTGGCAGGCGGCAATCCGTGGCCGGTGGAATACGGGCCGGAACTGTCACGCGGTTTCCGGGCCCTGAAAGTGTGGGCGCAGCTGGCCGAGTTCGGCACCGAGCGGCTGGGGCAGATGATCACGCGCAATTGCTACCAGGCGTCCTACCTGGGCGACCAGGTTGCCGAAACGCCGGGACTGGAATTGCTCGCGCCGGTGGCGCTGAACATCTGCTGCTTCCGTCACGTGGTCGATGGCCTGCCGGGCCCTGTACTGGACGCGATGAATGACGAGATCGTCATCCAGTTGCAGGAGCAGGGGATCGCGGCCCCGTCGACCACGCAGTTGCGCGGCCGGACGGCAATAAGGGTGAACATCACCAATCACCGCACAGCGCGCAAGGACCTCGATATATTGCTGAGCGAGATCGTGCGGATCGCAGCGTCGCCTGAAGTGGCGGCGGTGCGGGAGGCCGCCCTGAGGGCACACTGACGCAGCGGCCTACCAGTAGGTCTCCATGATCTCTTTCGCCCAGCCGGGTTCGCGCAATTCCCCGCGCGGCTGGAAGCCGGAAATGACGGGTTTGATGTCGAGCACCGGCGTGCCGTCGATCGCATCGAGGCCTTTCAGGTGGAGCATCGTGCCATCGACGGAGAGGATTTCGCAGACCGTGGCGCCGAGGCGGTTGGGCCGGTTCTTGCCGCGCTGGGCGAAGATGCCGATCTTTGGCCAGTCTGTGTTGCCGCGCGGATAGCGCGCGCCGGTGACGATCTTGGCGTCGGGCACCCTGTCGAACAGGAAGATCACTTCGGCGTGGGAAAAGGTTTCCAGCCCCATCAGGGCTTCGGCATCGAACATGGCGGTGTCGAGCTCGATGCGGGCAGGGACGGAATCCCAGTCGTCGTCGATGGCTTCCGAGCGGTCGCATCGGACGTGGCCGACGGGTCTCATCAGGAAGGGACTGGTCATGGACGTCTCCATACGCAAAACTGGATGTCTAGTTTAGGGGGAATACCGAAAATGGCCCATCCCCCTGATTTCCTGCTTGCCGTTGCGTTAAAGTAACGTCACAAACCGACCCCATGGATTGGGGTAAACTGAAATCCTTTCACGCGGCGGCCGAAGCGGGCAGCCTGACGTCCGCAGGCGAGCGCCTGGGGATTTCGCAGTCGGCTGTGTCGCGCCAGATTGCGGCGCTGGAGGAGCAGCTGGGCGTGTCCCTGTTCCAGCGCCATGCGCGCGGCCTAGTGATGACCGATAGCGGGCATACGCTTTTCCGGTCAACGATGGAGATGGCGGCAGCCGCCGCGATGGCCAACGCCGCGCTCAAGGACCAGCAGGACACCCCGCAGGGCGAACTGATCGTATCGGCGCCGGTGGCCTTCGGCTCGACCTGGCTCGTGCCGCGCCTCGGCAGCTTTTCGCGCAAGCATCCCGACCTGCATCTCGACCTGCGTCTTGAAGACAGGGAATATGACCTGCTGAAGCTGGAAGCCGAATGCGCGATCCGGCTATGGGCGGCGGACAAGGCTGACCTGATCCAGCGCAAGCTCGGCACCGTGGCGACGAGCCTCTATGCCTCGCCGGAATACCTGAAACAGAAAGGCGTGCCGCGCACGCCGCAGGATCTCGATAATCACCGCATCATTGCCTACGGCGATGAAAGTTCGCTGCTCAACGTGATGAGCTTTGCCTGCCGGGTCGGTCGCGATGACAGCCCGCCGCGTCCGGCCTCGCTGAAGCTGAACAATGTCTTCGCCATGCTGCGGGCCGTGGATGCCGGGCTCGGCATTGCCGATGTGCCCGATTACATGGCGAGCGCGATGCCGCGGCTGGTGAAAGTGCTGCCAGACCATGTCGGACCGATCTTCGATCTGTACTTCGTCTATCCGAGCGACCTGCGCCGATCCAAGCGCGTGGCGGCGTTCCGCGATTTCGTGACGGCCGAGACCGAGCCGCTGCGGCGGCCATCCATGCACCAAAGCTAAGATTACAGATTTGTAAAATGCAAATTTGCATGGGTGAACTGCGGTCATGCAGGTTGCGCCTCGGGCCACAGTCCCTATTTAGCCTGTATGCCAAGGGCCCCGGGCATTTCCCAATCCCCTCCGATTGGGCGTTTCCTCCCCCCTTCGGGGCCCGATACTCAAACCCGGCGCGTTCATTCGCAGCCGGGTTTTTTTTGCTTTGGATTTGAGGCACGCGCACCGGTTTCGGCGGCCTTGCCGGCTCGTTGAAGAAACGGATGCGCGGGCCATTATTCTTCGGGCCGGGACCGAGGGGTTCGGTGAAGCGGAACGCCACTGCCCGAGCGTCCCGGCGCACGCCAGGGTCTCCTGCGACCGGGACCGGGATCGCATGGCCCGAGGCCCTGGCTTTCGCCGGGGAGACGGTGAGATCGGGCCCATCAGGTAGAGCAGGCGCCGTGCCATGGCTTCGGCCGGCTTGGGGACCAGGAGGGCCTTGGCGGCGAGGCCGCGCGGCAGCGGGATCACGCCGAGGCCGAGCACCTCCAGCGCGATCGCCACGAGGCTGGCAATGCGCAGCCAGCCTTCTGGCGCGAGATGGTCGATATCCTGTTGGTCGAGCGGGAACATGGGCCCAAGCATGACACAGGTTTGGCGGGGTTGGAGAGGCGGAGGATTATCCTTCGGATTCAGCCGCCGGTCATGTGGCCGTAGAAGATCGAGACGCCGATCGCGATGAGGACGAGTCCGCCGCCGATCTCGGCGCGCTGGCCGAAGCGGACGCCGAGCGCCGGGCCGATGGAAAAGCCGAGCGCACTGATGAGGAAAGAAGTGAGGCCGATGGCGAGGGCGAGCCAGGCGCTGGTGCCTGCCAGCGCCATGGCGACGCCGACAGCGGCGGCGTCGATACTGGTGGCGATGGCGGTGACAATGGTGCCCAGGGCCGTATTGCGGCGGGGCAAGACGCTGTCACCCGAGTCCTCGTCAGGCTCGGCGCGCAGTCCTTCGCGGATCATGAGCGCGCCGATGGCGGCGAGCAGGACCAGGGCGATCCAGTGGTCGAAGGCCTCGGCATAGGCGGCGACGCTGTGGGCGAGCCACCAGCCGAGCAGGAACATCAGCCCTTCGCTCAGCCCGAAGACCGATCCGACGCGGACAGCCTGAAGCGCACTGTGCGTGCGCTGCTGGGCGCCGCGTGCGAGGGCGGCGGCGAAGGCGTCCGTCGACAAAGCGAGGCAGACAAGGGCGAGGGTCAGGATTTCATGCATCGCGGAGCGGGTTCCTCAGCAGGTCCGCTACGCGTTGTCATGAAATGGGCCGGGGCGCTAGAGGTTGGCGCGCAGCATCCAGGCAGTTTTTTCCGCGATGTCGGCGCGGCGTGTCATCAGGTCGACGGTGACAATGTCCTCGTTTTTCTCGGCGATCTTGAGGCCGATCTTGGCCGCCCGGCTGATCGCTTCATGGCCTTTGACAAGATTGGATATCATCGCGTCGGCATCCGGCACGCCATTGTCCGGCTTGATGGTTGCTTCTTCCAGCATTTCCGAGGAGGAGCCAGGCGCGAAATGGCCGAGGGCGCGGATGCGTTCTGCGATCTCGTCTAGCGCGGTCCACAGCTCTGTATACTGGGTCATGAACATGGCGTGCAGCGAGTTGAAGCGCGGGCCGGTGACGTTCCAGTGATAGCCATGCGTCTTGACGTAGAGGGCATAGGTTTCGCCCAGCAGGACGCGCAGCGCCCGGGCGGACGATTCACGGGATTTTTCGTTGAGGCCGATATCAATAGGCATGTCTGTCTCCTGTTTGTGTATGATCAATACGCAACAGGTGGGTATTCGATCCCTATGATACCAATCGATACGTAGTCGCACCACTATAGAAACAATCTATACCAAGGCGGCGCAGAAGCGCTGAATCCGGATGAGCGCTTCGCTCAGGGCCTCGGTTGAGGTGGCATAGGAAATCCGGAACGCCGGGGACATGCCGAACGCCGCGCCAAATACGACGGCGACCTTTTCCGTTTCCAGCAATTCCGTGGCGAAATCCTCATCTGTCCTGATCAGATTGCCGGACGGTGCCGTCTTGCCGATCACACCGGCGCAGGACGGGTAGACATAGAAGGCGCCCTCCGGCGTCGGGCAGTGCAGGCCGGCGCATGTATTGAGGCCGGCGACAACCATGTCGCGACGCTGCTGGTAGACAGCGCGGCGCTCGGCCATGAAATCTTGCGGGCCGTTGAGCGCTTCGAGGGCCGCATACTGGCTGATCGAGCAGGGATTGGACGTGGTCTGGCTGATCACCTTGCCCATCGCCTTGATCAGTTTCTCGGGGCCGGCGGCATAGCCGATGCGCCAGCCGGTCATGGCATAGGCCTTGGAGACGCCGTTCATGGTCAGTGTGCGGTCGTAGAGGGCGGGTTCGACCTGAGCGATCGTCCAATACTCGAAATCGTCATAGACGAGGTGTTCGTACATGTCGTCGGTGAGGATCCAGACATGCGGGTGGCGCAGCAGGACATCGGCGAGGCCGCGCAGTTCGGCCTTGGTATAGGCGGCGCCGGTCGGGTTCGACGGCGAGTTGAGGATGATCCACCGTGTGCGCGGCGTGATGACGGCTTCCAGCGCCTCGGGCGTCAGCTTGTAGTTCGAGTTCGGTCCGCAGGGTGCAATGACGGGTTCGCCGCCGGCCATGAGCACCATTTCCGGATAGGAGACCCAGTAGGGCGCGGGCACGATGACTTCGTCGCCCGGGTTCAGCGTGGCGAGGAGCGCATTATAGATGACCGGCTTGCCGCCGGGCGCGACATGGACCTGGGAGGGCTTGTAGGTCAGGCCGTTCTCGCGGGCGAACTTGGCGCAGATTGCCTCCTTCAGTTCCGGGATGCCGTCGGCGGGCGTGTACTTGGTCTTGCCGGCGCGGATAGCCTCGATGGCGGCGTCCTTGATATTGTCCGGCGTATCGAAATCCGGTTCGCCGGCGCCGAGGCCGATCACGTCATGCCCGGCGCGCTTGAGTTCCGCCGACTTGGTCGTGACGGCGATTGTGGCGGACGGCTTGACGCGCGCCAGGGCGTCGCTGAGGCGGATATCTGCGGACATTATCTGTGTATCCCGAAGTGGAGATTGCGCTGGTTGTGGAGGCTTGGCCTTAGTCTGCGCGGGCCATCGGGGCAAGCTTTTCCCCATTCCGGCGCCATGCGGCGGCAGGACGCAGGGCCTTGCCGCGTGAGCGCCGATTGCTGCGGAATTTTGCCAATTGCGTAAATTTTACCGGTTATCTTTGTCAGAATTTCAACCATGACTGCGAAAATGCAACATCGTCGACCCGGTTTCATGCCCGGTCCCGAGTTGTAAAGGAATGCCCGGAGGCCATGGTCTCATCGTCAAACGCCGCTTTCATGGAAAACCTGTGGAACATGATCGTCAGTCACGCCCGGAGCGGGGCGCATGATTTTGCGATCTGGACCGCTCGGCTCAGCGATGCGGAGCGGATCTTGGGCCTGTGCGTGTTTGCCCTGACCATCATGATCCTGATGATGAGGCCCACGAAGAAGCGCAAGGCACCGCGCGGGAAAGGCACGCAATTCGTGTTCGCCCTGGCGATTGTCATGATTTTCGGTTTTGGTGCCGGCTGGCTCTTTGAGGACAATGCCGGCGTGGGCGAATTCGTTTCGACGCTGTTCTAGGCCTCGCATCGGGCGGGCGCAGGCGCTATCTGTATGACCATGGAATCGCAGGACCATGACGCAACAGCGCTTCGCGGCGTCGACGTCATCAAGGACAATCTTAAACGGCTGCCCGGCCGGCCCGGAGTCTATCGCATGTTCGGCGATGGCGGCGAGGTCCTGTACGTGGGCAAGGCGCGCGACCTGAAGGCGCGCGTGTCGAACTATACGCGTCTGGGCGGGCATACGCAGCGGATCGCGCGGATGATCTCGATGACCCGGCGGATGGAATTCGTGGTCACCGAAAGCGAGACCGAGGCGCTGCTGCTGGAAGCCAGCCTGATCAAGAGCCTGAAGCCGCGCTTCAACGTGCTGCTGCGCGACGACAAGTCGTTTCCCTATATCCTGATCCGGCGCAACCATGAGGCGCCGCAGATCAAGAAATATCGCGGCGCCAAGCATAATGAGGGCGATTATTTCGGGCCGTTCGCCAGCGCCGGGGCAGTAATGCAGACGCTGGACACGCTGCAGAAGGCCTTCCTGCTGCGCACCTGCGAGGACAGCGTGTTCAATGCCCGCACGCGGCCCTGCATGCTGCACCAGATCAAGCGCTGTTCGGCGCCCTGCGTGGGGCTGATCTCCAAGGAAGACTATACCGAACTGGCCGATGAGGCAGCCGACTTCCTGCGCGGGAAGGGGGCCGACCTGCAGAAGCGTCTGGCGGCGGAAATGGATACCGCCGCCGAGGCGATGGAATTCGAGACGGCGGCGCGCCTGCGCGACCGGATACGGGCGCTGGCACATGTGCGCGCGACGCAGGACGTCAACCCGGACGGGCTGGAAGAGGCGGACGTGTTTGCCATCGCCATGGAAGGCGGCGTCTCCTGCGTGCAGGTGTTCTTCATCCGGGCAGGGCAGAACTGGGGCGCGACGGCGCACTATCCGCGCCATGACAGTGAGCAGACGATGGACGAAGTGCTCGCGGCCTTCCTGGTGCAATTCTATGACAAGCGCCCGCCGCCGAAGCTGATCCTGGTCAACGAGATGCCGGAACAGGCCAGCCTGATCGGCGAGGCGCTGGAACTGAAAGTTGACCGGAAGATCGAGATTCGTCGGCCCGAGCGCGGCTCCAAGCGTGATCTTGTCACCCATGCTGAACGCAATGCAGCCGAGGCGGTGACCCGCAAGCTGGCCGAGACGGCAAGCCAGGCGCGGCTGCTGGACGAGGTGGCGAAAGTGTTCGAGCTCGAGAGCGTGCCACAGCGGATCGAGATCTACGACAACTCGCACATCCAGGGAACGAACGCCGTGGGCGGCATGGTCGTGGCCGGCCCGGACGGGTTTATCAAGCAGGCCTATCGCAAGTTCAATATCAAGGACGAGACGATCGAGCCCGGCGACGATTACGGCATGATGCGCGAAGTGATGCGCCGCCGCTTTGCCCGTGGCCTGAAGGAAAAGGCGGTCGGCAATGACCGCAACTGGCCGGACCTGGTGCTGATCGATGGCGGCCTCGGGCAGCTGAACGCAGTGCTGGAAGCGCTGGCGGAACTGGGCCTCGGACCCGACGACGTGACGCTGGTGTCGATTGCCAAGGGCGTCGACCGCAATGCCGGGCGGGAACAGTTCTTCCGGCCAGGGCGGGCGCCGTTCAAGCTGCCGGAGACGGCGCCGGTGCTCTATTACCTGCAACGGTTGCGGGACGAGGCGCATCGCTGGGCGATCGGCGCACACCGGGCCAAGCGATCGGCCGATATCGTGCGTTCGCCGCTCGACGAGATCGAGGGCATTGGCCCGACGCGCAAAAAGGCGCTGCTGCAATATTTCGGCTCGGCGCGCGGCGTGTCGCGGGCGAAAGTGGCGGACCTGATGGCAGTCGAGGGCGTCAACGAGGCGCTGGCGGAACGCATCCACGGGCACTTCAATAGCGGCTAGGGCGGGTGTCGTGGCGCCGACATGACTGAATTATGGCCTTATACTGTTCGGCAAACCGGCGTGGCACGATTGGCATCCTGCCCGGAGAGAATTCGTTAACATCGACGAACCAATGTGCCGGCATGCCACATGGCAGGGCTTTCGGTGGCCCGGCATTGCAGCAACGGTCGAATATTGTCACATTAGCGTCATGAAACATACGGGCACCACCCTGAAACAGGAGATAGCCGACTTCGTGCGGGGCGTCTGGCTGCGCCCGCCAACGGCGCAGCAAGTGGCTGCGCTGTGCTGGCGGCGGGCGGGCGAAGGCCATGAAGTGCTGCTTGTGACGACGCGGGGGCGAGGCCAGTGGATGGTGCCGAAGGGCTGGCCGAAGATGGATACGCCGGACTCCGACATGGCCGGGGTGGAGGCCTATGAGGAGGCTGGCGTGCGCGGCAGCGTGAAACCGGAACCCGTTGGCAGCTTCCATTTCGAGAAGCGTATTGGCCCCGGGACGGTGATGGAATGTGAAGCGACGGTCTATGCACTGGAAGTCAGCAGGCTCGAGCCGGAATTTCCCGAGTCCGGCCAGCGCGAAGTGAAATGGTTTTCGCCTGGCGAAGCGGCGGCCAAGGTGGCATCGCCGGAACTAAGCGCCCTGTTGACCCGTTTCAAACCCTGAATACCGGACGCGAACCTACAAAATTCCTCCTGAAATCTGTCGCCGAATCCTGTCAGGCAGCGGAAAGCCGTGCTAACGCGCCCCCTTTATGCGGCCAAGGAAGACGGAAGCCCCATCGACATGCCCCAGACCAGCGGAATGAAACCGACCCTCGACAAGGACCTTTCGAAGGTCGGCCAGATCGAACACGCCTCCCATTCGGTCGGGCGGACGCTGCTGATGCCGGGCCTGGCCCTGGTTTTTATTGCGGTGTGCGCCGTGTTCGCGACAACCGTGACCGGAAGCGCACCCCAATCCTATATCATCGTCGTGGCCGCAGCCGTCGGGGCCTATATGGCGCTGAATATCGGCGCGAACGATGTTGCCAACAATGTCGGCCCGGCGGTCGGGTCGAAGGCGCTGTCGATGATGGGCGCGCTGGCGATTGCAGCCGTGTGCGAAAGTGCGGGCGCGCTGATCGCGGGCGGCGACGTGGTCGGTACCGTGTCGAAGGGGATCATTGATCCGGCAGGCCTCGCTGATTCCAGCACATTCATCCTGCTGATGATGTCAGCGCTGATTTCGGCTGCACTCTGGATCAACCTGGCGACTGTCGTGGGGGCGCCGGTATCGACGACGCACTCGATTGTCGGCGGCGTGGCCGGGGCAGGGATCGCGGCCGCCGGCATCGGGGCTGTCAACTGGCCAATGATGGGGCAGATCGTGGCGAGCTGGGTGATTTCGCCGGTGCTGGGCGGGATCGTTGCAGCGCTGTTCCTGGCCTTCATCAAAACCGCGATCATCTACCAGGACGACAAGATCGCGGCAGCACGGCGATGGGTGCCGCTCCTGGCGGCGATCATGGTGGGCGCCTTTGCGACCTATCTGGCGACCAAGGGCCTGAAACATGTCATGAAGATCGACCTGCAGACGGCAGGCATGATCGGGCTTGGGGTTGCGGTGTTGACCTGGCTGATCTCGAGCCCGCTGATCAAGCGCCAGTCGCAAGGCATGGAAAACCGCAACAAGTCGTTGCGCGAATTGTTCAAGCTGCCGCTGATCTTCTCGGCAGCGCTGCTCTCTTTCGCGCACGGCGCCAATGACGTGGCCAATGCGATCGGTCCGCTGGCGGCGATTGTCACAACCGCGCAGTCGGGCGCCGTGGCGGCCAAGGTTGGCATCCCGCTCTGGGTGATGGCGATCGGCGCGCTCGGCATCTCGTTCGGACTGGTCATGTTCGGGCCGAAACTGATCCGCATGGTCGGTGACCAGATCACCAAGCTCAATCCGATGCGGGCGTTCTGCGTCGCGCTGTCGGCGGCGATCACCGTGATTGTCGCGTCGGCGTTCGGCCTGCCGGTCAGCTCGACCCATATTGCCGTCGGCGCTGTGTTCGGCGTCGGATTCTTCCGCGAATGGTACACGGCGAATTCCCGGCGGCGGCGCGACTATATTGCCCGCAACCCGAGCAATCCTGATCGTGAGACGGCATCAACGAACGACCAGCCGCGCTATCGCCGGCTCGTGCGCCGTCACCATTTCATGACGATTATCGCCGCCTGGCTGGTCACCGTGCCCGCCGCGGGCGCGCTGTCGGCCGGGCTTTACCTCGTGTTCCAGGCGCTGGGCTGAGGGGTCCACTGCGTGGTGCAGTGCAGCACAAAAAAAGATGACGCCTCCGTCAACTTACGTATTTCCCCAATAAATACGGGGCGTAAGATGGCGAAAAGCGGAAAGGCTGTTTCACGGTGATCTGGTCCTTTTCAGCTTGAAAAGGAGGACATGATGAGAGTGAAACTGGTTTCGGGCCCACCGACGCAGGCCCGCACATTCAAGGAGCCTGGCGAGCTGGCGGACAAACTGTCGCCGCAGGATGTCGAAATCGTCCGCGAAATTTTCAAAACACCGCTGACCGGATCCTATAACTGGGACTACGAGGTCGCCAATTCGAAGATCCGCCGCCTTTACGAACTCGGAAAAAAATTCAACTGGGATGCCCAGATGGATGTCGATTGGGAGGTTGCGTTCGACAAGCGCGAAGGGCCATCGCAGGCTGGACTGAATCCCTTCCATGACCATCCAGTCTATCTCGCCATGAGCGAGGAGACGAAGAACGAGTATGCTTGGCGGTCCCTGGCGCAGGTTCTCTCGCAATTCCTGCACGGCGAGCAGGGCGCCATGATGGTCGCTTCCCAGCTTGTCAGTTGCGCACCAACCTATGACGCAAAACTGTATGCGGCCTCGCAGACGTTCGACGAGGCGCGGCATGTCGAAGTGTTCAACAAGTACCTGCGCGATCGCTGCAATGTCGAATATCCGGTCAATCCGAACCTGAAGCTCCTGCTCGACAAGATACTGACGGACGAACGCTGGGACCTGAAATTCATTGGTATGCAGATACTGATCGAAGGGTTGGCGCTGGCTGCGTTCCAAACGATGGCACACACGACGCGCGACCCGCTGCTGCGTCAGATACTGACGTTGGTGATGCGCGACGAGGGCCGCCATGTCGCCTTCGGTGTCAATTATCTCGAAGACTGGATCAAGGCGCTGCCGGAAGCCGAAATCGAGGAGCGTGCGCAGTTTGCCTATGAGGCCTGTGCCATCATGCGCGAACGCCTGTTCTCCACGATCGTCGAGGAAGAGTTTGGCTTCGACCGGGAAGAGGCCCGGCGGATGAGCATCGATTCCCAGAGCGGGCAGGCCTTCCGGAATTTCCTGTTCGAGCGGATGATCCCGAACCTGAAACGGGTCGGCCTGCTGACGGACAGCGTGAAGCCGAAATTCGAGGCGCTGGGCGTGCTGCACTACGAAAATGCCTCCACCGATGCCGAGATTGACTGGGCCTCGCTTGAGCGTCCGCTTGAGACCGGACCGATCCGGCAGGTTGCGGCGGAATAGGGCGGTCTGCCGACCAGCCTAAAATGGATATGGGGCGGCGCGGTGTCGTCGCCCCATTGCCCCGAAGGCCGGGCACTGGCACATGGGCGGAATGGATTTCAAATGGATACCGAATGCGCTGACGATCGCCCGCTGTGTGTTTGCGGGTCTTGTCCTTTGGGGAATTTGGAATGCGGAACTGGCGGGCCAGGCGGTGGCCGCCGCGATGCCGGAGACGCCGGCCGATGACGTGCTGCGCCATAGCGTCATGCAGCAGCTCTGGTACCAGTTCGCCCTGCTGGGGTTCCTGTCCGGTGCGCTGACGGATTTCCTCGATGGCTATTTTGCGCGGCGCCTGAACGCGCAAAGCCGGTTCGGTGTCTGGCTCGACCCAATTGCCGACAAGCTATTGGTCGGCGCGGCGCTGCTCGGCCTCGTCATGGTGCTGAAGACCTGGCTGATCTATATCCCCGCCGCCGCCATCATCGGGCGTGACGTGTTCATGACCTGGCTGCGCACGACGCCGGCCGGCAAGGCGGTGGTCGACCCGTCCAATCTCGCCAAATGGAAAACCGGCTTCGAGATGGCGGCGATCATCGGCCTGATGCTGCCGCTGGCCTTTGCCCCGGCCGACCTGGCACTGGATGCGGGCGGCACGACACCGCTGGTGTTCCGCGTCGGTTCGCTGTTGCTGGTGGGCATGCTGTGGATGGCCGCGGGGCTGTCGCTGCTGACGGGCTGGCGCTATATCCGCGCCGCCCGCGCCTGAGACCATTTGCGCGCATAAAAAGACGCCGGTCCTAGGGGGAAAAAGACCGGCGTCCAATTTGCTTCCTTGGCGCGCCGGACAAGGGGTGGGCCGGTTTGCCTCAAAAGGGATCATGCTCGAATGGCCGGGAGGGGAAGCAACCGACCATGTCCGAAAGGTAGGTCACGGGTCTTAATGCCGCGTTAACACCCAAGGCAGGATTGGGGCGGAAATTCCCCAACACGGTCTGCATTCCGCCTGTCATCGGCCTTATTCGGACCGGAAACCTAGGCAGATGAAACAGCGTGTTCCTGCCAAGATAAAATTTCTCGCGTTCGTCCTGGCCGCGCTGGCCTTTCTTTGCCTGCCGGCCCTGTTCGCCTTTGCCGGGGCGGATGAATTGCCGCGTACGGCGCGTTCGGATGCCGCCTATGCGCAAAATGCCCCGTCCTTGCGCGACGCGCTGAGGGCTGACGGGCTGGACCTGGGACAGCCGGTCTACATGCGCATCACCAAACAGCCCGCTGAATTGACGGCCTATGTGGCCGCGGCTGACGGCGCATACCATGCGTTCCGTACCTGGCCGGTGTGCAGCGTGTCCGGTGACCTCGGGCCCAAGGTCCGGGAAGGCGACGGGCAGGCGCCCGAAGGCTTCTATACGGTGACGCCCGCGGCGATGAACCCGGCATCGCGCTATCATCTCTCGTTCAACCTCGGTTTTCCGAACGCGCATGACCAAGCTCTGGGCCATACAGGCAGCTACCTGATGGTGCACGGTGCGTGCGTCTCGGTCGGCTGTTTCGCGATGACGGATGCGGGAATCGCGGAGATCTGGACCCTGATGCAGGCCGCCTTTGACGGCGGGCAGGCTTCGGTGCCGGTGCATATCTTCCCGTTTCCGATGACGCCGGAGAACCTGCAGCGCCATGCGGGCGAGGCACCGGCCGCATTCTGGCAGTCACTGGCACCGGCCTGGGACGCATTTGAGACGACGGCCCGCGTGCCCGTCATCTCGGCGCAGGGCGGGGTCTATATGGTGCGGGCCGCCCAATAGGGGCTCGCGCCCTGGTCGCCGTAGAGTTCAGCCAGACGTTGCCGCGTGCCGGACGTCGCACCGTCCGGCGGGCTGAGCGGGTCGACCCAGGCCGTTTCAGCGATTTCGCCGATCGATGTCGCCCGCGTCTCGTCCCATGTGCCGTGCGGAATGCGATAGAGCAGGACGTGGTCATTGCGGAAAACGGGATGGTTTGAATAGAAGCCGACGAGAAGGGGCGTGCCGGTCAGCCGGATGCCGCCTTCCTCGACCAGTTCGCGGCGCAAGGCCTCAATCGCCGGTTCACCGCGCTCGATGCCGCCGCCCGGCATGTACCAGCCTTTTACATAGGTGTGGCGCACGAGGAAAACCTGCCCGTCGGCGTTTTCAACAGCCGCGCGCACGCCCAGCGTCATCGGCCGGCGAAGGCGCGCATAGGACTGGAAAAGACGGGCGCGCAGGTTGGCCATGGCGCATGGTAACGTGTCGATTGAGGCTCGCCAATCGCCACAACGCGCGCTAAGGACGGGGCCAGAAACGAAACAGACCCTAAAAAAAGCGAGACGGTGTCATGATCCATCCCTCCCTGATTGCCATCGGCACGATCGTGCTGGTCTTCGGCATCCTGAACCTCATCGAATTCAAGCGTCTCGACTAGGGACGTACAGGCGCAATGCCAGACATTTCGCTGATCGCCGCCCTTGTCGGGGGGCTTGTCATCATGGCCTTCGCCGGGGATTTCCTCGTCAACGGGGCGGTTGCGCTGGCGCACCGTCTCGGCGTGTCGCCCCTGATTGCCGGCATTTTTATCGTTGGTTTCGGCACCTCGGCGCCGGAAATGATCGTATCGCTGGATGCCGCCCTGGAGGGCCGCGCCGGTCTCGCACTGGGCAATATTGTCGGCTCGAACATTGCCAATGTCTGTCTCGTCCTGGGCATTCCGGCGCTGATCTTCCCGTTCGTCGCCGGCGGTAGCGGGCAGGGCCGGGCGCTCGGCGCGATGCTGATCGCAACGGCGCTGTGGATCGGCCTGACGGCGATCATGCCGCTGCACGCGGGAATCGGCCTGCTTTTCGTCCTGATCCTGTTTGGCTATTGCGGGTACACGTTCCTTGCGGCGCGCCGGGCCGTGGCGCAGGGAATTGATCCTGGCGTGCCTCTCGACGAAACGCCCGGCATCACCGTCGGCCGGGCGCTGGCCTATGTGCCGCTGGGCATTGCCGGCCTGATCCTCGGCGCGCAGCTGATCATTGCAGGCGGCGTTGGCGTCGCCGAGTTCTACAATGTGCCGCAGGAATGGATCGGCCTGACCCTGCTCGCCGTCGGCACATCGATGCCGGAGATCGGCGCAAGTGTTGCGGCTGCCTTGCGCCGGCGCGGCGACGTGGCGATCGGCAATATCCTCGGGTCGAACGTGTTCAATATTCTGGGCGCCGGCGGGATCATCTCCTTCTTTGGTCCGCTCGGCGTGGCACCGACATTCCGCCAGTACGACCATTGGGCGATGGCGCTGGCTGCGGCCATCATCGCTGTACTCATCCTGACCAAGGCCCGGATCGGGCGCCTGGTCGGGATACTGCTCTTGTTGCTGTATGCGATCTATATTTACGGGCTGATCAACGGCTTCAATATTTTGGGCCTGTTCCAGCCGGCAGGCACATGACGCCCGGCGCGGCGCTTGTCACCGGCGCGGGTGCGCGGCTGGGCAAGGCGATGGCTGAAGCGCTGGGGCAGGACGGCTGGGCCGTGGCCGTCCATTACCGGTCCTCGAAGGACGGCGCCGAAGCGACCAAGGCGGCGATTGAAGCAGCCGGTGGCCGCGCAGCGCTGATGCAGGCTGACCTGTCCAATGAAACGGAAACGGCGGGACTGTTGGCACGCGCCAGCGAGGCGCTGGGCCAGCCAGTCAGCCTGCTGGTCAATTCCGCGTCCGTGTTCGCCGATGACGGCGCGGCTGGCCATACGCGCGAGGACTGGGACACGCATTTCGAGACCAACCTGCGCGCGCCGGTACATCTGGCGCAGCAGATGGCCAACGGCCTGTCCGCCAGAGAGAAGGGGCTGATCGTCAACCTGATCGACCAGCGCGTCTGGAAACTCACGCCGGAATTCTTCACCTATACATTGTCCAAGGCGGCGCTCTGGCAGGCGACGCAGACCCTGGCACAGGCGCTGGCACCGAATGTGAGGGTCAATGCGATCGGGCCGGGACCAACGCTGAAGAGCATTCACCAGACCGAAGCGACATTCGCCGCCGAAACACGCGCGACGCTGACGGGCGAAGGGTCGAGCCCGGAAGAGATCGTGCTTGCGCTGCGCTATTTCATCGCCGCCTCCAGCGTGACCGGCCAGATGATAGCGGCGGACGGCGGCCAGCACCTGATGTGGCAGACGCCTGACACACAGGTCTGAGATGGCCTGAAAAACACAAGCTGAACCCGAAGGTGGAGCATGAATTTTTCGTCCGACACGTCTGCGCCCGTCCATCCGAATGTGCTGGCCGCGATTGCCCGCGTGAATTCCGGCATGGAGCCGAGCTATGGCGCAGACAGTGTGACGGCGCGGGTGCGCCTCCTGCTGAAAGACGTGTTCGAGACAGATGATTTCGATGTCTGGATGACGGCGTCCGGCACGGCGTCCAACGCATTGGCGCTGTCCTGCTTCTGCCCGCCGACGGGCGCCATTCTTTGTCATGAAGAAGCGCATATCCAGCGCGATGAGCGCGGCGCGCCAGAGTTCTTTTCTGGCGGCGGCAAGCTGTCGCTCCTTCCGGGAAAGGGGGCCAGGATTGACGAGGCGGCCTTGCGCGAGGCCCTTGCGGCGATCCAGCCGGGATTCGTGCACGAGACGCCGGCGCAGGTCCTGTCGCTGACCAATCTCTCCGAATGCGGCCTTGCCTATAGCGTGGACGAGGTTCGCCGCTTCGCGGCGCTGGCGCATGGGCACGGGCTGGCTGTGCACTTGGATGGCGCGCGTCTGGCGAACGCGCTGGTGAAGACCGGAGCAAGCCCGGCAGAGATGAGCTGGAAAGCCGGAGTCGACGTGCTGACACTCGGCCTGACCAAGACGGGCGCGATGGGCTGTGAGCTTGTTATCCTGTTCGGCAAGGCGCGGGAAAAATGGGGGGAATTGCAGGCGCGGGCGAAACGCTCTGGCCACATGCCGCCCAAGATGCGCTTCCTGGCGGCGCAGGCTGAAGCGATGCTGGATGGTGGCCTGTGGCTGGATCTCGCCGCGCGGGCCAATGCGAAGGCGACGCGGCTGGCAGCGGCGCTGATCGCGCAGCCGGGCGTGCACCTTGCCTACAAGCCGGACGGGAACGAGGTATTCGTGCGCCTGCCGGAGGGGCTGGCCGAGCGCCTCACCGCAGCAGGGGCAAAGTTCTATCCCTGGCCAGGGGGCTGCCACCGGTTCGTGTGTTCATGGTCAACGACCGACGACGACATCGCGGCGGTCGAAATTGCGATGGGCTGACCCGGTCAGGAGCTAAGGGCGCCGCCGAGCCAGGACTGCAGGTATTCGATTGTCGCCTGGGTGTCGATCGGCGCTTCGTCGGCGCCGCCGAGCAGTGTCTGGTGGATCGAGATGAACAGGAGCGGCGCCATCGCGGCGAAAGCGGCAGCGCGCAGCGCGTCTCGGGTTCGCGGGGCGCCCGGCGTGCCCTTCAGCTTGGCAATGATCGATTCAAGGCCCGGTTCGAGCAGGAATTTCAGATAGGCCCGTCCGGCGACTTCGTCTGCGATGCCTTCGATCAGGCCGAAGGCGTGGGCGCGAGTGAACTGGCCATACTGCATGCCGGTATCCGCGACGCGGTAGTATTCCTCAAGCGCTTCGGTCGGGTTGGTGGCAGGATGGGCGATCAGGTCCCAGATCCATGTGCCACGGTTTCCCATGTTCTCGAGGATCGCCGAAACGACGCCCTGGCGGTCGTCGAAATAGTGGCGGAGGGTCGGCTCGGACGCCTGGGCCGCGATGGCGAACTGGCGCAATGACGGGCGGTGCAGGTCTGCGGTAAGCGCAAAATCCGTCAGCGCATCGACAAGCGCCAGACGTTTTTGTTCGAAATCATGATTGCGCGCCCCTACCGGTCTCGGCATGGTCAACTCCCGGGTGAAATGGATGGCCCCCCAACAAGAACCATTCTCAATTCATTCATACGGCTTTTGCCCTATCTGGCAACCTATAATATTTACTACAGTTTAGCCAATTTTTCCGAGGAGGTGACGCACGGATTTTGTCGCCGCAGGCGGAAAAAACTCAACTCCTTTGGGTATCCCGGTAAAATGCTATGGGTGCCCGACTCGCCGGAATCGCCTTGCAGGAGGTCGTCTGGGACCCGATTTTCGCGATCATTCCGAGATTGCTTCGCCGAGCCAGGTCTGGAGCAGCGCGATAGTCGCCTGGTTATCGACCGGCGCTTCCTCTGCGCCGCCGAGGAGTGTCTGATGTATTCCCATGAGGATAAGGGGCGACAGGATCGCGAAGGCGGCCGCGCGCAGCTCCAACGCGGACTTCGGAGAACCGGGTGTCGCGGCCAATTTCTCGGTGATCGTGGAGAGGGCTGGCTCCAGCATGTATTTGAGGTAGGCCTTGCCCGCAGTGCCGTCGGCGATCCCTTCGATCAGCCCGAACGCATGAGCACGCATGTACAATTCGAACTGGGGCCCTGGAGTTGCGATAAGGTAATAGTCTTTGACCGCGCTTGAAATGCTGTCGGATGGTGCTGCGATGCCATCACGGATTGAGCGTCCGATCTTGCCCATATGTGCAAGGATGGCGACGACGACGCCCTTCCGATCCTTGAAATAGTGGCGGAGCGTGGGTTCCGACGTGTCGACCGCTTTAGCGAACTGGCGCAGCGATGGACGGCGAAGTTCCGCTGTGACAGCAAAACGGGTCAACGCTTCAACGAGCGCGTTGCGCTTCTGTTCAAAATCGTGGTTGCGTACCCCTTCAGGTCGCGCCATGTCCAGCTCCCGATAGAGCTGGGTGACCCCCCGATCAAATCCCGGCCTCAGGTTAACCATACGGTTTTTCTCCCCACTTGCAAACCAGAATAGGCACTACAGATCAGCCGTTTCCCCACAGGCGATGGCACCCGGACTTCGGCAGGGTCGGCGGCGCAGGTTCCACACTTTTTTGGAGCAGGCGCGGAAAATTCGCCTGCTGCCATCCTGTTGCGTGTTGCGGTTGCGTCTGGACCCGGCCGCCGGTGCGCGGCAAGACTGGACGGGAACAAAGGGGATTCGATCATGACGACACTCTTCCGCGCGGGCCTGATCGGCGCGCTCCTGGCGACCTCGACACTGGCAGGCTGTGCCTCGACCTATTACGGCGCGATGGAGCAGATCGGATTCGAGAAACGTGACCTGCTGGTGCAGCGTGTGACCGATGCCGCCGTCAGCCAGGAGAATGCGAAGGTCGAGTTCGCGAATGCGCTCGAGGCCTTCCGGGCGGTGGTCAGTGTCGATGGGGGCGAGCTGGAGGCGACCTATGACACCCTGTCTGACACCTATGACCGGTCAGAGGACAAGGCGGACAAGGTGCGCGCCCGCATCAAGGAAGTGAAGGGCGTTGCGCGCGACCTGTTCCGGGAATGGAATGCCGAATTGGCCGAGTATTCCGATGCGAGCCTCAGGCGTTCGTCGGCCCAACAACTCGCGGCGACCGAAGCGCGCTATGACACGCTGGTCGCCAAGATGGACAAGGCGGCCGCCTCGATGGACCCGGTGCTGGCCGTGTTCCATGACCGCGTCCTGTACCTGAAGCACAACCTGAACGCCCGCGCGATTGCCTCGCTGGGCGCCGGGACGGCAGACCTTGAAGCCGATGTGGCCGACCTGATTGCCGAGATGGAGCGGGCCATTGCCGAGGCGGATGCCTTCATCGCCGAAATGCGCGCCGGCAGCTGAGGCGGGCCCATGCAGATCGTTCCCGGTGATCTCGAGGATGCGCGGGTGCTGGACCTGGTGCGGGTGCACCTCGACGGCATGCATGCGAACTCGCCGCCGGGCAATGTGTTCGCCCTCGACCTGTCAGGCCTGAAATCGCCTGGCCTGAGTTTTTATACAGCCTGGGACGGCGAGATGCTGCTTGGCATGGGCGCGTTGAAGGCGCTGGGCGATGGAGGCGGTGAGATCAAGTCGATGCGGACCGATGCAGCGCATCTGCGCAAGGGTGTCGCCGCACGCCTGCTGGAGCACATCATCGCTGAGGCGCGGGCGCGGACCTATCACCGTCTCAGTCTTGAGACAGGTAGTGGTCCGGCCTTCGATGCGGCGCTGACTCTCTACCGGCGTTATGGTTTCGTTGAGGGCGGCGCGTTTGGCGACTATGAGAAAAGCGACTTCAACCAGTTCTTCCACCTTGTCCTGTAAAGGCCGCCGCCATGACTGAGCTGAGAACATTCTATCCCGAAATCGAGGCCTATGAGTCCGGGTATCTCGATGTCGTTGATGGCCACACAATCTATTGGGAGCGGTCAGGCACCCGGGGCGCGAAACCTGTCGTGTTCCTGCATGGCGGGCCGGGCGGGGGCTTTTCGCCCAGTCACCGGCGGCTGTTCGATCCGAAGCTCTATGACGTGATGCTGTTCGACCAGCGTGGTTGCGGCAAGTCCACGCCACACGCCTCGATCGACGCGAACACGACCTGGCACCTGGTGGCCGATATCGAGCGCCTGCGCGAGATGATGGGTGTGGACCAGTGGCAGGTGTTCGGCGGCTCGTGGGGCTCGACGCTGGCGCTGGCCTATGCCGAGGCGCATCCCGAACGCGTGAGCGAACTGGTGTTGCGCGGCATCTATCTTCTGACCAGGGCCGAGATGGACTGGTATTACCAGTTCGGTGTGTCGGAACTCTTCCCGGACAAGTGGGAGCGCTTCCTCGCGCCGATCCCCGAGGCCGAGCGCGGTGACATGATGGCGGCCTATCGCAGACGCCTGACGAGCGATGATCGGGCGGTACAGATCGAAGCGGCGCTGGCGTGGAGCCAGTGGGAAGGCCAGACGATCACGCTGTTGCCTGAGCCGTCGACCAGTGACGTGTTCGGCGAGGATGAGTTCGCGCTCGCCTTCGCGCGGATCGAGAACCATTATTTTACCCACAAGGGCTGGCTGGACGAGAACCAGCTGCTGCGCGATGCGTCGCGCCTGAAGGATATTCCGGGTACGATTGTTCATGGCCGTTATGACATGCCGTGCCCGGCGCGGTTTGCCTGGGCGCTGCACAAGGCCTGGCCGAAGGCGGACTTCCACCTGATCGAAGGGGCAGGCCACGCCTTTTCCGAACCCGGCATCCTCGACCAGCTGATCCGTGCAACCGACAGGTATGCTGGGAAGGGTAAGACCTAAGGATTGGTCCCCTCGGCGATGATCAGCCGCGAATTTGCATTGGCCGTGCGCTTGGCAATGACCGCCTGGTACGCCGGCGCGTTGTAAAAAGCTTCGGCTGCCTCGAAGCTTGGAAACTCGATCACGACCATACGACCTTTGGGCGCAGCCCCCTCGGGTGTCGTGGTCTTTCCACCGCGCACGATGTAAGCGCCGCCGAAGCGCGCGACCATGGGGGTCACGACCGCGAGGTATTCCTTGTAGGGTTCGGGGTTTGTGACTTCGACCTCCGCAAGGATGTAGCCTTTGGCCACTGACGCCGATGGGGCGGCAACCGGCGTTCCGGCGCACGCTGCCACAAACATAACCGTTCCGACTATAAGGCCGGTATTCAGCGATCTCCGTAATGTCATGTTGTCCCCCACTCGACTGTTTACTTTGTCGGGGATGCGAGGAGGGCACAAGCGTTTGTGCGTCTCCTGAAAATATATGACCAGACGGCCTGTAAGCCGGGTTCTGTTCCCCGTGCCCTCTCGGGACATCGGTTCGGCAACCATTCCTCTGCGACAGGCCTCACAGCCTGCCTCTCGCGACACACCCGGGGCGCGGGCTGAAGACATCCCATATGCGCCCCCTACTTGGTCTTGCTCCAGGCGGGGTTTACCTTGCCGGGACTGTTACCAGCCCCGCGGTGGGCTCTTACCCCACCCTTTCACCCTTACCTCCTGCCGAAGCGGGAGGCGGTCTGCTCTCTGTGGCACTTTCCCTCGGCTCGCGCCGGGCGGACATTATCCGCCGCCTTGTCTCCCTGGAGCCCGGACTTTCCTCCAATGGCAGGTTACCCCACCACCAGCGATTGCCCGGCCGTCTGGTCATTGGATTACATATAGCGCACACTGGCGCTGGCACAAAGCCTGATCGATTCCTCCCGGAGGCTGTATGCGCAACCTGATCAACCGACTGCCGGTGCCGCAGATCATCAAGCATTGGCTGCTGATCCCTCTATGGGATGCCATGGTGCGCCTGTCGAAGCCCGAAGTGAGGATCGTCACAGGCGGCATTTCCTTCTATGCGCTGTTCTCAATCTTCCCGCTGATCTACCTGACGGTGACCCTGCTGTTCGCGCTGCTACCGGCCGATATCAGCCGACAGTTGTCCGACACGATCGACCAGGTTCTGGTGTCTGCCGTGGCGCCCTTGTCGAAGGCAGACCTTGATACGATCCGCGGGGCGACCAAGCGCAGCCTGACCCTGCAGGCTCTGGGCGCGTTCATCGTGGTGTTCTACACGGCCAGTTCCGGCGCGAAGGCGGCGATCACCGGCATCCGCATGGTTACAGGCAGCGAACGGCGCAGCAAGATCATAAGGTTCAATGGCGTGTCGATCCTGATGACGGCGCTGCTGATCCTGCTGGTCTGGATTCTTGGCGCGCTGCAATTGATGGCCTCGTTCATCACCGAGCATCAGGGCTTTGTGGCGTTTGATGTCGCCCAGCGCCTGTCCGATATTGCGTCCCAGCTCTGGCTCGGGAAGGGCATTGCCTGCTTTGCGTTCTTCTACATGATCATTGCGCTGTCGCTGCATGGGCGCATCCGGGGCCACCGGGCCAAGGCGGCGGGGGCGGCCGCGGGGGCGCTGGCGTGGATGGGGGCGACATGGGCGTTCCACATCTATCTCAAGTTCTCGCCGCTCGACTCATTCTATGGCGCGCTCGCCTCGGTCATTCTCGGATTCATCTGGCTGTCGGTATCGGTCGCGTCGCTCCTGCTTGGCGCGGCGCTGGCTGCAGAATGGGCCAGTCGTATACCCGAGGAGGGGCTCGCCTCGGAAGAGGATGACGCGGACACCGACGTATTGGCCTAGACGTCCAGCCCTTATCGTCCGCTTAGGTCCCGCACGCTTCGGATCAGGTGGCGTGTCTGGAAATCTGCCTCACCTGAGAGGTGGCCGGGACGCCAGCGACGCTGGAAAGCCAGCACTGTCAGTCCGGTCGCATCATCGTAGGTGCCTGTAACGGACAAGCCATACCCGATGGCCGTCAGGTCTTCCTGCAGGCTGCTGACCGCTTCGCCACGGTCACCGGCGCGCAAGGGGGTGTCCGATTCCTGATTGTTTGCGGCAGTCGGCCAGAGGCCGATGCCCGACGCCGCCAGGCGCGCCCACGGGAAATGTTCGCCCGGATCGGTCTTGCGGGCCGGGGCAATGTCGGAATGGGCCACGATGCGGGCCTGGGGGATACCATGATTGGCAAGGATGCTGTGACAGAGGGTAATGACGGCGTCGATCTGGGCGTCCGGGTACGGGGGAAGGCTGCCAACAGCCAGGGGCACGTCATGGCCACCATTGACGATTTCCACGCCGATGGAGCGCGAGTTCAGGTCGTTGTCGCCCTGCCAGCTGGAGACACCGGCGTGCCAGGCGCGCTTGTCCTCACCCACGAGCTGGGTGATGCGGCCATCCTCCCAGACCATGTAATGGGCCGAGACTTCCGATGCCGGATCGCGCATGCGGGCGAGGGCTGCATCGGCGCTGTCCATGCCGGTATAGTGCAGGACCAGCATGTCGACCGCGTGCTTGCGGTCGTTGAAATTTGGGCTGGGTGCAAGATCGACCTGCATCAGCTGTCTCCGGGGCCGATCTTCTTGCCGAGGGCCGCCTCGGGCATGCGATAGTTCGGCCGGACGGCTATCACGAACACGCCGGTCAGCGAGATCACCGAGCCGAGTACGAGCCGCGCGGTGATCGGCTCGTTGAGCAGGACGATCCCGAAGATGACGCCCCAGATCGGGGTCATCAATGTGAGCGGTGACAATAGCGAGACGTCATATTTCTTGATCAGCGTGTAGAAGGCGCCGTGTCCGAAGATCGACACGCCGACAATCGCGAACAGGCTGGCGAGCCAGACCGGCCAGCCGCCAGCGAGGTAGCGCTCCAGCTGGTTGTTTTCGAACAGGCCGGAGACGATGAACAGGGGCAGGAAGCTGAACAGGCCGACCCAGGCCTGCATCTGCATCCCGCTGATCGGCGACATGCGCTTCATCAGGATGCCGCCGGCTGAACCGATAAAGGCCGAAGCGACGATATAGAGCAGGCCGACCGAAACGCCGAAACTGCCCGGGTCGACCGCGATCAGAACCACACCAGCAAAGGCGAGCATGATGCCCAGCCCGCGGCGCCAGCCAATGGTTTCACCCAGGAAGGCCATGCTCATCAGCGTCGAGATCGGTACGCCGAGCTGGCCGGTGACGGCAGCGGCCGAGGCTTCGGCTTGCTGCAAGCCCATGAACAGGAGGGCGAAATTCAGGGAGCCGATCAGCAACGCGATGATGAACAGCATTTTGAGATCGGCGGGTTTCGGCTTCAGGAACGGAATCAGGAATAGCGCCACACCGGTAAAACGCACGGCGGCAAAGAACAGGGGCGGCACGCCGACATCCGCGACGACCCAGCGGGTCAGAACAATGTTGAGTCCCCAGACGAGGCAGACGGCAAACAGGAGCAGGAAATCACGAAAAGCCATGCCAGCCCGTTATCAGGCTTTGGCGGCGAAGGGCAGGGGGTTTAGCCCTGCCTTCGCGCAACGTCAGACGCCCAGCCGGTTGATTGGAATCTTGAGATAAACCTGCCCGTCGTCTTCCGGCGGGGGCATCGCGCCGCCGCGGATATTGACCTGGAGGGATGGCAGGATCAGGCGCGGGGCACCCAGCGTCGCGTCACGGGATTTGCGCATGGTCACGAAAGCGTCTTCGCCGACACCTTCATGGACATGGACGTTCGCCGCGCGTTGTTCGGAGACCGTGGTTTCCCAAGCCGGATGGTCGCGCCCCGCAGGCAGGTAGTCATGGCCGACAAAGATGCGGGTTTCCGTTGGCAGGTCGAGGATACGGTGGATCGAGCGGTAGAGCGTCGCCGCATCGCCGCCCGGAAAGTCGGCCCGGGCTGTGCCATAGTCCGGCATGAAAAGCGTGTCGCCGACAAAGGCGGCATCATTGATGACATAGGTGACACAGGCGGGTGTGTGTCCCGGCGTGTGCATGACCTTCACGGTCAGCTCGCCAAGCGGGAACGACTCACCATCCTTGAACAGGGAATCGAAGGCGCCGCCATTCGGGCAGACATCTGTTGCGTGGAACATGGACGAAAAGACCCGCTGCACTTCGGTGATGCGGGCACCGATGCCGACTCTGGCGCCAGTGACTTCGTGGATGTGGTGGGTGGCCGAGAGATGGTCGGCATGGGCGTGCGTGTCGAGCGCCCAGACGACCTTGAGGCCGAGATCGCGCGCTGTATCCAGGATCGCATCTACGGACGCCGTCGTGAGGCGCGCGGCATGC
The DNA here is from genome assembly GCA_018830285.1 of Alphaproteobacteria bacterium. GTDB lineage: Bacteria > Pseudomonadota > Alphaproteobacteria > Caulobacterales > Hyphomonadaceae > Hyphomonas. Next base: position 72,033 of record JAHJSB010000060.1, read on the forward strand.
GGTTCATAGTAGAGCACGGGATCGATGATCGCCGCTTCACGGGTTGCCGGATCCCACACGAGATAGGTCACCGTCGATGTCTTGTCGTCGAAGAAGGCTTTGATCTGGGGCATGGGAGATTCCTTTCCCTCTTCATATATTAGAGATTGCTAATTTAACAAGACATAATATATTAACCTCATGATTGCTTCACTTCTCGACCCCGACCAGTTCAAGAACAAGGCTTCCGAAGCGGCGGGCCTGCTGCGCAGCATGGCCAATCCACACCGGCTGATGATCCTCTGCCGCCTTGGCGACACGGAAATGTCGGTCGGCGAATTGCGCGAGGGTACCGCCCTGTCGCAATCCTCGCTGTCACAGCATCTTGGCGTGCTACGTCAGGAAGGCCTCGTGCGCACGCGCCGGCAGGGCCAGTCTATTTTCTATTCGATTGCCGACCCGGCGGCGAACCGCGTGATCACGACGCTGGCGGCGATCTATTGCCCGGAACTCCTGGCCGAGGCGCAAGAAGCGGCCGGGTCGAAGGATTGTTTTGCGGCATGTCCATTTGTTCTGGATGGCGACACGGCCAGCGCAGCGCGGGCAGGGCGCAAGTCGCCCAAGCCATGGACACGCCCGACAAAAAGGTCCGGGAAATGATGGAACTCACACCTCTTGTGATTCTTGCTGCGATTGCGAGCGGGGCGATCATAGGCGTGTTTCTTGGAACGTTTGGCGGCGGCGGTTCGGTTTTGGCCGCGCCGCTCCTGCTCTATGTTGTCGGTGTCACGGACCCGCACATGGCGATTGGTACATCGGCGGCCGCAGTGGCCGCCATCGCGCTGTTCAGCCTGATCGGGCACTGGCGCGGCGGCACAGTGAAATGGCCGTGCGCGATTGTTTTTGCCCTGTCCGGCTTTGCCGGGTCGATCATCGGGTCGACGATCGCAAAACAGATTGATGGCAGCCAGCTATTGCTGGCCTTTTCCATCGCCATGGCCGCCATCGCGCTGTCAATGTTCCGCAAGCCGGCTTTTGCGGGAGACCCGGATGTGCACCTGACGCCATCGATCACGATGCGCATCGCGCCGCTAGGCCTCGTCGTGGGCATGGCCGCCGGTTTCTTCGGCATTGGCGGCGGATTCCTGATCGTGCCAGGCCTGATGCTGGCGGCCGGAATGACGATGTCGAACGCCACCGCCTCTTCGCTCGTGTCGGTCGCCCTGTTCGGTGCCGCGACGTCGGCCAATTATGCCTTGTCCGGCATGGTCGATGGGCGGCTTGTCGTGCTCCTGCTGGTTGGCGGTGCGGCGGGCGGCCTGGTCGGCATCGCGATTTCCCGTGCGCTGTCGGGCAGGGTTCGTGTGGCGCGGTCGGCCTTCGCCGTGATGATCCTCGTCGTTGCGGCCTATGTCGCATGGAACGCCGTGGGTGCCCTGACCGTTCATCCTGCGTAAATGGCGCGCCAGGCAGTCGGACTGAACAAGCTTGCTGAACTCTTGCCTTGGGGCTGATATAGGTCAGAGTTGATGATGGATGCCAGCGGGTGGGTGGCACGAACAAGAACAGGGAGACGTGGGATGGGATTGATCTGGTGGATTTTACCAGCCGTGGCAGGCGTGATTGGCCTGATGCTGCTGTTTGCCGGCTTCGGGAAGCTCGCGAAACTGAAACCGGTCTCCGGTGGCTCGCGCCTGTTGTTTGGCGTCGGATTCCTGGGGCTAGCCGGGATCGTGGCGTTTGCGGGCCTCAACCTGCAAACCTACAAACGCCTGACCTTTGAGCGCGACGTCGCGCACATCAAGTTCGCCGCCGTGGACGGTTCACCTGGCACCTACCATGTTGATGTAACCTTCTCGGACGGCCAGAAACTGCTGGAGGCGACAGGCGCGCAGCCGATCCTGCGCGGCGACCAGTTCGAGATCGGCGCCCAGGTCATCAAGTTCCTGCCAGTCGCCAACATGCTCGGCTATGATTCGATCTACCGGCTGGAATATCTCGAAGGCCGCGATGCGCGCCGGTTCTCCTCTGACGCGGTAACCGACGCCCAGACCAATGGCATTGCGCTGTCGCAGAACCCGGGGCTCGACGTGCACGCGCTGGCCGAAAAGGAAGGCAAGCGTTTCGGCATTGATGCGCAATATGGCTCGGCCACGTACCAGCCCATGGGTGACGGCTTCGAATATGATGTCAACATCACGCAGGACGCGCTTGTCGCCCGGCCAACCGAGGCCACGAAGACCCTGATCCAGAAGGGCGCCTATCCGGGCTTCCAGTCGACGAACGGTGGCCAGAAATGAACCCCTGGGAACGCTATGTTGTGCCGAACCTGATCGCGTGTGCCTGTGGCTCCAAGCCGATCATGAAGCAGCGGGAGAAAGTTGTTCCGAAGGCGGAGGGCCGCGTGCTGGAACTCGGCTGCGGGTCGGGCACGAATTTCGCCATGTATGATGCGGGCAAGGTCGATCGCCTGTTTGCGCTCGAGCCTTCTCCCGGCATGCTGGTCAAGGCGCGCCGCGAGGCGGGTACGCTCGGCTTCGGCAACCAGATCGAATTCCTCGAGGCAGGCGCCGAAGCCATTCCGCTGGACGACGATTCCATCGACACGGCGGTGATCACGTTCGTGCTGTGCACGATCCCGGACTGGAAGTCGGCACTGGCCGAGACGCGGCGCGTGTTGAAGCCCGGCGGGCGGGTCCTGTTTTCCGAACACGGACTGGCGCCGGATCAAGGCGTCGCCAAATGGCAGCGCCGGATCGAACCGGTCTGGAAACCCCTGGCCGGGGGCTGCCACCTGACCCGTGACGTGGCGGCGATGTTCACGGAAGCCGGTTTCACGCTGGAAGATGCCGAAACCATGTACCTGCCATCGACACCACGCGTGGCGGGCTTTGTCAGCTGGGGCGCCGCCCGCGCGGCCTGACGAACATGCGGACACCGCCCTACCTGCCTTATCTCGCAGGACCGCCAAGCCTTGCGCCCGGCCTGAAGCCGATCGATCCAGGCATGTGGCTGGCACCAGATTCCGAAGCAACGGCCTGGCTGCCCGAAAAGACCGTCCTGATGCGCACGCATCGCGCGCAGGTATTTGCCGATACCGGTATTCCGGATGCCATCGGCGAGACAGCAGACGCCGTCTTGGCCGTCGCAGGCCCCGGCGCGCCGGACTGGCGCAGCCCGCTCGAACAGGCTGCCGCGCGTGTCTCCGATGATCTTTGTCTCCTCCTGCCGGACGACGCGGGCCGATGGGTGCTGCGGGCGGCCAGCCTGGTCGCGCCGACCTTCTGGTCGCTGGCGGACAAGATCGGCCAGCCGCTGGCCGGATTGCACACAACGGTGCCTGGTGCCAATCCGGGCCTCGTCGCGCGCATTTCGCGCATGTTTGACGGCCTTGCTGCCGGGACGGTGCTGGAACGGTTCAACTGGACTGTCCAGGCGGGCCCTGAGCGCTTCACGCCGAGCAGCGAACCGCTGAAGGCGATGGCGCGGGCGGCGCCGGACGCGGCCGCGCTGGACTTGCTGCATTTCCGGGTCGAACGCCAGACGATCTCGAAACTGCCGGAGACGGGCGCCGTCGTGTTCACGATCCGCACCTGTATCGACCCGTTGGCTGCCGCCTTGCCGGACGCCGGTCATGTCCGCGCGTTCGAGGCGGCATGGAGCGGCATCGACCCTGCGCTGCGCGACTACAAGGGCTGGCCTGCCTATGAGCGGCTGGTGCGCGCGGCCTTGGCTGAGCTTGCCTGAGGCCCGCCCGGGTGGACGAATGGCGCGGCGCCGCCTAGATCAGGCCCGGACACGGACACACCGGAGACCGACATGAATTACTGGCTGATGAAATCCGAACCCGATGCCTGGAGCTGGGAGCAGCAGAAGGCGAAAGGCAAGGCGGGCGAGGAATGGTCCGGCATTCGCAACTACACGGCGCGCAATTTCATGCGCGACATGAAGCTGGGCGACCAGGTGTTCTTCTACCATTCCAACAAGGGGCTGGAAGTGGTTGGCATTTGCGAAGTCAGCGCGCTCAGCGCGCCGGATTCGACGACCGATGAGCCTCGCTGGGACTGCGTGCACATCCGCGCGCTTGCCGACATGCCCAAGCCGGTGACGCTGAAAGACGTCAAGGCCAATCCGAAGCTGGCCGAGATGAGCCTGGTCAAATCCTTCCGCCTGTCGGTCCAGCCTGTACTGGCGTCTGAGTGGAAGGAAGTGTGCCGGATGGGCGGGATCGACCCGAAGACGCTGAAGCCAGCCTGATTGTGTCAGGGAGGCTCATCCTGAGTGAAGCCGAAGGACGAACGCTCGGATCGGTCTAGGCGCAGGCGAGGTCCATCGCAGCCTCGCAATGGATGCGGGCGGTGTCGTAGACGGGCAGGGGGCTGTTGGCCGCGTTCAGGACAAGCCCGATTTCCGTACAGCCGAGGATCACGCTGTCGGCGCCGCGCGCGGCGAGCGCCTGCGTGATCTCGATATATCGGCGCGTCGTTTCCGGCGTGACGATGCCCTTCACGAGATCGTCGAAAATGATGCGGTGAATATCATCTCGCTCGGCCGGTTCGGGCACCATGGGCGGCGCGCCGAACGCGTTGGCGAGATAGTCCGGATAGAAGGGCTCTTCCATCGTGTAGCGGGTGCCGAGCAGGGCCGGGGCCCGGCGCCCGTCGGCGCTGAGGCGGGCGGCGGTGGTGTCGATGATGTGCAGGAAAGGAACCGTCAGGGCCTGCTGCAGGGGCGCGGCCACCTTGTGCATCGTATTCGTGGCGAGCAGGACCAGTCCGGCGCCTGCCTGTTCCAGTCGCTTGCCGGCTTCGGCAAGTTCGCGGCCTGCTTCATCCCAGGCGCCGGACTGTTGCAGCGCCTGCACATGACCGAAATCGAGCGCGTCGATCATCACGCGGGCGCTGGCATTGCCGCCTGATCGGGCGCGCGCGAGTTCGCATAGCGTTTCGTAATAGATGACCGTCGAGGCCGGGCCCATACCGCCGATGATGCCGATCGTTTTCATCCGCGATTGCCTTCCTCGAAGCTGGCGAGCGTCCATTCGGCAAATTGCGACAGGTCACCGCCCTTGAACAGGAAGCCTGCCACGCCGGCAGCGCGGGCCGCCTCGATATCGGCTTGCTTGTCGCCGATCAGGAAACTCGACTCTCGCTTCACGGGGAAGTCGGCCATGGCCTTCAGCAGCATGCCGGGCTTTGGCTTGCGGTCGAAACTGTCGCGCCGGTAGCGCGGATTTTCGCCTTCCTCGTGGTATGGGCAATAGTAGATGCGGTCGACGGTGGTGCCCTTTGCGCGGAGCTCGCCCAGCATCCAGTCATGCAACACGTGCATGTCGTGTTCACTGTAATAGTCACGTGCGATTCCGGACTGGTTGGTGATTACGAAAACGAACCAGCCGCGGGCCTTGAAGGTTGCAATTGTCTCAATCGCACCGTCGATCCATTCAAAGTCGGAAACCCGGCTGACATAGCCCTTGTCGACGTTGATCACGCCGTCGCGGTCGAGGAAAAGAGCAGGGCGCTGATGGATCATCTCGGCGCTGTTTGCCCGTGTGCCGCCCAAGTTGCAACACCTGCCCCCGTGTCAAAACGACTGGACCTGCCCGGGAAAACGCGGTTGTCTGAGCACTGAAGGGCCGACAAGAGCCCTCAACCAAGACCCATGGGAGGGCAAATCTATGGAACAATATCTACCGCTCATTCTGAGCGCCGTCGGTGGCACGGTGCTCGGTCCAATCATTGCGAAGCTGACCGGTGGCAGTGGCACCGGCGGAATCGTCGGCGGCATCATCGGTGGCCTCGGCGCGCATTTCGGCCTTGATGCAGCCGGAATACAAGTGCTGGGTGACGCCGCAGCCGGGGCGACTTCGCCCATGAACATCGTCAACAGCCTGCTCGAAGGCGGCGTTGGTGGTGGTGTGCTCGGCGTGATCGCCGGCATGGTGATGAAGAACAAAGGCTAGCGCCTTCGCGCTCTGACACGATTTTAATCAAATACCTGGCGATCCGGCCTCCGCCGGGTCGCCTTTTCTATTCCGCTGCCGCCGGGAGGGCGTCCCTGTTTTCGCGGACCCCGCGCATGAACGGCACGATGGCGAGCAGGGTCAGCAGCGCTGACAGGAGGAAGGCCGCGCCGCCAAAATGAAACGGCGCGCTGTCATGCGTGAAGTAGTAGAGTATGCCATTCATCGCGAGCGGACCGACGATCATTGCCAGGGAATTGAGGCTCGAACTCGCCCCCTGCAACTCGCCCTGCGCATTGCGCGGCGTCAGGGTCGACATCAGCGAATTGATCGCCGGACCCGTCACACCGCCCAGCGCGCCGATCGGGATAATCGCATAGACGATCCAGGCCTGACCGGCGAAGGCATAGGCGAACAGGCAGATCACGCTGACTGACATGCCCAGCAAGGCGGTGCGCACGGTGCCGATCCGGTTCAGGATCAGCCCCATGAGTCCGGCCTGCACGACGGCGGCACCGACGCCGACCAGGCCAAGCGAGAAGCCGATCTCCTTGGGACTCCAGTCATAGCGGATTTCGCCATGCACCGACCAGGTCGCCGGGAAGACAGTATGCGCGAGAAAGTAAATGCCGGCGGCCAGCAGGAACCATGAAACCTGGGGCAGCTTGGAAAAGTGCTTGGCGGCGCCGAACGGATTGGCGCGCTTGAATGCGAATGGACGACGGTGCGCCTTGTCCAGCGATTCCGGCAGGACGAAGAAGCCATAGCAGAAATTCACGGCAGCGAGGCCCGCAGCGGCGAAGAAAGGGGCCCGCGGGCTTATCTCGCCAAGGAAGCCGCCGATAACCGGTCCGAACACGAAGCCGAATCCGAACGCGGCGCCGATCATTCCGAAGGCGCGGCCCCGGTCCTTGGGCTCAGTCACATCGGCAATATAGGCATTGGCGGTTGAATAGGTTGCGCCGGAAATGCCGGACAGGGCCCGCCCGATGAAGAGCAGCCAGATCGATCCGGCAAATCCCATGATGATGAAATCGATGGCGAGCGTGCCAATGGAGACGAGGAGGACGAGACGGCGTCCGAAATGGTCCGACAGGGCCCCGACGGTCGGTCCGAACAGGAAGTTCATCAGCGCGTAGGTGGCGGCCAGCAGGCCGAGCCAGAGCGTGGCGTCTTCCGGCGGCACATGCATCATGTCCTGGATCAGGCTCGGAATGACCGGAATGATCAGGCCGAAGGCCAGCATGTCGATGGCAACGGTTACCAGAACGAAGAGGAACGCGTTCTTGCCGTGTTTGCGGAGGGCAGGGGTGTCGGTCATGTTCACGCTTTGGGAGGGAATGTGGTAAAGGTCAATCGCGCCGGGTCAGGCTTGAGCCAATTCCGATGGGCAGTCACTTTGACGGCACCCGGGCGGCGCACCAGAAATACCGCGCAGCATTGCAGGAGAGGCATCAGGCCATGGCAGACGGCATACCGGTCACGCGAATGGATGTTCCGGCGTCACGGATTGCAGAGATCCGTGATTCTGTGCGCGCCACGACACATCTTGGCGGCGGGCCAGAGGCCTCGCGCCTGGCGCAGGCTGACGACGCGTCCGCTTTCCTCGTCTTCCTGTCGGACCCGGCCGTGCACGCGCCGATCTATTCCCTGCCGCGCCCCCTGACCGAAGCGAACGTGCTGGCCTTCATCGAGGATCACCTTGCCCAGCGCGCGGCCGGCGAGGGCCTGCTGTTCGTGCGCGACGACGGCGAGGGCAGAATTCTCGGTTACAGCGATATCCAGGTCTGGCCCGAATGGGCGGCGGGCGAACTGGGCGGCGCCCTGCACCCGTCGCAGCATCGTCAGGGCCGAGGCACGCGCGGCGCGGCAGAGAGCTTCACATGGATGTTCGATTCATTGCATCTCGACCTGATCTGCGAGACGGCGAGCCGCGAGAACACGGCAACCCAGCGCATGCTGGACGGGCTGGGATTCGCGCGGAAAGGCGAGGTGGAGAGCACCCGCCCTGACGGCACGACCCGTGCCTCGCTGGTGTGGGAAATGACGCGGGATGACTGGTTCCGCCTGCATCCGGCCTGATCGTCAGAAGCTGCCGTGACGGCCCTTGCCCTTTGTGAAGGCGGTGGCGCCCTTCAGCGTCTCGCCGGATTTCAGCATGTTGAGGCCGCCTTCGACTTCCGCCTTCAGAGCGGCGTCCATGTCGAGGCTCCACTGGCGCATCGCCGACAGGCGGTCGGCACGCAGGCAGGTTTGCGGGATGGCGGCTATGTCATTGGCGAGCTGGATGGCGCGGTCCAGGGCCGTGCCTGCGGGGGCTGCATAATTGGAAAGGCCGATGGCAAGCGCCTCGTCCGGCCCGACTTCGCGACCGGTCAGGACCAGGTCCATGGCGCGCGAGGCGCCAATCAGGCGGGGCAGGCGGATCGTGCCGCCATCGATCAGCGGCACGCCGAAGCGGCGGCAGAACACGCCGAACCGGGCCGAGTCCGACGCGACGCGCAGGTCGCACCAGAGCGCCAGTTCCAGCCCACCGGCCACGGCATAGCCTTCCACCGCTGCGATGACCGGTTTTGAGAGTTCGAGCCGCGTCGGGCCCATCGGCCCCATATCGCCGTCCGGGCGCACCGGGTTGCCCTTGCCGGCAGCGACGGCCTGAAGGTCTGCGCCCGCACAGAAATTGCCCTCGGCGCCGGTCAGGATGGCGACCGACAGGCTGTCGTCCGCGTCGAAGGCCTTGAACGCCTCATAAAGGGCAGCGGCCGCCTCCCGGTCGACGGCATTGCGCCGGGTGGGACGGTTGATCGTCACGATCAGAACATCGGCTTCCTGCCGGGCCAGGACGGTGCCGGTTGTGCTCATCAGAAGGCACCATCAGGCGCGTGCTGCCCGAGGAAAGGCGCGATCCGGTCGAGCAGGGTCGGAACCATCCTGTCCGGCAGGTCATGGCCCCATTTCTCGATCACCTCGATATCGGCGCCGGGGATACGGCGCGCGATATCCTGTCCGGCAGCGGGGCGGATCAATGTGTCCACGGCGCCATGCAGGACGAGGGTCGGGTGGGTGATGGATCCGAGGCGCTGATGCCAGCGCGGCTGGGCGAGAATGGCGGCGTATTGGCGGGCAACGCCTTCAGGTCGGTCGGACCGAACCATCGCGGCGATGGCGGCGGCGCGGATTTCATCGTCGGGCGTGCGAATGTCCGGGTGCGAGCCATAGGCCGCCCGCCCCTTTACGGCCAGGTCTGCCACGGCGTCCGGCGTCCGGTTCTCCGGCACGGCGGTCAGGGCCGCAGTGGCCTCCGGCGTTGACGGTGGCAGTGACGGGTCGCCCGATGTGGTCATAACCGGAATGAGGGCGCGGACCCGTTCGGGATGGTTGAGCGCCATCAGCTGAACGATCATGCCGCCCATGGAAACGCCGAGCACGTCCGCGTTTTTCGCGCCGAGCGCCTCGACCAGCGCGGCGGCATCGACGGCCATGTCGTTCAGCAGGTAGGGGACGGCTTCGTGCATGGGCTTGCCCGCAGCAATGCCCTTCACAATGTCACGCGGCGATGGTGCGGCCTGTCCGGCCAGTTCCGTGGATAGGCCGATATCGCGATTGTCGAAGACAATGACGCGGCGACCGGCATCGGCAAGCCCGCGCCGGAAACTGTCCGGCCATGATGTCATCTGGCTGGAAAAGCCGGAGACGAGCAGCATTAGCGGGTCATTGGGCGACCCGGTCTCTTCATATTCGATCTCGATACCGTTTGCTTCGATTCGCGCCATGTCCGCTTTTCCCTGTCTGCTCTTGTTTTGAACAGACTAGAGGGCATGCCGCCGGGGCAGCAAAGCTAGCGCCCGAGTTCTTTCATCGCTTCGTCGAGGCCGCCAAGCGTCAGCTCGAACATGCGATGGTCACCGATCAGTTCGCGGATCAGCTTGATCGAGCCGGTATAGTCCCACGCGCCTTCCTTGACCGGATTCAGCCAGACAAGGTTCGGGAAGCGCTGCACGAAACGCTGCAGCCAGATGCCGCCGGCCTCTTCGTTCCAGTGCTCCACCGAGCCGCCGGCATAGGTGATCTCGTACGGGCTCATCGTGGCGTCGCCGACGACGATGACCTTGTAGTCGGACGGGAACTTGTTCAGCACGTCCCAGGTCGGGATGCGGTTGTTCATGCGGCGGCGATTGTCCTTCCACAGGCCCTCATAGGGGCAGTTGTGGAAATAATAGTATTCGAGGTTCTTGATCTCGGACTTGGCAGCCGAGAACAGCTCTTCCATGATCCGCACATAGGGGTCCATCGAGCCGCCGACATCGAGCAGCAGGAGGACGGAGACGGCATTGCGCTTTTCCGGGCGCATCTCGATGTCGAGATAGCCCTTGCGGGCCGTGTTGCGGATCGTCTGGTCAAGGTCCAGCTCGTCCGGCGCGCCCTTGCGGGCCCATTTGCGCAGCCGCTTCATGGCGACCTTGATGTTGCGGGTGCCGAGTTCGACGCTGTCATCGTAATTCTTGAATTCGCGCTTATCCCAGACCTTGACCGCGCGCCGGTGGCGGGATTTCTCCTGGCCGATGCGGACGCCTTCGGGATTGTAGCCATTGGCGCCGAAGGGCGAGGTGCCGCCCGTGCCGATCCATTTGTTGCCGCCCTCATGGCGCTTCTTCTGCTCTTCGAGGCGCTTCTGCAGCGTTTCCATCAGCTTCTCGAAGCCGCCCATGGCCTCGATCTCGTCCATTTCTTCCTTGCTCAGGAATTTCTCGGACATCTTGCGCAGCCATTCCTCGGGAATGTCGGTGACGTCCACGGCGTCCGCCAGGCTGTCGAGGCCCTTGAAGACATGGCCGAAGACCTTGTCGAACTTGTCGATATTGCGTTCGTCCTTCACCAGTGCCGAGCGGGACAGGTAGTAGAAATCGGTCACGTCCATGTCGATGACCTGCTTGTCCATGGCCTCCATGAGCATGAGGTATTCCTTCAGCGTGACCGGCACTTTGGCTTCACGCAGTTCATTGAAGAAGTTGAGGAACATGTGGCATCTTTCCTGTCGTAAGAGGTGAAGATAGTCCGCCTTGGACGCCATGTCCAAGCTGACGCAGCGAAAAGCTGGCCGGTCATGTCCAGTTCACCCCGCCTGGCCTAGTTATGGCGCCATGTTGAAGGCCTTCCTGATCCTCCTCGCCGGCCTGTCGGTCGCCTCGCTCGCGCATGCGGGACCGCCGGCCTGCCATGGGCCGGACGAGGCGACATGCATGTTCGCGGCGATATGGGAGGCTGCAGAGATCCTGCCGCCCGAGAAACAGGCCCGGGTCCAGGCCGCTTTCCTTGAAACCGTCGGCCGCTCAGGCGATGCCGCCTTGCTGCAGTCATGGCAGTCCCGGTTTGGCGCACCGGCCCGCCACCTTACGCCGCAGGTCGATTATGCCGGCCAACAGGCCGAGTCCGTTGTCGCCGAATCGGGATGGAGCGGCTTTGAACAACGCGCCCGCGCCGGGGCCGCGCCATTCAATATCGGCCGGCCCGAGATCATGGCAGCCGGTGTCCGCCTGGCGACCGACGCGGCAACCGAGCGCCGACTCATCGACGCGATGTTCGATCTGGCCCAGACCAAGGTGACGCGCGGCGGCCTGGGCGATGATTTCGAGAAGGGGGATTTCGGCCACGTGCTGGCTGAACTCTCCATGCAACGCTGCGATCTTGCCCGTTTTGACCGCGCCGTTGCGCTGACAGCGGCCCCCAATAGCCTGCGCTATGCGCTCTGGCGGTCCCGGATCACCGGCAATGCCGGTCAACTCGCCGTCCGCATCCGGTCTGAGGCCGATGCCGACGACACGCGCCATGTGCGCAACGCGCTGGAAGGCTATGGCCCCATTGCTGCGCTCGGCTATTGCCGTCGCTAGCAGGTGAGACAAGTTGTCTGGCAGGCTTCCCGACGCCGTTGAACCGGTCCATAAGGATCGACCATGACTGAATTCCACGATGATCTTGCCGATCCTGACGGCGACCCGCCCGAGGCCATTTGCGGCGCCAAGGAAGTGGGCGCGCTTGCCCACCTTTACCGTGCCGAGGTTTACCGCTCGACGGTGTGGCGCCAGCGCCTCGACCAGACGACCAACTGGGCGGTCATCTCGACAGGCATCGGCCTGTCGGTCGCTTTCGCCAATGCGCAGGCCTCGCCGTTTCCGATCGTGTTGGTCGGTGCCCTCTGCATCGTGTTCCTGACGCTGGAATCACGCCGCTACCGCTTCTTCTATGTCTGGCGGTTCCGCGCGCGGGTGCTGGAGATTGCCTTCTACGTGCCGATGCTGCGCGGGGAAGGGGCCCGCATCCCGCTCGACCGCGGCACGGCCCTGTCGGACGACTACGAAAAGCCGCAATACCGGATATCCAACATAAGGGCGATTGGCCGGCGCCTGCGCCGCAATTACGGCTGGCTGTTCGCCATCCTCGGCGCGGCCTATTTCGCCAAGATCGCCATTCATCCGACCGACGTGGAAACATGGTCGCAATTCGTGCGCCGGGCGCATATCGGCCCGATACCCGGCCTCGTCGCCATCGGGTTCGGCCTTTTGTTCCACGCCATCTGGATCGGCATCGCCGTCAAGACATGGATGGACGAGCGCTACGACAAGTCAAAGATGGCCGACTTCCTGAACAGCCGGAAGGACGTCAACGCACGCGAAGACGCCCATGCCGAGATGGACATTCTCGGGCATTAGGGGGGCGGCGTCCGCGCGCTCCGATTGATATTCCTCAAGGCAGCTGGGGGAATCGCAGCTATCCCTCCTGGAACAGCAGGAGTGCGGGATGCAAACGAACACGCTGCCAGTCTACGACCAGAGCGAGAATACGACAGGCTGTTGCCCGCGGTTCAAGCCGGACGCATGGGATGGTCAGGACCTGCATTTCGATAACAAGCTGTTCGTGCGCGTGACAACCCGCAACGTGATGCACGTTCCGATGAACATGGGCAGCGTGTTCACGCACACGTTCGACGCCATCGAGACAGCCGGGGCCATGGATCCGGACAATTTCGTGGTTCTCAGTCGCGATCTCGCGCCCTGGAAGGGTGAGCACCTGTTCGCTGTGTCAAAACCTGTGCCGAATGAGGAGATGGTCCGCCTGTCCGGCGACTACCGCACCCGCGTCTTCAACGGGCCTTACCGGGATGCCCCAAAATGGCTGGACCAGTTCGAGGATGAGCTCGAGGCGCAGGATCTCGATGCAGACCGCATATACGTATTCTACACGACCTGCCCGAAATGCGCGAAGGCCTATGGCGAAAACTATGTCGTCGCCTTCGCGAAGGTCGAACCCGAGCCGAATTAGCCCGCCGGGCCGCGACGTCCGCCGCCGGGGCCGTCCTGGCGGCGCGAGAGGAAGGCGAGGCGTTCGAACAGCGCGACATCCTGCTCGTTCTTCAGGAGCGCACCGTGCAGAGGCGGGGTCAGCTTGTCCGGATTCTGCTCGCGCAGCGTCTCGAGGTCCACATCCTCGTTCATCAGGAGCTTCAGCCAGTCGAGCAGTTCGCTGGTCGACGGCTTTTTCTTGACGCCCGGCAGTTCGCGCATGGCGTAGAACGTGGTCAGCGCGTCGCCGACCAGCTTCTTCTTGATGTCCGGGAAGTGCACGTCGATGATCTCGCGCATCGTCTCTTCGTCCGGGAACTTGATGAAGTGGAAGAAGCAGCGGCGCAGGAAGGCGTCCGGCAGCTCTTTCTCATTGTTCGAGGTGATGATCACGATCGGGCGGACCTTGGCCTTCACGAGCTCGTTGGTCTCGTAGACAAAGAACTCCATCCGGTCGAGTTCCTGCAGCAAGTCGTTCGGGAATTCGATGTCGGCCTTGTCGATCTCGTCAATCAGAAGGACCGGGCGCTTCTTGGCGGTGAACGCCTCCCAGAGCTTGCCCTTCTTGATGTAGTTCTTGACGTCCTTGGCGCGCTCTTCGCCCATCTGGCCGTCGCGCAGGCGGCTGACCGCGTCATATTCGTAAAGGCCCTGGTTGGCCTTGGTGGTCGACTTGATGTGCCACTCGATCAGTTCGCAGCCGAGCGACTTGGCCACTTCGATGGCCAGCACGGTCTTGCCGGTGCCGGGCTCGCCCTTGATCAGCAGGGGGCGCTCCAGCGCGATGGCAGCATTGACGGCCACTTTCAGGTCATCAGTGGCGACATAGTCCTTGGTGCCTTCAAAACGCATGGGCAGGGTCCTTTTATAAACGGTTGATGCCACAATAGGCTGCGGGCCGGGCGGAGCAAGCTTTGACGTTAGGGGAAGCCTGACATTCGGTGAAAAAGTGGTAATTCGGACATTCCCTAGCGGAAACAACTTCGCTCCGTGTTCGGCATGTGCTATAAAGTACAGGCCATGCGCACCGCCACGGAGCACCAGCTTCAGTTGAGCGCCGCGCTCGTCAGTGCTTCGCCATTCCCATGCAGGAAAGGCGTTTCAGGTCGGGGGCAGGCCGTATGATCCAAAATGCCCGATGATAACGGGCGCATGGCACATTAACTTTCCCTTGGCCCCAGCCTGCCGGGTTCGCGATCCTTAACGCGTGGCAATCATGCGTTAACGCCTTTCTGCAAAATTCATCGAATTAGGCAGAATTGGATTCGCTTGAGATGCCCTTGAAGCTTTCCCTGAAGCCCGGCGAGACGTTTGTCGTCAATGGCGCGGTTGTGCGCAATGGCGACCGTCGCGGTGTGCTCCTCTTGGAAAACCAGGCCCGTGTCCTGCGCGAGAAGGATATACTGCGCCCGAACGAGGCGACGACGCCTGTGCGGCGCGCGTATTTTGCCATCATGCAGATGTACCTGCTCGGCGAAATCGACGGCTCGGCCTATGCGCAGGCCGCAGAAGCCATCGCCACGCTGCTCTCGACCGTCGCGCACGCAGACGAACGCGCCGCCGTCCTGGAGATTTCAGCCGATGTCGCTGCCGCGGACCTGTACCGCGCGCTCAGTCGCTGCCGCAAGATGATGACGGTCGAGACGGCTGGGTGCAGCTGATGGCAGATGGCAGTGTCATGCGCGCTCGTTTACAACCCGGCAACGCCCCCCTGAGCCTCGACGAGGCGATTTCCCGGCTTGAAGCCGGCCAAGGCGACGGTGTCATTGTTGATCTGGGCGATGGCCGAACGGCGGTCGCAGACGGCCATCGCGGCGATGACGGCCTGCTGCAGCGCTTGCGCGGACACCGGATGATGGTGGCGCTGGCGTCCGGAGCGGCAGACCTGTCCAAGTTTTCCACTGCAGCCGGCGCTGTCAAAGTTGCACCGCTTGTGCAGGAAATCCTCGACGCTGCCGCGCAGAGAGACTAGGGGCCTCGCGCATGAGCGCAGAACTGATCTCCCTTTTTACCGCGACCTTCGTCACATTTTTCGTGCTGATCGATGCGCCCGGCGTGGCGCCGATCTTTGCGACCCTCACGGAGCAGGGCGACGCCGCCTATCGTCGCAAGATGGCGTTCAAGTCGACCTTCGTGGCGACGATCATCATGTTCGCTTTCGCGTTCGGCGGCTCCTGGGTGCTCGGCGCCATGCACATCTCCATCGACGCCTTCCGTGCCGCGGGCGGCGTCCTCCTGTTCCTGATTGCGCTCGACATGGTGTTCGAGAAGCGCACAGAACGGCGCGAGCACCGGGCCGAGGAAGTGCTCGAAGGGCACAAGCCCAATACAGAACTGGATGATATTTCCGTGTTCCCGATCGGGATCCCGATGATTGCCGGGCCCGGCTCGATCGCCACAGCCATGTTCTACATGTCCGAGGCCACTATATGGCCCGAGAAGGCGGTGGTCCTTTCGGCCATCGGCCTCAACCTGTTGTTGACCCTCGTGATCTTCCTGGCGGCGACGCCGCTGGTGCGCCTCATGGGGGCCAGCGTCGCCGGTGCCCTGACGCGGATCCTGGGCGTGATCCTCGCGGCCCTGTCGGTTCAGTTGCTGATAGATGGCATCAAGGGCGCGTTCGGTCTCGCCTGAGACTTGCCTATTGCGGAGCTTCGATGCGCGGGCGCCGGCGCAGGCTGCGGCGCAGCGTCGACCACGTCACCCAGAACATGACGAGCCCGGCAGCCGTGAGACCCATGAACTGAAGCACGAGTTCGCGCGTCCAGCGCACGCCCGTGTCGGCAACGCGCATCGCGCCGGGCCCCATCTGCTTGAACAGGGCCACTGACCGGTCGCCGCCGGCCTCGGCAATAAGGCGCACGCGGCGCAGGTCCGCGCTGTCCTTGACCTGCTCGATCAGGGTCACGGCGGCCGATGGATCGGTCAGCGTCCCGATCCGGTCAATTTGGGCGAGGTCGGTTTCCAGCCGGGCGAGGCCTTTCGCGTTAAGCGCGCTCGCATAAGCGGCACGCACGCGCTGGACCCTGACCTTGGTGATTGCCAGGTCAGCGAATGCCTCCTCCAGCGCCGGCTTCAGGACCGAATCCGGCAGGGCGGCGTTTAGTCGGTCTGTCAGGTAATCGTTGAATTCAGGTGTGATGCGACGCGACCGGCGCGCCGATTTCAGGATAGACAGGGCACGGATGTTGGATTCTGCCAGCGCATCCTGCTGGTCCGCCTGTTCCAGGCCGATCCCCGTGATCTTGAGCACGAGTTCATCGACGCGGTCACCCTTCATCCAGCGTTCGGAATGGTTGGCCAGATCGGCGTACGTCCCGAGAAGCGCAAACCGGGCCGCGACGATTGGCGAAACCGTCTCGTCAGCCGGTTCCTCGGCCTCCGGTTCGGTACCGGCAGCATTTTCCTCAGCCGGATCGACCTGCGTGTTCAGGTTGCGCGCCGAACCCATCGCGTTGGCAAAACGCTGGCTGACGGCGACCGGCAGCTTTCTGAGGGCGGCAAGCGCGATGCGTTCGTCTTCTGTGCCGGTGATTTCCGAGTTAGCTGCGGCCATCAGCTCCTTGACGTCTTCGCGGTCCAGCATTTGCGGCGCAGCCATCAGGAAACCGCGCGCTGCCGTCACGTCGCGAGCGGTCAGTTCGCGCGAGACGATATCGTGCCAGAACTTGTACTTGTCAGCTGCGTTGCGCGGCGCCATCGCGGTGAACGCGTCATCCATGTTTTGGCGGGTCTGGTCGATCGCCTCGACCGAAGGCGCTTCGGAGAAGGTGGCGCCGGAAAACGCGCCGCCAACGACCTGGGCACCGATCACAGGAATGAGGATCAGCAGCGAATTGAACATCACTGCCTGCATCCAGCCGGAGGAGCGGATCGATCTTTTCCTTCGGCGGGCCATGGGCACTAAAACCGTTGCGAAAGCTGCACTTTGGACGAGGTTTCATAGAGCGCGGCGTTGATCCAAAGATCAAGCCTTGGCCTGCTAAATGCAGCCCAATTGCCGGATTTTGAACCTATTCTTTATGTCATACTACTATCAAATATACAGCAAATGGCCGCAATCGACTGAAATCATTGAATTATTAATCTGCGGTTCAGCGATTGCAGTGAATCGCTAGCCGCTCTATATCGAGGCCCATCCTGGTTAAAGGTGTCTGCTATGAGTATTGAACTATCAGACGATTACCGCCCCTCCGATGATGAGGAGTTCATGAACGAGCGTCAGCTGGCTTTTTTCCGGCGGCTGCTTGAGAACTGGAAGGCGGACATTCTCGACGGCGCGAAACAGACGATCCACAATTTGCAGGATGAGTCCGGTTCGTTGCCAGATGTTGTCGACAGGGCGTCGGCCGAAAGTGACAAGGCGCTCGAACTGCGTACCCGTGACCGCCAGCGCAAGCTGATCTCCAAGATCGACAGTGCGTTGCGCCGGATTGGCGACGGGACTTATGGCTTCTGTGAAGCGACGGGTGAGCCGATCGGCCTGCGCCGTCTGGAAGCTCGCCCGACGGCGACCCTCAGCCTCGAGGCGCAAGAGCGTCACGAGCGCAAGGAACGCACCCTGCGCGACGACTGATCACGGTTTTCCGGAACCTGAAATGAAGAACGGCGGCCTCCCGGTTTTCGGAAGTGCCGCCGCCTTTTTACCATCAACCCAACGCCGCGGCGATTCTGTGTCGTGCCTCGTGCGTTAAAGGGATCATCGCATCAAGGTCCGAACGTTCCCTTACCTGATGGTAATCAGGGCCTTAAGACAAGCCTCGCTAGTTTAAGATCGCGGGGTGATTCGTTAATCCCGGGCCCGGGGACCAACTGTATTTTCATCCCGCAATGCGGGCGGGGCGTGAAAAGTCCTAACCAGTCGTTAACTCTCTTGGCGCACACTGGACGTTTGCTGGACCGGATCCCTAATTGCGCCCATGAGCCGTTCATTGCCATCCACAGCTGACGACGGTTGGGACATGTCTCCAAGACGTGAAACCGCTGTCATGCTCGACATGCCAACGCGTTTTGAATCCTTCGAGTCCGAGACGCAGAAACCTGTCATACGCGGCAAACTCAGCTCCGCCGAGATCGAGGCGCTGCTGCGGCCCGACCTGTCGGACATGGACCCCGAACCCGTGCCTGAACCCGTATCGGTGACGCCCCGCGATATTCCTGACCTGGACAGACCTGCGGCACCGGTGGGCACAGCGGCCCGTTCAGACCTGCCCGAAGATGCCCTGCGCCTTGCTGCACGCCTGTCGCTCGCCTTTCGCCAGGGCTGCGGCCTGCGCGCCGCTGCAACCGTCACAGCCGCGTCCGGCGGCACCTTCACGTCCGCGCTGGAACCCTATTCAGGCGAAACGGGCCGGGCGATTGCCTGTTTCGCGGCGCCGAACGGCGAAATCATCGCGATGCTCAGCCTCAGCGCCCCGCTGGCTGCGGCCCTGATCGAAAGTGCCTGCGGCGGCAAGCCCGGCCCCTTCGTGCCGCGCGACCTGACTCCGCTCGACACAGCGCTGCTCGAAGGCCTGGTCCGTCCGCTTGGCGCAGGTATCTCATCGTCGCTCAGTTTTGCCCGGATCGAAACCGATGCCGACTTCGCCGCCGCCCTCGCGCGGCCCGGCGCGGCTGACGTGATCGACCTCGATATCCGGTTCGATCAGTTGCGGATGCCGGCACGGATGATCCTGGCCAGCGACGACCTGTTCGACTTCGTGCCGCCTGCGGCCGCAATGCGGACGTCC
This sequence comes from Alphaproteobacteria bacterium, assembly GCA_018830285.1. Classification (GTDB taxonomy): domain Bacteria; phylum Pseudomonadota; class Alphaproteobacteria; order Caulobacterales; family Hyphomonadaceae; genus Hyphomonas. The sequence goes on from JAHJSB010000060.1 coordinate 91,040, forward strand.
CTGGCCCCAACCCCCACCCCTGCCACGCCCGCACCCACCCCGTCGGGCGCCGCTGTCACCGCCGTGCTGACAGCCAGAATCGCCAGCCTGAGCGTGCCGCTGTCGCGCCTGACAGACCTGAAGGCGGGTTCGACCCTACTGCTCGGCGTGCCGGCGGACCAGCCGGTCGAACTGCTGTCTGGCGGGCGCAACGGTCCTGTCGCTGCCGAGGCCCAGATCGGCCGCAAGGGCGCACAAATGGCCCTGCGCATTACGAAACGCGGCCCGGCCCTGCGCTAGGTCTTACTGTTTCATGAATTCGGCCTGGATCTCGATGTCGACCGTATCGGTCACAAGCCCCGAGAATTTTGACACGCCAAAGACCGTCCGGTCGATTGTCGTCACTGCCGAAAACCCTGCCACATCGGCCCCGCGCAACCGGTCATAGGCGGCGCCATTGAACGTCACGTCCAGCGTAACCGGCGCTGTCACCCCGTGCAGCGTCAGGTCGCCCGTCACTTTCGCCTTGGTATCGCCCGTCATCGCAACAGATGTGGACCTGAAAACGGCCTGGGGAAACGCCTCCGCGTCGAACCAGTCCGGTCCCATGAGTTCTGTGGCGAAGGGTGCGTTCGCAACGTCGAGCGAGGTCATGTCGATCACTGCCTCGACACGTGAACTGGCCGGATCGGCGGCATCACCCGTGAGGCTGGCATCGAACGTCTCGAAGCGGCCGACATAGGTCGAGAAGCCGAGATGGTTGATGCGGAACAGGACCGATGCGTGCGTGGGATCAAGCTCATAGTCGCCGGCCTTCACCTTTGTGATCTCCGTGCTCACGTCCGGCTTCAACAGCGGTGCCACCACCGAGGTGCAGGCTGCCAGCAGGGCGAGGCTGAGCCCCGCCGCGGCTGGTTTCAACAGGTGCTTGCGCATGGCCTTAGCTCTCACCGGTTTCGTCGACCCAGGCTTTCACGTTCTGTTCAAGGATGGCCAGCGGCACGGCGCCGTCTCTCAGCACGACATCGTGAAACTCCCGAATGTCGAACCTGTCGCCGAGTTCAGCCTTCGCCATTTCACGCAGTTCGACAATCTTGAGCATGCCGATCTTGTAGGCCGTGGCCTGACCCGGCATCACGATATAGCGGTCGATCGCCTTCTGGCAGTCGCCTTCAGGGTTCGGTGTATTGTCCATCAGGTATTGGACGGCCTGTTCGCGGGTCCAGTGCTTGTCATGGATGCCGGTATCGACCACGAGCCGTGCTGCGCGCCAGATTTCCATCGCGAGCCGGCCGAAATCATCATACGGATCAGAGTAGTAGCCCATTTCCTTCGGAAGCAGTTCCGAATAGAGGCCCCAGCCTTCGGTATAGGCCGTATAGCCACCGAACTTGCGGAAGCTCGGGATGCCCTCCAGTTCCTGCGCCATGGCGATCTGCATATGATGACCGGGAATGCCTTCATGGAAGGCGAGCGCCTGCATCTGGTAAGTGGGCATGTCCTGCATGCGGTAGAGGTTGGCGTAGTAGGTGCCCGGTCGGCTGCCATCAGGCGCGGGACGTGAGTAGAAGGCCTTGCCGGCGGATTGTTCGCGGAAGGGTTCGACCGCCTTCACGATCAGGTCGGCTTTCGGGAAGGTCTTGAACACCATCGGCAGGTCTTCGCGCATGGCGTCAATCGCCGCTGTCGCTTCGCTGAGGTATGCGGCGCGGCCCTCATCCGTGTTCGGCTTGAAGAATTGCGGGTCGGTCCGGGTGAAGTCGAAGAAGTCCTTCAGGCTGCCCTCAAAGCCGACCTTGGCCATGATGCCGCGCATCTCGTCCTGGATGCGGGCGACCTCGGCGAGCCCGAGATCGTGGATTTCATCGGCGCTCATGTCGGTCGTGGTGATCTGCTTCAGGCGCATGGCGTAATAGGCATCGGCGTCCGGCAGTTTCCATGCGCCGTCATCTGTTGTCGCGACTGCCGCTTGCGCTTCCAGCTCAGCGATGGCCGATTCATAGGCCGGCCCCACCGATGTCCTGAGTGCATCAGCTGCCCGGACCAGAAGCGACGTGGCCTCATCCGGGGTGACTCCGTCCGAACTCTCCATTTCGTTCACTTTCCCGCGGAAGTCGTCCATCAGGGGGCTGTCTTCGCTGCCATCAGCGACGTCGGATGTGAACGGATAGCCGGTGACGACGCCGCGCGAGTCCGACAGGACATAGTCATAGACAAAGCGTGGCGGCAGGATGCCCTTTGTGGCGGCGGCCTGCGCATTGGCGACATTCTGGCCGAGATAGGCCGGAATGCCTTGCAGCCGCGCGATATAGGCCTCGGCGTCTGACGGGCCGCTCACCTTGTGCTGGTTCACCAGAAAAGCGGGAATGCCGGACTGCACGCCGAACATCTGGTTGAACACGTATTCGTGGTCGCGGAAGGGGAAGGCCGCCTCGGCCTGGGACAGTTCGTATTCGGCCAGCCGCCAGGACAGTTTCGCCTCCGGGTCCAGCGCGTCGAAATCGAACGTTGCTTTCATTTCAGCGACTGCTGCGCGCTGCAGTTCAAGGTCTTCCAGCGCGTGCGCGTCGGATTCGTCGTCCCATTTGCCGTAATCGTCCTTGATGCCCAAATAGGTTTGCGTCATCGGGCTGCGGGCAAGGGTTTCCTGGAATTTGACTTCGAACCAGTCGTTGAGACGTGCGCTTTCATCCTGCGTCACGTCAGCAGGCGCCAGTGCCGCTGCGACGGGCGCCTCAGGCGCAGCGGGTGTGGCGCAGGCGGCGAGTATCAGGATGGCAGCAAGGGCGGTGGCGGAACGCGTCATGGGGAACTCCGAATCAGATGAGGTTTGTGTGATTTCTCCGGTGAGTCTTAACGCTTTTTTCGGTTTCGTTAACCTTTGCTGTGCCAATGTAAGTCGACTAGGATTCCGCTACGGCTGAGTCGGCCACGTGCCGGCGGAATCAATGTATAGTGATCCGGCAAGCTGTGATGCTGTCGGTGCAGGAGATATAACGCGCATGGATTCCCTGGAACTGACGCAGGCGGCCAATACTGGCGATGATGGCGAAACCACCGGCGGCGAAGGCTTTGCCGAACTGGGTGGACGTTTCGATGTCATGCAGCTCCTGTTCTGGGGCTGCCTGCTGATTTCGATCGCTGCCGCCAGCGTTGCACTCGCCTGGCCGAAAGCGTCCGGTGCGCCCGGACCCATCCTGCTGATCTCGATGGCGTCCGGCGGTCTCGTATTCCTGCTCTGGAGCGTGCGCGGGGCAGGACGGTTCCTTGGCCTGTTCCCCGAACGGGGTTCGGCTGCCCGCGCCGTGCAAACCAATATGCCTCGTTTCGGCTGGATCGAGGCGCTCGACGAATCCGTTCTGATCACCGATCAGGGCGGCGCGCCGGTTGCGGCCAACGAATCCTACAATGAACTCAGCCGGATCGCGCTGATGATCGGCCAGGCTGATGGCGGCGCGGTCACGGTTGACCGCCTGTTCGGCGCCAATCCGGGCCTTGCTGCCCCTGTCTACCGTCTGTCCAAGGCCGCCAAGGCCGGACTTGCGCGCCGCGAAGTCCTGCCGCCCATCACGATCGGCGCGGACCAGGTGCCAGCCCAGTTCGAAATTGGCGTATCGCCGCTGCCGCGTCAGCGCGTGCTCTGGCGCATCCGCCGTATTGCCGGCCAGCAGGAAGCGACCGGCGCATCGGATCTGAAATCCCTCTATGTCGAAGACGCCCCGATGGGCTTCTTTGCCGCCCGCCCTGATGGCACAATCACCTATGCCAATTCCTGGCTGCGCGAGATGCTCGGCCTGCCGGAAACGGCGAAGAACATCCGTATCGACGACATCATGCGCCCGGAATTCGTCAAAATGCTGGCGCGCGACCGCAAAACCGGCGCGCCGGGCCGGGCCGACATCCAGCTGCGCGCGCGTGACGGTGTTGAAGTGCCTGTGCAGGCGATCACGACCTGGGCCGGACGTGGGGCAGAAGCGGCTGGCCGCACGATCATCCTCGCCAACCAGCAGGTGATGAACGGCCAGGAAGAGCGTTTGAACTTTGCCTCATCGTCGCGCCCGCCGCGCCTCGAAGGCGACCCGATGTTTGACGACGCGCCGTTTGGTGCGGTCCGCCTGCAAGGTGACGGCGTCGATGGTGCGATCATTCTCGATGCCAACCGTGCGCTGATGGAGATGACGGGTGGCGAAGCCACGCCGGGTGGCCATTTCTCGAACCTGTTCGTGGCCGATGAGGGCCAGGAAGCGCTCAATGCCTCGCTGATCGACGCCATCGACAAGCCGGTTGGCCTCAAGCTGGCCGGTCCTGAACCGCGCCATGTCAACGTGTTCGTCACGCTCGACAGCAATGGCCGGCCGTCGGTCGCCTATGTCATCGACATTACCGAACAACGTGAACTGGAACTGCGCCTTGCCCATGGCGAGAAGATGCAGGCCATCGGCCAGCTCGCTGGCGGCGTCGCGCATGATTTCAACAATGTGCTGCAGGGCATCATCCTCAACAATGAAGACCTGATGACCAGCCACCCCGTGGGCGACCCGTCCTATAACAATCTGAAGTCGATCCACGAATTCTCGATCCGCGCGAAAGACCTGGTCCGCATGCTGCTGGCCTATGCCCGCCAGCAGACGTTCAAGCGCGAGATCTTCAACGTGACGGACTTCCTGTCCGAGTTCTCGATCCTGCTGCGCCAGATCCTCGATGAGCGCGTGGAGATCGTAGTGACGCATGGCCGCGACGTGCCGCATATCAAGGCCGACAAGAACCAACTCGAAACCGCAATCATTAACCTCGCCACCAATGCGCGCGACGCCATGATCAGCCACAACAATGGCGGCAAGCTCACGATACGGACGGCGCGTGCGACCGGCCGGGACGCGCAGGCCAAGGGCTTTGGCTATGTCGAAGACGGCGACTATATGCTGATCGAAATGGAGGATACCGGCCACGGCATGCCGCGCGAAGTTATGGACAAGATTTTCCAACCCTTCTTCACGACCAAGGAAGCCGGTGTCGGCACGGGCCTCGGCCTTGCGACGGTCTATGGCATCATCAAGCAGTCGGGCGGCTATATTTGCCCCATCTCGACGGTCGGCAAAGGCACGACGTTCCAGATTTATCTTCCGGCACTCCGGGCTGAAGATATTCCGGCGCCAGTCGAGATCACCCAGGCCGAAAAGCTGGCAAATCGTCCGATGGATATTTCCGGTCGTGGCCGCATCCTGCTGATCGAGGACGAGGATGGCGTACGCGCGATCACGGCGACTCAATTGCGCAAGCGCGGCTATGACGTCTCGGAGGCCTGCGACGGCGAACAGGCGATGGAAGTGCTCGAAGACGCACCCGGCAGCTTTGACCTCGTCATCTCTGACGTCGTCATGCCCGGCATGGACGGCCCGACCCTGATCCGCGAAGCCAAGGCATTGCTTGGCCATGCGCGCGTCATCTTCATCTCGGGCTATGCCGAGCGCGACCTGGCCAAGCAGCTTGACGATGACCGTGCGGTCTCGTTCCTGGCCAAACCATTCACCTCACGCCAACTCGCTGAGCGCGTGAAGATGGAACTGGGCAATCCGAAGGCTGAAGCGGCCTGACAGGCCTCACATCATTCGCTTGGTCGCCCAGAACTCCTTGAGGACGAGGGCGAAGCTGCCCGGATGTTCGGCGCAGGCCCAGTGGCCCGCATCATGTTCGACATGCAAGGGAACGTCCCATCGTTTTGCAAAGCGCTGCGCGACCGGCAGGCCAACGAAGGGATCGTTCTCGCCCCAGTAGAGCTGGCCCTTTGAGGGCAGGTTCGCGAGGCCGTCTTCCCAGTCGCCGGAAATGCGCAGGCCCCGGGCCGAGCGGTAGAGTTTCAGGATCGACTGGCGCATCGTCTTGTCGACCAGCGGAGCTTCATGCGCGGCGATGTCCGGCGGCATGCCACCTTCGACCAGCGCCGCCTCAAGCTTGGCGGTGTCTCGCATTCCCGTCATCACAAGCTCGCCAAGCAGGGGCGTTGCCCACATTCGTGCCATGCGATGACCTGAATACTTGCTGTCGATCACGGCATTGGTGACGCACCAGCTTTCAACCAGGTCGGGTCGCAGGGAACAGGCCCGCAGCGTGAGCAGGGCACCCCAGTCATGGCCGACAATGTTCACCGGCTGTCCGACGGCTTCCATCTGACCGATCAGCCAGTCGGCATAGGCATCCTTGGTGCAGGTGAAACCGGCGGGCACGGGACTGCCGAAGCCCGGTAGGGCCGGCGCCATCCACTGGTCAGGCTTTAAGCCGAGCGCCTTGACTAGCGGTCCCCAGAGAAAGGGCGTGTCCGGCACGCCGTGCACAAACAGGATCATTGTCTTGCTCCCCCGAGCCCAGGTGACGTTTCCTGAGCGGTATTGAGACACAAGCTTGGTCCCGGAGCAAGGAATTCGCATCAAAGTGTAAGGGGTCAGGTAATCTTGTCCCAACAGGTGCGGCCAAACCGGTCATAATCTTCCATGTCGGACACCATCTGTCGGAACAGGGTGGCGTCGCCAATCTCTTCCGGCAGGAGCGGATCAAGGTTGATCGCACGAATCACCGATTGGCCGATCAGGAGCGTTTCTTTCGCCGCGGCATCGGGTGACAGTCCGGCAACGGCCTTGCGGCTGGCCTGCATGGCGGCGATGGCGGACTCGTAGCGGGCTTTCAGCGCATCCGTTGACCAGAGGTCACGCCAGTTCATGCCGGCGGGGAGGGCCGTCTCGGCTATCGTGACAAGCAGCGCATCGGCCTGCAGGCCGATGCGTACGAGCGCCGCACGCAGGCCGGCCAGTGACAGGCGCAGATTGTCCGGCCTGACCCATAGCCCGGCTTCGGCCTGCGCAAAGCCATAGAGCCGGAGCGCACGCATGCGGGCACGCAGGTCCTTGCGGTCGGTGCGGCCTAGGTGGTTGGTCATGACCCCGATCCAGCCGCCGTCCCACGGCCGCGTCCGATCCGGTGCCGTACGCCAGTCGCTGATCTCGGCAGTCAGGGCTGCGGCCTTCGCGCCGGTGGCGTAGGTGCCGCGATCGACGCTTTCCAGCAGGCCGTCCCTGACGAGGCGCGTGACCGCCATGCGGATGGCGGTCGGCTCGATGCCGAACAGGGCCCCGGCACGTGTCAGGTAGGTCAGCGCCTGCGTCCGGCGCCCGCGTACGCTCATCAGCGACAGGACAAGGGTGCGCGCGGACACGTCTTCGGCGGCGATGGGTTCAAAACGTAACGACATTTGACCTAATGTGCATATTCGTGTTACAAATACAAATAATCAGAACAAACCGATTGGGAGACGCCCGACCATGACCGAATCCGTACGCCTGTCCGAGGCCGTGACGAAGGAAGAATTGCGCGAGCTGTCAACGCCGTCAGACGTGAAGGCCGTCGCCTCGCTCCTGTTCAACTGGACGCTGATCGTGGCGGCCTTTGCCGTGCCGATCATCTGGACGAACCCGCTGACAATCCTTGCGGCGATTGTGTTCCTTGGCGGGCGCCAGCTGGGTCTTGGCATTCTGAATCATGACTGTGCCCACCATGCTTTCGTGAAGAGCAAGGCGGGCAATGATTTCATCGGTCATTGGCTGTGCGGCGCGCCGATGAACATTTCCGTCTACGCCTACCGGGCCTATCATCTGAAACACCACAAGTATGCCGGTACGCCGCAGGACCCGGACAAAATATTCGTGAAGAACTACCCGGTCACGCGTGACAGCCTGAAGCGCAAGCTCGTGCGCGACGTCACCGGTCGCACGGGTTTCCGTGACACGATGATGAAACTTAAGAATTTCAAGCTGAAGAAGCACTATCCGTGGCTGGTCTTCCATGTCGGCCTGCTGGCTGTGCTGACGGCGGTTGGCGCGCCGTGGGCCTACCTGATGTGGTGGGCCGCCGAGATCTTCGTCTATCCCGTGCTGACCCGCGTGCGCCAGATCGGCGAGCATGGCGTTGCCATTGACCGCGACAGCCTTGATCCGCGTGACAATACGAGCACGACACTGGCCTCATGGTGGGAACGGCTGTTCATCGCGCCGAACCAGGTGAACTATCACCTCGAGCACCACCACTTCGCCGCTGTGCCGGGCTACAACCTGCCAAGGCTGCACCGCCTGCTCGCGTCCCGCGGCTATTACCGCGACCATGACTGTATCTCGCACGGCTATCTCGACGTGCTGAAGCGGGCCGTGCGTCACGAGGAAACCGAAACCGCCGCAGCGGCCTGACACTGTTCCTCGTTCATGGTCCGGTCTATGCTGGACGTTCAGCGCAGGAGAACACGCCATGACCCGACTGAACCACACCGCGGCCTACCGGATAGCGGGCCTTGTCGCCGCTGCCTTGTTGGTGACGGCCTGCGCCAAACCCGCGCCTGCGCCTGAAGAAGCACTCCCCGCAGAACCCTCGCTCGGCATTGATGTGCCGGTCGAGCGTCCGGACGGCGTGTTCGAGAACACCGAGACAGAGAAACTGGGGCAGGGGCGCGCGATCGCCGAGAATATCTGCTCGACCTGCCATGCCATCGGTCTCGAAGGGCCGAGCCCGCATCCGGACGCGATCTCGTTCCGCGACCTGTCGAAACATTACCCGATTGAAGACCTCGCCGAGCCACTGGCCGAAGGCATCATGGTCGGCCACCCTGACATGCCGGTCTTCGCGTTCGAGCCGGACCATATCGACTCGCTGATCGCCTATATCGAGAGCATCCAGACGCCGCACGAATTGTAGCGGCGCCGGAGCGCGGCTTCACGAGTATTTGAATTCCGGGGCGTCGAGATCGATCGCCGGGATGACGTCCTTTTCGGCCCAATAGTCCTGGTTGTGCTGCCATTCCGGATTCGATCCGCGTTTCGGCATCAGGTCGATCGAACGCATGAGATAGTTCGGATTGAAATTGCCGGCATCGATCCATGGCAGGATGTCCATGTCCTTGTCCTGAGGCCTGAGGGCAGCTTCGACCTGATGGACGCCCTTTTCATCCATGTGCTTGAGCAGGCGGCAGACAAAATCGCCCAGCAGGTCGACCCGTAGTGTCCAGCTGGCGCGGAAATAGCCGAACACCCAGACCATGTTCGGCACGCCCGTGAACATCATGCCGCGATAGGTGACCGTATCGGCGAAATTGACCGGTTTATTGTCCACCGTGAACGGAATGCCACCGAGGACGGACAGGTTGAAGCCGGTTGCTGTGATGATGATGTCGGCTTCAAGCTCCTCACCGGATTTCAGCAGGATGCCCTTTTCGGTGAAGCGATCGATATGGTCGGTGACCACGCTGGCCTTGCCGCTGGCGATGCCCTGGAACAGATCGCCATCCGGCACGAAGGCGATACGCTGCTGCCACGGGCGGTATTTCGGCGTGAAATGCTTGTCGATATCGAAATCGGGCCCGAGGAATTCGCGCACGCCTGCCAGCAGTTCCTCCTTTACAGCGTCGGACTCTTCCTCCGCCCGGCGGGTGAACTCATTCTGGTCGAACAGGACCTTGCGGCGGACGATCTCGTGGATCCACGTCTCGTCGATTTCGAGCTTGCGCAATTCGTCGGCGAGTTCGTTCTCGTTGCGCCCGGGAATGAAATAGGTCGGTGAACGCTGCAGCAGGGTGACGTGCTTGCAGTCGCCCGCAATCGCCGGCACCAGCGTTGCCGCCGTCGCGCCAGACCCGATGACAATGACGCGCTTGCCCTTGTAGTCGAGGTCTTCGGGCCAGGTCTGTGGATGCACGATCTTGCCCTTGAAATCCGCCATCCCCTCCCATTCGGGCGTATAGCCCTTGTCGTGGGCGTAATAGCCCTGGCACATCCAGAGGAAGTTTGCGGTGATGCGGACGGTTTCGCCCGTGTCGGAGCGTTTCACTTCAACGGTCCAGCGCTTGTCCGCCGATGACCAGCTCGCTGACATGATCTTGTGATTGTAGCGGATGTGCCCGGCGATATCGTTGTCGTCGATAACCTCTTCCATATAGGTCAAAATCTTGTCGGCGGCCGCAATCGGCTGGCCGGTCCAGGGCTTGAAGCGGTAGCCGAACGTATACAGGTCGCTGTCGGACCGGATGCCCGGATACTTGTGCGTAAGCCATGTGCCGCCAAAACTCTCCTGCGACTCGAGGATGACGAAGCTCTTGTCCGGTGTCTGGGTCTTGAGGTGATAGGCAGCCCCGATGCCGGAAATCCCGGCCCCTGCGACCAGCACATCGAAGTGTTCGGTTTCGGTGCCGGTGGTTTTGCGTTCAAGCGTCTGGGTGTCTGCCATCGTCGTTATTTCCGTCCCTGTTGTGCCCGCCTTTTCTTGAGGCAGTGCTTTCTGCAGCCATAGAAGCGCATCCGCGCTTGCCCGTACACTCCGGAAATTCCCGTAACGCACAATCTGTCGCAGGGCCGGGGGGCGTTAACACTCTCACAGCCAAAACCGTTTGTGCGGCGCAGCAAAGCGTGTCATAGGCTGCCCCAGCAGGGACAGCGCCCCAAAAAGGCGTGCCGCTGCTCTCGCATTGATCGTAAGCCTATCCGGTTTCGCGTCGAGTGCGCATCAGAACCGGGATGCCGATCACAACAGGCTTCCTAAACAAACAGAGCCAAAAGCGCGCGCGGGCACGAGCCTCACGCTGCGCCTGAACATGAAAGAGTCATTTTGACCCAATTTACCGAACTCGGCCTCGCCGAGCCCGTCCTCAAAGCCATTACAGCCGAGGGCTATACCACGCCGACGCCAATCCAGGCGCAAGCCATTCCCGCGCTGCTGAAAGGCCGCGACGTGGTCGGTATCGCCCAGACCGGCACCGGCAAGACGGCAGCATTCGTGCTGCCACTGCTGAGCCTGCTGGCCACCAAGCCATCCCGTCCGGCACCACGCACCGCGCGCGTGCTGATCCTTGCCCCAACACGTGAACTTGCGGCGCAGATCGCCGACAGCGTGCGCACCTATGGCAGCCATATGCGCCCCTCCGTCGCCGTCGTCGTTGGCGGCGTGAAGCCGGGTGCCCAGATCAAGCAGATGTCGCGCGGCGTCGACTTCCTCATCGCCACGCCGGGCCGCCTTCTCGACCATATGGACACGCGGGCGATCAGCCTCGCTGACACAACCGCCGTTGTGCTCGACGAAGCCGACCAGATGATGGACCTCGGCTTCATGCCGGCCATCCGCAAGGTCATGGCCGCCGTACCAAGCAAGCGCCAGACCCTGCTGTTCTCGGCCACGATGCCGAAGCCGATCCGTGCCCTTGCAGACGATTTCCTGCGCGATCCGATCGAGATTGCCGTCACGCCGGAATCGAAACCTGTCGAGCGCATCGAACAGGGCGTGTACATGATCAAGGGCAATGCGAAGCCCGATTTTCTCGCCGAGCTGCTCGCGGCCGACGACATGGACCGCGCTATTGTCTTCACACGCACCAAGCATGGCGCTGACAAGGTTGTGAAACACCTCGGCAATAACGGCCTCTATGCCGAAGCCATTCATGGCAACAAGAGCCAGAACCAGCGCATCCGGGCCCTCGACGCGTTCAAGAGCGGCAAGGCGCCGATCCTGGTCGCAACCGACATTGCCGCTCGCGGCATTGATGTCGATGGTGTCAGCCACGTGATCAATTTCGACATGCCGAATATTTCGGAATCCTATGTCCACCGCATCGGGCGTACGGCGCGGGCCGGCAAGACCGGTATCGCCATCTCCCTCGTCGGCAATGACGAACGCGCCTACCTGCGCGATATCGAGAAGCTGACCGGAAAGTCCATTCCGCGGCTCGACCCGCCAGCCGGCACCGCGCTCGACCTGTCGCAGCCGGAAGAAGAGGGCCCGCACAAGCAACAGCGCAATGGCGGACGCAGCCGTCCAGGCGGCGGCGGAAGCCGTGGCGGCCATTCGCGCAGTGGCGGCGGTTCGTCCCGCAGCCAGGGCGGCAAGCCGAACGCGGCGAGCAGCTCGAACGGCGGCAAGAAATTCGGCGGCAAGCCCGGCGGCCAACGGCCCGCCCGATCCGGTGGCGGCAATTCCGGCGGTGGCGCAGCCCCCACGCGCAGCCGCGGCTCCTGGTCACCTGCTTCCAGCTAAGTGAGGCCGGGCCGGGCAACCGGTCTTTCCCCATCGTCAACCTTGCGATACGCGCCGTCCTTGTTCAAGGATGGCGCGTATTCGTTTTGAGGAGACGCCCCATGAAAACCCGTATCACCGAGATGTTCGGTATCCAGCATCCCATCATCCAGGGCGGCATGCACTTTGTCGGCTTTGCCGAGATGGCAGCTGCGGTGTCCAATGCCGGCGGCCTCGGCATAATCACCGCGCTGACGCAGAAAACGCCGGCTGATCTGGCCAACGAGATCGCCCGTTGCCGCGACATGACCGACAAGCCGATCGGCGTGAACCTCACCTTCCTGCCCGTGGTCAATGCCCCCGACTATCCGGGTTATGTGAAAGCCATCATCGAAGGCGGCGTGAAGGCCGTCGAGACCGCCGGCAACAACCCGGTCCAGGTCCTGCCCGTGCTCAAGGAGCACGGAATCAAGGTGATCCACAAATGTACCGCTGTGCGCCACGCGCTGAAGGCCCAGTCGATCGGCTGTGACGCGGTCAGCGTCGACGGGTTCGAATGCGGCGGCCACCCGGGCGAAGACGATATTCCCAACATGATCCTGCTGCCACGCGCCGCTGATGAACTGGACATCCCGTTCGTGTCATCCGGTGGTCAGGCGGACGGCCGCAGCCTGGTTGCGTCGCTCGCCATGGGCGCTGACGGCATGAACATGGGCACCCGCTTCATCGCCACCAAAGAGGCGCCCGTGCACCAGAACGTGAAAGACGCGATCGTTGCCGCGTCCGAACTCGACACGCGCCTTGTCATGCGTTCGCTTCGCAACACTGAACGTGTGCTCAACAATGCCGCTGTGGAACGCCTGATCGAGAAGGAAAAGGCGCTCGGCGACAAGCTGCAATTCAAGGACATCATCGAGGAAGTCGCAGGCGTCTATCCGCGCATCATGATCGATGGCGAAATGGACGCTGGCGCATGGAGCTGCGGCATGGTCGCTGGCCTGATCCACGATATCCCGACCTGTAAGGAACTGATCGACCGGATCATGGCCGAGGCAGAGGAAATCATCACGAAGCGCCTCGGTGGCTTCCTGAACGCCTGAAACAGGTAGCAGCGTTGCCTCTCCCCAAGGGGGGAGGCGGCGTGTCTACTCTGCGTCCTTGATCGGTATGCCGTAAAGTTCGAGCCGGTGATCCACCAGCTTGTAGCCGAGCTTGCGGGCGATCTGGATCTGCAGTTCCTCGATCTCATCGGAATGAAATTCGACAACGCCGCCTGTCTTGATGTCGATCAGGTGGTCGTGATGCTCGTCCGGAACTTCTTCATAGCGCGCCCGGCCATCGCGGAAATCGTGGCGTTCAATGATGCCGGCATCTTCGAACAGTTTCACCGTGCGATAGACAGTTGCCAGCGAAATCGAGGAATCCATGGAATTGGCGCGTCGGTGCAATTCCTCGGCGTCCGGGTGGTCGTCAGATGTCGACAGGATGCGCGCGATCACGCGGCGCGGCTCCGTCATGCGGAGGCCTTTTTCAGCACAGAGTTTTTCTAGTCGATCCATTTTTCTGTTCTGCCTTTAACGCTGGGGGAAGTCCAGACGTTCACGCGTCAAACCGACAGGTCGCGTGACATCAGTATTGCGGCAGCGGGAATGTCCCGTCCGGTGGTATAATAACCGGGACGGCGGCCATCCTCGGTGAAGCCAAGCCCCTGATAGAGGTGCCTGGCAGCGGTATTGTCCTCGGCAACGTCCAAAGTGATCCTGCCTATGCCGCGTTCACCGAGACGGGACATGAGGCCGCCCAGCAAATGTCTGGCTATGCCGGTTCGCTTTAGGACCGGATCCGTGGCAATCGTGAGGATGTCGGCCTCTCCGGCAACGATCTGCACCAAAACAAACCCGGCGAGGCCGCCATGCTGCTCAATTCCGAGACCCAGCGTCGTGCTTTCTGACAGGAGGTCGCGGAAGGCGGCCGGGCTCCAAGGATCGGGAAAGCCTGTCGCATGCAGCATCGCAACCCGTCCGGCATCGTCCGGCCTGAGGACGACCAGAGGCAGGGTCATGGTTTTGGCCCGGGCAGGGTGGCGTCCGGTTCGCGGGCATAGACGGGGGAGGGCGGATGGCTGGCCGGGTCAAAGCCGGGTGCCTTGAGCGCCGCCGTGATGGCCGAGGGCCGCATCGGACGCACATCGATTCGTTCGACCGTCTCGCCCAATGCGTCTTCGCCATCGATAAAGACCGGCACGTTAAATCCGGCCAGCATGGCTTTCAGGTCGGTCAGGTTGACTTCGACCGGTGGGGCAATGCCGGCGTCGCCTTCCAGCCCCTGCACCCACCAGGTCTGGTCCGGCGGGCGCTTCTGCGCGAGCAGGGCGCCAAGGCTGTTGCCTTCCATGCCGGCGGGAATGGCGGCTTCCAGGCTGGTGACTCCGATGCACGCGGCGCCGGTCACCAGGCTCAGGCCCCGCGCATAGGCGACTCCGATCCGGATGCCGGTGAAACTGCCGGGGCCGGTAACGACGGCGATCAGGTCTATGTCGGTCAGGGTGACGCCAGCATCCGCCAGCACGCCTTCAACAAAGCCGGGCAGCTGCCTGTCCTGTCCGCGCGCCATTGCCTGCCGTGCGTCGGCGAGTATTTCGCCGTCGCGCACCACTGCCGCTTCGAGCGCAGCCAGGGCCGTATTGAGGGCAAGGACAAGCATCCCGGGCGTGGCTTCAGAGAATCCGGCAGGCTTCGTCGAAGTCCAGACGCGGACTGCGGTCAAACAGTTTGGACTTGTCGCCATGGCCGATATTGCAGATGAAATTGGCGCGCCAGTGATTCATCTCGCCATCCTGGCTCTGGAAGAATTCGGCATTGACGCCGTCGGCGTCGAAGCCGGACATCGGGCCGCAATCGAGCCCGAGCGAGCGGGCGGCGATCATCAGGTACGCGCCCTGCAACGACCCGTTGCGGAAGGCCGTCTCGTCGCGATTGCTGTTGAACCAGTCCTTTGCGCCGGGCGCATGCGGAAACAGCGCCGGAATCTTCTCCTGGAAGTGCTGGTCGTAAGCGATGATACAGGTCCATGGCGCGGTCAGTGTCTTGTCGTGATTGCCAGCAGACATATGCGGCGCAAGGCGCTTCTTGCCTTCGTCCGTGGTCACCCACACAAACCGGGCCGGCGAGCAATTGGCGCTGGTCGGGCCCATCTTGGCGAGGTCGTAGACAGCGCGCACGAGCACTTCCGGCACCGACTTGTCGATGAATCCATTGTGGCTGCGCGCGTCGCGGAAGATGACATCAAGGGCGTGGTCGTTGACCGGATGGGCCATGGGCATCGTTTCCTTTTGTGATTTGGATCCCGGGTTTGGTCCCTAGAGGACCGCTTCGACCGCCGTCACTTCAGGAACGTAGGTTTTCAGCATGTTCTCGATGCCCTGCTTGAGCGTCATTGTCGAGGACGGGCAACCGGCACAGGCGCCCCGCATCGACAGGTGGACGATGCCGGTGTCCGGCTCGAAGCGATGGAAGATGATATCACCGCCATCCTGGGCCACAGCCGGGCGGACACGGGTCTCGATGAGTTCCTTGATTTCCGCCACGATCTCGGCGGTTTCGCCCTCGTAGACCGTACCGTCATCCTCCGCTCCGCCCGAGGCGACAGCACCGTCTTCGACAACTGGAAGTCCGGCCATGAAATGATCCATGATCGCGGCCAGAACCATCGGCTTCATGTGCTTCCAGTCGCGACCGGCATCCTTGTTGATCGAGACAAAATCGCTGCCGAGGAAGACGCGCTCGACACCATCGACCTGGAACAGGGCGCGGGCGAGCAGGCTCATCCTTGCGCTGGCAATATCTGGGAAATCAAACGGGCCGAGGTCACCTGCGACAGGCTGGCCGGGCAGGAATTTCACGGTATCCGGGTTCGGGGTCGGTTCGGTCTGGATGAACATGGGCGTATGGGCCCCTCTCACATGGCTGCTTCCATGTTGAGATGGCCCGAAGACGTTACGTGTTCAAGGGCAAAGCGGCGTTCAGGGCGCGGTGGCAACCAGATCAGGGGCGAGCGAGGCGACCGATTCAAGGTCTTCCCCGGGCGCGGCGTCGAGGGCATCGGCAAGCGCCAGGGACGCGATTTTGGCCTCAGCGAGGAAGAATCCCATGCTGGCCAGGTGGTTGGCCATCAGCATGCCGTCGCCGGGCTGGTTCGATACGATCAGCGGTTTCATGCGTGCGGCGCGGCCCCAGGCCTCCTTCGCCCGGGTCATGGCCGCCTGGACATCCGGCGTCCGGCCGAGGCGCGGCTCTGACCGCTCGGTCGCCATCAGCATTTCGCGGGCGACGTGGGCCCGGGCCTTGGCGCCATAGAAGGCGATGATGTCGGTGCGGCTGGCAGGCCACTCGACGACGTCGCGATTGATCTGGGTCGAGAGGTCCGTGAGGTCTGTTTCAGCCCAGCCGGCAAACTGGCGGGCTTCTGCCTTGAGCAGTTCCAGCCGGTCAGGCTGGATGGCCAGTCCGCGTGCGGCGCGGGTGTCGAAACGGTTGAGTGCCTCGGCCGCCGAGGTCAGGCGCGGGCGCATGTCGTCGCCCGGCATGCCGTGCAGCAGGCGGGCTGCGGCGGTAAGGTCGGCGTCGGGTTCGCCATTGACGGGGCTCATCACGGCAAGCAGGCGCGTGTGTTCCGCTAGTGCGTCAGTGGTCGCCTTCTGCCAGGCAGGCATGGCGGTCAGGCGGGCCTGCGGGTGCCAGCTGGCGCGGTCGCCAGCCCAGCCGGTACCTTCCAGTTCGCGGGCAATCTTGTTGATGGCAACGCCCGCTTCGGGTGAGGACCAGTTCTGGCTCGTGGCGAGGAGGACATCGCTGTCATCGATCCTGTGCGACATCACGGTCATCACCGGATAGGCCAGCACCGCGCCAACGACGACGCCGACTTTCAACATCAGGATGGAACGGCGCCACCAGCGCTGGAAAAACAGCATGATCGGGCTGGGTTCGGCATAGTCGAAGGTCACAAGATGATCGGTACCGATCCGGGTCACGACGGGCCCTTCCTCCTGGTAGGCCGCAGGCAAGCGACTATCAAATGCCATCCACTCTACTTTCGAACGCTGGAACTGTTGCTATTGCGACACTATGCTGGGATTTCCACGTCATTAACAGTCCCTTAACCGTTAAATCTCTGCAACCCCGATTCTCGCGTGCAATTGTCCTGCCAAAGCCCTTGTCAGGCTTTGTTTTTTTCGCACGCGCGTACCTGAAAAAATAACAGTCAGCCGTCCTGGCCGATGATTTCCGCTTTCGTGACCAGCAATTGTTCCCGGCCCTGACCATTGCTGAATGTCAGCACGAGATCGACTTCGTCGCCGATGGCAACATTCGGCTTCAGACCGAAGAACATGAGGTGGTTTGCGCCGCGTTCAAGCACGAGCGGGGTTTTCGCGGTCACTGGCAGCGACTCGACCTGCCGCATGCGCATCATGCCGCCTTCCATCGTCATGGTGTGGATTTCCACACTCTCGGCAATGTCGGCAGACACACCGATCAACGCTTCGTCGGCACCGGTCACCGTGACGACCATGCCACCACTTGAGACGTCACGACCTTCGGCTGGCTTGACGATATAGGCGTCGGTAACTTCAAGAACGCTCACGCCGTCGGGAAGGGGCTTGGAACAGGCAGCGACCATGCCGAGTCCCAGCAGCGCGGCTGCGAGAGGTGAAAGTTTCATCTTGCGTCCTTTCGGGTGAATCACATCACGCACGAACTTAGGCGCATTGCCCGACGCGTGGAAGGTGGCACACTGCCGCGAACTGCGTTCAGGCCTGCCAGAACCCGATGATGCGGCGCACGTCATCCATGACCGGCGCGGCAATCGCGCGGGCCCGGTCAGCACCGGACGCAAGCGCCCGGTCAATTTCGGCCGGGTCGGCCAGGATGTCGCGATAGCGCGCTGTGATCGGCGACAGGTGGGCCACGGTGACGTCAATCAGTGCGGGCTTGAACACGCCAAAACCTTGCCCGCCGAACTGGCTGAGAACGGAATCGACCGTCTCGCCTGATAACGCGCTGTAGATGCCGACAAGGTTCGCGACTTCCGGACGGCCCTTGAGCCCTTCGGCGTCGCTCGGCATGTCGCCCAGCAGGTCGGTCTTGGCCTTCTTGATCTTCTTGGAAATGTCTTCTGCCGAATCCACCAGGTTGATGCGAGACAGTTCCGATGGGTCGGATTTCGACATCTTCTTCGTGCCGTCCTTCAGGCTCATGATGCGCGCACCAGGCCCCTGGATCAGCGGTTCGGGCACTGGGAAGAAGTCCGGCACGTCATAGTCCCGATTGAATCGCTCGGCGATGTCACGGGCCAGCTCAAGGTGCTGTTTCTGGTCATCGCCGACAGGAACATGCGTGGCCTTGTACAGGAGAATGTCTGCCGCCATCAGGACCGGATAGGTAAACAGCCCCACCGATGCGCGCTCGGCGTCCTTGCCGGCCTTGTCCTTGAACTGGGTCATTCGCTCGACCCAGCCCATGCGGGCCACGCAGTTGAACACCCAGGCCAGTTCGGCATGTTCCGGCACCGCTGATTGCGGAAACACCACGGACTTGTCCGGATCAATGCCGCAGGCCAGGAAAGCGGCCGCGATCTGGCGCGTCTGGTCCAGCAGGTCGCGCGGAGTGACCGGCATGGTCAACGCGTGCATGTTCACCACGCAGTAGATGCCCTCGCGTCCTGATTCCTGGAGGTCGACGAACTTCTTCAGCGCGCCGAGATAGTTGCCAAGATGCAGGTTCCCTGTCGGCTGGATGCCGGAGAAGATGCGCTCGGGGCCGGTATAGGCAGGGGTCTTGTCAGTCATGGGCTGGGCCAATAGCGCGTTTGATCAGCGCCGCATAGTGCGGCGAATGTCGCTGATTCGCACGGCGCCGGTGATAATTGCGGCGAGCGCATAGGTCACGCCGCCGGCCAGGACGATGGCCACGGCGGTCAGGGCCTTGCTGTCATAAAGATGCGCCTTGATCGGCTCGAGGTTTCGCATCATCAGCCAGACCACGACAGACATGATCCCCGTCGCGAGCATGGCCCGGACGAGTCCGGAGGCCAGCCGGGGTCCGGGCCGGTACCAGTCACGGCGGATCAAGGTGGCCCATAGCAGGGCGACATTCACCCACGCGGCGATACTGGTAGCGATCGCAAGGCCGACAAAACCCTGCTGGCCCAGCGCCTTCATCCAGAAGAACAGGCCTGCGCCCAGCACGGTATTGATGAACACCGACACCAGGGCGTAGCGCATCGGGGTCTTGGTATCCTCGCGGGCGAAATAGGCCGGCGCCAGAACCTTGATCAGCACGAAGGCCGGTACGCCCCACGCAAAGTGGAACAATGCGCTGCCTGACTGGAAGGCGTCGTCGGCCAGGAAGGCCCCGCGTACGAAAAAGGCGTCGATCAGGAACACCGGCGCCAGCATAAGCGCCGCCGCGGCCGGCAGGGTCAGCGCCATGGCCAGGCCGATGCCTTCATCCATTGTCGCACGGCTCGAGTCGTCGTCCAGCGCGCGGGCGGCCCGCGACAGACGCGGTAGGATCGCTATGCCGACTGCCACGCCGACCAGCCCGAGCGGCAACTGGTAGAGCCGGTCGGCGGCATATAGCCAACTCTTGGCGCCGACTTCGAAACTGGCCAGCGACTGGCTGACGATGATGTTGATCTGGGTGCCGCTGGCGGCAATCGTACCGGGCAGGGCCAGCAGCATGACCTTGCGCACGGCAGGCGTCAGGCGCGGCCAGCCGATCAAGCTGAGATGGACCTTCTGGCGGCTCACGCCCCACCAGAGGGCGCCGGCTTGCAGCACGCCCGCCACCAAATAGGCAATCGAGGCGGCCTTGGCGGTGAGGACAGGGTCAGTGCTCACAAAGGCGGCGGGTATGAGGCAAAGGTTCAGGATCGTCGGGACGCCCGCCGACAGGATGAATCGTTCCGACGAATTCAGGACGCCCGACAGGAGGGCGCCGAGTGCCATGAAGGTGAGATAGGGCATGGTGATGCGCGTCAGGAAGACCGCAAGATTATAGTGCACGGCATCGTCAGCCTGGCCGCCATGGATCAGCAACAGCACCCAGGGCATGAAGACCTGCGCGAGAATGGTCAGGCCCGCCGTGGCCGCGAACAGCACCCGCATCGCTTCCTGTGCCACCACGCGAGCCGCTTCCGCGCCTTCGACCTCCAACGTGCGGGCATAGGTGGGCACGAAGGCCGAGGCAAAGGCGCCCTCGGCAAAGACGCGGCGGAACAGGTTCGGGAGTTGCTGCGCTGTCGCCCAGGCGTCGCCAATCGGCCCGGCGCCGATACGCGCGACCAGCAGGATGTCGCGCACCATGCCCAGCACGCGGCTTGCCAGCGTGAGGGAAGATTGCACGAGTGTGTTGCGCGCGACGCTCATGCGAGATTCATTCGGTGAATTCTCAGAAACTGTCCACGGCGCGGGATCGTTTCAGTTTCCGGGCCGGCGTGTGCGGCGCATCCAGCTCTTCGCGCCCAAGTACGGCGAGAAGACGTTCCTTCAATGTATCCTTGCGTGCCTTTGTGCCCAATTTCTGGCCCTGCGCATTCTGGACGTAGAACGCATCGAACACGCGCTCGCCATAGGACCCGACATGCGCCGAGTGGATCGACAGTTTCATGTCGGCCAGTACGTCGGCGACTTCATGCAGCAGGCCGGGCCTGTCGCGTCCGGCGACGTCGATGACCGTATATTCCGCCGAGAGGTCGTCGCGGATCTGCACCGAGGGCTGCACGAGGAAGGCCGCCTCGCGGCGCCCTGCGCGCGTCTTGACGTCGCCCGTGATCGGGTTGCCCGCCAGCGCGTCCCGCATCGCCGCTTCCAGTCGCTCCATCCGCGGTGCATCGCCCGCCGCGAAAGCCGCCTTGTTATTGTCCTGCAGCATGAAAATATCGACGATCCGGCCGCTATTGCTGGTGAAGACCTGCGCCGAGACCACGTTCGCGCCAAGCCGCGCGAGGGTACCGGCCAGGTCGGCAAACAGGCCGGTCCGGTCGGCGCCGGACACGATCATGGCCACTGCGCCGCCATCGGCGAGATACCGGTGCGCAACCGTGTCATCATTGTCGGTCAACACGCTTGCCTGCCATGCCAGGTCATCGGGGTCGAACCCGGTCCAGTAGGCGGTTTCCATTTCCAGCATGATCGCCGGCACGCTGCCGATCTGGCCGATCAGTGCCTTGCGCCGACGTTCGGCGCGCGCTTCCAGCTCGGCGTGCACGCCGGCTTCGTCAGTGCGCCCTCCGCGCAGCGCAGCCGCTGTGTTATTGTACAGATCGGCCAGCAACTGGCCCTTCCAGGCGTTCCAGACGGCCGGCCCGACGGCCTTGATGTCGGCAACCGTGAGAATGTAGAGCAGGCGCAACCGTTCCAGCGAACCGACGAGTTCCGCGAATTGCGCCACCGTTCGCGGATCGGAAATGTCCCGCTTCTGGGCCGTCTCGCTCATTTCCAGATGGTGTCCCACCAGCCAGGCGACGAGTTCGGTTTCTGCTTGCGGCAGGCCCAGGCGTTCGCACGCCCGCGTCGATGTCTTCGTGCCTTCGATCTGCTGGTCGCCCTTGCCCTTGCCCGTATCGTGCAACAGCATGGCCAGGTACAATGCCCGGCGGTTTTCCAGCAGCGGAAACAGTTCCGAGACCAGCGCGACCTGGTCGCCGCGCCCGTGTTCCATGTCGGAAATATAGGCGACCGCGCGGATCGTGTGCTCATCCACCGTATAGTGATGGTACATGTTGAATTGGGTCTGGGCCACGATGCCGCCGAATTCCGGCATGATCCGGCCGAGCAGGCCGGACTCGTTCATCCAGCGCAGCACCTGGCCCGGCCGGTCTCCGCCCATGATTGATTCCAGCACCAGCCTGCGGGCTTCCGGCAGTTCGCGAACGGTTTCATTGATGCCGCGCAGGTTGCGCGTCAGGGCCGTCAGGGCGGCGGGATGGATATCCTTGCCTTCGCGGCGGGCAATCGTGAACAGGCGCAGCATGTTCAGCGGATCGGTCTCCATCACGTCTTCACTGGTCACGTTGATGCGGCCATTGTCGAGCGTGAAGCCCTTGTCCTTCAGCGCCTGTGGCGCGCGGACCGGCAGGAAACGCCGCAGGCCCTCGGGCTTCTTCTTGTGGTCGGCTTCCAGTTTCGCCGCCAGGATGCGGGTCAGGCCGCCGACGTCCTTGGCGATCAGGAAATAGCGTTTCATGAACCGCTCGACGCCCTGCTGCTCGCCGCGATCGCGATAGCCCATGCGCGAGGCGATCTCCGGCTGCAGGTCGAAGCCGAGACGCTCTTCGGGCCGGCCGGTCACGAAGTGCAAGTGGCAGCGCACCGTCCAGAGGAATTTTGCGGCCCGGATGAAGACCGCATACTCATGGTCGGTGAACGGACCATTGCGCATGACGTCTTCCAGCGTCGTGCCGCCATACATGTGCTTGGTGATCCAGTAGAGCGTCTGCAGGTCGCGCAGGCCGCCCTTGCCCTCTTTCAGGTTTGGCTCGACCACATAGCGCGCATCACCGTGCCGGGCATGGCGTGCGTCGCGTTCGGCCAGCTTGTCGGCAATGAACAGGGCGTCCTTGCCCTTCACGGCGTCCTTCTGGAATAGCTCGAACATGTCAGCTGCCAGAACCTCGTCACCGCAGATGAACCTGGCGTCCAGCATCGATGTCTTGATCGTGACGTCTTCGGCAGCAAGCTTGACGCATTCGTTAGGCGTGCGGAACGCATGCCCCACTTTCAGGCCCATGTCCCACATCGCGTAGAGCATGTATTCGATAACGCTTTCGGTGTGCGGGCTGGCCTTGTAGGCGCGCAGGAACAGGAGGTCGGTATCGGACGACGGCGCCATCACGCCGCGCCCATAGCCGCCGGTGGCGACAATCGCGATCCGCTCGGCCTCGGTGGGGTTGCGCGCGCGGATCACGTGTGTGGTCGTATAATCGTACAGCGCGTGGATGACTTCATCCTGCACGGCGCACAGGAGGCGCGCCGTATCCAGCCCGTCAGCGCCCTGCTGCAGGCGTTCCTGCGCAATCATGCGGCCGCGGAACAGCGCGGCGTGCAAATGGTCGATGGCGACCTTTCGGGCTGCCTGCGGGTCGCCGAGATTGTTCTGGGCTGCCGCCGTCAGCTTCACCCGCAGCGCGCGCCCGTCGATGATATTGGAAATCCGCCAGCGCCCGGGCCGTCGCTTCGACGGGCTGCGTGTCTCGACGAGGCTTGGCGCCTTGGGGGCAGGGGTCGACGTTTCGGTCATGCAATTCCTATAGCAGGTCAGGGCCTGCGGACTATCACCGCTTTTCAGCGACGCTTGGCAAGCTGCGCGATTGTTTTACCACGCCATAGGCGAAACTGGTCTCGATTGAGGCAATGCCGGGTATTTTCTGGATCGTCTGGCGCACCAGCTGTTCGTAATCGTCCAGGCTTCGGGCAACGACCCGCAACTGGTAGTCCTCGCTGCCGGTCATCAGGTAACAGTCGATCACGGCATCCGTTTCCGCAATCCGCTCCTCGAAGCGCCGGACGGTCTCATCGGAATGATTGGTCAGGCGGATGCGCACGAAACCCGTGATCGGGAACCCGCACGCCTTCTCGTCCAGCAACGCCGTGTAGCCCGTGATGATCCCGGCGGCCTCCAGGTTGCGCACCCGGCGCAGGCAGGGCGAAGGCGACAGGCCGATCAGGGCCGACAATTCCTGGTTTGTCAGCCGACCGTCGCGCTGTAGTGCGTTCAATATCTTGGCATCAGTTGCGTCCATTTCGAACTGTATTGGCAGTATCTGCCAATTTGCAATACTTTTGGAGCAGAAAGAGACGAAACTTGCTGGCCGGCCTGTGCTATACTGGCGTCAACACAGGAGATACGCCCATGGCCTATGATTCCTCGCGCCCGCTTGGCTTTGCCACCCGCGCCATCCACCACGGTTACAATCCGGCGGACAACGCCAACGCGCTGACCCCGCCGCTGCATCTCACCTCCACCTTCGCCTTCCCGACGGCCGAGCAGGGCGGGGCGCTGTTCGCCGGCGAGGCCGAAGGCCACGTCTATTCGCGCATTTCCAACCCGACGGTCGCGTTGCTCGAAACCCGCATCGCGAGCCTCGAGGGCGCCGAAGCCGGCCTCTGCACGGCCTCCGGCATGGGCGCGATCTCCGCCACGCTATGGACCCTGCTCAAACCCGGTGACGAGATCATCACCGACAAGACGCTCTATGGCTGTACCTTCTCCTTCATGCGCGACGGTCTCTCCCGCTTCGGTATCACGATCACCCATGTCGACCTGCGCGACCCGGACAACCTCCGCGCCGCGATCAGCGACACAACCCGGATCGTCTATTTCGAAACGCCCGCCAACCCCAATATGCGCCTCGTCGACATCCGCGCCGTGTCCGAGATCGCCCATGCGTCCGGCGCCCTTGTCCTCGTCGACAATACCTACGCCTCGCCCATGCTCACCCGTCCCATCAGCCTCGGCGCCGACTTCGTGCTACACTCGGCCACCAAATACCTTGGCGGCCATGGCGACCTCGTTGCGGGCGCCGTTTGCGGCCCGGCCGAAGCGATCCACGAGATCCGCATGGTCGGCGTCAAGGACATGACCGGCTCGGTGATGGCGCCGTTCAATGCCATGCTTGTCATGCGCGGCCTGAAGACGCTGCAGCTGCGCATGGCCCGCCATTGCGAGAGCGGGCTCAAGGTCGCGACATGGCTTGAGGCCCAGCCCGGCGTAGCCGCCGTTTACTATCCGGGCCTCACCAGCCATCCGCAGCACGAACTTGCCAAACGCCAGATGCCCGGCTTCGGCGGCATGATCGCGTTTGAGCTCGAAGGCGGTTACAACGCGGGCATAGCGATGATGAATCGCCTGCAACTGATCCGCCGCGCCGTCAGCCTCGGAGACGCCGAAACCCTGGTCCAGCATCCCGCCAGCATGACCCATTCCACCTATTCACCAGAAGAACGCCACGCCCACGGCATCAGCGACGGGTTGGTGCGCCTCTCTGTGGGACTGGAGGATGTGGCGGACCTGATCGAAGACCTCGGTCAGGCGCTCGCAACGAAGGCGGGCTAACCCACCACCACATGCTCGTCGCCGAACCAGAGCGGCGAATTCTCCAGGTCGATGAATTTCTTCTCATCTTCCAGCAGTTCGGCGCCGGCTTTCGCTGCCGCTTCGCTCGTATTCGCGGCCATGGCCGCTTCGCTTTCGAACCACAGTTCGGCCACGCCGTCATAGGCCTCCGGTCCGCCGCGAGAACTCTGCATGCCTGCATTGAGTGCATCGTGCCCCGTATGCACCTGCACGTAACGCAAAATGCCCAGCGTCTTCGCGTGCCGCGCCACCAGCGGCGCATGCTGCTCGCGCCAATAGGTCTGGAAATCCTCCCGGCTGAGGTGGGGCAGGCGGCGAAGGCAGAGGCTGAGCTTGATCATGGCCCAAGCCTATTGGCGTCGCCGCGCCCTGTCGACCAGAATCCATCCGCCTGCCGCTACGACAGGGTTGGCAGGCAAGCCGGGCCCGCACACAACCGGTTCAGTATGTCGCGTGAACATGTTTAAAGGCGCGCAACGAAACATTTTGAGGAGGTCTACCGGTGGAATTCAAGGACGTGGTCATGGGCCGGCGCAGCATTCGCGGCTACCAGAAGAAACCGGTGCCCAAGGCGCTGATCCGCGAAGTGCTGGAAATGGCCATGCGCGCGCCCACCTCGCTGAACACCCAGCCCTGGAATTTCTATGTCGTCGCCGGCGACGTGCTCGACAAGATCCGCGAAGGCAATGTCGAACGCAACCTGGCCGGCATTCCGCACTCGCGCGAATTCCGCCTCGGCCCCGACTATGCGGGCGCCCATCGCGAACGCCAGATCGGCATTGCGATTCAGCTGTTCGAAGCCATGGGCATCGAGCGCCACGACAAGGAAGCGCGGATGGACTGGGTGATGCGCGGCTTCCGCCAATTCGACGCGCCGGTCTCCATCGTCATCACCTATGACAAGTCGATCCAGGGCAGCGATGTCGCGCCGTTCGATTGCGGCGGCGTGGTCAATTGCCTCGTCAATGCGGCCTGGTCGAAGGGTCTCGGCTGCGTGATCAATTCGCAGGGCATAATGCAGTCGCCCGTGGTGCGTGAACATGCCGGCATCGCCGACGACCAGGTCATCCAGACCTGCGTTGCCATGGGATGGCCCGATGAAAGCTTTCCCGCCAACGCTGTCGTCTCGACCCGCAAGTCCGTCGATGAAGCCGCGACATTTGTCGGCTTCGACGACTGATTGCTCACTTTCCGGACAGGGCCAAGCGTGACCGGCGCGTCCCGTGATGCTACCCTGCGACAAACACTGGAGCCACTCATGCCGAACATTCTTGAACTCAACCGACGTCACCTGATGATGGGCGCTGGCCTCGCCGCAACCGCCTTCGCCGCCGGTGCAACCCACGCGCAGGCCGAGGCCGGTGCCGCCGCACCGGACCTCACCGGCAAGTCGATCCTGATCACCGGTTGTTCGTCAGGCTTCGGCCGTCTCGGCGCAGAGCACTATGCGCGCCTTGGCGCCAAAGTGTTTGCCACCATGCGCTACTTGCCACGTCCGGAGGCGGACGAATTGACGGCGCTCGCGGCCAGCGACAATCTCGACATCACCGTGATCGAAATCGACGTCACCTCGGACGAACAGGTTGAGGCCGGTGTCGCCGAGGCGCTTTCGGCGGCGGGTGGATCGGTCGATGTCCTGATCAACAATGCCGGCATCGCCTTTGCCGGGCCGATCGAAGTCCAGGACATGGAAGCCACGCAGCTCATCTTCAATACCAACGTCTTCGGCCCGCAGCGCATGATCCGCGCGGTCCTGCCTGCCATGCGAGCCGCCGGAAGCGGCCAGGTCTTCAACATCGCGTCCCAGCTTGGCCGCGTCATCGTCCCGGGCTACGCGCATTATTCGCCAACCAAGTTCGCCCTCGAGGCGCTCAGCGAGCAATTGGCCTATGAGACCGTGACGCAGGGCATTGAAGTGACGATCATCGAGCCCGGCGGCTACCCGACCGAGATATGGGAAAACCAGGTCGCCCTGTCGGCGGGGCTCAAGGCCCGGCTACCGGAAGAATTGCTCGCCGCCTATCCGGAGATGACGGCGTCAATGGGCGTCGACAATGGCGGTGGCGGCGGCAGCACGGACCCGATGGACATTCCGCGCAACATTGCCGAAATCATCGCCATGCCTGCCGGAAAGCGGCCCTTGCGCCGCGCCGTGCACCCGGTGTCCCGCCCGCAGGAGCCGATCAACGACGTCTCTGCCCAGCAACAACTGGCCGTGCTTGGCGGTTCGCCCTACGGCCCGCTGGTCAAGGCCGTGCTGGACTAGGTCAGCCGACGCGGCGGCCGTCCGCATCAATCAGGAGCGAGCCGTCTTCCTTGTGCAGCGGCCCCGGTGGCAGCGTGTCCAGCAGGTCTAGAACGGCCTCGCTGGGGCGGCACAGGCGCACGCCCTTGGGCGAACACACGATGGGCCGGTTGACCAGCACGGGCGACTCAAGCATCGCGCTGAGGATCGTCTCGTCATCGACGCCCGGTTCCAGCAGGCCGAGTTCTGCCGCAGGCGACTTGGTTTCCCGTAGCGCCTCACGCGGAGTGAGTCCGGCAGCGGCAAACAGGCCGAGCAGCTGGTGCCGCGTCCAGCCCGTCTTCAGGTAGTCAATTACGACAGGCTCAGCGCCGCTGGCTTCGATGATCGCCAGCACGTTGCGCGACGTCCCACAGTCGGGATTGTGATGGATGACGATCATGGGTCAGGACTCCGGGAAGGCGTTGCGTGTCCGGTTGGCGAAGGCCACCAGCGACAGCATCACCGGCACTTCCACCAGAACGCCGACAACTGTCGCCAGCGCCGCGCCGGAATTCAGGCCGAACAGGCTGATCGCGACCGCCACCGCCAGTTCGAAAAAGTTGGACGTGCCGATCATGGCGCAGGGCGCGGCCACATTGTGCGGCACTTTCCAGGCCCATGCCGCGCCATAGGCAATCGCGAAAATGGCATAGGACTGGATCAGGATCGGCACAGCGATCAGGGCAATGATCAGGGGCCGGTCAATGATCACCTGTCCCTGGAACCCGAACAGGAGGACAACTGTCGCCAGCAATCCCACCACGGAGGCCGGCTTGATTCGGTCCATGAACCCCTTCACCGCCGCCTCGCCGCCGTGTGCCATCAGCATCCGGCGCGTCACCATGCCCGCGATCAGCGGAATGACCACGTAAAGCGCAACCGACAGGATCAGCGTCTCCCACGGCACGGCAATGTCGGTTACGCCCAGCAGGAAGGCGACCAGCGGCGCAAAGGCGAAAACCATGATCGCATCGTTCACGCTCACCTGCGCCAACGTGTAATTCGGGTCGCCCTTGGTCAGTTGCGACCAGACAAACACCATCGCCGTGCACGGCGCCGCGCCGAGCAGGATCAGCCCGGCAATATAACCCTCGGCATCCGCCGCCGGGATGAAGCCGGCAAACACATGCTTGAAAAACAGCACGCCCAGCGCCGCCATTGTGAACGGCTTGATCAGCCAGTTGACCACAAGCGTGATGATAAGGCCTTTCGGCTTCTCACCGACGCGGGCCAGGCTGGAGAAATCCACACCGATCATCATCGGCCAGACCATGGCCCAGATCA
Organism: Alphaproteobacteria bacterium; assembly: GCA_018830285.1. GTDB lineage: Bacteria > Pseudomonadota > Alphaproteobacteria > Caulobacterales > Hyphomonadaceae > Hyphomonas. Next base: position 119,756 of record JAHJSB010000060.1, read on the forward strand.
GGATCGCGACCGGGAAATTCACATTGGCGTATTCCAGCCCCGCGAGGGTCTGGAACAGGCCGGGCACGACCAGGCTCAACCCGATGCCGGCCGCGATCGCAGCGGCGACCCAGACCGACAGGTAACGTTCAAAAACGCCCACGCTGCTAGCAGCAGCCGGATGGTGCGGGGGCGGTCGCGGGCGCCGGGCAACAGGCCCGTTCCACCGCCATGCCGGTCGGCGTCGCGGCGAGGCGTCCGTCCGCTATTTCAGGCCCGCCACCATAGACCGCGCTGTCGCCGGTCGTGTGGAACACTTCCCACGCCACGCCCGACGGGTCACTGACCCAGCTCTTTTCAGACTTCGCATAGCAGCAGGTGGTTTCGCCTTCTTCCAGCACAGTTGCATCCGCGCGGGTCAGGCGGTCATACACGTCCGCCAGTTCCTCGCCGGTTTCGACCTGGATGCCGAGATGCTCCACGCCCGCTGGCGCGCCGCGCTGGCTGATCGCCAGGTTGACGCGCGGATCGTCCAGCATCCACTTGGCATAGTCGGATTTCACCACCGTCGGCTCAGCCGAGAATAGGGTCGAATAGAAAGCGACAGACTGCGTCAGGTCGTCAACGGCGATGTGTACATGCAGGCGTTTCATGGGTTTTTCCTATGGTTTGATATCAGCAACAGGCCGAGCGGGCCATTTCCAGAACGGGCGCGCAAACGTCTTCCCGGCCCTCACAGCAATCCTCCATCAGGAAGACGATCAGGCCACTGATGGCGTCGAAATTGGCGGAATAGATGATCGAGCGACCCTGCCGCTGGCCGGTCACCAGCCCCGATTGCGACAGGATGTTCAGCTGGGCCGACAGCGTATTGGGCGGTACGCTCAGGGCGGCGGCAATGTCGCCGGCCGGCAGGCCGTCGTGCCCGGCCTTCACCAGAAGGCGGAACACGGACAGGCGGTTTTCCTGGGCCAGGGCGGACAATTGCGAAAGCGCGGCTTTGGTTTCCATATTTCCAATATCGTGGAAATATGGAATAGAGTCAACCGCCTTTTTGGCGCCTTGCCGCGGCGCTCCTTGTTGCACCCGGCCTCGCCACCTGCTTGATGGTGCCCATGCAAACGCTTTTGCCCCTCGCATCTGAAATCGGGATGCTGCTCAAGGCCCGCCGGGAAACTGTCGCGGTCTCTGAATCCTCGTCCGGGGGGCTGATCTCCGCCGCCCTTCTCTCGGTGCCTGGTGCCTCGGCCTATTATCGCGGCGGCGGCGTCATCTACACGCCTCAGGCCTTTCGCGGCCTGATGGATCTGGGCCGCGCCGACATGCCCGATGGCATGCGCTCCTCGACCGAGCCCTATGCCTGCCTGCTGGCGCGCACGATCCGGGGCAAGCTCGATGCCGACTGGGGCCTTTGCGAGACCGGCGCCTCGGGCCCCGGCGGCAACGGCTATGGCGACGCTGCCGGGCACACATGCGTCGCGCTGGCAGGGCAGGGCGCCGATGGCCCGCAGGAAATCTCTCGTACGCTCGAAACCGGCCTCGCTGACCGGGAAGCCAACATGCGCCATTTTGCCGTCGAAGCGCTCAGCCTCCTGCACGAGGCGCTGGTCTAGGCCGCGCCTGCCACTCAAAAAGGAACGCCGCACATGAACAATGCAGACCAGGTCGAATACTGGAACGGCCCCGCCGGCCAGAAATGGGTCGACCAGTCCGACCGGCTCGACGCCATGCTGGCGCCCTTCGCCGACACGGTCATCGCCGCTGCGGCCCTGAAACCCGGCGAAGCCGTCATGGATATCGGCTGCGGTGCGGGCGCGCTCACCTTGCGCGCCGCCGCTGTGGTCGGCGCCGGGCAGGGCGCCCTCGGCGTCGACGTCTCCGCTCCGCTCATCGCACTCGCCCGGGCCCGCGCTGCAGAGGCCGATCTGCCTGCGAGATTCGAACTCGCCGATGCCAGCGCGTTCACCGCGCCCGATCCTGCCGACATCGTCATCTCTCGTTTCGGCGTCATGTTCTTTGACGATCCCGCCGCCGCCTTTGCCAATATCCGCCATGCGGTCAAACCGGGCGGCCGGCTGGCCTTCGCCTGCTGGCAGGCCCTCAGTCTCAATGACTGGGCCCTCGCGCCCCTTCAGGCGGCCATGCCGTTCCTCAAGGAAGCGCCGGCCCCCGCCGACCCGACCGCCCCCGGCCCGTTCGCCTTCCAAGACAAGGACCGGGTCGCGGGCATCCTGTCAGACGCTGGCTGGGCCAATGTCGTGATCGAACCGGTGGAACAGGCGATCATCCTGCCGGGCGACGACACCGAATCCACTGCGAAATTCATGATGCAACTCGGCCCGCTCTCACGCCTCCTCGCCGCTCAGGGCATAGACGAGGCCCAGGTTGAAGCGGCCCTCATCGCCCTGATGCAGGCCCACAAAAGCCCCGAAGGCCGCATCGCCATGAAATCGGCCTGCTGGCAGGTCAGCGCGGGCAACGCCTGATCCGCATCACCCAAGCGCCTATGCCCGGCGGCCTGTGTCCTGTAGGGGAGGGGCCTCGTTGCAAGGACGTCCCCGATGAGCCGCCTGTTTGAAGAACTCGACTATCGCGAGACGCCGATCGGCCCGATCAGCCTGCGGCGGCGCTTCCATCCGGCCCTCAAGGTCGATGTCTTCGAGATCATCCTCGGCGACGAGCACCTGATGTCGAACATTTTCACCGTGTCCGAAATCGCGCTCGCGCGTCTCGGCCTCGACAGGCTTGCCAGCCTCAGTCCCGGCCCGGACGAGAAATGGGATGTTGTCGTCGGCGGTCTCGGCCTCGGCTACACGGCCGGCGCGGTTCTGGAATATCCGCGCGTTGCCTCGCTGCGCGTCGTCGAGATGCTGGACGCCGTCGCCGACTGGCACGATGCCGGGCTGGTGCCGCTCGACCCGCCGCTGAGCGCCGATGACCGGTGCCAGGTCGTGCGCGATGATTTCTTTGCGCTGGCCCGGTCCGATATCGGCTTCGACGCGGCCCATCCGGGGCGCCAGTTCCACGCCATCCTGATCGATATCGATCACACGCCCGACTGGCTGCTGGATGCGCGCAGCGGCTCTTTCTACAGCGAGTCGGGCCTGCGCAAGCTGGCCACCCACCTGAAGCCCGGCGGCATCATGGGCCTCTGGTCGGATGTCCTGCCTGACCCCGAATTCCTGCAGCGCCTGTCAGGTATCTTTGGCGAAGCCTGGGCCGAGCCGGTCAGCTTCCACAACCCGCTCCAGGACAACACCTATACCCAAACCATCTACCTCGCCCGCAAGCCCGCCTGAGCGGCGGTCACGCTCAGGCAGCAACGGGTGCAAGCGCGGACACCTGAAGTATCAGTCGGGATTGCGGCATGTTGCCATCTCAAACGGGGCGGGTACCCTTGGCAACATATCGCAGCAGGTAAAGAGGAGCGCTCCATGCGGATTCTGTTCGCACTCACACTCATCGTGACAGTGTTCAGCGTGGGGCGCGCGAACGCCGAAGACTGGCAAGCCCGGGCTGAAAAGCATTCGGTCGAACTGGCTGATTTCGGCTTCAGCACAGGCGAGACGCTGCCGTCGATCACCATGAATGCCTACACGCTCGGCGCGCCGAAACGGGACGAGGCCGGTCACATCGTGAATGCGGTGATGCTGCTTCACGGAACCGGCGGGAGCGGTCTGTCCCTGCTGCGCGCCTCTTTCGGCGACGAATTGTTTGGTCCCGGGCAGCCGCTCGATCTTGAACGCTACTACATCGTTTCTCCCGACAATCTTGGCCACGGCGACAGTTCCAAGCCGAGCGACGGGCTGCACGCCGCGTTCCCGCGCTACGATTACGACGACATGGTGGAGGCCCAGTACAGGATGCTGACCGAGGGCCTCGGCGTGCAAGGGCTGGAAATGATCGTCGGCACCTCGATGGGCTGCATGCATGGTTTCGTTTGGGGAGAAGATCATCCCGGCTTTGCGCGCAGGCTTGTGCCGCTGGCCTGCAATGTGATCGAGATCGCCGGACGCAATCGCATGTTCCGCCAGATGATCATAGACGGTTTCGAGCAGGACCCGGCCTATGCGGGCGGGGACTATGCCGATCCTGCCGACCTGAAGACCGGGCAGGCCATTTATGCCAATACGCTCGTCCTGGCTGGCTCGAACCCCTACCGGATGCAGGCGGATGCACCGACGCGGGAGGCTGCCATCGGCCAGCTGCACAGCACGATGGAACGCTACCGCGGTCATGCGGCAGACCCGAACGACACGATCTACCAGTTCGACGCGTCCCGGCATTACAATCCCGCGCCGCGCCTGTCGGAGATCAAGGTGCCGGTCCTTTGGATCAATTCGGCCGATGATTTCATCAATCCGCCGGGCCTCGGAGACCCCGAAGCGCTTGCGGCGGAGATGCCGAATGCGCGCTTCGTTCTGGTCCCTGCTAGCGACCAGACGCGCGGCCACGGCACGCATACCTGGCCGGTCTTCTGGAAGGACGATCTGGCGCGTTTCCTCGCAGACTATCCGTAGCGCGAATCTCCGTTACCCGGATGAAACGGGTATCGGAAGTGGCGGAGCTGCCAGAGTCCGCTTCTCCGGTAGTCCGGCGCACTGGCCTGCCACTGAGTGCAGAACATTCCACCCGCGCACCGTAAACTTAACCTCCCCCCACCTTACCGCCCTTTTACTCCCCCCTGCACCCGGGGCGCGCCCATCTCCATGCCCACGTTCACATCTTCATCTGGCCTTGGCTGTGGTGGCAACTGGCGCGCCTCGATCGCTGGATGAAAGAGAGCGGGCGCGGCCTGCTCGTCAGTGTCGACCGCTGTGGCAATGTCTATGTCCGCCACATGTCCGATGCGCCGGGGCGGAGGACCGCTACGTGCGTGCGCCTGTCTCGGCGCGGCTCGCGGCGGCGCTGGCCGGCCCGTGTCCCCGGCGAAAACCGGGGCCTCGCTCAATCCTGTCCGGACGTGCTGCACGCGGTCCCGGCATGCGCCGCGAACACGGACGCCTCAATGGGCTGCCCCTGCCAAATACCTGACCCGCGCATCACCGCCGGCACACCCAGACCGCACCCCCGAAGCGCCCTCACAGGCGCCGCACGTGCAGGCTCAGTCATAGTCCACTTTTTCGAGGAACAGGCCGTCCGGCGGCGATACCGGCCCGCAGGCCGTGCGGTCCGTCGCCGCGAGAATTTCGGTCAGCCAGCGCGCATCGCGCTTGCCGCGCCCGACTTCGACCAGTGACCCCACCATCGAGCGGACCTGCCGGTGCAGGAAACTCTGGGCCGACAGCGTGCATTCGATCCGGTCGCCATAGCGGGCGACATCGAACTTATCGAGCGTCTTGACCGGGCTTTTCGCCTGGCATTCCATATCGCGGAACGTGGTGAAATCATGCGTGCCGAGCAGGCCCTGCGCCGCGTCGTGCATTTTTCGTGCATCCAGCTCTTGTGAGATGCGCCAGGCGAGCCCCTTTTCCACCGTCAGGTCCGCCCGGCGGTTGACGATGACAAAGCGATAATGGCGGGCCTTCGCGCTGAAGCGTGCGTGGAACTGCGCGTCCACCTTCTCAGCCTCCAGGATGCCGATCGGCAGCGGGCGCAGGTGGAAGTTCAGCGCATCGGCCACCTTGCCCGGCCGGTCGACGGCAAAGTCGAGATGGGCGACCTGTCCCATCGCGTGAACGCCGCTATCGGTGCGCCCGGCGCCATAGACTTCCACCGGCCCGCCATCCAGCTTGGCGGCGGCTTCTTCGATCGCACCCTGGACCGTGGGTTTGCCCGGCAGGCGCATCCAGCCCTGGAAAGGGCCGCCATGATATTCGATCAGGAGCTTGTAGCGGGCCATGGATTATACGCCGAATGCTGCAGGATAGGTGAGGGTGCCGGCCACGGGCGCCGAATCCGCCAGCCGCTTCGCCATGAAATGCGGCCCGCTCCACGGCGCGTCAAACGGGGCAGCCGTATCGGCCGAAAACCCGAAGCGCGGATAATAGTCCGCGTGCCCCAGCACGAAGACTAGGCTTTCGCCCGCGCCTTCCAGCGCCAGCAGACCCGTGCGCACCAGCCCGCTGCCGACGCCCTGCCTTTGCCGCCCCGGCAAAACAGACATCGGCCCAAGCCCCACGGCCAGCGGCGCACCGTCAATCTGGATGCGGAAGAACTGCACGTGCCCGACGATCTGGCTGTCATCATGCGCGATCAGGGACAGCACGCTGTCGCCATCCCGCTTCAGCTTGCGCACGATCTTGCCTTCGGCCGACTGCCCGAAGGCCGCATCATTCAGCTGCGCGATGTCATCAATGTCGTCGGCATGGGCCGGGCGGATCCAGGTGCTCATGCGGTCAGCACCGCGCCGGGCGCAATCGGCGTGCCATTCAGGAAGACCGCCGCGCTCATCGGCCCCTTGCCGGGCCGCTGCAGCGTCGTGATCCGCACCGCGCCGCCATCGCCGCAAGCCACCAGCAGCCGGTCGTCCAACACGGTGCCCGGCGCGGCCCCGCCAGAGGTTCCGGCGACTTCGCTCATCAGCAGTTTCAGGCGGACGGGGCTCGTCTCGCCTTCCGGCGTCCATTGGCAAATGGCCCCGGGGAAGGGAGAAAGGCCCCTGATCTGGCAATCGACTTCCGCTGCCGGTTTCGACCAGTCGACCGGCTGGTCCTCGGCGCTGATCTTGTGGGCGTAGGTAACGCCGTCTTCCGGCTGTGGCTGCGGTGCGATCGCCCCTTCGGCCCAGCGCGCCAGTGCAATCGGCGCGAGGTCGGCGGCCAGTTCCGCCAGCCGATCGTGCAGCGTGCCTGCTGTCGTCGCCAGCGTGATCGGCGTGCGCGCCGACATCAGCACCGGTCCGGTATCCAGACCCGCATCCATCAGCATCGCGTCGACCCCGGTCTCATGGTCGCCCGCCATGATCGCCCGCTGGATCGGCGCCGCGCCGCGCCAGCGCGGCAGGATCGAGGCATGCATGTTGAGGCAGCCAAGTCGCGGCGCATCCAATACCGACTGCGGCAGGATCAGGCCGTAGGCGACCACCACCGCCGCATCGAGCCCCAGCGCAGCAAAGGCGGCCTGCGCCTCGGCCTTCTTAAGCGACTTCGGCGTGCGCACCTCAAGGCTGTGTGCCTCGGCCCAGGCCTGCACCGGCGTCGGCGTCAGCTTCCTGCCCCGGCCTGACGGGCGCGGCGGCTGGGAATAGACGCAGGCAATCTCGTGCCCAGCCGCGACAAGCGCGGCGAGCACGTCAACGGCAATCTGGGGGCTGCCCATGAAGGCGAGGCGAAGGGGTTTGGTCATGGAGCGGGGGTCTAGCGCGCGGGGCGCTGGCTATAAAGGAAAGATTGACGTGGCAGGATCAGGCGACGTCTTCGCGGATCTTGCGAATCTTGGCTTTCTTGACCTTGTCGATGGCCCGCATGCGCTTCAGGCGCGATAGATAGTCGATGAACAGGGTGCCCTCGAGATGGTCCATCTCGTGCTGGATGCAGACCGCGTAGAGCTCTTCGGCCCATTCCTCGACCGTGTTGCCATCATAATCCAGGTAACGGATCAGGCACCGTACCGGACGTTCAACCTCGTCGAAAATGTCCGGCACCGACAGGCAACCCTCTTCATAAGGTTGTGTCTGCTCGACCGTTTCGAGGATTTCGGGGTTCACGAAATAGCGCGGCTGGGGCTCTTCATTCTCGGGGGCGAGGTCCATGACGATGACGCGAAGTGGCACGCCGACCTGGATTGCGGCCAGGCCAATGCCCGGCGCGTCATACATGGTTTCCAGCATGTCATCCATCAGCGCGCGAATCTCGTCGGTGACGCCGCCTTCAACAGGCTTCGACACCTCCTTGAGGCGTGGATCGGGTACAGTCAGGATGTCGCGTATGGCCATAAGGGGGAGATATGAACAGAAGGGCGATTGGTCAACTGGTATGGCTCATTTGGCAGCCAGCCGGGGCTTCTTGCCCTCCAGGTCCAGTTCGCCGGTCGCGTCGGGCGTATTCGCCCGGTTTTCGATCTGCTTCGGTTCCGGTAGCGCCTTGTTCGGCGGGGCGATTTCCATGTCCTCGAACTTGCGCAGAGTCGGCAGGACGCGCTTGTCGAACGATCCCATGGCCGAATTGAAATGGTCGACAGAGCCGTTCAGCGTTTTCCCGAGCTTCTCGATATGGCCGAGCATGACGCTCATCCGACCATGCAGCTCAGCGCCGAGTTCGGCCGCCGCCATCGCATTCTCGTTCTGGTGATGTTGGCGCCAGAGGTGCGCCACTGTCCGCGCCAGCGCGATCAGCGTCGTCGGCGTCGTGACGATGACCTGCCGCGACATGGCTTTTTCGATCAGGTCGGGGGACTGTTCCAGCGCGGCGGCGAAGAAGTTTTCCCCGGGTATGAACATGGCGATATAATCGAACCGGTTGCCGAGGTTTGACTGGTAGTCCTTCGACGCCAGCGTCGTGACATGGCGCTGCACGCTTTGCGCATGCGCTTTCAGGTGCGCCAGCCGCTCGACCGGGTCTTCGGTATTGGTGGCAGCCATGTAGGAGGCGAGGGACACTTTGGAATCGATGACGATCTGCCGGTCGCCGGGCAGGCGGATGATCGCATCCGGGCGCTGGCGGCCTTCTTCGGTTGCGTCATGGACCTGTTCGTTGAAGTCGCAATGTGCCGACAGGCCGGCCTGTTCCATGACATTGCGCAATGTCATCTCGCCCCAGCGACCGCCGCCTTTCGGCGCAGTCAGGGCGTTGACCAGCTTGCCGGTCTCGGCGGTGTTGCGATGCAGGCTTTCGCCAATCGCCTTCACCTGTTCCGACAGCAGGGATTTATCCTCGGTCCGGACCTTTTCCAGGTCGTCGACGCGCTTCTTGAAGGCATCAAAATTCTCGCCGATGGGCTTCATCAGTTCCTTGAGTTCGCCTTGCGCGCCTTCCCTGTGGCGCTTGAACGTCTCGTCCGCGCGTTCCAGAAACATGGCATTTGCCCGCTGCAGCACGCCCTGAGCCAGCTGGGAAAATTTGCTCTCGTCCTCTTCGCTGCGGGCGCGCGCCTCAGCCAGTGCGATCTCGGCCTGGCGAGCGACGGCATCCTTGGTCAGCAGGGCCTGCTTCGTGTCGGTGAGGTCCTCGATGGTCCGGGTCAGTTCGCGGCGGGCGATCTCTGTGCGGCCCCAGAGGACATAGGCCGCAAAGCCAAGCCCCAGCACGCCGAGCAGCAGCACGATGTGCACGGCGTCGAAGCCGGCGGTTCCGATGGTAACGATAGGTGTCATTGCGATATCCTGCCACGATTCCCGTGGAACATATCTAGAACGGTGTCATGTGTCCACGCGCTGAAATCGCTGCGCGAGAGCTATCCGTTGGTCGGTGCGCCGGCCAGCGCATTCAGGCTCTCGATCAGGTCTGCCGTGATCGTTCCGGTCACTGGAAGGCCGTTGGCTTTCTCATAGTCGCGGATCGCCTTGGCCGTGCCGTCACCGATCACGCCATTCGGAGTGCCGACATTATAGCCGAGCGCCGAGAGGGCTACCTGCACGCCTTGCACCTGAAGCGGATTGCCTGTGTTCCAGGGCTGGGCGCCGAAGCGTCCATTGCTGATGGCATTGTCGCGGGAGGCTTCCCAGAAGACCGATCGCGCGCGCGCCTGTTCGGCGGCTTCGGCCGATATGCGGCCTGAAAGATCGGCGATTTTGGCCGGGGCACCCGCATCGCCATTCTTGCCGGCAATTTCGAACCAGAACATCGCTTCGGTCAGGTTCGGGCTGATGCCCAGGCCCTGCTCATAAAGGACGCCGAGATTGTACTGGCTGTCGACAATGCCGAACTCGGCGGCCTTGCGGAACCATTCGACCGCGCCGGCATAGCTCTGCGGTCCGCCGTCGCCTTCGGCCATGAAGACGGCCAGGTCATGCATGGCGCGGACATTGCCCCCGTTGGCGGCCTTTTCCGTCCACTCCCGGGCGAGTACGAGATCCTTGGGAACGCCATTGCCCTTCTCGTGCAGCTTGGCGAGGCCATACTGCGCGATGGGCAGGCCCTTGGCGGCAGACTTGCGCATCAGGGCTGCGCCAGCAGCAAAGTCACCGGCGGCGATGCGCTCCTGGGCCAGCTGGTACTGGGCAATATGGTTTCCCGCCGCAGCGGCGCTTTCCACTGTCACGAAGGGTGAAATCGCCGGGAAATTCGAGGCTGCTGCGGGCGCAGGTGGCGTGGGCTGGATGGCCTCCACGACCGGCGCCGACACAGTCCGCATTGCCGGTGCGGTCTCGAACAGTTCGGTCTCGGCGGCGTCGATCTGGGACGCTGAAAGTGCTTCGCTTGCTGCTTCGGCCGTTTCCGCATCGGCTACGGTGACCGCAGGGGGCGGCGCTTGTGCGGCTGCCGCGGCGCCGGGGTCGACATAGGTATCGACAGAGGCGGCAATAACAGGCGCCTCCTGCTTGCCGCGGATATAGAGATAGCCGCCGACAGCGGCCCCGGTAATGACAACCGCCGAGGCGGCCGCATAGAGCGGCAGCTTGCTGGAGCCCGATGTCGCGCGAACGCCATTGAAGTTCGGCCTGTCGGTTTTGCGCCGGTTGCGGCGCTGCGGCTGTGCATCCGGCGTGCCGGCCGCAACGATCGCGGCCCGGCGGGCCCGGGCGATATAATCATTTTTGTCATCCGCCCGAATGGCGATCGGTTCGGCATCGTCTTCAGCGAGTGGGTAAAGATCTGCGTCCGGATCGGATTTCGGCGAGATCAGCGCGAGAAAGTCCTCGTCGTCGGAATCATCCATATCGAATATGTCGGATGCGCGCGCTTCCGTGTGGCTGTCGTGTTCGCCGTCGATGCCTTCGAGTTCGGAGAGCGCATCGAAGAAGGCTTCCGGGCCTGGGGCAGCGGCCGGCGCGGAAAAGTCCTCATCCGCGTACTCACCGATACTGGCTTCGTGCGGCGTGCTGGGAACGTCCTCGAAATCGGACTTGTAGGGCGCGCCACGGCTCTCGACGGCTGCGTCCCAGCCTGCGATCCCGGCCTCGAAGAAGGCGTCGTCGTCATCCGGATCGACTAATGTGTCGGCAAAAATGGCGTCATCGTCCTCAATATCCGCTGCTGAGGTTTCAGCGAACATGTCATCGTCATCGCCATTGTCATCGTCGACGTCGACTTCGAGTTCGGGCAGGCCGGGTTCGAACGCCGCGTTGTCATCGTGGACGGGCGTCTGGACGGCCTGTGCAACCACGGGTTCGGCGGCAAAGTCCGGCGCTGCCGGCATCGCGTCGGCGCCGTTCGGGTCAGCATAGGGCGGCGAAGTGAATTCCTCGAGGCTTTCAAGCCGCGTGGCCAGGGACGCGATGGCGCGCTGCACAGGCGAGAGCGAAGCCGACGACTGGGCCTGCATATGTTCAAGGCGCTCGGAGACATTGGACAGCGCATCCGACAGACGCACATCGGTGCGCTTGCGGTTCTCTTCCATCTGGGTCGCCATCGACTTGATGGCATCGTCCTGGCGTTTCTGGAGGCGTGAGGCGGCTGATGCGACCTGTTCGCCGATCTGTTCGATGGCCTGGGCGCTTCGCGTTTCGCTGTCGCTGACGCGGTGGTCAATCTGGTCGGCGAGCGTATCGATGCGGGCGCTGACGGTTTCGCCGAGACGTTCGATTTCGCCGCGCACGGCCTCGCCCGCGGCGGCGTCATCACGCGCTTCGACATCGCGGATGCGCTGGTCGAAACTGGTCGACATCCGGCTGACCTGGTTCGACACGGTTTCCATGGAGCGCGACTGGCGCTCCTCGGTGGCGGCGAGGCGTTTCTGCACGTCCGATAGCCCGGACGTGAGGTTCGAGACGACTTCACTCTCCGCGACATTGGCAGTGCGCGCGATCTCGTCAGCAAGCTCGAGCCGGGTCTGGTCGACGGTTTCGCGCAGGGATTTTGTCAGGTCGTCGAAACGGGCCTCGAATTCCGAACGCAGCTTTTCGGCAAGTTGCGGATCGACGGACTCGGCCAGCGCTTCGACCCGGTTGTCGAGGTGGTTGAAGGTCGCCTCCAGGCTTTGCAGTGCGGCGTCGGTCGTGGTTTCGGCGCGGTTGAGGCGTTCCTGGATGCGCAGCAGCGTGCTTTCCATCGAATCCAGCGCGCCCGACACGTCGCTCTCGACGGCCGTCAGGCGCGCGTCGGTCTGGCCGGCTGTTGCCAGGCGTTCCTGAACGTCGCTTTCAAGTGTCGACAGGCGGGTCGTCAAATCGCGTGTGGCGCTCTCGGAGCGCCTTTCGGCCTGGTCGACGACCTGTTCGACCCGTGCAGCGGCATCTGACAGTTTTGATTCGACGCGGGTTTCCACGCCTTCGACTCGGTCGGTCAGGTCGGCAAAGCCCGCTTCGACCCGGCCCTTGATGGCGTGGGCCTCCTGCTGGGCGAGCTCACCTTCATCATTGACGTGGTCAGCCAGCTTGCCGAGCGCCTGTTCGAGAGACTTCAGCGCTTCGAGATTCTGCTTGTTCGATTCATCCTGTTCAAGCCTGCGAACCTTGGACTGGAGCGCTTCATAGGTGTCGCGAATCTCGTCCATCAGGCTTTCGACATGGCCGACGACGGAATGGCTGCTCTGCTCGGCGTGCTCTAGTTTGGCGACGAGGCCGAGAACCGTGTGGTCCATGCCGGAAATCGCCAGCGTGGAGCGGGCTTCCGCCGCTTCGATACGGCGGGTCAGGCGGTCCAGCGTGTTGGTGGTGGCATCCGGCCGTGGGCGCGGATTGCGGAACAGGGAGGAGATTTCGTTGAGCTGGGATTCCTCATCCGTCATCAGCAGCCGGTTGAGGTATTCACCCAGCGTGAGACCTTCGGCGCTCGCCGCTTCGCGCGCCGCATCGCGCGCGCGCTGGTCAATGCCTTTGACACTCCAGGGCCCTGTCTGGTTCATCCCGGATTCTCCTCGCTCAGCCCGCAAAGTTAACGCAGCGGGCAGATTCGTTCACATATTCTAACGGTGATGACAGCCAGGGTCTTAAAGCGAGGTTAAAGGTAAATATTTTAGCATCTTCTGGTAACAGGTATGGTTATCGCATTTACCATAGGGAACGTTTCCGCGAACGTTCGCGTAAAGTTGACGTTGACGTTCGCGGAACCCTTGGTCTAAGCTGTCCGGATGCATCACAAGACATCACACATTTCCGCCGCCGACAGCCGCACCTTCACGATTTCCGAGCTTGCCCGGGAATATGGTGTGACCCCCCGTGCCCTTCGCTTCTATGAAGACAAGGACATGCTGCATCCGGCGCGCGACGGCATGACCCGTGTCTATTCGAACCGGGATCGTGCACGCCTGACGATCATCGTCCGCCTGAAGCGTCTCGGTCTGCCCCTGGCCGATATCCGTGAAATCCTCGACCTCTACGTCCTGGATGACGGCGAACGCGCCCAGAAATACATGATGCTCGACAAGTTCCGCAAGCAGGTCAAAGAGCTGGAAGTCCAGCGCGAAGACATCGACACGGCGCTGACGGAACTGCGCAAGGGCATCCTCTGGCTCGAGGAGCTGATCCAGAAGGTCGGCCCGAACGAAGAAGGCAAGCGACAGGTTGCGGCCTATGAAGCGGTTGCCCGGCGCCAGCTCGACGAAGTCTGATCCACCTCTTTTCAAAGGTTTCTGGCAACTGGAACGACCTTTCTAGAACGTGCGTCTAGAATGGCGTCAGTTGCCATTTTTTTTTACAAGGATTCCGACCCATGCCCCGTTACGATGCTCCGGTCCGCGATATGCAATTCATTCTGCACGAAGTGCTGCAATTGCAAAACTATTCGAACCTGCCCGGCTTTGAAGAGGCGACCCCGGACCTGATCGATGCGATTCTGGAAGAAGGCGGCAAGTTCGCCAAGGAAGTCCTGTTCCCGTTGAACCGTGTCGGCGACGTGCAGGGCTGCAAGCGCAATGATGACGCCAGCGTAAAGACGCCCGACGGTTTCCCCGATGCCTACAAGGCGCTGGTCGAGAATGGCTGGCCGCTCCTGTCGAAGGATCCGGAGATGGGCGGGCAGGGCCTCCCGCACGTCGTGAACCTCGCCTGGGGCGAGATGATTTCCTCATCCAACATGGCCTTCGGCATGTATCCCGGCCTGACATCGGGTGCCTATGAGGCCCTGATGGCCGGCGGCTCCGATGCCCAGCGCAAGCTGTACGGCCCGAAAATGGCCAGTGCCGAATGGGCCGGCACGATGAACCTGACCGAGCCGCAATGCGGCACCGATCTCGGCCTGATCAAGACCAGGGCGGCGCCGCAGGCCGATGGCAGCTACAAGATCACCGGCCAGAAGATCTGGATCTCGGGTGGCGAGCAGGATCTTACCGAAAACATCATTCACCTTGTGCTTGCCCGGATCGAGGGCGCGCCCGAAGGTATCAAGGGCATCTCGCTCTTCGTCGTGCCGAAATATATCGTCAAGGACGACGGCTCGCTGGGCGAGCGCAATGCCTGTTCCTGCGGCGGCCTCGAAGAGAAGATGGGCATCCATGGCAACGCGACCTGCGTCATGAACTATGACGGCGCGACGGGCTGGCTCGTCGGCGAAGAACACAAGGGCATGCGCACCATGTTCGTGATGATGAACGAGGCCCGCCTCGGCGTCGGCCTGCAGGGCCTGGCCCAGGCCGAAGTGGCCTACCAGAACGCTGTCGACTACGCCAAGGACCGCGTCCAGGGTCGTTCGCTCAATGGCGCCAAGGCACCGGAAAAGGTCGCTGACCCGATCATCGTCCATCCGGACGTGCGCCGCATGCTGCTCGACCAGAAAGCGTTCATCGAAGGCGCCCGGGCCTTTGCCTACTGGACCGCCTTCCAGGGTGACCTGCAGCACAAGTCGAACGACGAGAAGGTGCGCGAGCGCGCCGGTGACTATATGGCGCTGCTGACCCCGGTCGTGAAAGCCTATCTCACGCACAAGGGGTGTGAGAGCGCCAATCTCGGCCTTCAGGTGCATGGCGGATCGGGTTTCACCCGCGAATGGGGCATGGAACAGTTCGTACGCGATAGCCGCATCACCATGATCTACGAAGGTACCAACGGCATCCAGGCCCTCGACCTTGTCGGCCGCAAGCTCGCCAGCAATGGCGGCCGGGCCGTGTTCAGCTTCTTTGCCGAACTGGACGATTTCCTCGGCACGGCCGGTGATGACGCCGAATTGCAGCCGTTCGTCGAAGGCCTGACCACGGTCAAGGGACAGCTCCAGGACGGTACCAACTGGCTCATGCAGAACGGCATGTCCGACTTCAACAATGCCGGCGCGTCCAGCCATGATTACCTGCACCTGTTCGGCCTGACGGCGCTCTGCTTCATGTGGGCGCGCATGGCCAAGGTTGCGATCGAGAAGGAAGCCGAGGGCGACCCGTTCTACGGCGAAAAGCTGCTGACCGGCCAATACTTCCTCGATCGCATGCTGCCCGATGCGGCCGCCCATCTCGCAAAAGTGAAAACCGGCGCGAAATCCATGATGGCCTTGTCGGCAGACCAGTTCTGATCCATGGCGAAAAGGCCGCAGGCCCTGTGCCTGCGGCCTGACGTGGCGTGACGGCTGGGCAAGCGGGCCTGCATAACCTAGATGTTGACGTGAACGTAAGCGGAAGTTTCCGCAAGGTAAGATAGGAAGACATACCCATGCGCGAGAGCCCACTGAACGTGCCAAAATCCAACTGGCGCAATGACGAGGAGATGGACATCTTCTCCGACGCCGTGGGCCAGTTCTTCGAAAAGGAATGTGCGCCGCATGTTCCGGCATGGCGCAAGGCTGGCGTGGTGCCGCGCGAGATCTGGACCAAGGCGGGCGAAATGGGCCTGCTTTGCGCGTCCGTTCCGGAAGAGTATGGCGGGGCAGGGGGCGACTTCCGCCACGAGGCCATCATCATCGAGCAACAGCAGTGGAAGGGCGTCGATGGGTTCGGCATCACGCTGCACAATGCAATCATCGCGCCCTATATCACCGCGTTCGGCACTGAAGAGCAGAAGCGCCGTTGGCTGCCGCGCATGGCGTCGGGTGAACTCGTCACCGCCATCGCGATGACTGAGCCGGGCGCCGGTTCCGACCTCCAGAACATCAAGACGACCGCCATCAAGGATGGCGATGGCTACGTCATCAACGGCTCGAAGACCTTCATCTCCAACGGCCAGACCGCCAACCTCGTCCTTGTCTGCGCCAAGACCGACCCGACCCAGGGCGCCAAGGGCATCTCGATCCTCTGCGTCGAAACCGAGGAAGTCGAAGGTTTCACGCGTGGCCGCAACCTCGAAAAGGTCGGCCAGCACGCTGCCGATACATCCGAACTCTTCTTCAATGACGTGAAAGTGCCGGCCTCTGCCCTGCTCGGCGAGGAAGCCGGCAAGGGCTTCATCCAGCTGATGCAGAAACTGCCGCAGGAGCGCCATGTCATCGGCCTGCAGGGCGTCGGCATGATCGAGCGCGCGATCCATGAAACGGTCGATTATGTGAAGGGCCGCAAGGCGTTTGGCGGTACGATCTTCGATTTCCAGAACACACAGTTCAAGCTCGCCGAAGCCAAGACCGAAGCGACTGTCGCAAAAGTGTTCGCGGATCATTGTACGGAATTGCTGCTGAAGGGCGAACTTGATGCGGCCACGGCCTCCATGTCGAAGTACTGGATATCCGATCTGCAGTGCAAGATCATCGACGAGTGCCTGCAGCTGCATGGCGGCTTCGGCTATATGGACGAATATCCCATCGCCCAGATGTATGCCGACGCCCGCGTCCAGCGCATCTATGGCGGTGCGAACGAAGTGATGAAAATGCTGATTGCGAGGACTCTGTAGCAGCCAATGCCTGACAAGGCCCGTATCCTTGAAGTCTTCCCCGCACCCAGCCCGTCCTCGACGTCGCTTGGCTTCGAGCTGCTGTCGCTCGACCTGAAGAAGTGGGAGACACGGGTGCGCTTTGATGGCCGCCCGGAATTCTGCAATCCCGCAGGCGTGATCCAGGGCGGCTATCTCGTGGCCATGATGGATGATACGATTGGCATGCTCGCCGGCATGAAGGCGGGCAAGACCAAGCTGCCCTCCACGGTGGACCTGCACACCCATTTCCTGCGCCCTGTCCGCAAAGGCGTCATCGAAGTGGTGGCTCGGCTGCGCAATATAGGCCGCGCGATGGTTTTCGCCGAGGCCGAACTCTACGATTCCCGCGGCAAGGAAGCTGCCCGCTCCGCCGCGAGCCTCACCCTCAACCCGGTGAACTCACCGGCGACCTGATCGAACAATTTTAAAGGAGCCTTTCCCATGAATGAAGCATATCTCTATGACGCCGTCCGCACGCCGCGCGGCAAGGGGAAGTCGTCCGGCTCCCTGCACGAAATCACCGCGTTGAGCCTCGGCACGCAGGTGCTGCAGGCAATCCGTGACCGGAACAATATCGATACGGCCTGCGTTGACGATGTCGTCTTCGGCTGTGTCTCGCCGGTTGGCGAGCAGGGCGGCGATATTGCCCGCATCGCGGTGCTGAACGCCGACTACGCCGACACGACCGCGGGTGTCCAGGTCGACCGTTTCTGTGCCTCGGGCCTCGAAGCCTGCAACATGGCTGTCTCGAAAGTCATGACAGGCGAGGCCGACATGGCCATTGGTGGCGGTGTCGAATCCATGAGCCGCGTACCGATGGGTGCTGCCGGTGGGGCCTGGTCGACCGACCCGCAGATCGCCATCAAGTCATATTTCTCGCCGCAGGGCGTCGGCGCTGACACGATCGCCACCAAGTGGGGCTTCTCGCGCGATGACGTCGATGCGTTCGCTGTCGAAAGCCAGAAGCGCGCGGCCAAGGCCTGGAAAGAAGGCCGTTTCGCCAAGTCCATCGTGCCGGTGAAAGACCAGATGGGCGGCATCCGCCTCGACCATGACGAGCACATGCGCCCGGACGCCGACATGCAGTCGCTCGCCGCGCTGCAGCCCTCCTTCCTCGCCATGGGCGCCATGGGCTTTGATGAAATCATCAAGCAGCGCTATCCGGAACTCGAAAAGATCAACCATGTCCACCATGCCGGCAACTCGTCGGGCATCGTGGACGGCGCCTCGGCAGTCCTCTTTGGCACCAAGGAAATGGGCGAGCGTTTCGGCATGAAGCCGCGCGCGCGCATCCGTGCCATGGCCTCCATCGGGTCTGAGCCGGGCATCATGCTGACCGGCCCGACCGACGTGTCCCGCAAGGCGCTGAAGAAAGCCGGCATGAACCCGGAAGACATAGACCTCTACGAACTCAACGAAGCCTTCGCCTCGGTCGTCCTCCTGATGATGCACAACCTGAACATCCCGCACGACAAGATGAACGTGAACGGCGGCGCCATCGCCATGGGCCACCCGCTGGGCGCCACCGGCGGTATGCTGTTGGGCACGATGATTGATGAGCTTGAGCGGTCTGGCAAGGAAACCGCACTGATCACGCTCTGCGTCGGCGCCGGCATGGGCACCGCGACGATCATCGAACGCGTTTAATCCTCATTCGAAATACTGGAATACAGACATGAAACTCGACACATTCTCATTCGACATCGACGCGGACGGCATTGCCCATGCCGTGTTCGATGTGCCCGGCCGCAGCATGAACACGCTGACCGGCAAGGCCGTCGCTGACATCATCGCGATCACCAAGGAAGTTGCCACCAACGACAAGATCAAGGGCCTCGTGCTCTCGTCCGGCAAGGCCAGCGGCTTTTGCGCCGGGGCAGACCTCGGCGAAATGGGCAGCCGCGCAGGCGGTGCAGGCGACAAGGCAAAGAAGACAGAAGCGGAGCTCAAGAAAGAGCAGTTCGATGCGGGCTTCTCGCTGAACAAGACGCTTCGCCAGCTCGAAACCTGCGGCAAGCCCGTCGCTGTCGCCCTGAACGGCCTCGCTCTTGGCGGCGGCCTCGAAGTGGCGCTTGCCGGTCATTACCGCGTTGCGGCCAATGACAATCCCAAGCTCCAGTTCGGCCTGCCGGAAGCCAAGATCGGCCTCCTGCCGGGCGCCGGTGGCACCCAGCGTCTGCCACGCCTGATCGGCGTCCAGGCCGCCCTGCCGCTGATCCTCCAGGGTGAAAGCTTCAATGCCGAGAAAGCCCTCGCCATGGGCGTCGTCAATGAACTGGCTCCATCATCCGAAACCGAGGCAAAGGCCACCGCATGGGTCAAGGCCAATCCGACAGCCAAGGCTCCGTGGGACGTCAAGGGCTTCAAGGTTCCGGGCGGCGTGCCGCACCGCAGCCCCGGCGCCGGCCAGGTCATGACCATGGCGAACGCCATGCTGCACGCCAAGACCTACGGCAATTATCCGGCCCAGCTGAATATCCTGTCCTGCATCTATGAAGGCATCATGGTGCCGATCGATGCTGGCCTGCGCATTGAGACGCGCTACTTCATCAACACGCAGCAGCGCCCGGAAGCCAAGGCGATGATCCGCTCGCTGTTCCTGTCGACGCAGGCCCTGTCCAAGGGCGCCAACCGCCCGGCGGGATTCCCGAAATACGAGCTCAACAAGGTCGCTGTCATCGGCGCCGGCCTGATGGGTGCAGGGATTGCCTATGAACAGGCACGCGCCGGTATCGAGACCATCCTCGTCGATGTATCGGTCGAGAATGCCGAGAAGGGGAAAGACTATTCCCGCAAGCTCGTCGAGAAGAACGTGTCGCGCGGCAAGATGACCAAGGAGAAGGGCGACGCGCTTCTCGCCCTGATCAAGCCGACCGCCAATTATGATGACTTCAAGGGCGCAGACCTTGTCGTCGAAGCCGTGTTTGAAAATCCGGAACTGAAGGCCAAGATCACCAAGATGGCCGAGGCCCAGCTCTCCGACACGGCTGTCATGGGTTCCAACACCTCGACCCTGCCGATCACCGGCCTGGCCGAAGCGTCGGTTCGCCCCGCCAACTTCATCGGCATCCACTTCTTCTCGCCGGTTGAGCGCATGGGTCTCGTCGAGATCATCTCCGGCAAGGAGACCAGAGAAGAGACTCTCGCCAAGGCGATCGACTATGTCCTCAAGATCCGCAAGACGCCGATCGTCGTGAACGACAGCCGCGGTTTCTACACCTCGCGCTGCTTCGGCACCTATACGCAGGAAGGCCTGGAAATGCTCGGTGAAGGCATCAAGCCGGCGATCATCGAGAATGTCGGGCGCCAGTCCGGCATGCCGATGGGCCCGCTCGAAGTGTCCGACTCTGTCGGCCTCGACACAGCCCTCAAGGTTGGTCGCCAGATGGCCCAGGCCATGGGCGTCGACTACACCAATGACGCGCGTGGCCAGATGATGGCCTGGCTGGTCGAAGACCAGGGCCGTGTCGGTCGCAAGGCCGGCAAGGGCTTCTACGACTATGATGAGAAGGGCAAGCCTGCCCGCCTGTGGCCAGAACTGAACACGCAGATCGACGTCAAGGTCGACGAGTGCCCGCCGGCCATGAAAAAGGAACTGACCAGTCGCTTCCTTGTGCGTCAGGCTATCGAAGTGGCCCGCTGCTTCGAGGAAGGCGTCATCACCGACGCACGCGACGCCGATATCGGCTCGATCCTGGCTTGGGGCTTTGCGCCGTACACGGGAGGCTGCGCCAGCTATGTCGACCTGATCTGGGGCATCAAGCCTTTCGTCGAAGAGGCCGACCGCCTCGCCGACAAATACGGTGACCGCTTCCGTCCGGGCAAATTGCTGCGCGACATGGCCGCCAAGGGCGAAGGCTTCTACGATCGCTTCCCACCCGCCGACGCAAAGGCGAAAGCCGCAGCCTGATCGCGCGATCAAGAGACCAAAACAAAAGGCCGGAGCATCCCTGCTCCGGCCTTTTTTTGTCTTGCGGTTGGCCTTGGCCTATTCGCCGCGGGCGCGGGCCCACCAGCCTTTGCGCTTGGTGCCGGTGTCTTCGGTCTTGGCAGGTTCCGGCTTTGGCTCGGGCTTCGGCGCGGCGGCTGCCATGGCCGGTTCCCTGGCCGGTTCGGCTTTCGCCGGCTCCGGTTCGGAGGCGGCGGCAACAGGCTCGGCTTCCGGCGCGGCCTTGGCTTCCACCGGTGCATCCGCATCAGCATTCGGCTTCGGCTTGGCGCGTGAGCGCCGGGCGCGTTTCGGCTTCTCGGGTGCGGTCTCCGCCTCGGTGTCAACCGACTCGGGTTCAGCCGTCTCTTCCGGTTCGCTGGCGGTCATGCCGGGCGCAGGCTCGGCCTTGGCTTCGCTTGGTGCCTCGGCGTCCAGCATCTCCGGTGCGCTGGCCGACAGGCCGTCAAGATACGCGCCGCCATCGGTCGGCGCATCGCCCTCTGCTCCGTCGGCACGGTCCTCGCCACCCGGCTTGCGCCGGCGGCGTCCACCCCGGCGACCGCGGCGGCGGCGCTTGCGCGTCCCGTCCTCGTTCTCGTCGGACTGTGTCTCGGACGTGCCCTTGGCCTCGTCTTCGTCGTCTTCATCGTCGTCGTCAGCATCGCCGTTCACAGACGGTGTTCCGGCTTCGACAGGGGTCGCTTCGCCATCGACCACTTCCAGACCGGTGTCCCGGCCGTCGCGGCTGCGGCCACGGCCACCCCGGCGGCGGCGGCGCTTGCGCGGCTTGCCCTGGGAATCCTCGGCCTTGTCTTCGGCCTCGTCGTCAGTGTCGGCAACGATCTCGTCATCCTCGTCGTCGATATCCTCGTCATCCTCATCAGACACGATGGGCCTGGCGGATTTCGATAGCGAGCGCGGTGGTGATTTCTTCTTCGGCTTGGACCCCGGGTCGCGTTCGGCCTCAATCGTGAAGTCGCCCGGCAACAGGTCTTCCGACGAATGGATCGACACGGCAAAGCCGGCCATCCGTTCGGTCTCGACCAGGGCTTCGCGCTTGTTGTTGAGAATATAGAGCGCCACATCGGTTGGCGCCTTGACTGAAATGCTCTTCAGGCCGCCGGTCGAGGCGCGTGCCTCGATCGCCCGGATCAGCTGCAGCGCAGCCGACGGGATCGAACGGCGACGTCCGGTGCCGTTGCAAACTTCGCAAGGGTCCGACGTTGCCTGCAGGACGCCCTGGCGGCGACGCTGGCGCGAGATTTCCATCAGGCCGAACTGCGAGATGCGGCCATGCTGGACGCGGGCGCGGTCAACCTTGAGGCAATCCTTCATCTTCTTTTCGACGGAGCGATTGTTCTTGTTCTCGTCCATGTCGATGAAGTCGATCACGACGAGGCCGGCCAGGTCACGCAGGCGCATCTGGCGGCAGGCTTCCTCGGCGGCTTCCAGGTTGGTGCGCACGGCCGTCTGCTCGATATTGCGTTCCTTGGTCGACTTGCCCGAGTTCACGTCGATGGCGACGAGCGCTTCGGTCTGGTTGATCACAAGGTAACCGCCGGATTTAAGCTGCACGACCGGTGAATAGATCGAATCCAGCTGGTCCTCGATGGCTTCGGCCACGAACAGCGGATCGTCTTCCTTCCACTGCTGAACCTTTTTCGACTGGCTCGGCATGATCAGCTTGGCGAGGTCTTTCGCTTCACGATAGGCCTCTTCGCCCTGCACCCAGACTTCCTCGATGTCCTTGTCGAACATGTCACGCATGGCGCGGTGCACGAGGCCGCCTTCGGCATTGATCAGCATCGGCGCTTCGGAGGTCAGCGTTTTCTCGACGATGGTTTCCCACAGTTTCGAGAGATAATCATAGTCACGCCGGATTTCGGTCTTGGTGCGCTTGGCGCCGGCCGTCCGCACGATCAGGCCCATGCCGTCCGGCACATCCAGTTCGCCGACAATGGATTTCAGGCGCTTGCGGTCTGCACCGTTCACGATCTTGCGGGAAATGCCGCCGCCGCGCGGTGTGTTCGGCATCAGCACGGAATAGCGACCGGCGAGCGACAGGAACGTGGTCAGGGCCGCGCCCTTGTTGCCGCGCTCTTCCTTGACGACCTGCACCAGCAGCACCTGGCGCCGGCGGATGACTTCCTGGATCTTGTAGCGCTTGGAGATCGACGAACGTGGTGATTCCTTGCGCGCAGGGCGCCGGCCGCGGGCCGGCTTGGCCGCCGCTTTGGTTTCGCCGTCATCCGCTTCATCGTCGCTGTCATCCTCGTCATCCGAGGCGTCATCGTCGTCGTCGTCATCATCGTCGTGATCGTGATCTTCGGAATCAGCGTGGGCGTGATCGCCCTCGTCGTCATCCTCGTCCTCGTCTTCAATTGCGGCAGCGGCTTCTTCGGCCGCTTCCTTGAGGAGGGCCTCGCGGTCTTCGGCGGGAAGCTGGTAATAATCAGGGTGAATCTCGCTGAACGCGAGAAAGCCGTGGCGATTGCCGCCATACTCGACGAAAGCTGCCTGCAGCGACGGTTCGACCCGCGTTATCTTTGCGAGGTAGATATTGCCGCGAAGTTGTTCGTTGCCGGTGGTCTCGAAGTCGAAATCATCGACCTGACCGCCGTTGACGATCGCCACACGGGTTTCTTCCGGGTGGGCGGCATCGATTAGCATGAGTTTGCTCATGGAACATGACCTTATGATCCGGCGCCGCCGCCATGGGCGCAAGGCGCCTCGAGCGAGCGGTCAAGCCGGTCTGTGTTGGTTGGGGGAGGGTACGGCCACGCCTGTCCCACGCGCCGTGAGGCGATAATGGAGAACTGACGATGGCCACGGCACCCGTGCACATATTGCTTTGCTTTCCGGAGCGCGGCGCCCGCTTGCCTTTTCGGTGAAGCGCGATCGCTGACGCGTCATTGGGAAACTTGTTTTGCAGCCCTTTATTATGGCTACTTTCTTGATACTGCCCAATTTCAGGGGGAATTGAAAGCCTGAAATTCCGCAGTCCGCAGTTCATTGACACAAGTCCGGTCAATGCTGGGTTAATCTAAGGCCTGTTAGGGAGGAGGCTGAATATTCCCGTCTCAGGCGGTATTTTTGGTTAATCAGGCCTTATGACACTTTTGCGTCTCCTTTTCCTTGCATGCGCCTGTTTTCTGACGGGTTTTTCCGTGCAGGCGGATATTCGCGACGTCAGGGTCGTAGGCGACGGTGCGCCGACGAGAATCACGGTCTGGAGCGATATTTCCCAGGATGCACAGGCGTTCCTGGCTGAATCGGGTGGCCAGCGCAGCCTGATTCTGCCCCTTTCCGGTGAATCCGGGACCCGGGTCGGCAGCGGCACGGGCGGGGTTGATGGCTGGGCCCTGTCGGGCGACCGGCTGAGCTTCTCGCTCGACCGGCCCCTCGTCGTCTCGCGTGTCCTGTCCCTGCCGCCCACCGGCAGCGAGCAGGCATGGCGCATCATTATCGACCTTCAAACCGTCTCGGCGGCCCGGTTTGGCAGCATGGCCAGGCGCGACATGCAACGCCTCGCCCGGGCGGAATCGGATATCCGGAAGTCGACAATGGCCATGGCGGCAGCGGAAATCACGCCGTCCGAGCCGCTGCGCCAGCGTGATCGCCGGGGGAACGGGCACCATGTCATCGTCGTCGATGCCGGTCATGGCGGCAAGGATCCGGGCACACAATCCGCCCGGGGCCTCCTGGAGCGTGACGTGACGCTGAAAGCGGCGCTCTACCTCAAGGAATTGCTGGAGAAGGACCCGCGCTACACGGTGCGGCTCACACGCGACAATGACACGTTCATCGAACTCGAAGACCGCGTGACGCTTGCCCGAAAATGGGGCGCAGACCTCTTCATCTCGCTGCATGCCGACGCCGCCGGTTCACCCGACGTCTCAGGGGCTTCGGTCTATACGATTTCCGAGCGGGGCGAGCGCCGGATCGACCGCGAAGCCGACAAGAATGACTGGAAAATCCCGATCGAGACCGGCGGGTCCAAGGTTGTCGGCAGCATCCTTGAAGACCTCGTCAAGCGCGAAACCAAGTCCCATTCGGCGGCCTTCGCCGAAGACCTGCTGCCCGAACTCGCCGACGCCGGGCCGGTCCTGCGCGGTACGCACCGCAATGCCGGTTTCTATGTGCTGCTGGCACCCGACGTGCCGGCGGTCCTGCTGGAGATGGGCTTCCTGACCAATTCTGAGGATGCCAAACGCCTCCAGTCCGCGTCGGGGCGGGCCAAATCGATGGAGGCGGTCAAGCGCGGCATCGACAAGTTCTTCGACCGGCAGGAAGTCCTTGTCGCGTCAGACTGAATCGCAGGCCGGGACAGGCGCTTCGCCCTTGCGGCACGGCGCGGTTGCTGAAAGATTGTGACGATGAACCTTTTCCGGCCCATTTCCGCACTGTCCGCCCTGCTTCTGGCGGGATCCTGCGTTAGCGCGCCATCGCAAGATGCGCTCCGTGACGCCCTGTTCGCGAATGGCCGCCCGGCCGAGGCCACCGCCTATGGCGATTTTCTCGTCGCGCGCTTTGCCGCGATGACGAATGATCCCGAAACCGCCGCCGAATATTACGCCGCCGCGATTGATACGGCGCCGGAAAAGTCGGGCATTGCCGAACGGGCTGTGTTTTCTGCCCTGCTCGCCGGCGATTATGAATCGGCGGTTGAACTGGCGCGCCGCGCCAGTGACGTCGGCAGCACCGCGACACTGGTGCGCCTCACGCTGGGCGTCGATGCGCTTGAGCGGGGAAAGCAAAACGAAGCAGCCAAATATCTCGATGAAACCGAATACGGGCCGTTCAACCGTGTGATTGCCCGGGGCCTGTCGGCCTGGCGGATTGCCGATAGCGGCGGCGCCGACGCTGCCGAAGCCTATCTTCGCGATGGCCTTACGGGCGATGCCAATCTCGACAGCTCCACGCTCTACATGATGGGCCTGCTCCAGATGGCCGACAAGCATGACGCAGCCGCGCTGGCGACGTTCGACACGCTCTGGGATTCCGGCGCCCGTCTGGCTGTCGGTGTCCATGCCCATGCCCAACTCCTCGTTGCGGACGGCCAGAAGGCCCGCGCGGTCGACATCCTGCAGGCTTTCCATGACGAGATCGGCCAGAATGCCGCGCTCGACAGCCTGCGTGCCGATATCCTTGCCGGGAAGCGCATCCGTCCGGAACGCCTGTCGACGCGGCAAGGCGCTGCGCTTGCCATCTATGTTCCCGCCGCTGCTCTGATGATGCAGACCGATGACGACCTGTCGGGCGTGTATTTCGTTCTCGCGCTGGCGCTGAATCCCGATCTCCATGTCGCCCGTTCGCTATGGGGCCAGTCGCTCGACAATGCCGGACGCCGGCAGGAGGCCATCGCCATCCTCTCGCGCATCCCGGATTCGTCGGAATTCTACGCCACGGCGCGCGGCCAGATGGCATGGGCGTTGCGCCGGGAAGAGCGCAACCAGGAATCCCTTGCGATTGCAGCTGATGCACTGGCTCATTCGCCCGACCGGGGCCTGAAGATCCAGTTGGCAGACCTTTATCGCTCGCTCGACCGGAACGGCGACGCCGAGCGCCTGTTGACCGAGATTATCGATGATGATGCCGAATTGGGTCGGCAGGACTGGCGTATCGTCTATGCCCGCGGCTCGACCCGTGAGCAGACCGGTCGCTGGCCGGACGCCGAAACCGATCTCAAGACCGCGCTTGCGCTGCGGCCCGGAAATGCTTCGATTCTCAACTATCTCGGCTATGCCTATATCGACCGGGGCCTCAATTACGAGGCGGCGCTCGACATGATCCGACGTGCGGTCGAACTGGAGCCTCAGTCCGGCTATATCGTCGACAGTCTTGGATGGGCGCATTACCGGATGGGGCGCTACGAACTCGCCGCCCGTTTCCTGGAGCGCGCCGTGGAACTGTCGCCCGGCGAGGCACTCCTCAACGATCATCTCGGCGATGCCTATTGGCAGGTTGGCCGCAAGATCGAGGCCCGCTTCCAGTGGCAACGCGTTCTGAAGCTGGATCCGAGCGACGCTACGCACGAGCGGATCGTCGCCAAGATGCAGTCAGGACCTGACATCGCCGTGCTGACGAAGGCCGAATCCGATGAAATACCGGCGCTCGCAGTTGCGCGGCAGCCCTGACGCACGCTCATGTCCGACACATTGCATATGCTGGCCCCGGCCAAGGTGAACCTGTTCCTGCACGTTGGCCCCCTCAAGCCGAACGGGCGACATGACCTCGATTCGCTGGTCGTCTTCGCAGGCCCCGAAGCCGCTGACAGGCTGACCGCCCAGCCCTCCGACATCCTCACCCTGTCTGTGACCGGGCCCGGTGCCGCCGAAGCCGGGGCAGGGGCTGACAACCTGGTGCTGAAGGCTGCCCGCGCCCTGCGCGCCGAGGCGGGTATCACGCACGGGGCTGCCCTCCATCTCGAGAAGCGCCTGCCGGTCGCCGCCGGGATCGGAGGCGGGTCTGCCGACGCCGCTGCCGCCCTCCGCCTCCTCACACGGCTCTGGGACATTAACCCTCGCCATGCCCGCGCCGTCGCGCCATCGCTGGGCGGTGACGTGCCCGTGGCGCTTTACGGCCAGCCCGCCCTGATGCGCGGCGAGGGCGAACGCGTCGAGCCTGTGACGCTTCCGGCGCCGATTCCGGCCATGCTCTTCAATCCCGGGATTGCCTGTCCGACCGGACCGGTCTTTGCCGCGTTCGATGCAGCCGGCGGGGGACGGGATTTTGCCGAAAGCGGGCCCTTGCCCGGCTTTGCCGACCTCGACGCGCTGTTTGGCTGGCTCGCAGCGCAGCGGAACGACCTTGAAGGTCCGGCGCTGGCGCTTGTCCCGAAAATCGGACCGGCCACCCCCTTGCCACCCCCACGCCTCACCCGCATGAGCGGGTCGGGCGCCACCTTCCTCGCCCTCTACGCCACCCTTGCCGCCGCGCAGGAATCTGCCGACATGCTCAGCGCGCAGCAGCCCGAATGGTGGGTGCGTGCCACGCTGCTGGGAGGCACGGATCCATCATGACGCCTGTTCTCCTGGGCCTGCCATTCCTGTCCATCCTGGTGTGTTTCCTGGTGATCCGGCTCGGCGTAAAGGATGCGCCCGACGGCGGCCGCAAGACGCAGGAAGCGCCCGTGCCCACCGCTGGCGGTATCGCCATATTCGCCACGCTGGCCGTCGGCCTGTTCCTGACTGGCAACTTGCCAAACTTGCCCGGAAGCGGCCTGCCGGCATTGATGTTGTTCGTATTGTCATCTGTAATTATAGGATTTTTCGACGACACTGTCGGGCTGAACCCCAAACTGAAGCTCGTCCTGTTGGCGCTTGTTTCACTCCTCGCCGCCCTTTTTGGCCCCCGACTCGGGTTTTTCCACCTGCCATTCGGCCCCGGTGAAGGTTATGGCCTTCCCGCCTGGCTGTCCGTAGCGGGCGTCGCCCTCTGGCTGTTCGTCATGGCCAATGCGACGAACTTCATGGACGGCGCAAACGGTCTCGCCATGGGCAGTGCGATGCTGATGTTCGTCGCCTTCGCGATCCTGTTGTCCTGGTTGGCGATCCAGGATCCGGACACCGGCGTTGAAATGGCCATGAGCCATATCACAGCCATGGCAGCTGCCGCGATATCGGGCTTCCTTGTCTGGAACCTGTCAGGTCGCCTTTTTGCCGGGGATACCGGGTCGCTGGGCGTCGGGGCACTGCTTGGAGCGGCGGGGCTCGTCGTCGCCTGCCGCCTGACAGTGTGGGAGCCGGTCGTCCTGACGCTGCCCTTCCTGGTCGATGTATTCATGACCCTGCTCTGGCGCGCCCGTGTCGGCCGGAACCTGTTCGACGCGCACCGTGACCATGCCTACCAGCTGTTCCTCAGGGCCGGCTGGTCGCATGGCCGTGTCGCTGCGCTCTGGGCGGGCATGACGCTTGTCTGCGGTGCAGGCCTGCTGGGCCTCGGCCCGCTCTGGGGCGCACAGGTGATTTTCGTGCTGCTGGCACTCAGCATTGGCTTGTGGACATGGCAGCGCGTGACACTCGGCCGGAAGCTCGCCGCAGAAGGCCGCTAGTAAGCGCGCTCGACGCAAAAGTCTGCGAGATCCTCAAGCGCATCGCGGTAGACGCTCCGGGGCAGGCTGCGCAGCGCGCCCTTGGCGAGCGCGGCATAGGCTTCGGCTTCCTGCACGGTCGCTTCGGCTGCGCCGGTTGCCCGGATCAGGTGCACGGCATGGGCCAAATCCTGCTCGGACTGGGTATCGGGATGCATGGCCCGCTCCCAGAATGCCCGGTCCTCGTCAGACCCGCGCCGCCGGGCGATAATCACGGGAAGCGTGATCTTGCATTCGCGGAAATCGTCGCCGACCGACTTGCCGATCACCGTCGTCGTACCGCCATAGTCGAGCACGTCGTCGATGATCTGGAAGGCGAGACCAAGATTCTTGCCATAGGTCGCGAGCGCAGCAGCGTGCGCATCGCCGCCGCCGGACATCGCGCCGGTTTCGGCGGCGGCCTCGAACAGCGCGCCGGTCTTGGCTTCGACGATCGCGAGATAATCTTCGGTGGGCAGGTCGCGCGCCTGCATGGCGGCGAGTTGGCGCACTTCGCCTTCGGCGATCGTGGTCGATGCGGTGGCCAAACGGTTGAGGATTGCGAGATTGTTGGTTTCGACGAGCAGGTTGAACGCCCGTGCGAACAGGAAGTCACCGACGAGGATAGAGGCCTTGTTGCCCCAGATCGCCTTGGCGGCGGGCTTTCCCCGGCGCAGGTCGCTTTCGTCCACGACATCGTCATGCAGCAGCGTGGCCGTGTGGATGAACTCGACCGCAGCGGCCAGCGCATGGGTCGCTTCATTGGCTGCGCCCACAGCGTGCGCCGATATGAGCGTAATCATCGGGCGCAGGCGTTTTCCGCCCGCCGAGACGATATAGCCTGAAAGATCAGGTATGACGGCGACAGGGCTGGCGGCCCGCTCGGCAAGCAGGACTTCCACAGCAGCCAGGTCGTCTGCGACGAGAGCCTGCATGCGCTCGACGATCGAACCGATGGCCGCCTTGGATCTGGGTCTCGGCGCGAGGGTCAAGAAGCAACTCCTGTTGGATCAGTGTCAGCTTGTATCTAGGCTTATGTTATGCGGAATCAAAGCACGACGCGGCACCGGGCCGCAGCTATATGCGCCATGTGTGGCGCCCGCGCCATAGGCCGGATGCCTGAAAAGCTGGAACGCCGCCGCGTTTTGGGCTTTATAGGCAGTATGAAAACACTCATCTCAGTCTCTGCGCTCATCCTGGTCGCCGCGTGTGCGAGCCACACGCCTTATGGCCCCGCAAAATCCAGTGGT
This sequence comes from Alphaproteobacteria bacterium, assembly GCA_018830285.1. Taxonomy (GTDB): domain Bacteria; phylum Pseudomonadota; class Alphaproteobacteria; order Caulobacterales; family Hyphomonadaceae; genus Hyphomonas. The sequence goes on from JAHJSB010000060.1 coordinate 149,788, forward strand.
GCGGCGGGATATGAAACCCAGAAAATCGAAACCAATCGCTATCGCGTCTCGTATACCGACAAGGACGCAAATCGCTCGCACGATATGGCTCTGTTGCGCGCCGCCGAGATCACGCAGCTTGATGGGCGTGACTGGTTCGAAATCACCGGTGGTTACACCGATCAGGACGGTGCCCGGTCGGACAGTCGTACCTCGGTCAGCGTTGGCGGGTCGACGGGGTCGCGTGGGCGTAGCGCGGTCGGAGTCGGTGTCGGTTTCGGCATCCCGGTCGGCTCCAGCGGGGGCAATGTGACAACCGTGATCGACATCGTCACGGGCGAGAATCCGAAGCCGGATCGCCCGTCGGTCTATGATGCCATGTCGGTCGACATCAACCTCCGGGGCAACGCGCCCTGATGGAGGAAATCTTCCGTACCAATGACCTGGTGAAACTCTCTTTTATTGAGCATTTACTGCAGGAAGCGGGCATCGCCTATTTTGTGGCGGACCAGCACATGTCCGCCGTCGAGGGCAATATTGGCGCCTTTCCGCGGCGTGTAATGGTGCGCGGTGACGTCGCCAAGGCGGCTTCACTTGTGCTGGCCGAGGTCGAACGCGGGTGATCACGGTGACCGAGGATACGGTCTACCAGGGCCGGGTGAAGCTGGTGCAGCCATTGAAAGGATTCCGGGCCGGAACCGACTCTTTGCTGCTGGCGGGGGCGCTGGTGGAAAAGGCTGGTGGGGAGGCCCTGGAGCTGGGATGCGGGTGCGGCGGGGCACTGCTGCCGGCGGCGTTCCGGATGCCGGGCATGCGCTTCACGGGTGTGGAAATCGATCCGGAAATGGCGTCACTGGCAGAGGCCGGCGTCGCGGCGAACGGCTTTCAGGACCGGGTCCGGATCGAAACCGGCGATGCGTCGGAGTGGGTGAAAGCCCATCAGAACCGGTTCGATCTCGTGTTCGCCAATCCCCCGTATTTCGAGTCGGGGAAGATCTCGCCGCCGGGCGAAGGGAAAGCCTCGGCTTACATTGAATCGCTTGATGTTTCCGGCTGGGTCAAGGCGATGGTGTTTGCCGCCAAGCCGCGCGCGCCGATTGTGCTTATCCACAGGGCGGCGGAGCTGGCGCGGATCCTGTCAGTGATGGACAGGCAGACCGGCGAGGTCACGGTGCTGCCGCTGGCTGCGAAGCCGGGCGCCGAGGCAGGCCGGGTGCTGGTGAGGGGGCGCAAAGGGCTGAAGCGCGGCCCGCTCCGGCTGCTTGCCCCGATGCATACGCATGCGGCGGACGGGAGCGCGTCGGACGTCGCCCAGACGGTGGCGGCCGGGGGTGCACTAGGGTGGTGAACGGGGGTGGCAAAGGCGCGGTAAGGGTGTGGCCGGTCCGCGTTGCGTCGCCTGCGGAAAGGCCTGAACCATGATCTTCGGCATTCTCCTCTTCGGCTTTGCGATTTTCGGGATCTTGATTGCCGTGCTCAGCCATCCGGCGATATATCGCGCCCTGACCAAGCGCGGGAGCGGGACAGCCGACCACCCGGACTCTGACGGGCTCTAATGCTTGCGCGGGGCAGCGCTGCCCTGTAGTTCCGGACCAACACCAATTTCCGGACATGTCTCATGCCTGCGCCCAAAGCCCAGCCGAAACCGAAATCCTTCCAAGACCTGATCCTGACCCTGCAGGCCTATTGGGCTGAGCAGGGCTGCGCGATCCTGCAGCCATACGACATGGAAGTCGGCGCGGGTACGCTGCACCCGGGCACCGTGCTGCGGGCGCTGGGGCCGAAGAACTGGCGGGCGGCCTATGTCCAGCCGTCGCGCCGTCCGAAGGATGCGCGCTATGGCGAGAACCCGAACCGGCTCGGCCATTATTACCAGTTCCAGGTCATCCTGAAGCCGAACCCGGCGGACCTGCAGGACCTCTACCTGGAAAGCCTCTACAAGATCGGCATCGACCCGACCGTGCATGACATCCGCTTTGTCGAGGACGATTGGGAAAACCCGACTGTCGGCGCATGGGGGCTTGGCTGGGAAGTCTGGTGCGACGGGATGGAAGTCAGCCAGTACACCTATTTCCAGCAGGTTGGCGGGCTCGATGTTTTTCCCGTGTCTGGGGAACTGACCTACGGGCTCGAACGCCTCGCCATGTATGTGTTCGGCGTCGACAATGTCTATGACCTGCCGTTCAACGACCCGGATTCGGCTGTGCCGCTGTCCTATGGCGATGTGTTCCTCGAAAACGAGAAGCAGCAGTCCGCCTTCAATTTCGAATATTCCGATGTCGAGATGCTGAAGCGCTGGTTTGCCGATTGCGAGAGCCAGTCGAACGCCCTGCGCGATGTGGGCAAGCCGCTACCGGCCTACGATTATGCGCTGAAAGCCAGCCACACGTTCAACCTGATTGATGCGCGCGGCGCGATCAGCCCGACCGAGCGGCAGGCATATATTGCCCGCGTGCGCGACCTGGCCCGCGGCGCGGCGGCGCAATGGGCGGAGCAGGAAGAGGCGCGGGCCTCAGCCTGATAGTTCGGGACATCGCGCTCAACTCGGCTAAAGTACAAAAAATGGCGGAGGACACGATATGAGCGACGCACCGAAAATGGCGGGCAAGCAACCGATCCCGGTCGAAGTGGTGGCAGGCAAGACCTATTGGTGGTGCGCGTGCGGCCAGTCGAAGAAACAGCCCTTTTGCGATGGCAGCCACAAGGGCACCGCGTTCGAGCCCCAGGGCTGGATAGCGGAGAAAACCGGCAAGGCATTCTTCTGCGCCTGCAAGCGCACGGGCAAGTCGCCGCTGTGCGACGGGACGCATAACGGACTGTAGGCTGCGGCTTAATCGATATTCGCCAGATTATCCCAATAATCGGTGGGGGGGACGCCTTCCATCATGTCGGCAACCATCTGCACGAAGCCTGCGTTAAAGTAAGAGCGACACAGGGCCCATAGGTTCCGGGCCCGTTCGGTGCCCAGAACAAAATAGATAACGCCGCGATAGGATTCCCAGGCTTCCTTGTCCATGGCGCCGCTCTTGTACTGGAGCCATTCGAATTCGCGGGCGCGCATCTGGCCGATCATCCAGAAGATCAGCCTGGTTTTCTCTTCAAAACTGGGTGTTTCCGTCTGTGAGAAGATGCGCCCCAGATCGGGATGCTCGACGAATTTGTAGACGCCGTTCTGGTCGTTCGCCAACTGAGCCTGCCGTGATTCCGAGCGCAGCAGCGCGGTGCCCTGCCGGACCTGAATGGCGAGGTAAATGAGTGTCGCAACGACTGCGCCGACGCCAACGATCTGCGCCACATAAGCGATCTGTTCAAGCATTGTGATATTTCCCCGAAGTCTCGTCATGACCTTGCAGGATTCCGGCTCGCTTTGCCAAGCCTTCGGGCGTTCAGCGGGTTTGTCGGCAGGCCCCGATGGCGCGCCAGACTTGACCCCGGCGCAGGCGCGTCTATGCCGTGCGGGTTCAATTCCAAACGGCTGGACCCCCTATGGCTGACCTTCTGCTCGAGATCTTTTGCGAGGAAATCCCTGCTCGCATGCAGGCCAAGGCCGAGGCCGATCTCGGCAAGGCGCTGGGCGATGCGCTGACCGGGGCGGGCCTCGCCTTTGATGCGCTGGAGACGGCCAGCGGACCGCGCCGCATGTCAGTCAACGTAACGGGCCTGCCGGTGAAATCGGCGGATGTGGCCGAAGAGCGCAAGGGACCGAAGGTCGGCTCGCCCGAGCAGGCGATTGCGGGCTTCCTGAAGGGCGCGGGGCTCGCCTCCATCGACCAGGCCGAAGTGCGCAGCGACCCCAAGAAGGGCGACTTCTATGTCGCCATGCTGGACAAGCCGGGCCGCAAGACCGCCGATGTGGTGGCCGAGGCCGTGCCAGACATTATCCGCAGCTTCCATTGGCCCAAGAGCATGCGCTGGGGCACCGGCGAGCTACGCTGGGTGCGCCCGCTGCAGCGCATTCTTTGCGTGCTGGATGGTGAGATTGTGCCGTTCGAGGTCGATGGGCTGGCCAGCGGCAATCAGACCGAGGGCCACCGGGTGCACGGGCGCGGGCCGTTCACGGTAACGGGCTGGGCGGATTACGAAAAGCAGCTTGAAGGCAAGGGCCATGTGCGGCTGACGCGCGCGGCGCGCCGGGCGCTGATCGAGGCCGATGCCACGGCGATCTGCGAGGCGGCGGGGCTGGAACTGGTCGAGGATATTGGCCTGCTGGAAGAAGTGACGGGCCTGGCCGAATGGCCGGTCGTGGTGCTGGGCCAGATGGACCCGGCCTTCCTGGAACTGCCGCCGGAAGTGATCAAGCTGTCGATGCGCACGCACCAGAAATATTTCGCGGTGCGCGACCCGAATACCGAAGAGCTGGCGCCGAACTTTGTCGTCATCGCCAATATCGACGCGTCTGATAGTGGTAAACAGATCGCGGCGGGCAATGCGCGGGTGCTCTCGGCGCGGCTGGAAGATGGCCGGTTCTTCTGGGACAAGGACAAGGCGACGCCGCTGGACGAGATGGCGAAGAAGCTGTCGACCATCGCGTTCAAGGAAGAGTTGGGCAGCCTTGGCGACAAGGTGGAGCGCGTGGCGGCACTGGCGCGCGAACTGGCGCCCGCCGTGGGCGCAGATGCGGACCTTGCCGAACGCGCGGCGCGGCTTTGCAAGGCAGACCTCGTGTCCGAGATGGTCGGCGAGTTCCCGGAACTGCAGGGCGTGATGGGGCGGTATTATGCGCTGGAGGCGGGCGAGCCTGCGTCTGTCGCCGATGCGATCCGCGACCATTACAAGCCGCAGGGGCCGAGCGACGCCGTGCCGACGGACCCGGTGAGCATCGCCGTGGCGCTGGCTGACAAGCTGGATACGCTGGTCGGCTTCTGGGCGATTGACGAGAAACCGACAGGATCGAAGGACCCGTTCGCGCTGCGCCGGGCGGCGCTGGGTGTTGTGCGGATCGTGTTGGAGAATGGGGTTCGGTTGAAGCTGAACGATGCGATTCTGGCATCACCTTCTGCGGTGAAATCGAAGACGGATGAAGGCAAGGCTGCCACAGTCGAAGAGGCCGTTTCAAAAGCAGTGGATGCTGTCGTTGATCCGACTCTGCTTTCCTTCTTCGCCGATCGCCTGAAGCAAGTCCTGCGCGATCAGGGCCAACGCCACGATCTCATCGATGCCGTGTTTGCGCTCGGCGAGGATGATCTTGTGCTGATCACGCGGCGGGTGGAAGCGCTCGGCGCCTTCCTCGATACGGAGGACGGGGCGACTCTGCTGGCGGGCTACAAGCGGGCGGCGAACATCCTCAAGGCCGAAGAGAAGAAGGGCGCGCTGCCGGAGAATCTCGTGGTCGATGCCGCGCTGATCAAGAAAGGTCCCAAGGAAGAGCAGGCGCTGTTCGCGGCGCTGACCAAGGTGCGCGGTGCCATCGACGCGCCGCTGAAAGCCGAGGATTTTGCCGGGGTGATGGGCGAGCTGGCCAGGCTGCGCGCGCCGGTCGATGCCTTTTTCGAGGGGGTGATGGTGAACGACGGGGACGCCGCCGTGAGGGCGAATCGCCTTGCGCTGCTGACCGAAGTGCGCGCGACCCTTCACCAGGTGGCGGACTTCTCGCTGATTGAGGGCTGATAGCGCCACCAGTGTTCCGGATCGGAACAGGTGGTGTTTACCATTACGTGCCATATCAGCCACGTGCGCGCGGATCGACCCGGAAAACTAGCCAAATGGGCGATTTCACGCACCCTGAGGTCTGGCATTCCGCGTTGCAATGCAGCATAGGATTTGCAGGTTTTGCGGCAACGAAATGGCACGCACGGTCGTTAAAGGGTGATATTCATGGGTGAACCGGCTTTGAAACACGCAGAAGAAACGTGGGTTTACGGGTTTGGCGGCGGCACGGCCGACGGCGACGCCTCGATGAAGAACCTTTTGGGCGGCAAGGGCGCCAATCTCGCCGAAATGGCGAAACTCGGCCTGCCTGTGCCTCCGGGCTTCACGATCTCGACCGCTGTGTGCACCGCTTATTATGAGCTGGAACGCGAATACCCGTCGACACTGTCGCCGCAGGTGGACGCCGCGCTGGCCGCGATCGAGAGAGAATCCGGCAAAGGCTTCGGCGACCCGGACAACCCGCTGCTCGTGTCCGTGCGCTCGGGCGCGCGTGCCTCGATGCCGGGCATGATGGACACGGTGCTGAACCTCGGCCTGAACGAGGCTTCGGTGAAGGGCCTCGCGGCGCTGGCCGGTGAGCGCTTTGCCTATGACAGCTATCGCCGCTTCATCCAGATGTATTCCAATGTCGTGCTGGGCCTGAGCCATGACACGTTCGAGTACATCCTCGACGACTATAAAGAACGCCAGGGCTTTGAACTCGACACCGAGATGCAGGCTGAAGACTGGAAAGCCATTATCGTCTCCTACAAGGAAGCGGTACAGAAAGACCTCGGCGAGCCGTTCCCCGATGACCCGAAGAAACAGCTATGGGGCGCGATCTCGGCCGTGTTCGGCTCGTGGATGAACGACCGGGCGATCACCTATCGCAAGCTGAACGACATTCCGACCGAATGGGGCACCGCAGTGACCGTGCAGTCCATGGTGTTCGGCAACCTTGGCGAGACGTCGGCGACCGGCGTGGCGTTCACCCGCGACCCGTCGAATGGCGAAGCGATCTTCTATGGCGAATACCTGATCAACGCGCAGGGCGAAGACGTGGTGGCGGGCATCCGTACGCCGGCGCCGATCTCGCGCGAACGGGCCGACACGCTGAAATCGGCTGACTCGCCGCTCGAAGAGTCGATGCCGGCTGTCTATGCCCAGCTGCGGGATGTCGCGAACACGCTGGAACGTCACTACAAGGACATGCAGGACCTGGAGTTCACGGTTGAGAATGACCGGCTCTACATGCTGCAAACGCGGAGCGGGAAACGCACCGCCGCTGCGGCGCTGAAGATTGCCGTCGACATGGCGCGCGAAGGCCTGATCACGGAAGAAGAAGCCGTGCTGCGGCTGGAACCGTCGCAACTCGACCAGTTGCTGCACCCGACCATTGCCGAGAACGCGCATCGCGACGTGATCGTGACCGGCCTGCCGGCCAGCCCCGGCGCCGCCGTGGGCAAGGTCGTGTTCGACAGTGAGGAAGCCTTCGCGATGGCCGAGAAGGGCGAGGACGTGATCCTTGTTCGCATCGAGACCAGCCCGGAAGACATCAAGGGCATGCACGCGGCCCGCGCCATCGTGACGGCGCGCGGCGGCATGACCAGCCACGCGGCCGTTGTCGCGCGCGGCATGGGCCGGCCTTGCGTCTGCGGCGCTGGTGGCCTGCAGATCGATATGGCCAAGGGCGTGTTCCGCGTCATGGGCCGTGAAATCAAGAAGGGCGAGATCATCACGGTGGACGGCGCCGCCGGCCAGGTGATGCTGGGCGCAGTCGAGATGTCCCAGCCGGACCTGTCGGGTGATTTCGGCACGCTGATGGGCTGGGCCGACAAGGTCCGTAAGCTGAAAGTGCGTGCGAATGCCGAGACCGCTCTGGATGCGCGCACGGCCGTCGAGTTTGGCGCCGAAGGCATTGGCCTGTGCCGGACCGAACACATGTTCTTTGATGCCGAGCGTATCCCTGAAGTGCGTGCGATGATCCTGGCCAATGACGAGAAAGGCCGGCGCGCCTCGCTCGACAAATTGCTGCCGATGCAGCGCAGCGATTTCGAGGAACTGTTCCGCATCCTCGGCGACATGCCGGTGACGATCCGCCTGCTGGACCCGCCGCTGCATGAATTCCTGCCGCACAATGATGCCGACATGGACGAAGTGGCGAAAGCCTCGGGCGTGTCCGTCGACGAACTGAAACGCCGGGCAGCCGAACTGCACGAAAGCAATCCGATGCTGGGCCATCGCGGCTGCCGCCTTGGCATCACCTATCCGGAAATCTACGAGATGCAGGCCCGCGCCATTTTCGAGGCCGCAGTGAATGTGTCCAAGGAAACGGGACACCCGCCGGTTCCCGAAGTGATGATCCCGCTGGTGGCGACGCACAAGGAACTGTCGATCCTGAAGGCGGTTGTCGATGCGGCGGCGAAGGCCGTGTTCAAGGAAACCGGCACGACGCTGGAATACATGGTCGGCACGATGATCGAATTGCCGCGCGCTGCGCTGCAGGCCGGGGAAATCGCCCATTCGGCGGAATTCTTCTCTTTCGGCACCAATGACCTGACGCAGACGACGCTGGGCATCTCGCGTGATGATGCGGGCCGGTTCCTCAAGATCTATGAGGAGAAGGGCATCTACGAGAAGGATCCCTTTGTCACGCTGGACCAGGCCGGCGTCGGCGAACTCGTGAAAATCGCCGCTGAACGCGGCCGCAAGACCCGTCCAGGCATCAAGCTGGGCATTTGCGGCGAGCATGGCGGCGACCCGGCATCGGTGGCCTTCTGCCATCGTTCAGGCCTCGATTATGTGTCCTGTTCCCCGTACCGGGTGCCGATTGCGCGTCTTGCGGCGGCACATGCGGCCCTCAAAGAATCGCTCAAATAGACAGCAAGCCGCTCGTTTCGATGGCGGAACGGTGTTGTAGTTTTGCCACAGATGCTTTGCGCGCCCAAGACCTGTCCCGGCGGGGCGGGTCTTAAATTCTTATGAAATTCAACCGATTGCGGGACGAAATTGCTGCGGTGCGGAAAACCGACCGATTCGGCGGTTCCCGACCTGTCAGAAATGTCACTGACAGAAGTGGCCAGGTTCTTGCTAGGAAGGGGGCTGGCCGCCTACTTCCCGCCTAGAAGCGGGGCTGATGTGGCCTGCAAATGTAGTCAAACCAAATACGCCCGGGCCAACAATGACGAAGTTATATCGTCTGCCGGGGATTGGGGAGCGGTGATGTTGTTAAGGGTTCTTAAACCACGACGGGCGACTCTGTCGCCAATGAGTGGGCTCCGAGAGAAGCTCAAGCGTTGGTGGATGACGATGACAGACGACGAACAGCGAGATATCTTTATCCGTGGCGCCACGATCGCCGTGTGCGCCGTGGCTGCGACGGTTACCCTGCCCATGGTCGGCCAGATCCAGGCAGAGAAGCGTGCAGACGCCGATTTCCGTGAGCAGGCCGTCCGGCTTGCCAGCATGGAAGACGGCGGTGTCACCGTCCGTTCGGCGGCTTACACGCCATCGCTGCTCGATACGCCATGGATGCGTACCGTAGAATATACGCTAGAGCGCGACACCGGTTCTTCGATGAGCCGCTATGCGATGCGCGACCGCGATGGCGCGGCGCTCAATTCGCTGGTCAGCTTCCGCCCCGAACATATCAAGCGCGCCGAGACGATCAGCGCGGAACAGAAGTGCATGGCGCAGGCCGTGTACTATGAGTCAGCCCACGAGCCGCTCGATGGCCAGATGGCCGTTGCCGAGGTCATCGCCAATCGCATGGCCGACCATCGCTATCCGGACAGCGCCTGTGGCGTGGTGTTCCAGGGCGCGACGCGCACGACCGGTTGCCAGTTCACGTTCACCTGCGACGGCGCCCTGAAGACGCCGCCAATGGGCCGCAACTGGGAGCGCGCCAAGACCATCGCGGCCCACGTGCTGATGAACCTCAGCGACGACAAGACGGGTGGTGCCACGCACTATCACGCGACCTATGTCGACCCGATCTGGAGCGCCGGCCTGATCAAGACCGACAAGATCGGCATGCATGTGTTCTATCGCTTCCCGCGTGGGTCCGAATGGGCCAGCGTGCGCCAGGACTTCACGACCAAGCGTGCCAAGGCGCAATACGCCTCGCTGGACAAAGAAGAAACGATCACGCCGGTTGACGGCGCGGCGACCTCCTACATCCAGCGGGTTGAAGCGCCGACGATTGCCCCGGCCTCGGTGACGACATCCGACCGCACGATCACCAATGGCGCACCGCGCCTGACGACGATCCGTTCGGTTGACTATGAGGAACCGCAACTGAACACAGCCAGTAATGCCGACAAGGTTGCCGCCTACATGGCCAAGCAGACCGGCATCGAAGTGGCGAGCAATGACGTCGACCTGAGCGTCCTGCGCTAGGCATTATCGACCGAGAATCGAGACGGGCCGCAGACGAAAGCCTGCGGCCTTTTTCGTGTGGGGCTAGGTGCGTGGCGGAACCTGCGCCTTGACGCGTTTGCGGATCGCACCCGGCAGCCATCGGGTCATGAACCGGGCGCGTTCGGCATCCTTGCCGACCATGTAATGGACGTCCCTGCCATGTGCGGCGTCCCAGGCGCGTTCGGCCGCCATCGACACCGGGTAGATGTTCATGCCGCTTTCGCGCAGCTGGTCCGACATTTTGACATTGGCACCTTCTTTTGCGCCCATGTCGAGGATCGGTGTGTCGACGAACCAGGGCATCAGGCTGGTGACGCGGATGTCGAGATCGCGGAATTCCGCGTCGAGCGCTTCGGTCAGGCCGCGCACCGCGAACTTGGTAGCCGAGTAGACGGCAAGCTGCGGCGAACCGACAATACCGGCGGTGGAGGCCGTGTTGACGACGCGCGCACCGGGCGTTGCCTTGAGCAGGGGCAGGCAGGCCTGCACGCCATTGATGACGCCCTTCAGGTTGACGTCGATGACCCAGTCATTGTCTTCGGGGGAGACGTCCTCGAACCAGCCATGGCGTCCGACACCGGCATTGTTGAACAATACGTTCATGCCGCCTTCGGTCGCATCGCCGAATCCGCGCACGGCGGCAGTCCAGTCATCACGCTGGCGCACATCTAGCGTGGCGACATGGCAGTTTTCGGTGCCGATCTCGTCTGCGACCTGGGCGAGGCTGGCCGAGTTCACATCATAGAGGCCGCAATACCAGCCACGCTTGGAAAAATACCTGGCTGTCTCGGCGCCAATGCCGGAGGCCGCACCGGTAATGAATATGCTCTTGCGTCCGCCCGATCGGGTCATGCGCTGTCCTTCTTGCGAGGTAGGTCTTGCTGCCTCGCAGTGTCAGACCACATCCAGTCCCACGTCAAGGTTTGGTGCCGAATGGGTGAGGGCCCCGACCGAGATATAATCGACGCCGGTTTCGGCGATCGCAGCAACGGTCGAGAGGTTTACACCGCCGGAGGCTTCGGCGGTTACCCGTCCGGCGATGATCTTCACGGCGCGCCGCAGCGTCTCGGTGTCCATATTGTCGAGCAGGATCGCGTGCGGCTGATATTTGAGCGCTTCTTCCATCTGTTCGAGCGTGTCGACCTCGATCTCGATCATGCGCAGGTGGCCAGCATAGGCCTTGGCGCGCGTCATGGCTTCGGCAACCGAGCCGCAGGCGGCGATATGGTTGTCCTTGATCAGGATCGCGTCATCCAGGCCGTAGCGGTGGGCGGTGCCGCCGCCGCAACGCACGGCGCGCTTCTCGAGAGCGCGGTGGCCGGGCGTAGTTTTTCGCGTACAGACAATCCGTGTCTCGGTATGCGCAACGGCTTCGACAAAGGTGCGGGTCAGCGTGGCAACGCCTGACAGGCGACCGATGAAGTTGAGCATGGTGCGCTCGGCTGTCAGGATCGAGCGGGCGGTGCCATCGAGCCGCCCGATCACGTCACCCGGGACGATGGCGCTGCCGTCCGGCTTTTCAATGGTCAGGGTCATGGCTGGATCGATAAGGAACAGGGCGTGGGCAGCAGCATCGAGCCCGGCGATGATTCCAGGCTGGCGCGCAGCGATCACGACACTCATCTTCGTCTCTGGTGAAATCGTGGCGTCGGTGGTCAGATCGCCCGCCCGGCCGAGATCTTCCGCAAGCGCAAGGCGCACGATCGGATCCAGGATAATGCTAGGGAGTGGCGGAGGAACGGGGCTCATGACTGGGCAACCTTTTCGGCTGGGTCTGTGAAATCGCTCAGGAGGAACGAGCGTTCGGGCGCGCCTGTGTCGGGAAAGTCGCTTCTGAAATGGCCGCCACGGCTTTCCTTGCGGGCAAGGGCCGCCGTCGCCATCAGGCCGGCTGTGACCAGGGGGCGAGCAGCACCGTGAACGGTGCGGAGGGTGTCGATCGTTCCGATCAATTGGTTCAGGCCAGTCGCATCGCGGACCACGCCACACCTTGACGACATCTCTCCGCGCAGGATTTGCAGGGCGTCATGCGGCAGCGAGGCGGGGACATGCGCGATGGACGCGCCGGCGGCGTCGAGTTCGGCGTCACGCAGGTGCTGGGCGATGCGATGGGAGAATACGACCGCTTCGAGCAGGGAATTGGAGGCGAGCCGGTTGGCACCATGCGCGCCTGTGGATGTGCATTCTCCGCAGACGGACAGGCCATTGAGTGTCGAGCGGCCCCAGAAGTCGGCCACGATGCCGCCCATATGATAGTGCGCGGCGGGCGCAATCGGGATCATCTCGAAACGCGGATCTATCCCGGCGCTCTTGCAGGCTGAGAAGACGGTCGGGAAGTGTTCGGGGAAATGAATTCCGACGGCTGACCGGCAGTCGAGAAAGGCGCCGCGTCCGGATGCGCGTTCGGAATGGATGGCGCGGGCGACCTCGTCGCGCGGGGCGAGCTCTTCCAGCGTGTGGTAGTTGGCCATGAAGCGCTTGCCGTCGCGGTTGCGCAGGGTCGCGCCTTCGCCGCGCAGGGCTTCGGTGGCGAGCGGGGCAGGGTCACGACCGATGTCGATCGCGGTCGGGTGGAACTGGACGAACTCGACATCAGCGATCAGGGCGCCTGCCTCATAGGCCATGGCGATGGCGTCGCCGCGGGCTTCGCGCGGATTGGTCGTGACCTGGAACAGGCCGCCGGTACCACCGGTGCAGAGCACGGTCTGGCGCGCCGTCTGGGTCGTCAGGTTGCCCGAACTGTCGCGCAGCACGACGCCAGCGACACGATGGTTGGCATCCTGAAGAAGACCAACCGCCCTAACGCCTTCGATCACGGTGATATGGTTTGAGGCCCCCACGGCGGCAACGAGCGCGTCCATGATGGCCTTGCCGGCGAGGTCGCCTGCCACACGGGCGACACGCGGCCTGGAATGGGCCGCTTCGAGCGACAGGGCGAGCGCGCCATCCGGCGTACGGTCAAACGGGACGCCGAGCGTGATCAGGTCGCGGACCCGGGCCGGGCCTTCCTCTGCAATCAGGCGGGCAACGACCGGATCGACAAGTCCGGAGCCGGCATTGATCGTATCGCTGGCATGCTGGTCGGCGCTGTCGAGCGGGTCAAGTGCTGCCGCAAGGCCGCCCTGCGCCCAGGCAGACGAGGCAGCCTGACCGAGCGGGGCCGGTGAGATCACGACGCAGGCGCGCGGTGCAAGTTCCAGCGCGAGGAACAGGCCGGCAAGGCCTGCGCCGACGATCAGCACATCGCTGTCAGCCGCGCCGGATGCGGCGATGGTTTGATTGCCCCCACTGGTCACTGTTTCAGGATATCCCGTCATTGGCGCGGCGGAATTCAGCCGGCGCGGTTACTGCCGACACGAGGGCGCCGAACATACGGTCTGCCGATTCGATCGTCAGTGTGAAATTGTCAGGCATGTAGACCAGGCCCTCAACCTTGGATTCGAGCATTTCCTCGATCTGCGAACGGATCGAGACCTGGTCTCCGAAACGGCGCGCCTGGCAGGATTGGCGCACGACGGAGCGTCCCCAGGTCGAGCAGACTTCGACGGCTGTGAGTTCGCAGGCATACTGGCCGGGTTCGGGGTGGGGGGACAGGTTCATCGTGCCTGTCATCAGGCACTGGCCATTGCGGTAGGGCCGGGTCTGGAACGTCCATGTGCCAAGGACATCCGACGCGTCGGCATCCATGTTACCGGCACTGGCCGGTGCGCTGGCGAGAAGAACAAGCGCGGCCATTGCCGCCAGTCGGATCCTTGCCCGGGACATTATTGTCTCCTCTGCGCAGCTGCGCCCGTTCCAACCTTAAGCCCAGCGTGCGCGCGTGCACAACTGCCGGGCTGTCTCATACGACCATTTCAAGCTCGAGCGGCTTGAGACCGGTCTTGAATGCCAGAGGCTTCGCCATTTTTGGCAGTGCCATCATCGCATCCAGCGCATCCTTGGCACGCAGGCGCACATCTTCCGGGATCGTGACCTCGTACTTGCCGGTGACAAGGCAGTCATAGATGTTTTCCAGCGTGATGCGCTTCATGTGCGGACACAGATTGCAGGGGCGAATGAAGTTCACGTCCGGATTCACTGCAGCAACATTGTCGCTCATCGAGCACTCGGTAAGGAGGACGACCTTGTTCGGGCTGTTATCGGCCACATAGTCCGCAAGTGCCGACGTGGAACCGGCAAAGTCAGCCGCTTCCAGCACGTCAGGCGGGCATTCCGGGTGGGCAAGCACGACAATACCCGGATGGGCCTCGCGCAGCTGGTGGACGTCATCGGCCGAGAACAGCTCGTGCACTTCGCACGCGCCAGGCCATGTCATGATGCGGATATCGGTCTGGGCGGCGACGTTCTTGGCGAGGTACTGGTCGGGCACCATGATGACCGTGTCGGAGTTCCACGCCTTGGCGATGTGTTCGACGACCTGCGATGCGTTTGAGCTGGTGCAGGTAATGTGGCACTCAGCCTTCACGTCGGCGGTGCAGTTCACATAGGTGACGATCGGATAGTCCTGATACTTTTCCTTGATCAGGCGCACGTCAGCGCCGGTGATCGAAGCGGCCAGCGAACAGCCGGCCCGCAGGTCGGGGATGAGAACCGTCTTCTCTGGTGCGAGGATTTTCGAGGTTTCGGCCATGAAGTGCACACCGGCCTGGACGATGACGTCGGCGCTGGTGGCGGAGGCTTCGCGGGCCAGCTGCAGGCTGTCGCCGCGAAAATCGCCGACGAGGCTGAAAATGTCCGGCGTCATGTAGTTATGGGCGAGGATGACCGCGTTCTTCTCTTTCTTGATCCGGTTGATCGCAGCGACGAGCGGGGCCACGGCAGGCCACTCCATCGGCGTAATGAAATCGGCGACCAGCGGGTAGAGATGGTCTGTCTCGGCCTTCACGGCGGCGTCATAGGACAAGCCGCGCGCGCTGGCAGCGGATGCGCCCCGCAGGGGTGTCGGGGTCGGGCAGCCGGGCGTGGAATCAATCAGACGGGCCATGGGTTCCTCCTTGCACCGAGACACTTATGCTCGATATGAGTATAATCTAGGCCTGAAACTGCCCGTTTCAAGGGCTCAGCCTTCAAACGTCCGGGATCAGGGCTCGCGTGCAAGGCTTCTGCGATAGTTATACGCACTATGAGCAAAAGGGGTTCTAGCGGTGGGCGGGCGCCTTGGCAAGCGCCGCCATTGAACCGGTTCGGGAGGCGGATCAGTCCTTGAAGAGCTCGATGGCGGCGGCGGTCATGGCTTCGACGCCGGTGGCGATGGCGGGGTCGTAATCGGGGGCGAAGCCGGAGGAGTGGAGCGATGGCAGCGCGGGGCCGCCTTCCTGCGCAGCAGCATACTTGGCAGGCTCCACGGCGCCGACCCAGAAGATGACGCTGGGGATTTTCTCTGCGGTGCGGGCATACTGGCTGAAATCCTCGCCGCCCATGACAGGTTTCATCTCTTTCACATTGGCTGCGCCGATGGACTTGCCGATGGCTTTCATCGTGCGTGTGGTCGTGTCGGGGTCGTTATAGGTGGCGGGCGTATAATCGCTTTCGATCGAGATTTCCGGTTCCGGCGCGTCGAAGGCCATGGCCTCGGCCTTGGCGATACGGGTGATGCCGTCGAGCAGCATCGCCCGAGTCTTGTCATCATAGGAGCGTACGGTGAGCAGCAGCGTCGCCTCGTCCGAGATGATATTGTGCTTGGCGCCCGACTTGAACGAACCGACCGTGACCACCGCGCTGTCCTGCGGGTTGGTGTTGCGTGATACGAGGCTTTGCAGTGCCACCACAATGTGCGAGGCGACAAGGATCGGGTCCTTGGTCGTGTGCGGATAGGCGCCGTGGCCGCCGACGCCTTTGACCTTGATGTCGACGCTGTCGACATTGGCGAGCGCAAAGCCCTTGGAATAATTGATCGTACCGGCCGGGGCGCCTGCGGACACGTGCAGGGCGAGATTGTAGTCAGGCTTGGGGAAGCGCGTGAACAGGCCGTCGGCCAGCATGGCCTGGGCGCCGAGGCCGATTTCCTCGGCGGGCTGGGCGATCATCACCAGCGTGCCTTTCCACTTGTTCTTCCGGGCAATCAGTTCGCGGGCCGTGCCGACCCAGCTGGTCATGTGCACATCATGGCCGCAGGCATGCATCACGTTGCTTTCCACACCGGTCCAGGTCTTCGCTTCGACTGTCGAGGCGAACGGGAAGCCGGTTTGTTCAGGCACGGGAAGGCCGTCCATGTCGGTGCGGATCAGGACGGTTGGCCCGTTGCCATTGCGGAACACGCCAACGACGCCATAGCCGCCGACGCCTTCGAGGACTTCGCCATTATCCTTCATCGACTTCTCGACAACCCAGTCCTGACCGACGCCGGTGGTCACTTCAAAGCCCAGCGATTCCAGTTCCGCAGCGAGGATGGCGGACGTTTTTGACTCCTCGAACGAGAGCTCGGGCGCGGCGTGGAGGCGTTTGTACAAGGCGACGAGGGCGGGGTCGGCTGAAGGTAGCGGAGCGGTCGAGACGCTGGCCGCAGTCCCGACCGTGCCCGATTGGCTGGACGACGGTGTCAGCAATGTCGGGCCATCGCCGCCTGTATCAGCGACCTTGTCCTTGCCCGGGCCTCCACAGGCGACAAGAACGAGGGCGAGGGCGGTCAAGGCGGCGGGGCGGAACATCACGGTAACTCCTGAAATCATTCAGGCCCGACCCTAGCGGAGTTTAGCGCCCTGCCAAGTGGCCGGAACGCCGCGTGTAATCAGTCGCGCCCGCGTTTCAGGTCTTCCGAGAGTTCGATATCGACCGGCGTGCCGGCAAGGCGCTGGCGGTAGACCTGTGTGTTCTCGAGCACGCGCTGGACATAGTTGCGCGTCTCCGAGAACGGGATGAACTCCACCCAGTCGACAGGATCAACCTGACCGGTGCGCGGGTCGCCATAGTCCTCGATCCACTGTTTCGGGCGGCTCGGGCCGGCATTATAGGCGGCGGCGGTCATGATGTAGCTGCCCCGGAACTGCGAGAGCAGCGTGTCGAGGTGTTGGCCGCCAAGGGTCATGTTGTAGCCCGGATCGTCGGTCAGCCACGACGCGCGATAAGGCAGGCCGCGCAGGCGGGCTTCGTTCTTTGCCGTGGCCGGCATGAATTGCATCAGGCCGCGCGCACCGGCATGGCTGACAGCGTTCGGGTTCATTTCGCTTTCCTGCCGCGAGAGGGCCAGCATTAGCGGCTTCTCGACGCGCGGTTCCCGCAACATTGGGTAGGAAACGACCGGATAGGCGGCATCGGTGGCGACGATGCCCTTGGCGAGGCCGGCCTTGGCCCCGCGCACGCCGATGTCCGGCACCTGGTATTCCGTGGCCATGCGGGCGAGCAGGATGAATTCGGCCTCGTTCGTCAGCTGGTCGTCCAGATGATAAGCGAATTCGCGGAACATGCGCGTCTCACCGGCTTCGCCCAGCAGGCTGAGCGCCTTGACCAGCGGGCGGGCGTTGAACGCGGCGATTTCTTCCGGCGTCGGCTCGGAGGAGGCGGCAAAGGACATCTTGCGGTCGTCGAGCCGTTCGGCGGCGAGCTGTCCGTAATAGGTGAACTTCTGCTTGGCGGCCGCGCCATAGGATTCGAGCGCGGCTTCCTTTTCGCCGAGCTGGTCTTCGGCGCGTCCGGCCCAGTATTCGCCGCGTGCCTGGCTGATCGGCGTCGAGACGCTGGCCGTCATGTCCTTGAAGTGTTTCAGGCTGCGTTCCGGATTGTTGTTCAGGCGCAGGGCAATCCAGCCGGCCGTCCATTCGGCGTCGGCATAGTCAGACCCTTCGGTCATGCCGTGCGGGGCGGTGAGCTGGTAGGCGCGCGACCAGTTGCCGTCCTTCAGGTCGGTCCGCATCGCGATGCTGCGTTCGTCCCACAGCTTGGAGCGACCGGCTTCCGGAATGTCATTGGCGTCGATGCCGACGAGGAGCGGGGTTGCCCCGTCCTGGTTGCCCCGTGTCCGGCGCCAGCGGGCGCGATCGTAAAGCAGGCCCGGATTGTCCTGCAGGGAGGCCGGAACCGCATCGACAAGGCGATCGACATTGCGGCCACGGCTGGCCAGCCCGATGCGGGCATCGACCAGTTTTCGATAGTCAGCACTGACCAGCGGCTTCAGCTTGATCGCGGCAGAGCGCTGGTTGGTCCAAAGCAGGAATTCGATACGGGCGCGGTGGTCGGCCTCGGTCAGGAAGCCGCCATAGGTGGCCAACACGATGCGTTCCAGGTCGCGGTCCATCGAATTGTTGCGCCATGCGTCATGGACGAGGGCCTCGGCCTTGGCCGGCTGGCCGACGGCCTTGTAGCTGCGGGCGAGGGCGATCTTGCCGGCGCCCGTCTGCGGGCCGGAATTGGTGAGCCAGAGGATGCGATCGCCATGGCTGAGCGAGGAGAGGTCGATGATTTCCTCGGCGCGTTTGCGCATCCGGTCGGTTTTCGGCCAGGTTGGCAGGGCATTGATGGCGCTGGCGACTTCGTCAAAGCCCATGCCGGGGACGCCTTCGCTGGCGCGGACCCAGATGATCAGGTTGCGCACGGCGGGGTCGCTGGCCTGGCGCTGCAAGCTGGCAACTTCACTCCAGTCATAGCGGCCTGCGGCGTCGAGGGCCTTGTGCAGGATTTCGGCGTTCTTGGCGTCTGTCGTCTGGGACGCATAGACCCGTTTCGGCTTCAGGCTCGGCGCATCCGGCAAGGCAGATGCCGACGCGCTAAGGGCCGCAAGGCCGAGCAGGAGTGAAATCGTGAGAGGGCGAATCATGGGAGGTGTCATCGGAGTTTATTTCTACGCCAAAGCATGAGAAGGCATTGTTAAATAATACGACAGAATTCCCACCAACACCCTAATCGCGGCAAGAATACGATGTTTCACGGCTCAATCCCAGCGCTTGTCACACCTTTCAAGAACGGTGCCGTCGACCGCGATGCCTTTGCCGCGCTTGTCGAGCGCCAGATCGCGGGGGGATCGAGCGCCGTGGTGCCCGTCGGCACGACCGGCGAAACCTCGACCCTGACGACCGAAGAACACAAGGCCGTCGTCGCGCTATGTGTAGATGTTGTTGCAGGCAGGGTGCCGGTGATTGCGGGCGCCGGGTCGAACGCGACGGATGAGGCGATCGACCTTGTCGCGCACGCCAAGGCCGTCGGCGCCGACGCTGCGCTGGTTGTCTGCCCCTATTACAACAAACCGAACCAGGCCGGCCTTGAGGCCCATTTCCGGGCCATCAACGATGCCGTGGCGCTGCCCGTGCTGCTCTACAATGTGCCGGGCCGCACGATTGTCGACCTGTTGCCGGAAACCGTGGCGCGCCTCGCCCAGCTGCCGAACATTGTCGGGATCAAGGATGCGTCCGGAGATGTCGCCCGGGTAAGCCAGCATGCGGCGCTGATCGGCGATGCGCAGTTTGTGCAATTGTCCGGCGAGGATCCGAATGCGCTCGGCTTTCTCGCAATGGGTGGCGCCGGGTGCATCTCGGTGACGGCGAACGTCGCGCCGGAACTGTGTGCCGCAATGCATGTGGCCTTCCACGCCGGCGACCTTGCCGGTGCGCGTGCGATCGAGGTCAAGCTGATCGCCCTGCACAAGGCGCTGTTCTGCGCGCCCTCGCCGGGACCGGCGAAGTATGCCCTGTCGCGGCTTGGCCTGTGCCAACCGGACGTGCGAATGCCAATTACCCCGCCAGATGCTGCCGCCTGCGCGACAATTGATGCGGCTATGGCGCTGGCGGGCCTGAGGACCTAAATAGGGCTCATGTCAAAGACACCGCAGACCAAGGGCAGGGGCGATGGCCTCGTTGCAGAAAACCGGCGTTCCCGGCGGGAGTATTCCGTGGAGGATACGCTGGAGGCCGGCATCATGCTGGTCGGCTCCGAGGTGAAATCCCTGCGCCAGGGTAAGGCCAATATCGCCGAGGCCTATGTCAGTCCGGAAGATGGCGGCCTCTACCTGATCAATGCCGATATCCCGATCTACAATGCAGCGAACCGCTACAACCATGAACCGAAGCGCAAGCGGAAGCTGCTCGTGTCGAAGCGGGAACTCTCGAAACTGTCGCAGGAAGTCGACCGGGCCGGGCGCACGATCGTACCGCTGAAACTGTATTTCAACGACCGGGGCATCGCGAAACTGCTGATCGGTACCGCGACGGGCCGCAAGGGCCATGACAAGCGCGAACATGATGCCAAGCGCGACTGGGCCCGCCAGAAAGCGCGGATCATGAAGGAAGGGTGAGACGGTTCGGGCGTGTCACTCTGAGGGGCTCATCCTGAGCGAAGTCGAAGGAGAGCCTCGGACTCAGCATTCGACCCGCGTCTAGCCCGCGCCCGTCCTTCGAGTTCGCTCAGGATGAGCGCTGCTCAGCCCACGATCTCTTTCGCCACGGCAAACACGTCCTCGAACATTTCGGCCGTCAGGCGCCCGGTGTTCGTGTTGTAGCGGCTGCAATGATAGCTCGACAGCAGGGTCAGCGGGCGGCCCTCGAACGAGACGTCATAACGGGTGTTATGGCCGAAGGGATGGGCGCTGAGTTTCAGGCCGAGCGTGCGCACGGTCGAGTCGTGGCTGATTTTTCCCAAACACAGCAGGACCTTGAGATCGGGCAAAGCGGCAATGCGGGACTTGAGGAAGGGGCGACAGGCATTGATTTCGGCGCCGACCGGCTTGTTCTCAGGCGGTACGCAGCGTACCGCATTGGTGATCATGGCGCCTTTCAGCGCGAGCCCATCTTCGGGGTCTGCAGCGTAAGTACCTGACGAGAAACCGAATTTTTCCAAAGTCGCGTAGAGAAGATCGCCCGCCCAGTCGCCGGTGAAGGGCCGGCCCGTGCGGTTGGCTCCGGTGACGCCGGGGGCAAGACCGACCACCAGGAGACGCGCCGTTTCACTGCCAAAACTCGGCACGGCGCCGTTGAACCATGTAGGTTCGCGGGCGGCGACGGTCTCGCGATAGTGGACGAGACGTGGGCAGAGGTGGCAGTCGCGGGGGGCTTCAGGGGGGGGCAGGGTCGCCTTAGTACCCATCCGCGACGCCGTCCTTGCGCATTTCGGTGGCGGCGATCCAGGCGCCGGTATTGAAGTCGCGCATGATGGCCTGGTAGCCGCCAGCGTTCGCCTTGCAGCATTCGACCGTATGGCCCCGGCGCTCGAGTTCCGCGCGGGTAGCAGGTGGGATGCCGCTTTCGAGCTGGACGGTGCCCTTGTCGGCCTCGCACGGGTCGCCGTCGAGCGTGTTGGTCGGTTCGCAGCCGCCGACATGTTCCCAGCGCGCAGCATCGCCAGCTTCCTGCAGGCCCATGTCAAAGTCGACCAGGTTCAGGATGACCTGGACATGGCCTTGCGGCTGCATGCCGCCGCCCATCAGGCCAAAACTGAGCCATGGCTCGAACGGACACGCCTGTTCGATCGGTACGGCGCGGACCTGGCAGCCCGGCATGTCCTTCTTGAAGGCGAAGGCCGGGATGATCGTGTGGAAAGGGCGCTTGCCGGGGGCGAAAACGTTCGGGTGGGCCAGATCAAGGCTGAACAGCTGGCCCCGGTCCTGGAACATGAAGCCGAGCCCGTCGGCGACAAGGCCGGACCCCATGCCGCGATAGTTCGACTGGATCAGCGAGACCATCATGCCGTCCTTGTCGGTGACGGTGAGATAGGTCGTGTCGCCCTGCTTGAGCTTGGCATCGGCTGCGGCGGCTTCGGCAGGCGTGAGCGAGGCTTCGACATCGCCGAACGGAACGACGGGCACGCTGTCCATCGCCTTCTTGATGTTGATCCTGGCTGCCTGACGGGCGGTGCGGTTCGGCTGGATGAAAGCCTGCTCGTCGATCCGGGAAAATTTAGGGTCAGCGAAATAGCGGGCCCGGTCGGCAAAGGCGAGGCGCTTGGCCTCGACCTGCGCCATGATCGAATCAGGCGATCCGAAGCCCATGCCGCGCAGGTCGAACTTTTCCAGCATCTGCAGCATCTGCAGGGCCGCAATGCCCTGCGTATTCGGCGGCAGTTCGCAGACCTTGTAGTCGCCGCGATAGGTCACGCAGACCGGTTCGACGAATTCGCCAGTATGCGCGGCGAAATCTTCATAGCGCAGCGGGCCGCCGATACGCTTGAAATAGGCGTCCATCACCTTGGCGGTCTCGCCTTTGTAGTATTCGTCGCGGCCTTTCTGGCCGATACGTTCCAGCGTATTGGCGAGGTCCGGGTTCTTGAACAGGCTGCCCTCATGGGGCATGGGCGAGAAATAGGTCTTCTTCGCATTGTCGTATTCTTCCAGCATGCCGCTCTCATGCGCGGGCTCGAAGCGCTTCGGGCCGAAGCTCCAATAGTAGGCGATCACTTCCGGGATAGGCGCGCCTGCGCGAGCGTAACGGATGGCGGGCTCGAGATTGGCCAGCATCGGGCGGCTGCCGAACCTGTCGTGCAGGGCATACCAGGCGTCGACGGTGCCGGGCACGGTGACGGGCGCCGTTCCGAAGGGCGGAATCTCCTTTCCGTCCATATATGCGTCGGCCTTGGCCTGCATATCAGCGAGGGTGGCGCCCATGGCCGAACGGCCGGAGCCATTATAGCCGTAGAGCTGTTGGGTTTCAGGGTCCCAGACGATGGCGAAGAGGTCGCCGCCGATGCCGTTTGCGGTCGGTTCGACAAGGCCGAGCATGGCATTCGCCGCGATGGCTGCGTCCATGGCATTACCGCCGGCCTTCATCACGTCGAGCGCTGTCTGCGTCGCCAGCGGGTGCGCCGTGGCGGCGGCTGCGTGCGGGGCAACGACAGCCGAGCGGACGCCCAGGTCGCGACCGGACGGCATGCGGTCGCCGGGGCCGGTTTCGGTCGCAGTGCTAGAGCGTGCCGGCGCGTCGTTGATCGGGGCGGCTGTGAGCACAGTGCAGGAGGTGGCCAGTAGCGCGGCAGCCCCGGCTATCAGGATCTTGATCATCAGTTCGGTCCTCGCTTGCGGGTGTCCTTGGGAAAATAATGGGTGGCCATGCGGTTCGAGATGTCCTGACCGTCACGGGCGAACCGCGCCTCGGCCTCGATGGCGCGGTTGTCGCAGCTGAGATACTGCGCGCTGGTGCGGGTATAGGCATTGTTGAACCCCTCGACGAGGGAGGAGCGAAGATTGCCCCGTTCGGGTGCCTCATAGCGCAGCATGTCGGCCATGTAGCGGCGCCAGTACTGGTCTTCGCGGCCATTGCAGCGCACGCGGATGGCGTGGGCCGAGCCGAGCGTGGCGGCGAGTTCGGAGGCATCGCGGAAATAGTCAGGGCCACGCAAGGGAATGCCCGATTGGGCCAAGGCTTTGCTTGCCCCCGCAATCAGTAGCAGGCTAAGCAGGACCCCATGAAAAACTGTCTTATTCATGCGAAGACCTTCGCGCGCATCGCTCCCAGGCTCAAGGGCCTCGAAGACAAACTCAATATCATCGTCATGGACGATAATGGTGTGTTCTCCAAGGCGTCCACTGGAGAGACGGTGACAGAGCCGAAACCCGAGATTGCGTTTGGCAATGCCGATGCCTTTTTCGGGCCCCATGTGCGGACCTTCATCCTGGCCGTCGCGGGCGGCGGGCGGCTGGACTGGTTCCAGTCAGCAGCTGCGGGGATCGAAAACCCGGGTCTCGTGATGATCGGCAAGGCCGCCGACAAGTACACGACAAACCACACCCAGTCCGAAGCCATGTCGGAATGGGCTCTCTGGCAGGCGCTGGACTATTTCAGGCATGGCCCGAAGCATCGCGCGCAGCAGGCCGACAGAAAATGGGCGCGGCTCGATTCCCGCGAGATACGCGGTTCAAAATGGCTGATTGTCGGATTCGGATCGATCGGTGCTTCCACGGGACGCCGCGTGATGGCGCTGGGTGGGGAGGTGACGGGCATGCGCCGGTCACAAGGTCTCGCCGGAGGCGCTGACCGGATCGTCCACCCGGACGCGATCATGTCCGAGTTGCCAGGCGCCGATGTGGTGCTCCTGTGCGCACCGCATACGCCGGAGACCGAAGGCATGGCCAATGCCGGCTTCTTCGCGGCGATGAAACCGGACGCACTATTCATGAATCTCGGGCGTGGCGCGCTGGTGAACGAATCCGACCTGATGGCTGCGCTCGATGCCGGCCGCCCCGGTCACGCGGCGCTGGACGTTGCGTCGGAGGAGCCGCTGCCGTTCGACAATCCGCTGTGGGCGCATCCGAAGGTAACGCTAACGCCGCACGACAGTCCGCAGACGCACGGCACCATTATCGGTGCTGACGATACATTCATCGAAAATCTCCAGCGCTATTTCAGCGGCCAGCCGTTGAAGCACCTGATCGACAAGTCCGAGTTCGCGTGAGGCCTAGAGGCTGATATCAGCGGTCTTGTCCTTGTAATCTGCCTTCGGATCATTCCCGAAGAGCATTTTCACGCCCGCTAGAAGGCTGTTCTCGTTCAGCCAGACGTGTGCGTGATCAAGGTCGAGCCGCAACAGGCGCAAATTCGGATCCTTCTTTCCATCATACCAAGCTGCGATGAAGGGGTTCCAGAGTCGGTCGATCATGCTGGCTTCCGTGTGCAGGCGCAAATGGCCGTGCAGCGACGCGAAGAGGTCGTGTCCCTTTGAAACGAACTGGGCGACAGCCGGGGCGACATTTGTATCGAGCGCCTGGACAAGGTCGACATCGCTGGCTGAAAAAATCCACACTGGTCCGCGCGAGTCATCTTCGAGAATGGCGGTCATGGGCTGGCTGGCGCCGCCTTTCTGGCCTTCGAGTGCCAGCATGATTGTGCGATCCGACTTGATGGCGGACCAGAGTTTGTCTTCGATCTCTTTCTGGTTGGGCATATGTCTCTCCTGTTACGCGGTGTGCCAGATCAACCGGCAACCAGGAGTGAGGTTCCGCCCGCCTTTGCGAAAAGTTCTGCCTGCAAGCAATCGTCCGCCATTCCCTGCAGGAAATGGCGGACGATCACGTCTTCAGGTGTGCAAGGCTCAGGCGGTCGCCATTGCCTTCAGTCCGCTCAAACGGTCGATCGCGGCTTCGGCGTCGCGCATGATGTCGTTGACGATGCCTGCGACGGGTTTGACTTCATGTACGCCGCCGGCCGATTGGCCCATGGCGAAACAGGACGTGTCGGTATCGAGCTTGGCTTCGTCGACGATGCCGCCAATGCCGCCGATGACGCCGGTCTGGCTGGAATGGATCGCCTGGAACGGGAACGGCTTGATGTCTTCCGGGCGGGTTTCCCAGTCGTTGATATATTCATTCGTGCGGCAGCGCATCGGCTTGCCGGAATAGCAGCGCGTGCGGGTCGTGTCGGTGTCGCCGGCGCCGATGATGGCCTGCTTGTACATATTGGCCGCATGCGCCTCGTCGGAGGCAATGAAACGCGTGCCCATCCAAACACCGCAGGCGCCGAGGGCAAGGGCCGCCGCGAGACCGCGCCCGTCATAGATGCCACCGGCGGCGATGACCGGAATCTTCACGGCTTCGACAGCCTGCGCGACAAGCGGCATCGTGCCGACCAGGCCGGTATGGCCGCCGCCTTCGCCGCCCTGGAGAATCACTGCGTCACAGCCGGCCTGCTCGGCCTTGATCGCATGTTTCACGGCACCGCCGACGACCATGACCTTCACGCCGGCATCCTTGAGTCGCTTCATGATCGGCATCGGTACGCCGAGTCCGGCAACAAACGAATCGGCACCGCCCTTGATGATGACATCGACAGATTCTTCGAGGCTCTCAGGGCTGGCAGCGAGCAGGTCGACGCCGAACGGCTTGTCGGTCAGCTCGCGCACGCGCTTCATCTGGCCTTTGATGAAATCAGGCCCGGTGCCCGCCATGCCAAGAACGCCATAGCCACCCGCGTTGCACATGGCGGCGCAGAGCTCGGCATAAGAGACCCCGCCCATGCCTGCCAGCATGATGGGATGTTCAACTTTCAGCAGTTCGGTCAGCTTGGTTTTCAGGGCCATGGGGAGGCATCCTTTCCGTAATGAAATCGATATATGGAGCCTAATCGCCGGTCCTAGCGTCAACGCAAGGGGGGCAGACTCATGGCCGGTTTGACACAATCGCCTATGGTTTGCCCCATTCCCGCCGTGATCTGCAGTCAAATAGCCAACCAAGCCGAGGGAATTGTCCACTCGGTGCTAATAAGTCAAACGAGGGGAAGCTCCTATGACGAAACTTTTTGCAAGCGCTGCCATCGCAGCCCTTTTCGCTGGTGGTGCCATGGCTATGGGACCAACTGAAGAAGCGACCGCAGCGCCAGAAGCAGCTGTTGAAGCGGCTGAAGCCGTTGATGCAACTGCTGAAGTCGCCGTTGCTGACGAAGCAGAAGTCGCTGTGGAAGTTGAAGCACAGGGCGATGGTGAAGCTGACGTCGTCGCAGAAGACGAAGCCGATGCTGACGCAGACGTTGCGACCGAAGTCGAAGCAGAAGCTTCGGCACCGGAAGCTGAATAAGGCTGCTATAGCCGGAATGCGCCCTCTCCCTACCGGGAGGGGGCTTTTTCCATTATAGGGAATCAACGGTCGGAACCAACACGGCTGCCTGAATAAATGAACTTTTCGCAATGACCGGGAAGTGCTATGGGCCTTCCCGGTCATCTGACCAACAACAGGGGTATTATAATGAAGAACATCATGATCATCGGCGCTGCTGCACTGGCTCTTGCCGCTTGCTCGCCAACAGAAGAAGCTAACCCAGCTGCTGACGCCGCGATCGAATCGGCCGGCGAAGCGGTTGATGCTGCTGCTGACGCTTCGGAAGAAGCTCTCGACAACGCTGGTGAAGCACTCGACACCGCTGCTGACGCTTCTTCGGAAGCTGCCAGCGAAACTGTTGACGCGGCTGCTGCTGCTGTTGACGACGCAGGCGCTGTCGTCGAAGGCGCAATGGATGACGCTGCTGCTGCTGTCGACGAAGCTGCTGAAGCAACCGAAGAAACGCCAAACGAATAGGCTCTGGCTTACAGCCACCTAGAACAAGGGCCGCCCCTTTCGGAGCGGCCCTTTTTTATTGCCCGTCCGTCCGGGGCCTAGAATTTAGAATAGGCGCCATCGACGATCAGGGTCGTGCCGGAATGGTAGGATGAGGCATCCGAGGCCAGATAGACCGCGATGCCGCCAAAGTCTTCCGGCTCGCCCCAGCGCCGAATCGGCACGCGCGAGATCACCTTCGATGTGAACGTGTCATTGCCCTGCGCCGCGTCGGTCATGTCGGTGGCGATCCAGCCTGGCAGGATCGAGTTGGCGCGAATCCCATAGCGGCCATATTCGGTAGCGATGGCGTTCATCATGGCGATCAGGCCGCCTTTGGTGTGGGCATAGGCCTGGTTGCGGCCAGCGCCTTCGATGCCCGCCAGCGAGGCTGTGCCGACCAGGCTGCCGCCCGGATCGCCAGCCTTGGCCCGCTTGACCATCGACTTGCCCGCTTCGCGCAGGGTGAAGAAGGCGCCTTCGGAATTGATCCGCTGATTGTAGCGCCACGTCTCGATGGTCATTTCCTCGAAATTGGCCGCGCCGCGCCCGACGCCGGCATTGGCGATGCAGGTATCGATCCGGCCGAAATGGTCTTCCGTCTCGGCCATGGCTTTCACGACCTGGTCTTCCTCGCCGACATCGACCGACCATGCGAAGACCTTGCCGGTGCCGAGCTTTTCGAGCTTGGCGACGGCGGCCTTGTTGGTGTCGGCATTGCGGCCCCAGATCGCGACATCGGCATTGGAGGCGGCGAGGGCTTCGGCCATGCCGAGCCCGATCCCCCGGTCGCCGCCCGTAACAAGGCAGACCTTTCCGGAAAGGTTGAACGGTGCGTAGGTCATGGGCGTCTCCTCAAATGTGATCTTGGGGACAACACATAGATGACGTTGGGGAGGGTCAAGCGATTCTTGAATCGGCCTGAATCAGCGCGCGGGCGGCCGCGATGATTCGCAGAGTCTCGCTCCACAGGCCCAGCCCGTCCAGCCGGTCGGGCGAAATCCATTCGGCATGGTCGGCATCGTCGCCGGCGACAGGCTCGCCCGCTTGCCAGACGGCGGCATAGTCGAACAGGATATAGTGCCGGTGAGTCTCGCCGGTCTGGCGCGACGTGAAAACGGCATCGACCACATCGACAATCCCGACAAGACGCGCGGTGATCCCGGTTTCCTCGTGCAGCTCGCGCAAGGCGCCATCGGCGGTGCGTTCGCCAAATTCCAGGCGTCCGCCCGGAATCGACCAGTCGCCGGCCAGAGGTTTGGTGCCGCGGCGGATCAGCAGGACATCGTCTCCGCGAAAGCAGGCGGTACCGACAGCCGGCACGGGCCGCCGAACGATTGTGTCCTGACGCTCTGTCATGTCGACGTGCTTGCGGATGACCGGTCGAGGCTTGCGATCATGGACACGATCTCCGGCTGCGCCGGGCGCTGTTTCGGGAACAGGGATCGCAGCCTCGCGGCGATGGGCAGGTAGAGCAGCGTGAAGGCGGATGGCTGGCGCACGAGAAGAGACAGGATCGTTGTCGCGTCGGCGCCCTTGATGGCGCTGACGAGCCGGTCGAAGCCAATGGCCCGCCGGATGGATTTCAGCCGGTCCGTATTGGCCGACAGGACGTCAGGCGATTGTCCCGGCGCAGCAGCGGCGGCTGCGGCGGTTGCCTCCAGGGCGGACAGGGCGGTCATGTCGAGCCGGTGGGAAATCGAGGCCGAATGCTTGCGATAGAAGTAGAGCGTCTCCGGCAGCGTGGCCATGACGCAGCCTTTGCCGAGCAGGCGGACGATGAGGTCATAGTCCTCGCCGATGCGCATGGTCTCATTGTAGCGAATGCCATTCTTCTCAAGTGAGGCGCGCCGGATGACCGGTTTTGCATAGCCGAGCTTGGTGCCTTTCCCGAACAGGAAATTGGACCGGATATAAGTTGGTTCACTGATGGTTGAGGGCGTGGTCGCGAGCGGTCCCTCGAACATGGTATCGACGCCGGATGATCCCTCCCCACCGAAGATGGCGAGATCGTCGATCAGGATGTCGGCACCGGACGTTTCGATTGCGGCAAGCATGCGGGAGAACCGCTGGGGGTGGATCAGGTCGTCGCTGTCGACCACGGCGACCCAGTCGCCGCGCGCCTGGTCGAGCGCAAAATTCCGGACCGGCGCCGGGCCGCCGAACCGTTTGCCGCTGAACACGCGCATGCGGGGATCGCCTGCCGCGATCCGCTCTGCCAGCGCGACGCTACCGTCTGCCGACCCGTCATCGACGAGGATCAGCTCGAGCGACTTGAAATCCTGGCCCAGCACGGATGCGATGGCGGCAGCGAGATAGGGCGCGCTGTTGTAATTGGCCATCAGGACAGAAACGGCAGGGTGATCGTCGCGAGTTCCGGTCGTCATGGGCGTATTGATTCCAGGCGATATTGAGGATTCTCAGGGCCTATCATTACTCGGCGCTGATCAAAAGCAGATCATCCCTGCGCAAACCGGCTGTATCCATCGCAGGAACAGCGCATAGCACGCGGGACGGCGTGTCCGGGGCCTTTGAAAATCGGCCTTTCGGATATAGCTGGAACTCACAGCAAGGAATCCGGCATGGCAAAGCAAAAGCGGCGCACAATCAGCCTGGCCCTGCAGGGCGGGGGGGCTCATGGCGCCTATACCTGGGGTGTGCTCGACCGGCTGGCCGAGGAAGAGAATCTCGACATTGCGGCCATGTCCGCCACGTCGGCCGGCGCGATGAATGCCGTCGCCTGGGCAGACGGCATGGCCGAGCACGGTCCTGAAGGCGCGAAGGCGAAACTCGAAGCGATCTGGCGCAGCGTCTCGCAATCGGGCTCGAACCTCGCGCCCTATGGCGCGCTCAGCGCCATGGCCTTTGCCTATGCCAGTGCCCTGCAGAGCCTCGCCAGCCCTTACGACCTCAATCCGTTCAATCTCAACCCGCTGCGCCGGTCGGTCGAATCGGTGATTGATTTCGATGCCGTGCACGAGTCCGGTATCCTGCTCTTCCTGTCGGCGACGAATGTGGAAACGGGGCGCGTCAGGGTGTTCGAGCGCGGCGAGATCACGGCCGATGCGGTGCTTGCGTCGGCCTGCCTGCCGCAGACCTTCCAGGCGGTCGAGATCAATGGCAGCGCCTATTGGGATGGCGGCTATATGGGCAATCCCAGCCTGTTCCCGCTGATCTATTCCGGCGCGCCGCGCGACGTGTTGCTGGTGATGCTGAACCCCATCGCCCGACCGGGCATACCCAAGCGGGCAGCCGAGATACAGGAACGGATCAACGAGATCAGCTTCAATGCGTCGCTGGTCGGTGAGTTGCGCGCGATCGCCTTCGTTCAGCACCTGATCGATGACGGCATGCTGAAGGAGACGGTGATGAAGAAGTACCGCCGCCTGAACATCCACGCCATACGGGGCGGGCAGGACCTGATCAATCTCGACCTGCGCACCAAGATGGACACGAGCTGGCATTTCCTCACCGGCCTGCGTGACCAGGGCCGGGCGGCGGCTGACAACTGGCTGAGGAACGATGCCCATCATATCGGCACGAAGAAATCGAATCTCGACCTGAGGGCGGAATTCCTCGACTCCTAGGCCTGTTTCAGGAAGCTCACCTTGGCCGCGCCATAGGTGCGTTCGTCGAGCAGGTCCCAGCCGGTGAAGGCAAGCGCCTCGTCGGCAGCCGTTTCGACAATCGCGATCGCATGCTCCGCCAGCCAGCCGCCCTTGGCGAGCTGGGCGAGGGCCGGTTCGACGAGGCCCTTGTTGTAAGGCGGGTCGAGGAAGGCGATGGTGAAGGGCGCGCCGACGCCTGCCGGAATGGGGCCAAGGTCGGTGGCCGAGCGGCGCTGGATGCGGGTTGATCCGAACAGGTCCAGCGTTTCGCAATTGTCGCGGATCGCGCCGCGCGCGGCCGCATCGGTATCAACGAATACGCAGAAGTCCGCACCGCGCGACATGGCCTCAAGGCCGAGCGCGCCCGAACCCGCATAGAGGTCGATCACGCGGGCGCCTTCAAGCGGTGGGGCCCAGGCGGCATGGGAGATGAGATTGAATACGGCTTCGCGCGCCCGGTCGCCGGTCGGCCGGGTTGACTGGCCCTTCGGCGCCGCAATGGGGCGGCCCTTGAATTTGCCTGCAATGATCCGCATGGGGGAAGCACCTGCTCTTTACTTTCCCGGCGTGTAGGGCGATCTCAGGCTCATGACAATTACCCGCTCCCCGATGACACGTGCGCTGGAACTGGCGGCGCTGGCCGCCGAGGCAGGCGAAGTGCCGGTCGGCGCGGTGATCGTGGATCCGGCGACGGGCGAGATCGTCGCCGAGGGCGCGAATCAGCCGATTGCGGCCCATGACCCGACGGCGCATGCCGAAATCGTTGCCCTGCGCGCTGCTGCTGCGAAGCGTGGCAATTACCGCCTGACGGACCTCCACCTCTACGTGACACTGGAACCGTGCGCCATGTGCGCCGGGGCGATCAGCCTCGCCCGCATTGGCAAGCTCGTCTTTGCCGCCTGCGACCCGAAGGGCGGCGCGGTGATCCACGGCGCGCGCTATTTTGAACAGCCGACCTGCCACTGGCGCCCGGATGTCGAGCAGGACGAAGCATCGGGCGAGTCGGCGAGCGCCCTGCTGAGGGATTTTTTCCGGGCCCGCAGGGGGTGACAGGCATGGCCGATACGTATCATTGCCAGCAAACCGGGGCCCGGACCTGATGGACGGGCATGGATACGAGGTCCTGGTCAAGGACGCGCTGATTTTCCTGTTCGCCGCCGGTGTTGTCGTGCCGGTGTTCCGGTATCTTCGATTGCCGTCTGTAGTCGGATTCATCCTGGCCGGGGTCGTGCTCGGCCCGTACGCGCTGGGATCGCTGGCACATGTCCAGCCGCTGCTGGAATATGTTTCGATTTCCGATCCCGAGGCCGCCGCGCCCTTTGCCGATCTCGGCATCTTGTTCCTCCTTTTCCTGCTCGGCCTGGAATTCTCGTTCGAGAAGCTCTGGTCGCTGCGGCGTGCCGTGTTCGGGGCAGGCGGACTCCAGTCCATGCTCAGCGCTGCGGCCATCGCCGGGGCGGTCTATTGGGCAGGCCTGCCCGCTGAAGCGGCGATCATTTGCGGACTGGCGCTGGCTCTGTCGTCGACGGCCATCGTCATGCAGATCCTGGTCGAGCAGAAACGCGTCACCCGGCCGATCGGGCGAACGGCGATGAGCGTGCTCCTGTTCCAGGACATACTCGTCGCCCCCATCCTGATCTTCATCGGTTTCCTGGCCATGGCGGAGGAGGCCAGTGTCTCCGCGGTCCTGATCGAGGCGGTGGTCAACGGACTGATTGCGGTCGCGTTCATCATGCTGGTCGGGCGCTTCGCCCTGCG
Organism: Alphaproteobacteria bacterium; assembly: GCA_018830285.1. GTDB lineage: Bacteria > Pseudomonadota > Alphaproteobacteria > Caulobacterales > Hyphomonadaceae > Hyphomonas. Next base: position 182,113 of record JAHJSB010000060.1, read on the forward strand.
TCCGGTGTTTCGTCTCGCGGCGCAGATGGGCGGACGGGATTTCCTTATGGCGCTGACCTTGCTGACGGTTGTCGGCGCCGCGACGATCACCGCCTCGGCGGGCCTGTCGCTTGCGCTGGGGGCGTTCATGGCAGGGCTCCTGCTTGGCGAAACCGAATTCAAGCACCAGACGGAAGTCGATCTCGAGCCGTTCAAGGGCCTCCTGCTGGGCGTGTTCTTCATGACCGTCGGCATGGCGCTCGACCTGCCATCGCTGGTGACGCAACCGGGGCTGATCCTTGGCGGGCTTGCCGCCCTGCTCGTCACCAAGTTCCTGATCGCCTTTCTCGCCTGCCGCCTGTTTGCCGGGGACAGGCTTGTCTCCCTCGAAACGGCCAGCCTGCTGGCGCCGGCGGGCGAATTCGCCTTCGTCGTGGTCGCCGCCGCCGGTGCGGCCGGCGTTCTGGATGCAGGCACATCGGGCAACATTGCCGCGATTGCCGGCCTGTCCATGCTGCTCATCCCGGTGCTCGGCCGGCTTGGCGGACTCGCCGTGTCGCGGCTTGAAAGCGACGAACCGGCGACGCACCTCGACACGGATTTCTCGGGCCTGAAGGGTCATGTGATCATTGCGGGCTTTGGCCGGGTGGGACAGACGGTTGCGCGCATCCTCCACGAGGAAGACACCGAGATCGTCGCACTGGAACGCAGCGCCGTGCGTCTGGCAAAAGCCAGGCAGCAGGGGTGGCAGGTCTTCCTGGGCGATGCCGCCCGGCCTGAAATTCTCCAAAGCGCGGGCGCGGATGGCGCCCGCCTGTTTGTCGTGACCGTGGACGATGTGGCCGCCGCAGAAGCCATGGTGGCCTCCTTCCACAAGCGGCACCCGGATGTGCCGATTGTCGTGCGCGCGCGCGACCATGAACATGCGACGCGACTGCGCCGCGCAGGCGCCAGCCAGGTCATCCCGGATGCGATTGAATCCGGCCTGCAGATGGCGGGGCGGGCCCTGGCCGAATTTGGCTATGACGAGGAGACGGTTCGCAACCGCCTTGCGGCCGAGCGTACCGAGGAATACCGCCGGTCCTGACGGCGCTCCCTTGCGTCAGGCTTGCTTCCCGCTAGGGCAGTTCATGCCTAGTTTGTCTCAAACAGGGAGACCGCCATGAGCGCCACAATCAAGATCGAGAACGAGATCGCCGTCATCACCATGGATGATGGCAAGGCCAATGCCATCAACCCGACCATGCTGGCCTCGCTGAACGCGGCGCTGGACCAGGCCGAGAAGGAGGCCAAGGCCGTCATCATCACCGGTCGGCCGGAACGCTTCTCTGCCGGGTTCGACCTGAAGCTGATGGGCGGCTCGACGCCGGAAGACGTGACCAAACTGGTCAAGGGTGGCGGCGCGCTGGCCTTGCGCCTGTTTACCTTCCCCATGCCTGTCATTGCAGCGTGTACCGGGCACGGCATTGCCATGGGCTGCTTCATCCTGCTCGGCTGTGACAAGCGCTATGGCGCGACAGGCCCCTACAGGATCGGCGCCAACGAGACCCAGATCGGCATGGTCCTGCCGGTATTCGCGCTGGAGCTGTGCAAGGCGCGTCTCAACCCGCTCTACATGACAGAATCCGTGGTCATGGGCACGCTGTTCAGCCCGGAAGAGGCCGTGACGGTCGGCTATCTCGACAAGGCGGTCGCGCCAGACCAGGTGATGGCCGAAGCGATGGCCGAGGCCGAACGCCTGAAAGCGCTGCCAGGCAAGGCCCTTGCTGGCAACAAGCGCATCCTGCGCCAGCCGACCGTCGACGCCATTGCCCCGACCGTGGTGATCTAGGCCGCCTCAGCTGGCTTCGGCCAGCTGCTGCACAAGATCCCGCAGCCAGGCGAGGGCGGGATCTTCGGCATTTTCGCGACGCCAGTAGAGAACACTGCGCAGGTGCGGAAAGACAGGCGGCAGCGGCAAGACCGCAAGGCCTGAGCTTTCGGCCAAAGGCAGCGGTACGGTGGCGACCAGATGCGTCCGGCGCACGATCTCCAGCGCGGGCATATGGTGGGGCAGGCGCATGACGGGCGTGATCCGGTGACCCGCTGCCCGGGCAATTTCCTCGACATAGGACCGGCCTTCCCGTCGGCTGGAGACCACAACGTGGCGCAGCGCCACGAAGTCTTCCATAGTCAGAACCTGTCCTGCGCTTGGATGGTCGCGGGACGTGACGCACGCATAGGGCGTGGCGAGCAGTTCGACGCTTTCCAGATCCCGGCCGCGCAGGTCGGCGACGTCGATGGCGAGATCCAGCCTGCCTGACGCGAGTTCCGATGAAATGTGGCCACGTTGCACCTGGCTCCAGGCGATCCTTATGCCCGGTGCTTCGGTCTCAAGCCGCCTGGCCATGTCCGGCGCGAGGATGAAGGCGCCGGCATCGCGTGCAGAGATGTTGAAGACGCGCGTCGATCGGGACGGTTCGAATGTGGAGCGTTGTTCCAGTCCGGCGCGCAACCGGTCCAGCGCGTCGCGCACGGCCGGCATCAGCGCATCGGCCATGGCCGTGGGTTTCACGCCGCGCCCCTCGCGCACGAACAGGGGATCCTCGAAATGCACACGCAGGCGGGCGAGGGCATTGCTGACCGCGGGCTGGGTGATGTGCAGGGACTCGCTCGCCCGGGTCAGGCTGCGCTCGGCATAGATCGCCTCGAGAACGGGCAGGAGATTGAGGTCGATCGTGCGCAGGTTCATGGCGGCTCTCACAACTATCACCAATAGTGATGATTATGTTTCATATAATAAAGTTGCCGAATAGTCGATATTGTCCCATTCGGAACGGGCACACACGCCGTGGCCAGGAACCCGAATGCCCTCTGAGACGATGCTGAAGATGAAATCCGCTGCGCGCGTGGCCGCGACGCTACAGCCAGCCTGCGGCCTTCATCAGCATGACCGCGCCGACAGCGGTGACGAGGTATTTCATGCCGCGCTTGAAGTTGACGTCGGTCATGCGCTCCAGCACCTTGCCGCCCAGCGTCGTGCCGAGCATGGACAAAGGCACAGCCGCGAGGATCAGCCAGGCCGGGGGCAGGGCCTGAAGGCCGGCCGCCGCCAGTATCGGCACGCTCCAGAATATGATCTTCACGAAATGCGCCAGCACCTGCGTCACCGCCTTGGTGGCGACGATGGCCTGGCGCGTCATGTCGGTGCGCACGAAGAACAGGTCCAGCAGCGGCCCGGCCACGCCAGCCACGGTGTTCAGCGCCTGCACGACGAAACCGGCGCCTTCGGCCTGGAACCGCTTCTGGATATCGAGATCGACGACCGATTTGGGCAACCAGACCAGCAGCGTCGTCAGGCCCAGCATCAGGTAGACTGTCTGGCGGTCCGGGCGCCAGCTGAGCGCGAAGAGCAGTCCGACCGCTGCGATCGATCCCAGCGCATAGCGCCGGAAGATCGGCCACTCGATATGCTTGCGCCAGAGATAGGCGCGATAGCCGTTCGAGATCATCTGGATCGATCCATGGATGATCATGGCTGTGGCCACCGGCACGAGCGCTGCCAGTACGCCCATGAAGATGATGCCACCGGCCATGCCGAAAATGCCGGAAATGAATGTCGTGACGAGAACGGTTGCAAGAATGATCAGGGCGCTCGTCAGGGTCATGTGCGGCGGCCTAGCGCACTTCGCACGACGGAACCAGACGCCGGCCTTGCCGCCAAGACAGTCGACGACCCAAGCTCCCGGATGATAAGACAATCCTCAAAGAACTCAGAAACTGAAAGATAGGAAGAGAGAAACACCATGCCTGACACCCAACACGCCGCTGATGCCAGCGCCGACATGAACGACCTGCGTATGTCGGAAGGCGTTCGCCCGCTTTACGACCATGTCCGCAAGTTCATCAAGGAAACCGTCAATCCGATGAGCGAGGAATTCCACCGCCTCGGCGAGGGCAGGACTGACATCTGGTCCTATGCACCCGGCCAGCTGGAATGCCTCGAAAAGGCCAAGGACGAAGCCAAGAAGCAGGGCCTTTGGAACTTCTTCCTGCCCGACGATGAAACCGGCGCAGGCCTCAAGAACCTCGATTATGCCTATATCGCCGCCGAGCTTGGCAAAAACCCGATGGCCTCCGAAACCATGAACTGTTCGGCGCCTGACACCGGCAACATGGAAGTCCTGGAACGGGTCGGTACGCCGGCGCAGAAGGAAATGTGGCTGAAGCCCCTGCTTGAGGGCAAGATCCGTTCGGCCTTCGCCATGACCGAGCCCGGCTATGCGTCGTCCGACGCCAAGAACGTGTCGATGACGGCTGTCCTCGAGGGCGACGAGTGGGTTCTCAATGGTGAGAAATTCTACATCTCCGGTGCCGGCGATCCGCGCTGCAAGATCATGATCACCATGTGCAAGACCAGCCCGAATGCCGACCCGAACAAGCAACAGAGCCAGATCCTGGTACCGCTGCCCCATCCCGGCGTCACCATTGTCGGCCCGATGCATGTGTTCGGCGATCCCGATGCACCGCATGGCCACATGCACCTTCGCTTCGAGAACGTCCGTGTGCCAAAGGAAAACATGCTGCTCGGCGAGGGCCGCGGTTTCGAGATCTCGCAACTCCGCCTCGGCCCTGGCCGCATCCACCACTGCATGCGCTCCATCGGCCAGGCCGAACGCGCCCTCGACCTGATGTGCGTTCGCGGCATGACGCGCGAAGCCTTCGGACGGCCGCTGGTCAAGCTTGGCGGCAATACCGAGATCATCTCGCGTGCCCGTATCGAGATCGAAGCCATGCGCATGATCGTGCTCAAGGCTGCCAAGGCCATGGACGTCCTCGGCAACAAGGAAGCCCGTGTCTGGATCTCGATGGCCAAGGCAATGGTGCCGGAACGCGTCTGCCAGATCATTGACCAGGCCATCCAGATGCACGGCGCCGCAGGCGTATCGCAATGGACACCGCTCGCCCAGATGTACACCAGCCAGCGCACGCTGCGCCTTGCTGACGGCCCGGACGAAGTGCACCACATGGTCATCGGCCGCGCCGAACTCGCCAAGTATACCGGCGAGGAAGAAGATCCGGCTCTGGCCGCCGTCTGGCGCAAATAAGCCCGGCAAGGTATTGCAATCGAAGTCAGGGCGCGCGACGGAAACGTTGCGCGCCCTTTTTTGGTGCGATGATTGCAGGAGCCAGACCGATGCGCCTAATCCCCCGTTTCATTCCGCGCCTGCACAATATCCTCGGTCTTTTGGTTGGCGGCCAGGTCCTCTTGTGGATCGTGTCCGGCCTCTTCTTCACGGTCTTTCCGATCGAGCAGATACGCGGCGAGCACCTGCGCACCGAAGCACCGGCGACCCTCACGTTGCCAGCAGGTGGCCTCGCCCCGATTGACGGGCTGGTCGGCGCGGACGTGGCGACCGTCCGCCTGAAGCCCTTCCTCGGCAGCGCGGTCTACGAGACCGAGACGGCTGCCGGCAAGGCCCTGTTCGACGCGGCCACCGGCGTGCCGCTCTCGCCGCTCGACGAGGGCTGGGCCCGAAGCGTGGCCGAAGCCAGCTGGGCGGGCGATGGCGCGTTGACGTCGCTGACCTTGATCGACGCCGCCCCGCGCGAGGCTGGCCGGGGCCAAGGCCGGGCCATGTGGCGCGCCGACTTTAACGGGCATGATACCGCGACCTTCTGGATCGACCCGCAGGCCGGCGACATCACAGCAGTGCGCACGGGCCTCTGGCGAACCTATGACCTGCTCTGGGGCCTCCACATCATGGACTGGACGAACCGCGAGACGTTCACCAGCTGGTGGATGAAACTCGCCGCCTTCCTGTCGCTGGTACTGACGCTGGCAGGCATCTGGCTGGTCGTACTGCGCGTGCGCCGGGGCAAGATCCTGCGCTAGGGCAATTTCAGTGTTCCGGAATTCGCCTCGTGCGCCAAATCGGTGTAGGTTCCACCACATATCGGGAGGGGGAAACAATGTTGATCCGGATTTCAAAAATTGCGCTCGTGGTCTTTGTCGGCCTGCAGGGCCTGTTCTACGGGCTGAACAATATCGTGAATTTCAAACAGGCGATGAGTTTCGTCTCCGGCGTCCTGCCGATGGAAGGCCATGCCGCTTACCCGCATGCGTTCGGGCCGCCGATCACATGGCCGCCGCTGATCGCGGCGACGCTCTGCGTCATCATTGTCGGTGAACTCCTGGTTGCCGGACTGTCCTTCAAGGGGGCGTACGACATGGTGCGTTCGCGCAACGATCCGTCCGGCATGTTCAATGTGGCCAAGAAGTACGCCATCCTCGGCTGCGCCATGGCGCTGATTGTCTGGTTCGGCCTGTTCCTCGCCGTGGGCGGGGCCTATTTCCAGATGTGGCAGACCGATCTTGGCGCGGCGGCGATGACCGGCGCGTTCCAGTATGCGATGACGAGCGGACTCGTCCTTTTGTTCGTAAACGCTCCGGATACGCCGTCCGAGACCTAGCTAGAACGGCACGTTCGGGTCGTCCTCGCCCTTGCCGCCGATCGCCAGCCCGGCAAAGTCGAACACGCGCGGATCGTGCAAATGGCTTGGCCGCACGGTGCCCAGCGCATGCGCCATGACCTGACGCACGCCGGGCTTCTTGCGCTCCCATTCGTCCAGCATCTGTTTCATCGCCACGCGCTGCAGTCCGTCCTGCGTGCCGCACAGGTTGCACGGGATAATCGGGAAGGCCATCGCCTCGGCGAATTTCGCAAGGTCGTCTTCCGCTGCCGTGATCAGCGGGCGCAGCACGAAACAGTCGCCCTCGTCGTTCAGCAGTTTCGGCGGCATCGCGGCCAAGCGCCCGCCATGCACGAAATTCATCATGAACGTCTCCAGCGCATCGTCGCGGTGATGGCCCAGAACGATGGCCTCGCAGCCTTCCTCGCGCGCGATGCGATAAAGGATGCCCCGGCGCAGGCGCGAGCAGAGGGAACAATAGGTGCGCCCCGCCTCGACCTTCTCGGTGACGATGGAATAGGTGTCTTCGGTCTCGATCCGGTATGTGACGCCTGTCGTGTCCAGCCAGTCCGGCAGCACGTGTTTCGGGAACCCCGGCTGGCCCTGATCCAGGTTGCAGGCGATCAGGTCCACCGGCAGCGCGCCCTGCCATTGAAGGTCCATCAGCACAGCCAGCAGGCCGTAGCTGTCCTTGCCGCCCGACAGGCAGACCAGCCATTTCGGACGGGGCATCTCACCGGCATCCACCGCGCGCCGGTCGACCATCTGGAAATCGTCCACGGCCTTCAGCGCGCCGCGCACCAGCCGCTTGCGCAGCTTCTTGAAGCTCACTGATGACGGCGCATCGGCAAACAGGGGCGGGGCAAGGGGGGCGGTCGTGTCGGCCATGGCGGCCAGCTTTGCCACGGGAAGCGGGCGGGAATCAATCTCCCTGTGCGATGCCTCGCCCTTGCCACCCCCTCGCCTCCCACGCCATGCGGGCGCGCGTCCCCCTCTCCCGGAGGGAAAGGAGGGTGTCGCGATGTGCGGCGTAAAATACTCAATGGCTTGTAAAGTCCCGATTGCAGTCTTCGGGCATGGATTGTGTGGCCGTCTGGGACTCGCCGGAAACGGTCATCGACCGACTTTCGCTGAACGACCGATTTTAAGCAAATTCTCGCCTTGCATGCATGACAAATCGGGGCTCAGGTCACCCGTAACCGGGAGTTGGCGGCCAACTTGTTCCAAACATTGACCTTTCTACTGCATACTGTGAAGTGCACAGGATGGACAACAGTCTGGTAGTCGAAGGACTCATTCGCGGCGCCACTGCGGGCATATTGCTGATTGCGGCAGCGCTATTCGCGCGTGGCGGCAGGGGTCTGAATGTCGAGCGGTTGGGCGCAATATTTTTTGTCGCAACCGCCGCCTATGTAATTGTCTCATCGCCGTCGTTTTTAGCGCCGCTCGGGGTTTTCCTCCCAGTATTCGTTGCTTTGGCGACATTCAATTCTGTATTTTTTTGGTGGTTCGCAACTGCATTATTTGATGATGATTTTGAATGGCAGCCATGGCGGCTCGCTCCGTTCGTCCTGATAGCTGGGATCACTGTTTTTCAAGGGTCATGGCCCGATCTCGCAAATCACGTTCGAGCCGATCTGCTGCGGCAGGCTGTGGTTGTGCCGATGATGATACATGCGCTTTGGCTTGCGCTGGCGCACCGGAGCGACGACCTGATCGAACAACGCAGAGCGTTTCGCCTGGCCTTTGCGGCCTTGGCGGGTGTTTTTGGTTTAGTCATTGCGGTGGGCGAGGTGGTGCTGGGCGAAAGCCGACCCTCGCAAACCATCATGATGTTGCACGCACTTGGGTTGTTCGCACTTACTTTTGGACTCACCGTGTGGGTGGTCAGTCCGGTTCGAATATTCTCGGTAGGTGCGCGCGAGCAGGCGTACAAAATATCCGCACATAGTAGCGCGGATCGCGCCGAACTGGCTCGGTTGTCACAGTTGATGGACGGCGGAGTTTATCGCCAAGAGGGCTTAACGATCGGCGCACTCGCCAAGCAGGTCGCAATTCCGGAGCATCGGCTGCGTCGCTTGATCAATAATGAACTCGGATTCCGAAATTTTACTGCCTATTTGAATGAACGGCGCATTGCCGATTCCAAATCGATCCTCGCAGACCCGGATCAAGCAAGGCGTCAGATCACCCAGATCGCTCTTGATCTGGGATACGGTTCTGTTGGGCCCTTCAACCGCGCCTTCAAAGCAGCGACGGGCCAAACTCCAACAGCTTATCGACAAGAATGTCTCTCCAAAGCGGCAACATAGCGTGGTTTCCGCTCGCCAATTTCAAATAAACCAAGCCGATTCCGAGTGTTTTCTGCCGGATTCGAAACCGGCAAGACGAAACGGATGAAAGCGGCAATCTGCTCCTGAGGCACCCCCACAGGAGACAGAACCATGACGACCCTCACCTCATATCTCGTCGAAATACTGAACGTCTATCCAACCATATTCGCAGGCGATTTGCTTCGTTACGTCTTAGGCGCAGGGGGCGTTTTCCTGCTCGTCAATACGCTCCTGTCAGGCGTCTTGCGCGGTCGGAGAATTCGCGAACGGACGTTGCCAGATGGCCAAATCCGGCGCGAGCTTCTGACGTCTTTTCGAACTGTCCTTGTCTTCTCTCTGGTCGGGGGGCTTGCGATCTGGACCAGCGCGAAAATCGGCCTGTCACAAACCTACGCAGATCCGGCTGGACTGGGTTGGCTTTGGTTTGCTGTATCCGTTGTCATCTTGATCGTTTTACATGATGCGTACTTCTATTGGACACACCGTATCATCCATCATCCAAGACTGTTTCGCAGGTTCCACCGCACACATCACCGGTCCAATAATCCGACACCGTTCACCTCGTATGCCTTTGACACCGAAGAGGCTGTGATCAACGCCGTCTACCTTCTGGCAATGAGTCTTGTACTTCCGCTGTCCTATCTGGCGATATTCATCTTCGTCGTGCACATGATGTTGCGAAATGCCATTGGTCATTGTGGTTACGAGGTCTTCCCCCGCAATGCCGACGGCCGCCCCTATTTCGATTGGCTCGCTACTGTAACCCATCATGACCTGCACCATGCTGAAGCAGGGTGGAATTACGGGCTGTATTTCACCTTCTGGGACCGGTTGATGGGGACCGAGCATCCCCGATATCATGAACGCTTTGCGGCCGCTGTTGGTCATCCGAACGAACATCGCGCAACAAGAACCCATGAACCCCTGGCAATGGTGTTGGCTTCGAGCGCTGTACTGGCGGGCCTCGCGATCGCAATCAGCCCCATCGCTCACGCCGAGGCTGCGCAGGCACAGGCACCGATTGAACGCATCAGCGGCGAGTGGGCGAGTCAGGGTTATGGTGTCGTGGTTCGCCTTGGACAGTGCGCCTCGTCCCTGAATACGCTTTGCGGCGACCTCGTCTGGGCATGGGACCCTTCCGAAATCAAACCTGACACGCTGAATACTGAGATGCTGTCAGGGTTCAGGTTCGAGCAGGACGCCTGGCGCGGCGGACACCTCAAGAATCCAGAAGACGGCAATATCTATCGCGGTTCAATCGTTCAACGCGGCGACGATCTGATCGATTTGAAAGGATGTTTCGCGATCTTTTGCCAGAGCCAGACCTGGCGGCGGCTGCAGTCCCTTCCGCATATCGCCGGACTGTCTGAACCGTCTGAACCGTCTGAAGAAGGATCGAGCGAATGAAACGCTCCAAGCCCCTTTTTATTGCGCGTCAGTCGTCGTCACCCAAAGGTATTCTTGGTTGGATCATAGCGAAGATCATGTCGAGTGAAACGGCTGGCGAGAATGAAGTGGCAGTGACGTTGCTTCAGATTTCGGATGACGCGACAGTGCTCGATGCCGGAACGGGACACGGGCGGACCATGACTCAACTTCTCAAACGCGTCCCGCGCGGAAAAGTGATTGGTGTAGATGCATCTGCGGTTGCTTTGTCGATTGCCGCAAGAACACTCGACCGGGCGTTGCTTAGCGGCCGGGCCACGCTGCACTGTTGTGACATGGAAGCGCTACCGCTGTCAGAAGCATCGGTGGATGCCATACTGACAGTCCATACGGTTTATTTTGTGGAGAATCTGCAAGTGCTTTTTCGCGAGTTCAGCCGTGTTTTGCGGCCGGGCGGACAGTTACTGCTAGTGTTTCGACCAGATAGCGATGAGATCGACCGCGACTATTTCCCTGAGCCGGTTTTCAGGTTTCGTAGTCTCGAGGTAGTCCGAGCGGACGCACTCGCCGTTGGCTTTCTGGAACACTCTTGCGAAGAAGACACTTTCAAAGTCGGACTTGTCACCTTCCTCAGTCTTCGACGCGGCTAATCGATTGCAAGTTCTCTGGCATCAACTCTCCAGACGTCTTTAGCGATAGCTGTTTTCGAAACGAGCCAAGGACGTATCAATCTCGAGCGAATACGCGTGAGGCAACGATTGTCTGAATTTCTCCAATTCCGCCATTCACTATTCAACTCCAGATCGGCAGATTGGGGGCCAGTACCGGTCTTTGAACTTCGCATTTCCAGTGTCTTCCAGGCGACGCTCGCATAGGGGCACAGCGCGGCGCTTCTCCGCCCCCTCCCGCAACCGGTGTATAATGCGCCGCGATGCCCGGCTTCGCGCTCCTCACGCCCATGCTGGGCCTGCCCTGGTACCTGCTGCCAATCTGGCCGCTGATCTTCTGGCGCATCCAGCGCCTGAAGGCATGGTTCCGTGAGAATGGCTATCCCGGCGCGCAAATGCTCTGGGGCGTGATGAATAATGATCGTGTCATTCTTATTCGTGTATCGGACTCGATGTCCGGGCATCGTCCGTGCAGCTTTCGGGCATCCGTGTCGGATCGCTTGAGGCTTGCGCTCGGCGCTGCCCCATCCCCGACACCTGACCCGACCTCACCCTCAGGATACCCGAACCCCACCCCAAGCGCCTTCACAGGCGCCGCAGGCGCGGGACCCAGGCTTCAGCCGAAGAAGGGGATGCGGAACCAGCGCTTGATTTTCCACCAGCGGCGCAGGCGCTTGTTGTTCGGCGCATCGTTCGCGCCGCGCGGCACGAGGACATCGTTCATTTTCGGCTGGTAATTGCGGATCAGGTCTTCCTCGATACGCGCCCGGTCGCCGGCCTTGTCGATCACCAGGACGTGGCGTTCGGTCGCGCCGCGCTTCCACCAGGCTTCCCACCAGCGTTCATGGCCGATCAGGCGCGAGCGGAAATTGGTCGCCTTGCCGATATAGAGCGGGAACAGGAAGAAAACGAAGCGCCGCTGGACGAAGATATAGATGCCGCCGCCCTCGGGCAGGCCCTTCGGCGTCAGCGTGATCTTGAAGCGGTAGGGCCGGCCGGATTCGCCGAACCAGGTATGCCAGCCAAACAATATCCACATGCGATTCGTCTCCGTCCCCAAGGTGGCAGGGTGAAACAGGGCTGGTTAACGCGCGATTAACGGTTTGCCGCATCTGGCCTCAGAGGCATTGTGATTGCGTCGGAACCCTCGACCGCTCCGGAAGTTCTTACGACTATGGCGTACAAGAACCCTCTCACGCCCTCTACCTCTGTGCTGACCGCTCAACCGGCGGGCCTCAGTTCAGACCTTGAGGCTTTTATCCAGTCCGAGCGCTTCCCCTGCACCGGCGCAAAGAGTGCCCTCCGCCTCGACCAGGTGAGCCTCGGCGAAGGGGGCGATTTCCTGTCGGATGAATGCGACGCGCACATCCACGCGGCGCTCGGCCGGTTCGGCCGGGAACTCGATCCGGGTTCCATGCCGTTCAAGACCCTTGTTTGCGGCTTTCGCCGCGGTTCGGTCATGGACGAGAAGACGTTCGAAACGGCCCTCTGGGTTCGGCTGCAGCGCCTGCACGAGATCGACCGTCAGCGCGGCGTGCCATGGGCGGCGAACGTCTCGCCTGATCCGGCGTCGCCCGATTTCGGTATCAGTATCAATGGGGTGGCCTATTTTGTGATCGGCCTGCATCCGGGCGCATCGCGCGCGGCGCGGCGGTTCTGCCGACCGGCCCTGGTTTTCAATTCCCATGACCAGTTCGAGCAATTGCGCACCGATGGCCGGTACCAGGCCCTGCAAAAGGTCATCCGGCAAAAGGAACTTGACGCAAACGGATCAATCAACCCCATGATCGGCACGCATGGGCAACGCAATCAGGCCGCACAATATAGCGGCCGCCAGGTGGGAGACGACTGGACATGTCCATTTCAATTCAAAGCGCCGACATCGGCGTAATTCACACGATCGCCCCCAGGACAGGCGTCGCCTTCCGGCTTCGGAAGGGGCAGGCCCTGACCGTGATCGATCCCGAAGGCCAGCAAGTCTCGGACATGCTGGCCTATAATGCGGACGACACGCATGAGGTCATCTCTTCGGGCCGGTCCATCGACTATGCCAGCCGCCTGTTCCTGACGAGCGGGGACATCCTCTATTCCAATCGCAGCAACCCGATGCTGGTGATTGGCGAGGACCAGGTCGGTCGCCATGACTTCACGCTGACGCCCTGTTCGAAGGATACGTTCCGTATCATCTATGGCGATGAAACGCCCCATCATGGCTGCCAGGGAAATCTCGAAAGGGCCCTGGCGCCCTATGGTATCGGTCCGGACCAAATTCCCATCGCCTTCAATATTTTCATGCATGTGGCAACAAACGGTGAGACTGGCGAAATCAAGGTCCTGCCGCCGCTCAGCAAGCCGGGCGATCTCACGCGGTTTCACGCCGAGATGGATCTCATCATGGCGCTGACCGCTTGCTCCGCAGGTCAGTCGAACAATTTCAGCTACAAACCCATCCATTATCGTATCGACTGATGCTCGACCGGACCCGCCTTGATCGCGACCCGCCGACAGCCTTCGCAAGGGCGAACTGGTTCTCTGACCTCCGGCTGACCCGCCATGGCTTGATCGTCAAGAAGACGGGCCGCCGGATAGGCCTTGCGGAAATCACGCCTTCGGAGTTCGTGAAATTCTGCCTCTATTTCGCTGTCGTCCTGATGAAAGGGCTGATCGTGCGGATGACGAGGCCGCGCGGCCTCTCGGTCTGGTTCGCGCCGGACCGGCCACGCCCCTGGTACATCCTCTGGTCGGCCATGACCCTTTCCGGCATCCACTTCGCCCGCACGCCCGCCAGCGCAGATGTTGCCTTCTATTTCGAGGATACGACCCGGGGCACCCCCCCGCCGGCCGGGAACCTGGTCCGTCTCAATGCGGCCTGCAATGACATCTCGAAAAGCCGCGTCGCCGATGTCTTCGCCGATGTCGCCGGATATCCCCTGCGCCTTGATCCCCGAACCCATCACGGACCGGCAGTGGAGAAGAGCGAAGCCAATGGCCTGCATGACGGCATGATCGTGACCTGTCCCTGCAATCCTGTAGCAGGAAAGGCCTACCAGCATCTCGTCGACTCGTCGGACGGCACAACCGCCTTTGATTATCGCACGACCATCATCGCTCGCGTGCCACGCTTCGTACTGGTCAAGACCAAGCCCGCCGGCAATCGTTTCTCGATACACAATGATACGGTGTCCTTCCGTGAACTGCCGGACGTATTCTCGCTCGCCGAACTCGACACCATCACGCGCTTTGCCGAAACCATGGCGCTCGACTGGGCCGCGCTCGATATCCTGCGAGATAGCAGTTCTGGTCGTATCTACATCGTCGATGTCAACAAGACGGACACCGGCCCGGCGGTCGATCTCTCGTGGCGCGACCGCAGCCGCGTCATGCGCGCCATTTCCCTGCATTTTTTTGAGATGATCGCTGGCGCGGCCAGGCCAGACGTGACAGCAACAGCGCCGCAGGCCGCGCGGAACGCGCGCGAGCCGATGAGAACAGGATACGTCATTGAAACTCCGCGTAAGGTCTGATCTCGTCTACGATTTCCCGAAGGATACTCAGGCCATTTTTGCGATCCAGGTCGCCTGCTCGCCGGGCCAGGTCATCCTGTCGGAATCGCTTGCCCTCTCGCCCGACACGCCGGTCATCCAGGATAGAGCCGACAGTCATGGCGAACGGCGCTTCCGGGCCGCCCTCGAAGGCCAGGTCCGTGTCGTCTATGAGGCCACGATCGAGAACAGCACGCCCCGGATCCTGTCGCCAGGCAGCCGGCTGCAATCCTGGCTCGAACTACCGCCGCCAGTGCTCGAATTCCTGCTGCCAAGCCGCTACTGTCCGTCGGACAAGTTCATGTCCTTTGCCCATCGCGAGTTCGGCCATCTCGCGCCCGAAAGTAGGCAGGTCCTGGCCGTACTCGACTGGGTCTGCAACCATGTCGACTATGTTCCGGGGGCCAGCCATGCCGGTACCACGGCCGAGAACACGTTTGTCGACCGCGCCGGTATCTGCCGCGACTTCACGCATCTCGGCATCAGCATATGCCGCGCTCTGAATGTGCCGTCCCGCGCCGTCAGCGCCTATGCGTGGCAACTTGATCCGCCGGACTTCCACGCCGTTTTCGAAGTCTATCTCGACGGCGCCTGGTGGCTGGTCGATGCAACCCGGCTCGTCCCGGTCGAAAATCTTGTCCGCATCGCCATTGGCCGGGATGCGGCTGATATCGCTTTCCTTACCACGTCAGGCAGTTGCGAATGCATCAGCCAGTCAGTGTCGGTCGAGCAGGTCAGCGCTTGAATTGCGGTCAGCCCGCCGGCATCGCCGCGCGAACGGGCCGGAAACTGGTGCGGTGCACGGGGCTGGGGCCAAGCCGGGTCAGGGCTTCGGCGTGGGCGGCGGTCCCGTAACCCTTGTGGCGGGCAAAGCCGTAGCCGGGATGGCGGGCGTCGAGGTCCTGCATCAGGGCATCGCGAACGGTCTTGGCGAGGATCGAGGCAGCCGAAATGGCCGGCTCCGTCAGGTCGCCCTTGATGATGGCGCGGGCCTCGCAGGGAAGTGAATTCGGCAACGCATTGCCATCGATCAGGATCATGCCGAGGGCGCATTGGCGGGTCACGCCGTCCACGGCCCGGCGCATGGCAAGGAAAGTGGCTTCGCGGATGTTTAGCGAATCAATCTCCTCGACGCTGGCATGGGCAACACAGAAGGCCAGCGCCCGTTCGCGGATCAAGGGTGCCAGGGCATCGCGCCTGGCTTCGCTGAGGGCCTTGGAGTCGGTCAGCCCTGCTATCGATGCGGCAGGGTCGAGCACAACGGCGGCAGCTGTCACCGGGCCAGCCCACGGTCCGCGTCCGGCCTCATCGACGCCGCAGGTAAAGAGAAGCCGCTGGTTCATCGCGCCAGTGCATCGCGAGTCGCCCTTGCTATCCACCCCTGCCTCAGCTTCATTGCAGTTTCTCCGAATCCCCGCCACCAGGACGTATCCCGCCATGCTTGAATTCCTTTCTTCTCCCGCCTTCTGGGGCAGTCTTGCGACCCTGACTTTCCTGGAAGTTGTCCTCGGCATCGACAACCTGCTCTTCATTTCCATCGCCACCGGGAAACTGCAGGGGGAACAAAAGGCGAAAGCCACCCGTATCGGCATATGGGGCGCAATGTTCCTGCGCATTGCAATGCTCGGGCTGATCTTCGTGATCATCAATCTCGACAAGAATGCCCTGTTCCAGATGCCGCACTGGCTGGCCGTCTTCGTGTCCGGCGGGGACGAGGCCCTGATGCATCACGTCGAGGACGTGACGGTAAAAGACCTGATCCTCCTGGCGGGCGGACTATTCCTGCTGTGGAAGGGTACACAGGAAATCCACTCTGCTGTTGAAGGCACGGGCCATATTGAGGCAGGCGCCAAGAGCGGCTTTACGGCGGTTGTCATTCAGCTGTTCGTCATCAACTTCGTCTTCTCGCTCGACAGCGTGATCACGGCGGTCGGCATGACCGACGACATTATTGTCATGGTGACGGCTGTCGTCCTGTCGACCATTGTCATGGCCTTTGCGGCCGATCCGCTGGCGAAATTCATCGGCGAGCATCCGACAACCAAGATGCTGGCGCTCGCCTTCATCCTTCTGGTCGGCGTGGCGCTTGTGGCGGATGGCCTCGGATTCCACATTCCGCGCGGCTATCTCTATTTTGCAATCGCCTTCTCCCTCGGCGTCGAACTCTTGAACATTCGCGCCAAGGGCAGCAAGCGCAAGACAGGAGCTCATTGAATGTCCGGTCCCTATGCCATCCGCATCCACGAAACAGGCGGTCCCGATGTCCTGAAAAAGGAACCGCTGGACCTGAAGCCGCCGGGCCCCGGCGAGGCGCTGGTGCGCCAGTCGGCTGTCGGCCTCAACTTCATCGACACCTATTTCCGCACCGGTCTCTATCCGGCGAAGTTCCCGTTCACGCCGGGCGGCGAGGGCGCAGGCGTGGTCGAAGCGGTGGGTGATGGCGTCACTCACCTCAAGCCCGGCGACCGCGTCGGCTATGTCGCATCGGGCACATATGCCACGCATGTGACCTTGCCGGCCGCGAACCTGTTGCCCTTGCCGGACGGCATCAGTGACGAGGATGCCGCCGCCGTGATGCTGAAGGGCCTGACGGCCTGGATGCTATTGTTCGAGATCCGCCCCATCAGGAAGGGCGACACGCTGCTCGTCTGGGCACCCGTCGGCGGTGTCGGCAGCCTGCTCGTGCCATGGGCAGTGAGTCTCGGCGCGCGGGTGATCGCAGTCACCTCATCGGACAAGAAGGCCGACATGGCCCGCGCCGCTGGGGCCAGTGATGTGATCGTCGGCTATGACAATGTCGCCGAGCAGGTGAAGGCCCTGACAGACGGCAAGGGCGTCGACGTGGCGCTCGACAGTGTCGGCAAGATCAGTTTCGATGCGTCCCTCAGTAGCCTGAAGCCGCGCGGCTGGATGATTTCATACGGTAACGCCTCCGGCGCCGCTGATCCCGTTCCGCCCGGCCGACTGGCGCAAGGCGGCTCGCTCGTGCTGACGCGTCCGACACTGTTCAACTTCATCGCAACGCCGGAGGCGCTCGCGCGTGGCGCGGGCCTCCTGTTCGGCGCGCTGAAGGATGGCACGCTGAAAGCTGATATCGGCCAGCGCTTCGCACTGGAAGATGTCGCCGACGCCCATCGCGCCCTTGAAAGCGGCAAGACGACCGGCGCCACGATCCTGGTTCCCTGAGACCCGTCATGGCGCTCAGGATTTCAAACCGGGACGCCCGCCGCCTCTGGCTCGATGCCCAGCTCCTGTCGGCGGCGCCGACAGGCCCGCTCGACCTCGCTGATATCATCCGCCGGCTCGGCTTCGTCCAGCTCGACACGATCCGTGTTGTCGCCCGAGCGCACGATCATATCCTGTGGAGCCGCAACCAGAATTTCCGCGAGCCGATGCTGGAAAAATGTCTCGCGCTCGACCGGCATGTCTTCGAGCATTTCACGCACGACGCTTCGCTCATTCCGATGGATTTCTATCCGATGTGGCGCCGCCAGTTCCGCCGCCTTGAGGAAAAGGTGCGCGGCTGGGAATGGCATCGCGGCATGCTGGATGAGAAGGGCCGTGCCGATATCTGTGCCCGCATCGCAGCCGAAGGCCCACTCAGCACCAAGGCGTTCGACACCAAGATCGCGGGCAAGCGCGAGATGTGGCGCCGCCCGCCGCACAAGCTGGCGCTCGATTACATGTGGTATGCAGGCGAACTCTCGACCTCGCACCGCGAGAATTTCACCAAATACTATGACCTCACGCATCGCGTGATCCCAGATCGGCTGCGCGAGACCGAACACAGCGACGCGGCCCAAGTTGACTGGCTGTGCCGCGAGGCGCTGGCGCGCCTGGCCTTTGGCACCGAGGGCGATGTGCAGCGCTTCTGGGCGGCGGCGGACCTGCCGGAAGTGAAAGCCTGGACGGCGGCCAATGCCGGCGAACTCGTGCCCGTCGAAATCGAATCGTCGAACGGAACGTGGAATGCGGCGCTCGCTCTGCCGGACATTGAAGGTCGCCTTGCCGCGACCCCCGCGCCGACCTCGCGCCTGCGTATACTCAACCCGTTCGACCCGGTGATCCGCGATCGCAGCCGCCTCGCGCGCCTGTTCGGCTTCGACTACCGGATCGAGATTTTCGTGCCCGCCGCCAAACGGCAATGGGGCTATTACGTCTATCCGTTGCTGGAGGGTGACCGGTTTGTCGGGCGGATCGAAGTGAAGTCAGACCGGGACAAGGGTGAACTCACTGTCGTCGCGCTGTGGCCCGAGCCCGGCGTGAAATGGACCAGCGCGCGTCAGGCGAAACTGGAGGCGGAACTCAGCCGCATGGCGCGGTTTGTCGGGGCCAGCGACGTGGTTTGGCGAACCGACTGACGCGTTCAGTCGTCAGGAGGCTGCGGGCCACAAATTTCGCAACTCCTTTCGCATGGAGTTCTTTACCTGGTCGATCTCGCCTTTCGACACACGCTTGCTCAGCACGGCAAACACGGCGGACACGGAAAGCTTCGGGTTGTTGAGCGGGTCGGTTTTGAATTCGCGCTGAACGCGTTCGTAGAACTGTTCCAGCTTGCGCTCGGGAACAGGCGTCGCCGACGGATCCCAGCCCTCATAATATATGCCACGGACAAGCAGCGGGAGCTGCGCTGCCAGATCGGCGGCTTCATCCACGCTGAGCCAGTCGCGGAGCGCATGCAAAGTCGCCCGCAGCAAGCGATAGCTGCGATTCTTGTCGTCCCAATGTGCCTGCTCGGATATGTCGTTGAGCCAAATGTTGACGTCCTGGGTGGCATTGTCGAGGACGCTGATCCCTGTCTGAGACATCTGAAATTTCTCCCTTGTTGGTGTCAGCATCCCGCACGCGCCGCTCAGGCGCATTGACCCGCATCAAGTCGGATCACCTACTTTGGCAATGGACACAGGACATGCGATCGGCGGGACGCAGGGTAGTATTGGGCCGTCACTCTGGCTCGGACACCGGCAGGTCCAGGAGGAGGGCCGGGTCGATGTAGAAATCGCCGCCACGGTCAGCGCTCGCGGCATTGCGCCATTTGACGGCCCAATGCAGGTGCGGCCCGGTCGTGCGACCGCTATTGCCGGTCTTGGCGAGTACGTCCCCGCGCTTGACCACATCGCCGGCAGCGACATCGACGTCGGAGAGATGCATGAATACCGAGGTCAGTCCGTGGCCATGATCGAGGAAGACGGCGCCGCCTTCATAGTAGAGGTCGGGATCGGCGAGGATCACTTTGCCGCCGGCCGGGGCGACGACCGGCGTGCCAATGGGCGCGGCCATGTCATAGCCTTGGTGGACAGAGGTCGATTCGCACGGCTCTCCGGTGACTTTCGAGACGCCGATATATTTCCGCGTCGGGCCGAACGGCGATGAGGCGGGCGCATCGGCTGGTTTGATGAAGCCGCCCAAGGCACCGGGGCCGGGATTCAGGCGGGCAAACGCCTCTTGCTTGATCTGCCAGCTTTTTGCCGCATGGGCTTTCTGTTCGGGCGAGCGGGCATCAACCTTGTCGCAATCGAAGCCCTTGATCGTGCGGAATTCATCATCGCGCGCGGCGATGGCGAGGTCGCCGAAGGCGCCGCTGGCGGCAGACCAGCCGATCACCGATGGCGCGTTTGTGCGGATGCCAAACTGGGCCGTGCCGGTGTCATCCACCACTTGCCTGACGCCAGCGACCGTCATCGTTTCGCCGGGCGCAGCATGGCAGATGACAAGGCCACCCTGTTTGAGGGCGCCGTCGCAGGTCGGGGGCGAAGCCGTTGCAGCTCGTTTCGCGGTCTCGTCGGGAGCGGATCCTTGTGCACACGCTCCTGAACACATCATGACCGCGAGCAGGAGTTCGCGCAGCATCATCCCTCTGCGGGGACCATCCGGGTGCCTGCAGCGCCAGCGTCCCAATAGGCTTCCTGCAGGTCGACGCTCCAATAGCGCAGGGCCTGAAGCGGAATCTTGCGTCCAGTCACGGCGCACACAACAAAATCGCCAGGCGCAAGCACCTGGACATCGGCATCAAGGTAGCGAAGCCGCGCTTCGCCCGCCTGTCGGTTTGATCGGGTCAACATCGTGCGACCATGCCCGATCTGCGCGGAAAAGAAAAGGTGCGGCGAACAGGAAGTTTCTGCTTTGTTCTGGAGAACAAACATGGTACATGCAAACCATGGACGGCAATAGGGGGCCTTGCCAAACTGACCCCCGTAGTGGACCTAAGGAGACGACTCATGGCCAAACCAGCGCTTCAACTTGTGGATAAGGAATCCGGTGTGGATAAGCAGAAGGCTCTTGAAACGGCTCTAGGTAATATTGAACGCGCGTTCGGCAAGGGATCGGTGATGCGCCTCGGTGATCGCAAGGTCATGGATATCGAGGCGGTTTCGACCGGTTCGCTGGGTCTCGACATCGCGCTGGGCATTGGCGGCATTCCGCGCGGCCGGATCATCGAGATCTACGGCCCGGAAAGTTCGGGCAAGACGACGCTTGCCCTGCACTGTGTGGCCGAAGCGCAGAAAAATGGCGGCGTATGCGCCTTCATCGATGCCGAGCACGCGCTCGACCCGGTCTATGCCGGCAAGCTAGGTGTGGGGCTGGACGACCTCCTGATCTCGCAGCCTGATACGGGTGAACAGGCGCTTGAGATTGCTGACACGCTCGTGCGCTCCGGCGCGGTTGAATTGCTGGTCATCGACTCGGTGGCTGCGCTCACCCCGCGCGCCGAGCTTGAGGGCG
Source organism: Alphaproteobacteria bacterium (assembly GCA_018830285.1). Lineage (GTDB taxonomy): Bacteria > Pseudomonadota > Alphaproteobacteria > Caulobacterales > Hyphomonadaceae > Hyphomonas. The sequence goes on from JAHJSB010000060.1 coordinate 203,197, forward strand.
AAATGGGCGATTCCCTTCCCGGCCTGCAGGCCCGCCTGATGAGTCAGGCCCTGCGCAAGCTCACCGGCTCGATCTCGAAATCGAAATGTACCGTCATCTTCATCAACCAGATTCGCCACAAGATCGGCGTCATGTTCGGCAGCCCGGAAACCACGTCCGGCGGTAATGCGCTGAAATTCTACGCTTCGGTCCGTCTCGATATCCGCCGCATCGGCCAGATCAAGGAACGTGAAGAGGTTATCGGTAACCAGACGCGCGTCAAAGTGGTCAAGAACAAGGTGGCCCCGCCGTTCCGGCAGGTCGAGTTCGACATCATCTATGGTGAAGGCATTTCCAAGACGGGTGAGTTGATTGACCTCGGGGTCAAGGCTGAAGTCGTCGAGAAATCCGGTTCCTGGTATTCCTACAAGGGTGAGCGGATGGGCCAAGGGCGCGAGAAGACCCGCGCTTTCCTCAAGGAAAATCCCGCCATGGCCGACGAGATCGAGGATTCGATTCGCCGTAATGCAGGCCTCCTGGCCGATGAACTCCTGACTGCCGGCATGGAGGCCGGGGCCGAGGACGATATCGAACCGGATGCCGCTGAAGGCTGATCGGCTCCGTTTTTCACCCCGAACGACCCGTAAATGGGTCGTTCGGGGCCCAGTTTGCAGTCAGGTCTGTCACCTGAACTTGTCCCTTTATGGCGCACACCGCTTGGCGCGCCGCAAAGGGACCTTTATATCGCCGGTTGGAACCGGCGCGGGCCTACCCTCGCCGCACATGAATAATTTCGGCTAGGACACTGCCCATGACCGGCGTCAACGATATCCGCGAAGCTTTCCTTTCCTTCTTCGAGAAGCAGGGACACACGCGGCGCGCCTCTGCGCCGCTCGTGCCGCAGAACGACCCGACCCTGCTGTTCGTCAATGCGGGCATGGTGCCATTCAAGAACATTTTCACCGGGGCCGAGACGCCATTCGCTCCGCGCGCCACCACGTCGCAAAAATGCGTCCGGGCCGGCGGCAAGCACAATGACCTCGACAATGTCGGCTATACGGCGCGCCACCACACATTCTTTGAAATGCTGGGCAATTTCTCGTTCGGCGATTATTTCAAGGAACAGGCGATCGTCTATGGCTGGGACCTGGTCACCAAACAGTTCGGTCTCGACCCGAAGCGCCTGCTGGTGACCGTCTATGCCGAGGACGATGAGGCCGCATTGCTCTGGAAGAAAGTTGCCGGCCTGTCCGACGACCGGATCATTCGCATCGCCACGTCGGACAATTTCTGGTCCATGGGTGATACCGGCCCTTGTGGCCCGTGCTCGGAAATTTTCTACGACCATGGCGACAAGATTGCCGGCGGCCCTCCCGGCAGCCCGGACGAGGATGGCGACCGTTTCATCGAGATCTGGAACCTGGTCTTCATGCAGTTCGACCAGTCAGCTGACGGATCGCGCAAGCCCTTGCCCAAGCCGTCGATCGATACCGGCATGGGTCTCGAGCGCATCGCGGCTGTCATGCAGGGCGTCCACAACAATTACGAGATCGATCTTTTCGCAAACCTGATCAAGGCCGAGGAAGACCTCTACGGCGCGAAGGCCGCAGGCGACCATCTGGCCTCCTTCCGCGTGATCGCAGACCATTTGCGGACATCGGCCTTCCTGATCGCCGACGGCGTTCTGCCCTCGAACGAAGGGCGCGGTTATGTCCTGCGCCGGATCATGCGCCGCGCCATGCGCCACGGCCATTTGCTGGGTGCCCGCGAACCGATGATGCACCGCCTGACGCCAGCCCTGATCGGTGAAATGGGCAAGGCCTATCCGGAACTGGGCCGCGCGAAAGCCGCGATCGAATCCGCCCTCGAACAGGAAGAGTCGCGCTTCCAGCGCACGCTTGGCCGCGGCCTGTCGCTGCTCGACGAGGCGACAGCCGGCTTGGGCAAAGGTGATGCGCTGTCCGGTGACACCGCCTTCCGGCTCTATGACACGTTCGGCTTCCCGCTCGACCTGACGCAGGACATCCTGCGGGCGCGCGGCATGTCGGTCGATACGTCCGGTTTCGACGCGGCGATGGACGTCCAGCGCGAAGGGTCGCGCAGCGCGGGCTTCTCGTCCGGCGATGCAGCGACCGATGACATCTGGTTCGCAGTGCGCGAAAAATCCGGCGCCACGAAATTCGGCGGTTATTCAGCCACCGAAGGCCAGGGCAAGCTGGTGGCCATCGCAGCGGGCGGTGCGCTGGTCGATACGCTCCAGCCGGGCGCTGCTGAACTCGTGTTCGATGCCACGCCTTTCTATGCCGAGAGCGGCGGCCAGGCCGGTGACCACGGCGAGATCATGTTCGATGGTGGCGTGCGCTTCATCGTCCGTGACGTGCAGAAGCGTGCCGGCGATGTGAATGTCCATATCGGCGAACTCGTCAGCGGCTCGGCCAAGCTCGGTGCGACGGCGAAACTGCATGTCGACGCGGTGCGCCGACATGCCATCATGGCGAACCACTCGGCGACCCACCTTCTGCATGCGGCCCTGCGCAATGTGCTCGGCGAGCATGTCACGCAGAAGGGCTCTCTGGTTGAGGCCGACCGTTTGCGGTTCGACTTCTCGCACGGCGCACCGGTCACGGCGGCGGAGCTTGAAGCCGTCGAGGATCAGGTCAATGCGGTGATCCGCCAGAATGCTGCGACTGACATCAAGGTGACCACGCCCGACAAGGCCATCGAGGCCGGGGCGCTGGCCCTGTTCGGCGAGAAATACGGAGACGAAGTCCGCGTCCTGTCAATGGGCAAGGGCGACGGTAAGGCCTATTCGGTCGAGCTGTGCGGCGGCATTCATGTCGAGCGGTCGGGCGACATCGCCGTGTTCGTGATCACGTCCGAAGGTGGCGTATCCGCTGGCGTCCGCCGAATCGAGGCGGCCACAGGCGCCGAGGCGCTGGCCTGGCTCAAGGGCCGCGCACGAATCGCCGAAGACCTCGCCGAGAGCCTGAAAGTGCCCCTGAAGGATGTGCCGCGCAAGGTCACTGTCCTGACGGAGGAGCGGCGCGCGCTGGAGAAGGAACTCGCCGATGCCAAGCGTAAGCTGGCCATGGGCGGCGGTGGCGGCGCGCCGGCCGGGCCCGAAGTGGTCAATGGCGTGAACCTGATCGCGCGGGTCGCCGAAGGCGTCGGCGGCAAGGATCTGCGCGCGCTGGTCGACGAGGCGAAGGCGAAGATCGGTTCGGGCGTTGTTGCCTTCGTCGGCGTGGCCGATGGCAAGGCCGGCGTGGCGATTGGCGTCACGGCAGACCTGACGGCAAAATATTCGGCGGTGGACCTCGTGAAGGTGGCTGCCGCCGCGTTGGGCGGCCAGGGCGGTGGCGGGCGTTCGGACATGGCGCAGGCCGGCGGGCCGGATGCGAGCAAGGCGGACGAGGCGCTGGCGGCGGTTAGGGCTGCGCTGGCGGGATAGTCTGGAAATGGTCGGAGTGAGAGGATTTGAACCTCCGACCCCTGCCTCCCGAAGGCAGTGCTCTACCAGGCTGAGCCACACTCCGAATCCAAGAGCGGCGTATTTACGCCTGTCGCAGGATTTTTCAAGAGGGTCAGATCGCCTGTGCCAGCAGCGGCTCGGCGGTGCCGGGCTGCCATTGAGCGTGCTTGGTCATGATCGATTTGAACAGCGGGCTGGCGAGGTGGTTGTCGAGCCAGGATTTCAGCGCGGGCAGGTTTTGCTCGGCGAACCAGGCGCGGTCGGTGGCGGCGAACTGGCGCACGAAGGGGAAAATCGCCATGTCGGCAAGCGTGCGGTGGGGGGCCAGCAAGTGGGTCCCTGAGGGGGTGATACGGCTGTCCCACGTCCGTAGTATGTCCAGACCTGTCGCGCGCTGGGCCAGCGGATCAACACCATCATAGCGGTTCGGGTATTTGTAGCGATCGAGAGCCTGTTTGAACGGGCCATCGCATTGGGCGGTCAGGGCGGCGGTGTCGTCGGCATCCGCACCGAGCCAGTATTCCGGATCATTCAGGGCGAGCGCCCAGTGCATGACATCAAGGCTTTCGTCGATCACGGTGCCGCCTGGCAGGACAAGAACCGGGACGGTGCCTTTGGGGCTGGCGGCGAGCATTTCGGCGGGCTTGTCCCGCAGGACGACTTCGCGGATCCGGATCTCGGCGCCGCTGACCGCGAGGGCGAGGCGGGCACGCATGGCATAGGGACAGCGCCGGAACGTGTAGAGGACGGGCAGGGTCATGCCTCCTCGCTCCGCCGCGCCTCCGGGCCCATGTGTTGCTGCCCGCGCGCCCTGGCGAGGTCGATCTGCTTCTGGCGCTCGGCAAAGCGGGCGCGCTGGTCGTCACTCATCTCGGTGATGCAATGCGGGCAGGCGACGCCGGGCTCATAGGCGGCGTGCTGCATATCAGCCTCGGACAGCGGCCGCTTGCAGGCGTGGCACATGTCATACGAGCCGGGGGTCAGGTCGTGGCGGACCGAAACGCGCTCGTCGAAGACGAAGCATTCGCCCTGCCATTTGGTGTCGGATTCGGGCACGGTTTCGAGATATTTCAGGATGCCGCCCTGGAGATGGAAGACGTCTTCTATGCCTTCGGATTTCACAAAACTGGTGGCCTTCTCGCAGCGGATGCCGCCGGTACAGAACATGGCGACTTTCGGCTTGCGGCCCTCGGCTTCGAGCTTTGCCCGGAAATCGCGGAACCAGTCCGGGAATTCGCGGAAGGTTTTCGTGTTCGGGTCGATCGCGCCTTCAAACGTGCCGATAGCGACTTCGTAATCGTTGCGCGTATCGATCAGCACGGTGTCCGGGTCTGATATCAGGGCGTTCCAGGCCTCGGGGGCGACATAGGTGCCGACCAGGGCGTTGGGGTCGGTGCCGGGCACGCCCATCGAGACGATCTCGCGCTTCAGGCGCACTTTCAGGCGCAGGAAGGGCATCTCATCCGCTTCGGCGAACTTGGCCTCCAGCGTCTCGCAGCCGGGCAGGGCGCGCAGGGCGGCAAGGGCGGTGTCGATGGCGTCTTCGGTGCCGGCGATGGTGCCGTTGACGCCTTCACTGGCGAGCAGGACAGTGCCCTTCACGCCAGCGGCGTTCAGCGTTTCGGCCAGCGCGGGCTGGCGGGATTCGAAGTCCGGCAGGGCGACGAACTTGTAGAAGGCGGCAACGGTACAGGTCATGGCCGCGCTTATGGCAGATCACGGCGCAGATTTGAATAAGGACCAGCACGTACGGCCCCTGAGGGGTGCTTGGGGTGGAGCATGGGTTTTCTGCGATGGGAGTGTGGGTCAGGTGTCGGGGATATTGATTCCATAGTCCCGGCGTTTGCCTGGAACACGGAGTTGGGGTGTCTGTCAGCGCCAGTTGGAGCCTGTCGGAGACAGGCACACGGAAAATGACGGTGCCGTCGGGCAAGGTCATCCGAGAGCTGGATCACCACGACTCGCCCATTCCACGCGACGCCCCAGAGCATTTCTGAGCCGGGGCCACCGACCGCGCGGAACCATGCCTTCAGGCGCTAGACGCGCCAGAAGATGAGCGGCCAGATTGGCAGCAGGTACCAGGGCAGGCCCGGCATGGGGATGAGGAGGTAGAACATCGCAGCGCATTATACGCCAGGTGTGGGAGGGGGTGGATAAGCCAGTGCAAAACCCGTTCCCGTCGCGACGCCGTGGACCCCCGCCCAGCCTCCCCCTGCAGGGAGTGGAGTCCCCTTCATGTGCGCTGATCTTTCCATGCCGGGCTGACTGTTCTTCCGCCCGCAAGGGGGAGGTCAGGTCGGGGTCAACCTACCCGCCTTGCTTCGCCGGCAAAATCGCTGAGACCCAACCATTGCTGCATGTGGGAGGAGATCGCCTGGTCGCCGTCCAGATTGACCCTGTCCTCGGCGACGGCTTTTCGCACCGTCGACAGTCCGAGCCAGATGGCAGTCATGGAGCGCAGGTCTGTCGTAACGAACTGGTCGACCTCGAAGCCGGGGTCGATATAGCAAAGATCGACACTGCCTGTCGGTTCGACGATCAGCCACCAGTTCTTCTGCGAGTCAGGCAGGTCGCTGTAGATGAAGTTGATGACACTGCGGCTGTCGGGCAGGGGCCATGTGTTCAGGTTCCGCCGCATGTCCCACATCAGCAAAGCTGGATCGAGATTGTCGAGGCTGAGATCGGCCTCGATCCAGCGCTGCCCCCAGACGCCGACGGCCTCGATCACCGCCGACAGGTCGCGGCCGGATTCTGTCAGGTGATATTCGTTCAGGCCCGGCCCTGCTGAATCGGGCAGCATGCGGAGGATTCCAGCAGCTTCGAGTTCCTTCAGCCGCGCAGACAGAAGGGTTGGCGACATGCGCGGTACGCCGCGGCGCAGGTCGTTGAACCGTGTCTATCCCGCGATCAGTTCCCGCAGTTCGAGCAGTGTCCATCGTTTCGAGAGGATTTCCGCCGCCATCGCGACAGGGCAGAATTGCCTGTAACTGCTGGTCATGGTCGGGGTCTCCTCAGGTGGTGGGCGCGGCGCCGACTCTAGCGCCGGAATGCCTGTCCGACTGGTACAGAAACTGGACTGGACGAAAACCGGGATCGGCCGTCAGTCTGGTTCAAGCCGGGGCGATAGGTGAATAGTTCCCAAAAACCCCGCCAATGAAAGGACTTATCATGACAGACACGCTTTTCTCCCGCCTTGGCGGCACCGAAGGTGTCACACGGATTGCCTCGAATCTCGTCGACAATCATCTTGCAAACCCCCTGATCGCGGCGCGCTTCGCGGGCAGCGATGTGGCGAGATTGAAGCAGATGGCGGCTGATTTCTTCTCGCTCGGTTCAGGCGGGCCGCAGGTCTATACCGGCAGGGACATGTTGAGCGTGCACAAGCACATGAACATATCCGACAATGAATACATGGCGTCGATCGATGACCTGATGAAAGCACTGACGGACTGTGGCGTTGGCGATCGGGAGAAATCAGACGTGCTGTATATATTCTACCAGTTGCGCCCGGATGTCGTCGGCGTCTAACGACCCGACGAGACCAGGCAGGCACGCTCCGGTCCCCAGGGAGACACACGAAAAGAAGACGTGCTAGATGGCACCATCGTTTTGGATGGAGCCAGGTGCATGACCCATATCCTCGCTATTTCCGGAAGCCTGCGGAAGGCCTCGTTCAATACCGGGCTGATGCGGGCGGCCGAACAGGTGGCGCCCGATGGGGTGAGCCTCACCGGCATGACGCTGCATGGCATTCCGCTTTATGACGGGGACGAGGAGGCTGCGCACGGGCTGCCGGACGCCGTGATCGCGTTCAGGGAGGCGATTACCAAGGCAGACGCCCTGCTGCTGGTCTCGCCGGAATATAACAATGGCATTCCGGGCGTGTTCAAGAATGGGGTCGACTGGGCCTCACGCGGCACCAACGTGTTTCGCGGGAAGCCAGTGGCGATCATCGGCGCGTCGCCCGGCGGGTTCGGCACGATCCTTGGCCAGAACCACTGGTTGCCGGTTGTCCGCACACTGGGCATGCGGCCCTGGTTCGACGGGCGGCTCATGGTATCGCGCGCGGGCGACCAGTTCGATGCCGACGGCAACCTGACGGACGAGTCGACGCGGGAGAGGCTTCGCGAATTCCTCGCTGGGTTTGCCGCGTTCGTCGGCCTATGAGCCCGGGCGGATGAGGACGGTCTGGAAGCGCTGGTAGCCGAGCTGCTTCTCGTCGGCTGTCTGGCGGTAGGCGCGGTATTCGCCGACGGGCGAGGCGGTGAAGCCGGCCTGGGTGAGCCGATCGGCCACCGTGACGGCGCGCTGATAGGCCAGGTTGCGATTGTCGAACCGCTGAAGCGCGCCGGCTGTCGAGGCATAGCCAACGACTTCAACCGTCCTGGTGGACCAGTGCTCAAGCGCCCAGATGCTGTCGCCGAGCACGGACTCGCCAGCCGGGGAAATGACGTTCTCGCCATTGTCGAACGCGATGAGCGGCAATTCGGAAACGGGCGGGACAATGCGGATGGTCCAGTCAGGGAAGTTCAGCTTGAGGCCCTCTTCCATCGTGCGATAGGCCGAGATCGACAGGCCGTTATGCGGAGCAGCGATCAGGGTTGCCGTTTGCTTTTCGGCGTCGATGTCGGCGGCGGCCAGCTGGAACGGGACGGCGGCGCGCAGTTCGGTTTCCGACTGGCGGAGTGTGCCGAGCTTCTCGAGGCGGGAGATTTCGGCGCGCAGCGGGGCGGCGATGGAGGAGTCAGCCATGCGGAGGAAGGCTTCGGCTTCAAGCTTTTTGTCTTCATCGATCAGGACCTGGCCGAGATTGACTTCGACCGGGCGACCCAGGCGCTTGGTGAGATCGGCGACAAGGCGCGTTTCGGCGTCCGGCACCTGGGTATGGGTGAGGACTGTGGCATCGACGCGGATATCCGCCTTTTTCGGAAAGGTCACCGACACGTCGGAAATGCGCGAGTCATGACCGGAGAACGGTTCGAGCAGGGCGGACTTGACCGTGTTGATGGCGGTCGTCTCATAGGCGATGTCGCGCAGCGCAAGGCCGAGCGGCACCGACAGTGCAGCAAATACCGTCACGATCATTGCGCCCTGCCAGAGCGTGCCGCGCTTCCCGTGTCCGGCGCCGAAACTGTAGAGGCGCGACAGCACGGTCACCGAGAGCGCAATCGCGAGCAGGTTGGTCATGAACAGGAAGAAGGAGCCGCCGGCGACCGGCATGGAGCCGACCGCGAGGCCGTATCCGGTGACTGCCAGAGGCGGCATCAGCGCGGTGGCGATGGCGACGCCGACAATCGTTTCGCCCTTGCGCTGGATGACGGCATAGCCGCCAGCGAGTCCGGAGAAGATGGCGACGAGGAGGTCGAAGAAATTGGGCCGTGTGCGGGCGATGATTTCGGGCGTGATCTCGGTCAGCGGTGAGAGCTTGACGATCAGGAAGGAGATCGTGATGGCGGCGACGACGCCGCAGGCCATCGAGAATATGGCGCGGCGCATGGCCGAGAGGTCCAGGATGCTGAGCGAGAAGCCCATCAGCATGATCGGCCCCATGAGGGGCGAGATCAGCATGGCGCCGATGATGACGGCAGGCGAGGACAGCAGGAGGCCGAGTGTCGCGATGGCGCAGGACATGACCGCCATGAAGACATAGCGGCCGGACATCTGGCCTTCGTCGCGGACATGATCGACCACGCCCTGATGGTCAATCTTGCGTGCGAGCTGGCGCAGGAACAATTTGGCCCGCCGCTTGAGGACGTTCATCTGACCGGACGGTTCTGACTTGTCGAATGCCATGTGGCGGAGGTCTCGTGGTTTAGCGGCGGGGTGGGCAGCCAATACGGCAAATTCGATACGTAACCATTAGCATTATGCATTGAAAATGGCGGGTTTGCAGCGCCCGGAACAGTGCCTGTCCGCAGCGGCCTAGTCGGCAAGGATACGGGGCAGTTTGAACGTGACGGACTCACGGGCGGTTTCGACCGTGTCGAGCGTGACCTCAAACCGTGTGCGGCAGGCGTCGATGACGCCCTGGACGAGGTCTTCCGGCGCGCTGGCCCCGGCGGTGAGGCCGAGCGTGGTGACATTGTCGAACCACGACCAGTCGATATTGTCGGCGCTGGCGACGAGTTCGGCGCGTTCGGCCCCGGCGCGCAGGGCAACTTCGACAAGGCGGACGGAATTGGAGCTGGTGCGGGCGCCGATGACGAGGACCAGCCCGGCGCCGGGCGCGAGCACCTTGACGGCGTCCTGACGGTTGGTCGTGGCGTAGCAGATGTCTTCCTTGTGGGGGCTCGCAATCTCCGGGAAGCGGGCCTGCAGGACAGCGACGATTTCGGCCGTATCGTCCACTGACAGGGTGGTTTGTGTCACGAAGGCGAGGTTTTTCGGGTCTTTCGGTACGAAGCGTTCCGCATCCGCGACGGTCTCGACCAGGGCGATTCCCCCGCTGGGGAGCTGGCCCATCGTGCCGATCACTTCCGGATGGCCTGCATGGCCGATGAGAACGATCTCGCGACCTTCGGTATGGTGGCGTTCGGCCTCGACATGGACCTTGGAGACGAGCGGGCAGGTCGCATCGACATAGATCATCTGGCGCGCGGCGGCTTCGGCTGGCACGGATTTCGGGACGCCATGGGCGGAAAAGATGACCGGCCGGTCGGTCGGGCATTCGTCCAGTTCTTCAACGAAGACGGCACCCATGGCCTCGAGGCGGCTGACAACATGGGCATTGTGGACGATTTCGTGGCGGACATAGACAGGCGCGCCCCATTTTCCGAGGGCTTCCTCGACAATCTGGATCGCCCGGTCGACTCCGGCGCAGAAACCGCGGGGCGCCGCGAGGCGAATGGTCAGGGCAGGCCTGTCGGTCATTTAATAATCTCCTGCCTCTGCGGCGTTGCGCCGAGGCGCGCAGCCCTTTAACACATCTCCAGCTACAGATGGACAGGCCTTTTCATCAGGCCAAGAAGGACACGCCGACGCATGCGCATATTTGTTACCCTTCTCGCGGCGGCGATGCTCGTCGGATGCCAGTCGAAAATCGCCGAGACATTCGACACGCGCCAGAATGCCGGGCCGTGCCCGCCAATGGGGGCGATCTATGACGTGGCCCGCTATGTGAAGTTCGTGGACGGCGGCGACGAGACCTATCCGAACATCGCCTATACGGCTGAAATCAACGATGTACGCATGTTCTGCCGCTATTCCGACGATGACCCGCTGGTGGCGCAGATGGAAGTGGATTTTGCCTTCGGCAAGGGCGATGCGGCCACGTCTGACACGCATGCCTATCCGTATTTCGTCGCCGTGACGCGCCGTAATGGCAAGGTGCTGGCCAAGGAATATTATTCGGTCGTGGCCGATTTCAAGGGCGGGAAACTGGCCGGCAAGACCGAATCGTTCAGCCGGATCGAAATCCCCCGGCTCGATGAATCCATCGCCGGATCGAATTTCGAGATCGTGGTCGGCTTCGACCTGACACCGGAACAGCTGGAATTCAACCGGGCGGGCAAGCGCTTCCGCCTCAACGCCGAACAGTAGCCATGACCAGCCTGATCAGAGACCTGACGGCTGCTGCTGGCGCCGCCTTCTCTGCCATGGGGCTGGAGGCACGGTGGGGCGACGTACGCCGGTCCGACAAGCCGGAGCTCGCCGATTTCCAGTGCAATGGCGCGATGGGGGCGGCGAAGGCTGCCGGCCGGAACCCGCGCGAGATTGCCGGCGAGATTGCCGAAGCGCTGAAGGCCTATCCGCTGGTCCTGTCGGCGGACGTAGCGGGCCCCGGCTTCATCAATATCCGCGTATCCGACGCCGTGCTGTCGGCCCGGGCGACCGAGGTGCTGGCGAGTGATACGGCGGGCGCAGAGCCGGCGCCCGACCCGCATGTGACCGTAATCGACTTTGGCGGGCCGAACGTGGCCAAGCCGATGCATGTCGGGCATTTGCGCTCGGCTGTGATCGGCGACACGCTACAGCGGCTGCTGAAATTCCTCGGCGATACGGTGGTTTCAGACACGCACCTTGGCGACTGGGGCCTGCAAATGGGCCACCTTGTCACCGAGCTGCAGGACGAGCAGCCGGACCTGATCTATTTCGACGAGACCTATACCGGGCCTTATCCGGAGGACCCGCCGGTCACGATCGAGGATCTCGGGCGGCTGTATCCGGCAGCCAGCAACAAGGCCAAGGACGACCCGGCGCGCAACCAGCGCTCGCAGAATGCCGTGGCCGAGCTGCAGGCCGGGCGGGCCGGCTATCGCGCGCTGCTGAAGCATTTCATCGAAGTGTCGGTGGCGGCGCTGAAGGTGGATTATGCGTTCCTGAATGTCTCGTTCGACCTGTGGAAGGGCGAGAGCGATGTCGACCACCTGATCCCCGGCCTGATCGAGCGGTTCCGCAAGGCGGGGCTGGCCGAGGAGAGCCAGGGCGCGCTGATCGTGCATGTGGCGCGTGAGAGCGACAAGAAGGAAATGCCGCCGGTGATGCTGCTGAATTCGCGTGGCGGCACCGGCTATCACACTACGGACCTTGCGACGATCGAGGACCGGATGATGCACATGCATCCGACTCCGGAGCGCATGCTCTATGTCGTCGACCAGCGCCAGGCGCTGCATTTTGAACAGGTGTTCCGGGCCGCTGAACTGGTCGGCCTGATCGATGAGGGGCATCTGGAACATATCGGCTTCGGCACCGTGAACGGGCCGGACGGCAAGCCATTCAAGACACGCGAAGGCGGCGTGCTGCGGCTGGCGGACCTGAACGCGATGGCGCTCGAGGAGGCCGAGCGCAAACTGGGCGCGGCGAACTTGCCGGATGACATGGGACCGGACGAGCGGGCGAATGTGGCGCGGCTGGTGGCGGTCGCGGCGCTGCGCTTTGCCGACCTGCAGAACACGCGCACGACGAATTACGTGTTCGATCTCGACCGGTTCACCAGTTTCGAGGGCAAGACGGGGCCGTACCTGATGTATGCCGCCGTGCGGATAAAGTCGCTGCTGCGGCGGGCCGAGGCGGACGGCAATGCGCCGGGCAGGATTGTCGTGGGCCACGACGCGGAACGCACGCTGGTTCTGGCGCTGGACGGGTTCGGCGCAGCCCTGCTGGGCGCGCGCGAGAAGCGGATGCCGCACATCTTGTGCGAGCACGTGTTCGGCCTGAGCCAGGCCTTCAGCGGATTCTACGGTGCGCTGCCGATTGCGAACGAGAGCGATCCGGCGCTTCGGGCGAGCCGGCTGGCACTGGCGACGGCTGTGCTGAAGCAGCTGGAAGCGGGACTCGGGATCCTCGGGATCGACGTGCCTGAGCGCATGTAGGGCATCACGCCCTTGTATGCCTATATCTTCTGTATCGACGGATCGACCGTGACACAGAGGAGACGACAATGGCCAAGGCACTCAAGGCGCAGCGCGCTGGACCGGGCGACGGCGTCCAGTGGGAACTTGCCTCGCAATGGGCGCAGGGTTGGCGTTTCCTGAAATGGTCAGCGACCGCCTTCATCGTGATCGCCTTCCTTGTCGTTATCGGTCAGGGATTCCTGTTCTACCGGATGTTCGACGATGTGCATCCTGTTCTGGGTTATGCCTATGTGGTGATCCTGGCCGTCATTCTTGGCGTGATGGTGGGCCGGCCGATCCGGTCGTTCCTGGCCATGCCTGTCGCAGCCCGCCCCCCCTCCATCGTGATTGATCCGAAGGCGCCGGAATTGTCGGCGCTGGCTGCGCGGCTGAAATACGACCTGAAATACCTGGACATGCTGGCCGCCAATCCGTTGCTGAAAGACGAAAGCGAGGCCATTCGCGCGGGCGTCGCCAAGGGGCGTGGGCTGCTGGAGCGGGCCGCGCGAGGACCGCAGGACGAGGCGCTGGCCGTGTCGGTGGAACTTGAAGCGTTCGAGCGCGACCATATTGAAGCCCTGCTGAAGCCGCTGGACGCGAAAGTGAATGCGCTGATCCATGCCGAAGCCGTCGGGGTGGGCGTCGCGACGGCGGTGTCGATGAACGGGACGGTCGATGCCTTCATCGTGCTCTGGCGCAATGCCAATCTCATAGCGCGGGTGTCGCGGATCTATTTCGGCCGGCCGCACCTGGGGGGCAGTTTGCGCATCCTGCGGGATGTGGCGGCCATCGTAGTCGTGTCGCGGGCGCTCGAAGATGTGACCGACATAACCGGCGACGTGATTGGCGGCCTGCTTGGCCGCATGGGCGGGCTGGTCGCCGGTCCGCTGATGGATGGCGGTATCAATGCGATGATGACGCTGAAGCTCGGCTACCTGGCGAAACGCCGTTGCCGCAGCTTCAAGGGCTGGTCGGCCGAACAGGCCAGGGCGATTTCGGAAGAAGCGTTGCAAGGCGTGAAACAGGAATCCGGCTCGGTCGTCGCAGACCTGCTGAAACGGTGTGGCGGCCTGACTTCGCATGCCGCACGGGCGACCGAAAAGGCCTTTGCCGGGTCGAAGAATGCATGGGGCCTGGTCCAGAGCTGGTTCGGAGGCAAGCCGGCTGGGGCCTGACGGGTCAGCCATGGCTGAGCTGAAGTGGCTGGAAGCCGGGCTCGGGATTCTGGGCATAGATATGCTGGCGCGGATGAAGCCTTCTCCCGCTTCATCCTTCGACTTCGCTCGGGATGAACTCTGAGAGAGGCCCGCCCTGAACGACACCGAAGGGCGAGCCGGGCGGGCGCTGCCATGCAGGTCAGGGGTGCACCAATTGGAGGCAGGCGTGCGGATTCTGGGGATCGAGGTGCCGGAACGGATGCTGGCTGCTTGCCGCGCCGTCGAATCCGTTCTAGTTCGAAGCCAATTCAACTCTGTCCCGGGAGAGAGCAGCTCTTGAAGCTGCCGCCGAAGGCGCAACCGCCCCGGAAACGCTCAGGCAAACGGACCGGGCAGGGTCAACACGCTGGAAAGAGGCCCTTGAGGCCTCGCCGAAGGAGCAAGCCACGGCTCGTCCTTCGACTTCGCTCTAGGCATGAGCCGAGTCGATTGCAGAGCGGGCGGAATCTCTCAGGCGCCCAGGACAGCGGGGGCGACGGATATTTCGGCCCAGCGCCGATCCGTCACCTTTTGGATTGATGGCGCCATGGCAGATACCCCAACCGATGCGTTGAAGCGAACCCCGCTTTACGACCTGCATGTTGCGCGCGGGGCCAAGCTCGTCCCGTTCGCGGGCTATGAGATGCCGGTGCAGTATCCGATGGGTGTGATGGACGAGCATAAATGGACGCGGACCCATGCCGGCATTTTCGATGTCAGCCACATGGGCCCGTGCTTCCTGTCGCTGGAAGAAGGCATTGGCGGCGGCGATGAGGCGCATGCCAAGATCGCGGCATTGGTCGAGACGCTGGTGCCGAGCGACATTGCCAGCCTGAAACAGGGGCAGGCGCGGCTGACCGTGCTGCTGAACGAAGACGGCGGCATCCTCGACGACCTGATCATCACGCGCCCGCTCGGCGATGAGGCGCAGGGCAGCCTGTATATCGTCGTCAATGGCGCGGTGAAGGAGCAGGACTGGGCGATTTTCGAAAAGGCGCTGGCGGGCAAGGCCGTGCTGACGCGCGCCGATGACCGTATCCTGTTCGCGCTGCAGGGGCCGGAAGCCGTGGACGTGTTGAGCGATTTCTTCCCCGGCTGCGAAGACCTGGCATTCATGCATCACATGCCGTTTGAACTGAACGGCACGCGCTGCATCGTGTCGCGCTGTGGGTATACCGGCGAGGACGGGTTCGAGGTGCTGGTGGCACCCGAAGCGGGCTTGCCGCTGATCGCGGAAATGCTGACGGATGAACGGGTCGAGATGATCGGCCTTGGCGCGCGGGATTCGCTGCGCCTCGAAGCCGGGCTGTGCCTCTACGGGCATGACATGGATACAAGCCGCGACCCGGTCGAGGCCGGGCTGAGCTGGGTGATCCAGAAGTCACGGCGCGAGGCGGGCAATTTTCCCGGTGCCGCGCGCATCCTGGCGGCGCTGAAAGATGGCCCGGCAGAGAAGCGCGTCGGCATTCGTCCGCTGGAGCGGGCCCCGGCGCGGGAGGGAACGGAAGTGCAGGTGGGCGGCAAGGTGGTGGGCGTGGTGACGTCCGGCGGCTTTGGCCCCAGCGTCGACCACCCGGTGGCGATGGGCTATGTCGCCGCCGCCCATGCGGCGCCCGGCACGAAAGTGGATCTGATGGTACGCGGCAAGGCACGGCCAGGCGAAGTGGTCGCGTTGCCGTTCGTTCCGCACAATTACAAACGCTAAACAGGGGGAGAGACCCATGGCGACCTATTACACAGAAGACCATGAGTGGGTCAGCGTCGACGGCGACACGGGCAAGGTCGGTATCACGGCCTATGCCGCCGAGCAGCTGGGCGACGTCGTGTTCGTCGAGACACCGGACGTTGGCAAGACCGTGAAGAAGGGCGACGACATGGCCGTTGTCGAGAGCGTCAAGGCGGCGTCTGACGTCTACGCGCCGGTTAGCGGCGACGTGGTCGAGGCGAACGCTGCCCTCGCCGATGCGCCGGAGACGGTGAACGAAAGCCCCGAAGGCGATGGCTGGTTCTGTATCATCAAGCTGGCCGATGCGGGCGAGCTGGACGGCCTGATGGATGCCGCCGCCTATGCCGCGTTCTGCAAGGGACTGTAGCCAATCCGCTGCCTGAAGCAGCGCTCATCCTGAACGAAATCGAAGGATCAGAGCGCGGGCGGCACAGACATCAAGCCAGAACGCCGTCCTTTGGCTTCGCTCAGGATGAGGTTCTTCGAGAGAAAGAGACGAATTAGATATGCGCTACCTTCCCCTGACGGATGACGACCGCAAAGCGATGCTGAACGTGATCGGCGCGAAAAGCGTTGATGATTTCTATACAGACGTGCCGAAAGAAGCCCGGCTCGGCGGCAAGATTGTGGGCCTGCCGGACCATCAGGGGGAGTTGGCCGTCGAGCGCCATCTCTCGAAGCTTGCAGCCAAGAACCGGTCTGCCTCGTCCGGCCCGTTCTTTGTCGGCTGCGGCGCCTACAAGCACCATATCCCGGCCAGCGTAGACATGGTGATCCAGCGTTCGGAATTCCTGACGACCTACACGCCCTACCAGCCGGAAATCGCGCAGGGCACGCTGCAGACCCTGTTCGAATTCCAGACACAGGTGGCCGCGCTGACGGCGATGGATGTGGCGAATGCGTCCATGTATGACGGCTCGACCGCGTGCGCCGAGGCGGCCGTGATGGCCTGCCGCGTGACGCGCCGGAAGAAAGTGATCCTGTCGGGCGGCCTGCACCCGCATTATGCGGCGGCGACGAAGCTGCTGTGCGAGGCGCAGGGGCTGGAGGCGGTGCACCTGCCTGTCGCCGTGGA
>JAHJSB010000061.1 GCA_018830285.1 Alphaproteobacteria bacterium
AAGCTGGAGCCGATCTACGGCATCGACAAGCACCCGCTGCCCTGGCTGTCGGAAATCCTCAACGGCGTCGAGCACGCCAACTTCTTCGAACAGCGCGCCACCGAATATTCCAAGGGCGCGACCCGCGGCGACTGGCACGGCGACGACGGCGTCTGGACCAATTTCGACAAACGCAAACCGGCGGAAGTGTCCGCAGAATAGACTGTCCCTTTCAGGCGCACAATTCCCAAAGGCCCCACCGAAAGGTGCGGGCCTTTTTGCTGTTTGCGTGTCTCCGAAAAAGCGTCTGGTCCGGCCGGGATGGGGCATGTAAAAGGGAGTCCAACCGCAGGCCTCTCTCGGCCTGCGGGGTCAGTTTGCAGACACCAATTCGGATACGGAAGATGCCTATCCACCGCGCCCGCCAGATACCCTCAACCATCATGGCCGCCATTTTCCTGGTGGCTTGCCAGTCAGCCCGCGTGGCCCCGCCTGCGCCTGCTGTCGTCACGACAGCGCCCTTCGAATTCGTTCACAACGCGATCATCATTGATGCCGCCATTGGCGACAGCGCGCCCCATCGCTTCCTGCTGGATTGCGGGGTTGATCCGTCTGTCATCGATCTGGCGCTCGCGCGGCGCCTGGGCATCGACATCGACGAGACTCAGGCGGGCGAGGCAACCGGCGCCGGCGACGGGGCAGGGCTGACCGTCATGCCGTCCTCGATTCCGGGACTCGTGATCCAAGGCCGGACATTCGATCCGATTGTTGCGCTGGCTGCGGATATCAGTCCGTTCAGTTCGGCACTCGGGTTCCCGCTCGCCGGAATTCTCGGCCACAGCTTTTTCGACCACCGTGTCGTCCGGATCGACTATCCGGCGCGGCAGGTCATGATCGGCACGGATGCTGGCGCGTTCGGACCGCCGGTGACGCCCGTGACACAGCGTTATGTCCTGCCGCTCAGGTTTAGTTCCGATGAAGAGCTGATCCCGGTATTCGACCTCGTGATCGAGGGTGAAACTGTCAGCGTCACGCTCGACACCGGCTCGTCCGGCGGGCTTGAGCTTTTCCCGGCGGCGGTCACGCGACTTGGTCTGGAAGACGAAAAGGCGGCTGGCCAATCGACCGAGGCGCTGGGCGCGCGCGGTCGACGCACGCTGACCAGAGGGGTGCTCTCGCATGTCGGCCTTGGACCCTTCACCATCGCGGAACTGCCGACCCGTTTCGGCGAGCACGGCATTACCGACGAGGCCCGCGACGGAAATGCCGGCAACCTGTTGTTCCAGGACTTCGTGCTGACGCTCGACTACGTAAATGGCGAAGTGATCTTCGAACAATAGTCGCCGGCCAGAGCGCTCATCGCGCCCTATTCCGCCAGCTTGAAGTCCAGCGGGTATTCCAGTCCCGTCACGCTCACGAACCGGCCGTCGACCAGTTGCGGGGCGAACTCGGCCTTCAGGACCGACCGTTCGGCTTCGCTCTTGAACACGGGGTCGGTGCACGTGGCCGAAACCTTGTAGGGCTTGCCGCGCGGATCAATCGCGAAGGCGACACTGCACGAACCTGAAATCCCCCGCGTTGCCGCCTGGCTCGGATAGACCGGCAGGGGCGGGCGGATCACCTGGTAGCCGCGCGACGACACGACAACCGGCGCAATCGTCGGCATTGTCACATGCGTTGGCAGTGATGTCGGGCCGCCGCCGGAAATACGGATGACGGGCAGGTCGATCGTGGCCTGCGTTGTCGAGATCTGAGGTGGCGGAGGCGGTTTGATGGCGGCGTCCAGTGGTTGTGGTTTCGGCCGCTTGCGGATTTCATCGAGAGTGTCCGGCAGCTGCGGCGTGATCGCGTCGAGGATGCGCGGCGGCGTCTTCACCAGCGTCACTTCCTTCACATCGATCAGCGAACTCATCAGCAGGAACAGGCCGTAGGCCACCGGCAGGGCCAGCAGGGCGGCGGTCGGGGCGCGAGAGACGGGTGTGTTCAGCATGCGTATTTCCTCCGATTGACAGCAGGCCGGCTTTCCGGTCCTGTGATGTGATAATATATCACAATGGGATTTTGTAAATCCCGGACCCGGCGCCCGGCATCCGGGCGGTCGTCACGCTTGAGAGGCAGGGGCAAGTGAGGGGCCGCCCGTGGCCGTGGGCGACCCCTCCAACGCACAAGACCGGGAGGAAATGGCCTAGCGTTGTTCGGCGACGGCGAGGATCATTGTGCCCTGGCTGGCGAATACGCCTGCCGTTTCGAGGCCTTCAAGCGCCTGCTGTTCCCGGATCTTCGAAACAGCGGACGTGACGATGCTGCTGACGCATTTGCGGTCGGTATAGTTGCCGCCGAAAACAGGGACATAGGTCGTGCAGGCGTCTTTTGCCTGGTCGGTGATGGCATCCAGGACGTCGGCAGCGCCGGCCTTGGTTGCCAGCATGTCCTTGTCATAAGCGATGCTCACGGTGATGGGAGTCGTCTCCCCGGCGACGGCTAGCGGAGACAGGATCACGACCGCGGCCATGATCGATACAATGGGTTTCAACATGGGATAGCCCTTCAGAAGTTAGCGCCGGAACATTCCGGCTGGAAACTCCCCCCGCAGCTGAGCCTTGTGATCGCTGTTCCCCGTAATGCGCCTCTCGGAACATTGGCCAACCGGGAACAGCCAACTCATGCTGCACTGCAATAATGTTCTCGCAGGCGCAGCATGGCAACGGTCGTTTTGCGAATTTTCGGTCATAGCTGCGTGCTGCAGGGCTTTCGCCTGATAAGCGAGCGTGCTTGCCCGATCATTGGTCTGAAACAGGTCGGAAAATCAGGAAAATGTCAGGACTGCCATGCATTTATGACACAGCCAGATGCCGATACCGTACCGGTTCTATTGCATTAATCCAAATAATTACAGCGTATTGGGGGAATCATCCGCGACCTTTGGGGAAATGCTGCACATTATCGGGCACGACCACCCAGTCATGTCGCGATTGCTCCCAGACAGACCGGTCCGGCCCGCCAAAGCCCGGATCGGCAAAATTGCCAACCGCCACGCCCACGCCGTCCGGGTGCTTCTCGGCGATCCAGTACAGCGTCGATCCGCAGGTCGGGCAGAAATGATGGGTGAAGCGGCGCCCTTCGTCGGTCGTGCGCGTGAACGCCGTCGTCTTGCCGCTGATGGTCACCTGGCTCTTCGGGAAATAAGCGCCGATGCCGAACACGGATCCGGACCGCTTCTGGCAGTCGAGACAATGGCACATCACCACCCCCGTCGGCTCCCCTGTCACCACAACCTCCACGGCGCCGCACGCGCACCGGGCCACATCTGTCATCGCGCTTGTCCCTTGATTCTGAACATCCGAATCCTAGCACAGGCGGGGCGATCCGGGCAGGGCCCGCGCGACGTGTCCCCCTCCCGGCAGGGTGTGGCAGGATAGGGCCATCATGTTCCAGCCCGACCAAGCCCTGCGCAGCCTGATCCTCGTCTCCTGGAGACGGGCCGACTACTACGTGCACGAACTGGTGACCGGCCTGCGCCTCGGCCTCACCGGCTGCAGGCACTTCCTGAAACGCCCCGAACGCGTTCGCCTGCGCCGACGCTCGTGCGTCTCGAAACTCTGACACGTCGCATGCTCGTCCTCTTCGTTCTTGAATGTCCTTTGCCATGCGTGACAGTGCGGGCAGGGCGGGCGGCGCCTGGCCGGCCTCCGTCGCGCACCGCCCCCACGCCGCACCCCGCGGACACTCCGTCCACGTCTTCTCTATCTCGACCAGCCCTTGCCGCCGACAGACCCCGGCGAGTTCCCGCCGCGCCCTGACGACCTGGTGCCTGCCACGCCGCTGGAACGCCGGGCCCGCGCCCTGAAGGCCCTGTTCGACGATCCGGCCCCCCACATCACCCGCATGACCCGGCGTCTCGCCCGCGACCGCCCCATCCCCACCCGTCGGCGTCCCGTGGCAGACCGTCTTCCGCCCGCCGCGCGCACCCGTCGGCAGGACGCGACCGAACGCGACGCCGCTCTCGAAATCCACCGCACGGCCTGCCTGACGCTCGCCCATTTCGACACGTCCTGACCTGCCATGGATTTCACCAATCGCAGTGCCGGCAGGCTTTTTTTTAGCAATTGAGAATCATTCGCACTACATGACTTGGTGTCCAACCGGAGTCCCGCCATGCCGCGCACCTTGCTGAAAACCTGCACCTACAGCCTGATGCACCTGACGGTCGCCGTCACGGTGGCCTACGTGCTGACCCATGACTGGCGCATCGCCCTCGGCGTCGGCGTGATCGAGCCTATGGCCCAGACCGTCGCCTGCACGTTCCGCGAACGCCTGTGGAACCGGGCCGGGGCGCTGGTTCCTGCCCGCGCCAATTGACGCGCCGTGTCATTTCCGGCATCTGGCTGCATGACGAAACTCACCACACCCGAAGCCGTTGTTGACGCCCTTGAGGCGCTCTACAGCGATGCCGTCGAGGCCCTCTCCGGCGCCCTTGATCTCTACCTTCACAAAGGTACCCCGCCTGATACGAACCTGCGTGATAGCGGGGCCTTCTGCTATCCGCAGATCCGCCTCATCTATGACCCAGACGGCCCGCCGCCGCCGATCAGTCGCGCCTTCGGCAAGATGTCCGAGGCGGGGACCTATATTTCCAGCTTCACAAGGCCCGATTTCTTCCGCGCCTACCTGATCGAACAGCTGACCCCGCTGATGCGCGACTACGAGATCGACGTCATCGTCGAGCGTTCGACCCAGGAAATTCCCTATGCCTATGTCTGGGAACAGGCCCAGGCCGAGGGCCTCGACGAGATTTCCCCCGCCGAGCTCGCCCGCTGGTTCCCCAGCCCCAAGCTTGCCGATATCGGTGACGAAGTGGCCGACGGCGAACTCTACGAACCCTACGAAACCCACCCGCTCGCCCTTTTCGACGCCCCCCGCGTCGACCTCTCGCTGAAGCGGCTCCAGCACTATACTGGTACGCCGGTTGAGCATTTCCAGGACTATGTCCTGTTCACCAATTACCACCGCTATGTCGATGCCTTCTGCGACTGGGCGCTCGAACAGATCGGTGCAGACAATCACTACACCTCGCTGTCGGTCCCCGGCGGCCTGGAAGTGTCCAGCGTCACCGGCACCTCGCGCGCCGACATCGACGCTGCCCCTTGGCGCCGGTTCCAGATGCCCGCCTATCACCTGCGCGCCCCGAACGGGGCCGGCATCACACTGGTCAATATCGGCGTCGGTCCGTCCAACGCCAAGACGATCACGGACCATCTTGCCGTCCTGCGCCCGCAGGTCTGGATCATGGTCGGCCATTGCGGCGGCCTGCGCCACAGCCAGTCCATCGGCGACTATGTCCTCGCCCATGCCTACCTGCGCGAAGACCATGTGCTCGACGCTGTCCTGCCGCCGGAAATCCCGGTCCCGGCTCTCGCCGAAGTCCAGGTCGCGCTACAGGAAGCCGCCGCCCGCGTCACCGGCGAGACCGGCGACGCCCTCAAGCGCCGCCTGCGCACTGGCACGGTTGTGACGACGGATGACCGCAATTGGGAACTGCGCTTCACCGCCACCGCAAGGCGGTTCAACAAGTCGCGCGCCATCGCCATCGACATGGAAAGCGCCACCATCGCCGCCAATGGGTTCCGCCTCCGCGTCCCCTACGGCGTCCTCCTCTGCGTGTCCGATAAGCCGCTCCACGGCGAGATCAAGCTTCCCGGCGCTGCCAACCGCTTCTATGAACGCGCCATCGGCGAGCACATCCGCATCGGCATCGAAACCCTCGAAATGCTCGCCGCCGACAAGGGCGCCAAACTCCACAGCCGCAAACTCCGCGCCTTCGACGAACCGCCGTTCAGGTAGCGGGTGGCTTGGGCTTCGTACCACGCGGCAGGAACAGCATGAACTTCGCTAGCGGACGCTTGAACAGGATGAGATAGGAAACGTGCAGGCCGACAAACGGGAGCAGCAGGTTCGCGGACAGTTCGTGCACTTCCGATAGCGGGCCTTCGTCGCCTTCGCGTTCCCCTTCGTCATCGTCGTGATCGCGGGCGCGTACCCGTTCAGCCTGTTCACCGGCAAACGTGGGGGATGCCGCCAGATCGGCCGACAGGAAAGGCAGCGACCTGCCGCCATCCATGACGACGCCGGTTCCTGTGGCTGTCACGAGGGTGAGGGCGATGCCCAGCATGAGGGTGCGGCTGATGGCAGGATGTGTGGCTGCACCTTTCAGTTTCAGGCCGGAGAAGTCGGGATAGAAACGCGTCAGCCCGAACTGGCGCTCGCCGCCGATGGCCCACGCAAGACGCGCCACTATGACCAGGGCGACGCCATAGCCTAGCCAGGCATGGGCGGGAAAAACTTCACCGGTGAGGTAAGCGAGGATCGCCAGAATGGCGAGCGTCGCATGATAGAGTCGTACGCGGCTCATCACGTTCATCGCAGGCACCTTTCATCCTGAAGGGACGGCACTGCGCTAGATTGCGACGTTCGGAACGTCTATACGTAGTGCCCCCATCCAGTCTGTCAGTGGGAGGATTTAACTTGCATCGAGTTTGGCGAGTTTGCGATCAAGCCGCGGCCAGTGCCTCCGGCGTTATAATCGCCTTCGCCTCGTCTGACAGCAGCGCGATCAGCTCCCGATCTCCCAGCGTCTGCAGGTAGCCCACAAAGTCGCGTCCGCTACCTTCCTTCGCGCCTGTCACCACGATCCGGTCGACCAAAGCCACGAAGTCATCAAGGTCGTCCTTGAAGAAGATGTCGCGCATGAACGGATAGCGGCCCTTGTAGCAGCCGATCACGACCCATCGCCAGAACAGCAGCACGTCGCGGTCGTGCAGCACGCCGGTCTCGATTGCCCGCATGATACGCCGGATCCAGCCGAGATAGCGCTGCAGGGCCGAGACGCTGACTTCGGCATTCTTGCCCACCACGCCCGACGTGTCCACAAAGGCCACGGTGCGCTCGCCTTCACGGTATTTCCAGTCCCGGTCGGTGCCCGCCCGCCACTGGGTGTTGCGGTCAAGCACGCTGATCAGGCGCACCCGCAGCGGCTTGCCGTCGGCGCCAAAATCCACGACGCCCTCGGATTCGAGCACGTCGAGGATCTGCTCATCGAGGTCCGTTGTCAGCTGCAGGCGCGCCATGGACAGCTGTTGTTCGGTCTGTTTCTGCTGGTTGCGCATCACCACGAGATAGGCGAACGAGGCGACCCACGCGGTGCCCATCGCCGTGATGCCATAGTTCAGGATCGAAAAGGATATCTGCTCGCGCGAGTCCGGCTCGAATGAGGCCATCGCCGCGACGCGCCTGTCCGGCCAGGTCAGCTCCAGAAAGGCATGGAAGAGGTCATTAGTCAGGCCGCTGAGCACGGCCGCGCCGAGTACGATGAAGATGAAGGTGATGAGCGCCAGGAGGCCAATCGCCATCCAGCGAAGAATCCATTCCGGCATATGGGGCCCCCTGCAGTCCGCGTTCCTGTTCCACGCAGGGAAGTTTCAGGGGAAAAAGCCATGGAGACAACCCGGAATCAAAGCGGGCGCCCCCGAAAGAGCGCCCGCCGTCGTCTTGGTTCTTGGTGGAATGTTATTTCGCGTCGAGCTTGGTAATCTTCGTACCTTCGATGCTGACACCGGCCATCAGGCCTTTCTGGTCGAAGATGAACGCATAGGCGTCTTCCTTCAGTGTCGAGGTCGAGAGGTTCTCGGCGATACCAGCATTGACCAGCACGACTGTCGGGCCAACGCCGATTTCCCAGCCATCGGAATCCTCGACATATTTCACGGCGTCATCATTCATCAGGAACACGGCATAGCCATACTGCTGGGCGCCGATTTGCAGGCCCCACGAGCCGGTGAACGTGCTGTAATAGTCCTGCACGGCGCCGCCCTTGCGCATTTCGCCTTCACCATAAGCGCCGCCAACACCAAGGCCGGCCTTGACGATCGACGGGAAGATCAGCACGGCGCGTGATTTCGCGGCAATGGCCTTGGCGGCTGAGTTGTCAGCGGTCAGGCGGTTGAGCGCCTGCGTGCTCTGCGAATCGATATCCGCGCGGCTGACTTCGTCCGGCATGCTTGTGCATGCGGTGGTCAGGACCGGCGTGCCAACAACGAGGCAGGCGGCGAGCAGGGCGGAACGGAATGTGGCCATAGGGAGACTCCTGTTTAGGTGAATTATATTGCGTCTGCCTCAACGCAGGAAGTCACAATTCGTTCCTCACCGGCGTGATTCAGGTCAAGGACGGGGCGGCTCGTCCGCAGGTGCCAGCCATTCGCTCTGGACGGGCCCGCTATCCCGCGCTAGCTGCTTATATATGAATGATCGGATATTCCCCTTCGACGGCGTCCGCAATTTCCGTGATTTCGGCGGCTATGCCTCCCGTCATGGTGGCAATGTAAAGCGCGGCCTCCTGTTCCGCTCCGGCCACTATGCCGAAGCCACCGAGGCCGACCTTGAAAAAATTGCCGATCTCGGCATCCATCTGCAGGCAGACCTGCGCCGTCCCGACGAGCGCGAGAAACAGCCCGGCAAATGGTCGGCCCCCAATACGCTCACCCATGATGGCGGCCGCGAAACGGACGCGCCCCACACCCGTTTCCTGACGCAGCTCGAGGTCGATGCCGATTCTGCCGATGGCTGGATGAACGACTATTACCGGCTCGCTCCCTACAAGCCCCATCATACCGAGCTCTTCTCTGACTGGTTCCGGCACCTCGCAGGCCTGGAGGGCGATGCGGCGGGTGTTGTCAATTGCGCCGCCGGCAAGGACCGTACCGGCATTCTCTGCGCGCTGACCCATCATGTCCTTGGCGTTGGCGAGGAAGATATTCGAACCGACTACAACCTCACCAATGAGGCCGTGAAGGTATCGCTGTTCCTGCCGGACGCCGCAAAATACTTCAACGACATGCTGGGCAAGCACCATGATGTCGAGGTCTATCGGCCCTTCCTCGGCGTGCGCCTCCATTATCTCGAGACGGCGGTTGCCACGATCACGGCGAATTCCGGCTCGCTCGACGCCTATCTCTCCGACACGCTCTTCGTCGACGACGCGATGCAGCAGGCGATTCGCGACCGGCTGATCGACCCGGCCTGAAACAGGGTTGCACAACGCTCGTCCTGAGCCTTGCTTTGTTTCCTTGCCCCGGTCCTGCCGAACCCGCTAAAGTCGCCGCAATGAGCGAATCCGACCCCCCCGAGCGCGACGACCGGACCTTCTCCATGTTCGGAGACGAGGACCCGTCCGCGAAACCGGCGGCCTATCAGGTCCTCGCCCGCAAATACCGCCCGCGCCTGTTCACCGACCTGATCGGCCAGGAAGCCATGGTGCGCACGCTTTCGAACGCGTTCGACACGGGCCGCATCGCCCATGCCTTCATGCTGACCGGCGTGCGCGGCGTCGGCAAGACCACCACGGCGCGCCTGCTCGCGCGCGGCCTGAATTACAGCCGGGAAGGGGCCGACGGCCCGTCGATTCATCTCGACCCGCCGGGCGACCATTGCGACGCCATCATGGCCAGCCGCCATCCGGACGTGCTGGAACTCGACGCGGCCTCCCGCACCGGCGTCGCCGACATGCGCGACCTGCTGGACGGGGCCCGTTACGCCCCCGTCTCGGCGCGCTACAAGGTCTACATCATCGATGAGGTGCACATGTTGTCGACAGCCGCGTTCAACGCGCTGCTGAAGACGCTGGAAGAGCCGCCGCCGCATGTGAAATTCATCTTCGCCACCACGGAGATCCGCAAAGTGCCGGTCACGGTCCTGTCGCGCTGCCAGCGGTTTGACCTGAAGCGGCTCGATTCCGTTGAACTCGCCGCCCATCTCAAACGCATCGCCGACCGCGAAGGCGCGAAAGTCTCCGAGGAAGGCCTCGCCCTCATCGCGCGTGCCGCCGAAGGTTCGGTCCGCGACGCGCTCTCGATCCTCGACCAGGCCATCGTCCAGACCATGGATGGCGGAGAAGTCAGCGGCGCCGCCGTGCGCGACATGCTCGGCCTCGGTGACCGGGGCCGCCTGCTCGATGCCTTCAGCTTCGCGATCAATGGCGATGCGAAAGACGCCCTCACCGAGATCCGCGAACAGGTCCATGCCGGGGCGGACCCCGCCGTGATCCTGAAAGACCTGATGGATATTGCCGCCGACGTCTCCGTCGCGCAGGCGACCGGCGGCGACTATGATCCCGGCGGCCCGGCCGACTGGGCCGCCCGCACCCAGGCCATGGCCCAGAAGCTAACGCCTGCGCAGGCGTCCCGCTGCTGGCAGATCCTGCTCTCCGGCTTCAACGACCTGCAGACGGCGCCCGATACGGCGACGGCGCTCAACATGGTGGTGTTGCGCCTGACCGCCGCCTGCAGCCTGCCTTCGCCGGAAGAGGCCGCCCGCCTGCTCACTGCCGGAGGCAGCGCTTCGCCGGGAAAGCCTGACGCTCCCCAAGAGGTGCCGCACCATCCCGGCGGCATCGCAAGCTTTGCCGATATGATCGCCCGCCTCGACGAATTGCGCGAAGTGAACCTCCAGGTCGAACTCGAAAAATTCGTGCGCCCGGGCAAGATCGCGCCCGGCCATTTTGAATGCGAGCTTGAGGAAAATGCCCCGGCGGGCCTTCTGTCCCGCCTGAAGAAATTCCTCGAATATGAAACCGAGATGGACTGGACCGTGGCCCAGGTCTCCGGCGGCGGTGAGACGGTCCGCCAGTCGGAAACCCGCACACGGGACGAACGCCATGCCTCTGCCGCGGCGCATCCGGCGGTCGCTGCAGCCCTGAAAAACCTGCCGGGTGCCACGATCGTCGACGTCATCGAGCCCGAGCCGCTTGAAACCGATGCTCCGGCGGACAATGTTATCCACCTCAACGCCCGGCGCTAGAAACAGGAAAAGCCCAGATGAAAGACCTCGCCAAGATCATGCAGCAGGCCCAGGAAATGCAGGCCAAGATGCAGGAGGCCCAGGCCAAGATCGAAGCCACCGAGGCTGATGGCGTCGCCGGAGCTGGCCTTGTCCGCGTGCGCCTCAAGGGCAAGGGCGAACTGATCTCGGTCGACATTGATCCCTCCCTGATGGGTGACGATCCGGAAATCCTCGAAGACCTGCTGAAAGCGGCGCACTCGGATGCCCGCAAGCGCCTCGACCAGGCCATGGAGGACGCCATGAAAGCGGCCACGCAGGGTTTCGGCGGCGGCATGCTGCCCGGCTTCAAGCTGCCGTTCTGAAGCTTGCCTCTCCGACAGGCTCCATTCTCTGATAGAATAGCCATATAGGACGATTGCGGGGATTGGGCATCAGCGAGAAAAGCACTTACGGACCGGGAATTGACGTGTCGCTGGCCCGGCGCCTGCTGGACAGCCAGTTCCCGCGCTGGGCGCACCTGCCGTTGACCGGCATTGCGTCGGACGGAACCGACAATGCCATCTTTCGGCTAGGGCCCGATATGTGTATGCGGCTGCCGCGTGTCGCGCGGGCGGCGGGGCAGGTCGACAAGGAACAGGTCTGGCTGCCCCGGCTCGGCAGGCTGCCGCTCGACATCCCGGTCCCGTTGGCTAAGGGGCAAGCCGGCGAAGGCTATCCTTGGGACTGGTCAGTCTACACTTGGATTGCAGGCGACACCGCCGCCCCAGACCGGATCGCCGATATGAACGAGGCCGCCGAGAATCTGGCTTCCTTCACCGCCGCGCTGCGAGGGGCCGTTGCCACAGGCGGACCGCCCAGCGGACCGCAAAACGAATACCGGGGTGTGGGTCTTGCCCTGCGTGACGCCGTAACGCGCAAGTCGATGGAAGCCCTCCGGGACGAGATTGACCTGCCGACGGTCAGGGAAATTTGGGAGACAGCGCTTGCCGCGCCGGTCAGGCCCGGTCCGCCGGTCTGGATTCACGGCGACATCCATTCGGGCAATCTGCTGGTCCGCGATGGCCGCCTATGCGCCGTCATTGATTTCGGCCTCATGGGTGTCGGCGATCCGGCGTGCGACCTGATGGTCGGGTGGAACATGCTCTCCTTTGACGCGCGCGATGCGTTTCGCCAGCAAGCATGTGTTGATGACGCAACATGGGCGCGGGGGCGTGGCTGGGCTCTGTCCGTCGCGCTCGTTGCGCTGGCCTATTATCGGGAGCGCAACGCCGATATTTCAGAGCGATCGCGCCATACGATCAATCAGGTTCTCGCCGACAGGGACTGGGAGGACTGACGCCAGACGGGTCTGAACCCGCATTCGGCCTTGCCTTGCTACAGCAGACTCGGGCAGAGACTTGTCGCATGTCCCAACGCTCTGCCGGTCCTGAACTCCTTCGCCTGATCGAACTGATGGCGCGCCTGCCAGGCCTTGGTCCGCGCTCGGCGCGGCGGGCTGTCCTGTTCCTGCTGAAGCGCAAGGACCAGATACTGCTGCCGCTGGCCGACGCGCTGCGCGAAGCGGGCGAGAAAATAGACCGTTGCAATATCTGCGGAAATTTCGACACGATCCAGCCCTGCGCCGTCTGCCAGGCCGAAGGCCGCGACGATGGCATCATTTGCGTCGTGGAAGACGTGCCCGACCTTTGGGCGCTGGAGCGTGGCGGGGCTTTCCGGGGCCGCTACCACGTCCTCGGCGGCGTCCTCTCGGCGATCGACGGCATCGGCCCTGACGATCTCAACATTGCCCCGCTCGTGTCACGCGTTCAGGCCGGCGGCATCCGCGAGGTGATCCTAGCCCTCAACGCCACGGTCGACGGCCAGACCACAGCGCATTATGTCGCTGACCTGCTCGATGGGTCCGGCGCTGATGTCACGCGGCTCGCCCATGGCGTGCCGGTCGGCGGCGAACTCGACCATCTCGACGACGGCACACTGGCCGCTGCCCTCCGGTCGCGCCGGGATGTGAAGACCTAGGCCTTACTCCGCCACATCGATGCGGAAGATGCCGTCCATGTCCTTGGTGGCGACATAGAGGTGCCCGTCCGGTCCCTGGATCACGTCACGGATCGGGAAGCCCGCATCATCGCCCGTCAACAGGTCCTCGCGACCGGCGACCTTGCCGTCTTCCATGTCGATGCGCACCAGTTTCAGCCCGGCCGGGCCATTCATGCCGCCGGTGAACAGGTCGCCCTTCCAGCCGGGATAGACATCGCTGGTCAGCTTGGTCAGGCCCGACGGGGCAATCGACGGCACCCAATAGGTCAGCGGCTGGTCCATGCCTTCTGCTTCGGTCTCATTGGTGATGACGGTGCCGTCATAGTTCACGCCATAGGTAATCTTGGGCCAGCCATAATTTGCCCCCTTCCTGATCACGTTGAGCTCGTCACCGCCCTTGGGGCCGTGCTCGGTTTCGTACAGCGTGTCGGTCTCGGCGTCGAAATAGAGGCCCTGCGCGTTGCGATGGCCATAGGACCAGACGGCCGGGTGGCCGACGGCGCCATCGGCAAACGGGTTGTCCGCCGGGATGCTGCCATCCGAATTGATCCGGATGATCGAGCCATGCGTGATCTTTGGATCCTGCGCCTGCTCCATGTATTTGAAGCCGTCACCCAGCGTCGCATACAACATGCCGTCGCTGGCAAACTGCAGGCGCGAGCCAAAGTGCAGGGCGGTGTCGCGCCGGTCAGCCCAGAAGATTTCCGTCACGTCCTCAAGTGCATTGCCGTCGTCGCTGAGGCGGCCATGAATGATCGCGGCGCCATTGGCCTCGGGTGTGCCCTTGGAATAGGCCATATAGACCAGCCGGTTCGTGGCAAAGTCCGGGTCCAGCGTCAGGCCAAGATAGCCGGCCTGGCGTTCGGTATAAGCTTCGGGCAGGCCGCTGACCGCCACGGGCTGGCCTTCGCCGCCCGGCACGCGCTTCAGACCGCCTTCCTTCTCGGTGAACAACAGGTCGCCATTCGGCAGGAAGGCCATGCCCCATGGAAATTCGGCTTCCGCGACCTGCGTCAGTTTCACATGGGTGTTGCTGGCGACGTCCGGTGTCTGCACGGAGGAACTGCCGCAGGCGGCCAGGAGCAGGCCGGTCGCGAGGCTGGCATATGAAAGACGCATGAGGGCTCAAGTCCTTGTTCTGGAATGACTCAGTCGAGGATAGTCTGCTGCGGCGCGCGAACCAAACAAAAAAGGGGCAGCTCTTGCGAGCTGCCCCCAGTTCTCTGCCAACGCGGATCTATGTGCCCGCGTCGGACTTGGATTGGACTACCAGGATTTGCGCACCGTGATGCCGTAAAGCGCCGGCTCGGTCAGGAAGATGTTGGTGAACAGGCCCGAGCTGTCATCGGTCAGGTAAGCACCCGTGATAACTTCTTCGTCGGTGATGTTCTTGGCGAAGGCTTCGACGCCCCAACCGCTTTCAGCATTGGCCAACACAACCGAGAGGTTGAGGTTGGTCCAGCTGTCCAGCTCGTCGCGCTGGGTATTGAAAACGCGGCTGTAGCTGTCAGCCTGGTAGTAGAAGTCGCCGCGAACGGTCATGTCCCAGTTCGAATCGCGCAGGGAGTTGAACGTATACTCGGCGGCCAGGTTGAGTGTCATTTCCGGCGTACCTGGAAGCTTGTTGCCGTCCAGGTCCGCGGAGATGCCGTCGAACGGTGTCAGCGCGCCGATCGTCTGGGTATCACCATTGCCATCGACATAGGTCACGTCACCAAGGCCGAACGCAGCTTCAGATCCGGCAAAGGCACCGGCACACAGGCCGCGTGAATCGCCATTGTCTAGACCGCCCAGAGCAATCGCTCCCAGTACAGTTGCATAACCCTGAGCCGAGACAACGCAGTTCGAAAAGGTCGCGGCGTTCTTCAGTGTCACGAAGTCAGCATTGCCATTCGTCCGGTTAAGCACGTCGATACCCGTCGTGCCCTGCAGTTCCGAGTTCAACAGGCCGAGGTTTGCCGTCAGCAGCCAGTTGTCGGCCGGCGTCCAGAGGTACTCGACTTCGAGACCGCTGATCTTGGCGTCGACGTTGAAGTTGGCCGAGGTCCGGTTGACGATCTGGGTGATCTGATATCCCTCATAGTCATAGTAGAAGCCGGTCACGTTGAGCGACTGGGTGTTATTGGCGAACGTGTTCTTGGTACCAAGTTCGAAGGCATCGACGAACTCGGGTTCGAAGGTTTGCGGGAACAGGTTGGCACCAGCTGGTTGTGGCGGGTTCAGACCGCCACCCTTGTAGCCTTTGGAATAGAAGGCATAGAACAGCGAGTCGTCGGTCATGTTCAGGCTCGGCGACCAGTCAAGACCGATACGGCCGGTTGTTTCCTGGAAGTCAGCTTTGAGCACACCGATCGGGACACCAGCTTCCGGCAGTGCCGTGACTGGCGTGAACAGGGCCGAAGGCACATTATCCTGTTCTTTTTCATCATTGGTGTAGCGAAGGCCGAGCGTGAACTTCAGCGTGTCGCTGATATCATAGTAGCCTTCACCGAAGAAAGCCTTGGACTCGAGGCGAAAAGGCGAGAGCGAACGGAAATAGTTGCGTCCGAAGCCTTCCGTTGAATTCAGCACATTGCCGTCATCGTCGGGATTCGATTCATCAAGCGGCGTGAGGCCGCCGAAGATCGCACCGCCCAGTGCATTGTTCAGCTGGGTAAGAGCTGACAGCGAGTTGGACAGAACATAATAGCCAGCCTGATTGTCCTGCGGATCGATTGCTTCGCCGTCGACATAGATCAGGCCGAGGTTGAAGTTGAACGGGCCGTCATAGGAAGATTGCAGACGGAATTCCTGTGTCGTCGTTTCAGTGGCGCCGCCCGAAATATCAAATGTCCGGAACAGGTTTGACACGCCAAGTTGTGGGTCAGAGACCACCCCGCCGGGGAAGAGCGCCTGGTAGAGACCGGCAAGTAGCGGATTGCCAAGCGGGTTTCCGGCTGCGTTGAACGCAACGGTCGGCGCGATCTTGTTATAGTCGTCGACCGAGACTTGCTCGGTTTCATTCCGGCTGGTCAGCGAGGTCAGCTTGAGGCTGTCACCGATGTCGAGCTCAAGCTTGAGCGTGTAGAGGTCCTGCTGGGCCTGATACACCGGTTCAAGCGCTGATTCGATATTGCGCAGGTTTGGATCGAGCGGAGCGGTGAACGCGTCGCCGTCCAGCAGGCCAGCGACGATGGCGAGACCGCCACCCAGCGTAGCGGCAGAGTTCACGCGCTCATTGCTCTGGCCAAGAGGCGCGTCCTGACAGCCAAGCGATGTGATCAGCGTGTCGAGACCGGTAATCGGGATACCGGCGAAGCTGGTCTTGGTCGGGTCTTTCTTACAGAGCTGCTTACCAGAGCGGATGCGGTTATCATCCTCTTCGAAGTGCTCGTAGGACAGCCAGCCGCGGAAATTGTCCGATGGCTCGAACCCCAGAGTTGCCCGCACGGACCAGAGATCGCGTCCGTCCACGTCGCTGCCAGTGACCGTATTGTCGGTGAAGCCATCACGCTGGGTGATGGCACCCGCCACGCGCAGGGCGACCTTCTCGCCAACAGGCACGTTGACCATGCCCTGGGCTTTGATCGTGTTGTAGTTGCCATAGGTCAGCGCAGCATCTGCCTGCAACTCACCGAAGACAGGCTTGCGCGTGATGACGTTCACGACACCGCCGGTGGAGTTACGACCGTAGAGCGTGCCCTGAGGACCGCGCAGGACTTCGACGCGCTCAATGTCGAAATATTCCTGCTCGAAGAGGAAGTTCGAGCCGAGTGGCACGTCATTCTGGTGGATGCCGACGCCGGCATCGGAAGACTGGGCGACGGCGTCGTTGCCGATACCGCGGATCTTGAAGTTGCTGCCCGTGAAGTTGCCCTTGGTGAACGACACGTTTGGAACGGCCTTCACGAGGTCGGCGCCGCCGGTCAGTTGCAGGCGGTTGATGGCATCTTCATCGAAGGCCGAAACGGCGATCGGAACATCCTGGATCGACTGCTCGGTCTTCTGGGTCGTCACCGTGACGGTGGCCAGTGTACGGGTCGATTCCGGTGCGTCTGTTTCCTGTGCCCAGGCACCCTGGCCGAACAGTCCTATTGCGAGTGCAGATGCGCTCGCGAACAAGACGGTTTTCGAGTCTGTTTTCCGTGTCATTCTGAATTTTCCTCCCCTCGGGCCCGTCGGGATGGCAGGCCGCGAATTGTGATATCTGACCGAGTGTCCTCTTTGGCGGGACCACTTCACTACCCATCAGAAATAGAGTGAGGGGGTGTTGTCAACATGTTTACAAGACCGTCATGCATTTGATCTGACGCAGGTGTCATAAATGTAACGCTGGCGGCTTGGCCCTTTACGTAGGGGCTGATAGAGCCCTCCGATGATTCAAAACCATCTATCAGCACTCGTCCTGTTCTCGGGCGGACAGGACTCCGCGACCTGCCTCGCAGATGCGTTGTCGCTTTATTCGCGTGTCGAAACCGTTGGCTTCGACTATGGCCAGCGCCACAGCGTCGAACTGGCCTGCCGCACCCGGTTCCTGGCGGCGATTCGCGACCGGTTTCCCGCCTGGGGCGAGCGGCTCGGCCCCGACCACATGCTGGACGCGAGTGTCCTGAAAAGTCTCGGCGACAGCGCCATGACAGAAGACGTCGCCATCGAGACGACTGCGGCCGGCCTTCCGTCCACGTTCGTGCCCGGGCGCAACCTGCTCTTCTTCACGCTGGCCGGCGCGCTCGCCTATCGCCGGGGCATCGACGTCCTGGTCGGTGGCATGTGCGAGACCGATTATTCCGGCTATCCCGACTGCCGGGCCGCAACGCTTGCGGCGCAGGAACAGACCCTCCAGCTGGGCCTCGACTCGGCTGTCCGCATCGCGACGCCGCTGATGTATATCGACAAGGCCGAGACCTGGGCCATGGCCGAACGCCTCGGCGGGCAGGCACTGGTCGACCTGGTCACGGAAGAGACCCACACCTGCTATCTCGGCGACCGGACGCACCGGCATGACTGGGGCTATGGCTGCGGCACGTGCCCGGCCTGCGAATTGCGCGCGTCGGGCTGGCAACGCTGGCGGGCCGCCGCATGACCTGGACCGTCAAGGAAGCCTATTACACGCTCCAGGGCGAAGGCGCGCAGACAGGCCGCGCCGCCGTTTTCCTGCGTTTTGCCGGATGCAACCTGTGGTCGGGCCTTGAGCGCGACCGCGACAAAGCCGTCTGCCGTTTCTGCGATACCGATTTCGTCGGCACCAATGGCCTCAATGGCGGCAAGTTCCGCGCGGCCGCCGACCTCGCCGCGCATGTGAGGGCCATATGGGAGGCGGAAGCCGGCGCCGCGCGCCCCGCCTACGTCGTCTGCACCGGCGGCGAACCGCTGCTCCAGCTCGACGCGCCCCTGATCGCGGCGCTGAAGGTCGAGGGTTTCGAGATCGGCGTCGAGACCAATGGCACGATTGCCGCGCCCGAAGGCCTCGACTGGATCTGCGTCAGCCCCAAGGCCAATGCGCCCCTGGTCCAGACTAGCGGCAGCGAGCTGAAACTCGTCTACCCGCAGGACGAACCCGAAGCGCAGCCGGAACGGTTCTCGCAACTGGACTTTTCGCACTTTTTCCTGCAACCGAAGGACGATCCGAATGCGGCCCGGAACCTGCAGGGCGCAACGACCTATTGTATGAAGAATCCCCAATGGCGACTGAGCTTGCAAACCCACAAACTGATCGGGCTTCCCTGACGCCGGAAGGCCGCGTTTTCGCGATCACCAAATCGGTGAATTTCGAAGCGGCGCATTACATGGGCGGCAAGCCCGAGGGCCATCCCTATCGCAATGTCCACGGCCATTCATTCTTTCTGGAAGCGACCGTTTCCGGCACGGTCAGGCAGGGTGAGCAATGGGTCGAGGACTTCTCGCACCTGACGGCCTCACTTGAGGCCACGGCGGCAAAGCTCGATCACAGGCTGCTGAACGATATCGACGGTCTCGACGTGCCGACGCTGGAACGCATCTGCCTCTGGGCAGCGGCAGACCTCGCGCCAGCCCTGCCGGGCCTCACCCGCGTCGCGGTGGCCCGGCCAAGCCTCAATGAACGCTGCGAACTGATACTCTAGGATCGGCTGCGGCCCGCAAGGGGCGCCAGCTCAGCTCTCGGCTTCGTCCATCCCGCCCTGAGCCAGTTTTTTGGCGAACTTGCTGGCAAACCGGTCGGCGGCGCGTCTCGCATCATGCCATGTCGTCAGGCCTGCGTTGCGGATGTCGGTCTCGAACCAGTCATAGGTCAGGCTGCCCATCTCGACGCCACTGGCGTCGAACGCTGTTGCGGACAATTCCATCCCGCCAATGCTGACCGATGCGCCATAGTCCAGGCCGGGCTTGTCGCCGAGTTGCTTCATCGTCGGCTTGTTCGGCACGGCGCGTTCGATCGTGACCGTGACGTGATCAACATCGATGCCGGCTTTTTTGAATTCGCGCATCAGGTCTTCCTTGATGCTCTCGGTCAGGTACGTGCCTTCCCTGACACCGTAATCGTCCTCGAGCGCCTCCTGGAAGTCCTGCGAGTAACCGACCACAATCTCGGTGGCCAACGCGCCGGGCGCGACCATGAGAGCCAGGGCTGCGGCGGCAAATGCGTATTTCATTGGGTCATCCTCCTGAATGTTCCAGATCCATAACTTACCATGCCGCCACCTGTTCCTGAAGTCACAGCGCTGTGAGCGCGTGGCGCTCAGACCGTATCGACAAAGACGATCTCGGCATTGTCGATGCCTTGCAGCTCAAGGCTTTCCGCGCCCGTGATCGCTACGCCGTCGCGGGCCTGCAGCACCTCGCCGTTGAGGCGTGCCGATCCGGCCGCCAGCACGAGATAGCCGTGTCGCCCGGCACGCATGTCATAGGTCAGCGTCTCGCCGGCCTTGAGGGTTGCGCCCAGGACCTTGGCGTCTTGGTTGATCACCAGGCTGTCGTTCGCGCCGTCATCGGAGGCGAGCACGGTCCAGTTGCCGGACCGTTCGCCCTTCGGAAACTTGCGCGCGCCCCAGCTTGGGCTGCCACCGGCAGAGCGCGGCTGGATCCAGATCTGGAACAGGGTCGTGGCTTCGTCTTCCTCGTTCCACTCGGCGTGCTGCACGCCGCTGCCGGCGCTCATCACCTGCACGTCACCGGCTTCGGTGCGGCCATGATTGCCCAGCGAGTCCTTGTGCGTGATCGCGCCGGTGCGGACATAGGTGATGATCTCCATCGACTGGTGCCCGTGCGGCGGGAAGCCGGTATGGGGCTGGATCGTGTCATCGTTCCACACTCGCAGCGCGCCTTCGCCCATGCGGGCCGGGTCGTGGTATCCGGAGAAGGAGAAATGGTAATTGGCGTTCAGCCACTCGTTGCTGAAGCGGCCAAGCTCATCAAAGCGTCTAATGTCGATCATTGTCAGGCTCCGTGCGTTAGTGTTGCGTTGGAGATAATATGGCATGTCCGGAAATCCGGTGTAGGGCGGCGGACGGATCACATTTATGCACTTTGCGTATGGGGCGACCAAAGCACCGAAAACAGCGCCAGCCCTCTTGCCCCGACTCACCCGCAGCCCCACAACACGAAACATGCCTCCCAGCCCCCAGATCACGGATGCCCGCGCCATCCTGCAGCGCGTCTACGGCTTCAAGGCCTTCCGCGGCCTGCAGGAAGACGTGATCAGCGACGTGCTGGAAGGCCGCGACGCCCTCGCCGTCCTGCCCACCGGCGGCGGCAAGTCGCTCTGCTACCAGATCCCGGCGCTGATCCGTCCCGGCTGTGCGATTGTCGTCTCGCCCCTGATCGCGCTCATGTCGGACCAGGTGGACGCCCTGAAACAGGTCGGCGTGCGGGCCGAGCGGCTCGACAGTTCGATGGATTTCACCGCGCGCGCCGAGGCGCTGGAAGCGGCCGAGCGCGGCGAGATGGACCTGCTCTATGTCTCGCCCGAAGGCCTCGGCACCAATCTCGCCCAGCGCCTTGCCGGCATGAATATCTCCCTCATCGCCGTCGACGAGGCCCACTGCGTCAGCCAGTGGGGCCATGATTTCCGCCCCGACTATCGCGCCCTCGGCCGCCTGCGCGAACTCTTCCCCGGCGTGCCCCGCCTCGCCGTGACGGCCACGGCCGATGCGCGCACGCGCGACGATATCCTCGCCCAGCTGCAGCTGACCGATCCCGCGCTCCACGTGGCCAGCTTCGACCGCCCCAACCTCACCCTCTCGGCCGAGCCCAAGGGCGGCGGCCGCACGGCGCGTGTCGTGCAGCTGGTCAAGGCGCGCGGCGGTGTCTCCGGCATTGTCTATGCCGCCACGCGCAAGGGCACGGAAGAGGTTGCCGAGGCCCTCGTTCGCGCCGGCGTGCCCGCGCAGGCCTATCATGCCGGCCTCGACGCGAATGTGCGCCAGGAACGCCAGCGCCGCTTCCTCCTCGAAGACGGCCTTGTCATGTGCGCCACGGTCGCCTTCGGCATGGGCGTCGACAAGCCGGACGTGCGCTTTGTCATCCATGCCGATCCGCCGAAGACGCTTGAAGCCTACTGGCAGGAAGTCGGCCGGGCCGGGCGCGATGGCGAACCCGCCGAGGGTATCGCCCTCTATGGCCCGTCCGACATGGCCCGCTCGCTGTCATGGACGCATCAGGGCGATGCGCCCGAAGAGGTCAAGCGCGTCCAGCTGACCAAGACGCGCCAGCTGTTCGCCTTCTTCAATGGCGACGAATGCCGCCGCGGCGCGGTCCGGCGCTATTTCGGCGAGGAAAAGGTCGAACCCTGCGGCGTCTGCGATGTCTGCACGTCAGAGCCGGGCCAGGCGCATGACGCCACTCGCTGGGCCCAGATGGCCGTCTCCGCCGTCATCCGCTGCGGCCAGAAAGTGGGCCGGGGGCGTCTCATCCTGCACCTGATGGGCACGACCAAGGACGGCTTCGACGAAACCCTCTCCACCCAGTCCACGTTCGGCGTGGGGAAAGACCTCTCCAAGGCGGGCTGGGACCGCGTCTTTGATGCGCTCCTGTTCGACGGCATGCTGGCTGAAGGCGGCGACACGATGCGCCCCTGCATTATCGTGCCCGACGGCGAGGCCGCCCGCGCCCTGTTCAAGGGCGACCGCACCCTGATGCTGCGCGAAGACGTCACCGCCACCCGCAAGAAGCCGTCCAAGTCACGCAGCGTGGCTTCCGCCGCCGCGCTCGCCGACTTGTCGGG
This sequence comes from Alphaproteobacteria bacterium, assembly GCA_018830285.1. Taxonomy (GTDB): domain Bacteria; phylum Pseudomonadota; class Alphaproteobacteria; order Caulobacterales; family Hyphomonadaceae; genus Hyphomonas. The sequence goes on from JAHJSB010000061.1 coordinate 22,025, forward strand.
CCGCGACCAGGACCTGTTCGATGCCCTCCGCCTCTGGCGGACCGATACCGCCAAGGAACGGGGCGTCCCGCCTTACGTTATCTTCCATGACCGTACCCTGGCCGAGATCGCCCGCGAACGCCCTGCCACGCCTGATGCCCTGCGCCAGATCAGCGGCGTTGGCGAGAAAAAGGCCCAGCGCTACGCCGAAGACGTCGCGAGGATCGTCGCCGAAGCCGCGTGAGGCTGCGAATCCCACACTCCAGCAAATACAGCGTTTTCCACGGGTTTAACCTCTCCAGCCTTGACCCGGACGCCAGTGCGCCTCACCTATAGCGTCAATTCAGAATCCCCTGTCCGGAGATGACATGTCACCTTATTCCCACCTCGACGACGAAGAAGCCGAAAGCCCGCCAATGGGCGAGCCGAATGCGTTCCTTGAAGAAGCCCTCTTCAAGGCCCGCACCATCCTGCTGACCGGCGGGATCGACTTCAAACAGGCCAAGCGCGTCTGCGAACGCCTGCTGGCCTTGTCGTCTGCGAACCCCAAGGAGCCGATCCTGCTCGTCATTTCCTCGCCCGGCGGCCACGTCGAAAGCGGCGACATGATCCATGACATGATCAAGTTTGTCACTGCGCCGGTGCAAGTGCTCGGCACAGGCTGGGTCGCCTCGGCGGGCGCGCTGATCTATTCGGCCGCGAAGAAGGAAAACCGCTTCGCCCTGAAGAACACCCGCTTCCTGCTGCATGAACCGCGTGGCGGCGTTGGCGGCCAGGCGACGGACGTTGAGATCCAGGCCCGCGAAATCCTCAAGATGCGCGAACGCCTGAACCAGATCTTCGCCGATGCCACCGGCAAGTCGCTCGAGCAGATCAAGAAGGACACCGACCGTGACTTCTGGATGAGCGCCGAGGAAGCCGTGAAATACGGCCTGGTCAGCAAGATCGTCACGAACCAGGGCGAAATCAAATAAGACCGGGCCGCCCGTCGGGCGGCTTGGACTAGCCTCTGACACGCGCGGACCGGGCCGGGATGGCTCGGTCCTGCCATACCTCTGGCGCCCACGTGCCGCCCCCGCGCCACGGACCTGCGCGCACCCCGCCTCACCGCCTCCGCATGGTTTACAATCCGTTAGGAAACCGTTTGCGGCGCGTAAACGAATATCAGGGAGAATGTCCGCTTAACGGGTGAGGGGCGCATTCTCGAACGATGCCAGTACGTGTAGAGGATATTGCGATTGGCGTTGCGCCGATCGGGGCGGACATGTCAGCCTCGGCTGCGCTCGGCCTGTTCCTGTCAGACCCGTCCCTGTTCGCCTTGCCCGTCGTCATGAACGGCGCCGCACTTGGCCAGGTCACACGTGCGCGCCTGACGGAAGTTCTTGCCAGCCCCGGCGGCCGCGACGTCGCGGCCGACCGTCCGGTCAGCCATTTCATGACCCCGAAACCGGTCATGGCGGACACTGGCACGACGGTTGCGCTCATCGCCAAACTTGCGGCTGACGGCAACACGTCGGCCCTCACCGATGGCGTGATCGTGCTGCATGACGGGCGTTACAGGGGCCTCGTCACGCCGGGCGCCATCCTTGCCGCCGTTGCGCAGGAGAACGCGCTCAGGGCCCGTGCCATGCAGGCCGCCGGTAAGCGCCTCCAACAGGCCACTGCCCGGGCGCGCGATGTGGCCCGGGACAAGTCCAGTTTCCTCGCCTTTCTCAGCCACGAAATCCGCACGCCCCTGACCGGCATACTCGGTGTCGCAGACCTCCTGCAGGACACGGTCTGCGGGGCCGAACCGCGCCGCCTCGCCCGCACGATCAGCGAAAGCGGCAACCATCTCGACCGCTTGCTGGGCGACCTGCTGGACCTGTCGCGCCTTGAGGCTGGCAAGCTGCCTGTCTGTCCCGTTCCGTTCGACCTGCACGCGTTCGCCGCCGAAGCGCGCGACCTCTGGCAGTCGCGTATCGCCGGCAAGCGGCTCGACCTGCGGATTCATGTCGAGTCCCATAGCGTGATGCGCGTCGAGTCCGACGCCATGCGCGTCCGCCAGATCCTGTTCAACCTGATGAGCAATGCACTGAAATTCACCGAGCAGGGCCATGTCAGCGTGACGCTCGCGACGCTCGAGGCCGCCGGCCATCTCAAGCTGCGCATGACTGTGTCCGACACCGGCTGCGGCATCTCCGATGTGGACAAGGCCCGCCTGTTCAAGGCCTTCGAACAGGCCCGGGCTTCCACGGCCCAGACACATGGCGGATCAGGTCTCGGCCTGTCCATTGCCAAGGGCCTGACCGAACTGCTCGGCGGCGAGATCAAGCTCGACGACAATGCCGGCGGCGGGACAGTGTTCACGGTCACGATTCCGGTGCTGCGTGCCGGGCCGCGCCTGGCCGTCGATGTGCCTCACAAGCCGCGCATGCGCAGTCTGACCCTGGGCAATATCCTGATCGCCGAAGACCACGCGATCAGTGCCTTCGTCATGTCCCAGGCGTTGAAAGCGGCGGGCTGGCAGGTGGAGATCGTCCAGAACGCCGCCGATGCCATCCTGCGCGCCGGCGAAACGCCCTACCAGGCCATCCTCGCCGACATCCACATGCCGGGCGGCAGCGGCGAGACCATCGTGCGTACCCTGCGCAGCACCAGCGGTCCCAACCAGCTTGCCCCCATCCTCGCCGTCACGGCCGATATCAGCGCCGAACGCAAGAGCGCCTGCGAACGGGCCGGCTTCACGGCCCTCATCGAAAAGCCGATTCGTCCGCGCGCGCTGGTGGCGACACTGGCGGACGTGCTGATGGCAGACGAGGAGACAGGCTGGGAACTGGGTGCCAAGCGCGCCTGAATGGTGGTTCGGGGGAGACTTGAACTCCCGACCTCGCGATTATGAGTCGGATCAGGACGAGAGCGACGAATGACTTCCACAATAAAAACAACGCACTTATGATCTTTCGCGATCACAGACTGACACGCAAAATCGTTCATTTGCAGAGTTTGCGTGTCAGCTGCGTATCAGTCTGAGTACGCCCGATAATCAATCGTGGGGTCGAAAGAATCTATGGCGGCTGCGTGGGCGCTTCCGCTTAATCCCGAGAGGAGACGTTGGCGAGCCAAGTCTCGAAAGACAGAAATTCGCCAAACGCGGACACTCGCTTCAATGTATGGTTCGAGGTGGTTTGACGGCCCATCATTCCGCCGCATTCATGGCCCGCACAGTTCATCACCAAACACCGTTGGCGATTGGGACTTTTCCACAGGCGGCCTGATCCCGAACCACACGGCATAGAGCGCTGGTAGGAACAGGAGAATCAGAAATGTGCCGATCGCCGTGCCTCCTATCAGCGTATAGGCGAGCGATCCCCAAAAGACCGAGTGCGTTAGCGGGATGAAGGCAAGAACCGCCGCGAGCGCGGTCAAAAGGACAGGTCGCGTACGTTGTACGGTGGCCTCGATGACGGCGTGGAAATCATCAAGCCCCGCTGCGCGGTTCTCCTTGATCTGCTCGGTCAGGATGAGCGTGTTGCGCATCAGGATACCGGCGAGGCCGATCAATCCAAGGATGGCATTGAACCCGAACGGCTGGTTGAAGAGAAGCAGAGCAGGCACCACGCCTACGAGGCCCAGCGGTGCGGTCAACATGACCATGGTCATGGTTGAGAACGACCGCACCTGCAGCATGATGACGATCAGCATTGCGGCAATCATGGCAGGAAAGATTTTTGCCAGCGCCACGTTCGCCTTCCCGGCTTCCTCGATCGATCCGCCCATTTCGATGCGGTAGCCGACTGGAAGCTTTGCAATCAGCGGCCGCAAGGCCTCGAGGACATCCTTGGAAACCTCAGGGGGCTGACTGGCCTCATTGAGATCCGACCGGACCGTGATCACCGGCGTGCGGTCGCGGCGCTTTAATATGGGCTCTTCAAAGCCGAATTCAGAATGGCCGATCTGGTCCAGTGGTATCTGACGCCCATCGCGGGTTGTCAGGGAAAAATCCGCAAGGCGCGCAGGATCCAGCCGCTCGGAACCCGCACTTCGCGCGACTACGGCGACGTCCCGGATGTCTTCGCGCACTTCAGTCACGACGACACCGCTCAGCAGGAACTGGAGTTGCTGGCTGACGTCCGCAGAGGTGAGGCCGATGAGATTGAGCCGCTCCTGATCCGGAACAAAGCGAAGCACAGGGGCACGATCTCCCCAATCTCGATTGGCCTGCCGCACTTCCGGTACGCTCCGCATGATGTCCAAGGCCTCTTCGGAAATCCTATACAGTTCCGCTTGGTCCGGGCCCATGATCCGGAACTCCACTGGAAACAGCGTGGGGGGGCCGAACATGAGCTGTGTGACGCGTACAAATGCCTCCGGCGCGAGACCCTTGGACACAGCTTCGCGTAGTCTATGCTTCAATGCTTCGCGGGACTTTGCATCCACCGTCAAGACAACGATTTTAGCAAAGGCCGGATCAGGAAGTTCCGGCGCCATGGAGAAGAAGAAGCGGGGCGCGCCCTGACCGATATAGCTGGTAACGATCTCTGCTTCGTCCTGCTCGCCGAGCCAGTGCTCGAGCTTTAAGACGGCTTCGTTTGTGGCCTCGATGCTACTGCCTTCCGGCAGACGCACTTCCACAAGAATTTCAGGACGATCCGATGTCGGGAAGAATTGTTGCTTTAGCTGGCCCATGCCAACGCCGGAGACGACGAAGGCAATCCCGACGATCGCGACCGTCAGGAATTTATGGCGCACTGCAAAGCTGATGGTCCCTCGCAAGCGCCGGTAATTCGGCCCATCGTAAATCGCCTCATGGCCGCCTTCGACAGGCTTGATTGCCGGCAACATCACCACACCGAGATAGGGTGTGAAGATCACCGCAACGATCCAGGAGACGATGAGCGCGAAGCCGACAACCCAGAAGATGCTGCCAGCATATTCGCCAGCGCCGGAAGGTGCAAATCCAACGGGCAGAAACCCGATGACGGTGACAAGCGTTCCGGATAGCATCGGTGCTGCCGTATGACTCCAGGCGTAGGCCGCCGCCTTGAGGCGATCCATGCCTTCTTCCATCTTCACCACCATGATTTCGATGGCAATGATGGCGTCGTCGACAAGAAGTCCGAGAGCAAGGATAAGGGCACCGAGCGAAATGCGGTCAAAGAAGCGATCGGTCTGCAGCATGATCAGAAAGACGGCGGCGAGCGTCAGCGGCACGGCCGCGGCTACGACGATGCCGACGCGCCAGCCGAGGCTGAGCAGGCTGACCAATAGTACGACGCCGAGCGCCATGGCGAATTTCATCATGAATTCATCGACGGCGTGGGTGATGTTGACGGCCTGGTCGGACACTTTGTCGAGCGTCATGCCGAGTGGGAGCGTGTCGGCGATTTCGCTGGATTTCTCTTCCAGAGCTTTGCCGAGCGTCAGACCGTTCCAGCCTTTCTTCATCACCGCGGCCAGCATGATCGTGGGCTCGCCCTGGTTTCGGATTATATAACTTGGGGGATCCTCGTAACCGCGTCGGACGTCGGCCACGTCGGACAGTTTCAGCGAACGTCCGTTCGCGACAATCGGCGTTCCGGCAATCTCGTCCACGGTGTCGTAGGCGCCATCTATCCGGATGAATACCCGCGGTCCGTCAGTTTCGACCGAACCGGCCGAGGAGAGGACGTTCCGGCGCTGCAAGGCGGTTGCGATATCTTGCGCCGAGATGCCGAGGGTCGCGAGTTTCGCGTATGAAAATTCGACAAATATCTGTTCGGGACGTTCACCAACAATATTGATTTTCTCGATCCCCGGAACGCGCAAGAGGTCCTGCCGGATCGTCTCGGCACGCCGGACCAGTTCGCGCATCGGCATGCCTTTGGCCTTGAGCGCATAAAGCGCAAAGCTCACATCGGAGTACTCATCATTGACGAAGGGGCCGTAGACGCCGGCGGGCAGGTTCCTCGCTTCATCGCCAAGCTTTTTCCGGGCTTGGTAAAATTCTTCCGGCACTTCCGTAGGGGGGGTGTTGTCCTTCAGGGTGAGTGTCAGAAACGCATAGCCCGGCCGGGTGGTCGTCTCCACACGGTCATACCAGGCAAGTTCCTGCAGACGCTTCTCCAGCGGCTCAGCGACAAGATCCTGCATTTCCCGGGCCGTCGCACCCGGCCAGGCGGCTGTGACGGTCAGGTTCTTGATTGTGAACCCAGGGTCCTCAGCTCTCCCCAGATTGACGAAGGCGAATATGCCCGCGACCGCGAGCAGAATGATGAAGAAGAGAGTGACGGCCCGTTCGCGGACAGCGAGTGCGGAGAGGTTGAGATTCATTCTGCGTCTCCCGCATCTGTCGCAGTTCTGACCCGTTCCCCTTCTTTCAGAAGATGGGCGCCCAGTGAAACGATCGGTTCTCCGGGCGCGAGTCCCGATACGATGGCTGTTTCGCTCGTCATGCGGACCAGCGTCACGGGTCGAAAGCTGACCGTTGAACTGGCCTCGTCGAGGACCCAGACGCCGGTCTTATCGCCGTCGTCGAGCAGGGCGCCGAGCGGGGTCTCGACCTGCTGATCGCCGGTCTCACGCTCGAGGCGTACTGTGGCGGTAGCGCCAAGCGGTGGTGTTGCGGTCCCATGGTCCAGCACATAGCGCGCCTCGAACGTACGGGTGGCCGGATCAGCCGTTTCGGAAAGCTGTCTCAGCTGCGCCGGAATCCGGGCTTGGTCGCCGTAGAGGCTGACCTCGGCGGCGGATCCAATTGAGGGCCGCAGGGTTTCAGGCAGATAGACGGCGGCTTCGCGGGGGCCGGCTTCGGCGACCCGCATGACAACCTGTCCGGCCGTCACGAACTGCCCCGGTTCTGCGAAGGTATCCATGATGACGCCCCCGGCGTCGGCAACAAGGGTTGAATACCGCCCTTCATTTTCCGCCACCTTCAATTGCGCGGCAGCCGCTTGGAAGAGGGCCCGCGCGCTGTCCGCCTCCGCCTTGGCCTGATCATAGGCTGAGTCAGAAACCGCGCCGGATGCGACGAGAGAGGCGTAGCGCGCCTCGTCCGCGGCGGCTTGCGTCAATCGGGCGTTTGCCGCGACGACATTGGCCCGCTGTGCTGCGATCGCATGCTCATAATCAGTCCGGTCAAGACGCATCAGGGGCTGACCGGCGCTGACGACATCGCCGGTATCGACCAGGCGCTCTGTCACCTGTCCTGCAACGCGAAAGGTCAGGTTCGTTTCAACCCTGGCCTTGATGAGGCCCGTGAAGACGCGCTCGGCAGAACCGGCCGGTTCTGCTTCGGCGATCCGGACCATGGGAGCCTCTAGGCGTGCATCTTCGACGGCGAGGGCCGAAGAATCGCATCCTGCAAGACTTAACGTTACGCCAGCCAGCCCTGCGGCGAGGCCGGCTCTATTTTTTACGGACATCTGTAATCTCCAGGAAAGAGTCGGTATCTGACGGCCAGCCGCCACCAAGCGCACGGAACGCCGAGACGGCCGATCGGGCTGCATCGGCACGCGCTCTTGCAAGTGCGTCTTCTGCGGCGAGTTTTTGACGGTTTGTATCGAGAACATCGGTCAGCGGAATGATGCCGCCTTCATAGGCGGTTTGGGAGAGGTTGCGCGCCCGTTGCAGGGCGGCAACTTCCTGTTCAAGTTCCGATTCAAGCGCCTCGAGCTGTACAAGGGCTGTAAAGGCATTCTCAACGTCCTCTGCGGCGCGCAGCACCGATTGGCGGTAAACGGCAAGAGCTTCGGCTTCCGCGCCTCTCGCCGCAGCGACTTCTGCATCGACCCTTCCGAAATCGAACAAGCGCCAGCGCATGCCGAGCAGGCCCTGGGGCTGGAAAGTCGAGTCGCGAAACAGATCTGCAGGTGTTGAACTCTGAAAACCGAGCAGTGCGGAAAGGGAGACCTTGGGATAATAATCTGCAATCGCTGCGCCGATCCGGGCATTGGCCGCTGCCAGACGGCGCTCGGCTGCGATGATGTCCGGGCGCCGGCGCAGGACATCGACGGGTTCTGCACTCGCGATGGCTGGCGCAGACGGAATAACTCCATTTGCGCGGAGCCTCGCCGCATAGGTCCCTGGCTGGGCACCCATCAGCACGTCAAGCCGGTTCAACTGAGCCTCAAGTTCGATTTGCAATGGCGGAAGCGAGGCACGCGCGCCAGCCAGAAGTGCCTCGGCTTGCGCAACTTCACGATCACTGGCGAGGCCTTTTTCGAAACGGCGTTGAACAAGGTCCAGGAGGCGGGCATTGGTCGAAACCTGCTCGACCGCGAGTGCCATGCGTCTCTGAGCGCCGCGGATACGGAGATAGACGTCTGCGGAATCTGCAGCGACGGTTATGCGCGTCCCCAGCCGCGCAGCTTCTGCCGCCTCAGCTTCGGCGCTTGCCGCTTCTGCGGTGCGCCTTAATCCGCCGAACAGATCGATCTCCCAACTCGCGGCAGCGCCGGCATCATAGAGCGACTGATCGCGCTCATAGCCGGGAAAATTGCGGGCAATGGAGCCTGTCGGGCTCTCAAGCGACTGGCGCTGCCGGCTGGCCTGCGCCGTCGCATCGATTCTCGGTAGAAGCCGGGCACCCGCCCCCCGGGCGGCGGCGCGCGCCTGCTCGACACGCGCAAGCGCAGCCGCCAGATCGAGGTTCTGATCAAGGGCTCGTTCAACAATACGCGTCAGTTCCGGATCGTCGAACTCACGCCACCAATGGTCAATCTCGGGAATCGGCGCTGGCACCGCCTGGGAGGCAGCGGCGCCAGCGCCGTGGAAGCGCGCGAGACCAGGATCCGGTGCCGCATAGTCAGGGCCCGCTGCACAGCCGGTTAGGGCGAGCAGTATTCCTGCCACCAGGACAGGACGGGGAGAAGGCCGCTGTCTCGCAACTGCCGGATGGCGCGCGCCGAACGTATAGGCTGTCATGGCAAGAGCGGCTCTTCCGCCCATAGCCCGCCTTGGCGGTCCTCTGCATGAATTTTGGTCCGCTTCATGATTTTCTCACTCAAAAAATAGATTGCGTTCGACATCTATATGGAGTAGTTAGATTATGACCGCAAGCTAAAAAATGGAGATCGAGCATGAGAGTGAGCCGCGCTCAGGCTGAAAAGAACCGGGAAAACGTGATCACTGTGGCAAGCCAGCTCTTCCGTAAACACGGCTTCGACGGCGTCGGCCTCAAGGATCTGATGAAGGGCGCCGGTCTGACACAAGGGGCCTTCTACAAGCAATTCGCCTCGAAAGAGGATCTGGCGGCGCAGGCATCAGAGCGTGCGTTTGAAGAGGCCGCGAAGCGGTGGGCAGATTCCGTGGCAGAGAACCCCGAAGATCCGCTCGGTGCCATGCTGGGCTTGTATCTCAGCACGGGCCATCGCGACGAGATTACGGAAGGCTGTCCGATCGTCGCGCTTGGCGCTGACGCCTCAAGGCAGAGCAATGAAGTGAAAGCACCGTTTGAAGCCGGCATCAGGGGGCTCATAGAGTCCCTTGGCCAGCTGATTGGAGAGTCCGGTGACCAACGGGTGACCGGCAACGCCATGGCCGTTCTTTCCACGATGACCGGCGCCGTCATTCTGTCTCGAGCTGTGAATGACAAGAAGTTGTCGGAACAGATCCTACAGGCGGCAGCTGAGAGTATTCGTCCTTCAGCGACCGCAGGCGACGACCCTGATTCGGGTTCGCGAGCTTGAGAATGCGGGCAGGTGATACACCTCATGAGTTTGCATCAGTTACTGACGATTCTTTTCTCCGTTGGACGAACGTCAGCACTGGCCCTCGCCAAAGTGCGAGGGCCCTTTTTCTTAGCCTCTAATATGAACTGCCTAATCTGATCCCGACGGGGGCGAACGAGCACGCCCGCGCAGGGCGCAACACAAGAAAGGTAAGATCGATGAACAAGACCTATCGTGGCGTCGCTCTGGTAACCGGGGCTTCCTCTGGTATCGGCCGGGCAACGGCCATATCCCTTCAAGAGGCGGGCTATCGGGTTTTTGGAACAAGTCGCCGTTCGACAGTCGAGGGCCCCGCCGGCGTCACCATGCTGACCTGCGACGTGACAGATGATGCATCCGTTACGACGCTCGTCGAGCAGGTTCTGAAAGAAGCCGGGCAAATTGATCTGCTCATAAACAATGCCGGTATCGGAATCTTTGGTGGCGCCGAGGAATCTTCTCTTACGCAGGCAAAAGCGCTGTTTGATGTGAATGTGTTTGGCGTGTTTCGCATGACGAAAGCGGTGTTGCCGGTCATGCGCCGTCGGGGAAGTGGCAGAATCGTCAATATAAGCTCTGCGCAGGGATTTATTCCGGCGCCATATTTTTCGCTCTATGCGGCGACTAAGCATGCCATTGAAGGCTACTCCCAATCGCTGGATCATGAAGTGCGAACGTTCGGCATTCGCGTCGTCCTTGTCGAGCCGGCCTATACGCGCACGGCATTCGAAGAGAGCCTTATTCCGCCCGACCAAATGCTCGAGATCTATGGTGCTGCGCGAGCGGGGATGACCACGGTCATAGAAAAAGCAATGCAACAGGGCGATACGCCCGACACAGTCGCAGCAACCGTCCTCAAGGCCGCGACAGATGCCACACCGAAGCTGCAGTACCCGGCAGGAAAACAGGCGCGCCAGGTCAGCTTCCTGCGCCGTTTCGTTCCATCTGCCGCATTCGACAGGAGTTTGCGAAAGATGCTCCGGCTTCCAGGCTGAAGCTGGAATGTTGGCGAGCGCGAAGTTTAGCCGGAGTCTAGTATGGACAAGCGTATATACGTTTTGGCACTTGCGAGTTTTGCTATGGGCACGGAGGCCTATGTTTATGCAGGCCACCTGAACGCTCTCGCAAGGGATCTCGACGTACCAGTGGCGGCAGCTGGGCAGATCGCTGCGGCGTTTGCTTTGACCTATGCGGTATGCGGACCTATTCTTGCGGGGCTCGTTTCCCGCTTCGAGCGGCGAAGCCTCATCACGACCGGCCTCTTCCTCATTGCGCTTCTCAATGTCCTCGCGGCGCTGGCCCAAAGCCTTTCGATGCTGATGGCTGTGCGCATTGCTTGCGGCGTCGCCGCCGGGCTTGTCGGTCCGATCACATCGATTGCAGCCGCCGAACTTGCTCCGGTTGAGCAAAGAGGCAGAGCCATGGCAGTAGTGCTAAGTGGCATGACTCTGGCATTTGTTCTCGGCATTCCCGCGGGTAGCGTCGTCGGGGAATTCACAGGCTGGCGCGGAACCTTCGCCTTTGCCGCGGTCATGGCTGCAGGCACGGCCGTTATGATTCGCCTTGTGCTGCCCACCGTGAGAGGCGGAATGCAGCCGCGCGGTCGCTTTCGAGGCAATATACCCTCCTCCCTCGGCGCTTATCTCATTCTGACGCTGACGGGGTTTGCTTCTACATTTACGGTCGTTGCGTACTATGGCCCAGTTGTCACGGCCATCACAGGAATAACGGGCGCGGGCGTAGGCGCGATGCAGGCCTTCGTTGGCGTCGGCAGCCTGATCGGAATCATCATTGGGGGGTGCGCGGCTGACAGGAAGAGTGCTTCTACCGTGCTCGCCGCGAGCTTTTTCATTTCTGCTTTCACGCTTGCGGCATATACCGCGCAAATGCTGAACGGGCCGCCATCGGCTGATATAGCCGCAGTCGCAATTCTCGCAGCAACTACGGCGACGGGTGCAGCGGCACTCTTCGCCCGCGCGCCTATTGTGCAAACGAAAATCTTCGAGCAGGCCGCACCTCAAGCGCGGCCTCTCATTATTGCGCTCAACGGTTCGATGGTCTTCTTCGGGCAAGGGATCGGTGCAGCGGTCGGTGGGGCTACAATTTCGGCCTCCGGACTATCGATGATTGGCGTCGCGGGAGCGCTTATTGCAAGCATCGGAGGAGTCCTGGCCGCCCTGATCTCGATATCGGAACAGCGTCTACGCCCTGCATAATCGCATGGGAGAAACAGGGGTTTACACTCGAAATGCCTTTGCCAGAAATCGCAATCGGCATCTGCGGTCTCAAATGCGATATGGGGCCGGAAGCTACTAGGGGTTCCGCAGGCCCAATGTCTGCTTCTCTAATCGGGTGTTTCAGTCAAGCTCCTGATTTTAGTTTTCTGGCGGGTTTGCTCGTCACTGCTTGGGTCACGCTTCTCTTCGCAGTCGGATGAGGGCAGACTAGGTGTCTGATCCGCTGCAGGCATGTGTCGGATTGGTCGTGGAGCGCCTTGCTTTCGGACGTGCTCTCAATTGGGCACAGCAGACATAATCGGCGTCATCCACGGACCTTGTCCAAGCTGGACGATCCCACCTGAACGAGTGGAGGTCTTATCTCATGTGTGGACCTCCATTCCGGTCAGTTGGAACTCTTTCCCATCAACCCACATACGATGCAGGATGACAGCAAGCTTGCGAGCCAGTGCGACGGTCGCGCGGCGTCGGCCTCGGCTTCGCACAAGGCGCATATCCCACGACTTCAGATGTGGCGTTTTGGTGCGCATCAGCAGCGAGTTAGCAGCCGAGTACAGTGCTTCCCTCACATCAGCGTCCCCAGCGCGCGAGATGTGACCAGTCTGATCCTTCTCTCCCGATTGGAACCGCCTCGGTGTCAGACCGAAGTGCGCACCGACGATCCGAGACGACTTGAACCGCGATGGGTCATCATCAGCTGCGTTGAACGTGAGTGCCGTCATCGACCCCACCCCAGGTGCTGTCATAGCAGAAGGCAGATCGGATCCTTGCGAGCCGTCGCCTTCACCCGTCGGTCAAGCTCAAGGAAGGATTCATAGAGCGATCTCCAGGCCTCTATCATCGGCATCAGTGCATAGGCGATCCGGTCGTCGTCCTCGATAATCGGAAGCACAGTCTCTTCGAACTGGCGATGCGAGAGCGTGGACGGCAGGCGCACACCGAAGGCCCTCATCAAACCACGGACTTCTTGTTCCAGGACGATGCATTTGCGCAGCACCGTCTTGCGTGATGTCAGCAAAGCGCGGTCATAGGGGCTGTCGCAGCTCTTGATGTGGACCTCGCTGAACCAGCCAGATCGCAGCACCTGCGCTATCCCCCGCGCATCGTTCTTATCCGTCTTGTTGCGCATTGCAGACAGTGCCACCGCGACTTGGCGGGCCTCCATGCAAATCGTGTCGAAGCCCGCCGTCACCAGACCGCGATACAGATACTGGCTCATCACGCCGGCTTCAAAGCCAACTTGTTCAACGAACCCACCGACAGATCGCAAACAGGCGACCACATCTTCAATCTCAAATGGGACCGATCGCTCGAATGCGATCTTGACGTTTTCATCGATCACACAGATCGACACCGCCCGCAGCGAGACATCCAGTCCTGCAAAATAGCTCATAATCTCCCATGTGCTGCAGCTCAAAGTCTGCATCTTAATGGGAGCTGAACTCTCGTCACTGAACCCGATTACGCGTGCTTTCGGGATCAAGCTGTCGATTCTCCAGAACGGCTGGAGGGCGGAGAACGGACCAAATTCTTGACAGCCTCAACATTGCTTATTTGGGCAGAGCGGTCATTTCCGGCGCCGTGCTCATACTGTGGGAACTAGCCGGGCAGCATCACTCGAAACTTTCTTGGAAGCGCTTCGCATCTTGGGCGAGATTGCTTGCCATTCGTTGATGGGGTACCCGGCCACAACTGGCTGATTCACAGTGCCGAGCCACATCGGCCGAACAAAGTCAGCCCTAATGCCAAGCCACCGAGCTGAGCTGCCTCCCGATTTGCGCGTGTGGGTGCTTCTTATTTCTTTCGCAACCTGACGCCTGGCGCATCTCCGTTTGTGAACTCCACACCAGCATCGGAAAATGCGCTGGTGATTGCGTTCAGCGTGGAAACTTTTGTTGCGGCTAAGGTATCTGGCATGCTTTCCAAGCGCTTGATGGTTTCAACGGACATATCAGCCCTGAGGGCAAGCTCGGACTGGCTCCAGTTCAGCATTGCCCGGGCGGCTCGCAATTGCGCAGAGATCATAATTACACTTTTTATGTCTTTTATTCCACTTTTGAGTTGACTCTCTCCGGGTGTTTTATTATCCAGAAAGTGCAATTTCATGCGTAACAGATTCCGGAGGGGCAGGCTACTTCCTGACGACCCTGACCGATGACATCTGCGCTCATTGAGGAATAAGCAATGGGAAAGAAGGCCCGGAAAAAACCCACGGATAAGCCGGAAATCATCAAAACACTCGGGGAGGTTGGCTCGGACGCCGAACGCGCCCTTACAGACCTGGATGGCGTGTTGACAGCGGTAAGAGCAATTGTCGACCTGACACTTGCCGACGGGGGGGCAGAGGAAGGACCTGTTCTCTACAAAAGGCTGAACGCTCTGGAGTTCCTGCTGCGACAAGCTGGCTATGCAGAGAACATCCTCTGGGTGACCGTGGACCAAATGAGCATGGCACTCGACGAGCACGCACCAGCGCCTTTCTTAAGTTGAGCCAGGCAAGCGCACAAGTCGGCCGCTTCTGAGCCGTATCATTATAGGTGTTGAAACAGAGCATCCACGTATTTGGCGGATTTTCGACCGAGAGGCATAAGGAACTGGATGCAATCGACATCCTCTTGAGTGCATTGGATACGGAAGTGCGGGAACTGTTAAGTCAAAGTCCGGCGGCAAGGAATACGTCTGCCTGACGCTTGCCGATCCGAATATCGGTCCTCGCAAGGTCTGTGCGAACCTTGCGCTCGTTAGGGGCAGGGAGCTATGCCCTCTTCCGGAATCCCAAAGACTGATCCCACCGGGGATGACGCCTGCGAGGCGTCGTCACGGCACCATCGGCTTCTTAAAGCAGTTGCGGGTACATTTCTTGGCAAACTCTGTACCATCGGCCCGGCAGCTTGAAAGTGTCAGCAACTGCATCCTGACCGGATTCCGGCCGACTCATCCTCCGAGTTCATCCAGCAGGTTCAGGAAATCTCCAAGGTCTCCGTCACTCATTGCAATCTCGGCCCGAATAAGCAGGCGAAGCCGATTGGCCTGGTTTTTCAGCCGCTGCTTCTCAGTCATTTCCCGCTCGGTCGCCGCACGGGCGCGACTCTCCTCGGCTTCGGCGAGGAATTTCAGGATACGCGCCTCGATCTCCTCATTTTCCAAGCCTGCCTTGGCGAGGCGGGATTTGAGGTTGGCGAGCCCTTTGTCGATCAGCTCCTCGGTTTCATCGCGCAAGGTCGAACCCCGCTTTGGATTTGCCTGCATGTCCATGATGGCGGACAACTGATCGCGCAGCTTTGGCAGGAACTCCGACCCAAGACTCGTCAGCGCATCCGATTTCATTCTTGCTGGCAGGAGCGCCTTCCCCTTCTTGTCCGATCGCATCTCCACGAACGCCTCGACAATGAACTGACTGGCTTCCACCGCACGGGGCGAGTTGAGGAGCGTGGCAACCATTACGACGCCATGTTCGGTAAACGCCCATGGCGGCGAACGGCGCCCCCCCCATTGACCGCTTGAGATCACATCCTGTGATTTCGAGTCGTCGAACTGTGCCTTCGTTAGCTGGAACGCCCATCCCTTCGGAAACCGCTCCAGGTGACGCTTCACGGACTGATTGAGCACACGGGTTTCGACGTCAAAAAACCTGGCGAGGTCCTGATCGAGCACAACCCTTACCCCCGTCACATCGACGATCTGCACGGGCATCCCATGGGGCACGGATACAAGGTCTTGGCTCATGATCTTGGCTTTCAACTTGAGGTCACAGATTGTGATCTCAAGATTCTGCAGGTTCGCCAAGGAGTTGCCAAGTACGGCGACGAGTGATTGCTGGACCAGGCGTCGGTACTTGCCCGGCCACACACTTTGTCTGGAATGACAGGACATTCTTCCCATTCGAGAATGCCGAAAGCGAAAACGTCCTGATAGAAGAGTTGGGTGTTCAAACCCCAAGTTCTCGCTCTAAAGCTTACCATCGCCGTGATTATCGTGATGCCGGATGAGAATGAAGAAGCTCACAATCTGATCACGAGCGCGCTGCATGATCTGCAGACTTTGGCATTGTGATTAGCGCGCCTCTGGCATCCAGCCCAATACGGTCAGATCGATTGGCTGTTTTGGTCAAGGAAGACTTCCGGGTTGGCGCAATCCCTTGCAAGAAATCTATCTTAAAGTGAACTCGGCTGCCCAGTTTGGCGCAAAATATGCATCCCGCACCGTCATGTCGGGCGCATCAGATCAGACCGCATTGACCAGGCTTACCCTAACCGTTCGCGGTAAATCTGCGAATGACCGCCTCCTGTTTGGCCGTGCCTTCCATTCACGCGGGCTGCCCTATCGGGGCACAATGCATCTCTTCGAACCGGGTCAGGTCTTTGGCTTTGTGCGCTGGCGCGGCGATGGCTTTGGCACACAAACCTGGCGTGTCGTGGTCGCCGAGGCAGGTCATCCGGGAGAGCAACTGACCCGAATTCCCGGTATCAAACCCGGCGTACATGTACTGCTCCACGCCTTCGGAAAGACCCGCGCCAAGCGTGCCCTGCGAGCGATTGATATGCTCTCTGACGCGCACGTTATGCATGACATTCACCCTGCCTATTGGCGTCATGTGCATGCGCAGATCGCCAGCAATCTTCCGCTCGATACCTACGATCCGGACGTGTTTGCCTCGCTTGACCTGGCAAGGTCTCTGTCATGAGCTTCGCACATTTCTCAATCCTGGACCCGGTGGAAAAGTCAGTGAGGGAAGTAGCGCAAGATAAAAGCATCCGTGTCCAGAGGACACAGGATGGCAATGGGGATCAGGGATTATCGCGAGTCATCGCTGCGGATGGCGTGAGTCGCGGAATTGGCTGGATCGCAGTCACCATGGGCGATTACGCGCGAGTCGGATTTGGCGCCATTTGTACACACATGGGCCGCATTCGTGCCCGGATCTCCAATAGGCACTGCGATTATGCCTGTAGCAGGCGCGGCTCCCCATGAGCGGCGGCGATGACGACTTCCGGCCACGGCTCGGGCGGATCGGTAACCGGTCCGGCGGCACCAGGGGTAGCATGCGGGCTTTCCTGAAAGGCGCGCGGGCGAGCGGAAATGCCAGTCGAAGATCTTCGCCTTCGTCCCCGCGCCGTTTTGCCGGTGGCCGGAGGGCGATCATCCAGGCAAGGTTTGTGAAGCTTGGCGGAGGCGGCATGGGCGCCCAGCGCGCGCATCTCGGCTATCTGCAAAGAGACGGTGCCGGCAAGGGCCAGGAACGCGCCGAATTCTATGACGCAGAGCGCGAGGGCATTGATGGCCAGGGCTGGCTCGAAAACACGAAGGATGACCGCCATCATTTCCGGTTCATCGTCTCAGCCGAAGACGGGCAGAAGCTTGATGATCTCAAACCCTTCATCCGGGACGTCATGGGGCAGATGGAGATCGATCTTGAAACCCGTCTCGACTGGATCGCCGTTGACCATTTCAACACCGAGCATCCCCACACGCATATCGTGATGAGCGGAAAGCGGGACGACGGCCGCGACCTCGTCATTCCAAGGGATTATCTGTCCCATGGCATGCGCGAGCGCGCAGGCGCCATCCTGACCCGCGATCTTGGCCTGCAGACGGCCCACGAGCTGGAGGCAAAACTCTCGGCCGGGATCAGCGAGCGACGGGTGACCGGGATCGACCGGGTTCTGGCCCGTCAGGCAGGTGAAAAGGGCGAGGTGGATCTGGGCCAGGTCCGGCGACACCGGGAACACTATCAGGCGCGTCTCCGCTTTCTTGAAAGCCATGGGCTCGCAGAACCTGCTGGCGGCACGCTTTGGCAGGTGCAGCCCGGGCTGACTGAGAAGCTTGCTGCACTGGAGCGCCGGGACCTGGTCGCAGCGCGGATTGAGAAGGCGCTCAGCGTCGCTGGCCTGGAGCGCGTGGCAGCCCTGCCAGACGAGCAGGAGGGAAGTCCGCGCGCCGTGACGGGAAAGCTGCTGGTGATCGTCCGCAATGACGAGCTCTCGGATCGCTCCCATGCAATCATCGACGGGCTTGATGGCCGGGTGCACCACTATGAGCTTGGATCAAGCCACACAGCCGGACTGGAGCCGGGCGACTTTGTCCAGGCCAAACCCCGCGCACGCGGCGCATCCGCGATGGACCGCATTATCGAGGATGTCGCAAACGCACATGGCGGGACATATTCAGAGCGTTATCACCGCGAGCATGACCCTTCCGTCAGCGAGAAGGATCTGGGGCTCATCCGCAACCGACTGGCTGCCCTGTCCAGGCAATCACTGGTCCTGATGGACGGCGAAGAGCGATTTGACGGCTGCACGGACCTCGTCCGACGCGTAGAGGAGGTTGCAGTTCGCACCGCCAAACGCTCGCCTACACTGCTGCTCAGAATGGACACGATGACCCTTGAGGCCCAGGTCAGCGCGCAAGGCCTGACCTGGCTCGATCGTCATCTGGCTGGCGAGAGCAATCAACAGGTGGGCTATTCCGGCCTTGGCGGCGAGGCGCGCGAGCTTGCGCAGCAGCGCCGGGCCGTGCTTGTCGCGCGCGGTATCGCGCAAGCGGGCCGGAGCGGGGCACTGGAACCGCAGGCGATAGAGAAGCTCCAGATCCGGTCGATGTATGACTATGGCCGCGCCTATGCCGGAGAAAGTGGCATGGCCTATGTTCCGTACCAGCCCGGCAGGGAGGTCTCCGGCAAGGTGGTGCCGGTCAATGATGGGCAAGGTTCGGTATTTGCCCGGATCGAAAATGCGAGGCAGTTCACGCTTGTCCCATGGGCGCGCGACCTCGAAGGCATGCGGGCAAGGCAGGTTACCCTCTCCTGGTCGCTCTCACGCGGAGTCCAGATGACGCGTGGACGTGACCTCGGGCTCAGCCGCTAAGGGTCGCTGGATTCCCTGTGTGGGGTCTGAGTCGACCATACACGAGATCCCGTCTAAGCGCGATTATCTGCAAAGTGCCACTGGCGTTTTCCTCATTTGTCCCAATGTTTGAGCTCATCCTTCGGATAGACCGGGGATAAGGGAAACGGTGTCTGAGGCGTCACATTGGACCCAGTTTGGGCTCATCGAGGAAACGACTGGTTGATATGTTATGAATCAGGCAGGGTCAGTCCGTAGTGACGCATTCCTCCGGCGTAGGAGTCTATTTCTCCGTTCGTTGGTTCGGTGAGAATTATTGTTCCGGAGGTCTCCCGATCAGTCCAATAGTCTCCGGAAATTTCGACAGGTCGATATCCTCGAACGTCAAATACTGAACTACCTTTGTGCATTGGGCTTGTAGTAATACGTAGCGCTATTTCGGGTTGTACTTGCACGTTCTGCCTACGACCGACAGCGAGCACACTCCATCAATCATTTAGCGAATTAAAGTTCCAGCTTAGTGACGTAGCTCACCTCTTTTCCATCTGTCACCACGATCTGCTTAAAACCTAAGACGGCCGCCACATCGTAGACATCAAGCTCCTGGCTGAGCCCCATTTCCGCAATGGTCGGCGCAAAGCGGATGATCGATGTCATGCGGGCAAGCAGGCCGCGCGATATGTAAGGTGTAAGGGGTTCATTGAACCCGGACACCATGACTACGAGAACATCTTGGTCGACGCCTGTGCTCTGGACAACGATGGGTGCCGTCAGCCCCCGGCCGGATGTTTCCATGTTTACCCGGTCTGTGAAGTACTGCCTCTGCTCCGGGCTTGCGCCGGTCATCGCGCCGAAGCGCACTGGCCGGGCCTCCACAGCCGTGACCGGTGGAAAGAACTGGCCCTCGCCTGTATTCGTGTCAGCGACATGAATTGCACTCGTAGCACGTTCCGCGGGGGCGGACTGACAGGCCGTGGCGAGGCCAATGGCAGCCGCTGCGGCGAAAAAATTGTATGGTTTCATTGTAAGATCATCCTTGGGTTTTGGTTTGATTTGCGGTGCCCGCTGATGGACACTGCTGTTTGATTTCGGCGATACGAGTCTCGATCTCGGACCCGGTCTTGCCGACGGCGACAGAGGCGCGATCGGCATAGCTGCGTGTGGCTGCGCCAGTGACAACGCCAACAGGCGTTGCACTCTGCAGGATCGACCGAGCACGCTCACCCGATGATGGGTGGGCGGCTTCCAGAGCGGCAATATCGGCATCTGCCGTGGCACACTCGATAGACGTATCCAGCAATGCAGCCCGCTCGGCGTGGCTTGCAGTTGCGCATCCGGCCAGTAAGGCGAGCGCGAAAATTTGAAGATGTTTCATTGGGAGGTCTTTCTGTTTGTAAATGTCATGGGCTGGGTGTTAGCCGGGAAGCGAAACTTGGGCGTTTGATCCGGCCGCACCATCAATGGCTGTGGTCTTCGCCCCCAGCGCGAGAAGTGCGGGGACAAGCAGCAAGATGACGATGCTCGCGAACAGGATTCCAAAGCCGAGGCTGAGCGCCATCGGGATCAGGAACTGTGCCTGCATGCTGGTCTCCGCGATCATCGGCAGCAAGCCGAGCACTGTGGTCAGAGTTGTCAGCAGGATCGGGCGGAAACGCCGGCGAACTGCCTCGACGATATTAGCCAGACGGTCCCCGCCCTCTCGCTCCAGCTTGTTGAAATAGTCGAGCAAGACGACGCTGTCATTGATGATGACCCCGGCGAGTGCAACGACTCCGAAGAGGGAGAGGAACGTCATGTCATAGCCCATGGCCATGTGCCCGAGAACTGCACCGACAAGCCCGAACGGAATGATCGCCAGGATTAGCAGTGGCTGCACATAGGATCGCAGGACGCTTGCCAGCAGCACGTAGATGAGCAGCACCGCAATGGCGAAATTCCGGAACAGCGACCGCAGTTCTTCTGCCTGATCGCGCGTCTGCCCATCGGCGACGATGCGCAGGCCACGGTCGCCGGTCTCCAGGATCGGGATGATTTCGCTCGTGATGAAGGCGTTGACCCGGCTCGGTGTCGTAACCGCCTCGTCGACATCGGCGGTCACGGTGACGATCCGCTGGCCATCCACCCGGTCGATAGACACGAAGCTGCGGGTTTCTTCGAACTCCGCCGCCGCACCGAGCGCGATTGTCCCGCCGCCGGCCAGTGGAATACGGAGACGCGCAAGATCAGCAAGGCTCCGGCGTTCGCTTTCCGGAAAACGCACATAGACTTCGACTTCTTCGCCATTCCGCTGGAAGCGTTGCACTTCCTCACCGAAATACGCACTGCGGAGATGCCGTGCGAGATCGGCAACGGTCAGGCCTGCCGCGGATCCAGCTGGTGTCAGGGTGAATTCGATCTGACGCTTGCCCGGCTCAGCAGTCGTATCGATCTCAGTCACGCCATCGATTTCGGCAAGTCGGTCGGTCAGCGCCTGGACATTGGCTTCAAGGGCGGCGCCGTCAGCGTGTGAAAGATTGAAGCTGATGTCCGCACCGCCTGAAAGCGAGGAGGATTCGAAGGTCAGGCTCTTTACGCCGGGAATGTCCCCGACGGCGTCGTGCCAGCGCCTTTCCAGCTCCGTCGCCGACAGATCGCGTCCGCTCGCCGGGGCCAGCTCAAGTGTCGCCATGGCGATATTGGCCTGCGTCATCGTCCCATCAGTACCGAACCCGGACGCCAGTCGACCGCCGACCGTGACCGAAAGTGATTTGAACAAGTCAGAGTTCGGCCCATCCACCGATACGAACGCCGCATCCACCACCCGCTCCATGGCGGCTTCGGTCTGCTCGAACGGCACACCTGCCGGCATTTCGAGCGACACAGTAATCTCGTCGCTTTCAACCGTGGGGAAGAAGACAAACCGAAGGTGCCCGCCAGTCTGCAGGCCGGCGGCGGCAACCAGGATGGCGACACAAGCAGCGACAACCACATAAGGAAACCGCACGGTCCAATCGACAGCGGGGATCACGAAGCGGTCCCGGACGCTCTCGATGAAACCATGGACTGCGCCCTTGAGCTTAGCCATAGCCCCGACGCTCCACTCGCCGCCATGAGCGAGGTGAGAGGGCAGGATCAGGAAAACCTCGATCAGCGAGATGAATAGGACGCTCAGAACCACGATCGGTACAGGCTGGAGCAACTGCCCCATCATGCCTGGCGACTGCAGCAGCGTGGCAAACGAGATCATCGACGTCATAACCCCGATGATGACCGGCGCGAGGACGCTCTTCGTGCCCGCCACAGCCGTCGCGACTCCCGAGCCATGGCGAATCTGATGGTCATAGATGTTTTCGCCCACAACAATGGCGTCATCGACGACAATGCCTAGCACCATGATCAGACCGAGTAGGCTCGTCATATTGATCGTTGTGAGATTGCCAAAAAGGATAAGCCCGCCGAGAAAGGCGACGGGTATACCGACACAGGTCCAGACAGCGAGCCTCAAGTCCAAGGTCAGCGCCAGAAACAGGAAGACGAGACAAAGGCCAAGCACGCCGTTGCGAGCGAGCAGATTTATCCGGTCCCGGATTGTCTCTGTGGTGTCCGCTGTGACGACGACTTCTATCCCGGAGGACGGCTTATAGGTCGCGAGGAATTCTGTAACGACCCGTTGCACCTTGAAGGCGTCTTCATCGGCGGCGCGGTCGATCTGAAGGAACACGGCCGGCCGGCCATTGTAAGTGTTCACCAGCGGGTCTTCGCTAAAGCCGTCCCTAATTTCAGCGATATCGCCGAGGGTTACACGCTGGCCGGACTGGTCGCTGAGCACGACGATGTCTGAGAACGAGTCGCCGGACCGCGCTTCATTGTCCGTGCGCAGGAGAATATCACCGCTCTCCGTGCGGACGGCCCCAGCGGAGAGATTGAGCGAAGAGGCCCTGACGGCGTTCGCGACTTGGTCTAGGTTCAGGCCATGGGCACGCAACGCATCCTCTGAAACCTCAATCGAGATTTCGTCGGCCCGTGTGCCCTGCAGCGTCACGCTGCTGATCCCGTCGATCGCCAGAAGCTCGCGCTCCAGATTCTGGCCCGCGCGTTTCACCGCACGCTCACCGACATCTCCAGCCACAATCAGACGCATGACCGGCGAGACGGATTTGACGATCATGATTTCCGGCTCATCGGCGTCTTCCGGTGGAAACGCGATCAGCCGGTCAACGGCAGACTCGGCGCTGTCGCGCACTGTCTCGGCATCGATGATGTCATTGAGTTCGATCGTCACCATGCCTCGCCCTTCAACAGCCGAAGATCTGACCCGTTCGACACCTTCGAGGCCGACGACGGCATCCTCGATCCGCCTGATTATGGAATCTTCGACTTCTTCGGGCGTTGCTCCGGGATAACCGACATTGATGGAAATGGCTCTCGGGTCGATCTGCGGCAGGATCTCCGCATTTGTCCGGCTCATCATCAGGACGCCGCCAACCAGCAGTGCCGCCATCAGGAGATTGGCCGCAACGGAGTTGCTCGCAAACCAGGCCACAAGGCCTCGCATGTCTGGTCTCGACCTTGTCATAGCGTTGTTCCTTTGGCAGCGTACTGCCCGACGATTTTGACGGGCGTTCCCGGATGGGGATCTATGAGGGGCGAGACAACGACCCCTTCAGCGGTGTCGAAAGGCTCTGTCGCGAGGAGGTCATCCTCGATCGAAAGGATATCCGGCAGGCGCGGCGCAAGCGCGCCATTCTCCACAACCCAGACGGTCAGATTTTCCGATAGGGTTCGCTCAGGAAGACGAAAGGCGTTTTCGAACACCGGCCCGATGATATCGGCCTCGATGAATTCACCGGGCAGCAATCCGGCGTCGCTGTTGGGCGTCAGGACAAGCCGTGCCAGCCGCGTCTGCGGATCAAGGTTTGCATCTACCCGGCTGACAGACGCAGGAATGCCATCCGTCTGACCTTGCCTTTGCACGACGGCTTGGCGGCCGACGGCAGGGTCGAGCGCGGCAAGAGCCCTTGCCGTCACGGCGAGGGAAATTTCCAGATCCTGCTGGTTGTAAACACGGCCATAACTCTGCCCCGCATTCAGCGTCTGACCCACCTCAACCGAGGTCGCCAGGACGCGCCCGTCGAACGGCATGCGCACCTCGACCCGCGAAAGCCTGAGCTGCGCATCGGCAAGGGCGGCCTCAGCAACCTCGACGGCCGCTTCGGCCCGTACAGTTTGCGGCTCGCGCGCCACCAAGGGCGGGATGGCCTGACCAGGATTGACCATCGCCCACTCCCGCCGTGCGAGTTCAGCTTCAGCGCGTTCGACAAGAAGGTCAGCCTGCGCGGCCGAAACTTCAGCTCTGGCCCGGCTGAGTTCGGCCCGGATATCTGCATCGTCGATCCTGAACAGGACCTCGCCTGCTTTGAAGGAGCCGCCGGAGGCGAGGTTTGGCGAGACGTAAACCACCCGGCCGGCAATCTGCGGGCTGAGTTCAATCGCGTTTCGCACCTCAACCGTGCCATGTTCAGACACTTTCAGCGGAGAAGCCTGCGCCTCCGGTCGGATGACCTGAACAGAAAGGACGGCCGGTCCGGCGGACTTGATCTGAGGTGCGCTGGATCCTGTCGACAGGATTGCGTTCAGGCCAAGCCCGGCTGCAAGTGTACCGGCAACAAGTCCGACCTGTATCAAGCCGCGCAATCGCGTGTCTTTCGGGGCGGGCTCAGAGAGCCGGGGCAGATCCTCAAGCGGATGATGTATCGTATCGGCAGGCATAATCAGTCTCCGGATGTTCGGGTGGTGGTGAGGATGGAGGTATCGGCGGACGGAGCGGCGACGCCGGTCCAGTCGCCGCCGAGACTGACGAACAGGTCGACCTGCGCGTTTGCGAGCGCCTGTTCGGTCAGGATGAGATTCTGTTCTGCAGCGTTGAGGCTGCGCTGTGTTTCAAGCACGGCAAGAATTGAGACGAGGCCCTGACGGTACCGGTTCTGTACGATCTCGTTTGAAAGGCGGGCCGAGGCCACAGCCGCTTCGAGTTGGGCTTTCTGCCCGGTCAGGCCATTCAGATTTTCGAGTGCGATCTCCACATCAACGACAGCCGCCAGTGTCGTGCGCGCATAAGCGGCGGCGAGTTCTTCTGCCTGGGCCTGTTCGAGCCGAAGCCGCGCCTCCAGCCGGCCGCCTGTGAAGACAGGCTGTGCCAATGACGCAGCAAGGCGGGCAATGTGCCGGTCCCAGTCGAAGAGGTCCTCCGGCGTGTCGTTCTGGAAGGTCAGGCCGGCAGACAGGCTGAGGGCAGGATAGAAGCTTGCGCGCGCGGCACCGACGTCTTCCAGAGCCGCCAGATAGGCAAGCTCTGCAACAGCGACGTCCGGACGGTTTGCCAGCAGGTCGGCGGGTTGTCCTACCAGGATTTGGAGATTGGTCATCGGCAGAAGCGATCCGGAAAACTCTAGCGCACTTTCGCCGGGCAGCCGTGCGAGCTGTTCGTCGATGACCAACAGCTGGATGCCCAACTGAGCGGCGAGATTGGGTATATCGATGAGGGCGGTGTCGAGGTTCTGACGCGCGATCTGTACATCGCTTGCGGAAACCGTGGGGGATCCGGCCCGGTATCGCTGATCTGTCAGTTCAAACGTTGTGCGGAAGCTGTCCGCGTTGGCCACCGCAAGGTCCAGGCGCCGTTGCAGAGCCACTGCGGAGATCCAGTTTCGCGTCAGTGCCGCGATCTCACGCTGCTCAGCGGCGCGATACGCAAGCTCGGCTGCTGCTGCCGAATAGGCAGCTGCGCGCTCAGACGTCCGAAGCCGGCCGAAAACATCCACGTCGAAACTGGCATCTAGACCGGCTGAGTAACCCTCAGACCATGAAAACCGGCCATCTGGTCCGAGGTTTCTTGACGTCGTGGTCGCGCCGGTCATCGATACTGCCGGGCGGCTGTCAGAACGTACGAGGTGCTCCTGTTCCCGGGCCTGAACGGCCCGCAAGCGCGCTTCATGGAGCGGGAGGCTGTCGCAGCGCAGCACCCCAACCCATTCGTCGAGAGCTTCGCCGCCGATTTGTCGCCACCAGGCTTCGAGAGGTGCTATCTCCGGCGTCGCCGCATCGGCCCCGTTGAAGTGATCCAGATCACTGACTTCGAGGACGAGTCCAGGCGTTTGCGGCGGCGGCGTCAGCGTGCAGCCGACAGCCAGTACTGAAGCGAGCGATCCGGCCAAAGCGCGAGTAAATGAGGGAGCCATCAGACTGGCCTCCGGGGGAAAGTATATGCCTGCGCGACGGGATCACCCGCGTGTGGGGCGCCGGACAAGGCCGGGCGGTGTGTCAGGATAGACATGGGAGAAAACTCCGGAACTGGGCGAAAACGTGGCCGCTGGAATTCGGTGAGCGCGGTTTGTTGAACGAGACCGCAGTTAAGCGGCCCGGAATCCTCCGGGAGGAGCGCTCAGATGCCGGGCCGCCTCGCGAATGAGGCCTGCCAGCCTTCGTTCACGGCTCTGCGGGGAACCAACCCGTATGGGGTCAGCTCGCCTTGGCTGAATGGATTGATGTGCGCCCGCTACATTTCCCCTGCTGAGATGTCGGCGTTTGCAGCTTCCGCGATTACATCCAAGTCGACTTGTCCATCGCCGTCTTCATCCATGAGGGAGAATTTTCTCAGGGGCGGATCCGAAAACTCGGCGAAGCTCATGCTTCCATCGCCATTGGTGTCACGCTCTATGATCACGGGTGTCACGCGTGAGAGAAAACGATCGCGACCGGCGAGACGCGGGGCGTCGTCAGTACCAACCAGTCCGTCTGCGTTCCGATCGATGCGGGAAAATCCCGTCTCAAGCGCGACGTTGAGTTCGACCACCGTCAGCACTCCGTCGGTGTTTGCATCCGCGCCTCGCATGAATTCGACCCGGCGGGACACCGCTTCATCGATTTGCTCCGGCGAGATGTCCATCTCCTGGAGCTTCAGCTTCAGCGCATCGCGATCAGCGGGGGTGCGGTCGCCCGACTGAGCGGTTGCGGCCCCTGCCAGCGCAGTGCCTCCAATAACAAGCATCACCGCACGAATCCGCACGCGAGAATAAAAAGTCTGGTTCATAGGTTTTGTCTCCGTTTCTTGGCCCTTGAGGCCGTTGATGCGGAAACTGGATCACGAACGTTTCGTCAGTTTGTCGGCCAAGCGCGATTTCTTCACGATTTGTGGCGAGCGCCGGCTCCGGCGCAACAAACCGTAAAGAAACCCTACTTTCCTGAGATTGATGGTCGGCTTATCCTTCAATCATGAATGAGCCACGCATCCTCGTCGTCGATGACGACGCCGACATCCGGACCCTTGTCAGGGATCTTCTGGAGCGCAATCACATGGATGTTGCCGTAAGCAGGACTGTGGCCGAAGCCGAGAAGCACCTGGCGGGGGAAATCGTCGACCTGATCGTTCTTGATGTCATGATGCCTGGCGAAGACGGAACAAGCTTTTGCCGGCGCCTTCGCCTTGAATCCGATATTCCCGTCCTGATGCTGTCGGCGCTTGGGAGTGACGTCGACCGGATCCTCGGTCTCGAACTCGGCGCGGACGATTATCTGCCAAAACCGTTCAACCCCCGGGAACTTGTGACCCGGATAAAGACGATCCTTCGCCGCGCGCCGCCGCTCAAGCCAGGAGACATTCGCCGCAAAGCAGTCTGCTATGCCTTTGATGGATTTGAATTGTACCCCGAGACACGCTCACTCCGGTCTGGCGAAGCTGACATCAGTTTGACGTCCGGCGAGTTTGCCCTGCTTCTGGCGCTCGTGGAGCATGCACCGCGCATACTGAGCCGCGATCAGCTCCTTGAATACTCGAGGGGGGCCGCAGCCAATCCGTTTGACCGCAGCATCGATACGCATATCAGCCGCCTGCGCAGCAAGCTTGAACCTGATGCGCGGCGTTCATCGCTCATAAAGACGGTTCGAAACATGGGATATGCCTTCACAGCGCCGGTTGAGAAGACCCGGCAATGAGTTCAGTGCTGTCCTTCTTCCAGAGGTCGCTGTTTCTTCAGGTCTCGGCAATCTTCGTAGGAACACTGACGGTCATGAGCATTGCTTTGCAGGTTCTGCTGCAGACCACACTGATGTTCTGGCTGTTTCCCGACATCATGGAGCAGCACGCCGAAGCGACCGCGGAACTTGTCTTCCTTCTGGAGAACGTTCCCGAAGAAGCGAGGCCCGTTGTCCTGTCGGCATATTCGGGTCCGAGGCGCAAAGCTATATTACAGGCCGAATTTCCAGATGGCGCCAGCCCGTCTGATGCGCTTGGAGCCCCGTTCCACAACAGCGATGACGAGACAATTGCCGCGATCGCCGACCGGGAACCGCGCTTCCGCATGCTGCGTTCAAGCGAACTCGATGAGGCGCAGCGGAATCTGGCCGGCCCATCCATGCGGGGAATATCGGCGCTGGAGGTATCGCTTCAGATGAGTGACGGCCAGGTTCTGACCGTCCTCATGTCACCCACGGCGACATTCGGCACTCCGGGCACATGGCTTGTACTGATGATTGTCGCTGCCGTCTTTGTGGCCAGTATTGTCGGGCTTAGATTTGTCTTCCGGCCGCTGCGGACGCTTGAGGAAACCGCCCACACGATCGGGCGGACGACGAAACCCAAACCCATAGAGGAGAAAGGCACAGAAGACCTGCGGCGTGTGACCCGCGCCCTGAATGAAATGCAGGATCGCGTTCAAAGCCTTCTCGCAGATCGGTCGCGGATGCTGGCGGCCCTGGCACACGACATCCGAACGAGCCTCACGCATATGAAGCTAAGGTTGGACAAGATCGGTTCCGAAGAAGCGGACCTGCTGCAAGGTGATGTCGATCTGATGGACCGGCTGTTGAGCGATATGCTGCTTTATGCACGCGCAGAACAGCCCACCACGAAGCCGGAACTCGTCAATATCTGTGACTTCCTTCCAGCGTTTGCCGCGTCATTACCTTACCCTGTGGAAACTAATGTCGAACAAGATCAGTTCTGGGTCGCTGCAGAACGGGCCGCGCTCACGCGCGCGATAACCAACCTCACCGACAATGCGAAAACTTATGCGGGCACAGTCGAACTCTCGAGCCAACGCACGCCGGAGGGGCTGACCATACTTGTTGAGGATCGCGGCCCAGGCATTCCCGAAGCAGCGCTGGAGCACATCTTCGACCCGTTTTACCGGGCAGAGCCTTCGCGCAATCGGGAAACCGGCGGCAGCGGCTTGGGCCTCACGATCTCACGTGCGCTCCTGAGCGCACAAGGCGCAACACTGACGGTACAAAATCGGACGGAAGGCGGAGTTCGCGCGACCATTGTTTTTCCACGCGAGCTTGAAGTCATCGAGTAAAAAGCAGGACGAAAGCATTATCAGACCGAATGGCCTGATGTGTGGCGGAATCAGACACGTCTCAACTTTCAGTATACAACGTCACTGCATGGGTCTCCGGATGTCCGCATCCGGGATGAAGCAAACTACTCATAAGGCGGCAAATTGCTGGCTGACAGGATTTGAACCTACGCAGTATGTCATTGTTTTTATTGAAGGTAAAAGTTCCGCATACATTCGGCAAATAGCAATAAAGCCCTGAAAACATTATGATTTCAGGGTCTCTATGGGTGCGGGAGCCCGCTTTGTTGAGTACTAATGGCCGAATAGCAGACCCTGCCATTTCAGCCTTAGCTAGTCTCTTGGCGCGCGGTCGATCCTGACCAGGTTAGCCATTGGCCACCACTTCGCGGCGTGCGGACTTGACAGGACCGGCCGCACTCGGGGGCACAAACGCTCCCGAACGAAAGTGCCGTGACAGCCGATTTCGATCCAATCGATTCGTGTTCGCCTGTCAGGCGATGTGAATTTGAGCAAGCAGCGTGGACGGCGAGCAAAGCGATACAAGCGCCCGCAAACACTACAGATTCCTACCTGATTCCCCCCAATTTTCTCACTTGACGGATGAAGTTCCCTTTCCGCACACTGAGGGCATGTTGGTAGCGTTTTTTCCTCACAGAATGCGAGGCGGATCATGAAACACCGCCTCATCGCCTATGTCGGAGGAGAGCTTCACTCCAAGGTCGTCGCCGCTGGATCGAAACCCGGCCAGTCCCAATCGGCAATCATTGAAATGGCGCTGAAGGCGTATTTCTCTCTCGCGCTCGACCAGGTCCGCGAGTCCGGGATGATCAGGCGCCAGGACGACATTCTGCGTACACTTGCGCGCATCGAGCGCGACCAGCAGGCGCATATGGAAATGACCGATCTCATCGCCTGGTATGAACTCCTGTTCTCCCCGCCCATGACCGATGAACAGATCCATGCAGCTATCGCAGCCACCAAGAAGCGACATGCGCAGTTCCGCAAGGCTGTGCAAGATCGGCTGGGGTCCGGGCGCAGACTCCTCGGCGAGGCGCTGGCGGATGCAGTGTTCAGTGAGGATGATTTTGTTCAGCGCCCCTCCAGACAGAATGAGGCAGGGGCGCGTTGATGGGACAGGAGCTCAATCTTTCGCCTTTCCATGAGAGCATCGCGAAAGCACATGGGCTCACTCTTTACAGGCGCTATACCGAACAAGACGCGGCCCGTGCGCTCGATTTTTCGCTTGTATCGCTGAGGCGACTGCGCAGTAATGGAGGTATCTCATATGTTCGAATGTCGCCGCGCAAGATTGCCTATTTCGGCTATCAGCTCGTCGACTTCCTGTTGCAATCTGTGGAGGAGCCAGAATGCCCAGATATACCAACGACCGGGAATTCCAGCTCGGGGATTATTGGCTCTCCAAGCGCAGCGGGAGTGAAGCCTGGTATCGGACATGGTTCGACCCCGAAAGTCGACAGACACGCCGCGCTAGCCTCGGCACAGCGGATTTTGAACAGGCAAAGAAAGTCCTGACGGACTGGTTCGTGTTGAACCACACAAAAAAGGACGAACAGCCAACCGAGGCGATTCTGGCAGAATTGTTCGCTCGCTATTTTGAGCATTACGGTTCTGGTGTGCGCAGTCATGGAAACATCGAACGCGCTCTTCGCTACTGGCTGGAGTTCCACGGAACAGCCACGCTTTCTGAAGCCTGCGCTATGCCGCGCCAACAGGCCTTCCAAAAGTACCTCCGGGTAGACCGGAAGCTCGGCTCCAATACGATCCGGCAAACTCTGACCATTGGCAAAGCTGCGATCAACTGGGCCTGGAAGAGAGGCGAGATTGCTTCGGTCCCTTATATTGAGCTGGTGAAGGTCCCGACACCGCCGCCGAAAGGACGGCCGCTGGAAATCGACGAAGTCGCCCGCATGTTGGCAGGCGCCGACTATCACCTTCAGGTGTTTATCGTCCTGATGATAGCGACGACCGGTCGGAACAAGGCGGTACTGGACTTGCGGTTCGACCAGATCGACTTAGCCAACGACTTGATCCACTTGAACCCCGAGGGCCGGGAACAGACCTTGAAGTTCAGGCCCACTATCAAATTGCCGCCGAGCCTGAAGCCTTGGCTTCAGGAGTTTCGTAACGTGTCGTCCGCCGAAACAATTGTCCAGTTCAGGGGCGCTCCTGTTTCGAGCATTCGCACGACATGGCGCACACTCAGGAAATCATTGAAGCTGGACGACTCTGTGCAACCGTATGGCCTGCGTCATACGATGGCGCGTTGGCTGCGGAAAAGCAGTGTTCCGGCCTGGGAAGTGGCCGCTCAGCTCGGTCACAAGACGCCCGATGTGAGCACAACGGAGATCTATGCTCCATTTGACCCTTCGTACCTGTTCAAATCGACCGCCGCCATCGATGACTTCCTGAGCCGTGTCGCGTGTCAGTTGCGTGCCGGTTCAATGTCCGAGTTTTTGATCGAAAGATTAAAAGACGAACAAAAACAAGGAGATGGGTGGTGGTTCGGGGGAGACTTGAACTCCCGACCTCGCGATTATGAGTCGCGCGCTCTAACCAGCTGAGCTACCGAACCGTTTCGCTGATGCGAGGGCGCCTCTTACACGGGAGCGGGCCGCCTCGCAAGCGTGTCTCCTGCAGCTTGTGCGGGGGATTGTTTATCATGCTGGCCGAACTTATCCGACCTGGCTAGATTGGGTGTATGATACGCGTCGTGATGCTGCTCTTTTCGATCCTGTTCATGACGTGGTTCCAGCCTGCTCAGGCGCAGGGCCAGGATGCGCGCGACGCCTTTGTCGCCGGCGAATATGATGCCGCTTTCGCAGGCGTTGCGGCAGATCACGGCCCGGACGCCTGCGCGTTCGGCGCGCGCACGCTGCTGGCAAAGGCGATTAGCGGCGAGACCCAGCCACCCGAGGCCCTGCTTATGGCGGCGCTCGGCGAGGCGGAGAGCGCGCTTGCCGTCCAGCCCGGCCATATCGAAGGCCGCCTGCAGAAAGCCATCGCCCTGTCCCTGCTGGCCCGGCCCATGAGCCTGAGAGATGCGCGTGATTCAGGTTATGGCGAAGCGGCGCGGCAACTGGCCGAATCTGTCCTGGCGGACGATCCGCAGAACGCCTATGCGCACGGGTTTCTCGCCGTCTGGCATATCGAAGTCCTCAATCGCGGCGGCTTTCTGGGTGCGATGATGATGGGGGCCAGCGTGGACGCTGCCGAGGCGCATTATGCGGCGGCCATGGCGGCCTCCCCCGGCGACGCGTCGCTGCACTGGCAATATGCCCGAGCGCTCGCCGCGCTTAGTGCCTGGCGGTACCGGAAACAGATCACGACCGCGCTCGATGCGGCCCTCGCGGCGCCGGTCGACAGCGAACTCGAACGCGTCATGCAGGCACGGGCCCGCACGTTGTCATCTGCCATGGCGACCGGGACGAGCCGCGATGTCGAGGCGATGGCGAAATTGATGCTTTAGGCCTTACTCCGCCGCAACCGTTTCGGCGAGCGCTTCCTGTTCGGAGAGGAAATGCTCGGCCTGCAGCGCCGCCATGCAGCCCATGCCGGCGGCCGTGACGGCTTGGCGATAGGTCTCGTCGGTGACGTCGCCAGCCGCGAACACGCCGGGAATGCCGGTCGCGGTCGAATCCGGCGCGGTGATGAGATAGCCGTTCGGCTTCATCGCCAGTTTGCCCTTGAACAGTTCGGTCGCCGGCGCGTGGCCGATGGCGATGAAGATGCCGTGGACGGGCAGGTCGGTGGTTTCGCCGGTTTTGACGTTTTTCAGCCGTGCGGCGGTGACCCCGAGCGGGTTCTCGTCGCCGATCACCTCTTCCAGCGTCGTGTTCCAGAGGACTTCCACCTTGGGGTTCTTGAACAGGCGATCCTGCAGGATCTTCTCGGCGCGGAAGCCTTCGCGACGGTGGATGACGGTGACCTTGGAGGCAAAATTGGTCAGGAACAGCGCTTCTTCGACAGCGGTATTGCCGCCGCCGACCACAAGGACGTCGCGGCCGCGATAGAAGAAGCCGTCGCAGGTGGCGCAGGCCGACACGCCGAAGCCCTTGAATTTCTGCTCGGTGGGAAGGTCGAGCCATTTGGCCTGCGCACCGGTCGAGATGACAATGGAATCCGCAGTATAAACCGTGCCGCTCTCGCCGACGGCGCGGAAGGGGCGCACGTCAAAGTCGACACTGGCAATATGGTCGTCGGCCACCTTGGCGCCCATGGCCTCGGCATGGGCCTGCATCCTGACCATCAG
Organism: Alphaproteobacteria bacterium; assembly: GCA_018830285.1. GTDB lineage: Bacteria > Pseudomonadota > Alphaproteobacteria > Caulobacterales > Hyphomonadaceae > Hyphomonas. Next base: position 55,355 of record JAHJSB010000061.1, read on the forward strand.
TTCCGGGCCCTGGATCTCGGTAAAGCCCGGATAATTCTCGACATCCGTGGTGATGGTCAGCTGGCCGCCCGGCTGGATGCCGGTTACGACCAGCACGTCGCGCATGGCCCGCGCGCCATAGATTCCGGCGGTCCAGCCGGCCGGGCCGGAACCGATGATGAGGATTTCGGCGTGGCGGGTATTTGCGGCGGAATCGGCCATATGGGCCTCCATTCGAATGCGTGATGATCAGTCAGCCTTGGTATGGCGACTCGCGGGCAAAAGTAAAAGGGGCGCGGTGTCTCACGTGGGCGTGCAGCAGGGCTAAAGCGGCTCGGAGACGACTTCCACCGTGGCGTGGCTGAGGTCGAAGGCGTGCGCGAGGCGGGCCTTCACGTCGCGCCGGACCATCTCGGTACAGGCGCCGGGCTCGGCGGTGACTTCCAGCGTGATCAGGCGCTTGGTTTCGGTCAAGGCCCAAGCATGGACGTGGGAGACGCCTGAAACAGCAGGGATACTCATGATGAGGTCGGCGGTTATGTCAGCCGACGAAAGCCCCTCTGGCGTGCCTTCGAGCAGGATGTGGCCGGACTGGCGCGCAATGCGCACGCCCGCGACGCCAACGAGAAGGGCGACAAATACCGACAGGATCGGGTCGGCCGCCATCCAGCCGGTGGCCATGATGATGCCGGCTGCGGCGATAGCGGCGACCGAGCCGAGCATGTCGCCCGCGACATGCCAGAGCGCGCCGCGCATGTTAAGATCGTCCTTGTTGCCGCCATGCAGGACGAGGAAGGCGATCACGTTCACGACGAGGCCTGCAACGGCCACGACCATCAGCAGGCCGCCCAGCACTTCGACCGGCGCCATGAGGCGATGGATGGCCTCCCATACGATCCAGATGGCCAGCAGGACCAGCAGGATGCCATTGGTGAAGGCGGCGAGGATCTTCATCCGCGAGAAGCCGAAGGATCGCTGCGAATCGGCCGGGCGCTCGGCCAGCTTGTAGCCGACCCATGCCAGCACGAGCGAGCCGGCATCGGTGAGCATGTGCGCGGCGTCGGCGAGCAGGGCGAGGGAGCCGGACAGGATGCCGCCTGCCACTTCGGCGAACATGAAGGCTGCCGTCAGCGCAGCGGCGATGGCGACGCGGCGGCGGCTGTCGGCGGTGCCCATGTCGGCATGGTGGTGGGCGTGGTCATGGCCGTGGCCATGCTCATCGTCGTGATCGTGGGAATGCGAGTGGGAGCTCATGACTGACACGTGGCGTCGTTTCAGGGCAGCGTCAATTCATGTGTGATAGCATTGCAGGAACAGGGCGTGAGGCGCCTTTGCTATCCGCGGGACAAGCGGCCCCGAAAAGCCCGAAAGAATGCACGGAAAAAGCCCGGACAGGGTCCGGAGCGCGCACGGATGGCCGTGCCCTTGCACGAAACTGCGGCGCGTGGCCAGATAGGCAAAAATACGCTTGGAGGGATTCCGACATGACATTGCCGCGCCTGCGCCAGCTGGTGATTGCCAGCGAGACGACTGATACGATCGACACGCTCAAGACCGTGTTCGCCCTGGGCGAGCCGTTTCCCGATCCGGGCGTGGCCGAGTTTGGCCTGGTCAATGGCGTGTTCGCGATTGGCGACCAGTTCCTCGAAGTCGTAGTGCCCGTGACCGACACGGCGCCGGCGGCGCGGTTCATGTCGCGCGGCGGGCCGGGCGGATACATGGCGATCTTCGAGATCGACGACATGGAACAGGCGCGGGCGCGGGCCGAGCGGCTCGGCATCCGCCGCGTCTGGGACATTGACCTCAAGGACATTTCCGCCAGCCACCTGCACCCGGCAGACATTGGCGGCGCGATCGTCTCGCTCGACCAGCCGCGGCCCGCCGGTGCCTGGCGCTGGGGCGGGCCGGACTGGCAGGGACGCAGCACGCCCGGCAAGCTGACCGGCGCCGTGCTGGCCAGCCCCGACCCGATGCGCCTGATGGCGCGCTGGTGCGCGGCGCTCGATGTGCCGGGCGGCGGGTCCGGCCTGAAGCTTGCCGATGGCGGGCGGCTGAAATTCATCACAGCGCAGACCGAACGCCTCATCGCCTTCGAGATGGACCTGCCGGACCTGGAGGGCATCCTCGCGCGGGCTCGGGCGGCCGACCTGGAGGTCGAGGGCCGGAGCGTGTGGGTGGCGGGCGTCGAGATGCGGCTGGGCAAGTCATGAGAGCCGCAGCCCTTGCCGCGCTGATCCTGCTCGCCGGTTGCACGGTGACGGGGGAGGGCGTGGACATGCCCGAAGCGGTGAGCGCCGACTATGCCGCGCGCGAGGCGGTGTTGCGTGACCCGACCGACCGGTGCGGGCCCGAATTCATCCAGACCAAGCTGCCGAAAAGCTTCGTCAATGTCGTTGGCGCGGTGACCGACGGGCCGTTCCGTCCAGTCTGCCAGCGCCATGATGCCTGCTACCGCCTGCAGGAAAGGACGCAGGCCGAATGCGACCGGCGGATGAAGCGCGAAATGGCGTCGATCTGCGCCAGCGGCAAAGCGACGCCGACCTATTCCCTGCCCATGGTGGGCAAGTCGCTCTGCCGCTTTCATGCGGGGCTTTATTACGACGCGATCAACAATACCTATGCGGCGGTGGCCTATGGCGGCCGGCCGGGCGGACAGATCGTGGGGGTGACGTCGCGCGTGATCGACGATCCGGTCACGGATGACGAGTTCGAGGTCTGTGTCGATGTGCACAACAACACATTCGCGATGCAGGAATACGATGTCGAGATGCGGGGCAAAAAGGGCAAGCTGATCGACCGCGAGCCGGATACGTACGAGACCAATGTCGGCGTCGGCGAGACGAAGACAATGTGCGTGACCACGAACTATACGCGCTGGAGCCTGAAGGACCTGCCGGATGACGTGCAGGTGTCCCTGCGCTGCGACACGCCGGAGAATTTCTCGGTACGCCACGACATGATCGTGGTGGATACAGTGAGCGTGAAGGTACGCTAGCGCTCTCTCCCGTGTCCCCGGCGAACGCCGGGGTCTCTCGCGGCGGCGCCGGGAAGCCTTCGGCTGAGATCCCGGATCAAGTCCGGGATCACGGAATGCGGTTAAACATCCACCTCGGCTTCCAGCGCAAACTCTTCGATGAATTCGCGTCTTGGTTCGACGACGTCGCCCATCAGTTTGGTGAACATGTCGTCGGCTTCGTCGGCGTGGTCGACGCGGACCTGCAGCAGGGTGCGGGCATTGGAGTCGAGCGTGGTTTCCCATAGCTGGTCGGCGTTCATTTCGCCAAGGCCCTTGTAGCGCTGGACCTTGAGGCCCTTGCGGCCAGAGTTCAGCACCGCATCGAGCAGGGAGGCCGGGCCGTTGACCGGCACGTCGCCGCCCTTTTCCTGGCGCAGGATGGCCGGGTCTGTGTAGATGTCGGCCAAGCCGGCGGCGCGTTCAGCGAGGCGCACGGCGTCCTGGCTGGCGAGCAGGGCCGGCGGCAGGACGGCCAGTTCCTCGACGCCGCGCACGGTGCGCCTGAGCACGAGGCTGCCATCGTCAAACTTGCCTTCCCATGTGTCCTCGCCTTCCTCGGCGAGACGGTTGAGGCGGGCGGCTGTGGCGGCGGCGGTTTCGTCCGGCGCATTGGCGGCCATGGCGCCGGCAAGGGCGGCGTGTTCGATCAGGTCGGCTGGCGCGCGCTGGGCGAGGCGCTTGAGGCTGGCACGGAAATTGGCGGCCTGGCGCACGCGGTCGCGCAGGTCTTCGCTGCCGATCTGCGTGCCGTCGCCGAGGATCAGCGTTTCGCCGCTGGTGCCTTCGCCGATGAGATAGGATTCGAGTTCCGCGTCATCCTTGACGTAGCGCTCGGACCGCCCGCGCGTCACCTTGTAGAGCGGCGGCTGGGCAATGTAGAGATAACCGCGTTCGATGATTTCGGGCATCTGGCGGTAGAAGAAGGTGAGCAGCAGCGTGCGGATGTGCGCGCCATCGACATCAGCATCGGTCATGATGATGATCTTGTGGTAGCGCAGCTTCTCGATGTTGAACTCGTCGCGGCCGATGCCTGCGCCGAGCGCCATGATCAGCGTGCCGATCTGGTCGGATGAGAGCATCTTGTCGAAGCGGGCGCGCTCGACGTTCAGGATCTTGCCGCGCAGGGGCAGGATGGCCTGGTTGTCTCGGCTGCGGCCCTGCTTGGCGGAACCGCCAGCGGAATCACCCTCGACGATGAAGATTTCGGACTTGGCCGGGTCTTTTTCCTGGCAGTCGGCAAGCTTGCCGGGCAGGCTCGTGATGTCGAGCGCAGACTTGCGGCGGGTCAGCTCGCGCGCCTTGCGGGCGGCCTCACGGGCGGCGGCGGCCTCGACGATCTTCATCATGATCTCGTGGGCTTCCTTGGGATGCTCCTCGAACCATTCAGACAGTTTCTCGCCCATCAGGCTTTCCACGACGGGGCGCACTTCGGACGAGACAAGCTTGTCTTTCGTCTGGGAACTGAATTTCGGGTCGGGCACCTTGACGCTGAGCACGCAGGTGAGGCCCTCGCGGGCATCGTCGCCCGAGATTTCGACCTTGGACTTCTTCGCAATGCCGGTCTCGTTGGCATATTTGTTGATGATGCGCGTCAGCGCGCCGCGGAAGCCGGCAAGGTGGGTGCCGCCGTCGCGCTGGGGGATGTTGTTGGTGAAGCAGAGCACGTTCTCGTGGTAGCTGTCATTCCACTCGAGCGCGGCCTCGACCGTGACGCCGTCCTTCTCGCCGATGACATAGATCGGGTCGGGCACGATCGGGGTCTTCTGGCGGTCCAGGTGCTGAACGAAGGCCTTCACGCCGCCCTCGTACATCAGGTCGATCTCGTAGACATCAGCGTCGCGCTCGTCGCGGAAGATGATGTGCACGCCGGAATTCAGGAAGGCGAGTTCGCGCAGACGGTGTTCCAGCGTCTTGCGGTCATAGTCGGTCATGGTGAAGGTGGAGGCAGACACCATGAAGCGCACAGCCGTGCCGGTATAGGGCTTGCCCTTGTCGGTCATCGGCGACGGGCCGCGCGTGACGAGCGGCGCCTCGACACGGCCGCCATCGACAAAGCGGACCCAGTGTTCGTGGCCTTCGCGGTGGATGGTCAGTTCCAGCCAGTCGGACAGGGCGTTGACCACGGAGACGCCGACGCCGTGCAGGCCGCCGGAGACCTTGTAGGAATTCTGGTCGAATTTCCCGCCC
>JAHJSB010000062.1 GCA_018830285.1 Alphaproteobacteria bacterium
GAACGAGCTGTAGTCCGTTGCCTTGAACGGATGCCGGACAGATCCGACAATCGTGCCGCCAAGCTCCTTGACGACAGTTGCCGTGTTTTCCTCAAGGGAATGACCAAAGGCGTAATCGGCGGTGACGAAGTACCAGTTGGTCAGGCCGCTCTTGACGATAGCGCTCCCGGTACCGGTCGCCAGCGCGTAGGTGTCATAGACATAGTGGATGCCCAAGGGCGAGCATTCGGCATTGGTGAGCGCAGTGGACGCCGAACCGGCGGCAATCGTCATGACGCTCTTTTCGTTGCCGATGCTCTGGATCGCGAGAGCTGCAGCCGAATCGGTGGATTCGATGATCATGTCGACGCCGCCCTGGTCGATCCATTCGCGCGCCAGGTTCGAGGCCACATCAACGCGGTTCTGATAGTTGGCCGAGATCACTTCGATCTGCTTGCCATCGACGTTGCCGCCGAAATCCTCAACAGCCATCTCCGCGCCGAGCACTGCGCCCGCTCCGCCATTGGCCGAATAGACACCGGTCATGTCGACCATTGCGCCGATCTTGATGGTGTCGTTGGAAATCTCCTGCGCGATGGCCGTACTCGCCATCAGCATCATCGTCGCGCTCAATCCAGTAACGATCTTCATATTCTTCTACCCTCCCAAAGAGTTAAAATGCCTTGTGGCCGCGGCAAAGCGGCAGCGTGATACCCCACGCAAGCAGTGTGCCACTTGCGAACCTGCCTGCTTCGCCCGCCGCTGCCGCGTCCCGCTCGTAGAGGAAAAACAGGCCGCAGACCGGGGAAGAGGGCCGCAAAGCCGGGCTCCCGCCTCGGGATGGAGACAATTCGCGGCCATTTGAGACGGAACGCGCCAGTTCCATGGTTTGAACACCGTCCGGACCGGCAAACGCCATTCTTTCAGATTATGTGTTGCCGACACGGTCACTACTCCCTAGACGTGTCCTGTTCGCGGACAATCGCCCCCGATGACCGCCGGAACGACATGCAAAGGTCCGCACATTGTCAGATATCGCCCCCGCCAGCATCAAAGCCCTGGTCGTCACAGACGACACCGGACAGCGACTTTTTCAATTGGGCGGAGAAGACAGCCGTCTGAAAGCCCTGATCAGCGACCCGGCCTGGATCGCGTATGCCGTCGAGCGGCGCATCGTGCCGGTGCTGTTGAATGACGCCAGCTATATCGCCCTTGCCACGACCATCCAGGGTGGCCGGCTCGTGCTGTTTTTCGAGGATGTCTCCCAGACGGTCATGCGCTTCTTCACGCAGGTCGAGTTCGCCTTCGACATTATCGAGCACATTCTCAGCGATCCCTACGACGCCATGGCGGTGATCGATTCAAAAGCCCAGCTCGTTTTCGTGTCTCCCATCCACGAGAAGTTCTTCGGGCTTCGCACCGGCGAATCGCTTGGCCGGAATGTGCGCGACGTGATCCAGAACACGCGGCTGCACCATGTGGTGCGGACCGGCGTGGCCGAGGTCGGCCAGATCCAGAAGATGCAAGGCAGCCAGCGCGTCGTGTCGCGTCACCCGATCCGCCACAACGGAGCCGTTGTGGGCGCGATCGGTCGCGTCATGTTCAAGGGACCGCAACAGGTCGACGCGCTCGCGCGGCAGATCAAAGCGCTTGAGAAGGAAGTCGCGACCTATCAGACGCAGTCGCAGGAAGCCCTGCGCGGCGAGCCCTATCTCAGTGCGATTGTCGGCAAGAGCCCGGCCATCCGTGCGTTGCGCGACCAGATCCGCAAGGTGGCGCCGCTCGATATCCCCGTCCTCATCCAGGGCGAATCCGGCACCGGCAAGGAACTGGTGGCAAAGGCGCTGCATATGTTGAGCCCGCGCAGTAATGCGCGGCTGATCACGGTCAACGCCGCAGCCCTGCCCGTCTCGCTGGTCGAAAGCGAGCTGTTTGGCTATGAGGCCGGGGCCTTCACCGGCGCGGACAAGAAGGGGCGGCCCGGCAAGTTTGAACAGGCCGACAAGGGCACCATCTTCCTCGACGAAATCGGCGACATGCCGCTCGAAGTGCAGTCAAAACTGCTTCGTGTCCTGCAGGACAGGATCGTCGAGCGGGTCGGCGGCGACAAGCCGCGCCACATCGATTTCAGGCTTTGCAGCGCAACCAACAGGGACCTGGAGAAGTTTATCGACGAACAGAAATTCAGGCTCGATCTCTTCTACAGGATAAGCCCCGTGATCCTGAAAATGCCCAGCCTGTCCGAACGACTGGAGGACATCCCC
>JAHJSB010000006.1 GCA_018830285.1 Alphaproteobacteria bacterium
TCCGAAACAAGCCCGGTCACTCTGAGCCGGATGTCGTCTGAATAAACCTTACCCATGATCCACCTCCTTAAGGGAGTGAATCACTGTTCTCGTCGAATGGGAATCCTTCGATTCACAGAATCAGCAGGATGCTCTAGCCAGCCCCACCCGAAGGCCTCATCCGTGTCGCCGTCGCGCTGGCGGCGGGCGAGGCGTTCGAGCGCTTCGTCCAGAGTCGGTGCGTGACCTGCCAGCACCTACCACATGACGAAATGCATGCCGTCCATCATCTCGAACCATTCTTCGCGACGTGCGTAGAACTTGCGGTGCACGGTGCCCCAGACAAATCGTTCGAGGCTGGTCACATCTTCCCAAACGGTGAGGTTGGCAACGCATTGCGGATCGCCGTCGATCCTGGCGTCCGTATTGCCCTTTCCGGGCTCGCCTGACCCCTCCATCATCCAGACAAAGCCGGGCATCTTTTTCCCGAGGCCGTTGATCATGTCCAAATTGTCCAAGAATTCCTTGACGCGGGGGTCGTCGGTTGGCGCGACCAGACGCCCGATATTGAGTTGGGCCAGATGCAGTGTCATCGCATTTTCCGCTCGCCCCGAAAGCGCCGCAACGGTCGCCGGGTTGCGCCAATCAATGGCCATGATTGGCATGAAGATAATAGATTGAGGCGGCGACCCCGAAATTTCAATGGATTGGGGACCTTGCCTACGGAATACGCACCACGGTATCGCTAGCACTTACGTTTTTCACTGACTGAACTGGCCTGCGTCATGACTTCACCTACGCCTTTCGACCTCGGCCCCGCACACATCGTCGGCATTGGCGGTATCGGCATGTCGGGCATTGCCGATGTGATGCTGACCATGGGCTACCAGGTGCAGGGTTCGGACATATCCGACAGCGCCAATGTGCAGCGCCTGCGGGAGAAGGGTGCCAATATCTTCATCGGCCATCGCGGCGAGAACGTGAAGGGTGCGGGCACGGTCATCATCTCGTCAGCGATCAGGAAGGACAATCCGGAGGTGCTGGCGGCGCGGGCGACGGGGATTCCGGTTGTGCGCCGGGCCAACATGCTGGCCGAGATCACGCGCCTCAAATACACGGTTTGCGTTGCCGGCACCCATGGCAAGACGACGACGACCAGCATGGTGGCCTGCCTGCTGGACGGCTGCGGCATCGATCCGACGGTGATCAATGGCGGGATCATCCACGCCTATGGCTCGAACTACAAGGCAGGCGAGAGCGACTGGATGGTCGTCGAAAGCGACGAAAGCGACGGGACATTTGCGAAGCTGCATCCGACCTGCGCCATCGTCACGAATATCGATCCGGAGCACATGGACCATTACGGCTCCATGGACAAGCTGCGCGAAGCCTTTGATACCTTTGTGGAAAACCTTCCGTTTTACGGGTTCGCCGTGCTCTGCACCGACCATCCCGAAGTCCAGGACCTGGCCGCGCGGGTCACCGACCGGCGGCGCATCAGCTATGGATTCAACCGGCAGGCCGATGTCAGGGCGGTGAACCTGAAGACCGACCTCGACGGCGCGCATTTCGATGTCGCGCTGCGCCGGCCGGGGTCTGCAAGCCCCCGGGCTATCAAGGACCTGACGTTGCCCATGGCAGGCGAGCACAATGTGCAGAACTCGCTGGCGGCCATCACCGTAGCGCTGGAGCTGGGCGCGACGGACGAGCAGATCCGGGCCTCTCTGGCGGCGTTCGGGGGGGTCAAGCGGCGGTTCACGACGGTGGGGGAATGGGCGCCGGAAGGGGGTGGCAAGGGCGTGGTGCGGATCATCGACGATTATGGCCATCACCCGGTCGAAATCGCCGCCGTTTTGAAAGCCGCGCGGTCCATGCTGGGCCAGGGCCAGCTGATCGCCGTCTGCCAGCCGCACCGCTACACGCGCCTGCGTGACCTGTTCGAAGATTTCTCGCGCTGCTTCGACGCGGCCGACGAAGTGTACGTGGCACCGGTCTACGAGGCCGGCGAAACCCCGATTGAGGGCATCACGCACGAGACCCTCGTGGCCAGCATCAAGCGGCACGGGCATCGGGGGGCGCATGTGCTGGCTTCGCTGGACGATTTGCCGGAAGCGATCCGGGGCATAGCCAAGCCGGGCGGCATGGTCGTCTGTCTCGGGGCAGGGGACATTACCCGCTATGCGGGGGACCTGGCGGACAAGCTGTAGTCGTCCCGCGCCGGTTTACCCTACGCCAAGCCTCCCGGAAGTGGCCAAAGAGCTTTCCTCGCGTCCCGGAATATCGCACGGTTGCGGAAAGACGGCGAACAATGATGCCGCAGACCTATCTGGGAGATTGTCGCCGAATGACTGAATTACTGGCCGCCACGCCATTGACCGAGAGTGCTGCAAAACAGGCAGCTGTGAGCGGAGGGCCTTTTGGCATCAAGGGGTTAGCCTGGGCCATCTTCGAAGGCGCACGCAATCCGTACTATAATCTCATCGTCATCTACATTTTTGCCCCGTATTTCGCCGAAGTGATGGTGGGCGGAGGCGAATTGGGCCTTACCCTGTCGGGCCTGACCATCACGATGGCTGGAATCGTCACGGCGCTGACAGCGCCGTTCCTCGGCGTCGTTGCCGACAAGGCGGGCAGGCGAAAGCCGCTGATTGCCCTGTTCATGGCGGTCATGGTGGCGTGCTCTTTCGCCCTTTGGTGGGCGCGGCCTGAGGGCCCTCTGACAATGTGGCCCACCATGTTCGTGCTGGCGATCGCTTATTGCTGCTACGGATATTCGGAAGTGTTGCACAATGCGATGCTGCCCACGGCGGGACGCCCCAACGCGCTGCCGATCATTTCGGGTCTTGGCCTGTCGATGGGCAATATCCTGAGCGTCGGGATCCTGATCTTCTTCCTGTTTGGCCTATTGCTGCCTGGCTCGGGCTTGCCGTTCGCGGCGGATGAGCAACTGATCGCCCTGGATCTTGCCACGAACGAACCACAGCGCTTTGCGGGTCCGTTCGTGGCGGTCTGGATGGCGGTGCTGCTGATCCCGTTCTTCGTGTTCATGCCGGATGGCTTGAGCAAGGGTTTGAGCTGGAAGCAGGCCGCCGGAGACGTGTTCAAAGGCGAGGACCGCCATGACGGCAACCCGCAATCGTTTTTGCAGCGCGCAATCGTGTTCCGGGATTACCTCGTGCAGCTGTTCCGGGACCATCCCCATACAATGCGGTTCCTGATCGCCCGCACGATCTATGCAGATGCCATGGCAGCGTTGCTGACGCTGGGTGCCGTGTTCGCAAAAACGTTTCTCGGCTGGAGCGGTGTCGAGATCCTGTTCTATGGGATCACTGGCGTCCTGTTCGGCGCAGTGGGCGGATTTGTCGGCGGGTTCCTTGATCGCGTGCTTGGGCCGAAACTGGCGCTGGTCTGGGAAATTTCCGTGCTGACCGTCCTGCTGCTCGTTCAGCTGTCGATCACGCCGGAAGCCCTGCTATTCGGACTGATCCCGAGCGGGACGCCGATCTGGAGCAGCCCGTTCTTCGACACCTTGTCGGATGTGACCTATTTCCTGTTCGTGATTCCGGTGGCGATTGCCGTCGTGGCGTCGATTTCGTCCAGCCGCTACATGCTGGTGCACATCGCGCCGCATGACAGGATCGGTGAATTCTTCGGTCTCTACGCGATTGCCGGGACGGTGACCGTGTGGATGGGGCCGGGCCTTGTCAGCCTGCTGACCTGGCTGACAGGCAACCAGCGCATCGGCATGGGTGGCATCGGCTTCATGTTCCTGCTGGGATTGATCATCCTGTGGAAAGTTCACGCGCCAAAGCGGGGCTTTGATGCGTGACATCCGGGATTAATCGGGGGGGGGCAGCCGGCTAGCTGGTCGGCCCGAATGACTTGCCGTCATCATCGGCGTCATGCGTGCGGCTGATCTCGTTGACGCGGCGTGGACGCAGGTAGAATTTGTCGTCGACCGTCTTTTCGGTCTTCAGCACGTAGCCGAAGGGGCTTTTGAACGTGTACTCGACTTCGGCTAGGATCACGGAGCCCGGGGAGGGGATGATGCCGGAAGGAACGGTTATCGTGGAACCCTGCGCATGGGCGGAGATGTTGTAGGCATCTGACCAGTCAACGCGTGGCACGCCGTCGCCATTGTCGACGATGCTGGTGATCCGAAGGTTGGCCTCCGTCGCATCATAGGGCTGCATCATGACTTTTGCCGCCGCGAACATCTCGCCCATATCGGCATCCGTCACGGTGGCCAGACGGGCGGTCAGGTCGCCGAGGCTGGCGCTGGTGGAGGTCACCCGGCGGTCCATGCGCATCAGGAAGCTGAGCTCGATACAGCCGAAATAGATCAGGACCATGACCGGCGCGATGATGGCAAACTCCACCGCCGACACACCCTGTTCGTTATAGTGCAGGCCCTGGATGCCTCGCCATTTCAGGCGGGGACCGATCCGGGAGAGAAGGGACTTGCGGGACATGGACTAGTCTCCAAAGGGTTCGTTGCGGAACACGGCATTCGCCTGCACCAGGTATTTCGAACCGGCCATGTTGGACAGCGGCGCAGTGATGAACGGGGTCATCAGGCGCCATTCGTAGAAAACACGCACGGCCACGATATCATTGGGGCCGCCGGGTTCGTAGGCAAAGCCGTCATCATTGAAATTGCCGTCCAGGTCGACCGGGCGCTCGAAGCTCGCAGCGCCGAATTCATTAAGTGACTTGACGTCGATATGCAGTTTTTCGTCGCAATCGAGCAGGCCGAAAAAGCTGTTGCAGACCGATTCCCGGAAATTCATCTCGTTGAACCCGCTTTCCTGGGCCTGGCCCGTGCGGATCTGGCGGGATGCGTCGGCGACGGCGTGTTCAAGCACGGTCGAGACAAGAAATATCAGGCAGACTTCGAGCAGGCCGAAGATCAGCAGAAAGAATGGAATAGCAACCATAGCGAATTCGACGGCAGCGGCCCCGCGCCGGTCGCTGGCATATCTATTCCAGGCCGCGTTCAAGCGCGAAGCAAGGATGCCGAAGCGGAAGCTGACCATTTTCAAACCCCAAACAGACAATTGTCTCAGCGCCACCAGATACCAGACCTGGGTTTGCCTCCGATTTATCGGAAACGTAAAATTTCATCTATCTGGCGCCCAATTTGGATCGCGCTCGTCCCGGAAATGCAAACGACCGCCTCCGGAGACGCGGTCGTTGCAGCGTGCTAAATGGATGCGAGCCTAGTTGCCACTGTTCAGGTCCTGAGTTGATTTCTGCTGCGTGAGGAGGGTATCGAAATAGTCGATCTGATCGCCGATGCTCATGACCGAGCGGCATTCGGGGGCGCAGTCATAGGTGAAATTCTGGCCGGAGCGATTGACCGTCACAAGGTTTGACGAATTGACAGTGACGACAACTTCGGTCGAGAAAATCTGGTCGCCGGCCTTGTTGAAGATCATGAGGTTGGTCGTGCCGAACGTCTTTCCGGTGATGAAAATGAGGTGTTCGTCGTGAACGGCGACGTCGGCGACATTCTTGTTGCCGAGCACGATGCTCGCTGCAGACCCCGGGATGCGAACGGGGATGGTCTTGTTGGCTTCGACGGACAGTTGCCCGGCCGCAGCGGTTGCGACGAACAGCGATCCTGCCAGTGCCAGGGTGCAGGACTTGGCCAATATGTTCATTTCTCGGGCTCCAGGTTCGGTTTCGGGAATCTTCGCTCAAGAAGGTTGCCTGTTTCCTAATAGTGCAGAGATCGCGCAAATCCGACATCATACTATAGGGATTGATTTCGACGGATCGCGCATTGGACGAGAGTAAACAAAACCCTGATTTGCCTTCACGGATTTTCTGTATTCCGTAACGCGATATTGAGAATAGTCCTGTAGTTTCAGTGTTGTCCCGGGAAGAAAAAAATGTCCGGGGCTTATTTAACGCATGATGGGAGTTTCCAATGTTTGCACGTTTTCTTAAAGACGAGTCCGGCGCCACGGCTATCGAATACGGCCTGATCGCTGCTCTGATCGCTGTCGCTATCATCGGTGGCGTTACCGCCCTCGGTAACAGCGCCAACACCACGTTCACGACTGTTTCGACGGCTCTTGATAACGCCAACTAAATAGTCGACCGAATTTATTCGGTTCGCAGAAAGGCCGCCAGGGAAACCTGGCGGCCTTTTCTTTTGTCCCCATACCGGACGGGGACGGCCCAATGAGGCGGAGCAGAATTAAAAACTTCCTTCAGTCTTTTCCGTCACGGTGCGGCCGAGTCGAAGAATGAAGGAGCGGGCGAATGATCTTGAACATCCTGGGAGGTGTGTTTCTGGCCCTGTGCGTCTTTGCGGCGATGCACGACGTCAACCGCCTGACGATTCCGAACTGGCTGAACCTGACGCTGGCGGGCCTGTTCGTGCCTGCAGCTGCGATCTCCGGTGTCCCGATGGAAATCATCGGGGGGCACCTGATGGTCGCCGCCCTCGCCTTCATGGTGGCCTTCGGCCTGTTCGCCTTCAACATATTCGGGGGAGGGGACGCCAAGATGATTCCTGCCGTGATGCTATGGCTGGGGCCGGATGCGGGTATTACCTTCGTTTTTGTCATGGCACTCACAGGCGGGGCCTTTGCGCTGCTCATCCTGTCTGTCCGCCGACTTATCCCAGCCGCGGCCTTGCCGGGATTGATCCGTGCACCATTCGAAGAAAATGCCGGTGTTCCCTATGGAGTCGCGATTGCGGCCGGCGTGCTCGTGGCTGCGCCAGCGTCTCCATTCCTTGCCAACTTGTTAAGCCAAATCGTTCTTTTCAGTTAACCAAGCCTTAGGCCTGATCATGGAAGTATCCGGTTTGGATGGGGATTCTGCCCGATTGTGGTGGCCCATCGCATTTAGTCATCACAAGGGAGTGGCGCCCAATGTCGCCGATGCGTCTTATCATTCTGTGCGGTGCTGCCCTGGCAGCCATGGCCGCCGCATTCCTGGTTCGCAACATGTCGGCACCGACGACCGTGACGCAAACGGTTACGGAGCTGCAGACCGAGATCCAGACCACGCAGGTTTCCGAAGTCAAAGTACTGGTTTCCCGACGTGACCTGGCGATCGGTGACCGCCTGGCGACAAGCGATTTCGAATGGGCACCCTGGCCGGAATTGAACATTGTCGACGGCTATCTCACCGAAGCCAAAAATCCCGATGGCATCGAGCAGATGGCCGGCGCTATTGTTCGAATTCCGATCTTCAAACGCGAACCGATCCTGCCGGGCAAACTCGTCCTGGCAAATGATTCCAGCCTTATGGCCGCCTTGCTGTCACCGGGTATGCGCGCCATCTCGGTCGAGATTTCGACCGAATCAGCTTCGGGTGGCTTCATCCTGCCAAATGACAAGGTCGACGTGATCCTCACGCATGAAGTCCAGGTGCAGACCGAACAGATGGTCACTGAGCGTCCGGCAACGACGACAATCATCAAGAATGTTCGTGTCCTGGCAATCGACCAGGTTTTCAAGCCGGATGAAAACGGCGGAACTTCCCAGATCGGCAACACGGCGACGCTGGAAGTCTCGTCGAAGGAAGCTGAGCTGGTGGCGCTGTCGCAACGCATGGGAACACTGTCACTGTCATTGCGCCCCTGGTCGGATGCCGGAGACAGCATGGGCCGCGAATCGCGCACCGACATGCTGAGTGGCGATGGTGGAAATGGCGCCGGAGGCATCATGATTTACCGCAATGGCCAGGCCACGTCGGCCGGGCTTGGGGGAAGCTGAAGATGAACATGTCCCGCCCGTTCCGGAATTGCCTTGTCATGGCGTTCGCAGCGACCATGCCGCTTTTCGCGCATGCGACACCCAATGATCTGGGCACAACGATCACGAGACCAGGTGAGACGGGCGTTTCACAGCAGGTTACGCTGGGGCTGAGCAAGTCGATGATTATCGATCTAGATTCGCCTGCCGCAGACGTTGTCATCACGAACCCGGCTATCGCCGATGCCGTGGTGCAGACGGCCAAACGGATCATTTTCCGCGGTGTCGCCTATGGGCAGACGAACGCCTTTGTATTCGACCGCGACGGAAACCAGCTGCTGAACCTTGAAATCAATGTCGAAACTGACATGACCAGCCTTCACAAGCTGATCGAGCGGCATGTGCCGGATGCGCGCGTCAACGTCGAAGGCCTCAATGGAAACGTGCTGATAACGGGCATTGTCGACGATATGGCGCAGTCCGACCAGGTGCAGCGCCTTGTTGCGGCTTTCCTCGGCGGCGGTGACGAAATGCAGTTCGTCAACATGATCCAGATCGCAGCCAAGGATCAGGTCATGCTGGAGGTGCGCATTGTGGAAATGCAGCGCACGGCGATCAAGCAGCTCGGCATCAACCTGTCCGGCACGCCTGCTTTCGGTGACATGGCCAGGCTGGTCGAGAAGCAATTGTTTTCCGATACGAACGGTGACGGTATTCCGGAACCGACCGGAACGACCGGGCTTGTGCCCGGCCTTCCGCAGACCTTCCAGGGCTCGCTCAGCGCCAGTAACAGCTTTCCGATCCAGGGCCAGGCGCTTGGCGGTCTCGGTGGCTCTCTGAGCTATTCCAACTATGTCGGCTCTGACCTGCAATCGAGCGTGGGCGCCACGATTGATGCGCTGGAGCGCATCGGCGTGGTCAAGACGCTGGCCGAACCGAATATTGTCGCGATGTCTGGCGAAAGCGCCAAGTTCCTCGCGGGCGGTGAGTTCCCCGTGCCGGTCGGGCAGGACAATAGCGGCCGCGTGTCGATCGAATTCAAGCCTTATGGTGTGGGCCTTGGCTTCACGCCTGTCGTGCTCTCCGAGGGCCGGATCTCGCTCAAAGTATCGACTGAAGTATCGGAGCTCACCAATCAGGGCGCCTTCCAGGGGGCCTCGCAGACCGGCATCGATTCGGATGGCAACCTGATCACGATCGCCGGCATCACCATTCCGGCCCTGTCGGTTCGCCGCGCAGAATCGGTGATCGAACTGCCATCGGGCGGTTCGATGATGATGGCGGGCCTGATCCAGTCCAAGACACGCCAGACGCTGGACCAGATTCCCGGGCTCAAGAAGCTGCCAATTCTCGGCGCCTTGTTCCAATCGCGTGATTTCCTTCAGGACGAATCAGAACTGGTGGTCATCGTGACCCCTTACCTGGTTGATCCGACCCAGAAGAACCAGCTGCGGACACCCGCCGACGGATATGCCAATGCCTCGGACGCCAAGTCGATCTTCTTTGGCAAGCTGAACGAGCAATACGGCAAGGACGGCGCGCCTGTTGACGCCAAGAGTTATCGCTCCCCCGTGGGCTTTATTGAAGAGTGAGGGATGCCAGGATGAACCCGATGCTTAAACCAACGCACGCCCTGATCGCGGCCGGCTTTTGCCTGAGCGGCCTGGCCGGCTGCGCGAGCCATGCTCCGACGGCGGTGCCGCAAGCCTACCTTGAGGGTACAGTGCTTGACCGCAACGCAATTGGCGTATCGAAGCGTACCGAATTCCTCGAAGTGGATATCAGCCCGGTTTCCAGCGAACTCACGCTGAAAGATCGCGCCAGGATTGAAGCCTTTGTCCGCACCTATCGTTCGAAGGGCCACGGTCCGCTGATCATGTCGCTGCCCGAAACCAGCGACAATTCGCAACTGGCCGTCTCGGCAGTCGCTGCGGCGCGCGAGATCGCCTGGCAGAATGGTGTCGAGTATAGCGAAATTGCGGGCAGCAGCCATGGTGCGGGATCGGACAAATCCGAACCGATGATCCTGGCCTTCCAAGTGTATGACGCGATCAAGCCGGACTGCAAATCGATGGCTGAATACGACGTGTCGGACATCCGTTCGAACAATGAGATGCCAAGCCTCGGCTGCGCAATCCGCACGAACCTTGCTGCCATGATCGCAGACCCGGCCGACCTTCTGGGCCAGCGCGAACTCGAAGAAGGCGACGCGATGCGCCGACAGGTTATCCTGCAGAAATTCCGAGAGGGCGAATCCACTGCATCTGCCCGCTCGTCGGAAGAATCCGGAACAATATCTGACGCAGTCAATTGATAGCCGGCTGCCGAGTAGAAGGACGAGAGTATAATGTCGAACGAAAAAGCGCTCTTTGAAGACGATTTCGATTCTGACTTCGAAGATGTCTTCGCAGAAGAAGCCCCTGTCGACGGACTTGCGGCGCCGGCCAATGATGCGTTCGGCTCGCTGATGGATGACGATGTCGATCCGGTGGCGATTCCTGAGCAGAAGCAATTGGTGGCTGACCAGCCGGTCTTCTCGATGCCGGACCGGAACGGCGGGGATGTTCCGCTGCCTGCCATCTCGATCAAGGTGTTCTACGAGCGTGACGAAACGCGAGACCTGATGGACGTTTGCTCGCAAGACCGCCGCATGGGCCGCGCCACGCTGGAATCGGTTCCCGGCGGGATTGCGGCTGCGACGGTCTATATGCAGCAAAATCCGACTCCGAACCTTTTGATGGTCGAGTCGTCTGCGGTAGCTCAGCAGGTGCTGGCCGAGATCGATGCGCTGGCCGAGCATTGCGACGAAAACGTGCAGGTCATGGTTGTCGGTACCGTCAACGACATCAAGCTTTATCGCCAGCTGGTCGCCCGTGGCGTCAGCGAATACCTCGTGCCGCCATTTGATCCGATCCAGATCATCCGTTCGATATCCGCTCTCTTCGTCGATCCTGACCGACCTTTCGTCGGCAAGCAGATCTCTGTGATTGGTGCGAAGGGCGGGGTAGGTTCGTCGACGATCGCTCACAACCTGGCCTGGGCCCTGGCGGAAAATGCGCGCGTCAACACGACGCTGGTCGATCTCGACCTGTCATTCGGAACAACAGCGCTCGACTTCAACCAGGATACACCGCAGACCATCGCTGATGCGCTTCTGGCCCCCGAAAGGGCAGATGATGCCGTCATCGAGCGGCTCCTGGCAAAAGCAACCGACCGCCTGTCACTCTTCACGGCACCTGCGACGATCAACCAGATCATGGACATTCCTGACGAGGCCTTCACCACGGTCATCGAGAGTGTCCGGCGCAATGTGCCCTATATGGTGCTCGACCTGCCGCACACGTGGAGCCGCTGGGTGCAGCGCACGCTCGTGGCCTCCGATGAGGTCATCATTGTCTGCCAGCCGGACCTTGCGTCGCTTCGCAACGGCAAGAATTTCATCGACCAGCTCAAGGGCCAGCGACCCAACGACAATCCACCGCGTCTCGTGCTGAACATGAGCGGCGTGCCGAAGCGGCCTGAAATACCGGTTAAGGATTTCGCGGCGGCGATCGGCGTCGAGCCGGAAATCATCCTGCCATTCGAGCCCGAATTGTTTGGCACGGCAGCAAATAACGGCCAGATGATTTCGGAAACCGATGCGACATCGCGCGCGTCCATGGCAATCGATCACCTCGCGTCCGTGCTGACGGGCAGGGTGGTTGTGCAGCCTCCGAAATCGATTTTCAAAAAACTCCTCGGCAAATAGAACTCAAGGGAAGGGGCCCGTAAATGGCCTTCGGCAAACGTTCAGGATCTCCAGCAGTTTCAGCGCCGGCGGCGCCAAAGCCGGCGGCTCCTGTGGCGCAGCCGCGCCCTCAGGCCATGAAGCCAAAGACGCCCGATCCCGTACCGGTAAAGGGGGCTCCGAAGCCGATCGCCTCGCAACCCGTAAAGGTCAAGAAGCCCGAGCCCAAGCCCGAGCCGGTGCGTAAGGTCAACCAGCAATCGGAGCAGTATTACGCCACCAAGACGACGATTTTCAACGCCCTGATCGACACGATCGACCTGTCGCAGCTCGCCCAGCTTGATGCTGAGAGCGCGCGCGAGGAGATCCGCGATATCGTGGTTGAGATTATCAGCATCAAGAATGTGGTGATGTCGATCTCGGAGCAGGAGCAACTGCTTGATGACATCTGTAACGACGTTCTCGGATACGGACCGCTGGAGCCATTGCTCGCGCGCGACGATATTGCCGATATCATGGTCAATGGTGCGGACACGACCTATATCGAAGTGAACGGCAAGATCGAACGGACCAATATCCGGTTTCGCGACAATGCCCAGCTGATGAATATCTGCCAGCGTATCGTGAGCCAGGTTGGCCGCCGCGTCGACGAAAGTTCACCAATTTGTGACGCGCGCTTGCTCGACGGGTCACGTGTGAACGTTATTGCGCCGCCGCTGGCAATCGACGGGCCGACGCTTACCATTCGTAAGTTCAAAAAAGACAAGCTGCAGCTGCAGGACCTGGTCAATTTCGGATCGATCAGCGAAGCGGGGGCTGAAGTCCTGCGTATTATCGGTCACTCTCGCTGCAACGTCCTGATCTCCGGCGGTACCGGTTCGGGCAAGACGACGCTGCTCAATTGCCTGACCGCATTCATCGAGCCGGGCGAGCGCGTCATCACCTGCGAAGACTCCGCGGAACTCCAATTGCAGCAGCCGCACGTCGTGCGACTCGAAACGCGCCCGCCGAACATTGAAGGCTCAGGCGAGGTCACCATGCGTGAGCTCGTCAAGAACTGCCTGCGTATGCGTCCGGAACGCATCATCGTCGGCGAGGTTCGCGGTCCTGAAGCATTCGACCTCCTGCAGGCGATGAACACCGGCCATGATGGCTCGATGGGCACGCTGCACGCCAACAGCCCGCGTGAAGCCCTCAGCCGTATAGAATCCATGATCACAATGGGCGGCTTCTCCCTGCCGGCCAAGACGATCCGTGAAATGATCGTAGGTTCCATCGACGTCGTTGTGCAGGCTTCGCGCCTTCGTGACGGTTCACGCCGTATCATGTGCATCACTGAGGTGATGGGCATGGAAGGGGATACGATCGTCCTTCAGGACGTCCTGAAGTTCGAGATGGATGGCGAAGACGCCGACGGCAAGATCATCGGTTCGCATCGCGGCACCGGTATTGGACGGCCGCGCTTCTGGGAGCGCGCCTCCTACTACAACCTTGAGCGTGAACTCGCAGCCGCGCTCGACGCGCTCGGGAGCTAAGGCATGGACAACAGCATAATGGTCTATGCCGTCGCCGGGCTTGCGTTCGTCGCGCTTGCTGGCGTCGGACTGGCGTTCACGAGCGGTGATGCGGATGCGGCGCGCAAGCGCGCCAAGGCGATCGGTGCAGGCGCCACAGCCGGCAAGGCACGCAATGGCAAGGTGCATGACGAAAACTCGAAACGCCGCGCCAAGACACAGGAAATGCTCGACAACCTGCGCAAGCAGGACAAGGAGCGCCGCAAGTCGATCACACCGCGTGACATCGGTTCAAAGCTTGCGCAGGCGGGCCTTGATTTTCCGGTCTCGGCCTTCTGGATCGCCTCACTGGTCATGGGGACGCTCTGCGCTATCCTGATTTACCTTTCAGGCGCTGACGGACTGGTGGTTTTCGGCATGTCGCTCAAGAGCAAGCCGGTGATGATCGGTGGTGCATTCATTGCAGGCACCTTGTGGCTTCCGCGTCTGTTCCTTGGCGTGCTGACCAAACGTCGCCACAAAAAGATGATCAACCAGTTTGCCGATGCGCTGGATATCATCGTGCGCGGTGTAAAAACCGGCTTGCCGCTCAATGAATGTATTCGCATCATTGCCAAGGAAAGCCCCGACCCGCTGGGTGCAGAATTCAACTCCCTGGCTGACAATCTGGCGATGGGCGCAGGCCTTGAGCGCTCGCTGAACGCTTTCTACAAGCGCGTGCCTCTGCAGGAAATAAACTTCTTCGTCATTGTGCTGCTGATCCAGGCCAAGGCAGGGGGCAACCTTTCCGAGGCGCTGGGCAACCTGTCGACAGTTATCCGCTCGCGCAAGATGATGCGCGAGAAGGTCAACGCCCTGTCATCCGAAGCCAAGGCGTCGGGCATGATCATCGGCGCGCTCCCGTTTGCGGTGGGCCTGATGGTGTACATGACGACGCCCAGTTACATCATGCAGCTATTCATTACCGAGACGGGCCATGTCATCCTGACGGTTGCGGCGACCATGATGACCCTGGGAATCCTGACGATGAAAAAAATGATCAACTTCGATATGTAGGGTGACGGATTATGTATGATTTCATTCTGTCACTGACTCGTCCGGATACGCTGGCGGCTTATCTCGTTGCGGCGGCCGTGTTTGCGACCTTCGTCACGGTCTTCCTGCCTTACCTGAAGGGTGACAAGCTCGAAACGCGTCTCAAGGCCGTGTCGAACCAGCGCGAAAAACTGCGCAAGCAGAGCCGCGCAGCTTTGGAGACCAAGGGTCTGCGGCGTGAAGACAAGAGTATGATGGGTACCGTCTCGTCCAAGCTCAACCTGGCCAAGGCGCTGGAAGACCCCAATGTCGTCAAGCTCATGAACCAGGCTGGCCTGCGCGGGCCTGGTCCGATCTCGGCCTTCTATTTCGCCCGGATGGCGCTGCCCTTTGCCGGCCTGCTCCTGACCTTTGTCTATATTTTCTTCGTCAACGACCATGGCTTCAGCCCGGTGATGAAGTATGGCTCGCTCGCCTTCGGCATGGCGGCCGGCTTCTATGCGCCGAACATGTACGTTTCGAACCTTGCAGCCAAACGCCAGAAGTCGATCATGCTCGGCTTTCCGGACTCCCTCGACATGCTGCTGATCTGCGTCGAGGCCGGCATGTCGATCGAACTCGGCTTCAACAAGGTGAGCCAGGAGATCGGCTCTGCTTCGCCGGAGCTGGCCGAGGAATTCGGACTGACGGTCGCGGAACTCTCTTATCTTCCCGATCGCCGGATGGCTTATGACAACCTCGCAGGTCGGACAGGGCATGAAGGCGTCAAGGCGGTCTGCATGGCGCTGTCGCAAGCCGAACGTTATGGCACGCCGTTGGGCGACGCGCTGCGCGTGATGGCCAAGGAAAACCGTGAAATGCGGATGTCCGCAGCCGAGAAAAAGGCCGCGGCACTGCCGGCAAAACTGACCGTGCCGATGATCCTGTTCTTCCTGCCTGTATTGTTCCTCGTCGTGCTCGGCCCGGCCTACATCCAGTACAAATCGATGAAGGGTGACAATGACGCTGCGCCGGACATTACCGAGTTGAACATCGAGACGCGCACAAGCGATTTCGGTTAGCGCTGCCTGATCACACATTCCAAGATGCCTGCCTGCTGAACAGCTGGCGGGCATTTCCTGTTTTGAAGCAGGGTGTTCGTGGCGTTTCCTGACGGATGACAAGGCAGGTCATGCCTTCGCAGGGCAAGGCTTTCATCCCGTCCTTTGGCAGAGCGTCAGTAGGTTTTACGCAGCCGGAGGCCTGCGTCGTTTTCGGGCGTTGTCACGGTGGCGGACTCGTCCGCAACGGGCGTGGACGTGGCTGCGGCCGCGCGCTCGGCGTCCGGTCCAAGCCTGTTCGAAGAGGCTGGCGACGCGGGAAGCTTACCCATTTCAGCACGCTCGGCGAGGGCCTCCCAGGTGCGGGTGGGCTGCACCATTTCCCGGAGCAGTTCGACATTCTGGTCGACGATACCGCGGGGTGCGTTGGCGCCGCTCGCGGCTTTCATCTCGTCATACTTGCCCTGAAGGCCGAGGACGAGGGCGAGATTTTCCTTGATCCGTGTCGTCGTGTCCGGTTGCGCATCGGCGAGTCGCAACTTCTCTTCGGCGCCAGCAAGGTCGCCGGACAGGGCGAGCGAGAGGCCGTAATTGGCCAGCGTCGAGGTGCGGTTGGGCTCTATGCTGAGCGCACGTTGATAGGCTTGCTGTGCATCTGCATGCCTGTCGAGCTGATCGAGCGCCGTGCCGAGTCCGCCCCAGGCGGCTGCGCGGTCGGGTTCGAGCGTGCCGGCCTGGTTGAATGCCTGCACCGCGGCGCGATAATCCTGCCTGGTCGACAGGGCGCGTCCGAGCACCATCAGGAGTTCGGCGCTGTCCGGGTGGACGACCAGAACCTGGGACAGGACATCGATGGCGCGGTCGTCGCTGCCGATATCACGCAGGGCATTGCCGAACGTGATCGCGGTTTCGAGATTTTCCGGGTCCTTGGCATGTTCCTTCGACCAGAAATTGGCTTTGGTCAGCGGGTCGGCGCGGTTGGCTGCAGCCACTTCTTCCGGGCTGGCCGGCTTCAGGGCTTCTTCCATGGCCCGCTGCAATTCGGCATTTGCCGCCTTTTCGTCGTTCGTCGCCGTGCTGGCGCAGCCCGTCGTCGCCGCTGCAAGGACGAGCGTGAGGGCCGCCAGTGACGTTTTGGCTCTGGACATGGGCTGGCTCCAAGTATGTATCAGATGCATTCAGGCCTGATTCTGGCCTGATCGAGGTCAAGGTTCGGTTAACAGGACTGACCGTCTGATTAACAAATTGCCCGGAGCGCCACACGCCATGCACATGAGCTTTACCGCTAAAGGGGCCAAACCGGCCGCGATCCACCTGTTCACGGTTTCGGGCTTCGAAAGCCTGAAAGACGATCCGTTCCCAGGGGCGCGCGCACTGGCCAGGGGGCAGGGGTTCACGGGCAAAGCCGGACAGGTCGTGTTGCAGGCGGGTACGGACGGACAGATCAGTCATGTGCTGGCGGGACTGGGCGATGGGCGTGACGCGCTGGGCGTGGCCGCCATTTCGGCGAAGCTGCCTGAGGGCGATTATGGCGTCGCATCGGACGGGGGGCTTGCATTCGCGAAGATTGCCGCGGGATGGGCGGACGGCGCCTATCGTTTCGACCGGTACCTAAGCGAAAAGGCGAAGCCGCCACGGCTTGTGATACCGGCGGGCGAGGAGTCCGACGTCTTGTCGCGTGAGGCGGACGCCGTCGCGCATCTGCGCGACCTGGTGAATACACCGGCCAGCGACATGGGACCCGAAGCGCTGCAGGGGGAAATCGCGGCGCTGGCCAAGCTCTATGGTGCCAAGCTGACCGCCACTGTGGGGGACGACTTGCTGAAGGCGAATTATCCGCTCGTGCATGCGGTAGGCAGCGCGGCCGCGTTTGCGCCGCGCTTCCTGGAGCTGGAATGGGGCGACCCGAGTCATCCCAAGCTGGCGCTGGTCGGCAAGGGCGTGACGTTCGATTCCGGCGGCCTGAACATCAAGGGCGGCGACGGGATGCGGATCATGAAGAAGGACATGGGCGGTTCGGCGCATGTCATCGCCTTGTCGGAACTGATCATGGGCAGCGGGCTGAAGGTGCACCTCAAGCTCTACGTGCCTGCTGTCGAGAATGCGATTGCCGGCAATGCGTTCCGGCCGGGCGATATCCTGGCGAGCCGCAAGGGCCTGACCGTCGAGATCGACAATACCGATGCGGAGGGGCGGCTCATTCTTGCGGACGCGCTGGCGCGGGCCTGCGAAGGCGAGCCGGACCTGCTGATCGATTTCGCGACGCTGACGGGGGCGGCGCGCGTTGCGCTGGGCCAGGATCTCGCACCGATCTACACTGATGACGACGCCCTCGCAGCGGACGTGCTGGCCGGGTCGAATGCCAGTGGTGACCCGGTGTGGCGCATGCCGCTTTGGGACCCGTACCTGTCAGACCTGAAAAGCCCGATTGCCGATCTCGTCAATTCCGGCGGGCGGCAGGCCGGATCGATCACGGCGGCGCTGTTCCTGAAGCAGTTCGTCACCGCGAAGAGCTGGGCGCACTTTGACGTCTGGGCCTGGCGCAAGGGCAAGTATGGGCGGCCTGAAGGCGGCGCGCCGACAGGCTTCCGGGCCGTCTGGGCAATGCTGGCGGCGCGCTATTCCGCCTGAGGCGGGACGATCCGGACTTCGGACAGGCGGATGGCTTCGCGGACGCGGCCGCGCAGGACCAGCGTGTCGATATTGTCTGGTTCGGCCTGCATGGCGGCTTTGACATCGGCGAGGGCCATGTCGAGGTCGCCGGTATTGAGCCGGGCTTCAGCACGAAGATAATGCGCCGTGCCGAAACCGGGTGAGGATTCGAGGGCCGCATCCAGGTCCGATGCGGCCTGGGTCCATTGCTCCAGCATGATGTGGGCGCTGGCGCGGTCGACCAAGAGCTCCGGGTCATTGGGGATGATTTTCAGGGCATTGGTAATCGTCAGGATCGCGGCTTCTGGTGCGCCGGCCACGAGCCAGGCATTGCCGGCCTGGGTGAGATAAAGCGCGCGCTGTTCGAGCGTACCGCCGTCGGTCGCATTGGCCAGTTCTTCAAGCCGCGCTGCACCTTCAGCCTCCTGGCCGAGAGCGATCAGCGAGAGCGCAACGCATTGGCGCGATCCCGGGCGGTTGCCTTCGAAGCTCCAGGCGAGGGCGTCTTCATAGGCTTCTTCGGGGTTCTCATCGATGCGGGCGATACAGGTGTCGAGGCGTGTCGCCTCGCGGGTGGCGAAATCGGCGCTGGCGGATTGAAAGAAGGCAAACGATACCGCAGCGAAGGCGAGGATAGACATGGATAAAGGGCTCCCGGACCTGTAGTGGTGCCTATAGTCATCAGACAGGGCCCGAGTGCAAATGACAGTTCCGCCATCTCTGCTTTTTGTCTTTGGCATGGGCTATTCGGCCCGTCGCCTGGCGGCGCAGCTCGTGCCGACGGGGTGGCGCATTGAGGGAACCAGCCGGGCGAAAGTTGCGGATTCCGGGCCGGGGGTGAGGGTGCTGCAATGGGGCGGTGAGGGGGAGGTGCGTCCGCCGTCCGGCGCGCATTGGCTGGTCACGCTGCCACCCGATTCAGACGGGTGCCCTGCGGCCCGAGCGATGGCAAAGCGGGCCGGCGAGGCGGCATCGGTCACCTATCTTTCGACCACGGGCGTTTACGGCGACCTCGGCGGCGGCTGGGCGATGGAATGGAGCCCGGTCAATCCGGGGTCGGCCAGGGCGAAGGCGCGGGTGCTGGCCGAACGGCAATGGCAGGAGGCGACAGGCGGCGCGGCGCGGATCGTGCGCCTGCCGGGCATTTATGGTCCCGGCCGGTCGCCCTTCGAGCGATTGCGCAATGGCACGGCGACGCGGGTGGTGAAGCCGGGGCAGGTGTTCAGCCGCGTCCATGTCGAGGATATTGCGCGCGGGTTGGAAGCCCTGCTGCTGAAGCCAGGTCTGACCGGCGTGTTCCACCTGTGCGATGATGAACCGGCGCCGCCGCAGGATGTGACGGCGTTTGCAGCGGGACTGCTCGGGATGGCGCCGCCGCCGGACGTGGACATTGCGGATGCGGGGCTCAGCCCGATGGCGCTGAGCTTCTATGCGGAATGCAAGCGGATCTCGAATGCGCGCACCAAGGCTGCATTGGGGTGGCGTCCGCTCTATCCGTCGTATCGGGAAGGCCTGTCCGCTGTTCTTGCGGAGGAACAGGCCGGAACCTGAGTTCAGGTCCGGACGAGGGCGGGCCGGAACATCTCGTTGCCGATCGGGGACTGGCGCTCGTCATACAGACGAACGATGCCCTTGCCGTCGCGCTTGGCGCGATAGAGCGCGGCATCTGCGCGCGGGATGCCAGTCTTGAATTCGTCGAGCGTCTGCACGAAGGCAATTCCGACGCTGGCACCGACGTTCAGGGTTTTTGTTCCGAACATGATCGGCCGGTTGATACGCGCGATGCATTCATCGCCGAATGCCTGGATGTCCGCACGCGGGTCCTGATCCGCATAGAGCACGATGAATTCATCACCGCCCGTGCGGTAGGGCTTGGCCCGGCCAAGACTCAGCTTGTTCAGGCGCTGACCGATGACCTGCAATACCGTGTCGCCCGCTTCATGGCCATATGTGTCGTTGATCGCCTTGAAACCGTCGAGGTCGATGGCAAGCACGGCGGCGCAGGACGGTTCGGTCCGCGGCTTGGTCGTGTCGAAGGTTGAGTCGAGATGGCGGCGATTGGGCAGGCCGGTCAGGACATCCGTCGCCGCGCTGATTTCAGCGTCCTTCACCCGGTTGCTGATTGCCCAGCTGAATTGCAGCACTGTCAGGCAAAGGCCCAGTGGCACAACATAATGGTTGAACGCGAGATATGGCGTCAGTTCGAATGACCGGGCGTACAGCCAGACCGTCGCGAAGATGCAGGGCGACCAGGCCATGAGGATTGCCCCTGCGCCATAGACGCGTCGGCGGTGCAAGACCCAGACGCCTGCCAGCGTGACCACGGGAACGAGGACGGTGACCGCCAGGTAGACCAGGCCGGCGACCGCATCCGGCAGGAACGTGTAGAGGCCGGACAGGGCGCAAAAGGCGACCATGAAATTCATCGCCGTATGGAAAGCGGGCCAGCGGTTGCGCAGGTCAAGGAAGGCCGCGATGAACAATCCGCCCAGCGCCGTAACCGCGCCCTGGAGCATGTCGACCAGCAGCATCGTACTGAAATCGCTGTGGGGCCAGAGGAAGGATTTTCCGATGCCTGTCGAAAAGGCGATATAGAGCGTGGCCGCGATGCAGAACGCGAAATAGAGCCGGTAGGCCTGGTTGCCGGATGTGCGCATGACCGAGAAGGCATAGGCGGTAAACGTGCAGATGATCCCGAGCATCAAGGCGTAGATCGCAATGGTCCACTGTGACCAGGACTGGTAATCAGCACTTGAGTGAAACCACATGTTGGCGACGATGATCGTCTCGCTGTGGACGCGCAGATAAAGCGTGCGGGTTTCTTCGGCGGGAACATCAACTTCAAAGGCCGGGAACGGATCCTGGATCGCGATACCGGCGCGGGCCACGGCGGCGCCGGCGCGGCCGGTCTGTGTAACACCGTGTGCGTCGACAATGTATGCTTCGACGACCTGCACGTAGGGAAAGCGGATGACGGCGTTGCCGCGGAGGTCTGACTTGCTGGAATTGACAAGGTCTGCCTTGATCCAGATGTCGCCGGTTTTTCCGGAACCGAAGAAGATGTCTTTCCTGTTCGGCTCGAAGACGACATCGCTGGTGCCGCTGAGAATGTCTTCGATTTGCGTATCAGGGGAAACAGATTCGGCAATTTCGATCTGCCCGCCGATTGCGATCCGGCCGTCGAGTCCGCCAACCTGGACCGTGCCGGCGTCGGATGGAAAGGTCAGCGATGTGACAACAACCACAAGCAGACTGACAAATCGGCTGACGAAACGCATGGAATTCTTCCGTGACAAACAAACTGAACGGCTGGAACCGTCCGACACAGAATTTCTGACATAAAAACAGATATTTATGGTTAGTTCCGGAGGGGGAATTTGAAGCGAATGCCAGACAATACGCATACGTTCTGTTAAGGGATTCAGGCGGCCGAGCC
This sequence comes from Alphaproteobacteria bacterium, assembly GCA_018830285.1. Taxonomy (GTDB): domain Bacteria; phylum Pseudomonadota; class Alphaproteobacteria; order Caulobacterales; family Hyphomonadaceae; genus Hyphomonas. The sequence continues at coordinate 21,099 of JAHJSB010000006.1, forward strand.
GATCGCATTCACTGGGACTGCGTTCGCCGAGGGTGAAGCAAGGCGCGGTGTCCAGACGGGGACTTGTAAATTACTTACCGGTGAGCCGCGCAAATCGGGGAGAAGGGGGTCAACATGGATGGCAATTCGTGATAGGTTCCCGATCCCAGCAGACGGGGCTGCGACCACTCAATGGCAAGTCCCGCGACAAGGGGACGAAACATGACAGGCAGACATATTCTGATGGCGGTCAGCGCCATTGCGCTAACGAGCTGTAGCCATTTCCGGCATCACCAGAGCGGGGCGTATATCGCCGAGACCGCTGTGCCCGTTGAGGTGACGACACCTGCAACCGAAACGGTCGATATGGCGACGCTGGCGGGCGCGCCATTGTTCGAAGGCATGGGCGATTTCCACCGCGAGATCACGACGAGCAGCCCCGATGCGCAGAAATATTTTGACCAGGGCATGGTACTCGCGTTCGGCTTCAATCACGCTGAGAGTATCCGCTCGTTTCGTGCCGCGCAGAAACTCGATCCGGACTGTGCGATGTGTTTCTGGGGCGAGGCGCTGGCAACGGGGCCGAACATCAATGTCACCAGCAAGGGCAAGGCGGTCATGTCTGAAGCCGACCGCGTGTCGGCCTTTGCGGCAATCAACAAGGCGCTGGCCTTGAAGGATACGGCGAGCCCGGACGAGCAGGCGCTGATTGCGGCGCTGGCGACGCGCTACAATGGTGATGCCACGACGCCGCGCGAACCACTGGACCTCGCCTATGCGGAGGCGATGGGACAGTACGTGGCAGGTCATCCGGAGGATGACGACGCGGCAGCGATGTATTCCGAAGCCTGGATGAACACGATGCCATGGGACTATTGGTCGGCGGATGGCGAGCCGAAGCCCGAGACGGTCAAAGTGATCAATGCACTTGAAGGCATTATCGCGCGTTCACCAGAACACCCACTGGCGCTACACCTTTACATCCACGCGGTCGAAGCCTCGCACAATCCGGGACGGGCGGAAGACGAGGCCGACATGCTGGCTAACCTCGTTCCGGGATCCGGCCACCTCGTGCACATGCCGGCGCATATCTATTGGCGCGTTGGACGCTATGATGATGCGGCGACGGCGAATATCAGGGCCGCGAAGGTGGATGAGGACTATATTGCCCAGTGCAATGCGCAGGGCTTCTATCCGGCACTCTACTATCCGCACAATATCCACTTCCTTTGGGCGGCCTCCAGCATGGCCGGCCAGCGCGACATGGCCATCAACACGGCGCAGAAGCTGGCTGACAATGTAAGGCTGGAACAGATCGAGCAGTTTCCGACCATCGAGTTCTTCAAGACGGTCCCGATGCTGGCGCTGGTGCAGTTCGGTCAGTGGGAGGACATCCTGGCGCTGGAGCAGCCACCGGAATCGCTCGATTACTCAAATGCCATCTGGCATTATGCGAGGGGCGTCGCGGCGGCGCGGACGGGCAATACGGATGCGGCGAGCGAGGAACGCGAGGAGCTGGCGGCCCTGAAAGGCAGTGTGCAGATCAGCTTCCTCGATACGGCGGACTATCCGGCCAGCACGCTGCTGACGATCGCCGACGAACTCCTGCTGGGCGAGATTGCCAGTGTCGAAGCGCGTCACCAAGAGGCGATTGCGCATTTCTCTGCAGCGGTGGATGCGCAGGATTCGCTGCCCTATACCGAACCACCCTTCTGGTATTACCCGACGCGTCAATCGCTGGGTGAGGCCCATATCGCGGCAGGCCAGTTCGCCAAGGCCGAAGCGGTCTATCGCAAGGACCTTGTCGATTATCCGCACAATGGCTGGTCGATGTCGGGACTCATGAAGGCGTTGACCGCGCAAGGCAAGACCGACGAGGCCGCCGAAATGAAACACATGTTCGACATTGTCTGGCGCAATTCGGACGTGACGCTCGACGGGTCGCGGCTCTAGGCCAGCGTTGCGGCCACCTCGTCGCAGGTTGCGAGCAGGCGGGCAATGTCCTGCTCGCGGCTGAGGCGGTGGTCGCCATCCTTGATGAGGGTGATGGCCAGATCGCTGGTTGTCATGGCGTCGACGAGGCGTGCGGCATGGGTCCACGGCACGTCGGAATCCTGCATGCCCTGGAGGATGCGAACCGGGCCGTCAAAGTCGATTGGCTTGTCGAGGACCTGCCATTGGCGGCCGTCCTCGATGAGGGCGCGGGTGATCGTATAGGGTTCGTCATAGTCTGACGGGCGCAGCGTGAAGCCCTGTTCCATGATCTCGGCCTGTGCTTTGGCGGAGAATTCGGGCCACATCAGCTTTTCGGTAAAGTCCGGCGCCGGAGCGATGAGAATGAGGCCCTTCACACGGTCCGGGCGAGCGAGGGCGGCGAGCAGCGCCATCCAGCCGCCCATGCTGGAGCCGACGACGACCAGTGGCCCGTCGGTCTGGCTGTCGATCGCGGCCAGCGCATCGGCGCGCCACTGGCTGACCGTGCCGTCTTCGAACGCGCCGCCGGACTGGCCATGACCGGAATAATCGAAGGCGAGAAAGCCGTGGCCTGTGCGATTCGCCCAGTCTTCGAGCCGGAGAACCTTGGTGCCGCTGATGTCGGACTTGAAGCCGCACATCCAGACGAATGTCAGCTTGCCCGAGCTGGCGGGATTGTGGCGAAAGGCGAGGCGCCTGCCCTCAGGGCTGGTGAAATAGGACGTTGTCATCGCCCTTCCGTTCCTTCATCTGTTTCCCCTGTCAAGCGAGCGAGGGGCGAGAGCGGCTTTGGACGAATTCCCGGACATGACCGGCAAGACCATCCTGCAGGTGGCGCCAGAGCTTTCAGCCGGAGGCGTCGAGCGTACCGTGCTGGAAGTGACCGAGGCGATCATCGCAGCGGGCGGCCGGGCCTTGCTGGCAAGCAAGGGCGGGCGACTCGAAGACGAGTTTGCGGCGCTGGGCGGCGAACTGTTCCGGATGGATGCCAAATCGAAGAACCCGATAACGTTGAGGCTGAACCAGCGCAAACTGGAAGGCCTGATCGCGCGCGAGGGCGTCAGCCTTGTGCATGCCCGGTCGCGCGCGCCGGCCTGGAGCGCCTATTGGGCCGCCAAGGCGGCGGGTGTGCCCTTCGTGACCACCTATCATGGCGCCTATTCGGGCAAGACACGGCTGAAGCGGGCCTATAATTCCGTCATGGCGAAGGGCGACCTCGTGATCGCCAATTCGAACTGGATCGCGGCGCATGTGCATGCAGAGCACGGGATCGCCGAGGACAGGATCGTCACGATCCCGCGCGGCGTGGACCTTACCGCGTTCGATCCGGTCGCAGTGACGCCGTCGCGGATCGCGGCGGTCAGGCAACGCTGGGGCATCGCGGGCGATCCGCGCGTGACGCTGCTCCTGCCGGGCCGGTTGACCGAATGGAAGGGCCAGCTTGTCGCCATCGAGGCGTTGGGGCTGATGTCCGTGCAGGAGCTGAAGGGCCTTGTCCTGGTCCTGGCAGGCGATCCGCAGGGCCGGGCGGCCTATGTCACCAAGCTGGAAGACGCGATCCTGGACTACAAGCTGGGCGGCACGGTGATCCTGGCCGAACATGAGCGCGACATGCCGGCGGCCTGCCTGGCGGCGGATATCGTGCTCACACCGTCGATCCGGCCGGAAGCCTTCGGGCGCGTGGCGGTCGAAGCCTCGGCCATGGGACGGCCCGTGATCGTCGCTGATCATGGTGGCGGGCGCGAGACGGTGATTGAGGGCGAGACGGGCGCGCGCGCCGAACCGGGCGATCCGGCGGCCCTGGCAGGGGCGATCCGGGCGTTCCTGGACGTCGGCGCATCGGCCCGGGCCGGCATGGGAAAAGCCGGCCAGGCGCATGTTCGTGCGCATTTCTCCAAGCAGGGGCTTCAGGCGGCGACGCTTAATGTCTATAAGCGTTTGCTGGAGTAGGGACCTAATAAGCAGGGATGGCGAAAGCAGACGCACCGATGAGCCCGGTTAACCCCGGCGCCAAAGCCAAGGAAGTGCTCGTCATCAAGCTGAGCGCGCTGGGTGACTTTGTGCTGGCACTTGGCGCGATGAAGGCCGTGCGCGAGACTCACCCATCGGCGCGGATCACATTGCTGACGACGCCTTTTTTCGAGGAATTCGCGAAACTCTGCCCCTATGTCGACCGGATCGAAACCGATGGACGGCCGGAAGGCATGAAGGCTACGGGCGCGCTGATCCAGCGTATCCGCAAGATGAACTACGATGTTATCTACGATTTCCAGACCAGCGGGCGGACGAAGAACTATTTCACCGCACTGAGCCGGTCGGGCAGGACGCCGCTCTGGTCGGGCCACCATGAGAAGGCAGCCTTTTTCCATGACAATGCCGAGCGCGCGAAGATGCACTCGATCGACCGGCTGGCCGAGCAGCTGGAAGTGGCGGGTGTTGCGCCGGAAGGCCGCTGGCTGGGCACCAGTGCGCCCTTCCCGGACCTGTCCTGGGTGCGCCACAAGCTGGGCGACACGCCGCGCCTGCAACCGGCCTATTTCGCGTTGACCGAGCCCTATATGCTGCTCATTCCGGGCGCGTCGGAGCACCGGGAGGCCAAGCGCTGGCCGGAAGAGAATTATGCCGAACTTGCGACGCGGATTGCCGATGCGGGCATCATGCCGGTGATCATTGGCGGCAAGGCGGAAGGCCCGCTGGCGCACGAAATCGTTCGCCGTGAGCCGCGGGTGAAGAACCTGGTGACGCGCACTGACCTGTTCCAGATCGTGACGCTGGCCGAGAAGGCACTTTTCGTGGTGGGCAATGATACCGGCCCGATGCACATGGCGACCCTGGCGGGGGCGCCGGGCATCGCCCTGTTCGCGCTGACCGAGAGCGATCCGGACCATTCGGCCCCGCGCGGGCCCAAAGCGCCGGTGATCATCAATTCGGCGCCGACGCTGAAGGAGCTGAGCGTCGACGACGTCTGGCAGTCCGTGCGGGCGCTTGGGCTGTTGCCCGCTTGACTTCGCCTGAGATAGAGCACAACCGAAGCGCCTTGTGGAAACTGCCGACGAATGGCATATTCCCCAAGCCTATGAACAGCCACAAAGGAGACAGGCCATAGCTCGCAGACCAGACCAGGGTGGACCACAGAAACAGGTTGGCCCCCGCACCAATGAAGACATTACCGCCACCAATGTTCTCCTGATTGATGAGAACGGTGAAAAGCAGGGCGTGATGCCCCTCGCAGCAGCCCTTGATGCGGCGCGCGAGGCGAGCATGGACCTTGTGGAAGTTTCCCCCGACCAGGAAGTGCCGGTCGTGAAAATCCTCGACTATGGCAAGCTGCGATTTGAAGAGCGCAAGAAGAAGGCCGCCGCGAAGAAGAAGCAGCGGTCCAGCGAACTCAAAGAGATCAAGATGCGCCCGAATATCGACACGCATGATTATGAGGTGAAGTCGCGCGCGATGCAGCGTTTCTTCGAGGACGGCGACAAGGTGAAGGTGACCCTGCGCTTCCGGGGCCGCGAAATGGCGCACCAGCATCTCGGCATGCAATTGCTCGAGCGGGTGAGGACCCAGTTCGAGGAAACCACGAAAGTGGAAACAGAGCCGAAGCTCGAAGGCCGCCAGATGACGATGGTGCTGGCGCCGCGCTGAGGCTCGTTTTCCTCAAGGCAGAACGAAAAACGGGACGGGCGACTTGCCCTCCGGTTTTTTTGTGTGTGGCGGGCGGAGGGTACGGGTCCGCATCGCATTACTATGATCACACGGGAAAACAGGGTCGCGAGCCCGTTCCCTCCGCTGCCGGGGCCTTTGGCCCCCATGGCGACGGTTTGGGACGCCGCCATGACGTGTGTATTTTGGCCCGGAAGTGTATCCGGTCGGACAGGATTTGCGCGATCCGGCATGGCCGCAGATGACGGGGCTAGGATAAAGGCGGTGCGAATCCACCTGTTTTCCGCCGGACCGCCTGCGATAACAGGCATTCGGCCTCTTGATTCTCTTTCTCCTATCCGCCATAAGCCGGCTCTTCCGAGCGGTGCGGGCGAACGGCATGCCCCTCAGCTCATGAACTGACCAAGGGCCGCCCACGGGTGTGAGCTCGCACAAGGAGACTAGAAATGCCGAAGATGAAGACCAAGAAAGCCGCTGCCAAGCGGTTCAAGATCACGGCTACCGGGAAACTGAAGCATGGTGTCGTTGGCAAGCGCCACCGCCTCAGCAGCCATAATGCCAAGTATATCCGCCAGAACCGGGGCACCAAAGTTGCCTCGAGCGCCGATGTCGCCCGCGTCATGAAGAAGTTCCTGCCTTACGGCCTGTAAGCTTTTCCCGTTTTCCCCAAGATCTTGACTTAGGAGGCTCAAATGCCCCGTTCACGCAATAAAGTGCCGGCCCACGCCCGCCACAAGAAAATCATCAAGCAGGCCAAAGGCTTCCGCAACCGTTCGAAGAACACGTTCTCGAACGCGCATGCCGCTGTCTGGAAAGCCGGCCAGTACGCTTATGTCGGCCGCAAGGTCAAAAAGCGCACGTTCCGGTCGCTCTGGATCCAGCGCATCAACGCCGCTGTGCGCATCCACGACGACGAACTCACCTATAGCCGCTTCATCGACGGGCTGACCAAGGCTGGCATCGAAGTCGACCGCAAAGTCATGTCCGACCTCGCGATCCGCGAGCCGGAATCGTTTGGCGTGCTGGTCAAGCAGGCGAAAGCCGCGCTCGCCTAGGCTGCACCCAATTATGCTGCACAATGGAGAGCCCGGCCCTGAAAGCCGGGCTTTTCCTTTTGGCGTTTGCATGATGTCCCGAAGCGACTAGAAAGCGCGCTTGATCCTGAACAGAGGCTGGAACCTTGTCCGATATCAAAACGATAGAGAAAGAGGCCCTCGCGGCGATTGACGCCGCGGCGAGCCTGGATGGGCTGGATGCGGTGCGCGTCGCCGAGCTTGGCAAAAAGGGCCGCGTTTCCGGCCTGATGAGCGGCCTTGGCAAGATGAGCCCGGACGAGCGCAAGGAAAACGGGCCGAAACTGAACGCCCTCAAGGTGACGGTCGAAGAGGCCGTGCGCGCGCGCAAGGCCGTGCTTGAGACCAAGGCGCTGGAAGCGCAACTGGCGACGGAAAAGGTCGACCTGACGCTTCCGCCGGCGCCGGGCCCACGCACCGGAACCCTGCATCCCGTGATGCAGGTCTTCGAGGAGATCGCGGCGATTTTCGGCGATATGGGATTCACCGTGGCCGAGGGCCCGGACATCGAGGACGACTGGCACAATTTCACCGCGCTGAACTTCCCTGAAGGCCATCCGGCGCGCGAGATGCATGACACGTTCTTCCTGGACGCGCCCGAGGGCGGCACGCCCAAAGTGCTGCGCACGCATACGAGCCCGGTGCAGATCCGTACGATGATGAACCAGAAGCCGCCGCTGCGCATTCTCGTGCCGGGGCGGGTGTACCGCAACGACTGGGACGCGACGCATACGCCGATGTTCCACCAGGTCGAGGGACTCGTGATCGAGGAAGGCATCCATATGGGCCATCTGAAAGGCTGCCTGATTGATTTCGTGAAGGCCTTTTTCGAGGTTGATAATGTCGTGGCGCGTTTTCGCCCGCATTTCTTCCCGTTCACCGAGCCTTCGGCGGAAATGGATGTGCAGTGCCTGCGTGAAGGCGGCATGGTGGAAGTGGGCAAGGGCGCCGAATGGCTGGAAGTGCTTGGCTGCGGCATGGTGCATCCGAACGTGCTGCGCAATTGCGGGCTCGACCCCGCGACGCACCAGGGCTTTGCCTTCGGCATGGGCGTTGATCGCCTTGCCATGCTGAAATACGGCATGCCGGACCTGCGCCCCTATTTCGAGGCCGACCCGCAATGGACGCGCCATTACGGCTTTGCGCCTTGGACGACGCCGTCCGTCAGCGGAGGGCTCAGCTGATGAAATTCACGCTTTCCTGGCTAACCGACCATCTGGCCACCAAGGCCGGGCTCGATGAAATCCTGGCGCTGATGCTGAAGGCGGGGCTGGAGGTCGAGGAGGTTGTCGATCCGAACCAGACCCTTAAAGACTTCACCGTTTGCAAGGTGATTGAGGCGGTGCCGCATCCGGATGCTGACAAGCTGCGCGTGTGCACGGTGGAGACGGTGGACGGCACCAAGCAGATCGTGTGCGGCGCGCCGAATGCGCGGGCCGGCATGACGGCCATCTATGCCGGGCTGGGCGCGTATATTCCGGGCCTTGAATTCGCACTCGACAAGAAGCCGCGCGCCATTCGCGGCGTCGAAAGCCACGGCATGATGTGTTCCACCAAGGAACTGAATGCGGGCGAGGACCATGACGGGATTGCCGACCTGGACGATTCCCTGCCGCTCGGCACGCCGGCAGCCGTGGCGCTGGGCCTGAATGACCCGGTCATCGATTTTGAAGTGACGCCGAACCGGCCGGACTGGCTCGGTGTGCAGGGCATTGCGCGCGACCTGGCGGCTGCGGGCGCCGGGCGGTTCATCCGTTCGGATGCGAAGAAGGTGCCGGGCAGTTTCGATTGCCCTGTCGAGATCAAGCTGGAAGCGCCAGATGCCTGCCCGATGTTCGCGGGCGCGATGATCCGCGGCGTCACAAATGGTCCGTCGCCGGACTGGATGCAGGCGCGTCTCAAGGCGGTCGGTATCCAGCCGAAATCCCTGCTGGTGGACGTGACGAATTATATCTCGCTTGATCGCGCGCGGCCATTGCACGTATATGATGCCGCCAAGCTGCGCGGAACGGTCGTGGCGCGGCTGGGAAAGGCGGGCGAGAGCCTCGAAGCGCTGGACGGCAAGACTTACAAGGTAACGCCGGAAATGTGCGTCATCGCCGATGGCAGCGGTGTGATCGGCCTTGGCGGCGTGATGGGCGGCGCTTCGACAGCGGTGTCGGACGAGACCGTCGATGTGTTCATCGAGAGCGCCTGGTTCGATCCGCTGCGCACCGCGCGCACGGGACGCGCGACGGGCATCCATTCGGATGCGCGTTATCGGTTCGAACGCGGCGTTGATCCGCAAAGCTGTGTGGACGGGGTGAACCTCGCCCTGGAACTGATCCTGGAACATGGCGGCGGCACGGCGTCGAAGCTCAACGCGGCCGGATCGATCCCCGCGCGCATCGACAAGGTGACCTTCTATCCCGCTGACGTCGAACGCCTGACAGGCCTTGTCGTGAAGCTGCCGGAGATGCGGCGGATCATCAAGGACCTCGAGTTCGATATCGAGGATGCGGGCGATGCCTGGTACCTGCTGCCGCCGAGCTTCCGGTTCGACATGGAGCAGTCGGCCGACCTGGTTGAGGAAGTTGCGCGCCTGATCGGGTACGACTCGCTGCCCGTGACTTCCCTGCCTGAGCCGGTCGGTGGCCGCCGTGCCATCACGACACCGATCCAGGAACGCGTGCGCGTGTCCCGCCGGGTAATAGCGGCGCGCGGCTTCCTTGAAGCCGTGACATGGAGCTTCATGGCGAAGGACCATGCGGCGCTGTTCGCCAAGCATGACCCGGCGCTGGCGGTCGCGAATCCTGTGGCGAGCGAACTCAACCAGATGCGCCCCTCGATTATCGGCAACCTGGCTGTGGCCGCGCAGCGGGCCGCCAATCATGGCGAACCGGGCGCGCGCCTGTTCGAAGTCGGACCCATCTATCTGGGCGACGGTCCGAAGGACCAGCGCACGGTTGCGTCGGGCGTTGTGCGCCCCGCCAACCAGCGCCACTGGCAGGGCAAGCCCCACGCCTATGATTCCTACGCGGCAAAGGCTGACCTGTTCGCAGTGCTGGATGCGCTCGGCCAGCCGGGCGAGCGGTTCCAGGTCGGCGCGCCGACACAGCCGCACTGGCATCCGGGGCAGGCAGCCTGCCTGAAGCTCGGGCCGAAGGTGACAGTCGGCCATTTTGGCGCGATCCACCCGGGTGTGCTCAAGGCACTCGGCGTTGACGGGCCGATGTTCGGGTTTGAGCTGAACCTGAATGCACTGCCACAGATGAAGACACGGCCGACCAAGACCAAGCCGGTGCTGCAACGTGCTGACCTGACGCCAATCCGGCGTGACCTCGCCTTCCTCGTGGACGAAGCCGTGCCGGCCGGTGACCTGGTGAAGCATGCCGTGGGCGCCGACAAGCAGCTGATTGTCTCGGCTGACGTGTTCGACGTCTATCAGGGCGCAGGCGTGCCCGAGGGCAGGAAATCAGTCGCCTTCGAAGTGACCATCCAACCGCTTGAAAAGCTGACGGATGAAGACATCCAGGGCCTCATGGACCGGATCGTGGCATCTGTCGCCAAGGGCGCGCGCGGCGTGCTAAGAGGCTAGCAGGTTCGCGTAGCCGGAAGGGCCCCAATGACTGACACAACACTCCCCGCCGCCTTGAGCGTGGCCATTGCCGGTGTCGCCGGGCGGATGGGGCGCCAGCTCGTAGCAGGCGCGATGGATGCAGGCCTGTCGGTCGTGGGCGGGACGGAGGCACCCGGCAGCGGGCCGTTCGACCGGGATATCGGCGAACTGGCCGGACGCGGCTTGTTGGGAATTCGCCCCGTGACCGATCCTGTCTCGGCAGCGGCGAACGCGGATGTCTGGATCGATTTTACACGGCCGGCGGCCACGCTGGCGGCACTTGACGCCCTGAAGCATACCCGCGTCAGCGGCGTCGTGATCGGCACGACCGGGCTGAGCGCTGCACAGGACGCGGAAATTGCGCGGGTCGCCGAGCGGCTGGCCATCGTCAAGGCCGGGAATTTCTCTGTCGGCATCAACCTGTTGCAGGCCCTGACCCGAATGGCAGCGAGCCGTTTGGGCGAGGGATGGGATATCGAGATCCTGGAAACGCATCACCGGCGCAAGGTGGATGCCCCTTCGGGCACGGCCCTGATGCTGGGGGACGCCGCTGCCGAAGGGCGTGGCGCTCCACTCGATACGCTGCGGAGCCCGCCTTATGACGGACCGGACAGCGCCCGCGTGCCCGGCCAGATCGGCTTTTCCGTGCGTCGCATGGGCGATGTCATCGGCGAGCATTCCGTCAGTCTCGGCTCGGACATGGAAATCGTCACGCTGAGCCATCAGGCGCTGGACCGGGCCGTGTTCGCCCATGGCGCCATGCAGGCCGCCGCCTGGGTCAACGGGCGCAAGCCGGGCCTGTATGGCATGAATGACGTGCTGGGCCTGCCGGACGCCTGACGCAGCGGCCTATCTGCGCAACGGCTAAATCAGGGTTGACGCCGCGCCGATGCGTGGCAGCATGACGAGTTCGTTAGGAATGGCCCTGGAAGGTTCCGGCATGATCGGCATTGTTGTCGTCAGCCACGGCAAGCTCGCACGTGAACTGGTCGCCGCCACGGAACATGTGGTTGGCGAACAGCCCTGCTTTCGTTCGATTTCCATTGAGGTCGAGGATGATATCGAGGCGCGCCGCGACCAGATCCGCGAAACGGCGAAGGCCTGTGACCGCGGACGGGGCGTCATCATCCTGACGGACATGTTCGGCGGCACCCCATCGAACCTCGCCATGTCGGTCATGAGCGCCGGCAATATCGAAGTGCTGTCGGGGGTGAACCTGCCCATGCTGATCAAGCTCGCCGAAGTGCGCAACGCGCTGTCTTTGGCCGAGGCCGCGAAAGTGGCCGCCGAAGCAGGCCGCAAGTATATCAGTATCGCATCTGACCTGCTGGCGAAGTCATCCTAGTGCATCCGGCGACGACAACGGCGACCCAGCGCGTGATGATCGTGAACCGGAAGGGCCTGCACGCGCGCGCCTCGGCGCGGCTGTCGCGGCTGGCAAGCGAGTTCGACGCCCATGTCACCGTCCACCACGAGGCTGAGAGCGCGGACGCGCGGTCGATCATGGATCTGTTGATGCTGGTGGCGCATATGGGCTGCGAAGTGGAGCTGCGTGCGGAAGGCCCGGAAGCGGCGGAAGCGGTGATCGCGATCGCCAGCCTGATTGCCGAAGGCTTTGGCGAACAGGGCCAGGACGACGAAATCTGCTGATACCGCAGGCATTCGGTAGCCGTTTAGCCGGTTAACGCTGGGTTGGCGTATCCTCAGCGTTCACGTCGGTCCAGAGGGGCTTGCCAGATTCCCTGGGTTCAGGCGCAGCAAGCTTGGCCAGGTAGATGTTTCCATCCGAATCGGCATGGTCGACGGTCAGCTGGGCGACCACGGCAACAAATTCCGTGACGCTGACGATGCGGTCGAGATTGGGATCGAACCGGACAGGGTTGGCCAGCGTGTCGTCGCGCGCGGGCAGGCTATTGGCCCAGTCCTGCTGCTCTAGGCCGCTCAATGTGCCATCGGCATTGGCGTCGGCCACCGTGAACGCCGCGACCGCACCTGTCCTGAGTTCGTTCGGCGTGACATGGCCATCATCATTGGCGTCGAAGCTTACGATCAGGCCGCCACCAGGGACAAGCTGGCCTGACGCGTGGCGCCCATGCGGGGCATCCGGCTTGAGGCGACCCTGGCCGGGCAGGCGCACGATGTCGTCGGCGTCCCCGGTGTCCTGGATGTCCGACTCGACCAGGCCTGCCGTTTCGGTTGCGCTGACGCTCTGCGCCAGGCATGGCACGCCGAGCCAGACAAGCGCAGTCAGGGTAGATGCCAGATAGCGTGGGCGCATGAGTGGTTCCTGTCGAGTGACCAGACGGGCAGACTATGCCGCTGTGGTTTATTTGCAACATGACGTTTCAGTTACCTTGCATGGGTCCGGCGCGCGTCTTACCGTCCCGTTAACGCTGCCTTAATGGAATGGGAGCATTCCGTTAACCTCTTGCGGCTGTCCGAAAGGCGGCCGATTCAGGCGATGGAATTGGAAGACAATGGCGATAAGTGCAGACCAGGTGCCGATCATCATGTCCGCAGGCGCGGCCTCGCTGGGCCTTGCGGCCCTGTTGTGGGCATTGCGCGTTTCGGATGGCGCGAGAGGTGCGGCGCGCAAGTTCCGTGACCGGTCTGCCGAGCTTGAAACGACGCTGGCCGAACACAGGTCGGTGCTCGGCGCGCACCCCGGGGTGATTCTCGTCTGGCAGGGCGAGGCCCTGGAGGCTGATGGCGACGAGATTATCCCGCCGGAACTTTACGGGTCACCGGTAGCGCTGGCCGGCCTGCTCAGCTTCACGGACGATGCCATTTCCATGAACCCGGCCGTTCGCATTATCGAAGGCCTCGCGGACCTCGAAGCGCGTGACAGCGCCGGGCAGGACACGACGCTGCGCATACGCCTGCGCGAACTGCGTGAGACCGGGCAGGCATTTTCGCTGACAATTATCGGGCCATCGGGTCGCTTCCTCGAAGCGGATGGCCGCACGGCCGGCGCGCGCGCCGTGGTTTGGGTGACCGATACGACGATCAAGGGGCTTGAAGAAAGTTCGGCCCGCGGCAAGCTGGAAGAGGCCCGCCAGGTGATCGCGCGCGACCCGACCGCGTTTCTCGACATGCTCGGCAAGTCACCATTCCCGGCCTGGCGTGTGTCGGGCATGGGCAAGCTGCAATGGGTGAACCCGGCCTATATCGAAGCGGTTGACGGCATCAACCTGGACCGCGTGCTCGACCGCCAGCTGATGCTCGACCAGGCTGCCTCCGAACAGGCGCGCAAGACGATTTCCGAAGGTGCCGACATCGACGAGACGCGCCATATGGTGATCAAGGGTGAGCGCCGCGCAATGCGCGTCCTGACGTTCCCGCTGTCCGGCGGCGCCGGGGCAATGGCGTTCGATGTGACCGCGCAGGAGAATGCGCGCGACGAGCTGAACCGCCATGTCCGCGCGCATGACGAAACGCTGAACCATGTCGCAGATGCGGTCGCGATCTTTGGCGCCGACCGCAAGCTGAGTTTCTACAACAAGGCGTTCCGCGACATGTGGGACCTCGACGAGAGCTTCCTGCTCGACCGGCCAAACCACGGCCAGTTGCTGGACCGGCTGCGCGAGCGCCGCAAATTGCCGGCCCGGACGAATTATGCCGAATGGCGCGCCGAGGAACTGTCCTATTATCTCGACATTGACGGGGTGAAGGAAGACATCTGGTCGCTGCCGGACGACCGGACCCTGTCGGTTACGCGCCAGCGTCACCCGATGGGCGGGCTGTTGCTGTTGTTCAAGGATATTACCGGCGAGCTCGATCTCAAGACCAAGTTCAACGCGATCGTGAAAACGCAGTCCTCGACGCTCGACAACCTTCACGAAGCGGTCGCCGTGTTCGGCGGTGACGGACGGCTGAAACTGTTCAACCAGGCCTTCGAGCGCCTGTGGGGCCTGTCGCATGACTTGCTGAAGGACCAGCCGGATTATTCCGCCGTGATCGAAGCGTGCGTGCCGCTGTTTCACGATGTCGAGATATGGGATGCGATCAAGGGCCACATTACGGACCCGTCCGCACGGGCGCGTCAGTCGACGACCGGTGAGATGCGGCGCTCGGACGGATCGATCCTGACCTACCTGACCCATCCGTTGCCGGACGGAAACACGCTTATCGCGTTTGCCGATGTGACGGCGACTCGCCGCGTCGAATCCGCCCTGCGTGACCGCGCCGAAGCGTTTGAAGCGGCCGACAGGCTAAAAACGGAATTCGTGCGCAATGTGAGCTATCAGCTGCGGTCGCCACTGACGGTCATCTTCGGTTATGCCGAACTGCTCGAGACCCAACGCAATGGCGACCTGACAGACCGCCAGTCTGACTATGTCAGCGCGATCCTCTCAGCCTCGGACCATTTGTCCAAGCTGATCGAGAACATTCTCGACCTCGCCATGATCGAAGCGGGGCGCATGGATCTCGATCTCGAGGACGTCCAGCTGCAGGACGTCATCGAGGAAAGCATCGAAATGGTCGTGTCGAAGGCCGAGGACACGGAGATTACCGTCCGCGCCGAGATAAAGGGCAAGCTAGGCGTCATTCGGGCCGACCAGCGCCGGATTCGTCAGGTGCTGTTCAACCTTATCTCCAACTCGCTTCGATTCACGGAATCTGGCGGCGAGATCGTGGTGTCGGCGCAACGGATTGGCGACATGGTCACCTTGTCGGTACGTGACAATGGCAAGGGACTCGAGGCCGACAAGCGGGCGACAAGTTTCGACAGCTTCGTTTCAGGCGACCAGCGTGGCGCTGGCCTTGGCCTGGCGCTGGTGAAACATTTCGTCGACCTGCATGGCGGCACGGTCGGGATGAAGCCGGTCGAGGGGGGCGGACTGGAAGTCACGTGCTGGTTGCCGGCACAGGCTGTGGTTCATGGTGGCGCGCCGGAACTGATGCTGGCGGAAGCACGCGCCTGAGCCTGGTTCAGCTTGCCAAGGACAGGCCGTCGTCCGTGCCGATGCAGGCAATACCGATCTCGTCGCTGTGCTTGTAGCTCATCAGTGCCTTGTCCGTTGCGACAAACATTTCTGACGCTGAACTGAATGCTGCGGAGTAGAAGCCAAGGCTGATGCTCGATCGCGCCACAAGCGTCTTGCCATGGTAAACATGCGGCAGGGCCAGGGTATCCTGCAATTCGGCTGCAAACGCTGCGACTTCGGCGCCATCGAATGTTTCCCATAGCAGTATCGCGAATTCATCGCCGCCAAGGCGGGCGCCGAAGCCGGCCCGATCACCGATTGCCTTGCGGATGCGCACTGCGACGTGTTGCAGGACAGCGTCACCGGCATCGTGCCCGTGGACGTCATTGACCTGCTTGAAATTGTCCAGATCGAGAAGGACCAGCGTGAACGGTGATCCGCCAAGACCAGCAGCGCCAAAGGCATTGGCAAAGGATTGTTCGAAGCGCCGCCGGTTTGCGAGACCGGTGAGGAAATCAGAATTGGCCAGTTCGGCAAGTCGCATCTGCGCAGCTTCCAGCTCCTGGTTCTTGCTGATGATGTCTTCGGCATTGCGCGTTGCGACGCGATAGGCGCTGCGGAATTTGCGCTGGAGGATGACATTCTGGCGCAGGACCATGGCATTATACAGAAAGGTCGGGAAAGCGATGAGCGTACCGATGAACATGCCGCGTGCCAGGTCGAGCCACAGATTTGTTCCGGTCAGGGTCGATATCGCCAGTTCGCCAAGCGCGATGATGGAAAGAACGATAAGCGTTGAGCCGATAGCAAGGCGCAGTGCGTCGGTGCCCGACGCCGTCTTTGGCTGCATCCTTTCGCGCACCCACCTGGTCAGGAATCCCCTGGGATCCAACAGCTGTCCCTCCACGGCCTAGCCGAGGAGATTACGGAATTGGCGTTCAGGCGGCCTGAAGAAGGCGTAAAGATTTGTCCGGTCTCTGTTAACACTTGCTAAGCCACAACAGGCGGGCTGTCAGGCATCAGCGAGCATTTTCTCACTCATTGTCCAGAGGCGTTCGGCCTTTTCATCGTCACATATCCATGGACGGGCGTGTTGCCAGCGCTGGCTATCGCCCGTAGCGAGTTGGGCGATGTCGCAATCTTCGCAATAGACGCCGCCACGGCCTTCAAGCTTTGGCGACGTGGCCGCCCAGACACTGGTGGCTGCGCCTTGTTCCGGTGTCTTGAACATGGCCTGGATCTGGGGCGGGATGGTGCCGTCGGCCGCCTTCCAGCCGAGCGCTACCATTTCCTCGTCCGACAGGTGGCGCTGGAGGGGGGTAAAGATGCCGCCCGGGTGCACGGAAAAAGCCCGGACGCCGACGTCGCGGCCCCGATGATCGACACCCAGCGCAAACAGGGCATTGGCCGACTTGGCCTGTCCATAGGCGTCCCATTTGTCGTAGGGGGTTTTGGTGAAGTGGGGATCGTCCCAGCGCACGTCGGAGCGAACATGCCCGGTGGAGGACAGGGCGACGACGCGGGATGACTCGGCGCGCTGCATGGACGGCGCCAGCGCGAGGCTCATCGCCATGTGACCGAGATGGTTGACGCCGAACTGGCGCTCCCAGCCGGGGCCGACGCGGCCCTCGGGGCAGGCCATGATGCCGGCATTATTAATCAGGATATCGAGACCACGCTTGGTCTCGTCGTATTCTCGGGTGAATTTCTCGATGCTCTTGAGGTCGGCAAGATCCATCGCGGCGATTTCGATTTCGCCTGCCACATCCGCAAGGGCTTCTTCCGCCACATCGACCCGCCGGGCCGGAACAGTGACACGCGCGCCAACGCCTGCGAGCGCCCGGACCGCTTCGATCCCGATGCCCGAATATCCGCCAGTGACGATCACATTCTTGCCGGTCAGATCGATGCCCTCGAGCACCTCGGCCGCTGTCGACTTGGCGTGAAAGCCTGATCCGATGGGTAGCTGGTCTTTTGCGGCCATGCGCTTGATGTCTCCCGAAAATGTTTCTTGTTGAGCGGAGTTTGCGCCGGGGACGGCGTGGCGGCAAGGGTGGGTTGCGATTTCTTAAGCAGCGCGCCACGTGGACGCCGACCGGGACGAGGCGTATATGATGAGTGTTATACATTATCATTCGGAGAGCGATCCCATGCGCCTTTTTGCCAGCCTGATATTGATGACAGCCGCCAGCCTGACAGCCGCGCCGGCCCTCGCGCAGGGTAATCAGGTTGAGCGCACGCAAGCGGAAATCGTGGTCGAACAGGCGACTGAAAACCTTGCCACGGATCGCGCTGGCCGGGCGGATGCCATTCGCGATTGCGCCACGAAGGATTATGCCGCCTGCACGAGGCTGGGTGACCATTATCGCAAGGGCTGGGGCGGCATGCAGGACTACAAGGCGGCCGCGGAAGCCTATCGCAAGGCATGCACAGGCAAGGACGCGGCTGGATGCGCGACACTCGGCTATCTCGCCACCAAGGGATACGGCATGGAGCAGGACCTGACGGAAGCCCGGCGCCTTTATAAAGTGTCGTGTGACCTTGGCGAAGTCAGCGGCTGTGCCGGATATGGCAACATGGTGTTTGCGGGGAAGGGCGGCCCCAAGAATGTCGCCGAAGGCACACGCGTTCTCCAGTCAGCCTGCGACACCGGATACAAATGGGCCTGTGACCGGATAACGGGCCTTGCCGCCTATGACCCGAACGATGACACATGGGAGCGCCTGAAGGACGGCGCCGGACGCTGAGGCTCAGCTGCCTGAGACGGGTTTCTCCGATGGGCTGAACATGGTGTTGACGAATGGCGGTAGCGTATCCGGGCGCTTCACAGGCGCTTGGGGTGCCGCAATCGCTGGCTTGGGGGCCGGATCCTTGACGGGCGAGAACCAGTCCGCCGGTTGCTGTGGTGCGATCAGGAGATCGGCAAGGATGTTGGCACCTTCCTCGACCCGCATGCTGGGCGCATAGGCGCGGCCTTCCAGGCGACAGCCGGGCCAGGCTTCAATCGTTTCGCTGGCACTGACCGAGCCCCTGATTTCGCCATGGACGATGATAACCGTACCGGAGACATTGCCCTCGATAACCGCGCCAGCCTCGACGACCAGCAGGCTGTCCGTGGAAATGTCGCCTTTCAGGTGGGCTGACAGCATGGTCGGCCCGGTAAAGGCAAGTTTGCCCTCCAGTACGGACCCTGCCGTGATGAAGCTGCCTTCTTGAGACCGCGGCGCGCGCGATGATGCGGGTTGATTGGCCAATGTCTTCGTCCCCTGGTGACTGAATACTTTGGGAAAAAGAAGCAAAATACGTGCCATACGCGAATTAGGGCCCAGGCCTGCCACGTAGAGGTTGAGCCGCGGAAAGGTATGTCTTTGACCGCGACGGCGCCATGATTGCATGCCAGACTAATCTGGATGAGACTCGTATTCCCAGTATTTGCGGTAGTTCTGGCGCTTGCCGCGTGTGCCCCGACAGGGGCGCCAGCATCAGGTGGCGGACTGTTGGCGCCCGGTGCGCGTGGCATCGACCTGTCGCATCACAATGGGCGGGTGGGCTGGGACGCCCTCGATACTGAGGGGCTTGATTTCATCTATCTCAAGGCCACCGAGGGACGCGACTGGAAGGACGCGGACTTCCAGATGAACTGGATCGAGGCGACGCGGCGAGGATATGATGTCGGCGCCTATCATTTTTATATCCTGTGCAAGCCGGCAAAGGAACAGGCGGTCAATTTCATCCAGTCCGTCGAGGTGCGGCGCGGCACGCTGCCGCCAGCGGTCGACCTGGAGTATGCGCATAATTGCGAACCCTACCGGGACACGGCAGGCACGCGGGCCGAACTACAGGCATTCCTCGACAGGCTGGAGGCTGAGTACGGCGCAACTCCAGTGATTTACACGACACCGGAATTCCACGCCGACTGGATCGCCGGTCATTTCGATCGCTACCCGCTCTGGATACGGAGTGTCGATGGCGCGCCGGACATGCCTTACGCGATCTGGCAGCATTCGATGCGAGGGAAGGTGGCGGGAATCGAGGGGCCTGTGGACCTGAACAAGGCCGCAGGCGGCATGCCGGATGAATAAGCGATCCGGCATGCCGATGGGGTGTTGGAAAGTCTAGTTGCGGGCCTTATCGACGAGGCGGTCGTTCTGGGCCCAGTGCATCATGCCGCGCAGTTTTTCGCCGACTTCCTCGATCAGGTGGTTGTTCATGCGGGCGCGCTTGGCGTGGAAGCTGGGGGCGCCGGCCTGGTTTTCGAGCACCCAGTTGCGGGCGAACGTGCCATCCTGGATATCGGTCAGGACGCGTTTCATCTCGGCTTTGGTTTCCGAATTCACGATGCGCGGCCCGGAGACGTATTCACCGTACTCGGCGGTGTTCGAGATCGAGTAGTTCATGTTGGCTATGCCGCCTTCATAGATCAGGTCAACGATCAGCTTGGTTTCGTGCAGGCATTCGAAATAGGCCATTTCCGGCGCGTAGCCGGCTTCGACCAGGGTTTCAAAGCCGGCCTTGATGAGCTCGACGATACCGCCGCACAGCACGGCCTGTTCGCCGAACAGGTCGGTTTCGGTTTCTTCACGGAAGCTGGTCTCGATGACGCCCGCGCGCGTGTTGCCGATGGCTTTCGAATAGGACAGGGCGACGTCCTTGGCGGTGCCGGTGGCATCCTGATGGATGGCGATGAGGCCCGGCAGGCCGAAACCCATCTGGTACTGCGCGCGCAGCGTATGGCCCGGGCCCTTGGGCGCGGACAGGGAAATGTCGACGCCGGCCTTGGGACGGATCAGGTTGTAGTGAATGTTGAATCCGTGGCCGAACATGATGTGCTGGCCTTCGCGCGTGTGCGGTTCTATCTCGTTGGCCCAGACGACAGCCTGGAGTTCGTCCGGGATCAGGATCATCACGACGTCAGCCCATTTCGTGGCTTCGGCGGGTGTCATGACTTTCAGGCCTTCAGCCTTGCACTTGGCGCGGCTGGCGGAGCTTTCCTGCAGGCCGACAACAATGTCTTTCACGCCGCTGTCGCGTGCGTTCAGCACATGCGCATGGCCCTGGCTGCCATAGCCGATGACGGCAACTTTTTTCTTCTGGATCAGGGAAAGGTCCGCGTCCTGCTCGTAATAAACTTTCATTGGCTTCAAAAAGCTCCGCTTTAGGGTGGGGTTGATGGGGTAGGGTTCAGTTGGCGTTGCAGGTCCAGCCATCGCTGATATTTGCCACACCGATGATCATCTCGTTGATCCGGGCAATCTCGTCAGACGCTTTTGAATGCCGCGAGAAATGCCGGACCTTGCCGGGTGTTTCGATTGTCGTGACAATGTCATGCGTATCGAGCAGCAGAACGACACGCCGGGAGCCATCCGGGTTGATCGTCACTTCTTCGCGGCGACCGTACTCCGGAAGGGCCGTCGAACCGATCGTGGCCAGCATGCCGACCAGGGGCTTGGCCACATCATCGGGCAGGGCCATGCTCAGCTTGCAGACGGGCACTCGACTGCGCTCGTTGTCTTCGCCTGGCACCGAGCGGGCCTCGAGCCAGAAGGACGGCCCGGGACCGATTATATCGTAGATATAGGCCGCACCGCTGGGCGATGCTGTGTCAACAACGCGGATCGCGGGGTGCTTGTTGGTTGGCTGCAGGCGCGCAGACCGTGCCACGAGATGGTTGGCGCGATCGATATCACATTGCAGCTGGGCCTGTTCGGCTTCGCCGGCGAGCGCCAGCGCCGTGCCGGCCACTTTGGGCCGGCAACTCTCAGGCGGGTCTTCAACCGCACTGGCGGCACCTGCGCACAGAAGGCCAGCCAGAAGCAGAATCTGGAATGCCTTCATCCCTGTTCCTTTCCGCGCTTGATCGAGAGCACGCCGGTCCGGCTGACTTCCACCAGCCCGAGCGGGCGCATCAGGTCGATGAACTGGCTGATCTTGTCAGAGGCGCCGGTCAGCTCGAAAATAAAGCTCTCATTTGTCGTATCTATCACCCGGGCACGGAAGATCTCGGCGATGCGAAGGGCTTCGACGCGGACTTCGCCGGTGCCAGCAACCTTGATCAGGGACAATTCGCGTTCAATGCCGCGCTTCGACTTAGTGATGTCGATCACTTCGCCTACAGGCACGATGCGCAGCAACTGGGCTTCGATCTGTTCGAGAATGTGCGGCGTACCCTGCGTGACAATGGTGATGCGCGAGCGGTGCTGGCTGGAATCGACCTCGGCAACCGTGAGGCTGTCAATATTGTAGCCCCGGCCTGAAAACAGGCCGACGACGCGCGCGAGGACACCGGGTTCGTTGTCGACAAGCACGGCCAGCGTACGCCGCTCGACCGCCTCGTCCGTATGCGACAGGAAATAGGCCGATTTCGGTCCGGTGGGTGCGTCTCCGATTGTACCGTCGCTCATTGCATAGTCTCCGATTGTGTGTCCGGCGCGCGGGGTGCGTCGAGCACGAGCCCCGGCCTGCGGGTTTCAAGGCGGGCCTTCAGCGCCGTGGCGCGGTTGATGGCGTCGCGCCGGTTTTCCTGGGTCTGGTTGTCGTACCGCTCGACAACCTTGTCGAGGCGGCGTGGATCAAGATGCGCCTGCAATTCGGACACCATCAGGCGGCGGCAATCTTCAATGAATTCCGCGCTGTTATCGCCCGTCGGGCCGCCTTCGCGGCGCATGGCGTCAAGCTCGAAATAGGCCCACATGACGGCGTCCAGGATGGGCGGGCGGTGGCCGCGATAGGCCCCGTCCTTGTCTGCGCCCTTATTGTCGGGATCGAGGTTCGGGAAGAACATGCGGCCGCGTTCCACGAGGGCCGACAGGCCGATCAGGAGGCTTGCCTTGCCACCGGCGAAGGTCGCGTCATTGGCCTGCAGATGACGGGTGCGCGCAAACATGGCCGCACGGCCGAGCGCGTCGATGGCGTGGTTGCCCCATTCGAGGCTGGCCGCATCAATGCTCTGGCGCAGGCGTTCGGTCTGCAGGCGGCGCTGACGCCGCGTTTCGGCGCGCGCGGCAAAGGCGCTGACAAGCGCAACCAGCGCAGAGCCGATCGCGATCACCACATCAAGGTGTTCGCGCAGCAGGGCGAGGATTTCGCTCATACTCATCTACACAATCCGTCCCAAAACCCGATGCCTGTCCGGCTGCTATACCAGCTTCTTCCCGGCGTCACTGACCTCGTTACCAGTTATCTCCCCGAGGATCATCTCATTATGAGCAGACCCCGACGGAATCATCGGCAGGCAGTTTTCGGCCTTTTCGATGCGGCAATCGAACAGGACCGGACCATCATGGTCGATCATTTCCTGGATCTTCGCATCGAGTTCCTGCGGATTGTCGCAATGAATGCCATGGCCGCCAAGGGCCTCGGCGAGTTTGACAAAGTCCGGCAGGCTTTCGGAATAGGAATGCGAATAGCGCTCGCCATGCAGCAATTCCTGCCATTGGCGCACCATGCCCATCCATTCATTGTTCATGATGAACACCTTGATTGGCAGGCGGTGCTGAACGGCTGTGGAGAATTCCTGCATCACCATCTGGACAGAGGCTTCGCCCGCGATGTCGATGACGAGGGCGTCCGGATGCGCGACCTGAATACCAACGGCGGCGGGCAGGCCATACCCCATCGTGCCGAGGCCACCGCTTGTCATCCAGTGGTTCGGCTCCTCGAAACGATAGAATTGGGCCGCCCACATCTGGTGCTGGCCGACCTCGGTGGAAATATAGGTCTCCTGGTTCCGGGTGAGTTCGTAGAGGCGCTGGACTGCGTATTGCGGCTTGATCACGGTGTCCGAGTTTGCGTAGGCGAAGCAGTCACGGGCCCGCCATGCGGCGATCTGCTTCTGCCATTCTGCGAGATTCGGCTTCTTGCCCTTGCGAGCGCCAAGTTCCTTCAGGATCGCTTGCAGGGTGGCGGCGCAATCGCCGACAACGGGCACATCGACGCGCACGATCTTGTTGATCGAGGAGGGGTCGATATCGATGTGGACTTTCTTGGAATTCGGCGAGAAGGCGTCGATCCGGCCCGTGACCCGGTCGTCGAACCGGGCACCCAGACAGATCATCAGGTCGCAGTCATGCATGGCATTATTGGCTTCAAAACTGCCATGCATGCCGACCATGCCGAGCCAGTCGGGGTGAGACGCTGCAAAGGCGCCAAGGCCCATCAGCGTGGACGTGACCGGTATGCCGGTTGCGGCCTGCAGTTCGCGCAGCAGTTTCGAGGCGCGGGGGCCCGAATTGATGACGCCGCCACCTGTGTAGAAGATCGGGCGCCTGGACGTCATGATCAGGTCTACAATCGCGGAAACAGCTTCCGGTTGGGGAATTGTGCGGGGGTTATAGGTCGGCTTGTGCACGCCTTCCTTGCCGATATAGGTGCCGGTGGCGAACTGGACGTCTTTCGGGATGTCGATCACGACCGGGCCCGGTCGACCGGACGTCGCGATCAGGAATGCCTCATGGATGACGCGTGCCAGATCGTTCACGTCGGTGACCAGGTAATTGTGCTTGGAACAGGTACGGGTGATGCCGATCGTGTCGCATTCCTGGAATGCATCCGTGCCGATCAGGTGGGTCGGAACCTGGCCGCACAGGACAACCATCGGAATGGAGTCCATCATCGCATCCGTGATCGGGGTGACCATATTGGTTGCGCCGGGACCGGAGGTCACAAGGGCGACACCGGGCTTGCCGGTCGACCGGGCATAGCCTTCGGCGGCATGGCCGGCGCCCTGTTCATGGCGGACCAGGATGTGGCGCAGGTCCGGCGCGGCGAACAGCGCGTCATAGATTGGCAGCACAGCGCCTCCCGGATAGCCGAAAAGCGAGTCCACCCCTTGTTCGCGCAGCGCCTCGATAACGATCTGGGCCCCTGACATGATGCGGGGTTCCGTCGGGGCCGGGCTGGCGGCGCGCGTCTTGGGCTTGGTGGTTGTGGTCATGAGGCTCTCGGATTGTCTTGGAAAAATGGGTCAGGGCTGAATTAAAAAAGGGCCCCCTGAGGAGACCCTTTTGTGCGCGCATCCGCAACCGGCTGAATGGTCAGCCGACTACGGATGCGAAATAACGAGTACTTCTGGTTTGCGCACGGTGCGTTTCCTCCAACGTCGGGCTTAGGAATAATCTGCCTCTTTGGCGCTGTCAATCTCCCTATAAAGGGCATGAATAACCCTTAGGCGGTTTTCTGGCTCAGGCGACGGGATACGCGGCCAGAAAGGAAATTGCCTGCCGATCCACGTGAACTGCCTTTTTGCATAGCGCCTTGTGTCGCGCTTTGCATTCTCGGCCGCCAGTTCCGCGCTGATCTCGCCGCGCGCAAAGGCGGTCAGCCAGGGCATGCCATGGGCTTTCATGGCGGGGAGTTCCGGATCAAGGCCGCGTTCCATCAGCGCGCGCGCCTCGTCCATGGCGCCCTGCATCAACATGCCCTCGAAACGGCGGTCGATCTTCTGGTAGAGACGGGCGCGCGGCGGGGTGAGCGCAAAACCGATCCATTCGCCATCATGCAGGACAGGCGGCTGGCGTTCCTCGTGGAAGTCGCTGATCGGGCGCCCGGTTGCAAGCCAGACTTCATAGGCGCGCGAGAGGCGCTGGCGGTCGCCGGTGCCCAGCCGTTCGGCTGTTTCCGGATCGACCGGCGCCAGCCGGTCACGCAGGCCTTCGGCGCCTTCAGATTCGGCGATGGCGCGGACATCGGCCCGGATATCCTCCGGAACCGGCGGGATGTTCGACAGGCCCTGTGTCAGGGCCAGCAGGTAGAGGCCTGTACCGCCAACGAGGATGGCGCGCTTGCCTTTCAGCTCCACGCGCTTGATTTCGCGCCGAACGTCTTCCAGCCAGTCGCCAGTGGAATAGCGTGTGGCGGCATCGACATGGCCAAAGAGATGGTGCTCGACACCATCCATTTCTGCGTCGTCGGGGCGCGCGCTGATAACCTGGAGGTCCCTGTAAACCTGCATGGAATCGGCGTTGATGACCTCACCGCCCAATCGCCGGGCAACGGCGATGGCGAGGGCGGTCTTGCCGCTGGCGGTCGGACCATGAATGAGGATTGCCGGATGCATGCTCCAGACCTAAGGGCTTGTCGGGCGCGTGGAAAGACACCAAGAGACTGAAAATATGACCCAGAACCCGGATACTTCCCGCAATTTCCTTGCTGTCACGGCTGTGGCAGCCCCATCAAATGCCTATCTTGCTGGGCAACTGGGGGATATTCTCGCTGCAGCCGGCGTCAATGAAATGCAGCTGCGGATTCTGTCAGACACCGGCCCATGGCAGGCGTGCGAATATGTGTTCGAGGCCGGGACCAAGAGGGAAGTCGACGCGGTTCGCGCCGGAGTGAAGGGGCTGGACGCGGACATTGCGGTCCTGCCTGCCGCGAACCGGCGCAAGCGTCTCCTGATCTCCGACATGGATTCAACCATCATCGGACAGGAATGCCTCGACGAGCTGGCAGATTTTGCCGGCCTCAAGGCGGAGGTCTCGGCAATCACCGAACGCGCGATGCGCGGCGAGCTTGATTTCGAGGGTGCGCTGGCGACGCGGGTGGCCATGCTCAAGGGACTGGAACTGACTGCCCTCGAGGCGGCCTATCGCGAACGCATCACGCTGAATCCCGGCGCGCGTACGCTGACTGCCACGATGAAGGCACATGGCGCCCATGCGCTGCTCGTATCGGGCGGCTTCACCTTCTTTACGTCTCGCGTCGCCGAGGCATCCGGATTCGACGCCCATCGCGGCAACACGCTGAGTGATGATGGTGTGGTCCTGATGGGGGACGTTGGCAGGCCGATCCTCGGGCGTGAGGCGAAATTGACAGCGCTGGACGAGGCGGCAGCGGCCCATGGCCTTGTGCGAGATGATGCGCTGGCGCTCGGCGACGGCGCAAATGACCTCGACATGATCCGCGCAGCGGGCCTCGGCATTGCCTACCGGGCCAAGCCCATCGTTGCCGAGCAGGCTAAGGCGGCGATCAATCGTACAGACCTGACAGCCGCGCTATTCTTCCAGGGGTACGCGGCGAGCGAGTTTGTCACAGGATAGGCCTGCTCGTTTTGCAGGCTCTTCACCCCGGGTATCGCATGGTCTGCGAGCCGGCGTGACCGGTTGGTGGGCAAGGCGCGCCAATTCGATGCGTCGCGCCTGATAAATGTTGCGCTGCACCAAGAGTGATTGCGAACTGGCTCCAGTCGCGGGTGCATATCATTAGAGTTTCGCCAAACGCCCGCCCCATGTCCCGGAGGGCTCTCTGATGAAAAATCTGTCTGATATTAACCTGGTATCGCCATCGCGCCGCAACCTGATGAAACTTGCCAGCGTTGGCGCCCTGGGCGCGGCGGCCGGCCTTGCTGCCTGTTCGGAGGCCGCGAGCGCGGTCACCTCGACGCCCGCGACAACAGTTGCGATCGATCCCGACGCCATCGCGATCATGTCGTCTAATGAAAATCCGTTTGGTCCGTCGCCGAAAGCCATGGAAGCCATGCGTGCTGGCGTGGAGAACATCTATCGCTACGCACGTCCGCAAACGATGGCTTTTGCCGAGATGATCGCCAGGCGCGAAGGCGTGGCCCCCGAGCAAGTCCTGGTGACCAATGGGTCGAGCCCGATCCTCGCAGCGTTTGCTGACTATGTGCGCGTACAGGGCGGGGACCTTGTCACCTCGGCGCTGACCTATGAAGGTGTGCCACGAGTCGCGCAGAGTATCGGGACCAATGTCACCCAGGTGCCGCTGGCCTCCGACCTGGGTTTCGACATGGAAGCCATCGCCGCCGCGATCGGTCCGAACACATCCGGGGTCTATATCTGCAACCCGAACAATCCGACTGGCAAAGTGGTGCCGCCGGCTGTCCTGAAGGCGTTCGTTGAAGAGGCCTCTGCGAAAGTGCCGGTCTTCATCGATGAAGCCTATCTCGACATGTCGGACGATTACCCGGCGGGAGTGATGACGGAATTCGTCAAGGCGGGAAGGCCGGTGATCGTGGCGCGCACCTTCTCGAAGATCTATGCGATGGCCGGCCAGCGGCTCGGTTATGGCCTGATGCAGCCGGACATGGCGATGACGATCCGCAAGACGGGCCGCCTGTCTGATGTGAACTATCTGGGCCTTGTCGGCGGCATGGCGGCGCTCGACGACACGGCGTATTATGAGGAGATGCGGGTCAAGACAGCCCGTGGCCGGGCCAAGCTGATCGCCATGGCGAAAGACCTTGGCCGCCCGATTGCGCCTGATCCGCAGGGTAGCTTCATCTACATGGACGTCGGCATGCCCAACGGCGAGTTTGCAGCGAAAATGCTGGACAAGGGCGTCAGGGTTGTCGGTGCCCGCTGGTCGGAAAAGCCGGAATGGACGCGCATCTGTATTGGCCTCGACCATGAGATCGAGAAATGCCACGCCGCAGCGAAAGAAATCCTGACGTCGATCTGACCGGGGCGCCGCGAGAGCGGCGCCTATTTCGTCAGCTCGATCGACAGGAACTGGTCGAACCATCCGGCATCACCCCGGCGTTTCACGCGCAGCAGCAGGGGCTGGTGCGGGGTCGTCATGGCCGTCGCCACACGAGAGACCGTGTCCGTGACCGTCGAAACCTTGGCAAAATTCACCTCGACGATGACATCGCCGCGGCTGAGCTTGCCGAATGCGCGGCCACGCGCGCTGACACTGGTGACAACGACACCTTCGACATCTTTCGGAATGCCGAAGCGTCGGCGGATATCGTCGTCGATGCCCTGTAGTTCGGCGCCAAGGTCATTGCTGCTGGCGGGCATATCGGGCAGCGCGCTGGCACCCGCCGCATCATCATCGTCCTCAAGTTCGCCGAGGGTTACCGACACATTGCGCGCCTTGCCGTCTCGAATGATTGACAGGGCCACCGTCTTGCCGATCGGGGCATCCGAGATCAGCCGCGTCATTTCGCGGACGCTGGCAATGGCCTTTCCGTCGAAGCTGAGCACGAGATCGCCGACTTCCAGCTTCGCCTTGTCGGCCGGGCCGTCATCGGTGATGCGTGTCACGATGACGCCGCCCTTGCCCTTGGCCTTGTAGGCCTTGACCAGCGCGGCATCGGCGTCCTGCACGTTGACGCCCAGCCAGGACCGCCGCACCTTGCCGTGCTCCATCAGCTGCTTCGAGATCCGCTTCACCAGATTGGACGGAACGGAGAAACCGATACCGACGGATCCGCCGGTGGGCGAGATGATCGCGGTATTGACGCCGACGACTTCGCCGCCGAGATTGAACAGAGGGCCGCCGGAATTGCCCCGGTTGATGGCCGCGTCGGTCTGGATGAAATCATCGGAGCGCCCGGAATTCAGGTCACGGTTGCGGGCCGAGATGATCCCGGCCGAGACGGATCCGCCAAACCCGAACGGGTTGCCGATAGCGATGACCCAGTCGCCGACTTCGGCATGGTCGCTGTCGGCCAGGTCGACAAAGGGCAGCGGCGTCCGGCTGTTCACTTTCAGCACGGCAAGGTCGGTGTCGCGGTCGCGGCCGATCAGCGTGGCGTCGAGTACGCGGCCATCGGAGAAATTGATCTCGATCTCGTCGGCATTTTCGATGACGTGATTGTTGGTTATGATGATTCCGTCGGGGCTGATCACGAAGCCCGATCCGAGCGATCCCTGGCGCTGGAAGCCATCCTCGTCGCGTCCGAAGAACTCGTTGAAGCGTTCCATGGGCGAGCCTTCCGGAAAGGTC
This sequence comes from Alphaproteobacteria bacterium, assembly GCA_018830285.1. Lineage (GTDB taxonomy): Bacteria > Pseudomonadota > Alphaproteobacteria > Caulobacterales > Hyphomonadaceae > Hyphomonas. Next base: position 49,997 of record JAHJSB010000006.1, read on the forward strand.
GGCAGGCCATTGGGCGCTATTGTCTGTTGCGTCGAGATATTCACGACAGCTGGCATCAGGCGCTTGGAGAGGTCGCGAAAGTTCTGCGGCTGCACTTTCTGGTCCAGGCCATCAAGGGGCCGCGACAGGCTGCCCTGGGCTGAAACAGGCAGGACAAAGGCGGCAATGAAGCCGAGGGCGGCGAGTGCCGGAATGCGCATGAGGCAGGAGGCTCCTGAGAGTCGGATATTGTACGTAACGTGTTCAGTATGGCGCTTTGCGCCCTTGTTGCAACAGGTTCAGATGCCTCTGACTGCGAAGACAAGCAGCGCTGCGCCGACGACGGCTGATGCCAGCCCGGCAAAGGCCACATCGCGGCTGGACATTTCCGAGAGGCGTGCCGCCATGCGCCGCATGAAGTCGGGGGCGATCGCATAGATCGCCCCCTCCGCAAAGAACCAGATTCCGGCCGCAGCCAGTATCAGATAGAGTTTCGACACGTACCTTGCGTCCTAGCGGCTGCCGCCATTGGCGCGGGCACTTTCGATGAACTCGTCGCAGATCCCGAGGTTTTTCGGGCTGACAATCACCTGTGTGCCTTCTTGAATGGCCTTGTCACATGCGATCAGGGCACGCTGGAACCGGAAGAATTCCGGGTCCTTGTTGTAGGCGTTTGCATAGACCTCGGTCGACTTGGCATCGCCTTCACCACGGATGGTCTGGCCCTGCTCACGGGCCTGGGCCTCGATCACCGTTTTTTCACGGCTGGCCTGGGCGCGGATCAGGCGAGCCTTCTCCTCACCTTCGGCGCGGATGCGCTGGGCTTCCTGCAGACGGGCCGACTGCATCCGGCTGTAAACGCCCTGGGCGACTTCCTGAGGCAGGTCAGCCTGACGGATGCGGACGTCGATAATGTCGATGCCATCATCGGACAGCTGCTCGTTCACCTTGATCCGGATCCGGTCCATCAGCTGTGAGCGCTGGCCGGAAATGATTTCCGGCACGGGCACGTCGCCAAGGGCTTCGCGAATGGTCGAATTGGTGATCTGGTTGAGCTGCCGCGCGGCTGCCGTCTCGGTGCGGAAACGCTGGTAGAATTTCAGCGGGTCCTTGATGCGCCAGCGCACGAAGGCATCGACTGAAAGCCGGCGCTGGTCCGATGCCAGCACTTCGATGTTCTCGATATCAAGCCCAATGTTCTTCTTGTCGAGTTTCTCAACCTGCTGGAACAGCGGGATCTTGAAATAGAGCCCGGCCTGGTCCTGGCCCGGTGCGTTATACACCTGCTTGGGTTCTCCGACCTGAAGCATCAGGGCCTGTTCGTCCTGACGGACGACAAAAAACGAATTCATCATGACCAGCAGGAAGATGCCGGTGACGACGATGATGAGCCATCCAAATGCACGCATTATTCTTGCCCTCCGCGGGGTTTAGGCTGGGTTCGTTCCAGCGGCAGGTAGGGAACAGCGCCGGACTCCTGATCCATGATCAGCTTGTCGGAGCGTTCAAGGACCCGTTCCATGGTTTCAAGATACATGCGTTCCCGCGTGACGCGGGGCGCCTTGCGGTATTGCTCGTAGATCTGTTCGAAGCGGGAGGCTTCACCCTGTGCGTCGGCAAGGACCTGATCGCGATAGGCTTCAGATTCCTGAAGGATGCGCTGGCCCGTACCACGGGCTTGCGGGACAACCTCATTGGCGAACTGGGTCGCCTGGTTGATGTTCGTCTCGGCGTCCTGTTCGGCGACGTTCACGTCGTTGAACGCTTCGATCACCTGCTGGGGCGGATCAGACCGGTCAATCGTCACGGCGAGAATCTGGATGCCGGCGCGATAGTCATTCAGCAGGGCCTGGACCTGTTTGGCCACTTCCTGCTGCACCACGTCACGTTCCGTTGTGATAACGGCTTGCAGACTTGTCTTGCCGACGACTTCGCGCATCACCGATTCGGCGACCTGCTCGACAGCCTCGGAGGGCTGCTTGACGTTGAGAATGAAGTTTTCCGGATGTTCGGAGTCCACTTTCCAGAAGACCGAGAACTGGATGTCCACGATATTCTCGTCCTTAGTCAGCATCAGGCTCTCTTCGAGATTCTTGCCGATCCGGGTTTCCTTGCGGTTCTCGACTTCCACCAGGGCGTGCTCTTCGATCGGAGCGGGCAGGTGGAAATGCAGGCCGGGCCCGAAATTCGTCTGCCATTTCCCGAAGCGGAAAACGGCAGCCTGCTGCGTCGGATCGACCATGACTACACTGGTCGAGAGCCAGCCCAGCACGGCGATACCGATGAGAACAACGAAGCCGAGCGGGCCGAAATTCGGCCCACCGCCGCCGCCGCGACCTCCGCCGCCACCACCACCACCGGAGCGCTTGCGAAACCGCTCCTGCATGCGCTTCATTTGCTGCTCAAGGTCGCCGCCGCCATTGCCACTGGAGCCGCCGCCGGGGCGCGTCCAGGGCGAGCCAGCTTCCTTGCCGGGCTCATCGTCTGATCCGCCGCCCCATGGGCCGCTGGATTTTGTCTTGTCATCCCAGGGCATAGCCCCTCCTGTTTTGGTTTATAGGCTTCTATATAGGTTCTTGCGTGATATGTGCATGCCTCATTCACGGCTTCAAGGACGCAGGGATCATATCAGGTGTTTGGTTCGAAGGAAAAATCCCACCGGAAACTGGCCCGGCAGGTCCGGAAAGCGCTCGGCGCGCCGGATTGGCTGGAGTCGGTTGACGTGGATGATACGGGCCGGGTCATCCTCGTGCTGCTGGCCGATCCAGCCGATACGGCGGGGGCTGAGGCGCGCCGTATCGAAGCAGAAGGGCGGGCGGAACTGGTCGCTGGCGTCAATGCCGTGACGAGTATTCTCACCGCGCAGAAGGCGCCTGCTGAATTAAAGCTGGAACCGGCCCCGCGCCGTGTGTCCAAGGGCGCGCGCCTTTCGGATGAGGCGATGCAGCAGGGCGCGCCGAATCAGGTGTCCGGTATCCCGCCCATTCCGGGCATTGCCCGCATCCTGGTGGTGGCGAGCGCCAAGGGTGGGGTCGGCAAGTCGACTATAGCCGTGAACCTCGCTGCCGCTATGGCCAAAGCGGGTATGAAAGTCGGCCTGCTTGATGCCGATGTGTACGGGCCGTCGATCCCGACCATGCTGGGAATGCAGGATGCGCAACCGGGAACTGCGGAGTCGAAAAAACTGGTTCCGGTTAACGCGCATGGCATGAAGACGCTGTCGATCGGCTACCTGTCAGACCCGGACGCGCCAATGATCTGGCGCGGACCGATTGTCATGTCGGCAATCACGCAAATGTTGAATGATGCCGAATGGGGTGAACTGGACGTTCTTGTCATCGATACACCGCCCGGCACCGGCGACGCCCAGCTGGCGATCGCACAGCGCGTGCCGGTGACCGCCGCAATCATCGTGACCACGCCGCAGGAAGTCGCGCTGGCTGATGTGCGGCGCGGCGCGGCCATGTTCACCAAGACGGCCGTACCGGTCCTCGGCATTGTCGAGACGATGAGCTGGTTCGAGGATCCAGCAGGCAATCGACACTTCCTGATGGGCGAGGGCGGCGGTGCGGCGACGGCGCAGTCGCTGGGCCTGCCATTGCTCGGCCAGATTCCCATGCTGCAGGCTATTCGTGAGGGCGGCGACACCGGGGTACCTGCGGCGCTCATCGATGGTGAGCCCGCCCGCATCTTCCACGCGCTGGCGCGCACCGTGGCCATTGGCCTCGATACGCTTGAGTCCAAGCCTGCACCCGAGATTGTCTTCGAGGACTGACGCCGTCAGGCGTTGAAGTTCAGCGTGAGGCCCGGCTCCGGCCAGCGGCACTTGATCAGCTGGCCCGTGCTCGACAGGGTCAGGTAGGCGTCCATCATGTCGTCCCCGCCAAATGCGATGTTCGTGACCAGCATGTCCGGGAAGGCCGTGTGGCTGAAGTCGCCCTGCGGCGTGATCGTTGTGATGCCGCCATTCAGGATTGTGGCGACGCAGACATTTCCCGCAGCGGTCATGGCGAGACTGTCAAAATATTGCAGGCCCGGCATCGTGGCGACGACACGGCCGCCATTGAAGGGCGATGCGGGCTTGATCTCGCCGGGGGAGGCCAGGTCGAAGGCCCACATCCGGCCGGTCATCGTGTCAGCCATGAAGACCGTCTGTTCGTCAGGCGACAGGCCGACGCCATTGGGCGAGGAGTAGTGGAAGTCGAGCTCTTTCGCCTCGGACGCGCCGTTGGCGAGGAAGAACAGGCCGCCGAAATCGCGGTGGCGCGAATAGGTCTTGCCGTGGTCGGTGAAATAGAGGTTCCCGGACTTGTCGAAAACAAGGTCGTTGGGGCCTTTCAGCGGATGGCCATCGACCGTGTCGAGCACGCGCTCGACCTTGCCGGTTGAGAGATCGATGCGCTCGATCCGCCCGCCGGAATAGTCATCCGGGCAATTGCCGGGGATCAGGAGACCCTCGACCTCGTGATAGAGGAACCCGCCATTGTTGCAGCACCAGAGGGCGCCGTCCGGCCCGATGGCGAGGCCGTTGGGGCCACCGCCGGGGGTCGCGACGAGTTCGGATTTTCCGTCGGCCCAATGGCGTGAGATAGCGCCCTTCTGGATTTCGACGATAATGATGCTGCCGTCGGACATGACGACGGGGCCTTCGGGAAAGCCGAGTCCGCTGGCCAAGAGTTCGAAATCCATGCGCATTCCTCCTTGTTTTGGAGGCACACTAAGTGCGGCGCAGGGCACCCGCAACGGGTTCCGCGAGGGGAGCGATAGGGGGTGGCGAGGGTGTGGGAAGGGGGTGGCGCGTATCAGGCGTCGGTGTTGGCCGGGCTGGAAGCATGGACCCGTTCGAGCTTGCGGATGGTGAAGGCATGGTCGTTGCCTTCGCTGATCTCGAAATGCTCGGTTGTCTCTTCGTGCCATTCGGTGTCGGCGAGCACCGGGAAATGGGCGTCGCCGTCCGGTGCCGCATCGACATCGGTGACATAGACCCTGTCGGCCAGTGGCAGGGCGAGCTTGTAGATCGCTTCGCCGCCGATCACGAAGACTTCGCGCTTGCCTTCGCGGGCTGCGATGGCCTTGGCCGCGTTCACGGCAGGCGAAAAGCTGGAATAGACCCGCGCGCCAGGCGCGTCATAGGTCCAGTCGCGGGTCATGACGATATTCGCGCGGTCGGGCAGCGGGCGCCGTGGCAGGCTTTCCCAGGTCTTGCGGCCCATGATGATCGGATTACCCAGCGTGACTTTCTTGAAAAACATCAGGTCGCTCTTCAGGCGCCACGGCAATTGCCCGGCGACCCCAATGACATTGTTGCGGCCACGGGCCACGATGAGGCTGAGTTTTACATCGTTATACATAATCGGGGGCGTGACCCTTCTGGAAGTTCGTGAATGCGGGGCGTTTTCTGCCTGGCTTTGTTAAGCATGTGGAACAATTGTTTTGGGGTCGAAGCAACCGGATTTGTCAGCTATGCGTGACGAACCGCAGCATGGGGCTCAAGCGTGATCAGTTCATTTATGTTAATAATTACCAACGGTAATCCGGGTCAGTTCATTCAGGTCGTAGTTGCGTTAGCGCTGACATTCACTGCGATCTATTTGCTCAAGGGCCGCGCATGGGCCTTGATGTATGTCGCTTTGATACCTTTCCTGAACTGGTCGTTCGGCGTGATTCCGGAATTCCAGATTGTCGAGAAAAGCGCGACCTGGACTCAGGGAATTTCACTGCACCCGATGACAATGGTGACCGGCATGGTGTTCGTGATCCGCGATTTCGTACAACGCGAGATGGGCCACCGCGTGCTGGCGGTCATGGCGATGGCCGTGGCATGGTCCTTCTATTATGCATGGCCGGTCATCGCGCTGGCGAGCGGCATTGCCTTCGCGATTTCCGAAGGCGTCGACTGGCTGATGTTCACGTTCACGAAATACCGGCTGTCAACGCGGATCCTGTTGTCGAGCGCGCTGGCGGCGCCGGTGGACACGACCGTGTTCCTTTACGGCGCCGACCTCGCCAAGCAGATCGAGTTCGGGGCCGAGCCGGGCAATTCGCTGCATGTCGCCAACTGGGTCGTGTTCGTGATTGGCAAGATGGTGGGCGCCGTGATTGTGTCGGCGATCATTCGGCGACGGGAAGACCTCGGCCTGGTTGACCCGGCCGAGGCCTGAACCGTCAGGCGGCCTCCTGGTCGAGAAGGCCCATCCGGCATTTCATGCCTGCGAGGCCTGCGCCAACGAGGGGGGCGACGAGGAACAGCCAGAGCTGTGACATCGCGTGGCCGCCGACAAACAGCGCCGGACCGAAGCTGCGCGCCGGATTGACCGACACGCCGGTCACCTGGATGCCAACGATGTGGATCGCCGTCAGCGTCAGGCCGATCGACAGGCCCGCCATGGCGGTCGGGGCACCTGTTTGCGTCGAACCGAGGATCACGACCAGGAACAGGAAGGTCGCAACGATCTCGAAGACGATCGCGGCTGTCAGGGTGTATTCGCCGAGATAGCCCGGACCCCAGCCGTTCTGGCCAAGCCCGTTGATGGCGACATCATAGTCTGCCTTGCCGCTGGCAATGAGAAAGAGAATGCCGGCGCCAATCGTGGCCCCGACGAACTGGGCGACCCAATAGGTCAGCATGGTCTTGCCGTCCATGCGACCGGCAATGAAGGCGCCGAAGCTGACGGCCGGGTTGACGTGGCAGCCCGAAATCGGACCGATGCCATAGGCCATGGCCACGATCGCGAGGCCAAAGGCGAAAGCGATGCCGAGTTGTCCGACCTGCTCTCCGGCAAGGACGGCGGCACCACAGCCGAACAGGACGAGGGTGAGTGTGCCGACAAGCTCGGCGGCGAAAACTTTCATGACGTTCCCTCCCAGGACATGACGACGTTTTGCCGTCGGGGAAGGATTTTGTGCCAGTTCGGCGTTTTGGGCAATTGACAGGTGCCGGGCGAGCGGTAAAAGAACTGTACGTTATCTTATAACAAAAATAGGCTCCCTCCCATGAAATACCTGCTCGCTGCCGTGGCGGTCGCGCCGCTTATTGCCGGAATGGCCCACGCCCAGGATCAAGCCGAGGACGAAGTCCGCATTGAACAAACGGTCATCGTCACCTTGCCTGGGCCACAAAGGACAGCTGGCGAACTGGTCAGCAATGTGGCTGCACTCGACCGTAAGGAAATTGTCGAAGCGCTCGCCTCTACGCTGGGCGATACGCTGGACCGCCAGCCGGGCGTGGCTTCGACCGCGTTCGGGCAAGGCGCAAGCCGGCCTGTTCTGCGCGGCCTCGGCGCCGAGCGCGTGCAGGTGCTCACCAATGGCATCGGTGTGATCGACGTGTCGGCCGCGAGCCCGGATCACCAGGTGGCTGCTGACGGCATTGATGCCCAAAAGGTCGAGATCCTGCGTGGCCCCGCGGCGCTCGTCTATGGAGGCCAGGCAATCGGCGGGGTCGTCAACGTGATTGATGGCCTGATCATGGAAGACCTGCTGAAAAGACCATTCGCTGGCGAAGCCTATGCCGCCACCAACAGCGTCAACGAAGGGACCGAAGGCGGCGCGCGGGTCCAGGCGGTCAGTGGGCCGGTCGTGGTAACGTTGACGGCCTCGACCCGTGATTTCGGCAATTATGACATCCCGGTTCCCGCCCAGTCGGACCGACTGCGTGCCGAAACTGGCGACCCGGCCGGGCCTGACGGCGAGTTGCCGAACTCGTTCGTGCAGACAAATTCCGTGGCCGGCGGCCTGTCATGGATCGGCGACAAGGCATTCCTTGGCGGCGCGGTGCGCCAGCAGAGCTCGCAATACGGGCTGCCGCTGGAAGAGACTGCTTTTATCGATCTCACGCAGACGCGTTACGATATTCGTGGCGGCCTGAACGTGGACAATGGCTTCCTCACCAAGATCACGGCGGCCGGGTCGGTCGCAGACTATGAACATACCGAGTTCGAGGCCCCCGGCGAGCCGGGCACCATCTTCAAGACCAATGGCTTTGAAGGGCGTATCGAGGTGGGCCACGTGCTGGGGCCGCTGGAAGGGGAGTTTGGCATCCAGTATGCCGACAGCTCGCTTGATGCCATCGGCGACGAAGCCTTCATCACGCCGACCGATACGACGAGCCTCGGCGTTTTCCTATATGAAACCCACGACTTTGACAGCGGCATTGGCGTCGAGGGCGGCATCCGCGCCGAGCAGGTCGATCTCGACAATGAACTTGCCGGCAAGGTGAGCTTTGATCTCTTCAGCGGGTCGGCGGGAATCCATCAGCACTGGGCCTCTGGCTGGTTCCTTGGGGCGCAGGCCTCATGGGCTGAGCGCGCGCCCAACCAGAGCGAGCTGTTTGCCGACGGGCCACATCTTGCCACGGAACAATACGAGGTGGGCGACAGGACGCTCGGCAAGGAACGCGGTCTGAACCTGGAAGGCACGGCGCGTTGGGAAAGCGACACGATGAGCTTCGGCTTGAACCTGTTCCTGACTGACTTCTCCGATTTCATCTACCTGTCGGCTACCGGCGCGGAGCTCGACGACCTGCCGGTCTTCGTATTTAGCCAGCAGGACGCGCAGTTCACAGGCGGCGAAGCCTTCGCCGCATACCAGTTGCTGGGCGGCCCGCTCAAGGCCGACTGGAAATTCGACGCCGGTCTGGATCTTGTGAACGCCGAATTCGATGATGGCAGCGACGTGCCCTATGTGCCGCCGGTGACGCTGAATGCCGGGGTCGAAGCTGACTGGGGAGCCCTTGCGCTGGGGGCGAATCTGACCTGGGCCGGCGATCAGGATTCGCCCGGCGCAGGCCTGTTGCCGACCGATGGCTATGTCACCGCAGACCTGCATGCCGATCTCGATATTGCGCGCTATGGAGCGGGCCGCGAGGGTACCAAACTGTTCATCGAGGCGCGGAATATCGGTGATGCGGAAGTGCGCGCGGCGACATCTGTCCTGAAAGACAGTGTGCCGATGCCCGGGCGCAATTTGCGCGCGGGTATCCGTTTCCTGTTCTAGCGGATCAGACCGCGACCGGGGCCTTGATATGAGCGTGGGGCGTATAATTCTCGACCTTGAAGTCCTCGTACTCCCAGCCGAACAGGTCGGTCTTGTCCGGATTGAGAGAAATCGACGGCAATGGGCGTGGCTCGCGGGTAAGCTGCAGCTGCGCCTGCTCGACATGGTTCAGGTAGAGATGTGCGTCGCCGAACGTGTGGACGAATTCTCCGGCCTTCAGACCGGTCGCGCGCGCCATCATCAGCGTTAATAAGGCATAGGACGCGATATTGAATGGCACGCCGAGGAAGATGTCGGCCGAACGCTGGTAAAGCTGGCAGTTCAGCTTGCCCTCCATGACATTGAACTGGAACAGGCAGTGGCAGGGCGGCAGGGCCATGTCATTCACGTCCGCCGGGTTCCAGGCCGAGACGATGAGGCGGCGGGAGTTCGGATTGGAACGGATTTCATCCAGGATCCACTGAATCTGGTCGATCACACGACCGTCCGGTGCCGCCCAACTGCGCCACTGTTTACCATAGACGGGCCCAAGATCGCCGTTCTCATCGGCCCAGTCATCCCAGATCGAGACGCCATTTTCCTTGAGATAGCGGATATTCGTGTCGCCCTTGAGAAACCAGAGCAGCTCGATGACGATGGAGCGCAGGTGGAGTTTCTTGGTCGTGACCATCGGGAAACCGTCAGCCAGATCGAAGCGAATCTGGCGGCCGAACACGGCCTTCGTGCCGGTTCCAGTGCGATCTGCCCGCTCGGAGCCATGCTCCAGAATGTCTGACAGGAGGTCAAGGTACTGTCTCATGCGGGCCTCGTTCGCGCGATTCGTTGGCCAGAACCATTAACACAAACCTGTCCGCTGTGACCAATTTTCCGCGCAGGCCCAAACCAAATTGAATGAATCTTATGAAATACATGGTGTCTGTATCTACGACCAATCCAGAGGGGGGAGGTGCAACACGATGAAAAATCTTGTCAAAGGCCTGGCCAATCGCTGGCGCGCGGAAACGCGCGGCAATGTAGCCATCATCTTTGCGCTGTCCGTGATTCCGATCCTGTCAATCGTCGGCGTCGCCGTCGACACGCAGATGACGCTGACCCAGAAGAACAAGGTCCAGGCAGTCGTCGACAGCGCCGTGATCTTCGGCGCGCGGTCCATGCAGGACGGCGCAAGCCGCACGGAAGTCGCCAAGGACGTCGATACCTATGTGAAGGCCTTGTTGAAACAGCAAAGCACCTCGCTCGACTGCGCAGGAATCACCCTCGAATACGAGGATGATTCCCAGGACATCAATGCATCGATCTTCTGTTCGCAACCCACAACGTTGTCGAACCTGTTTGGCCAGCGGAAGATGGACTTCCGGGTCGGTTCCGGCTCGACTTACGGAATTGGCAAGGTCGAGGTCGCTTTCGTGTTCGACGTCTCGGGGTCGATGGGCAGCAGCGGCAAGATGAGTGACCTGAAGGTCGCGGCCCTCGAAGCTGTCGATACATTGTTGCCGCCTGCCTACGACACCGCCAAGTCGGATGACGTGCGTCTCGCAATGACGAGCTATGACACGATGGTCAATGCGGGCGGGTATTTCAAAGCCGTCACCAATAAGAACAAGGTCCGCACCTACACGGCTTCAAAGACGATTACCGAAACCGTCTGCACCAAAGACGAGGGCCGAGGCAGAGGCAGAGGCAGAGGCAGAGGCAGAGGCAGAGACAGAGAGACATGTGTCGACGTCACATCAACAATACCCGTCTCAAAAGTGATCAACAATACGTGCGTCAAGGAACGCATTGGGGCCGATGCCTTCACGGACGAGGATCCCGGTCCGGGCGCATGGCTCGAAGCTGCAGAAGCCTACTATGATGCGTCGAGAGATCGCTGGACCGAAGAAACCTGCAATAAAATCGGACCGCTTCCGTTGACGGACAATCGCGGAAACCTGAACGCATATATCAAAGGCCTGAAGCCTTACAGCATGACAGCTGGACACATGGGTGTGGCCTGGGGCTGGTACCTGATTGATCCGAAGTGGGACCTTTGGCCATCGGCATCTGCGCCGTTGCCCTATAACGAGCCCGACGCGACGAAGGCCATCATTTTGATGACGGATGGCGCGTTCAACTCCTACTTCTCGCGTGGGCAGGGCAACTCGTTCGATCAGGCCAAGAAGCTGTGTGACGCTGCAAAGGACGAGCATATTGTCATCTACACGGTGGCGTTCAAAGCGCCGTCGCAGGGTCAGGAAATCCTGAATTATTGCGCCACAAGTGCCGACCATGCCTTCAATCCGGAAGATGGCCAGCAGCTGAAGGACGCCTATACGATGATCGCGCAATCCATCTCTGACCTTCGTATCACGTACTAGAGCGACGGAGTTCAAGGAGAATTCCATGACATCCAATTATTGGCATAGCGTACTGTTCTGAACTGGAGACAAGGTTGAAGCGCGCTGTTGTGAATTTTCTTACTATTCGTTGGCGCGCCGATACCGGCGGCAATATCGCCATTATCTTCGCCCTGGCGCTGATCCCGATCCTGGCGATCGCTGGTGTGGCCATCGACACCCAGGTGACACTGACCCAGAAGAACAAGGTCCAGGCCGTCATCGACAGCGCCGTGATTTTCGGTGCACGGGCGATGCAGGACGGCGCAAGTCGCGAGGACGTCGCGAAAGACGTCGATGCCTATGTCACCGCCCTGCTGAAGCAACAGAGCCAAAGCCTCAACTGCACGAGCGTGGCGCTTGAGTACAAGGACGATGCACAGGACATCAATGCATCGATCTTCTGTTCCCAGCCGACTACATTGTCGAACGTTATCGGCCAGCGGAAGATGGACTTCCGGGTCGGTTCCGGCTCGACTTACGGTATTGGCAAGGTCGATGTGGCCTTCGTGTTCGACGTCTCGGGCTCGATGGGCAATAGCGGCAAGATGGCCGACCTGAAGATCGCGGCCAAGGATGCGATCGACGCGCTGTTGCCGGCGTCGTACGACACGGCGAAGCTGGATGATGTGCGCCTCGCCATGGCGTCCTATGACTCGATGGTCAATGCCGGAAGCTACTTCAAGGCGGTAACGAACAAGAACCCGACGCGGACATACACCGTCACTTACGACAAAGACACGAACATCTGCCTGAGGTGGAGAAATGGCCGATGCAGGGAGTATGAGACAGTCCCTGCGGAGACAACAAAAACGATCACCAACCAATGCGTCAAGGAGCGCATTGGTGCGCAGGCTTTCACGGATGCTGCGCCGGGCGCGAATGCATGGCTGGAGGCTGCCGAAGCGACGTTTAACGAATCGACCGAGAATTGGCGCGAGGAAACATGCAACAGCATCGGGCCGCTCCCGCTGACGGACGACCGGACGACCCTCAAGGCCTACGTCAACGGCCTGAATGATTTTGGCGGCACGGCCGGGCATATGGGTGTCGCCTGGGGCTGGTACCTGATTGATCCCAAATGGGATGGTATCTGGCCATCGGCGTCCAAACCGTTGGCTTACGACGAGCCCGACTCGGCCAAGGCAATTATCATGATGACGGATGGCGAGTTCAATTCGTACTTCTCGAGTGGCCAGGGCAACTCGTTCGATCAGGCCAAGAAACTCTGCGATGCCGTGAAGGCGGAGAACGTCGTCGTCTATACCGTGGCGTTCCAGGCGCCCCAGCAAGGCCAGGATATCCTGAACTATTGTGCCACGAGTGCGGCGCATGCGTTCAAGCCTGAGAATGGCCAGCAGCTGAAGGACGCCTATACGATGATCGCAAAGTCCATTTCCGACCTGCGCATTACTTACTAGCAGCCTGGGTGCCCCGGTTGACCGACATGCCGTCGATACCTGGTTAACCGGGTCTTGACGCAGTCGGACGAACCGGGCGAGCCGCCCTAACGTCGAAAAAAGAAATCTCGTTCATTCTCGCGTTTGGGACCTGCCCGAATGATCGTTGACGAGGCGAACAAAATGCCCAGTAGCTCGGACTTCGGATTTGCCAGCCATTATGGCAGGGACACGCGCGCCAATGTTGCCGTGATCGCCGCACTCGCCATCCTGCCAATCCTGGCCATCGCCGGGATTGCGATCGATGTGCAGATGGCGTTGACCGAGAAGGGCAAGGTCCAGGCCGTCATCGACAGTGCGGTGATCGCAGGCTCCAAGGCGATGCAGGCCGGCAAGTCGCAGGAACAGATCAATACGCTTGTGCAAGATTACGTGGACGCGCTGGTGAGTGTGCAGGGCAGCGGCCTGAGTTGCACAGACCCGGAACTCACATTCCTGGACGGGACACAGAACATCGAGGCGGAGATCCGCTGCGCACAGACGACGACGCTGACCCAGTTGCTGCATCGTGACAAACTGTTTTTCCGTGTGCGGTCCGGCACGACCTACGGTATCGGCAATGTCGATGTCGCGTTCATATTCGATGTGTCCGGCTCAATGAATTGGGACAGCCGGCTGGACAACCTCAAGACATCGGCAAAAATCGCGTTTGACGAATTGCTGCCTGACGATCGCGTACTTGACGGTACGATCCGGATTGCGCTGACGACCTACAATACGAACGTCAATGCGGGCGAGTATTTCGACGACGTGACGCGCAAGATAACGCTCGGTGCGGACACAGCGACTGGCGGCAGCTCGGCGAAATCCCGGTACGATGCCTACAATAACCGGGTGCTGATCGACCAGTCGACCGGCAAGCGGTTCTTCTATTACGAGCAGGCCGCCTGCAGTTCCAACTGCTACTATAACAGCAACTGGACCCTCACGCCGAAGCGGCGCTGGTTCGAGACGGATATCGGTGACAATACCTGTGTCTCCGAGCGGGTGGGCGTGAATGCGTTCACCGATGAGGCGGGCGGAACAGGCGCTGACAACTCCATGATCGCGGGCAATCCCTTGTGGGACTGGAGTACGAGCAACAACAACAAGAAAAATGGCGCATACGAGATCGAATATGGTGGTGCCAACTCGTCCAGGGGCGCGTTCAACGTTTCGCCGGCGCAATGCGAGAATTCTGCACCCATGCCGCTCAGCGAAGACAAGGCGGCGCTCAAGGCATATGTCGATGACCTGCACGCGGGCGGCGGCACAGCCGGGCACCTCGGTATCGCGTGGGGCTGGTACCTGATTTCGCCGAGCTGGAATGCGCTCTGGCCGTCAGCCTCCCATCCATGGCCATGGAACGAGCCGGACACGGCGAAAGCCATCATCCTGATGACGGATGGCGAGTTCAACCAGACCCATCCGTCAATCTCCGAAAGCTCGATCGAGCTGGCGATGGAATTCTGTGATGCGATGAAAGCGGAGCCGTACAATGTGCAAATCTACACCGTCGGCTTCCAGGTTCCGGCCAATGTCGCGACAACGCCGGGCGGCGAAACGATCCTGGACTATTGCGCCACCGACGCTGGCCACGCGTTCACGCCGAGCAATGGCGAGGAACTGACGGACGCATACACGGCCATCGCCCAGTCGATCTCGGATTTGCGCATCACGCGCTAGGATCGCCCGCCGATGGGCATGGCCATGAGGTTGAAGTCGATGAAGATAGGCAAGGTATTCAGACACTGGCACCTGTCGCAGCGCGGCAATATTGCCATCATGTGCGCGCTGTTCGTGCCAGCGGTGCTGGCGCTGGGCGGCGTGGCCATCGATTTCCAGTTCACAGTCCGGCAGAAGAACAAGGTCCAGTACGCGCTTGATTCGGCCGTGCTGGCCGGCGCGTTGCTGCGCCAGGGCGGCGGCAGTGAAGAGGCTGTCAGAGCGGATGTCAAAGGCTACATGTCGGCGCTAATTGAAGAGCAGGGCGGAGATATCGTCTGCACACCCGTGACGGTCTCGTTCAATCCCGACAACAAGGACATTCACGGCGTGATCTCCTGCGATCAGCCCACCTTCATTTCCGACCTGATGGGTTTCGACAAGATAACCTTTGGCGTTGCCTCGACATCGACCTATGCCATCGGCAAGGCGGACGTGGCCTTCGTGTTCGACGTGTCCGGCTCGATGAACAGCCAGAACAGGCTCAGCCTGCTGAAGTCGGCAGCCGAAGTGGCTTTCGATGAACTGCTGCCAGATGACGCTCCTGACACGGGCAATGTGCGGCTGGCGATCACCACCTACAATAACGCCGTGAATGCAGGCGGCTATTTCGAAAGCGTGACGCGGCGCCAGGAGCTTTCAGCGGATGCGTCCATCTCGACGGCGCGCAGCAATTACGACACCTATAACGGTGCAAGGATGATCGACGCCGCAACCGGCAAACGGTTCTTCTACTATGAACAGGAATACTGCCCGGGCGGTACCTGTTCAGGTAGCTGGAACGCTGCGCGGCGCCCTATGGAGAACGCGAACATTGTCGACACGTGCGTGTACGAGCGCACGGGCGGCGATGCAGCGACCGATGCCGCCCCGGAGTCGCTCCGCTGGATCGGCGCAGGCAATCCGAGGTGGAACTGGTCGACCGGCACCTACAACAAGCGCAACGGTCAGCAGGAGATCGAATCCGGCGGCGGCAATTCGTCCAGGGGCGCCTATGACATGAGCTATGCGGGCTGTCGTGCGTCGGGGCCTGTGCCGCTGACCGACGACAAGGCTGCCCTCAAGGCCCATGTGCAGGCCCTCACGGCCAATGGCGGTACGGCGGGTCATATCGGTCTCGCCTGGGGCTGGTATCTCGTGTCGCCCAACTGGTCCGCGATCTGGCCGGAAGCATCCGAGCCGCTGCCATACAATTCCAAGCAGGTCATCAAGGCGGTCATCCTGATGACGGATGGGGATTTCAATACCAACCACCCCACCGCCGCGAAAAGCTCGTTCCGCCAGGCGCAGGACCTGTGCGACACGATGAAGGCGTCACCTTCGAAGATACAAGTCTATACCGTTGGCTTCCAGGTACCGAGCAGCGTGCAGAAGACCGGCGACGGCCGCACGATTCTCGAATATTGTGCGACGAGCCCTGCCTATGCGTTCAGTGCCTCAAACGGCGATGAGCTGACGGCGGCCTATCAGTCGATCGCACGTTCGATTACGCAATTGCGGATCAAGCAATAGGGGCGGTCTCGCCTGATGGCACCTGCGCCACCGGATATGACATCGCGACGTCACAGCGTTCATACCGCTTGCCATGGGAATCCAGAATGTCTGGATCATGGGTGAAGCCCAGCTTTTCGTAGAGGTGGATGGCGGCTGCGCATTTGCGATTGGTCAGCAGGTAGAGGCTGGCCATTTCCATCTGTCGTGCGCGTCCAAGAGCGGCGGCTAGAAGGAACTCGCCTGACTTGCGCCCGCGCGCCGATTTCAGCACGCCCATCTTGGTGAGTTCGAACCGGCCGTCCCCCATGGGCATGAGGGCGCAGGTGCCGACAATGCCAAGGCCACCAGTCGAGACGAACAGGACAGCTCCGCCTTTGTCCACGATTAGCTCGCGCGGGTGGGACAGGATTTCGCGATCAGGGGCTTCCAGCGTGAACATCTCGCTGATCCATTCCTCGTTGATCGAATAGAATGCGCCTGCAAGGTCGTCAGAAAATTCCACGATGGCGTGACCATCCGTGGCCCGCTCAGACAGGGACTTTTCATCGAAGGCGGCTTCGATCCGCGCGATCTGGTCAAGCAGGCTGGTATCGGGCCCGGCCGCAAGTTCTTCTGCAGCGCGGGCGACATGGGGCCAGACGTCCCGCTTCATGCGGGCGACTGCCGCGGCGCCCTCCGTGGTCAGTGAAATGGATTTCTGACGGCGGTCGATTTCCGACACGGTCGTCTCGGCCAGGCCCATGTCCACGAGCCCGACCAGGCTGCGCGTGACGGCGGGCTGGCTGACACCCAGGGCCGAAACGGCCTCGCTGACCGTCAGCGGTCCATACCGGTCGAGGGCCGCGAGCAAAGGGAAGTGGCTTGGCTGGGTGACAAAGCAGTTCTGTTCGAAAATCTGCGCCGCATCCGCTTGCAGCCGTTCAGCCAGCCGTTTCAGGCGGCTACCCAGGGCGAGATATCCAAGGTCTTGCAGAATGTCGGGCATGGCGCGCTCCCAAATATACATAACATGCTATGTATAACTGTTTTCCTGTCAATATGCCTTCGGGAAAATTCGGTCGCGCAGCCTTAAGGCCTTTCATCTGCGGCACACGTCACCTATATAGAACTTGTCTTCGGACTATGGCGATAAACGTACGTGTAATAAGCGGTTCGGACCCGGGGGCGGTACCCGGCGACTCCACCACAAGCAGGTTCAGGCACTTCAGCGCCTGTTTCTGACGGGGTCGAAATAGGATCGACGGACGTCTAAAGACGATACTTTCGCTCGTATGAGCCCCGTTAGAAGCTCACATCAACATAGTTGCAAATGACAACTCTGCTGAAGGTCAACTGCTCGCAGCGTAGCTGTACGTAGTTAACCGAATTAACTCCTAAGGATTCAGCTCCTTAGGCGGGGCCCGGAGGCGCCTGGCAACAGAAGCCTCCACTTTTATCCCCTATTTGCGGTAATCGAGCGGCGGGTCACGATCACCCAGCAGTGACGTGTATTCGTAATCCTCTCCGCGTGCGGCATCGAATTCGGCGCGGGCGGCCTGGCGCAGTTTCGGGTTTTCGTAGAGCTCGATCGCCGCGAGCGTCAGAGTCTTGGCAGCAACCTGTGCGCCCTTGTAGCCAATCGACATGCCGCTGGCGGCAACGGCCTGCCAGCTATGGGCAGCGGTGCCGGGCACCCATGTTGCCGCGCGCAGGCCAACGGTCGGCACGGCGTAAGACACATCACCCACATCCGTTGATCCATACCCAAGCGAGACCTCGAACGGCTGCACCTCTTTCTCACTGCCCAGCGGCAGGTCGGGCTTGGTAAAGCTCTTGTAGATTTCCTCGGCGAACGCCTCTTCCTCGGCAGTGTAGTCCACGCCGCCGACCTGTCGCAGCTTGCTATCCATCATCTTCGCCAGCGCTTCGTTGACCAGAAGCGGATTGTTGCCGTGGATCACTTCCCACTCGACACGAGTCCCGGTGCCCATCGCCGCGCCGCGCGCCGCGTCTTCCATGCGTGCCCAGATCTCCTCGACGCCTTCGGCGCTGGGGTGACGCGCATAATAGAAGACTTCCGCAAAGTCCGGCACCACGTTCGGGGCGATGCCGCCCGATGTGATGACATAGTGGATGCGCGCATCCTGGGGCACGTGCTCGCGCATCATGTTGACCATGTAGTTGAACGACTCGACGCCATCGAGGGCCGAGCGCCCGCGTTCCGGCGCGCCGGCGGCATGGGCGGACACGCCGTAGAAGCGGAACTTGGCGGAGCGATTGGCGAGCGAGGTTTGCGCGGCGGCGGAGTTCTGGTCATCGCCATGCCAGTGCAGGGCAATGTCGACATCATTGAACAGGCCTTCGCGCACCATGTAGACCTTGCCGCTTCCGCCTTCTTCGGCGGGCGTGCCATACAGGCGTACGGTGCCGGGCGTGCCGGTCTGTTCCAGCCAGTCACGGATCGCGAGCGCGGCGCCGACCGAGCCCGCTCCGAACAGGTTGTGTCCGCAGGCATGGCCGGCATGCTTGCCCTCAATCGGGGCGCGGCTGGCGCTGGCATCCTGGTTGATGCCGGGCAGGGCATCGAACTCAGCGAGGATGGCAACAACCGGGCCGCCCGAGCCGTAGCTGGCGACGAAGGCCGTCGGGATGCCAGCCACACCGGCTTCGACCGTGAAACCTGCCTCGCTCAGTTTCGATTGCAGCAGGCCGGAGGATTTCTCTTCCTGGTAGCCGACCTCGGCCCAATCCCAGATTTGCCGGGCCATGGCCGCGGTCTCGTCATAGCGCGCGTCGATACTGTCGAGCACGGCCTTGTCACTCGGCGTCTGGGCATGGACGCAGGCGGTGAGGGCAAGGGCGGCAAGACTGGTCGTGATGAGGCGCATGAAGGGTCTCCGGAGTGTGTGAGGTTTCCCGTAGACTGCATCAAGGCGCCATGCCGAACAAGGCATGCCGCAAGGAGCGCTCCGCATGTCAGTCGATCGGCGGCACGGGTTGGGGTGGGACGTCCGGATCGAGTTCGTGAACTTCCACAGAGCCGTGCCCGAGATGGCTGTGGTCCCGGCTGTACAGGAAATAGATGAGCAGGCCGATGGCGCCCCAAACCGGCAGTACCATCTTCGCGACGAAGGGCAGGTTGAGGTAGAGGCCCACGCAACCGAGTGCCGCGATGGGGGCAATGATCCAGATAAGCGGTGTGCGGAAAGGCCGGTGGCGTTCCGGGTCGGTCTTCCGCAAGATCATGACGGCCAGCGCCACCATGAAGAAGGCGAACAGCGTGCCCGAATTGGAGATGTCGGCCAGCTGGCCGACCGGGAAGAACGCACCCGCAATAGCGACGACGATGCCGGTGAAAATGGTCATCTTCCAGGGCGTGCGGTATTTCGGGTGAACATCGGCCAGGCTTTCAGGCAGCAGGCCGTCGCGGGCCATGACGAAAAAGATGCGCGTCTGGCCGTAGATCATCATCAGGATAACCGAGGGCAGGGCGATCGAGGCGGCCAGGCCGACAAGGTTGCCAATCAGTGGAAAATTGATCCGCCGCAGCGTTTCGGCGAGAGCTTCCTTGGAACAGACGATGGGCGCTTCGCCAAGTCCCGACAACTCGGCACAGCGATTGGCGAAGGCCACGCCGTCCGGCGACAGGACCATGCCGGCGGCATCGCGCACCGGCTGTGCGCCGACGGTTCCGACCACGCCGGCGGCGACAAGGAGGTAGAATATGGTGCAAATTCCCAATGACCCGATCAGCCCGATGGGCACATTGCGTTGCGGGTTCTTGGTTTCCTCTGCAGCGGTCGAGACTGCGTCGAAGCCGACATAGGCAAAGAAGATCGACGCGGCTGCACCGATCACCCCCAATCCATCATGCCCGAGTATCCCTGTTGGCAGGAGGGGCGTGAAATTTTCTCCCTTCAGCAATGGCATGCTGAGAACGATGAACGCTGTCAGCGCCACGATCTTGATCGCCACGAGGACGGCATTGACCGAAGCGCTTTCGCTCGTACCGAGAACCAGGAGCCAGGTCACAGCCCCGGCGACCAGGATGGCGGGCAGGTTGATCACGCCATGGCTGAAATCGACCGTCGGCATGAAGCCGTTGAGGCCCCAGGCCGGGCCGCTGTTCAGGAACTCGGGTAATCCGAGCCCTGTCGTATGCGCGATCAGTCCCATCACGTAGCCCGACCAGCCAACGCAGACAGCCGAGGCGGCGACGGCGTATTCGAGGATCAGGGCCCAGCCGACCATCCAGGCGAGCAGTTCGCCCATGACGGCGTAGGTATAAGTGTAGGCCGAGCCCGAAACCGGAACCATGGAGGCCAGTTCGGAATAGCAGAGCGCGGCAACGGCGCAGACGAACCCGGCAATCATGAACGAGAACATCATCCCGGGCCCGGCCTTCTGCGCGGCAGCAGCCGTCAACACGAATATGCCCGTGCCGATAATCGCCCCGATGCCCAGCATGGTCAGCTGGAAAGCGCCCAATGAACGATGTAGTGATTTTTTCTCAGCCGTGGCCAGGATGGCGTCGAGCGATTTCACCCGGTCGAAAATCATGTCTGGAAAACTTTCCGGCGGAATGCCTCTCACCGGAGAATAGAGCCAATGTGCGACCGCACAAGATCGATTCTTTCGGCGTCAGGTTTCGGTCGCTGGCCTCGCGTCAGCTATAGCGCGCTTCAACCTTTGGTCCGGCGAGGCCGCCGGCGACAGTGGCCACACTGGCTTCGAGGTCTGCAAGATAGTCGTCGACGACATCGGCATGCTTGGGCGACAGCATCAGGTGTAGGCTGGGCGGCTCCTTGGTGACCGAGGTAAACCAGCCGCGCCGGTAGATTTCGCCATAGATCGCGAAGGCGTGATGGTTCGGGTGCCGGAAGGCAACGAGGCCGAGCATCGGATTGCCGAGGATTTCAAAGCCGATCCGTTTGACGCCTTCCTCGATCCGCTGGCGCGTTTCGCAGACAAGGCCCTGTTTCTCGCGATAGCCCGCGACACCCAGCGTGTTCATCACCGCCCAGGCCGCAGAGATTGCGCCGCCCGGACGCGTGCCGGCGAGGGTCGGCGTCTTCATCGGCGCGCCTGACCAGCCTGCCATGTCGAAGGGCATGTACTGGTAGATCTCCTCGGAGCGGAACAGCACGGTCGAGGCACCCTTGGCGCAATAGCCATATTTGTGCAGGTCGGCGCTCATCGAATGGACCTGCGGCACCTCGAAATCGAAGGGTGGCACCGGCACGCCGTTCATGCGGGCGAATGGCGCGAAATAGCCGCCGACGCAGGCATCGACATGCAGCCAGACATTCTTCTTCGCAGCGACGTCGCCAAGCGCGGCAATCGGGTCGATGATCCCATGCGGGAAGCTGGGCGCCGAGCCGACCATCATGATCGTTGACGCATCGCAGGCTTCGCCCATCGCAGCCGGATCGGCTTCATAGGAGCCGTCCGTCTTCAAGGGCACCCGGCGGATCGCGATATCCATCAGGTGCGCCGCCTTGTCGAAGGCGAGATGGGCCGACTGGGCGAGCACGATATTGGCGCCCTCGCGGGGCGTGCCATTGGCGCGGGCGTAATCGCGCGCCGTCTTGATCGCCATCGTGATCGAATCGGTACCGCCGGAGGTCATTGCGCCGGTCGCGCCGTCCGGCCCGTGCAACAGGTCGAGGCCCATGCCGATGACCTCCTTCTCCATCTGAGCCAGGCTCGGGAAGGCGAGGGGACCGAGCCCGTTCTCGGCCATGTAGAGTCCATAGGCCTCATGCTGGACGTGGGAAACGTCTTCACCGGCATTGAAGACATAGACCGCCGTGCGACCGTCGCGCCAGGCCGCGTCGCCGCCACCGCGCGCAATCATTTCGGCGCGGACATCGCGCCACTCAAGGCCTGCCTGTGGCATCTTCATTGTTCGTCTTCTCCTGCAAGTCCTTCGTCCGGCCCTCAAGCCTATGCGCCGCCACCGGCCTTGGCCAGTGCGGAAAGGACCCGCCCGTCGAGGCAACCTAGTGCGCCATCCCGCGTTGATGTGGCCTTAACCAAGAATGGAGGCTCATCATGACAGGCAAGCCAACGGAAAAACAAAACGTCCCCGAAGAGGTGCGGGAAATTCGCCCCTCGGGTCCCGAAAACATGGAAAATCCGCCAGAGGAATGGGACGAGGTTGACGAGGAAAGCGACGAGTCCTTTCCGGCGAGCGACCCGCCGGGTAATTACTGACCCTGCCAAACGCAGGTCGCCGGCACATCAAGAGCCTCTGCTCAAGTTGACCGAGTCGCGCGTGGCGTTGGTGAGCGATAATGACGGCCAGCTGCGCGGGCCCAGCTGGCGGGATGATTACAGGCTCAGGGAATCCCCTCTCCACCGCCGCGATTGCGCGAGTGCTGCTTTTTTCCTCGCCTGCCGTGCGAAGCCCGTTGCGGGGGAATGGGACCGGGCATAGTGTACAAGAAGTTACCAACATCAGGATTGAGGGCGATACAGCGAACATGACGGATTACATCGGATATGACGCGCTCACCCAGGCGGCCATGCGCGGCGTCGTTCGCGAATCGCTCAAGCGCGCGCTCGCCAATGGCGGCCTGCCCGGCGATCACCATTTCTACATCACGTTTCGCACCAAGGCGCCGGGCGTGAAGGTCGCCGATTACCTGACCGAGCGCTTCCCCGAAGACATGACGATTGTCGTGCAGCACCAGTTTTGGGACCTCGAAGTGAACGAGGGCCATTTCGAGATCATCCTGAAATTCTCAGGCGTGCCACAGCACCTGTTCGTACCCTATGCCGCCATCACGCGTTTCGTCGATCCATCCGTGAATTTCGGCCTGACCTTCGAGAATACGAACAAGGATGCGGAGGTCATTGCACCGGCCGCCACTTTCGAAGCGACGGCGCAGGATACCGCACCTGCCGATGCCAGTACGGTCGTGAATCTCGACGCCTTCCGGCGCAAATAGGCCGCCGGGATCTTGGCAGAGACCGACAAGCCCCGCATCAGCGACGCTGAAATGCTGGCCCGCTTCCAGGGCTCGAAGAAACGGCCGCCCTGTTCCGATACGCTCGGCATGACGCTGGCTGAAGTCGAACAGGATGCGATGCGAATTCGCATGGATTTTGACGTGCCGCAGATGTTCGCCAATCCCACCGGCGCGGTGCAGGGCGGCTTCATCTCCGCCATGCTGGACGAGGCGATGAGCACCTGTGTCATCATCGCGTCGAACGTGACGATGACCGCGCCGACGCTGGAAATGAAGACCAGCTTCCTGCGCCGCTTGATGCCGGGCCCGGCCTATGTCGAGGCACGCATCCTGAAGCTCGGCAGGTCTGCCGCCTTCATGGAAGCCGAGTGCTTCGGGCCAGATGGGGAACTGGTCGCAAAGGCGACAGCTACCGCCATCCCGATGCCATTCAAGCGGCTGGGCTGACGCAACGGCATCCGCGTCAGTTTCCCTGAGGTGTGGTAGTCTCCGGAAAACAAGAATTCCAGGAGGAATCAGATGGCAGACGATACCAGCGCAGTGAAAGTGCCCCAGGGCATCATCGAAATTTCAGCCTTCGTGCCCGAAGCGCGCAACGATCCCCACACCCCGCTCAAGGCCTTGCGCGAAGCCTGCCCGGTCTTGCGCGACGAGATGGCGAAGACCTGGCTGCTGACGCGCTACGATGACGTGCGCGGCCTCGTGAATGATCGCAGCCATGTGCGCCTGCCGACAAAGGCGGAAGAGGGCTCGCTGCCCCGGCGCCTCGTCGATGACGACGATCCGGACGCCCGGCGCACGAGCATCCTCTTTCTCGACGACCCGGACCATGCCCGCATCCGCCAGCCACTGGCCAAGGCGTTCTATGCGCGGATCAACAAGATGAAGCCCGAGATCGAGGCGATCATCGACGACACGATCGCGGCGGCGCCAGATCAGGGCGCGTTCGACCTCATGGAAGCAATAGCCGTGCCGATCCCTGTCCTCGTGATCGCCCGCATCCTTGGCGTGGACGAGAGCAGGCTCGCCGATTTCCGGCAGTGGTCTGAAGACGTGATCCTCGGCCTCAATCCCATGCGCACGGAAGAAGAAACCGCGCGCCTGATGAGCGGCGCCGAGGCGCTTGACGCCTATTTCACCGAACTGATGACCGCCCGGCGTGCAGAGCCTCGCGACGACCTCATCTCCGACATGGTCCAGTTG
Source organism: Alphaproteobacteria bacterium (assembly GCA_018830285.1). Lineage (GTDB taxonomy): Bacteria > Pseudomonadota > Alphaproteobacteria > Caulobacterales > Hyphomonadaceae > Hyphomonas. The sequence continues at coordinate 74,159 of JAHJSB010000006.1, forward strand.
CTGGCGAGCGGCGAAGCCGACATGAGCGATGACGAACTGCTCCTGAACCTGCAGGCTCTGCTTGTCGGAGGCAACCTGACGACGACCGACCTGATCGGCAATGGCGTCTGGCTGTTCCTGAACCATCCGGACCAGCTGGCCGCTCTCCAGGCCAATCCGGCCCTTGGCGCGCAGGCGGTGGAGGAAGTGTTGCGGTTCGAGGCGCCAGTGTCGGCCACGTCGCGGATTCTCGCCGAGGACCAGCAGGTTGCAGGCTGCCCGATGAAGGCGCGCCAGGCCGTATTCTGCTCGCTCGCCTCGGCTAATCGCGATGAGGCGACATTCGACGCACCCGATGCATTCGACATCACCTTGAAGCGTCCCAGCCATGTCGCCTTCGGCGGCGGTCCCCACATCTGCATCGGCGCGCCGCTCGCGCGGATCGAGGCCCGACGCGTCTACCAGAAACTGTTCGAACGCTATCCGGGCATGCGTCTGGCCGAGCAGGAACTTATCTGGCGTGCATTGCCGTTCTTTCGCGGGTTGGAAAAACTGGTGGTGGAGGCTTGAGTCGCCTCGGAGGGGGTCATCCTGAGCGAAGTCGAAGGACGGGCGCTCCAGCGCGTTACTCCAACGCCTCGGCGCTGAGCCAGATGCCTTCGCGTTCGCCGACGCGCCGCTCGACCAGAAGGCGGGCGACCTGGTGGTCATCCTCGAACACGTTGCCGGTCAGGCTGTCGAGCAGGGCCTTGGCCAGGTTGTCGAGGTCCATCCACGGCGCCTCGCCCGTATATTCCATCACGATATGCACGCTGTAATCGCCATAGCCGGGCCGCAGCGGCGGGAAGTCCTTGCGGAAGAATTCCTTGAGCAGGCCCTTGTAATATTTTGTTTGCGTCGTCAGGCCATGGCAGCGCACTTCCAGCGCCCCCATCTCGGTGATGCGTGCACGCACCTTTCCGGACTGGATCCAGTCATCACTCAACGCCGCCCCATCCCGCGCGCTGCCATGCGGGCCTCCACGGCTTCCTTGGAATCCTTCAAGCCCAGCCCGGTCGCCGTTCGCAGCAGTTTGATCACGGAAGTCTTCCGGCGCGCGTCAATCTCGGCGTCGATTTCCATCCAGCGCGACACGGTCACGCTTTCCAGCGCCCCGGCGGCGTCTTCCTGTGCCATCGGCTTGGGCGACAGGGAATTGCGTCCCCGGCCGCGCACCGTGAAGCCCAGGTAGAAGGCGATCACGAGGGCGAACAGGACGGTCGGGTCGGACAGTTTTTCAATCATGACCGCATGCTATCGGGCGTCGCCCGCTTTGCCAGCCATTTTGGATGGGGCTGTCACAATTGCGCGGCGAGGTGGGGCGGGGCAACGCGCTTTACGAAATCGAGCAGCTCATGGAAATCCACGCTGATCCTGCCCTGCGTGAGGATGATCTCCATCCACCCGACGAGCCGTCCGACACTCTGGCCGAGGACAAGGTCGGGGGCCGGGCTGACGTGCAGCGCGCGACTGCCGCGCACCGTGTCGATGCGCAGGCCGACAATATCGTCCCAGGCCAGCAATTGCTCGCGCCCGCCGACACGCATCAGGATGCCGCGCCCGTCGATGACCATTTCAGGTGCGGCCGACAGTGCCTGCTGGACACGCCAGTAGATCAGCAATGCAAGGCCGACCAGCGCCAGGGCGAGCAGGGTCTTCAGCAACCCGCCCGCCAGGCCGCTGCCGAATGCGCTGACCGGTACCCGAACCAGCACGACAAGCCCGATCGCCATGGCGAGGCCGAGCAGGAACAGCATAATGCTCTCGCTGTACCGCTTCCGGTGAATTTCGAGACGATCGCCCATGCGGATGGCCACCTTGCCCAGTTTTGCCCGCATGCTAAACCGCGCCCAGCAACAATCCAGCGAATTCCTACGGAGCCCCAACACGATGGCCAAGACCCCCACCCGCACTGAATCCGACACAATGGGCCCTGTTGAGGTCGCTTCCGACCGCTATTGGGGTGCACAGGCCGAGCGCAGCCTCGGCAACTTCAAGATCGGCTGGGAGAAGCAGCCTGAGCCTATCATCCGTGCGCTCGGCATAGTCAAGAAGGCCGCCGCTGAGGCCAATATGGACCTCGGCAAGCTCGACAAGGATCTCGGCAAGACCATCATCGCGGCCGCCGAGGAAGTGATCGCCGGCAAGCTTGACGACCATTTCCCCCTTGTCGTCTGGCAGACAGGCTCGGGCACGCAGTCCAACATGAACGCCAATGAAGTCATCTCGAACCGTGCCATCGAAATGCTGGGCGGCGAGATGGGTTCGAAAAAACCGGTCCACCCGAACGACCATGTCAACATGAGCCAGTCGTCGAACGATTGTTTCCCGACTGCGATGCACATAGCAGCCGCCGAGGAAGTGACGCACCGCCTGCTGCCCGCGCTGAAGCACCTCCACACCGCGCTCCACACCAAAGCGAAGGCCTGGGCCGACATCATCAAGATTGGTCGCACGCACACGCAGGACGCCACGCCCGTCACGCTCGGCCAGGAATTCTCCGGTTATGCCCAGCAGGTCGAAAACGGCATCGCCCGCATCGAATCCACACTGCCCATGCTGATGCAGCTGGCGCAGGGCGGCACGGCGGTCGGCACCGGTCTTGCCTCGCCGGTCGGCTTTGCCGACAAGGTGGCCGGCAAGATTGCCGCCATCACCAGCCTCGCCTTCACGTCCGCCCCGAACAAGTTCGAGGCACTCGCCGCGCATGACGCAATGGTGTTCACGCATGGCGCAATCAACACGGTGGCGATGAGCTGTTTCAAGATCGCCAATGACATCCGTTTCCTCGGCTCGGGCCCGCGCTCGGGTCTGGGCGAGCTGGCCCTGCCGGAGAACGAGCCCGGGTCATCCATCATGCCGGGCAAGGTCAACCCGACGCAGTGCGAGGCGCTGACCCAGGTCTGCGCGCACATCCATGGCAACAATGCCGCCATCGGTTTCGCCGGCTCGCAAGGCCATTTCGAGCTCAACGTGTTCAACCCGATGATGGCCTACAATTTCCTCCAGTCGACGCGCCTCCTGGCCGACGCCGCCGTCAGCTTCACCGACAATTGCGTGGTTGGCATCGAACCGCGCCTCGACAATATCAAGCGCGGTCTCGACAATTCCCTGATGCTGGTGACGCCACTCAAGGAAAAATACGGCTATGACCGCGCCGCCAAGATCGCCAAGACCGCCCACAAGAACGGCACGACCCTGCGCGAGGAAGCGATTCTGGACGGCATCCCGGCGGAAGATTTCGACGCCATCGTGCGACCCGAGAAAATGATCTCGCCGGGGTGATTGAGTATTGACGAAAATTACGGAAAATCGTAATTTTCGCACATGATGACTCCTGATGAATTACGGGGTGCCATTCAACGTTCCAAAATGCCGATTGGCAGGATTGCTGACGCGGCGGGCATCGCCAAGACAACGCTATACAGCTTTGTCTCGGGCGATAGTGAAAGCTTGAGGGCGCCAGCTCATGCGGCTGTGGAGGCCGTGATGGGGGGCAGGGGCAAAGTTGGACAGATATCGGGCGAGCTGACCGCCTTCAACATGCCATCCTCGGTGCCTGTCCCTGTGCCAGCAGGTCTGCTCGCCACGGCCCGGGAGTACGATCTCGATGTCGAAACGCTGCTCGCAAAAGGCGGCGTTCCTGCGCTTCAAGCGGAAGCCAGGCGCGAATTCCGCGAGCGCAACCGCGACGTCATCGAAGCCAATCGGGCGCACATAGAAAAGTATGGAACCTTCGGGCAGCGTCACGGCGTGTTCCGTCCCCGATGAAACGATTTGATGTGTTTGACGTCGAGGATGCCGGCGGCGCTGTAGCAGTCGTCCTTCTGCAGGGCGGAACCTACCTGGACTTGCCATCGGTGCTCGTTGCGCCGCTCTTTCCCATCGGGACAGGCCTGCAATACCCCGTGATCAATCCTGAAATTGGGATGGGGCATCGAAGGTTTGTGGTAAAGCTCGAGCAAATCACGTCCGTTTCACCCCAGCTTCTTGACCGGTATGCCGGGACAGCAAACGGCAGCTCCCAAATCATCAAGGACGCCCTTGATCGATTGATGGGCGGGTATTGAACAGGCGTGAGTGCAGCAGGCTGTTGCGACATTCAGCAACGACGAATTGAGCAACCGTCCTTGTCTTGTCTGCGCCTGTCGGTCACAGACTTCAGGCAAACAGCAGGAGATATTTCGTGAGCATGGATTTCAGCAATTTGTTTTCGGTCGCCGGCAAGACGGTCGTCATCACCGGTGGGTCGCGCGGCATTGGCGAAATGATCGCGGCCGGGTTCCTCAGCCAGGGCGCAAAGGTCATCATCTCGTCACGCAAGGCGGAGGCCTGCGAGGAGACGGTCGAGCGCCTCAAAGGCCAGTATGGCGGCGAAATCTATGCGATCCCGTCTGACGTGGGGCAGCTGGTTGGCATCAACCACCTCGCTGACGAGATCGCCAAGCGCGAAGACAAGATTGACGTGCTGGTCAACAATGCCGGTGTGGCATGGGGCGCGACGCTGGAAGACTTTCCTGAAGCCGGCTGGGACAAGGTGATGGACGTCAACGTCAAGGGGGTCTTCTTCCTGACGCAGAAGCTGATGCCGCTGCTGCGCAAGTCCGCCAGCGCGGCAGAGCCGGCGCGCGTCATCAACATCGCGTCGATTGACGGCATGCACACAAGCCCGATGAGCGGCTTTGCTTATGGCACATCCAAGGCCGCCGTGATCCATCTCACGCGCTTCATGGGCGGGCACCTCGCGGGCGAGCATATCCTCGTCAACGGCATCGCGCCGGGGCCGTTCCCGACCTACATGCTGTCCACTGGCGTCGGCTTCAAAGGCGAGACAGAGGGCGTGGATTGGGGGTCCGTTGCGAGCCGCAACCCATCCGGCCGCGTCGGCGCGCCGAGCGATATTGCCGGCCTCTCGATCTTCCTGTCGTCGAAGGCATCCGCCTACATCACCGGCCACACCATTCCATGTGACGGCGGCATCGTCTCGTCGAGCTGACACGTCTGCCTGCACGCGTCGCTCCGCGTCATCTTGTGGCTGACGGGGCGGCGCGGGCGCACTAAAGTGCGCACAAGAGAATCACTTCCGCCCAGAAAGGCAGATATCCATGTCCAAACCTCCCGTCGGCTCCAAGGATAACCCGTCCCAGTTTGACGTGATCGACAAGCTCGCCGACGACGAACCCTATTTCGTCATCCGTGCGCATGACCCGCTGTCGTCGGCACTGGTCGAACTGCACGCCTATATCGGCGCGGGCCAGTCCGGCGCCGCGCACAACAAGCTGGCCGAGATCATGGCGATGACATCGGCCCGCGCGCCGCGCCCTGCCTCCAGCCCGAAATACCGCGAAACCTTCGCCATCTCGCTGGCGATGGAACAATGGCGCGACAGCCACAAGGAATGAAGCTCGCGCCCGTCACGCTGGCGGATGCCCACGTCCGGCTCGTGCCCTTCGACATGGGTGCGCATGCCGGGCCGCTGCGGGAGATGACGGAAGGCGCGCCGGAGCAGTTCCTGCTTTGGTCGCATCGGGGCCCCGGTGACTGGATCGGAAGGTGGCTGGAGAATATTGCCCAGCGCGCAGCTGCGGGCACGATGATCCCGTTTGCCGTTCTCTCGGCCAACGGCGCGGATTATCTCGGCATCACCAGCTATCTTGATCCGAGCGTCGTCAATCGCGGCGTCGAGATCGGCATGACGGCCTATGCGCCGCACGCTGCCGGTACTGCGATCAACCCGGCGGCCAAGCGGCTCCTGTTGGCACATGCCTTCGGCGAAGGGGCCCTGCGGGTCCAGTTCCAGGTCGACGCGCGCAACAAGCGGTCACAGGCTGCGGTGCAGAAGCTGGGTGCGACACAGGAAGGTGTGCTGCGCAATCACCGCGTCCTGCAGGACGGATTTGTCCGTGATACGGCCTTCTTCTCGATCCTCGACAGCGAATGGCCGGACGTGAAAGCGAAACTGGATGCTCGACTGGCCGCCTTCGGCTGAGTAGTCTTGGCGCCATGACCACGCCGATCAATCTCAACAAGGCCCGCAAGGCGAAGGCGCGTGACGCGAAAGCGCAAACGGCGTCCGAGAACCGCGCCAGGTTCGGGCGGACAAAGGCCGAGCGGACGCTGGAAGAAACACGGGCCGAGAAACTGGCGAAACTCACGGACGGGCACCGCCTGGACGGCGATCCCGACAAACAAGGTTAACCAGACCTTTCTGCGCGGCCCCCGGCTTGCACTCTGTCTCATCAGAGTGTTCCAAACCGGGAGAAACCGTCAGATGAAAAATGTCCTGATCAAGTTCGTCGTTTGCACCATCGCCTTTTCGGGCGGTATCGCCTGGGGCATCGCTGCCGAAGCCGGCGAGACCGGCGTCACGCTTGCCACCATGTTCGGCGGCTAGGCCTCAGCTGCCGGATGTCGGCAGGCTGCCATCCAGCAACATCTCGTCATAGCGACGGCCTGACACGCGCTCCAGCGCGTCGAATATCGGTTGGGCCTTCTTGTCTTTCAGCAGGGGAATGCCGCTCGCCAGTTCAGCCGCCCTTGCATAGCGCAGCTGCGCCGTCTCCATGTCGCCCCGCGCTTCGGCGCAGGCCCCCAGATTGTGCAACACCGCCGGCGCGCGCGGATAGGCGCGTCCGAGCTCGTCCCATTGCGCGCACGCCCCCATGAAATTGCCGCCCTTGGTGGCGTCGACCGCCAGCGCGAAGCGCGTGTCATTCTGCTCTTCGGGGATCAGGCCCTCGGTCATGATCTCGGCACGCACGGTCTTGTTGTAGGGCGCGATGTCATAGCGGAAGCGCCGCACGGCCTCGACCACCGCGTCCTGCACCATGCCGATCGGGGCATTGTAGGGATTGTAGTTCGACTGGCGCGGATCACGGTAGACGCCTTCAGGGCGGCCATCATCGGGATACTCGGCAATGTCGATGCAGGTTTCCCGTGCCGATCCGCCCGGCTGCACCGCGCTGAACACCGCGCGGTTGCCGGCAAGGTCGACCAGCGTTGCCGACACCGTGACCGCCACCGACTCGGTCGTGCACTCGGTCTCCACCATCGCGTGACGCTTGCAGTCGAACACACCGGCATGTTTCACGCAGCGGCGTTCGCGCTCGTATCGCACGTCCTCGTCCCAGGCATCGATTGTCACCTGGCCTTCATAGACGCTGTCCGGTCCGTCCCGCGAGGCAGTGAACCATGGCATCCCGTCGAGCCGGATGTCCGACAGCATCAACTGGAACTCGTTTTCCGCGACATCGCCTGCCGGGCCGCGAAAGCGGCCGGCATCCGGGGCGCGGTATTCAGCGGCCTGGGGGAAATTCGGTGCGATCCGGGCTTCATAGTCATAGCCCGGCGTCTGGCAGGCTGCGAGCAGGGCCGTCGCGGCCAGGAATATGAAAAATCGCATGGAACTGTCCCCGTTTCGGTCTGGTCGCCCTTCACTCTGGTGAGACGCGCTGAACCCCTTATGAACCGGTGCCCCGGCGCCGCCGCAAGGTCAATGGTTGACGCGGGTGGGCACCGACGCCACTTGAGTGCCTGATTTCAATGGAGCCTGCCCGCATGACCAGCCCGCTTTTCAAGCCACTCAAGATCAAATCCCTCAACCTGCCCAACCGTATCGTGATGGCGCCGATGACCCGCAGCAAGTCGCCGGGCGGCGTGCCGGGCGAGGATGTCGCCGATTACTATGCCCGCCGGGCGGCCGCCGATGTCGGCCTGATCGTCACCGAGGGCACGACCGTGAAGCGGGGCGGGTCCTCGAATGACCCGAACGTGCCAAACTTCTACAAGCCGGAAGCCCTGGCGGGCTGGAAGCGCGTCGTCGAGAAAGTCCACGCCGTAAACGGCCTGATCGCGCCGCAGCTCTGGCATCAGGGCATGATGCGCAAGCCCGGCACCGGGCCGGAGCCGGACGCCCCGACAGACAGCCCGTCGGGCGTCACCCATTCCGGCAAACAGGTATTCGATGCGCCGACCAGCGCCGAAGTCGATGACATGGTCATGGCCTATGCTAATGCCGCCGGCGAGGCCGCGCGTCTCGGCTTCGACGCGATCGAGATCCATGGTGCCCATGGCTACCTGATCGACGAATTCTTCTGGGACGTGATGAACAAGCGTGACGACCGTTTCGGCGGTTCGCTGCCAGAGCGGGCGACATTCGCCGCCGACATCATCAAGGAAACCCGCAAGCAGGTCGGTCCCGACATGGCGATCATCCTGCGCTTCTCGCAGTGGAAGCAACAGGATTACACAGCGCGTCTGGCGCAGACCCCGGCGGAATTCGAAGCCTTCCTCAAGGTCTTCGTCGATGCTGGCGTCGACGTGCTCCACGCCTCACAGCGTCGCTACTGGGAAGCAGAATTCCCGGATGTCGACGGCGAGAACGGACTCAACACGGCCGGCTGGGCGAAAAAGCTGACGGGTCTGCCGTCGATCACGGTCGGTTCGGTTGGCCTCACCGGCGATTTCGAGAAGGCCTTCCGCGGCGAAGGCGCAACCGTGCGCAAGCTCGACGACCTCGAGGCGCGCCTCGACAAGGGCGAATTCGATCTCGTCGCCGTCGGCCGGGCCCTGCTGCAGGATCCTGACTGGGCGACGAAGGTCCGCGAGGGCCGCATCTCCGAACTCACGAACTATGATGCAAAGTCCCTCGCAACACTCTACTAGAGCGAGGAATGCCTTGAACGTGCGGGGGAAACATGCCAGTGTCCGCGTCACCAAACGGTGCGCGGACGTGGCTTGATTTCTGCGCTGGGGAGGGAAGGAACTTACCCCGTTAGATCGTTCCTTCTCGGCCCGGATCGGCCGTAACCGCATGTCCGGCATCGTTGCTGGATCCTCCCTTATGAAGTGCGACACACCCGCACTTCACTCGCCCTGCCCGGACGCGTTGCTGACCTCCCGCGCGTCTCGGCAGGGTATTTTTCATCCGATGCCGGCACGCCTGCGTAGAGGGAGGCAGGAGACATGCTCCTGCAGCCTGGAAGGTTCGGAATGCACATTTCAAAAGCCCTTGCGCCCATCCTGCTGGTGGCCTCGTCGGTGACGACAGCCTGTGTCGGCCAGCAAGTGAGCCAGTTTGCCGACAGTCCCCGCCAGCTTGTGCTCGAAGATTATTTTCTGGGAGAAACAGCAGCCTACGGCGTGTTCGAAGATCGCTTCGGCAAGGTGCGCCGCCAGTTCAAGGTCGACATTACCGGTACGCTCGATGGCGACCGTCTGACCCTGACGGAGAAGTTCAAGTATGACGACGGTGAACGCGATACACGCGTCTGGGAGATCGACGTGCTGGGCGGCGGTGCTTATCGCGGCACGGCGGGAGACGTTCCGGGCCTGGCCGAAGGGCAGGTATCGGGTAACGCCTTCAACTGGAAATACAAGGTCGACCTCAAGGTCGGCGACTCGACCTGGAATGTCGGCTTTGACGACTGGATGTACCTGATGGAGGACAATGTCCTGATCAACCGGGCCTATGTCACGCGCTACGGCATTGAGATCGGCCAGGTCACGATTGCGTTCAACAAGCCGGCAGCGCGGTAGGTTTGTGCACAGGCATCCATCAGCCAGGCATTCAGATCGGCGGTTAGCCTGTGCCCGGTTCGCCGCGCAAGTTAATTGGCATGGCGCAAGCCGGTTCCGGCGCTTTGGTGCCGTGACGGACTAACACGCAGGCCAATCCCTGCTATATGTTCTCCATGAGTTCCGATCCGAATCGCCTTTCGATCAGCCAGATGGCTGCCGCGCGTCCACCTGCTGCGGCGGGCGAAGCTGCTTACCTTGCGGGCCTGAATCCCGAACAGCGCGAGGCTGTGCTGCACACTGACGGGCCATTACTCGTTCTGGCCGGCGCCGGTACGGGCAAGACGCGCGTGCTGACGACGCGCCTCGCACACATCATTGGCACCAAGAAAGCCTGGCCCAGCCAGACGCTGACGGTCACCTTCACCAACAAGGCCGCCCGCGAAATGCGCGAACGTGCGCTGAAATTGATCGGCCCGGATGGCGAGGGCCTGCGCTGGCTCGGCACGTTCCACGCGATCAGCGCGCAGATCCTACGCCAGCATGCCGAACTGGTCGGTCTGAAGTCCAGCTTCACCATCCTCGATACCGACGACCAGGTCCGCCTCTGCAAACAGATCATCCAGGCCGAGAATATCGATCCCAAGCGCTGGACGCCGCGTTTCCTGGCCAGCCTTATCGATGGCTGGAAGAACCGCGCGCTGACGCCCGACCGCGTGCCGTCGGAAGATGCCCACCTGTTTGCCGATGGCAGGGGCATCAAATGTTACGAGACCTACCAGAACCGGCTGAAAGTGCTGAACGCCTGCGACTTCGGCGATCTGCTCGTTCACAACATCACGATCTTCCGCGAGAACCCTGATGTCCTGAGGGATTATCACGCGCGCTTCAAATACATCCTCGTCGATGAGTACCAAGATACGAATGTCGCCCAGTATCTCTGGCTGCGCATGCTGGCCCAGGGCAGCCACAATATCTGCTGCGTCGGAGATGACGACCAGTCGATCTATGGCTGGCGCGGGGCAGAGGTCGACAATATCCTGCGCTTCGAGAAGGATTTTGCGGGCGCCAAGGTTATCCGGCTCGAACGCAATTACCGCTCGACCAGGCATATCCTCGCCGCCGCCTCCAGCGTCATCAGCCATAACCGGGGCCGTCTCGGAAAGACGCTTTATGTCGGCGATGACAGCCCGTCGGACACGGTCGATGCCGAAAAGGTCAAGGTGCGCGGTCTTTGGGATGGCGAGGCGGAAAGCCGCCTCATCGCCGACGATATCGAAAGCTGGGTACGGGGCGGCGGCAAGCATGACGATTGCGCCGTGCTCGTGCGCGCATCCTGGCAGATGCGGGCCTTCGAGGAACGCTTCATCATGCTGGGCATCCCTTACCGCGTGATCGGCGGCCCGCGCTTCTTCGAGCGCGCCGAGATCCGCGATGCCATGGCCTATCTCCGCCTGGTCCGCTCGCCCGACGACGACCTCGCCTTCGAGCGCGTAGTCAACGAGCCCAAGCGCGGCGTTGGCAACACGACGCTGGCCAAGCTGCAGGCCTATGCCCGCGCCGACGGGCGCAGCCTCTACACGCTGACGCCCATGGTGCTGCAGACCGACGAACTCAAAGGCGGTGCCAAGCGCGGCCTCACCCAGTTCATCGACCACATCAACATGTGGCGCGACAAGCTGGCGGGCGGCTTGCCGCATACCGAACTAGCTGAAGTGATCCTTGAAGAGTCCGGCTATACCGACATGCTGCAGAAGGATCGCAGCCCGCAGGCCCAGACCCGGCTCGACAACCTGAAGGAACTCGTCCGCGCCATGGGCGAGTTCGATACGCTCGCCGGCTTCCTCGAACACGTGCAGCTGGTGATGGATGCGTCCAGCGGCGGGACAGGGGAGGACCAGGTCCAGATCCTGACACTGCACGGCGCCAAGGGACTCGAATGGCCGATGGTCTTCCTGCCGGGCTGGGAGGAGGAGGTCTTCCCGTCGCGCCGCAGTCTCGACGAAAGCGGCCTGAAAGGCCTCGAAGAGGAACGCCGCCTCGCCTACGTCGGCATCACCCGCGCCCGGGCCCGCGCCTATATTTCCTTCGTCGCCAATCGCCAGATCTATGGCCGCTGGCAAAGCGTCATGCCCAGCCGCTTCGTCGATGAACTGCCCCACGAACATGTCGATGCCATGAGCGAAACCGGCTTTTCCGGCCTGCCGGGCGGCGACGAGGCGTTTTCGGGCACGATGGAAGACCTTGGCGCGCGCTCGTCCTATGACAGCCCGGGCTGGAAGCGCCTGCAGGAGAATGCCTCGCGCACCCCTTCGCGGCCCCCGTCCGACGCCGGCCCCCTCATGGCCACATCCGGCGGACCGGACACGCACAAGGCCGGCAGCCGTGTCTTTCACGACAAGTTCGGCTACGGCAAAGTGGCCTTTTCCGAAGGCAACAAGCTGACCGTGGATTTCGACAAGACCGGCCGCAAGAAGGTCATCGCGACATTCGTCACCGCCGCCTGATTGCTTGACCTGCCACCCCGTTCGGCTTTGGATGGCAAGGGGATGGGAGCGCATCATGGGGCTATATTGAAAAGCGGCTCTATGACGGTGAAATTCTCCGTTATCGCGGCCAGTTCCACTGGTTGTCCCACTTTCGCGCCTGGCTCGCGCTAATTGTGCTCGGCGTGGTGATTTTCGGCATCGTATTCTTCATTTCAGAGCAAATCCGGATGCGCACCACAGAGTTCGCCGTGACCGACCGGCGTGTCGTGCTAAAGAGGGACCTATTTTCTGCCGATGTGCAGGAGATCACGCTCGATTCCATCGAAGGCAGTTCGATCCGGCAAGGCTTGTTCGGACGCATTTTCGGGTTCGGACACCTGTCGATCAATGGCCGGGGCGAGACCCATATCGCCTTTCCCGTCATGGCCCATCCCGCGACATTTCGGGCGCATGCAGAACGCACGAAACCGTCCGGCGGGTCAGCCTGAAGAAGAGCAGCACCGGCTGGGGCTTGCCAGGGGTGGAGGGTTCAAGCCGTCGGCGCGTGATGGGTTGAGGGTGCGCCTTCTGGGCCAGACCGATGCTGCCTCACCTGTATGGCGTCTCGACGCCGAACCGAGGCCGAACGGCCCGTTCATGTGGCAGTCATCGGGCCCGGAAGACGTAATATTTTCGTTTTTTGTCCTCTCGATGGAATCCGGAACGGTACGTTTGATCGTCAAAAAAGCCGAATGCGTTAACAAGCACCCGGATACTGTTTACCTTTTCGGAACGATCCGTTCCGTTCTGGGCCAGCAACGACAGCCATTCTGATGGTAAACCCCAATGAATACCGTTGATTTTCAATGGGTGTACGTAGCGTTCCATTCATCTGCCGACCGTGCCTTGCATTAAATGGGTGTTAACGGCACATGATGTATGGGGGCTGCGTATGGAATTGCACAATTGTAGCGGATCGCAGGTCCGTTACGCATCAGAAAGAGCGCGTAGACGTCATGATTGGTAGCCTCCTCGGCATGTTGTCCACAGACATGGCCATCGACCTCGGCACGGCAAACACACTGGTTTATGTGAAGGGGCAGGGCGTCAAGCTCGACGAGCCTTCGGTCGTTGCCTACATGACCCAGGGCGGTCGCAAGATCGTCTACGCCGTCGGCGAGCAAGCCAAGAACATGCTCGGCAAGACGCCGGTGAACATGGAAGCCATCCGCCCGATGCGCGATGGCGTCATCGCCGACTTCGAAGTCGCCGAAGAGATGATCAAGCACTTCATCCGCAAAGTGCACAATCGCCGCGCCTTCGTCTCGCCCCTCATCATCATCTGCGTGCCCAGCTCCGCGACCAGCGTCGAGCGCCGCGCCATCCACCAGTCGGCGCTTGCCGCCGGTGCCCGTCAGGTCGAGCTGATCGAAGAGCCCATGGCCGCTGCCATCGGCGCCGGCCTGCCAATTGACGAGCCCGCCGGCTCGATGGTTGTCGATATTGGCGGCGGCACCTCGGAAGTCGCTGTCCTGTCGCTTGGCGGCATCGTCTATTCGCGCTCCGTGCGCGTCGGCGGCGACAAGATGGACCAGGCGATCGTTAACTACCTTCGCCGCGAACAGAAGATCCTGATCGGCGAAATGTCGGCTGAACGCATCAAGAAAGAGATCGGCACGGCCATGGCGCCGGAAAACGGCGAGGGCATGGCTCTCACCGTCCGTGGCCGCGGCACGCTGGACGGCGTTCCGAAAGAGACCGAGATCACCGAAGCGATGATTGCCGAAGCCCTGCGCGAGCCGGTCACAGACATCATCGACGCCGTGAAGATCGCACTCGAGGCCATGCCACCGGAACTGGCGGCCGATATCGTCGATCGCGGCATCGTGCTCACGGGCGGCGGCGCACTGCTTCGCAACCTCGACACGGTGATCCGCGAGCAGGCACAATTGCCTGTGATGATTGCAGACGATCCGCTGAAATGCGTCGTGAACGGTTGCGGATATGTGCTAGAAAACTACTCGAAAATGAAAACGGTCCTGTCTCCGGAAGTCTAGGGAAACAGGCCGAAAAAACGGCAAGGAAACAGGGCGAATGGCGCGCCTCAGCCGCTCAGGTCAGAAACCAGGCAAACGCTCAGCCAAGCGTCTGATTCTCTTTGTCTTCATTTTCGGCGCCGCCGCCCTCGTTGTCGCCCAGTCCGCCCCCCAGATCCGCCACGTGTTCGACCCCGTGCGCACCGCCGCCGGCGACCAGCTTGGCGGCAGCGACAGTATCAGTCTCTGGGCCCGCATCAGCGGCCAGGCCGCGCGCGAACGCCGCATCCGCGACCTTGAATCCGAAGTGCGCGAGCTGTCGCGCTACAAGGCTGCCGCGATCTCGATGGCCGAACGCCTCGAGGCCTACGAAAATATTCTCAACCTGATGGGCGAACCGCCTGTGCGCGGTGTCACCGCCCGCGTCACCGCCGAAAGCGACGGACCCTTCGCGCAGACGCTGCTGGCCAATGCCGGACGGGCGCAGGGCGTTGATCCCGGCGCCATTGCGCTGAATGAAGGCGGCCTGGTCGGGCGCGTCATCCAGCTCGGCGAATATTCTTCGCGCATCCTCCTGATTACCGACTTCAACAGCCGCATCCCGGTCATGGGCGAAGTCAGCGGAGTCCGTGCGATCCTGTTTGGGGGCCGCGACGGCCTCGGCAGCCTGACCGACCTGCCCGAGCGCAGCGGATTCATCGAGGGCGAGCGCATTCTCACGTCAGCTGAAGGCGGGGCCTTCCCGCGCGGACTCGTGGTCGGCGAAGCGCGCCGTCTCGGTGGCGACTGGCGGGTCAGGTTCGGCATGGCCAACCGGTCGGGCGGCTATGTCCAGATGGTGCCGCCGCCGCTGATCGAGACGCCCGCGCTGGACGCGGACATCCCTGCACTGGACGTGCCAGATGGTCCAGCACAGGCCAGCGCTGCGCAGGGGGTGCGCCAGTAATGGCCAGCCGCAAGTCCGGTCGTCCGAGCAAGAGCCTTTGGTCGCAAACCGGCCCCACGCCCCGCCTCCTGTTCGGTGCCTTCGCCATTGCCGCGATCGGCCTGCTCGGCCTGACGCCTAAAACCCTGTTCGGCCTGTCCATCGCCTGGCCCTATGCCGCGCTCTGGGGCGCCGTCGGCTGGGGCCGTGTCGGCCTGTCCCTGCGGCCCATGGTGCTCCTCATCATCTTCGGCCTGATCCAGGATATCAGCTTCAATGCGCCGCTCGGCTGCTTCGTGATCGTCAATCTCGTCGTCTACGGGTTCAGCGCCTGGATCGCCTCCATGTTCGACGTCATGCACGAGCCGCTGGTCGCCGTGATCGCGCCGATCCTGCAATTCATCTCGGGCTTCCTCGTTCTTTGGCTGATGGCCAGCGCACTTGAGGATCATGCCGTACGTGCCACCCCGCTGGTGGCGGCCTTCCTGACAACAGGGGTCATCTACGCGATTGCGCACAAGGTGTTCGACCTTGGCCGCGCGCCCGGCCAGCCAGTGGGTCAGGCGACATGAAATCCAAGCGCAGCATCGAGGACGATTTCAGCCGCCGCATGGTTCTGGCCGCCGGTGCAGGCGGTGTCGTCTGGGCTGGTCTGGTGGCGCGCCTGTTCCAGCTCCAGGTGCTCGAGCGCGAGAAATACCAGGCTGCGGCGGAAGAAAACCATATCAGGCTCGCTCTTGCGCCGCCGCAGCGCGGACGCATCCTCGACCGGTTCGGCAAGCCGCTGGCGTCCCACCGGCGGGCCGGACGCGTGTCGATCGTGCCGGAACAGGCAAAGGACCCGGCCGGTACGCTCGCTCAGATCGCCGCCCAGATCGACCTGCCGGATGACCGGATCGAGAAAATCACCCGCGAAATCACGGCCAGCCGCCGGCGAAATGCCGGGTTCGTGCCGGTGATCGTGGCCAATGAACTGACCTATGAAGACTTTGCCCGCATGAACGTTCATGCGGCCGAGATCCCCGGCATCCAGGTCGAGATGGCGCTGACCCGGTCCTATCCGCGCGGCCGCGACCTTGCCCACGTCCTTGGCTATGTCGCCCGCGCCAGCCAGGACGATCTCACGCGCCTGTCGACCGGCATGGTCGAAGACGAAGCCATACGCCTCGAAAAGCTGTTCCGCCATCCCGACATGCGTACCGGTCGCCAGGGCATGGAACGGTTTGCCGAGGAATGGCTGCGCGGCAAGCCGGGTTTCCGCAAACTGGTGACCAACGCCCATGGGCGCGTGATCGAAGAAATTCCCGACGAGAAGTTTGCGCCGGTCGCGGGCAAGGACCTCTACGTCACTATCGACTCCGAGCTGCAACGCGCCGCCATTGAACGCTTCGGCGACGAGAGCGGCGCGGCTGTCGTGCTCGATATTGAAACCGGCGACGTGCTGGCCATGGTCTCCACGCCGGCTTTCGATCCCAATGATTTTGTCAACGGCATTTCAGGCGCGGCCTATGCCGAGCTGCGCGACAATCCGCGCTCGCCGCTCTATCCCCGCGCCCATGGCGGCGTGTATCCGCCAGGCTCGACCTTCAAGATGGTCGTGGCAACGGCCGCGCTCGAATCCGGCGCCGTCAAGCCGACCGACCGTGTGAATTGCAACGGCTACTATCATTTCGGCAACCGTACCTGGCACTGCTGGAAAAAGGGCGGCCACGGCTCGATGGACATGCACAATGGCATCAAGCACTCGTGCGACGTCTATTTCTACGAGACCGCCCGGCGCACGGGCGTTGAAAAGATCGCGGCCACTGCCCGCAAGTTCGGCTTCGGTGAAGCCTGGACGCTCGGCATGACCGGCGCGCGCGGCGGCCTCGTGCCCGATGCCGAGTGGAAACAACGGGTCATGGGCGAGCCCTGGTATGAGGGCGAGACCCTGAACTTCGGCATCGGCCAGGGCCAGCTTGGCGTCACGCCGCTGCAACTTGCCCTGATGACGGCGCGCATCGCCAATGAAGGCCGCAGTTTCAAACCGAAACTGGTTGGCCTCGGCCCGAAATCGGACGGCGACGGCGTGCTCGACGCGCCGCTCGATGCCGAGATCATGCAGCGAATGAAGGCCGGCATGTTTGGTGTCACGTCCGAAGGGGGCGGCACGGCCTATCGCTCGGGCGACCTTGGCCTTGGCGGGCCGCGCCTCGCCGGCAAGACCGGCACCGCCCAGGTCCGCCGCATCACCAAAGCGGAACGCGACAAAGGTGTCCGCAAGGGCGTCGATATCGAACGCGAATTGCGCGACCATGCCCTCTTCGTCGCCTATGCACCGACTGACGATCCGAAATACGCCATCTCCGTAGTCGTCGAGCATGGCGAAGGCGGCTCGTCGACCGCCGCGCCTCTGGCGCGCGACATCCTTCATTTTGCCCTCAAGAATGATAGCCGCCGCAAGGCCGTCTACGGCAAGACGGCGTCGATCACACCGGCCGGGGCAGGAGAGCCGACATGAGCCGCGACGGTTATACCGGTTTCAGCCGCGGCGAAGCCCGCACACGCACGGCCCGGACGCTCTCGTTCGAGAATGTGGGGGCGCTCGGCAAGCTTGCGAAACTGCCCTGGGGCTTCGTCCTCCTGATCGTCGCCATGGCGCTCACCGGCGTCGCCATGCTCTATTCCTCGGCGCACACGAATCCGGACGAATCCAATCTCTGGTACCTGCAACTGACGCGTTTCGGCATGAGCTTTGTCCTGATGCTGGTCTTGGCCCTGCTGCCCTTGTCGCTCTGGCGCACACTGGCGATCCCGGCTTATGCCTTCACCATTGTCCTCCTCATCCTTGTTGAAGTAATGGGCGTCTCGGGCGGCGGCGCACAGCGCTGGCTCCAGATCGGTCCGGTCGCGGTCCAGCCGTCCGAATTTGCCAAGCTCGCCACGACCATGGCGCTCGCCTGGTATTATGACCGAGTCATCACGCCGACATCCGGACGAATCCTCATCCATATCGGCGCGCTCGTCATCATGCTGATTCCGGCCGCGCTGATCTTCAAGCAGCCCGATTTCGGCACCACGCTCGCCCTTGTCGCGTCCGGCGGTGTGGTAATCTTCCTCGCGGGACTGTCGCTGCGCGTCATCCTGTTCGGTGTGATCGCCGGTATCGCCGCCGTGCCGGGCATCTATTTCGTCCTCGCCGACTACCAGCGCGAACGCGTCGACACATTCCTGGCCCAGATGTCGGGCGAGTCGACCAATGCGCTGGGAGAGAGCTACCAGATCGAGCAGGGCCTGATCGCCATTGGCGGGGGCGGATTCAACGGCAAGGGCTGGCTCCAGGGCATCCAGTCCCAGCAGGACTATGTACCCGAACAGCATACAGACTTCATCCTCACCGTGATCGGCGAGGAGTTCGGCTTCCTCGGCACGACGACGCTCCTGCTCGGTTTCGCCGTCATTCTCGGCTGGGCCTTCTATTCTGCGTCCCAGTCGCAGAGCTGGTTCGGGCGCCTCGCCTCGGCCGGTGCGGCGGCGACGGTTGCCTTCTATATCGTGTTCAATGTCGGCATGGTCATTGGCCTCCTGCCGGTCGTCGGCATGCCCCTGCCGCTGATATCCTATGGCGGCACGGCCATGCTCACGACGATGGCGTGTTTCGGCCTGATCCTGTCTGCGCATATGCACAGGGACGAAAAACTGTCCTCGACGGGGCTCATCTGACCCGCTAACAGGTCCCGAAATTAATTTTTATGCCGCGATCGTGAGAGTCGCGCGAAAACATTTACCCCGGGGAGAGGGAACATATGGCAGGCGTCGGTCGCAAGACAGATACGTGGAGTTCGCGTTTTGGATTCATCATGGCGGCCATCGGCTCGTCGGTCGGTCTCGGAAATTTCTGGCGGTTTCCCTACACTGCAGGTGAAGAGGGTGGCGGTGCCTTCATCCTTATCTACCTGCTCTGCGTCCTCCTGATCGGCCTGCCGCTCCTGATGGCGGAATATGCGATGGGCCGGAAATCCGGCATGTCGGCCATCGAAGGCTTCCAGTCGCTCGCCCGCGCCGAGAGCAAGAGCCAGAACTGGGGCATCGCGACCTGGATCGGCACACTGACAGCCTTCTTCATTAGCACATTCTACGTTGTGATTTCGGCCTGGCTCCTGGCCTTCTTCATCCAGTCCTTTAGCGGTTATTCCGGCATGGATGCAGCGGCGTCCGGCCAGAACTTCAACGACATGATCGGGCAGGGGGAACACCCGCTTCGCTCGAAATGGTATATCCTCTTCCTTCTGGCCTGTTTCATTGGTGCCAATGTCTTCGTGGTCGGACGCGGGGTCAAAGGCGGAATCGAGCGCGCTTCGGCCATCCTGATGCCGGCCTTCTTCGTGATGCTCATCATCGTCGTCGGGTTTGCCGTGACGAATGGCGACACGGCCCGCGCCGCTGCGTTCATCCTTGAACCGAAATGGGAAGATGTCGGCTTCGGCACCTTCCTCGCCGCAATTGGCCAGGCCTTCTTCTCGATTGGCGTCGGTGTCGGCCTGATGGTCACTTATGGGGCCTACCTGTCGAAAGACACCAACATCCCGCGCTCCTCGCTGATCGTCGCCGGGTCTGACACGCTGGTTGCGATGATTGCCGGTTTTGCCATCTTCCCGATCGTGTTTGCCGCCGGGCTTGATCCGGCTGGCGGACCCAGCCTGTTCTTCGTCTCGATGCCGGTTGCGTTCGGTGCGATCCCGGGCGGGGAAGTCTTCGCCTCTGTCTTCTTCGCGCTCGCCCTCTTCGCGGCGTTCACATCGTCGATTTCGCTGATGGAAGTCAGCGTCTCATGGCTTGAGGAACGCCAGGGTGTCACGCGCTTGGGCGCCGCGCTCGGCATCGGCTTCTCGATGTTCATGATCGGTGCGGCTTACGTCTTCTCGCTCGAATATCTCGACTTCATGGACTTCATGACTGAGGGGCTCCTGCTGCCGCTCGGCGGCCTGCTGACGGCCACGTTCGCCGGCTGGATACTCAGCCGCGACATGCTGACCTCGGAGCTGGGCGAAGGCATGATCATGAATGCCTGGCGATTCCTGATGCGCTGGTTCGTGCCGCCTTTCATCGCGATCATCCTGGTCTTCGGTTTCATGGACAAGATCCAGGACACCTACAATGTGCCGCTGCCCGGCATCCTGACCATGCTGCTCGGTGAGAACGCGGTCCTGCCGACGGCGGAATAGGCCCGCACCACGCCCTCACCCCCCCACCCAGCCTCCGCCTTTCAGGGGGAGGCTGGGTGGGGGGCACGGCCACGCCACACGCACGCAGTCTGGGCAACTTATCCACCCCCTGCTGATCTGCGCGTATAATGCGCCGCGATGCCAGCTTTCAGTCTCCTCACCCCGATGCCGGGCCTGCCTTGGTACCTGTTGCCAATCTGGCCGCTGGTCTTCTGGCGCATCCAGCGCCTGAAGGCATGGTTCCGCGCCGCAGGCGGGCCGGGCAGCGAGATGCTCTGGTGGGTGATGTGGAATGGCCGCGTCGTGGTGATCCGGCTCTCGGACGATCTCTCCGGGCATCGTCCGTGAGCTTTTCGGGCACCCGTCTCGGGAAGGCTGGAGCGCGCGCTCGATCCGGAAACGACTCTCCCGTGTCCCCGGCGAACGCTGGGGCCTCAGGCCGTCCTGTCCGGAATTGTTGCAGGAGATCCTGGCCTGCGCCGGGAATACGGGCTTGGAATTGCCGTACCCGACACCCGACCCATGCTCCCCGACCGCAGGACACCCAAACTCCACCCCAAGCGCCCTCACAGGCGCCGCACGCGCAGGGCTCAGGCTCTAACTGCGGGCAGGAAGAGTTCGGCCATGTCGTCCGTGGCTTGTATCAGCTTGTCGACGATGCCCGGCTCCATCGAGGAATGCCCGGCATCCGGAATGATGTGCAGGTCGGCTTTCGGCCAGGCCTTGGACAGCGCCCAGGCCGTCGATAGCGGCGTGACCACATCATACCGTCCGTGCACGATGACGCCGGGCACATTCTGCAGGGTACGCTCGGCCTCCTCGAGCAGCCAGGAATCATGCGCGAAGAAGCCGCGATTGATGAAATAATGGCACTCGATCCGCGCGAAGGCGTCGACGAAATCGTCCTCGTTGAAGCGCGGCGGCGTCGTTACCGGTCCGTTGATCGACAGGGTCTCGCCTTCCCAGCGGGCCCAGGCCCGGGCCGCCTCGATCCGCGCATTCTTGTCGCTGCCGATCAGGCGCTTGTGGAAGGCGTTGAGCAGGTCACCGCGTTCGGCTTCGGGAATCGGGGCGACATAGCGGTCGTAGGAATCGGGGAACAGGCGGCTGGCGCCGGACTGGTAGAACCAGTTGATTTCCGCTTTCGAAACAAGGAACACCCCGCGCAGCACGATGCCGAGAACCCGTTCCGTATGCGTCACACCATAGGCGAGCGACAGGGTCGAGCCCCATGAGCCGCCAAAAACGACCCATTGGTTCACGCCGACATGCTCGCGCAGCGCTTCCATGTCATCGACCAGGTCCCAGGTCGTGTTCTCGCGCAGTTCCGAATGCGGCGTCGAGCGGCCGCACCCGCGCTGGTCAAACAGGAAGATCCTGTACCGCGCCGGGTCGAAAAACCGTCTCATTTCGGGATTTGAGCCGCCGCCCGGTCCGCCGTGAAGCGCAACCACCGGAACGCCGTCCTGATTGCCCGATTCTTCCCAGTAGATTTCGTGCACATCGGATACGCGAAGGCGCCCGCTGCGCCGGGATTCATGCCTCGGATACAGAGTTCGGCGGGTTTGGCGTTTATTCATGCGTTCTTCACTATTTGTCAGCCAGTCTGGGAACAATGACTGGACTTGGCTTATTACCATTCGTAAGACTTATTACGGGTGGGACCCGAACAGGTGTGTAGGTGGCCGATTAATGCGTAGCGTAGTACTGACAATATCCCTATGCCTTCTGGGCGGTTGCGCAACCGTATCCATGGTTCCGGGTGAGGTGACAGTTCTTAGCGGGCTCTCGCATAACCAGTCGGTCCTGCGCAAGGTTTCAGGTGAATATTGTGACGAAGCGGTCAAGTCGGGCTGGGTCCAGGCGTCGGGCGGCCTTGCCGGCCTCGCCGATACGCTGATTAACGGACGCGATTCGACAGTTGAAGACTATGCCTCCCGCATCGGTGCCGACAAGAATGCGCCTTCGCTCGTCCTCTCGCGCATTTCGGCTGACGCCCAGTCGGCCCGCTCCGGCCTTGCCAATGTGTCCAACGAGGCCAACGTCATCCTCCGCAGCCCGGAAAGCGATGCCGCCTCCCGCACCGACGTGATGAGCTACGAGCGTGCCCTTGTGCGTGCCCAGATGGCCTATCGGAACTTCCAGAGCGCCCTCAGCACGGTGGCTGCCCGCGATGACATGGACATGGATACCGCACCGATCGATGCCGAACTCGCCGATTTCGCCGACACGATCGATGCGGCCCGCAAGACGGCTGACGGCCTCGCCGACAAGTACGCCTCGCTCAATTCCAAATCCTCCTAGCGCCGCGTCGCGCCTGCCGCGACCAGCGCCCATCCTGCCAGGAATGACAGTCCGCCCAGCGGCACGATCGCGCCCAGCCAGCGTGGGCCCCCGATTGCCATCGCATACAGGCAGCCCGAAAAGACCAGCACGCCCAGGATGAAAGCCCATCCGCCCCGGCGCACCAAACCCGTGCGGCCTGATAGCGCAATCGCCAGCGCCGCCGCCGCATGGACCAGCGCATAAAGCGTCGCTGTCTGCCACCAGCCTTCTGCCTTCACGCTCAGCGCCAGGCCATGCGCGCCGAAAGCGCCCAGCGCCACGCCGGCAAATCCGGCCAGGGCCGCGCCAAGCGCCAGTCGGTTCATTGCTTGACCTCCGGCTTGCGGGGCAGGGCATAGGTCACCACCGCATGGCTCGACGGCTTTTCGGCGCCCTCGATCCGCACGTCCACATCCATCACGGCCAGTGCCTGTCCCATCTTCATCACCCGTGCATCCGCCACGACCACATCGCCGATACAGGGCCTCAGGAAATTGATGCTCAGATTGCTGGTTACAGTCATCGGCTCGTGCCCGGTCAGCGTCATTACCGCCATATAGGCAACCGAATCGACCAGGCTCATCTGCGTCGGGCCGGAAATGTATCCGCCGGGCCGCAAATGCGTCTCGTCGGCGACTAGACGCATCTTTGCGCGGCCTTCTTCCATCAGGACCACCTCGTTCCGGTTGCCGCTGTTCGGGAAGGCCGCCGCGAGGAATGTATTGGCCTCGTCGGCCGTCATGCGTGTTGTCATTTGAACGGGCTCCCTTTGCGTCACCCCTTGCTGGGTGCGCCTGCTTCGTTCACCCTAAGCCTGACTGATCACCCGCCAAGAGGTGACGCCAAGGAAGGATATCCCATGCTCAGCGCCGGTGACGAATACCCGATCCACCAGACACCCGAACCCGTTGCCTATTCCGGCTCCGACCGGAATTTCTACGACCGCTATTTCTTCAATGGCTACAGTGCGGACGGGTCCACATTCTTTGCGGCGGCCATGGGTGTTTACCCGGCGCTAAACATCATAGACGGTGCCGTTTCCATCCTGCGCAATGGTAAGCAGTCGAGCGTCTATCTCTCGCGCCCGCTCAATATGGAGCGGATGGATACGCATGTTGGCCCGCTCTCGGTCGAGGTTGTTGAGCCGCTGAAGAAAATTCGCCTGCGCCTTGAAGAAACAGAAGGCCTCGCGCTCGATGTGGAATTCGAGGGCCGCGCTTTTCCGATTGAGGAACCGCGTTTTACCCGCCGGATCGGTTCGCGCATGATGATGGACCTCACCCGCATGACGCAGAACGGCCGCTGGTCCGGCAGTGTCCGAGTCGATGATGAGTCGATCAAGGTCAGCCCCGAAGACTTCGCCGGCACGCGCGACCGCTCATGGGGCGTCCGCCCGATCGGTGCGCCGGATCCGCAGCCGCTGATTCCGGCGCCAACGCCGCAGTTCTACTGGATATGGACGCCGACCAATTTCCCCAACCTGTCCATGTTCTACCACGTCAATCATGACGAGCATGGCGTGCCCTGGAACACCCGGGCGGTGATCGTGCCCGATGGCGTGGCGCAGGGCGAAGGTATCCACCTCTCCGATGCGAAGATGAACATCGCCTACGCGCCCTGCACCCGCCGCATGGCGAGCGCCTATCTCGACATGACCGACCCGGCGGGCCGCGCCCACAAGGTGACGTTCGAACCGGTGGGCACATTCCTGATGAAGGGCATTGGCTATGGCCATGACAAGTACCGCCATGGCGCTTTTCGCGGCGACCAGCTCGCCATTGCGCGCGAAGACTTCGAACCTGCAAAAATGACATGGCAGGTGCCCGAGAACCTGCACATCCAGGAAATCGTCCGTGCAAGGCACGAGGGGCCTGACGGCCTCAGTTCCGAAGGCATCGGCACGTTCGAACAGCTCTTCATGGGCCCGCACGCGCCCAGCGGCTTCAAGGAAATCCTCGACGGCGCACCGTGAGCTGAGCGGGTATCTACTCTTGCACGAGTGCCTCGCAGGAGCGGGCCGTCGGGCCGTTTCCCAAATATTGGGACGGTCCGTCCCTGTTCAAGGAGTTATCGTCTTGACATTCCGAAGCAGCTGTTACGAATTCGTCAGGCGTCGGCCCCGACCAATACCGACGGAGTCTTACCCATTTGCCCTTTTCGAACTGGCCACCTGTCACGAAGGAGACGTCAGCGAACCGAAAGATGGATGATGGTTGGTCCCAAGTATACTCTAAAGAGTTATCTTCCCGTCCTGATATGTTTTTGGTTCTCAAGCGTATTGAGATACCAAGTCGGTGACGGTCAGAATTTCCAAAGAAACGAAAGTCGAGTCCATCGTATGCAGGCCCCGGACCTTCCAGCGGAACTTTCAGATCAGTTTGCAGGTTACCATCAACGGGATAGTCGAGTTCGACTTTCATATCTACGCTCCGGTCGGGCAAGGCCCTCCACTGGTTTTCATCCGTCAACGTCATGCCGCTAACTCCGATGAGGAGCACGATCTTGTCCGGTCTATCTTCGTCTCGAACGGTGTTAGGAAACTGTGTTGGCAGGTTCTGAAAGTCGATCGGGATGGTCAATATCATCTTGTTGGGGTCGATGTTCCTCTTCATTTCGTCCATGTCGTCTTGAGTCAACACGATGTCCGGCCTATCCGGCGATATCGTCGGCAGGCTTAAAGCGGGTGTCTGACCAATTACCGGTATGGATACCCTGTCGATCAGAGTGGGGGCGGCCTGGACTGTCGCAGCCGTGGCCTCCGCGAGCGCGCTTTGCTCGCATGCCGCGATTTCAGCAGGCTTTTTGCGAACCGTGCTCGCGCGCTTCCCGTTCGTTATGCATCGGGAATAGGCGGCGTCATAGGCCGCCACGAACGCAAGCGATTTGCCTGACAGGTCCGGCGCGGCCAGCCCTGTCAGGCCGAAGCAGCACGTCGCAAGCAGATACGTCAGGATACGGTAGTTCATGGGGTTACCTCCAGTTTGGCATGCGCACGCACTGCAGAGCCGTGATAGGTGATGATCAGTTCATGCGTGCCGGGTTTGGCAAACCGCAGCGTCCAGGTATCGTCGGACTTGCGGTTGGTGAAGTGGCGCGCGACCTCTTGGCCCGACGCGTCGTAAATGTAGATCCCGCAATTGGCGGGGGGCAGGCCACCGAAGGTCAGCGTCACGTCGCGACCGGCCCTCAGGGGCGTGTCCGGCAAGGTCAACGTCGGTTGCGCATCAATGCTGCCTGCGCCGGCCACCACGAAGTCCAGGCAGTCGGCATATTGCGCCACTTCTGCCACCGCACGATCCATTCGCGGCGCAAAGCCGATGCAGGCTTTCCAGTTGCCCGTTAAGGACGGCAGGCTGCTGCGCTGATACTCCCCATCCGGCTTGTTCGCGGCGGTATAGAACCAGGCCGCGAGGCGTGGCGGTGTCTCATCCATGAAGATCAGTCCACCATATCCCCGGTTTTCGGGCAGGCCCTTATAGGTGACGGTCATGCCAAGGGCGGCATCCACGTCGACACTGTCGAGAGACAGGTAGATCGAATTCACTGGCTCAATGGGCCGATCAATGATTTCCAGAGTGCTCGCCATTTGCTGTGTGGCTTGTGTCGCCGCGCCCCGATAGATCAGGCTCGGGGATGATATCTGCAGCGGGCTCAATGCTGCGCCGCGAAACACCAGAGCTGGCGCTTCAATGCTGAGCGGCTGCGTGGCAGCGCCCCGGAAGATGAGAGAGGGGGCCGTGACGGCCAACGGCGCCCGCGTTGCGCCCCGATAGACAATTGCGGGCGCCGTTACTTCAAGTGGAGCAGCGTTGGTCCCACGATACACAAGGGCAGGGGCGGATATCTCAAGCGGTGTTGCGGCAGCCCCGCGAAAGACAAGCGCGGGCGCCGTGATCTCCAGCGGTACAGCAGACGCGCCGCGATAGGCCAGGGACGGCGCAGTAATTTCGAGCGGCGCCTGCGCAAACGCCTGCAGCGCCGCGCCGCATGCCAGCAGGCAAAGTCCGCTCCATCGCCACATGCGCCGCGCAGTCCTCAGGGTTCACCGATCCGTCGGTCCGGTTTCTCCTGTCTTCAACGCAACCCTGTCTGCAATCCCGCCAAGTATCAGCCGGCGTTCAGTCCCTGCCAGGCCTGCATAGCCAGCGTGATTGCCCGCATGTCGCCGGTCGTGGTGCCCTGCATCAGGTTCATCGCATAGGACATGGTCGTGTGTGCCTGCATGTCGATTAGCGCGATGGAGCCGCCATAGCCGCCCCAGAACATGGAGTGTTCATTCAGCGCAGGCGACATAGGCCCGGACAGGCCGAAGCCAAGACCATAGCGCACCGGAATGCCGAGGATCAGGTCCGTGCCTTCGATCTGCGGCTCCAGCGCCTTGCGGCAACCGGCCTCGCTCAGGAACTGCTTGCCGCCAGCGGCCCCGCCATTGGCCAGGATCGTGTGGACCATTGCCACCGAACGCGCATTGCCCGTTCCGCCAGCCGCCGGGATCTCGGCTCCGCGCCAGTCGCGCGTCCGCGTCGCGCCCACGTCAATCACCGGATTGGTCAGCGTCAGCTTCTTGGTTTCCGTCATGGTAGGATCGGACGAAATGCTGCCATCTGGCGGCGGCTTCAATTCGGCCACGCGATTGTCTTCCGCCGCCGGCAGGCCGATATGGAAGTCTGCGGCCATCGGCTCGGCAATCTCTTCACGGAATACGGTGCCGAGCGATTTGCCGGCAATGCGCCGCACAACCTCGCCAACCAGATAGCCTTGCGTGATGGCGTGATAGCCGGCCTGCTTGCCCGGTTCCCAGAAGGGCGCCTGCGCCGCCAGCAGGCTCGTCGCTTTTTCCCAGTCATACAAGTCCTCGGTCGTGAACGGCTCACGCCAGCCTGACAGGCCAGCTGAGTGGCTCATCAGATGACTGACTTTCACGTCTGCCTTGCCGCTCGCCGCAAACTCCGGCCAGTATTTGGCAACTGGCGCATCAAAATCCAGTTCGCCTCGGTCGGCCAGCAACAGGGCAGTCAGCGCCGTCATCGTCTTGGTCGTCGAATAGACGTTGACGATCGTGTCCTTCTCCCAGGGCCGTGTGCCGGCGACATCGGCATAGCCGCCCCAGAGGTCGACCACGGCTTCGCCATCCTTGGTGACGCAGAAGGAGGCCCCGATATCGGCGCCTGTATCCAGGTGCGTCTGGAACTGGTTCCGTACGCCCTCAAACTTGTCGCTTGCAACACCCTGCATTTTGGCCTGCGTCATCTTCCATCCTCCCGGCTTGTCTTTCGTGCCGGGACTCTATGGGTGCCTCGCGCGCCTAGCAACGCCTGACGGTGGGGCAGGGGTCTGTGTCACCGGGAGGTCAGTTGGTCCGGCAATGGTACGCGCGCGGAGCCGCCAAATATACTCGGCCGCAGCCAGTCCTTGATGTTCCGCGTCAGGGCAGGATCGCCTTGTACATACAGGTCGCCGGATTTGATGGCGTCACCATAGGTCCGCTCGCCCATCCACACATCATGCATGGTCCGCACTGTGCAGGTGAAATAGACATCCACATCCTTGCCGGGATTCTTCAGGCAAAGATCAACATTGTCGTTCCGGACCAGCAGCCAGTAATCGCTCTGCTCGACAAGATCTGTAAACTTGAACTGGATCACGCTCTCACTGCCGATAAGTTTGGACGGATCGATACTGCGTTCGAGGTAGAGCATCAGGAA
>JAHJSB010000063.1 GCA_018830285.1 Alphaproteobacteria bacterium
ATCGGCCGCGCCGCGCGCAATTCCGAGGCCCGCGTCGTCCTCTATGCCGACCGCATCACCGGCTCGATGGAGCGCGCCATGGAGGAAACCTCCCGCCGCCGCGCCAAGCAGGAGGCGCACAACCTCGAACACGGCATCACGCCCACCACGATCATCCGCGGCGTGCAGGACATCCTTGGCGAACTCGGCGAGAAGCCCGGCACCAAGTCCCGTGCCCGCCGCGACCGCGACAAGGGCCTCGCCGAAGAAAAAGCCTTGCCACTTGCCGGGGAACCGGGCCACAACCTCAAGTCAGTGATTGCGGACACAGAAAAGCGGATGCGCGAAGCCGCCGCCAACCTGGAATTCGAACAGGCCGCCCAGCTCAGGGACGAGCTGAAGCGGCTGAGGGAACAAGATTTGGGGTTGAATTTGTAGGGTGCATTAAGCGAAGCGCAATGCACCGCTCCGGCGGCTCCCCGGCGCATCGCGGCCTGCGGCCTCGTCGGCGAGCTCCTCTTCCAGGCTGTCGGCCAGCGCGTCATGGCCCATGTCGCGCAGCCGCCGCACCGCCTCGCGGATCTTCTCGCGGAAGCCGTTCATGCCAGGCTGAGCAGGCGCCGCGCCCTGCGCATGTCGGCCTCGGCTTCCGGGATGTGGCCGGCATCCAGCAGCGCGCCGACGCGGGCGCGGGCCAAGTCCACTTCGCGCTTCACCGGCGAGGCGCCGGCGTCCAGCCCGGCCTCGCGCACCATGTCTTCCGCCTCCCGGCGCACCCGGTCGGCCGCTGTCTCCGCCGCGGCCGCCGCTGCGGCCCGCGCCAGCTGCCTCAGGGCGGAAAGCGTACGGGCACGGCGGCGGTAACGGCGGGGGCGGGCAATCTCTGTCATGGCCGGGAGTATAAGCCCACCGGCCCTGCGGTCGGAAAAGCGGCGCTCTGTCCCGCACCCTTCCCCGCGCACCACCGCCTCCGCATCCCCGGCGCAGGCCGGGGTCTCAGGCGGCAGGAGACCGGTTGATTAGGCAGGAGACCCCGGCGTGCGCCGGGGATACGGACCTGTCTTGCCCCCCCTTCCGTGCACACACCATCCCCTCCGGGGGCCCATCGGGCACCGTCCGGGCATCTGTTCGTGCTTCGTATGCGTGTGCAGTGCAGCAATCTCACGGCCGTCGCAAAACTGTGGAATTCCTCCCCCTCGGCGCGAAAAAATTATGGAGAGGGACTCGACTCAGGCGAGTTTTGGTGAGATCGTTTCGGTAAGCCAACGACCTCGGCGCGGGAGCACAATCCGCGACAGAACGATGGCCCAGCACATCGCACCCGGTGATCCCGGGCCAATAGTCAAATCGTGAGAACGGTGGAAACGAAGGGCAAGGGTCAGGCATCGGGACAAAGCCAGGCGATGTCCATCTTTGGGGGAGCTAGACCCCTGGATTTGGTGCCCTATGCCGCGACCGGGGCGCGATCCGAAACGCGGTAACCAAAGGACTATCCCTCGGGATATCCGGCGGTTAGGCCAGAACTTTGCCCCTGGGTGATGACTGGCCGAGGTGATGGTCTGGGCGCTCTCCGGAGCGACCTGCCGGAGCCCGGGCAACGAAGGAACCGCTCAAACGGAACCGACAGAGCCCCGTGTCAGCCGATGACCGACGACGAGTGCTAGCACATAGTCTCGGTAGTCTGATTCGATGACGCAGGAAAGGCGCGTGCCCTCGGGACCGCGCCTTTTTTGCTGTCTGGAACATGCCGCCGCCGGAGCCTGCCCATGACCTACCGCCTTCCCGAAGACCAGCTGGATCCCGCCGCCTTCACGGCGCGTGGCGAAGGCAAGCTGCCCGGCCATCTCGGCATCATCGTCACCACGCTGGAACGCCATCTCGTCGAAGGCCATTTCGAGATTGCCGCCACCCATCATGCGCCCAACGGCTTCCTCCATGCTGGCGGCCTCGTCACCCTCGCCGACACGCTCTGCGGCTATGGCACAATGGCCAACCTGCCGGAGGGCGCGACAGGTTTCACCACGATCGAGCTGAAATCCAACTTCTTCGCCACCGCCCTCGAGGGCCGCGTCCAGGCCCGCGCCACGCCTGTCCATACCGGCAGCACGACACAGGTCTGGGATTGCGAAATCACGCATATGGCCACCGGCAAACGCATGGCCCTTTTCCGCTGCAGCCAGCTGGTGCTCCGCCCTAAAGGCTGACCCACACGCCCGCCGCGAGGTACATCACCACCGCGATCCCGCCCGCGACCAGCGCATAGGGCAGCTGCGTGCGCACATGCTCGATATGGTCACAGCCCGCCGCCAGCGAGGCGATGATCGTCGTGTCGGAGATTGGCGAGCAATGGTCGCCGAACACGCCGCCGCCCAGCACCGCCGCCAGCGCCAGCGACGGCGGGATCCCCAGCGCCACCGCCAGCGGCATCGCAATCGGGATCATGATGCCATAGGTGCCCCAGCTCGTTCCGGTCATGAACGCCGTCACCCCCGCCACCACGAACACCACGGCCGGCACGATGATCGGCGAGACAAAGGCGGCTGCGACACTCGCCATGAACGTCCCTGTCCCGAGGACGCGCAGGCTGTCGCCCAGTGCTATCGACAGGAACAGGATGGCGACAACCGGAACCATTTCCGCGATCCCGGCAAAGCCGCGCGCCTGCAGCTCGCCCTTGCCGAAGGCCCGGCCCGCGACCAGCACGACGCCCGCCACGAGCATTGCCAGGCACACCGCCCAGAGGATCGACTGGCTGCCATTGCCGGCCAGGATATTGCCGCCGCCGGTCCACGCCATGAAGCCCAGCGAGGCGCCGATCATAGTGAGGAGCGGCAGCCACATGTAGATCGACCGCGTCGGCGCCACGGTTTCCTCGTCTTCTGCCAGCACGTCCCGGTCCAGCCCCGCCGTCTTCATCGGCCCGAACACCCGGCCCGTGAACACCGTCATGTAGACCCCCGCCAGCGTCAGCAGCGCATAAAAATTCCACGGAATTGTCCCGGCCACGACGCCAATCGGGCTGGCAAAGCCGTAGGGTTCGACAAGGCCCAGCGCATAGGCGCCCCAGCCGTTCAGCAGGATCAGCGCGCTGACCGGCGCTGACGTGGAGTCGATGATATAGGCCAGCCGTTCGCGGCTGAGGCCATGCGCGTCGAACAGGCGCTGGCCCAGCACGCCGCTGCTCAGCAGGCTGACATTGGTTTCCACGAAGATCGCCGTGCCCGCCAGCGCCGGCGCCAGCGCCGCCCGCCGCGGCGTCGAGACGAGGCCGCGTTTCATCAGGCCGCTCACCACGGCTTCCACGCCGCCGCTGTCGCGCATCCACGCGATCAGCGCGCCGATCAGCAGGCAGAAAAGCAGGACACGCGCATTGCCTTCGCTCGCGAAAACCGCCGCCGCCCGGTCAATGGCGCCCAGCGCCCCCATGCCCGGATGAAACCCCGAAATCAGCGTCTCCGAAGCCAGCAGCGCCAACCCCAGCGCCGCATAGACGTTGCGTGTCAGCATGGCGACGACGATCGCCAGCACCGGCGGCAGTACAGTCAGGATGTCCAGGGCCCAGCCTCCCGTTTCACAAGGCGCCCACCTAAGCCCATTCGCGGCCGGATGCCCAGCGCCCTTCCCGGCCAAATCCCGCGCGAAACGCCCGAATGCATCAAATTTGATCGGTATATAGCCTTTTTTTTTAAGGTTTTTCCGGCAGGATCGTCGGACTACAGCACGACAGGGTGAAATGGATGGACCAGCGCAAACTCGAACGGGATTTCTGGGCCGAACAGATCCGGCTGGCCCTGTCGGTCGTCGCCGCGGCCATCGCGGTCGCCATGTCGGTGACATGGTTCACGACCATGGATCTCGACGCGCATGCGCGCAACCATGCGATGGCGCTCTCCTTCTGCCTGCCCATCGCCATCGTGCCGATTTCCCAGGCCATGGCCATCCGGCTCCGCCTGCGCCTGCTGCGCCTCCACCTAAAGTTCCGCAAGCTCGCCAATAGCGACGACCTGACCGGCCTCGCGAACCGCCGCAGCTTCACCCAGCAGGGCGCCGCGCGCCTGGCCGCATCTGGCCGGGACGACACGCAGTGCGGCCTCATCGCGGTCGATATCGACTGGTTCAAGCGCATCAATGACCGCCACGGCCATGAAGCGGGCGACGAGGTCCTCTGCCACATTGCGCAGACCCTCATCCATGCCGCCCCGCATGATGCCTTCGTGGCGCGAATCGGCGGCGAGGAATTCACCATCATGCATGACGTCGCCAGCGAGCTGGATCTCAGCCGCATCGCCGAAGCCCTGCGCAAGGCCACCGAATCCACGCGGTATTCCTATCGCGGCGAGCAGATCCACGTCACGATCAGCCTCGGCCTCACCCTGGCCCGTCCGACCGACACGCTCTCCAGCCTCCTGTCGCGAGCCGACCGGGCGCTCTATGACGCCAAGAACCACGGACGCAACCAAGTCGCGCGCGCCGCCTGACGCCCGCCCAAAAAAAAGCCCCGGCTTTCGCCGGGGCCTTCATATCTCCGGAAGCGGAAGGGGGATGACGCTCCGGACCTACTGTTCGTCTGTCATGGCCGTGCCGACGGCCGCATCGGGCGTTTCGACCGTCACGCTGCCATAGCTGTCAGAGCTCGCCTTCTGCCAGGCCGAAAATTCGGCGTCCGACAGTTTGGCATCGCCATTGACGTCCCAGTCGGCATAGGATTCCGCCGTCACGTCGGGATGGTGCAGCCTCACCTCTTCGATCGACACAAAGCCGTCGGCGTTCAGGTCGATTTCGGCCAGCGTCATGTTTTCGCCGGTAAGGGTGGGCGCTGCCATCAGGGTGGCAATGGCTGCGAATGCGAATGTTGGTTTCATCATATCTACTCCATTTGTCGTCCTGCCGGTTGGGCGCTTGCCCGGTGCAGGCGACAGACTAAGCGCCGTCCTGCCCCCCCGTTCCCAACCTGTCTGAATGCTAAGACTCCGGGCCAAATTGTGGCGAAACATTCGGTCCACGAAAAAGCCGCCTGCAAACACATGCAGGCGGCTTTCTTCCCACTCCCCCCGGAGAATCCCCCCCAGTTTCGGTAGAAGTCTTTGCTAGAAGCTCAGCGGCGAGTCTTCCGGTGTATCGGGCTCTGCCTCAGGCTCGGGCATGTCCTCGACGATCGTGGCATCTTCAGGCTGTGGGGCGGCCGACGCCGTGTTGCAGCAGCGGACCTGCATCTCCAGGACGCGCTCGTTGAAGCGGCACTTCTCGTTACTGATCTCGCGCAGGAAGGACAGGCCGCCCGCACGCTCGGTATAGCGCGTCTGGGTACAGCTGGTCAGCTCATAGCCCGGGCGGCAGGTGCCGGTATCGGTCTTCCGCACGGTAAGCGTCTCACAGACCATTTCGTCAGTCTTAGCGAGCGCCGCATTGGCGCGCTGCATCGCTTCGTCAGCCGTGGCCTGTGCACGGGCAGCCGCATCAGAGGCGCTGTCGGCCACGCCACGCGCATCGGAAAGGCGCATGTCAGTGTCGGACAGTGCGGTCGTCTGGCCGTCGATTTCGACTTTCAGTCGGCAGACGTTTTCCTGCGATTTTTCAGGATTGGCGCAATAATCAGAGACGCTCATTTCCTGTGGGATCAGGTTCTGGCAGCCTGCCAGCGCCATGGCCAGCACCGTGCCGGCGGCGAGTTTTGCAATACGCATAATATCCTCCGCGTGAGTTCGATGCGCATTAACCGCACGGAACGCGGAAGGGTCAACGAGACTCACGCAATGCGGGAATCAGGCCTTCAGCTTGTAGCCCGTCCGGAACATCCACCAGACCGCGCCAGTCGACAGCACGGACAACACGCCTGTCACGATCACGCCAGTCACCACGGACGAATTCGCGACACCGATGAAACCATAGCGGAACCCGTCGATCATGTAGAAAAACGGATCCAGGTGCGCCAGCGTCAGGAACGGCTCTTTCATCACCTTGATGTCGTAAAATGTCCCCGACAGGAACGTCAGCGGCACGATGACGAAATTCGTCACGGCGGACAGGTGGTCGAACTTGTCGGCCCATATCCCGCCCATCGCGCCCAGCGCGCCGAGGATGATCGCCGCCGTCAGGCTGAACCAGACGATCGGCCAGACGTGCACGACCGACAGGTCGGCCAGGCCGCTCAGCTGGATGCCTATCCCCGAGATCACAGCCACGATCACGCCGCGCGTGATTGCCCCGCCCAGGAAGCCTGCCGTCAGTTCCATCGGCGACAGCGGCGGCATCAGGAAATCGACATGGGTCGCGTTGAACTTGGCCTGCACCAGGCTCGAGCTCGTGTTCTGGAAGGCGTTCTGCAGGATCGCCATGATGATCAGGCCGGGCGCGAGGAAATCATTATAGTTCAGCCCGTCGAAATCGCCGGTCAGCCGGCCCCGGTCGCCGAACGCCAGCTTGAATACGGTCATGAACAGCAATGTCGTCACCACCGGCGCGAACACGGTCTGCATCCACACTTTCAGGAACCGGCCGATTTCTCGCTTGTACAGCGTCCACAAGCCCAGCCCGTTCACCGCGCCATATTGCCGGATGACCCTGAAGCCGGATTCCGGACTGGAAGAAACGGTGGAATTCGTGCTAGCGGGTTTGGCGTCTGAGCTGATGTCTGTCATGCGGGTTATCTAATGTGCTATGCCCGCATGAGCGAGGGGCAAGACGCGACTTTTTTGCCTTTGCCCGAAAATTGGGCCCACCTGCTGAAAGTGCGACTCACAAGACACTACATATGGAAAGCCTGTGGAAAGCTAAGTCTGCATGTTGTGTTTCATTTCGGTCCTGATACGATATCTAGGTGCCGAGAGAGATAGCGCGTAACTGCTATCACAACATGTAGGGGCTGACGGGACCGTGTATGGGCCCCTGAACCTGGAGCTGGGAGACCTAAATCCATGTCATGGACTGATGAACGGGTAGAAGTGCTCAAGAAACTTTGGGCGGAAGGCCATTCGGCCTCGCAAATCGCCAAGCAATTGGGCGGCGTGACCCGCAACGCCGTGATCGGCAAGGTGCATCGCCTTGGCCTGTCGGGCCGTGCGACACCGTCGCGCCCCGTCAAGCGCCCGCCGCGCCTGGCCCGGCCAAAGCCACGCGTGATGCCGGACGGTACGGTCACGATGCCGACGCCAGCGGTCACCATACCGATCGAACAGGCCCGTCCCGTCGAGCGCACGGCGATGATCGCGCCGCTGCCGCCACTGAAACTGGCCGATGGCGACGCGGCAACCATCCTCACCTTGCGCGATTCAATGTGCAAATGGCCGATCGGTGATCCGGCCGATCCGAAGTTCGCCTTCTGTGGCCGCAAGTCGGACTGCGGTCCCTATTGCAGCGAGCATGCGAAAGTGGCGTTCCAGCCCGCCCGCAAGCGCGACACGAAGAAGAACCAGTACGATTATGTGCGTCGCATTGCTGGCTGATATCAGTCGGCAACCCCAGCGACGAACAGGAAAGCCCCCGGAGTTATTCTTCGGGGGCTTTTTCCATTCCGGTCGCCACGTCTGCGTCGGATGACGGCGCCTCATCGGTGCCGCCCGGCTCGATGCGCACCCGTATCGCATCCGAGGATTTGACGTGCAGGTCCTGTTGCGGGAACGGGATTTCGATACCGTGCCGCTCCAGCGCCGAATGGATCGCCCAGTTATAGTCGGCAACGACCTTGGCCGGCTTCTTCACCGCCTCCTCTGTCAGCCAGACGACAAGTTCGAAGTCGAGGCTGGAATCCCCGAACCCCACCAGCCAGACCTGCGGCATGCGCGGTCCCATGTTCTCCAGCGTCCATTTGACCTCCGCGGCGGCCTCCATGCCGGCCTGGCGCACGAGATCCTTGTCGGTGCCATAAGCCACGCCGAACTTGATATGCGTGCGCCGGCGCGCCTCGCGCAGGGTCCAGTTGATCACCTGTGCCTTAATGAACTCTTCGTTCGGCACAAGGATATCGACATTGTCGTTGGTCGTGATCACCGTCGATCGGATGTTGATTTCATTGACCAGGCCCGTCACGCCCGACTGCAACTCGATGAAATCGCCCACCTTCACCGATTTCTCGATCAGGATGATCACGCCCGAGATGAAATTCGAGAAGATCGACTGCAGGCCGAAGCCGATACCGACGCCAAGGGCACCTGAAAAGATCGTCAGGGCGCTCAGGTTCACGCCGACTGTCTGCAGCGCAATGGCAATGGCCACGACCATGAGCAGTATGTTCGCGACCTGTCCCAGCAGACCGGCCATGGACGGATTCAGCCGGCTGGTCGATCGCAGCCGCGTCTGCGCCGCCGCGCCGGCTATACGGCCCAGCCAGAGCGCCACGATCGCAATCCCCACACTGGTCAGGATGGTCCAGACCGACGGGGAATGCCGGCCCACCGGAATATGGAAATCGTTCAGGGCGGTCACGGTCGGTTCCAGCCAGCGCAGGATATAGAGCGCAGCAATCGTCCATGAAATCAGGGCAATCGCCCGCGACAGGAAGCTCTTGCGCATGTTCGACGTCAGCAGCCGGATAATGATCCAGGCGTTCAGCAGGCTGGCAACGATGCGCAGGCCCTCATTGGGCAGTTCTGCCATGTGGAACCCGGCCACGGCGGCCCAGACAAATACGACGCTGATCAGCGGCCACATGATATTGGCCAGCGAAACATAGACTCGCGCCAGCGCGTCAGTCCGGCCGCGATCCAGCCCGGCGGCAATCAGGCGCGTGTAGGGGAGGCGCGAGAGCAGCCAGCCGACAATACCGGCGGCAATCACCACGCCGGCCTGCCAGAGAGTCGCTACGGACAAAGCCTGTTCGAGGAACCCCGTGAACCAGACCTGCAGGCTGTCGAAGATCGTCCCGACCTGTTTGGCGACGGCCTCTGTGTCGATTTCGATATCGTCAGGATTCATGGTTCGCCCTCAAAGCCAATTCATCAGCTTGAATAACATGAACTCGATCCCGACGATGACCGCAAGGATCACCACGGCAATCCAGAATGTGCCACTGTATCCTTTTAGCCGTTGCGAACGAAACCTGTCGCATGGACGCGTCCAAACGCAGCTGGAATTTGCAACGAGGCAGGTGAACTTGCCGATGCGGCAGGCCGCGTCTAGGTTCGGCGCACAACCGAATCCGGCGCTTTCGCATTGCGTGACGCCAGCGACTTCACTGCCCCGACCACAGGATGCCCATATGACGCTTAACCCCGCTCTCTGCCTCGCATTCGGCCTGATCGGCCTTGCCGCCTGCTCTTCCCCACAGCCGGCCGAGTCCCCCGCCCCCGTCGGCACCGAAGCGGCACTGCAAGGAACCTGGCGTTCGGTCGACGACGCCAGGAGCATGATGACCATCCGCGATACGACCGTCACTGAGAGTTATCTGGGTGAAGAGCCGAGCGTCTCGACGCTCACCATCGTGGCTGACTGCAACGAACAGGCGCCCGACCCGGCCGGCCCGTCCTTCACGTTGGAAGACGAGGCTGTCGGCGTGCGCTGCTTCACCCTGCTCGATGCGACTGGTGACTATATTTCCTACAGCTATGCCGCACGCGGCAACACGCTCGCCTTCACCCGCGTCCCGGATTGAACTCTCCCTTGCCCGGGCCGCCGGTCCGGGCATAATCAACCGGGTCTCATCGCCTGGAAGATTCCTGCCATGACCCGCATTGCCGCCCTTGTTCTTACCGCGGCGCTTTCGGCTCCGGCCGGGGCCGATATCGTCTCCGCGTCGCCGGACCATTATGAACTGAAACAGGAGGCCTTGTCCGCCCTCACCCCCGGCGAGTTGTGGGACCGTCTGGTCCATCCGGAACTCTGGTGGCACCCGGACCATACCTATTCCGGCGCGTCCGACCACCTCTCGCTTGATCCGAAGGCTGGCGGGCTCTGGAAGGAAACCTGGGACAATGGCTCGGTCGCACACGGCACGGTCCTGACCGTAGTACACGGCAAGATGCTCCGCCTCGACGCCCCGTTCGGCCCGCTCCAGGACATGGCCGTTACCGTCATCTGGACCATCACCCTCGTCCCCGAAGGCAAAGGAACCCGCGTCACGTTCACCGAGACGGCAAATGGCACCACGGCCAGCGCCCTCGACCAGCTCGCTCCCGCCATCGACGGTGTCAAGACCGAAGCGGTCGAGCGGTTGGTGAGCGGGGAATAAGCCCGCAACGGGTTCGCGTCTCTAGCGCCACTCCCCCGGCTTGCGGTACCAGCCACGATTGGTCTTGACCCAGCGGTGCGGTGTCCAGACGGCTCCGGCACGCGGAGGATTAGGGTTCCAGTATCCATCAACCCAGACGAACCGGACCCCGGTCCAGTCCCAATAGCCCTCGATCCAGACAGCCGCCGGGTTCGGACGACGGGGAATGATCACGTATTTCTGTGGCGGCGGGGCGGTCTGGACATAAACAATCCCCGCTGTCGTCGCCACGGTCCCGGCAGGGCCATGCGGGCCATAACGCCCGGCACACCCGGCCACAACAATGGTGCCTGCCACGATCAGAGCCGCAAACTTCATAGGCTTATCGGTCATTCTGTATCCCCTCGCGTGAAAACGCTATTACATTCCGCGATTGAAACGGTTCAGTTCCTGAACTGTTAGCTTGCCGTCATCATCAGCATCCGCTTCGAGGAAGGCGTATTCCGAGAAGTTGCGATATTCATTTCGCGTCACGACTCCATTCGCGTCGGTATCCATCAACCGGTAACGCTCGGTTTTGCGCAGGTTAGCCTGTGTCTGCATTCTGGCCTGCAACTCGGCATCGGGGGAACCATAGGGTCCGGGACCCATGCGCATTGCGTGATACTCCTGCAGCGTCAGGCCGTTTCCGTCCGCATCCATCGTATCGAAGCCTGTATCGTGCCAGGCATCGAACTCGGCCCGGTCGACCTTGCTGTCGCCGTCCCGGTCATGTTGCTGGATCCTGTCGGCGGTGCCGAGGAACAAGCGGTCCCTGTCGCGATCCTGGTCCGGAATTGCGAGCCGGTCCTGGTCCCGATCACGGTCCCGATCCTGGTCCGGCGTGTCCATGCGGTCGCGATCCTGATCCCGGTCACGGTCCTGATCCGGCACATCGATCCGATCACGGATGCGGTCGAGATCACCCGACTGCGCGCCTGCGCCTGCACCGCCACCTGAGCCGCCACCGCCACCGGGCTGTGCATTGGCTCCCGCAAGAGCAAACGCGACGGCTGAAACACCAGCCAGGATTGCATACTTGACATGTCGACTCATGGCGAACTCACTTTCCGCTGTTTTGTGATCTATCTGGACACAAGTGTAAGGCATGCGCGATTGCGGCCCGTTGACAAAAATCAATACGGCAAGAGCAGTCTGTCGTCCTGAGGATGAGAACCTAAGGCCGCGCCGCTGGCAGCCAGATCCCGAAGGCGCTGCCCTGGCCGAGGCGGGTCTCGACGGCGAGGCCGCCGCGATGGTGGGCCATGATATGTTTCACGATGGCAAGGCCAAGGCCTGTGCCGGTGATCTTGCCGCCCCGGCTCTGGTCGGCGCGGTAGAAGCGCTCGCCGAGGCGCGGCAGGTGTTCGCGCTCGATGCCCGGGCCCTCGTCCTCGATGCGCAGCCAGACCGAGGCATCCGGCGTACCGGGCCGCCCCGCCGCCTGCAGCAGCGTCATCCGCTCACCCTCGCGCCAGCCCTGCGCCGCCCGTCTGCGGGCTTCGCTCATGCTGGCGGCGAGCCCGAACGACACCGTCACCCGGCCGCCCGGCGGTGTATATTTCAATGCATTGGTCAGCAGGTTTTCGACCACCTGCATGATCTCGTCACGGTGGGCCACGACCGGCATGCCTTCGTCGGAGCCATTCAGTTCCAGCGTGACATCGCGGTCCCTGGCAATCGGCTGCAGCGCCTCGGTCGCGTCGAGCACGATCCTGGCAAAGTCTTCGCGCTCGCTCGGCGCGATATGTTCGGAAAACTCGATCCGCGACAGCGAAAGCAGGTCGGCGATCAGCCGGCTCATCCGCGCGGACTCCCCTGCCATGATGTCGAGGAACCGGTCCCACGACGCCTTGTCGTCCTTGGCCGGGCCGCGCATCGTTTCGATGAAGCCCGACAGGGCCGTCAGCGGCGTGCGCAATTCGTGGCTGGCATTGGCCAGGAAGTCGGACCGCGCCCGCGCGGCCCGGCGCACCGGCGTCAGGTCTTCCAGCACGACCAGCGTCTCCATGGCATTGACGGGCCGCGACACGTGCGCCCGCCAGGTCTCGTCCGGCCCGCTATCGACCTCCACCGCCAGGGCCTCGCTGCCCGGACTGGTGCGCATTCGCTCGATCGCCGACAGCAGGGCCGGCGAGCGGATCACGGTACTGGTCCTCGGATTGGACCGCCCTTCAAGGTGCAGGATCAGGTCTGCGGCCGCGTTGAAGGACACGATGCGCCCGCCCGCATCGACTTGGAAGGCTGGCAGCGGCAGCGCATTCAGCAATTGCCGGGAATCCAGCCGACCTGCGCTGTCCGCCATGACGGGTGCCGGTGCCTGCCTGCTGACGGGCAGGAACGCAGCCGTACCGGCAAAATAAGCAATCGCAACCGAGACGAGCATGGCCAGCGCGGCCAGCGCCACGACCGGGCTCAGTTCGCCGGTCGCGGCCAGAAGGGACAGGACGGCGGTGAAGCACAGGCCGAGGATGATAAAGTCGCGCGCCCGCCCGCTCACGGCAACGCGCGCCGCTTTCCGCTTTTCAACTGGATCGGTCTGGCTCATCCCGTCTCCCGGCACGGACGCACGAGGCACCCGGAACGCGTTGGCCGCAAGTCATCGCCGCCGTCGATTGGCGCTACAACGGCGCCACGCCCATGCCAAGCGCCTTTGGTCGTACGGGCCCGCCGCAAGCCCGTATGACACCTGCGCAACAATTATTGATTTTCGATAATTCTTCGTTGACAGTCGACTAGGCCCATCGTAATCGGGGTCGGGCAAAAACGGGAGCCTCACCAGCGGCATGAAACGTTCAATTCTCCTCCTCGGCACGGCAATTGTTGCAGCATGTGCCTCTTCGCCCGCGTCAACCGGCCGCTGGGCCGGCCAGCCGGTGGACTTTTTTACCAGGACAGCGAATGCGCCGGACGAATGGGCCACGCGCGGTGTGGCCGGCGTGGCGCCCAGCGGCGACTGGCTCAGCCAGTTCAACGATCCGCTCATGGTCGGTCTCGTCAACGAGGCCCTCACCAACAGCCCGACACTGGAATCCCGCGCCGCCCTCGTGCGCGCCTCGGAGGCCTCGACCCGGGTCGCCCGCGCCCAGCGCCGGCCCAGCGTCAGCGCATCGGCCTCGGCCGGGGTGACCTCCACCG
The DNA here is from genome assembly GCA_018830285.1 of Alphaproteobacteria bacterium. Taxonomy (GTDB): domain Bacteria; phylum Pseudomonadota; class Alphaproteobacteria; order Caulobacterales; family Hyphomonadaceae; genus Hyphomonas. The sequence goes on from JAHJSB010000063.1 coordinate 13,298, forward strand.
AGAATACGTTCGGCGGCAGTTCTGACCGGAACACAGACGGCATCTACGGCGTCGGCCTCGACGCCAGCTGGGAACTTGACCTCTGGAACCGCCTCGGGTCCGGTATCGGCGCCGCCGAAGCCGACTATGCCGCCAGCCAGGCGGACTTTGCCGCCGCCGAACTGTCAATTGCGGCCCAGACCGCGATTGCCTGGATCAATCTCAACGAGGCCCTCGCCCAGGAACGCGTCGCCGTGCTCACTTTCGAGGCGCGCGACCGGGTTCGCACGCTGACCGAGCGCCGCTTCCAGCGCGGCCTCGCCGATGCGCTCGACGTGCGCACCGCCCGCAGCACGGTGGCCCAGGCCGAAGCCTCGATCGCCGCGCGTCGCCAGATCACCGGCGAAACCGCCCGCCGCCTCGAAACACTGGTCGGGCGCTACCCGTCGGCTGAACTGGACGCCCCGGCCGAAATCCCGACGCTCGATGTCATCGTGCCCGAAGGCAATCCGGCCCTCCTCCTCTCGCGCCGTCCGGACATAGCCGGCGCCGAAGCCCGTATCGCTGCGGCAGGCCTGCGCGCCGAACAGGCCCGGCTCGCCATGCTGCCATCGCTGCGCCTCACGGCATCCGCCTCGACCAGCACGACCGAGTTCTCGGATGCGTTCGACCCCGAAAAGATCGCGGCCAATCTCATCGCCAGCCTCGTCCAGCCGCTCTTCACCGGTGGCCGCCTCGATGCCCAGCGCGACGCCGCTGTCGCACAGGCTGAAGCGGCAGTGGCCAATTATGCTGCCGCCGCGCTCGACGCCTGGCGCGAAGTTGAAAATGCGCTGGCCGCCGATATCCTGCTCGCCAAGCAGGAGGAGGCGCAGGTCCGCGCCGTTGAAGAAGCCAGCCTCGCCGAGGAACTGGCCGAACGTCAGTACACGAGCGGCACGGTCACGATCTTCAACCTGATCGATTCCCAGACGCGCCGCCTGACCGCTGAAAGCCAGCTCGTCGCGGCCCGCGCCAGCCGGGCATCCAATCGCGTGGCCTACCACCTCGCCCTCGGCGGCGGCCTGCCCTCCGGTACGGCGGGCGCACAATATGGTACAAACAACATTGACACGGACGCCGCCGCCGGCGGCAGGAGCTAGTATTTATGGGTCGCCTCGTTTCCATCCTCGCCCCGATCGGGATCATTATCATTGTCGGCATCGGCGGCAGCCTGGTGCTTAACGTGATAAAGCCTGAACCGGAAAAAGCAGATGAGGCCCGCGCCGGCCTCAACGTCTTCGCCGAACCCATCTATCGCGACGACCTCCACCTGACGGTCGAAGCGCAGGGCGAAGTGCGCCCGCGCCGCGAAATCATTGTCGCACCGCAGATTTCAGGCCGGGTCGCCTATGTCGCGCCCGACTTCATCGATGGCGGCTTCATCAAGAAGGGCCAGCTTCTCGTCCGCGTGGAGGCAGCCGATTATGAGCTCGCCGTCGTGCGCGCCCGGTCGGGCGTTGCCAGCGCCGAACAGCGCCTCGCGCGCGAACTGGCCGAAGCCGAGCTTGCTGTTCAGGACATCGAGGATCTCGGTCTTGAGGACGCATCGCCCCTCGCCCGCCGCGAACCGCAGCTCGCCGAGGCCCGTGCCGGCCTCGACGGCGCCAAGGCGCAATTGAAGGATGCCGAACTCGGTCTCAACCGGACCGCCGTCTATGCGCCCTTCGATGGGCGCGTGCGCGAACGCAGTGTCGATATCGGCCAGGTCGTCGCGGCAGGCTCGGCGCTTGGCCGGATCTTCGCCAATGATGTCGTCGAAGTGTCCCTGCCCCTTGATGACAGCGAGATGGGCCGCCTCGGCCTCCCGCTCGCCTTCACCGCGTCGGCGGACCAGCCGGGTCCGAAAGTTACCTTTACCGCCACCGTCGCCGGTCAGCCACGGACATGGACCGGCGAAGTCGTTCGCACCGCCGCCGCCGTTAACTCGATGACCCGCCAGATCAATGTCATCGCCGAACTGAAAGACCCCTATGGTGCCGGCGCTGACGGGGATGCGCCCATGGCGCCGGGCCTGTTCGTGAATGCCACGATCGAGGGCGACACGATACCTGACGTCCTGGTCGCGCCACGCGGTTCGCTGCGCGGCGAGGACAAGCTGTTCATCGGCAATGCCGAGGAGGGCAAACTGTCCATCCGCACCGTCGATCTCGTCTATTCTGATGCCAGCGGCGCCTATGTCCGTTCGGGCGTCGAGGAGGGTGAACTGGCGGTCACCAGTCCCGTCCAGGCCCCATTCGACGGCATGAGCATTACCGTCATGGAACGGCTTGAGGACGGCACCGTCAAAGTCCACGAGCCTGACAAGCAATCCGATACCGACGACTCCACGGCCACGCCGGCCACCGTCGCCGTCACCGGAGCAGAAGGTAGCCCACAATGAGCGGAATCGTCGCCTGGTTCGCCCGTAACGCCGTCGCTGCCAACCTCCTGATGATTGTCGCCTTCGTCGGCGGCATCTTCGGTTACACCCGCATGGAACAGGAAATGTTCCCGGTCGTGAACATCACCGGCGCATCCGTGTCGGTCGCCTGGAACGGTGCCTCCCCGCAGGATGTCGAGGAACAGATCGTCACCCGCATCGAAGAGGCCGTTGCCGACCTCAATGGCCTCGACCGCATCACCTCGGTCGCCAGCGAAGGCTTCGGCGTGGTCAACATCAAGGGCCGCGACGACGTCGACATGGAGATCTTCGTCAAGGACGTCGAGCGCCGCGTCAACCAGATCAACAACCTGCCCCAGGCTGCCTTCCAACCGCAGATCCAGCGCTGGGAACAGCGCAACCGGTTCATCGGCTTCGCCATTCACGGCGAGGTCGATCCCCGCACGCTGAAACGCGTCGCCGACAATGTACGTGACGAATTCGCCAAGCTGCCAGGCGGCGAACTCGCCGAACTCAACGGCACGCTGGACGAACAGGTCAGTATCGAAGTCTCCGAACAGGCCCTGCGTCGCTTCGGCCTCAGCTTCAGCGACGTCGCCAATGCCATCCGCCAGTCGTCCCTCAACTCGTCGGGCGGGCGGATCGAAAGCTCGACCGGCGACGTCAACATCACGGCCCGCCAGCTCGCCGATACAGCCGACCAGTTCAACAAGATCATCATCCGCCAGACGACCGATGAAGGCACCGTCTACGTGTCCGACGTCGCCAATGTCATCGACGGCTTTGTCAGCGACAAGCTGAAGGCGACTTTCAACAACGAGCCGACAGCGTTCGTGATGATCCCCTCCCCCGACACGATGGATATCATTGCCTACACGGATGGCTTCAAGGACTTCGTCAAGCGCGCCAACGACCCCGCCAACGGGATCCTGCCCGAAGCCGTTAAGATCGACATCCTCTGGGACGACTCCGAAGGCTTCAAGGCACGCATGGACCTGATCACCCAGTCGGCTCTCAGTGGTGCCGTGCTGGTGATGCTCGTTCTGATCCTGTTCCTGCGTCCGATGGTGGCGCTCTGGGTCACTGTCGGCATCATCACCGCCTTTGCCGGCGGCATCATGCTGCTGCCCTATTTCGGCGTGTCCTGGAACATCCTGTCGACCTTCGCCGTGCTGCTCGTGATCGGCGTCATCGTGGATGACGCGATCGTCGTCGGAGAGAATATACACAGGGAAGTCGAGAGCGGTCGGCGTGAAGGTCTGGATGCGGCCATTGTCGGCACGCAGCTCGTGCTCAAGCCGATCATCTTCGGCGTCCTGACCACGATTATTGCGTTCCTGCCCTGGGCCTTCATCACCGGCCCGACCCGCATGTTCACGCAGCAGATCACGTTCGTCGTCGTGGCCGCGCTGGTCTTCTCGATCGTCGAGTGCATGCTGATCCTGCCGAGCCACCTGTCGCACATGAAGAAGCAGGAATTTGACGGCCCCGCCGGCAGGTTCCTCAAGCTGCAGCGCCGGATTGCCGACAGCCTGCTCTGGTTCGCCAACAACCTCTACAAGCCGGTGCTCGAGCTTGCCGTGCGGTTTCGCTATGCCACAGTGGCTTTCTTCTTCAGCCTGTTCGCCCTCGCCATACAGATGCAGTCGCTGGGCATCGTCCCCTTCCAGTTCATGCCGGAAATCGAAGCCGACCTCATCCAGGTCAACATCGAAATGCCCGAAGGCACGCCGTATGAACGCCTGCTCCAGGTCCGCGACCAGCTTCAGGCCGGCATCGACTCGCTGAAAGTCGAGACCCGCAAGGAATACCCGGAACTGAAAGACGGCCTGGTCGTGCAGGCCTCCGTCGTCGCGGCCGGACGAAATGTGCAGGCCTGGGTTGGCCTCGCCCCGCCAGAGGTCCGCCCCATCACGGTCCGCTCCAAGGACATTTCCGAACGCCTGCGCGACATGGTCGGCGACATTCAGGACGCCCAGGAAATCGGGTTCGATTTCACATTCAACGAAGATGATACGGGTGTGCGCTTTGCCCTCAATCACCCTGACCTCGCACGCCTGCGCGAAGCGGCCGCAGATGTGAAAGCGCATCTCGCCACCTATTCCAGCGCCTATGATATCGGCGACAACCTGTCTTCCTCTGCCGAGGAAATTCGCATCACGATGAAACCCGGCGCCGAAACGCTGGGCATCACGCTCAACGATGTCTCACGCCAGCTGCGTCAGGCCTATTATGGCGAAGAAGTCCAGCGCCTGCCCCGCGACGGGGAAGACGTCCGCGTCATGGTCCGCCTGCCATTGGACGCCCGGTCTGACCTCGACAGTCTCAACAACCTGAAAATGCGCACATCCGACGGTCGCGAAATCCCGGTCACGCAGGTTGCCGATTTCGAGTATGCCCCCGGCATCAACCGCATCATCCGGCGCAACCGCACCCGTTCGGTGTCGGTCTATGCCGAGATCAAGGGCGAAGGCGGGCGCGGCCAGGTCATGAGCGCCATGGAGAAGGACTTCTGGCCCGATTTCGAGAAGCACTTCCCTGACGTCCAGCGCGGCGAGGCTGGCGGCTTCGAGGAAGAACAGAAATTCTTCGCCGAGATCGGCCGCCTGATCGTCATCGCCATCGGCACCATGTACGTATTGCTGGCCGTGGCATTCCGCTCCTATTCCCAGCCGCTCCTCCTGATGGTGGCCCTCCCCTTCGCCTATTGCGGCGCCATTTTCGGCCTCGCCATCTTCGACACGCCAATGGCCATGTTCGCCTTCTTCGGCATTGCCGCCGCCGCCGGCGTCGTCATCAACGACAACCTGGTGCTGATAGACTATGTCAACCGACGGCGCGACGAAGGCGCCGGTGCCATCCAGGCTCTGGTCGACGCGGGCGTGTCCCGCTTCCGTCCGATCCTGCTGACTTCCGTCACCACATTCGTTGGCATCCTGCCACTGCTCGCCGTGCGCTCGGTGCAGGCCCAGTTCCTCAAGCCGATGATCGTGTCGCTCGCCTGCGCGGTGGCCTTCGCCATTTTCGTCTCGCTGCTGATGGTGCCGGCGCTCTACGCGGTCGGCGTCGAGATCGGACGCATCTTCCGCTGGACCTGGGGCGGCAAGCCGTTCCGCCAGATCGGCGAGACCTATTCCGGCGAAGTGACAGTCGATGATGACGAACTTATCGGCACCAGCCGGGGTGACGGCCTCGCCCCCGCCGAATGAACCCGCAACTCAACCTCGGTGCGTCCCGCCCCTCCCCTGACAGGGCGGAAAAGGGATACGCCACGCATATGGAGACAGGCAAATGAAGCATCTCATGCTGGGCGCGGCCGCGATCGCGCTCCTCACGGCCTGTGGGCCGGGCAAGCACAAGGCGGAGACAACCGCCGCCGAAGCCCCCGCACCGGTCATCAACGCCGACGGAAAATACGTCACAGCCGAGGGGCTGGAACTGTCCACGCCCGATACCTGGGGCCAATGGGGCATCAACCTCGACAATGTGAAGGCCGACGTGAACCCCGGCGACGATTTCTTTGCCTATGTGAATGGCAAGTGGCTCGACACCTTCGAAATCCCCAGCGACCGGACGCGCTACGGCTCGTTCACCCTGCTCGCCGAAAAATCAGAACAGCGCGTGCGCAAGATCATCGACGAACTCGCCGCTGCCAAGCCGGATCCGGCCACGCTGGAAGGCAAGGTCGCCGGCATCTATAACGCCTATCTCGACACCGCTGCCATCGAAGCGCAGGGCCTTGCCCCGGCCCGGCCCTATCTCGACCGCATACAGGCCATGGAGACGCGCGAAGACCTCGCAAAAGTCTTCGCCGCCAACGGCTTCACTGCGCCTGTCGGCGGCTGGGTCGATGTCGATTCCAAGCAGACCGACCAGTATATCTTCTACATCACCCAGGCTGGCCTCGGCATGGGCGACCGCGACTATTATCTCGTCGACAGCGACAAGAACACCGAGCTGCGCGCCGCCTACAAGGCCATGCTCTCTTCCCTGCTCGGCGCAGCCGGCTATGACGACGCCGGTGCTGCCGCCGACAAGGTGATCGCCCTCGAGACCGAGATCGCCAAAGCCCATTGGGACCGCGCAGCGGGCCGCAACCGCAACCTCACCTATAACAAGGTGACGAAGGCCGAACTCATCGCCCTTGGCGGCGCCTTCCCGACCGCTACGCTGATCGACGCGCTCGACCTTGGCGACCAGGCCGCGTTTGTCGTGCGCCAGGTCACCCCCACGGCAGAAGAGATTGCCGAGAACGGCCTCGATGCTGACCAGCTCGCAAAAGTGTCCGGCGGCGGCGTACCCGGCCTGTTCAAGGTCATGCAGACGGCACCGATGGACCAGTGGAAGGCCTACCTGACCGCCCACCTCCTGATCGACACGTCCGACGTCCTGCCCGCCAGCATCGACAACACCGTGTTCGATTTCTACGGCAAGACCCTGAACGGCCTTGAGGAACAGCGCGAGCGCTGGAAGCGCGGTGTCGACACTGTCGAGGAATCCGTCGGCGAAGCGGTCGGCAAGGTCTATGCCGCGCGCTACTTCCCGGCCGAGAACAAGGCCGCGATGGACCAGCTCGTCGCCAACCTCCGTCTCGCCCTGTCCGGAAACCTTGAATCCCTCGACTGGATGGGTGCGGCAACCAAGGCCGAAGCCGAGGCCAAGCTGAACCTGTTCACGCCGAAGATCGGCTATCCGGACAAGTTCGAAACCTATGACAGCCTCGCCGTCAGCGATGACGCCTTCGCCAACCAGATGGCCGTCAATGCCTGGGCCTACCAGGACATGCTGTCCGATCTCGGCCAGCCGATCGACAAGACGGAGTGGGGCATGCTGCCCCAGACGGTGAACGCCTATTACTCGCCCAACCGCAACGAGATCGTGTTCCCGGCCGCCATCCTGCAGCCGCCTTTCTTCAACCTCAGCGCCGACCCCGCCGTCAATTACGGTGCCATCGGCGGCGTGATTGGCCACGAAATCGGCCATGGGTTTGACGACCAGGGCGCCAAGTCAGACGGCACCGGCATGCTGCGCAACTGGTGGACGGCTGAGGACGAGGCCAATTTCAAGGCCAAGACCGGCGCGCTCGTCGCCCAGTACAATGCGTTCTGCCCGTATGATGACGGCCAGACCTGCGTCAATGGCGCGCTCACGCTCGGCGAGAATATCGGCGACCTCGGCGGCCTCTCAATGGCCTACAAGGCCTACCATCTCAGCCTGGACGGCAAGGAAGACAAGGTGATCGACGGCCTGACCGGCGACCAGCGCTTCTTCATGTCCTGGGCCCAGGTGTGGCGTTCGAAGAACCGCGAAGAGGCCATGCGCCGCCAGATGCTGACGGACCCGCACTCGCCGCCCAATTACCGGGTCAACGGTATCGTGCGCAATTTTGATGCATGGTACGCGGCATTCGGCGTCACGCCGGACAATGCGCTCTACCTGCCGCCGGAACAGCGCATCAAGATCTGGTAATCTTATTACCTGTAGCTGATAATGCAGAAATCGGCGCCCCGGGGCGCCGATTTTTTTGTCCGCCCTCGCCGTTTCTAAGGTGCGGTTAATGATTGGCGTGATAGTTGCACGGCGGTGGGGTGAACGGATCGAACTGATCCAGACGGACCTGAAAGAGTAAGTATTGATGTCCCTGATGACCCGCGTGTTCGGTTCCAAAAAGCCTGTCGCCCCCGCCAGCGACCGGATCGAGCATGCTGTTGCAGACGTGCAGACCACGCCGCGCCCGCTGCGCGGCAGCTCCTATCGCGAAGCCTCGGTCACCTATGAATCGGGCTATATGCGCAAGGGCATCGTGCTCGACTATTCGCCAACCGGTGTGCGCCTGCGGTTCCCGACCAATGAAATCATGCCCGCCTTCGTCACGCTCAATGCGAGGGCCGTCAATGTCAGCGGCCAGGCCCGCGTGATCTGGCAGGAAGGCTCCGAAGTCGGTCTCGTCCTGGTCTGATCCGCCCGTCTGCGATCGTCCCCCGTTCCCCGTTCCCGTTTCACGAGAGTCACCTTGGCAAATACGCTTTTTAGGCGTTCTATGGTTCGCCTGTTCCACACTTGAACAAGGAGGTCCTCCATGGCCATCATGAAATCCGAACAGATCCTCGCCGAGTCCACCGTATCCTTCGAGGATGCGGTCCAGAACGCCGTCAGCCGCTTTTCCAAGACGGTCCGCGGCCTCGCCTCGGCCAATGTCAACAACATGTCGACCACCGTGAAGAACGGCAAGATCGTGACCTATCGCGTCAACCTGCAAATGACCTTCGAGATCGAAGCGCCAGCGCCCAAGGCGAAAAAAGGCAAGTAAGCGCGACCGGTCGGTCGTGATCCCTCGATAAGATTTGTCCAGCCTGCGTGACACGCGTGCGGTTTGCCCTAGATGAGGTCGGTACCCCCGGAAGGATTCCGTGCCATGCCGTTTCGCCCGCTCGCCTGTCTGGCCGTCTTGGCCACCTTGTCCTGCGTCGCACTCGCCGACACATCCTCCGCCGCCCTCACCTCGCCGGAGACCCTAGCCATGCACGCCACCGAATTCACCACCATAGACGGCCAGCCGCTCGACCTCGCCCAGCTCGGCGCCAAGGCCGTTCTCGTCGTCAATACCGCCTCGAAATGCGGTTACACGCCCCAATATGCCGGCCTTGAGGAACTGTACGAGACCTTCAGGGATCAGGGCTTCGTGATTGTGGGTGTGCCGTCGAACGATTTCGGCGGCCAGGAACCCGGCACCGAGGCCGAAGTGAAAACCTTCTGCCAGATCAATTACGGAGTCACGTTCCCGCTGACGAAAAAATACGCCGTCACCGGGGCGGAAGAACACCCGTTCTTCCTGAACGCCGTCGCCACGCTGGGAGCGGCCGCCCAGCCGAAATGGAACTTCCACAAAGTGCTCACCAATGGCGCGGGCACGCCGATCAAGGCCTACCCGTCAGCCACGAAACCTGCCGATGCCGAACTTGTCGCCGACATCGAAGCCGCCCTCGCGGACTAGAGCCGTACCGCGCGCGTCACACCGATCGCGCTGAGGAAAGCCGCGTCATGGCTGACCACGACCAGCGCGCCGTCAAAGCCTGACAGTGCATCTTCCAGCAGTTCCACTGCCGCCAGGTCGAGATGATTGGTTGGCTCGTCCAGCACCATCATCAGCGGCGGCGCGGCCCGCGCGAACACGCAGGCCATGCCCGCCCTCAGCCGCTCGCCGCCACTCAGCGTGCCTGCCGGCTGCAGCGCCGCCGTGTTGCGAAACGCAAAGCGTGCCAGCGCCGCCCGCCCCGCGTTCTCCGTCAGCTCCGGGTTCAGCCGCCGCAAATTCTCCAGCATGCTCTCCTGCCCCGCCAGCAGGCTGACATGCTGGTCCAGCATCGCCATCCGGTCCGTCAGGCGGCACACCTCGCCCGCGTCAGGCGCCACCTCCCCCAAGATCAGGCGCAGCAGTGTCGTCTTGCCTGATCCGTTCGCGCCGCTGACGGCGATCCGCTCCGGCCCGCGCACATCCAGCGACAGCGGCCCGAACAGGCGCCGCCCGCCCCGCATCATCAGCACATCGCGCAAGCTCAGCAGGTCCCGGCTCGGCGGCAGGCCCGACTGCGGCAGGTCAATGTGCAAAGGGGTTTCCAACGCCACACGCGCCCGCGCCACCTCGAAAGCCTCGCGCCCCGCCTCGGTCAGCCGCTTGGCGACATCGCCGCCGCGCGCTCGCGTCGCCTCGGCCTTTTGCTTGCGCGCATCCAGCAGCATTTTCGGCGCGTCGCCTTTGGCACGCGTCGCACGGCCCCTCTTGTCGCGCCGGTCTTGCGTCTCGCGCGCCGTTTGTGCCGCGCGTTCGGTCCGCTTCAACTCGCTGCCCGCCCGGTCCAGTTCTGCTTCCGCCCGCGCCCGCGCCGCATCGCGCGCTGGCTTGAAGTCGCTCCAGCCACCGCCGAACACGGTCACGCCCACAGGCGTCAGTTCGACAATCCGGTCGACCCGTTCCAGCAGCGCCCGGTCATGGCTCGCCACCACGACGCCGCCCGGCCAGCGCGCCATCAGGTCGCCAATCGCTTCGCGTCCATCCGAATCGAGGTTGTTCGTCGGCTCGTCCAGCAGCAGAACGTCCGGCGCCACCAGCAACAGGCGCGCCAGCATAACCCGCGTCCGTTCGCCGCCGCTCAGCGTGCGCATGCGCCGGTCCAGGTCCATGCCCGGCAGGCCCGTCCCGGCCAGCGCTTCGGCAAGGCGCGCTTCCAGCGTCCAGTCCGCCTCGGCGGCATCCGCAACACGCCCCTCCCCCGCCTCCAGCCGCTCCAGGCAGGCGAGCCCGTCGGCCACACCCAGCGCCTCGGCTACGCTCAATGTCTCATCGGGCAACTGCACCAGCCGCCCGACACGCCCGGCGCGGTGTACTGTTCCGCTGGCGGGCGGCACCTCGCCGGCGATCAGGTTCAGCAGCGTGGACTTGCCACAGCCATTGCGCCCGACAAGGCCGATCCTTTCCTGTCCGACAGACAGGGTCAGGCCGTCAAACAGTGGCCGGGAATCAGGCGTGGAAAGGGAAACGGAATTCAGGGTGATAAACGCAGGCATGGGAAGCGACTTTCGACAAAGGGAAGATGCAGCGAGGGGCGCGCGTTGCAAAATCCATTGTCCATGTCCTTCCGTGGGCGTCGGCGTGGGTTGCTTTCTAGGAAAACCGGCACCTCGACGCAAGGTGCAGCACGCCCAGCCATGCCCGCGCGGGTCAGCCTTTCATGCCATAGGCTTCCCGGAATTCGCGCATACCGTTCTTGGCGTCTTCGGCCACCTTGATGGCAACGGGGCGCTGCTGCAGGCGCTCAAGCAGCTTCGCGGCCTCGGGAAGGGCGTCATTCAGGTTCCAGTCGAACACGATCTTGGCCACCGCCGCGGCATTCGGAAACGAATGCATGAACACGAAGTCGGCGTAGGAGATGTCATCGCCGGCAAGATACGGCGAAAACCGTCCCAGGCGCTGGATCGCGCGGCACCCTTTTTCCAGGATGGGCCGCACATAGTCCTTCACTTCGTCAGACACCGGTCCGGTTCCGAAAAAGGCCTCGCCATAACACCGTCGGGCCGGCAGCTCGAGATAGAGTTCGGAATATTTCAGCAGCTCCCTGGCACGCGCCCGCGCGAAAGCGTCGACCGGAAAGAATGAGGGGCCATCCACCGCGTCCTCGATATATTCAAGGATCACGCTGGTTTCGGTCAGGAACCCGTCCGGGGTTTCCAGGCAGGGTATTTTCCCCATCGCGCTCTTGGCGAGGAAGTCTTCCGATTGTCCCGTGTAGACGCGAACCTCTTCGTACGGCGCGTCTTTCTCCATCAGGGCCATCTTGACCATGTTGAAATAATTTGACGCCGGAAATCCGTATAGTTTCAGCATATCGTATCGGTCCCTTTTACCAGCGTCCAAGGCGCGAACGCTCCACCCTCAAGTGTGAAGCCTCGCTCACCTGTGCACAAGGCCAAAACGCCAGTCCATGGCCGGCGGCCCGCCGATGAGAGGCCGCGCCCCTCATCCTCCCCTGCTTTGCGGGGGAGGATGAGGCTTTCCCCACCTGCGCGCCCGCAATCATTGCGCGCGCACGCAAACTTACCCCCCTCCCCGGCACGCCCGTATACTCGCCCCATGAACCGCGCTGACATCGCCGCCATGCTCGCCTGCTTCCACATATGGATGCGGCTTTTCGTGAGGGTGTAGCTGATGCTGATCAAGCGCGCGCAGACGCGCCATCGCCGCGAAGTGATGATCCATGTCTGCTAAGCGACGGGCCGGCTCCGCGTCGTCTATATCGCCGATGCGCCGCAAGCGCCCGTCACCTGGCAATGCCCCGTCCCCGCCGTCACGGCGCTGGACCGGCTCACACTCTCGCCGCCCGCGCCGGAATGCACTTATGTCCGTGCACCCTTCGGGCTTTTTCCGTGCATCATGCCGGGCGCGCAGAAAATCACCACACATCCCGCACCGCCCTGAACGCTCATCCTGAGCGGAGCCGAAGGACGAGCGTTGGCGAGTCCAGCCCTCCCCGGGCCCGTCCTTCGACTTCGCTCGGGATGAGTCCTCATTTTACGCCGCCCTCCACCCCCCCCTGCCGCCGCGCCTTTCCACCGAAGGCTGTGGCCGCCCGTGCTGCAGGCAGGGATCGCGGCGCGTCCTGACACGCAATTCACACAAGCCGCTTCAGTTTCCGGCTGCCGCCGCAGGCTGCGCGCGCCACAACAGCCCGAATCAGCGTCAGGGCGCCCCATGATCAGTCAGGCCAATGCCTTCCTTCTGGGCTATCGCAAGACGGCGCTGGAAAAGCTGTTCAAGGCGATCTTCCTGCAGTCGCACGCCGAAATGAATGACGGCGCCTGCGAACTCGGCATGCTGCAATGCCTCATCCCGCCCGGCAGCACCACGGTGGATGTCGGCGCCAATGTGGGCGATTTCTCCCGCCGCCTGTCCCAGCTCTCGCAAGGCGGCCTGGTGATCGCCATCGAGCCGCAATCCATGCCGCGCTCCATTCTCACCATGGCCGGCTTCCTGAGAAAGGCATCCAACATCCTCGTCGTGCCTGTAGCCCTCGGCGACACGCACGGCCTCACCGTGCTCTCGGTGCCGATCAAGTCCAAGGGCAATGTCGGCATCGGCCTCGCCCATATTGGCGACGCCGCCGACTTTTCAGGCCGTTTCGACGTCAAGAAGGAACTGGTCAGCCTGACAACGCTCGACGCCGTCCTCGCTCGTATCGAAACAGGCCCTGTCTCCTTCATCAAGATCGATGTCGAAGGCGGCGAACTCGCCGTCCTGCGCGGCGCCGAGGCCGCGATCGACAGGTTCCGGCCCTCCATCCTCTGCGAGATCGACGACCGCGAAGCCCGCTTCGGTGCCACCCGGAGCGAACTCGTCACGTTTCTTACGGACCGGGATTATATTCCCCGCCGGATTTCCGGTCTGGCCGAGCTGGCCATGGATGAAATCGAAAAGAACACGGTTTTTGTGCCGCGCGAGCGGGTGATCCCCGCCCGGTCTTGACGTCCGCTGCGTCAGGGCGCCTATGTGTTCGCAACTGCAAGAAAATGCGTACTGGAAGGAACCCTGAATGTCTGAACTAGATCCCGTCGTCATCGTCGGTATGGCCCGCACCCCGATGGGCGGCCTGCTCGGCGATCTCGCCAGCCTCAGCGCCAACGAGCTCGGCGCCATCGCCGTCAAGGCTGCTGTCGCCGAAGCGAAGCTGAAGCCCGGCGAAGCGAACGAAATCATCATGGGCAACTGCCTTCCCGCTGGCCAGGGCCAGGCCCCTGCCCGCCAGGCCGGTTTCAAGGCCGGTGAAGACAAGGGCCTCGAGGCCACCACGATCAACAAGATGTGCGGCTCCGGCATGCAGGCCACCGTCATGGGCCGCAATGCCATCATGGCGGGCGATGCCGACATCGTCATCGTCGGCGGCATGGAATCCATGACCAATGCGCCCCACCTGCTGAACGTACGCAAGGGCCACAAGTATGGCGCGATGACGTCTGAAGACCATATGGCCCTCGACGGCCTGTCGGACGCCTATTCGCACGGCCCGATGGGCCTTTTCGCTGACAAGATCGCCGGCGAATACCAGTTCACGCGCGAACAGCAGGACGCCTACGCGCTCGAAACGCTGACCCGCGCCCAGAACGCCACCAAGAACGGCAAGTTCAAGCGCGAGATCGCACCGGTCACCGTGAAAGGCCGCAAGGGCGACACGATTGTCGACAGTGACGAATTGCCCCGCACCGCCATGCCCGACAAGATCCCGACCCTGCGCCCGGCCTTCTCGAAAGACGGCACGGTCACGGCCGCCAACGCCTCGGGCATTTCCGATGGCGCAGCTGCCATGGTGCTGATGCGCCTGTCGGAAGCCAAGAAACGCGGCCTGACGCCGATCGCCAAGATCGTCGCCTCGTCGAGCCACGCGCACGAGCCGGAATATTTCACCACCGCGCCCGTGCCGGCCATGAAGAAGGCCCTAGAAAAGGCCGGCTGGAAAATCGAGGATGTCGACCTCTGGGAAGTCAACGAAGCCTTCGCGGTCGTTCCGATGATCGCCATGAAGGAACTCGGCATCAGCCATGACAAGCTGAACGTGAACGGCGGCGCCTGCGCCATGGGCCACCCGATCGGTGCCTCCGGTGCCCGTGTCATCATCACCCTGCTGGCCGCCATGGAAGACCGCGGCGTCAAGAAGGGCATGGCCTCGCTCTGCATCGGCGGCGGCGAAGGCATCGCCATGGCCGTCGAGCGCTTCTAGTCCACCGGCCACACGCCAATTGGAAGCCCGGGCCGTGCCATCGCACTGTCCGGGCTTTTGCGCTTTAGGAGGAGAATACCCGTGCACCTGCCGAACCGCGTTGACCCCTTCGGCGAGATTCACGCCGTGCCCGATCGCGGCTTGTTCATGGGCAATCGCGGTGGCTGTATCCACACGCCGGACCAGGCGCTGAAACCCCGCCACTGGACCAGCCAGCGCTGGATCATCTGTGTGCTGGACTTCAAGGGTCGCAAACGTCCGCTGATGCAGCCGGGCCTGTATACCGAACTCTTCTTCCTCGACGAGGCCACCGCTCTCGCAGGCGGCCACCGCCCCTGCTACGAATGCCGCCGCCCCGACGCCCTCGCGTTCCGCGCCGCATTGGACAAGGCAGGCCGCGTGTCCGCCAGGGAACCCGTCAGCCGTGTCGACGCCCTCATCGCTGGCGAGATCCAGTCTGTGATGAAGGGTGAATGTGCCCGCGAGACGGTGGACCCCGCCACCCTGCCCGATGCGGCCTTCTTCACTCTGGGCGGCAAGGCGTTTCTCAAATGGGGGAACATAGCCCGCGCCTGGTCCTTCGGCGGCTATGGCATCGCCGCGCCGCTCCCCGCCCGCGCCCAGCGCCTCACCCCGCGCGCCACCTGCGCCGCCCTGGCTGCAGGCTACCGGCCCGTGCTCCACCCCTCCGCCTCGTCCTGAGACCAGCTGCATGACAGACGACCGGATCCACGCCCATTTCATCGAACAGGCCGGCTGGTGCCACGACCTCGGCTCAACCTTCACGGCCAAGCTCATGATCGCCATGGCCGCCGACCTGCGCAGCGGCGGGATCGTGCACGAACTTGTCGGCGACTGGTGCACCAATCCACGCCGCGACGCCCTCGGTCTCCGCCTCGCCGGCGCCCTGCACCACGCCGCCCTCAACCGCACCGCGCCCCGGCTCACCGCCCTCTACCCCGCCGCCAATCCCGGCTGGACCATGGAACAGGTCTGGCCCGTCGCCCGCGACTATCTCGCCCGCCACCGGGACAGCGTCACCGCCTTCGTCCAGTCCCCGCCCCAGACCAACGAGACCCGCCGCTGCATCGCCCTCCTGCCCGCCTTCCTTGATCTCGCTGCCGGGTTCAACGGCCCGATGGACTTGCTCGAACTCGGCGCCAGCGCCGGCCTCAACCAGAACTGGGACCGTTACAATTACCGCACCGCCGGCTGGCAACGCCAAGGCACTTCAAATGTTCTGATCGAGACCGACTGGGACGGACCGCCCCCTCAGCACCTGCCTGCCGCCCCCGTCATCCGGTCGCGCGCCGCCTGTGATCTCGGCCCGCTCGACCTGTCAGACCCCGCCCAGGCACTCCGGCTCCGGTCCTATGTCTGGCCCGACCAGCCCGAACGCCTCGCCCGCCTCGACGCCGCCGTCGCGCTCGCCCGTGAAACTGATGTCAAAGTCGACAGGGCCGACGCGGCCGAATGGCTGGAAGCGAAACTCGCCAATCGCCGCAGCGACGGCATGACCGTCATCTATCACTCGGTTTTCCTGATCTATCCGCCCGTGGAAACCCGTCAGCGAATCCAGCGCGCCATCGAAGCCGCCGGCGCCGATGCGACACCAGAGGCGCCTCTTGCATGGGTGTGCTTTGAGCCTGAGCCCCTGTTCGGCGGCGAACCTGCCTCCGGCATGATGCGTACACGCCTGCAGGCCTGGCCTGGCGGCGCGGCGCGCTTCCTCAACCAGTCCGACGGACACGTGACGTCTGTTAGAATGCTCGAAGGATAGGCTTCAGGAGGATTTCAACCGGTCACTGACAAGGCCCAGCGGCAACGCCGTCGTCCGCTTCGACACGCGCACCACGATTCGCGACTGCACGTCGGAAACAAGCGCCGAGCCGAGCAGCTTGTCGCGCAGGAAATTGTCATAGGCATGCATGTCTGTCGTCACCACATGGATCATATAGTCGACCGCACCCGTTACCGTCATGCACTCGATCACTTCCGACCAGCCCTGCACGATAGCCTCGAAGGCCTCGAGATTGGCCCGGCTCGGCAGCGCAAGTTTGACGCTCGCCATCACTTCGAAATTCAGGCCAAGGGCAAAATTATCCAGCAGCGTGACCCGACCGGTAATGAAACCAGCCTCTTCCATGCGCTTGATCCGGCGCCAGCACGGCGACGAGGACAGACCGACCCGGTCGGCAATGTCCGCGACCGAGAGGCTCGCGTCGTGCTGGATAATGTCGAGGATGCGGGCGTCAATCGTATCAATATCTTGGGCCAATTTTCTTCGATACTCCATGTTTCGAGGCATAATATACCCCGAACTACACGGAATGGCGCAAGAAAGGCAAGCAATTTCGCTCAAATTGCCCAATAATCTGCCAAACTGTTATTCAGGATGGCACATCAATGAAACACCGTGAAGTCACGCTGGACGACAAATACGAACTTGTCGAGGGAAATGCCTTCATGACGGGCATCCAGGCGCTGGTGCGCCTGCCGCTTGACCGCAAGCGGCTGGACCGCGTGTCGGGCGTCAATACGGCCGGCTTCATCTCCGGCTATCGCGGCTCGCCGCTGGGCGGATATGACCAGCAATTACGGGCGGTCCAGGGCCTGCTCGACTCCCATGACATCCAGTTCTGGGAAGGCCTGAACGAAGATCTCGGCGCTACCGCCGTCTGGGGCAGCCAGCAGCTCGGCCTGTTCCCCGGCGCGCGTTTCGACGGCCTGTTCGGCATCTGGTACGGCAAGGCACCCGGCGTCGATCGTACTGGCGACGTCTTCAAGCACGCCAATGCCGCCGGCACGTCAGCGCTTGGCGGCGTCCTTGCCATTATCGGCGATGACCATAATTGCAAATCCTCGACCCTGCCCTCGCAGTCGGAATTCGCCATGGCGGATGCCGAAATCCCGGTACTGAATCCCGCTTCGATCCAGGACGTGCTCGACTATGGCATCCACGGCTGGAACATGAGCCGCTATAGCGGCGCGTGGACAGGCCTCGTCGCCCTGGCCGACACGATGGATTCCGGTGCCGTGGTCAATATCGACCTCGACCGCTTCAGCTTTGTCGCGCCCTCCTTCCACCTGCCGGAAGCCGGCGTCCATATGCGCCGGGGCGACACACCACTCGACAAGGAAGCGCGCCTGCGCCACTTCAAGCTTCCTGCCGCACAGGCCTACGTCCGCGCCAACCGTCTCGACCATGTCATCCTGCCATCGCCCAAGCCTCGCATCGGCGTCATCGTCACCGGCCAGGCCGCCCGCGACGTGTTCGAAGCGCTGGCCGCCATCGGCCTGACGCCCGAAGAGGCCGGCCGTCTCGGCCTCACCGTTTTCAAGGTCGCCATGCCCTGGCCGCTGGAACCGGAAGGCGTCCGCGAATTCTGCACCGGCCTAGAACGCGTGGTCGTCATCGAACACAAGCGGCCATTGATTGAGGACCAGCTCAAATCAGCGCTCTATGACCTGCCGGATTCCAAGCGCCCGGTCGTCGAAGGCAAGCGCACGGCAGAGGGCATGCCGCTCCTCTCCGATGTTGCCTCCATCACCATCCCCGAAATGGCCGCCGCCCTGATGAAGATCATCCCGGCCGGGTGGGATGCAATCCGCGCCTATGCCTATTTCGACCGTGTCGGCCGTGCGGGCGAGGCTGCCCGCAGCAATGCCTCGGAAACCATCCGCAGCCCGCACTTCTGCTCCGGCTGCCCGCACAATACGTCCACCACTGTGCCCGAAGGCTCGCGCGCCCTCGCCGGTATCGGGTGCCATTACATGGCCAATTTCATGCCCGACCGGAAAACGGACATGACCAGTCAGATGGGCGGCGAAGGTATTGCCTGGGTCGGCCAGCACTGGGCGACGGATGAAGACCATGTCTTCGTCAATCTCGGCGACGGCACCTATTCCCATTCGGGCAGCCTCGCCATCCGCGCCGCCGTCACGTCCGGCGCCAAGATGACCTACAAGATCCTCTACAATGACGCGGTCGCCATGACCGGCGGCCAGCATGTCGAATCCGGGCAGACACCGGCCCAGATCGCGCAGCAGGTCGAAGCCGAAGGCGTCCAGACCGTCGTCATCGTGACTGAAGACCCGACCCGCTATGCCGGCGTGAAGAACCTGCCGCGCCGCGTGAAAATCTATGACCGTAAAGACCTCGAAGACGTGCAGGTCATGCTGCGCGCAACGCCAGGCGTCTCGGTCATGATCTATGACCAGATGTGCGCCACGGAAAAGCGCCGCCGGTCCAAGCGCGGCCTCATCGCGCCCGACCGCGTGCGCGTCATCATCAACCAGGAAGTCTGCGAAGGCTGCGGCGACTGTTCGGTGAAATCGAACTGCCTGTCTGTCGAACCGGTGGAGACCGAGCTCGGCCGCAAGCGCCGGATCAACCAGTCGACCTGCAATACCGATCTTTCCTGCCTCACTGGCTTCTGCCCCAGCTTCGTCACCGTGAAAGACGGCGAGCCGGCCTGGACCGGCGAAGTCCGCCGCGAATTCGATGCGTCCGGCCTGCCCCTGCCTGAGACGCCCAGCCTGGCCCAGCCGTGGAACGTGCTCTTCACCGGCGTCGGCGGCACCGGCGTGACGACCGTTGCGGCTGTCCTCGCCATGGCCGCGCACGTGGATGGAAATGCCGCCTCCTCGCTCGACATGACAGGCCTTGCCCAGAAAGGTGGCCCCGTCCTCTCGCACATCCGTTTCGCCCGCGAACCAGGCGCCATCTCGACCGGCCGCGTGCCCCCGGCCAGCGCCGACCTGATCATCGCCTGCGACTTGGTCGTCGCGGCGGGCGGCGACGCCCTCCTGCTGATGGATCCCGCCCGCACAGCGGCCTATGCCAACTCGGACGTCACCCCGACCAGCGAGTTCATCCGCAACCGGTCGAAACGGTTCGAGAGCGACCTGTTGGCCGCACGCGTGAAGCGCCAGGCACGTGACTTCGGGGCCTTCGATGCCGAAGCGCTCGCTGTCGGATATCTCCATGACGCGATCTACACGAACATGATCATGGTCGGTTACAGCTGGCAGAAGGGCGCCGTGCCCGTTTCGCTGCGCGGCCTCTACCGCGCCATCCGCCTCAACGGCACCAAGGTCGACGACAACATGGCCGCGTTCAACATCGGCCGCATCGCAGCAGCGGCCCCGGACCGTCTCGTCGCCCAGCACGATCCGCGTGGCCACCTGGAACCGAAAACGCTGGACGAGCTGATCGATGATCGCGCCGCGCGCCTCGTCGCCTACCAGAACCTCGCCTATGCCCAGCAGTATCGTGATGCCGTCACGCGCGTGCGCACAGCCGAAGAAGCCGCTGGCTTGGGGGACAAGCTGTCCCGCGCCGCCGCGACCTACGCTTTCAAACTCATGGCCTACAAGGACGAGTATGAAGTCGCCCGTCTCTACACAAATGGGGACTTTGCCAAACAGCTGGCCAGCCAGTTCAAGGGCGGCAAGCTGCGCTTCTGGATGGCACCTCCCCTGATCTCGAAGAAGGACAGCCATGGCCACCTGAAGAAAAAGCATTTCGGCGGCTGGATGATGCTCGGCTTCAAACTGCTCACCAAACTCAAGGGCCTGCGCGAAACCCCGTTCGACCTTTTCGGCCGCACCGAAGAGCGCAAGATGGAACGCGCCCTGCGCGACACCTATCTGGAGACACTGGAGACGCTTGCAACGGACCTGACGGCCACGAACCACGCCCTTGCTGTGGCCATCGCGGAAGTCCCGGATGACATACGTGGATATGGCCACATCAAGGATGCCGCCGTCGCCCTTGCGAGCGAGAAAGAAGCCGCCCTCTGGAAAGGCTGGCCCATGGGCGACATGCCGAAAGTGAAAACGACGCTGATCGCCGCAGAATAGTCATGAAGCCGGGGCATGGGTATGGGGTTCGCTAAAACCATACAGAGGATTCCCATGCGCCGTCTGATTGTCCCTGCTCTCGCCGCACTGGGCGCCCTTGCCGCCTGCCAGCAGCATGACGCGCCCGCATCGGATGCGAACACACCCGGCGCGCTGGACGAACCGGCGCAGTATGCCCTTCCGGAACAGGAGGCCCAGCCTGTGCCCATGGCGGTGACCGAATTGGAAACGGCAGGAAAGCTTGCCCGCGGCAACAATCTCTTCGCCTGGTCGCTCTATGACGCGCTGGACGGCAAGCCCGGCAATGTCTTCGTCTCACCCGCCTCGGTGAGCGGTGCCTTTGCCCTCCTCTATCCGGGCGCCGCCGGCGAAACGGCCGATCACATGGCCACACTGTTCGGCTTTGATGCGGTCTCGCCCGACATGTTCCCGGGCGCCGAGCAGGCCCTCTCCGAGGCGGTCGTCAGCGACACCGACACGGCCAAGCTGACCATCGCCAATGCCGTCTGGCTGCGGCAGGGGTCCACATTGCAGGCGCCCTACCGCGCGGCCGTTGCAGACGCGATGAAGGCCAAGGTCGCACTGGTGGACTTCACCCAGCCTGCCGCCGCAGCCCGCCTGATCAATGACTGGGTGGAAGCCCACACTAACGACAAAATCAAGGACCTGATCCCGCCCTCCGCGATCAAGCCGGGCCTTACCCAGCTGATCCTCACCAATGCCGTCTGGTTCAAGGCCGACTGGAAAAGCCCCTTCAAGGCGGAAGCGACCAGCGACGGCCCCTTTTACGCGCCCGGCGGCGAGATCACCGCGAAGCTGATGAACCAGACGCTGAAGAAGGCGCGTCACCTCTCCCGCGACGGCTATGCCGCGCTAGACCTCGACTACATGGGCGACGACTACGTTCTCACCGTGATCCTGCCGGATGCACAGGGCGGCCTGGCCGGTGTCGCAAATGCGATGACACCGGCCAGCTTTACCGGTCTGCTGGCCGACATGGACACCGCCGCTGAAAAGCGCGTGCATGTCGTCCTGCCCAAGGTGAAGATCGAGGCGGACTATCAGCTCAATGATGTGATGATCGGCCTCGGCCTTGGCGACGCCTTCACGGCCGATGCGGATTTTTCGGGCTTGATCGAAGGCGCAGGCCCCGGTGACTTAATGATCAGCCAGGTGCTGCACAAGACCTTCCTCGAGATCGACGAAAAAGGCACCGAAGCGGCGGCCGCCACTGCGATCATCATGGAACGTGCCGCCATCATGGTGCCGGAGGAGGAACCGGTCGAATTCCGCGCCGACCACCCCTTCCTTATCGCCTTGCGGCACAAGCCGACGGGCACGGTCATGTTCATGGGCCGCGTGGAGGCGCCCCCGGCCGCCGAATAGGCCTAGCCCGCCTTCGTGACCTCAACGTCGACGATGCGGCCCTTTTTCTCGATCTTCTTGAGTTCGCGCTCGAGATACTTGACCTTGACCGTCTTGCGCACGTGCTTGGTGCGGCCCGTGCGTGTCTTCAGCGTGACGTCCAATTTGGCCATCTCGTCCGGTCCATCCAGTACGTCGCCGGTTGTCCGCACAGCCGTGCCGCCGACATAGACAACGCTCTTTCCGGCAACCTTCGTGGCGCCCACGGCAAGGCCGACCGGGACGGTGACGATTTTCGTCGCAACGCAAGCCGGCATTGCCAGCAGGAGCGGCGCAAGCAGGAGGGCCTGGTAGGTCTTCATGGGCAGGTTCGCTTTCCGGTTCGATGGGAGCCTGGAGGACCCCTGTCCCGTTTCACAGTTAAATCCCGGTTAGCGCGCGAGCGCCTCATCGATCAGGCGAGCCGTATTGTCGATACCGTAAAGCGCCGCAAAGCTGCCGAAGCGTGGCCCCTGTTCCTGCCCCAGCAGGACTTCATATAGCGCCTTGAACCAGTCTCGCAGGTTTTCGAAACCGTGGTCCTTGCCAACGGAGAACGTCAGCGTCTGCAGGTTCTCGGGCGTCGGCTCTTCATCGAAAGCCTTCAGACGCGCCGAGAGGTCGACCATCGCCGAACGTTCCTGCTCGCTCGGCGCGCGGAACACTTTCGCGGGTAGTACGAAGTCGCGGTAATAGCGCATCGCATAGCCCGCGAGACTGTCGAGCAGCGGATGGGTCTCGGCAGAGGCTTCCGGCGCATAGCGCGAGATGAAGCCCCAGAGCTGGCTCTTGTCCTCGGGATTGGCCACCGCCACGAGGTTGAGCAGCAGTGCAAAACTGACCGGAACGTCCGCTTTCGGTGGATTGCCCGAATGGATGTGCCAGACCGGGTTTTCCAGCTGGCGCGCGGGCTCTTCATCCGGGTACTTCTCGAGGAAGGTCAAGTATTCGTCGACCGTTTTCGGGATCACATCAAAATAGAGTTTCTTGGCGACGCGCGGCTTCTGGAACTGGAACAGCGACAGGCTCTCGTCCGGCGCATAGGCGCGCCACTCTTCGACAGAGATGCCATTGCCCTTGGACTTGGAAATCTTCTCGCCCTTCTCGTCCAGGAACAGCTCGTAGACATATTGCTCCGGCGGGCGATGGCCGAGGATCTTGGCGATGCGGGAATAGATCGGCGCATTGGCCTGATGATCCTTGCCGAACATTTCAAAGTCGACGCCAAGCGCGGCCCAGCGCATGCCGAAATCCAGCTTCCACTGCATCTTCACATGCCCGCCCGTGACCGGCAGCGTGATGTCCGTGCCATCTTCATCTTCAAACGTGACTTCGCCCTTGGCGGAATCGACATGTTTCATCGGCACATAGAGAACCCGGCCCGTGCTCGGCGAAATCGGCAGGAAGGGCGAATAGGTGGCCTGGCGTTCGGCGCCAAGCGTCGGCAGCATCACGGCCATGATCTCGTCGAACTTCTCGGCGGCGCGGCGCAGCATCGGGTCGAACCGGCCGGACTTGTAGCATTCCGTCGCCGAGACGAACTCGTACTGAAATCCGAACTGGTCGAGGAAGGCACAGAGTCGCGCATTCATGTGGGCGCCATAGGAGTCATGCGTCCCGAACGGATCCGGCACCGAGGTCAGCGGCTTCTGCAGGTAGGGCTCAAGGCTTTCCGGATTTGGCACGGTCGGCGGCACCTTGCGCATGCCGTCCATGTCATCCGAGATACAGATCAGGCGCGTCAGAATCTTGCCGCCTGTGAGCACCTCGAAGGCGTGGCGCACCATTGTCGTGCGCACCACTTCCCCGAACGTGCCGATATGCGGCAGGCCCGAGGGACCATAGCCGGTTTCGAAGACGACGGGGTCATCGGCCTTGCGCTCGCCCGCCCCGGCCTGATCATCGACCCGTTTCTTCAGCGCGCGCGCCAATTCAAACGGCCAGGCCTTGGCAGATTGGGCGAGCATGGAGATGTCGGTCATGTCGGTCAGGTTCCGTGGTTATTTCAAGCGCACAGCCTGTAGTCACAGGCCCGGCAGGGGTCAACTCGGACACAATGGCGATGGCGCAAAACGCGCTTGACAATCATTCGCATCTTGATGCAAATGGTTCTCATGATCATTTGTGTCTGCAACCGTATCAATTGTGCGAGCGTCCGCGCTGCGGTCGATGCTGGTGCGCGCAGCCCAAATGCCGTGCAGGCCCATCATGGCTGCAAGTTCAATTGCGGGAAATGCAGCTGTTCGATCGGCGAGATCATCTCCCAGGAAATGGACCTCAGGGCGCCATCACCGGCCCTCATCGCTGCCGAGTAATCCAGTGGATTGAGACTGCGTTTCAGCCCCCGCTGAGACTGTGTCTCACTTGCAGATGAACTTGTTTTTATTCGACAATTTCTTGCATTTGCCGCCGCATTCACCTATCCCGCGAACACACACATTTACCAAGAGCAGGAGAGCCCCATGAAAGGCGACACCAAAGTCATCGAATTCCTGAACCTCTGTCTCAGGAACGAACTGACCGCGATCAACCAGTACTTCCTGCACGCGCGCATGCTCAAGGATTGGGGCGTCAGCAAGCTGGCCGAGCATGAGCACAAGGAGTCGATCGAGGAAATGCATCACGCCGACTGGCTGATCGAGCGCATCCTCTTCCTGGGTGGCCTGCCCAACCTGCAGGACCTCGGAAAGATCCATATCGGCGAAAGCGTTCACGAAATCCTCGAGTGCGACATGAAGATGGAAATGACGGCCATCCCGCTGCTCCGCGATGCCATGGAGCATGCAGAAAAGGTTCGCGACTATGTCAGCCGCGACCTGTTCGGCAAGATCCTCACCAATGAGGAAGAGCATGTCGATTATCTCGAAACGCAATTCGACCTGATCGAACGCATCGGGATCGAGCGCTATACGATGCTGCAGTCGGAAGCCAATGGCAGCTAAGAATCGACGTCAGAGGCTCAGGGGGCGGAACGACGCAGCCTGGGCCATGGCCCATTCATCAGCGAGCTTCGTGTCCTCCGGCGCATCCAGCAGCGCGTTCTCCTCAAGCAGGTCGTAAGCCCGGTGAGCCGGAAGCGTGATATCCTCTGTCACCCTGTGCATGATGTGGCGCGGCGTCAGTTCGGCCGGATGTTCGCACCCGGCGGCGCCCACGACTTCCATCAGCGCCTTCACCGTGTTGCGGTGGAAATTGTAGACCCGCTCTGCCTTGTCGGCGACGACCAGTCCGCGCTGGCGGCCCTTGTCCGTAGTCGCAATACCTGTCGGGCAGGTATTGTTGTGGCAGTTGAGCGACTGGATGCAGCCCAGCGAGAACATGAAGCCGCGCGCTGTGTTCACCCAGTCGGCGCCCAGCGCCATGGATGATGCCAGCGCAAACGCGCTCGTCTGTTTGCCTGAACAAGCCAGGCGGACATGATCCTTGAGGCCTGTGCCGATCAGCGCATTGCGCGTCAGCACCAGGCCCTGGCGCAGTGGCGCGCCAACATGGTCCAGGAATTCCGCCGGCGCGGCGCCGGTGCCGCCTTCCCCGCCATCGACGACCATGAAGTCCGTGCGGATTCCGGTTTCCAGCATTGCCTTGCACAATGCGAGAATCTCCCAGCGGTTGCCGACGCAGAACTTGATGCCAACAGGCTTGCCGCCGGAGAGGTCCCGCAGGTGCGCCACGAACTCCATCATCTCGATCGGTGTGGAGAAGGCAGAATGCCCGGGTGGCGAGAAGCAGGTCTCGCCGATCGGAATGCCGCGTGTGGCAGCGATCTCCGCCGTCACCTTGGCGCCCGGCAACACGCCACCATGGCCCGGCTTGGCACCCTGGCTCAGCTTGATCTCGATCATCTTGATCTGAGGGTCCTTCGCGACGTCTTCGAACCGGGCCGCGTCAAACGTGCCATCGCTCGCGCGGCAGCCGAAATAGCCTGACCCGATTTCCCAGACGAGATCGCCTCCACCGGCGCGGTGGTATCGCGACACGCCGCCCTCGCCGGTGTCGTGGTAAAAGCCACCCTTCTTCGCCCCGGTCGACAGCGCCTCGATCGCGTGCGCGCCAAGCGCCCCGAAACTCATCGCCGAGATGTTGAAAACGCTGGCCGAATAGGGCTGCGTCGTTCCGGGTGCGCCGACACGCACACGCGGACAGTCGCCTGCCGTGTGCTTGGCCGCGATGGAATGCGCGAGCCATTCATAGGGCGGCTTGTCGATATCGAGCAGGCTGCCGAAGGGTTCGACCGAGGACACATTCTTTGCACGCCGATAGACAAGCGCGCGCTGTTCGTGATTGAACGGTCGTCCTTCTGTATCGCTCTCGACAATGTAGGATCGGAAGAAGGGACGCAGCTCTTCCGCCATCCACCTGATATGCGCAAGGATAGGAAAGTTGCGCCACAAGGTGTGGCGCCGCTGGAAAAAATCGTAGAGCCCAAGTAACACAAGGACGCCAAGTATGGCGGCCGCCGCACGCAACCACACAACCGACTCTAAACCCAGCAGGCACAAGACGAACAGTGCGGAGATTGCGAGAAACGGAACAAAGCGCAGCATGTTGAACTCCCTGTAGTTTTTCCACATGCTCAGCCTTGGGCCATGCACCCGGCATCGTCAACAAAGCGCATGCAGGCATGCGCGACACGCCTCATGCACCATGTCGAGAATCGCAAATCGCGATCTGAATATTAATCTGCTTACAGATTTCTTCGGGAGAGACAGATGCAGCTCGTGCGCCTAAAGGGGGTTGGCAGGCTGCGAAAAAAACGGTCAGTGTGCCTGCGCGTGTCGAAATGATTCGAGATATTAGCTGCGTAAGACAAAAACCGCCCGCTTCCGGGCCCATTGAGGAGACAATCCCATGGCAAAAACAACCAAGCCAAAAACCAAGAAACCTGCTGCCGCCAAGAAGGCTGCGCCTGCACCAAAAATCGCTGCGCCCGCCAAGGCGCCATCAGCGAAAGAAGTGCTGATGGAAAAATACATCGCCGACCTGAAAGAAAAAGTCGGCGAAGCCCGTCCTGACATGGCGCTGCTCGAAGCTGCCGTGAAAGCATCCGGCCCAACCATCTACAAATCCGACACGGCCACTATCGCAGCTTCCGACAAGGAAGAGCTCGCCCGCGTGCGCAAGGGCTTCGTCGCCAAGAAGCTCGGCGTCACGGATGAAGCCAAGGCAGACGCCGGGATTGCAGCCGCCATTGCCGCTTATGGCAAGTCGGTTCGCGCCAAGCACCGCCCGGTGATGTACTATCTCATCGCCAAGGCCCTGAAAAAGGGTTCAGTCCTCAAGGGATAAGACTTCAATCCGCTTACGGATTAAAAGAAGGCCGGGCTCAGCATTGCTGGCCCGGCTTTTTCATGTCTGGTGCCTGAAAAGATCAGAATCCCTGCAGGCGTGCGTAGCGGTCGCGGTGCCAGCTGGCACCCCCATACAGGGCTTCCTGCACACGGGCGCGTTTCATGTAGAGGCCCGGATCAGCCACATCCGTCATGCCGATACCGCCATGCATCTGGACGCATTCATTCGATACGAGATGTACGAGTTCGCCGGCCTTTGCCTTCGCAAGGCTTGCCAGTTCGGCAACGTCGCCCTTGCCTGAATCAACGGCCGCCAAGGCGGCCGCCACGCAGGAGCGGGTCATCTCGATCTCTGTAAACATCTTCGCCGCGCGGTGCTGCATCGACTGGAACGAGCCGATCAGCTGGCCGAACTGTTTGCGGGATTGCAGGTATTCAAGCGTCATTTCGAATGCGGCGACGGACGATCCGAGCATTTCGGCTGCCATGCCGATGGCGGCGCGGTCGAGCACAGGCTCGAGCACATCGGCGCCTTCATCGACGGGTCCGAGCACTGCACCAGGTCCCACCATCACGTCATCAAGTGTCACATGGGCTGCACCATGTGCATCAACGGTTCTGAGCTCCTGGACGGTAACGCCTTTCGCCTTGGCAGGCACGAGGAACAGCGTAATACCATGACGGTCACCGGCCTCGCCGAACGTGCGCGCTACGACGATGAACATCTCCGCATCGTGGCCGCCCGGCACGAAGCGCTTCATGCCGTTCAGCGTATAGCCTTGGCCGTTGCTCTCGGCCTCGGTCGCCACATTCAGCGGCGAGAAATGCGCCGTCTCGTCGAGCGCGAGCGCGAACGTCGTCTCACCCGCCGCAATCCTTGGCAGCCATTCGGCCTGCATGGCCTTGCTGCCGCCCAGCTGGATGGCGGACGCGGCGATCAGGGCCGTCTGCAACAGCGGCGTCGCGGCGAGCGTGCGCCCCTGCGCCTCGAGGATCTGGCCGAGGCCGACAAGGCCGAAATGTTCGCCGCCCGGCTCATCGGGAATGATGACACCGAAGAAGCCGAGCTCGGCCAGCTTCTTGCGGGTGCCCGCATCATGGCCGTTGGCGCCCTTGTCGCGCAGGGCACGCAAGTGGGTCACTGGCAATTCATCGCGCACGAACGCGAGGGCCGTGTCGCGCAGCATTTCCTGGTCTTCAGTGAGTACGAAAGTCATGACTATTGATGGTCCTTCAGGCCGAGTACGCGCTTGGCGACGACATTGAGGTTGATTTCGCTCGTACCGCCTTCGATCGAGTTGCCCTTCGAACGCAGCCAGCCGCGCGTCGCCTTCATGGCATTCTCGTCAAAGCCCTCCCCTTCCCAGCCGAGCGCTTCCGAACCCAGCGCTTCGATCAGGAGCTCGTGGCGGTCCTGGTTCATCTTGGCCGCGCCATATTTCAGGATGGACGCGGTATGGCCCACCTGCTGGCCAGCCTTGGCCTGCTCGGTCTGGCGCTGGACCGTCAGGCTGAACGCCTTGGCATACATCTTGTGGTCGGCGATGCGGCCACGCAGGTCACCATCGGCGATCCGGCCCTCACTGTCAGTGCCGACGTGCATCTTGGCGTATTCTTCCGGGCCGAGAATGCCCGACCCGCCGGTGCCGCCGAAGCCGCCAGCCGAAATCGATGAACGCTCGAACTGCAGCAGGCGCTTGGCGATTTCCCAGCCGCCATTCACGCGTCCGACCAGCTGGTCCTTCGGTACTTTGACATCGGTGAAGAAGGTTTCGCAGAACGGCGACGATCCGGAGATCAGCAAGATCGGGCGCGCTTCAACGCCGGGGCTTTCCATGTCGAACAGGATGAAGCTGATGCCCTCATGCTTGGACGAGGTGTCGGTCCGCACGAGGCAGAAAATCCAGTCGGCCTGGTCGGCATAGGATGTCCACACCTTCTGGCCATTGATCAGGTAATGGTCGCCCTTGTCTTCGCAGCGGGTCTGCAGGCCGGCGAGGTCAGAGCCGGCGCCCGGCTCGGAATAGCCCTGGCACCAGCGCGTCTTGCCTTTGACGATGTCCGGCAGGAAGCGCTTCTTCTGCTCTTCATTGCCAAACTCGAGCAGGGCCGGGCCAAACATCCATAGGCCGAACGAGAACAGCGCTGGCCGCGCCTTGATTCGGCGCAATTCTTCCTGCAGCACGCGGTTCTCGTCCTTGGTCAGTCCGCCGCCGCCATAGGCTGCGGGCCATTCGGGAGCAGTCCAGCCCTTCTCGCCCATCCGGTCCAGCCAGGTCTCCGATTCCGGATTGACGAATGTGCCGCGCTTGCCACCCCAGACGATCTCGTCGTCCGTCATCGGTGTGCGCATGGAGGGCGGGCAATTCGCCTCCAGCCAGTCACGCGTTTCGACGCGAAACGCGTCCAGATCTTCGGTGACGTCATAGGCCATGGGAACGGCTCCTCAATTGTCAGGCATTGTGTCTCGCCCAACCCTAAATCTCCGCGGCACTGACGCCAAGCCTGACGCTGGGTAAAACATTTTGCGGTTCATTCAGGGCGACGGAACACCGTGCGGAGTCTTGGCCCAGAAGTGCGGCGCATGGCACAAGCCATACAGGGCGCGCGCCATGGCGACGGACTGTAGCGGCCAGTAAAGTGGCGCCGTCAGCGCAACGATCAAGGGTCGCTCGCCCCAGTGCCCCGGCGCAGCAACGCCCGCCGCCACACCGGCCAGGTACGACACGACCATCACGCCCGTTCCGAGTTGGCCGAGCGACAGGTCCGGCAGGCACAGACATAGAAGGCACCACAGGGCCCACGGGCCATGCAAGATTGCCGACAGGATCGCCGCGCCAAGGGTCAATTGCATCGACACGAACCCGGCGAGCCCCATTTCCCGAATCGACGCAGTCGGCGTCCGCATCAGCACGAGCCAGGTCTGCAGGAATGCTTTCAGCCAGCGCGAGCGCCGCGCCAGCCACACGCCCATCTGCTCTGGCGGCGCTTCCAGGGTCGGCGGGGCAATCATGGCGACCCGCGCGCCGCGACGGGCCAGGCGCAATCCGAGGTCGGCGTCTTCGGTCAAGTTTCACGCGTCCCATCCGCCCGCCTCGATCAGCCTCGCACGATTGAAATGATTGCTGGTGCCGCCCAGCGCGATCGGCAGGCCGAGACGGGCGAGCGCTGGCAGGATACGTCCGAACTGGATGGCATATTCCAGCGCCCACTGCGCCGACAGCCAGCCGCCCCCTTCCGGCGCCCCCACGAGGGGCGCCGGAAGGGGGCGAGACTGGACGGCCCCCGCGCAAAGGCCGCCACAGCGTCGCGCAATTGCCTTGGGTCGGGGCAGTCTTCGGCATCGTATACGACGATATAGGCACCCCGGGCGCGCGCCAGCCCATAGTTGAGAGCGCGCGGCTTCGCGCGCGGCGGGCCCGGCGGCAAAACGATGAATTCTGTTCCATCAGGCCAGACCTGGTCGAGCAGCGCGGCACGCGTTGCCTGCCTGGTCACCCTGCAGCACCGTCATGGCGGATTGTCCGGGATAGGCCCGGCCGAATCCGAGCGCTGCGGTTTCGGCCAAGGCCGCGTCGGGCTCCGGTAGGGACAATGTCCCTCGCCGGATTTTCTTTTCCCTTTCGAGAGAAAAGATTCCATGGGCACCCACCCCGGCAGCAAAGACCTGCGGATAGGTCGGGGCCACAAATCACAAATTAGAATCGTTTCGCTTCCGAAACATTCTTCGCGAGGTATCCTCTCGCGCCTGCCCGGATGCAGAAAAAGCTTGAGCGCTTGCTGAAATGTTCTATGTTTGTTCCATGACTGACCTGCATGTTGTCTGGTTCAAGCGGGACCTCAGGGTTCACGATCACGCGCCCCTCCTTGCAGCGGTAGCAAGCGGCGCACCGGTTTTGCCGCTCTATATCTTCGAGCCGGGCTTCTGGGCCCTGCCGGAACATTCTCGGCGCCAGTTCGACTTCCTCGTGGAGAGCCTCCAGAGCCTGGACGAAGCCCTCAAGGCGCGCGGGTCTGCTCTCTGCCTGCGGGTTGGCGATGCAACGCAAGTTCTCGGCGAACTCCACAAGCGACACGGCATTGCGGCGATCCACGCGCACGAGGAAACCGGCCCGCAATGGACCTTTGACCGCGACCGTGCGGTCCAGCGCTGGGCCGTCAAGGCTGGCGTGGCCCTGCGCGAGCAACCGCAGAACGGCGTCATTCGGCGGCTGAACGGCGCCGAAGGCTGGGCCCGGCGCTGGGAATCCCATATGCTGGCCCCGCGAGCCAAGGCACCCGACTCGCTCCGGCCATCGAACGTTCCAGCCGGCGAATGGCCTCTCGCGGAAGATTTCCGTCTCCCAGCGGACCCCTGCCCCAAGCGGCAGCCGGGCGGACGCGCCGAAGGCGTCGAACTCCTGCGCTCCTTCATCGCCGCACGCGGCCGGCGCTACCGAACGGCCATGTCGAGCCCGCATTCGGCCGAGGCCGCCTGTTCGCGCCTGTCACCCCATTTCGCCTTCGGCACCGTGTCGATCCGCGAGGCCTGGCAGGCTGCCGCGCGGGCGCGGACGGACCTGGAGCTGGATGGTGACTCCACCTTTGCCGCGTCTCTCGACAGTTTCCTCTCCCGCCTGCAATGGCATTGCCGCTTCATCCAGAAACTCGACGATCAGACATCGATCGACAGTCGCAACCTGCTCGCCACGCCCGATGGCCTGCGCGATATCGTGGCCGACGGTGATCCGCGCCTCGAGGCCTGGATCAATGGCAGGACCGGGTTTCCCTTTCTGGATGCCTGCATGCGCTCGCTGAACCAGACCGGCTGGCTGAACCATCGCATGCGCGCGATGGTGATGGCCTTCGCCGCGCAGCACCTCTGGATGGACTGGCGCCAGCCGGCGTCACGCCTGGCGGCCCTGTTCACGGATTTCGAGGCCGGGATCCATTACCCTCAGGCCCAATTGCAATCCGGCGCCGCAGGGTCCGGTATCCCGCGCATCTACAACCCGGTGAAACAGTCGCTCGACCATGACCGCGACGGTGACTTCATTCGCCGCTGGGTGCCGGAACTGGCCGCGCTGCCCACCGCACACATCCATGCCCCCTGGGACGCACCCAAGTCCGAACTGGCAAAAGCCAGCATCGTTCTGGGCCAGACCTATCCAATGCGTATCGTCGATCACATGGCTGCGGCCCGCGAAGCGCGTGACAGGCTTTATGCCAGCAAGGCCACCCCTGCCAGGTCGGATGGGCCGGGCTCACAGCGGACGACAACGACATCGCCGCGGCTGAGCAAGGCGCGCCCCGGGGCCGGTCCGCGTCAGCTCGCATTTGACCTTAAAATGCCCGAAACAGCCGAATCCGCGCGCGCGCCTGCGATTTGACGTACCGCGCGCCCGGATTTTTCCAACATGAAGCGGAGTTAACGGGCCTTGCAACGCGATCTCATGCTACCATATCGAATAACAATGAGGTTTAAGACCCGAATTTATCTCGATTTTATTTTTTTTCGATAAATTCTTATTGCTTTTCGATAAAGTCCATCCTATCTTGATTGTGTCGACGGCGGAATGGTTCGCCAGAGACATTCAAACCAAGCAAGAAGGACTAGAAGAAAATGACCCCCCGCGCCCGTCTCAACGACGTCGAAACACCTGCCCCCGCCGCCACGATGGCCCGTACCATCCTGACCGGCTCGGCAACGGCCCGGTCCACACCGGCCAATGATGTCAGCCTTGGGGGTCGTCCCGGCTTGCTCGTTCGTCGCCGCCGCCGCTTCGCTCGCCGCGAAGCCCACTGACACGTCTGCACCATCCCGGCGCTGCGCCGCCTGCCCCTGGGCTCGCAGCGCCGGCTTCCTCCCGAAAAGCAAAAAAGGACCAAAGAGATGAAACGCACCCTGATCGCCGCCGCCCTCGCCACCTCCCTGATCGCCACGCCAGCCTTTGCCGCCAGCGACAATTTCGAAATGGCCGTCGAATTCGACCGTGCCGCCACCGAAAGCGCAGAAGGCGCGCAGGCAGAGTACACAAAGATTCGCGGGGAGGTGTCCCAACGCTGCGCTGCCGAACATGAAAACTTCTCGGTCGGCCGCAACTTCGTCACCACGCTGTGCACGGCTCGGACAATGAACAAGGTCGTCAAGGCGATCGACAGCCCCGAGCTCAGCAAGGTTCATGCTGCCAGAAAGGCAGGCTGAACACGCACAGGAGCTGCGCTCTCCGGCGAACGCCGCCTCTCCCCGACCTCGCTCGCCTGCAGCTCCTGACGCCATCCTGTCCTCTCCAAGGCAGGGTGGCGTCTACGCATTGGTAGTCAGGCCGGATCGGCTTCCCGGAAATCGCGCGCCCGCATGACATCGGCCAGCTTGAAATGCACCGGCAGGAATGCGCCATCCTCGTCGGCCTCGAACAGGGCGGCACACGCCGTTGGAAACTTCTCGTTCAGCCGTTCCGAACTCAGATGATCGCGACTTCCGCCATCCCGCAGCAGGCTCAGTGCAAAATCGTGCAGGCCGGGATTGTGCCCGATCACCATGAGCGTCGCGGCGCCGTCATTCTGGCGAACCGCTTCGGCGATGCCGCGCATACCGGAAAGATAGAGCGCCTCCATCGGCCGGACACGTTCCCCTTCCACCACTTTCGCCACTTCCGAACAGGTTTCGCGCGCCCGGCGAGCGGTCGACACGAGAATGCGTTCGGGGCTCCAACCAAGTGCGACGATCTCCTCGGCAACGCGGCGGGCGTCGGAATGGCCCTGGTCGGTCAGCG
Source organism: Alphaproteobacteria bacterium (assembly GCA_018830285.1). Classification (GTDB taxonomy): domain Bacteria; phylum Pseudomonadota; class Alphaproteobacteria; order Caulobacterales; family Hyphomonadaceae; genus Hyphomonas. The sequence goes on from JAHJSB010000063.1 coordinate 47,277, forward strand.
CGCGGCCGAAATCGTCGATCCCTTCGGTCCAGGGCTCGGTCTTGGCATGCCGCATCAGGATCAGGCGTTTCATGGGCGTATTTTGCTCGCTCTGCCGGGACCATTAGAAAAACTGATCGACACCTTCAGGTGCCGCGCATTGGTTATGCCGTCCTTAGGCACCATTTTCGATCCAGAAATCAAGTCACAGGAGTTTGAATAATGAGCCTTCTTATTGGCGATGTTGCCCCCGACTTTGAAGCCGACACAACCGAAGGCCGGATCAAGTTTCATGAATGGGCCGGCAAGGACTGGGTCGTCTTCTTCTCCCACCCGGCCGATTTCACGCCGGTCTGCACGACCGAACTCGGTTATACCGCGAAACTCAAGGACGAATTCGCCAAGCGCGGCGCCAAGGCCCTCGTCGTCTCGGTCGACAGCGTGGAAGACCACAAGCGCTGGATCAAGGATATCGAGGAGACCCAGAATACCAGCGTGCAGTTCCCGATCATCGCCGATACCGAGCGCAAGGTGGCGACGCTCTATAACATGATCCACCCGAACGCCGACGCGAAGGTCACCGTTCGGGCAGTCTATGTCATCGACCCGAACAAGAAGATCCGCGCTTCGATCGTCTACCCGCCCAGCGCGGGCCGCAACTTCGACGAAGTCCTGCGCCTGATCGACAGCCTGCAGCTGACCGACAATCACAAGGTGGCGACGCCTGTGAACTGGCGTGACGGCGAGGACGTGATCATCGTGCCGTCCCTGACCGATCCGGCAGAGATCGCGCGCCTGTTCCCGAAGGGCCATAATGTGGTGAAGCCCTACCTGCGCTACACGCCCCAGCCGAACAAATAGGCTTGGCCTTTCCATGGGACAGACTGGCCGAAAAGCCGTCCTGCCCCCCTGAGAAACCCTCCAGATCCCGTCGCAAACCGCCCCATCCCAGGGAGTATGTGGCGGGATTCTCACACTGCTGACAGGCATGAGCGTTGACTCCCCTTATACCTGACGCAACGCTCGTGAGCGCAACGGAGGGACGCCGATGACCCAAAAACTGACCTTGTACACAAACCCGATGTCGCGCGGGCGCATCGCCCGCTGGATGCTGGAAGAGACCGGCGCGGACTATGACACCCGCATCATCAAATACGACGGGGAGATGCATGCGCCAGAATACCTGGCCATCAATCCGATGCGCAAGGTTCCGGCCATCGTTCACGGCGGCAAGACCGTCACCGAATGCGCCGCCATCTGCGCCTACCTGGCAGACGCCTTTCCGGAAGCCGGGCTCGCGCCGACGCCGGACGAGCGCGCCGACTATTACCGCTGGCTGTTCTTTGCCGCCGGACCGGTCGAGGCGGCCGTGGCCAACAGGTCGCTCGGCATCGACATCCCGGAGGACAAGAAACGCATGGTCGGCTACGGCGACTTTGACCTGACGCGCAAGGTGCTGATCTCCGCCATCGCCGACCGGCCCTTCATCTGCGGCGACCGGTTTACCGCTGCCGACGTCTATGTCGGCTCACAGGTCACGTGGGGCGTGCAATTCGGCTCGATCCCGTCAAGCCCCGAAATGGTTGCCTATTCGGAGCGCGTGTGTTCCCGCGACGCCTACAAACGCGCCTCTGCCAAGGATGACGCTGCCACCACCGAACTGGCCTGACCGTCCTGCACCTGCTTGACGCCGCCCGCCACCGCGCGGCTAGTGGGAGAAAACGTGCAGGAGGAACACCATGGGCAAGCTAACGCGGCGCGTCATGCTCGGTGCCGGGGTGGCTACCCTCGCCGGTGCTGCCTACGGCGTTCACACATTGCGCAAGCGGCCCGGGCCGGCCCCGCTCGGGTTTGAGTTCACGGCGGAAGAGCACGCACGTGGCGTGAGCTTCCTGAAAGCCAACCCGGCGGTGGATGCCCATGCCCATCCGGGCCAGACCTTCGTGCGCGGCGCCAGCGGCCTGCCGCCCCTGCTGCGAGTCTATTCCGCCAAGGGCAGTTTCGAGCGGCGCACCGTGGGCGACATGGTGGCGGGCGGCCTTGCCGCATCCAGTTTCGCCGCCGTGGCGGATTTCAACGTCCTCGACCTGTCGAAGGAAAAAGGCCTTGTCGAACGCCGCCCATTCAAGCCGGGCGAGGCCTGGGCAAGCTACAAGACCCAGATCGCCAACCTGAAAAAGCTCGCCAGCGACGGCCTTGTCACCACCATGTCTTCTCCCGGTGAGATGGAGGCCGTGCGGGCCTCAGGCAGGCCGGGCGCGATCTGGACGGTCGAAGGTGCCGATTTCCTGAGCGGCTCCAGCGAGCGGTTGCAGGAAGCCCATGATGACGGTGTGCGCTCAATCACGCTGATGCACTATCGCGCCAACGAGATCAGCGAACCAATGACCGCCGCAGGCCATGACAGCGCCTTGTCGGCGGCCGGAGAGGCCATTGTACGCGAGATGAACCGGCTCGGCATGTTGATCGACCTCGCCCATATGCCGGAAAGCGCAGCCCGGCGCGTGCTGGAGATCACCGACAAACCGGTCATGTTCTCGCACACGCATGTCAACAGCCCGGAGCTGCAACATCCCCGTTTCATTTCAGCGGATATAGCCCGCGACGTCGCCGCAACCGGCGGCCTGGTCGGCGCCTGGCCGAGCGGCATCGGAATCAGCACCCTAGACGGATATGCCGACCGGATATTCCATCTGATCGAGTCCGTCGGCATCGACCATGTCTGCATGGGCACCGACATGGATGGCAATTACAAACCCGTCTTCGACGATTACCGCCGCTTGCCGGACCTGGCCGGCCTGTTGCTGAAACGCGGCCTCAGTGAACCGGAGGCAGCACAATTCTTCGGGGGCAACCTGCTGCGCGTCTGGGGGCAATGCATGGCTGTTTGACTGGCTAAACGCGCCCCGCGCGCCTATGTGCGCAGGGTCACGCCAGCACCTGCTGCCCGCTGCTTTGAAGAAAGACCCACACCATGACCGCACCCGTTCCGACCTATGACACAAGCGCCCCGGTCCTCGTGACAGGTGCGACCGGTTATGTCGCCGGCTGGCTGGTCAGCCGCCTGCTGGACGAGGGCTTCACCGTCCACGCCGCCGTGCGTGACCCGTCAAATGCGAACAAGACCGGGCCGCTCCAGGCGCTGGCAGACGCAAAGCCCGGCACCATCAAATTCTTCACGGCAGACCTGCTCGATCCCGGCAGCTACAAGGAGGCGATGCAGGGCTGCGCCGTCGTCTTCCACACCGCATCCCCCTTCACGGTGACAGTCGCCGATCCCCAGCGCGACCTCGTCGATCCGGCGCTTAACGGCACGCGCAACGTGCTCGAATCAGCCAACGAAGTCGAAAGTGTCCGGCGTGTCGTGGTCACCAGCTCCTGTGCGGCTATCTATGGCGTGATCGAAGACGTCGCCAAGGCGCCAGGCGGTGTCCTGACGGAGAATGACTGGAACACATCCTCGTCCCTGACCGTCACGCCGTACAACTATTCGAAGACGCTGGCCGAGAAGGCCGCTTGGGAGATGGCTGGCGCGCAGGACCGCTGGAAGCTCGTCGTCATCAACCCCGCGCTCGTGCTGGGCCCCGGCATCAGCCCGGACCAGACGTCCGAGTCCTTCAGCTACATGAAAGCCTTTGGCAGCGGCGCCTTGAAGGATGGCGCGCCGCCGCGCGAGATCGGCATGGTCGACGTGCGGGACGTTGCCGAGGCGCATATGCGCGCAGGCTTCGTTCCGGAGGCCGAGGGCCGCCACATCACCTTCGCGGAAGCCCACGGTTTCATCTACATCGCCGACGTGCTGCGGGAAAAATTCGGCACCGCTTGGCCTTTCCCCACCGCCGAGGCCCCGTCTTCGGAGCCGAAACTCGCCTGGCGGGCCGACAATTCCAGGTCGCAGCGGGAACTTGGCCTAGTCTACCACCCCATCAGTACGGCGATCACCGACATGTTCGCGCAGCTCGTTGAGGTCGGTGCCATCCTGCGTCCCTGAAACAGCCTCTTGAGTCCGGCCGAGGGACGAGGCAAAGATCGTTCCCATGACAGACACACTCCCCGACCGCCTGAGCATCAATCCGAAAAGCCCTTTCTATGACGAGGCCCTGCTGCTGCGCGGCATCGGCGTGCGCTTCAAGGGCGAAGAGAAAACCAATGTCGAGGAATATTGCCTCTCCGAAGGCTGGATTCGCGTCTCTGCGGGCAAGGCCGTCGACCGCAAGGGCAACCCGCTCACCATGCTGCTCAAGGGCCCGGTCGAAGTCTGGATCAAGGACGACCAGGCCGGCGAAGCCTGAGGTCAGGTGACCTCGCGCGGCGTGATCGTCCAGTCGAGCCCGTCCGCTGTATTGGCGACGTCGACGTGCATGAACTGACGACATGAGTGCACTGCGCCGCGCCATAGTTCGGTCCAGCAGGCGAGCAGGTGGCTGCGTTCGTCACCGTCCAGGCCGCGCACGATCCTGAGACCGCGATGATGCAGCACCGCCTGCCCGGCCCCGTTGCCTGCCGCCAAAGTCACGCCGTCGCCCATGCCACCAAACATCGCCGCCAGCATATGCGACGCCTCGACAGGCCCGCCATCGGCGCCGCCCACAGCATCAGCCATGTGCCGGTACTGCTGCAGGCCGGTCAGGCGAGCTGCGAGTTTCGCCAGTTCCAATGCCCGGTCCTGCCCCAGAACGTTGACCAGTTCGCGCACTCCATTGCGGATATATTCCACCGCATAGTTCCGGTTCGCCTTGGCGAGACGGGCCGCATCCCACTCCCCCGCTGGTGGCGCAGGCTGCTGCGCCGGGTCATAGGGCGGGGGGGCTTCACCGGGCGCGAACTGCAGACGTTCGTCGTCACTCAGGTCGTGATCGTATTCGCGGAAATAGCCGCACAGGCCGAACTGGCCGGTCATGTCTTCCGAGACGCAGACAAAGCCGAGGCGCGGATTCTTGAGCGAGACGCCATTCTGGGCGTACCAGCCTTTAAGGAAGCCTCGGCTCGCCTCGACGGGCACCCCGCAGATCGCCGGGCCGTCATACATCCAGCGCGGATAGCGAAAGCGCACCCAGGCCTTCGTGTCCGACTCTGCCATATATTCGACCGTCACCCCGCCCATACTGTTCGACAGCACGTGATAACGCGCGCAGGCGACGGCATCCGGCAGGTCATCCAGGCCCAGCTTGCGGAAACTGGAGAGGAATTTCTCCTCGTGCTGGCGCCGGAACAGGCGGAACATCCAGTCGCCAACAACAGTCGGCCCCTCACGGGTGGCGACCATCAGCTCGAGCCCGAGCAGGTATTGGTGATGCAGGTCCGCCTGCGCCGCGATGGCCTTGAGGTCTTGTGCTGGTGCCGTATCAGGCATCGGCTGGCGGGCCTCCGTGCTAGAGCGCGAGTTCCATCTTGCCGTTCACGAGCCTTGTATAGTCGTCGACCAGGGAATGGCTGATCTCGGCCGGCTTGTAAGTGTGCGCGCCGATTTCCGCGACTGGCGTGATCTCGGCGGCGCTGCCGGTGATGAAGCACTCGGAGAATGTCGCCAGTTCGTCCGGCATGATGGCGCGCTCGATGACTTCGATCTGACGGGCCTTGGCGAGCTTGATCGCGGTCTGGCGGGTCAGCCCGTTGAGGAAACAGTCCGGTGTCGGCGTGTGTAGCGCATTGTCGCGCACGAAGAAGATGTTCGCGCCCGTCGCCTCGGCGACCTGTCCGCGATAGTCGAGCATCAGCGCGTCGGCATAGCCAGCCTTCTCCGCGGCATGCTTGGACAGCGTGCAAATCATGTAGAGTCCAGCGGCCTTGGCATGGCAGGGCGCCGTGTCGGGGGCCGGACGGCGCCACTCGGCATGCGTCATCCTAATGCCCTTCATCTTGTCGGCAAAATAGTCGCCCCAGGACCAGACCGCGACAGCAAGGTGGATCGTGTTGTTCTGGGCCGAGACGCCCATCATTTCAGACCCGCGCCAGGCAATCGCCCGGATATATGCGCTTTCGAGGCCCGACTTTGCCAGCGCTTCGCGCTTGGCCGCTTCCAGCTGCTCAACCGTGAACGGAATCTCGAATCCCATGATGCGCGCGGAATTGTGCAGGCGCTTGGAATGGTCAAGTGAGCGGAAGATCCTGCCGCCATAGGCGCGCTCGCCCTCGAACACCGCAGATGCATAGTGCAGCGCGTGCGTCAGGAGATGCACTTTCGTATCCCGCCACGGGACGAACTCACCGTCCATCCAGATGTACCCGTCACGGTCGTCATAGGGGATACTTGCCATGGATTTCAGCGCTCCTCGCTTGCACTTTTTATGTATTCGCGTTCATTTCAGACTATGGCCCCTGACGTCAACCTGAACCGCCCCTTCGATCCGCGCCTTTTCCTGATGGATCAGGAGCTTGATCGAGGTGTCGGCCTCCTGATGGCGGGGGGGCGCGAACTCATGTCTGCAGCAGAAACGGCCCGCAGGAAAGCGGGGCTGAGCAAGCCAGAGATGCAAATTCTCATATCGATCCGTTACGAACCGGGCCGGACGGTCAGCGAAATGCGCGATTCGCTCGGCATGACAGTGCCGACCTTTGCCCGCCTCATCGGTGGACTGGACACGCGCGGCCTGATCGCGCGCGAACGCGAAGAGCGCGACGGTCGGCGCCGCACCCTGGTCCTGTCGGACGCCGGCGTGACGCTGACAACGCCCATCGCCATTGTGCTGCGCGAACGCCTGCGCCTCGCCTTCCGGGCCGCCGGGCCAGACGCGGTGGCCGGCATGCGCCTCGCGCTCGAAGCGCTGGCCAAGTGAGGCGGCGATGACGGACCCCGCCCATATCCTGGTCGTCGATGACGACGACCGTATCCGCGACCTGCTGAAACGCTTCCTGTCACGCGAGGGCCACCGGGTCACGACCGCCAGCGACGCTGCCGCCGCGCGTCGCCTTCTGGCAACCATGACATTCGACCTCGCCATCCTCGACGTCATGATGCCGGGCGAGGATGGCCTGTCACTGCTCGCCGCCATCCGTGAAGGGCGCCAGAAGGAAACGCCGGTCATGTTGCTCACCGCGCGCGGTGAAGCCAGCGACCGCATCGCAGGACTGAAAACCGGCGCCGACGACTATTTGGCCAAACCCTTCGAACCGGAGGAACTGGCCCTGCGCTGCGCCGCCATCCTGCGGCGGTCACACAAGGACGTGCCGCCCGACGAGGTCGAGATGTCCGGCCTCGTCTTCAATGCCGCCCGGGGGGAATTGCGCGAAGGCGACAAGCGCATCCGCCTGACAGATGCCGAACTGCAATTGCTGACCGTTCTGGCCGCCAATGCGGGTGAACCGGTTGACCGCGAAGACCTCGCCGCGCTCACCTCCGCCGGCATGGAGCGGTCAGTCGATGTCCAGGTGACGCGCCTGCGCCGGAAGATCGAACCCAATCCGCGCGAACCCATCCACATCCAGACCGTGCGGGGCGTCGGTTACCGCCTGATGCCGGACTGAGGCACGCATGGCCCGCCTGAGAGATATTACGCCACGCGGGCTTTACGCCCGCAGCCTCCTCATGGTGGTGGCGCCGGTCGTGCTCATCCTCGCCCTGATGACCTGGTATTATTATGACAGCCACCTCGCCGAGGTGAACCGCAAGCTGGCCCAGTCCATCGCCCGCGACGCGGCATTGATCCAGTCCTATTGCGATGCCCGTCCCGATACGCCGATCACACGCGAGCGTCTCGAGGGCGACCTCGACATGGCCTTCACGTGCGACCATGTCGATCCGGAATCTGGCGCGCCGCAACTCACGCACAGTTTCGCTTACGGCCAGACACTCAAGGAAGAACTGGCGACCCGGCTGGGCGTCCCCGTCGATGTCAGCGTTGACCCCTCCTCGATGCTCCACTTCCGGTTCCCGTCAGGCAGCGACACGGTCGAAATCCTGATCGAACGGAAACGCGCGCTGACGGTGAATTCGCACTTCTTCATTGTCTGGGTGATCGCCTCGTCCCTCCTGATGCTGGGGCTCGCCGTGGCCTTCCTCAACCAGCAGGTCCGCTCCATTCTGCGCCTGTCGGAAGCCGCGCGCGCGTTCGGTCGTGGCCGGGAGGTTCCGGACTTCCGGCCCTCGGGCGCGACCGAAGTCCGCGACGCGGCCCGCGCCTTGCTGGACATGAAAAGCCGCCTCACCGCCTTCGCTGACCAGCGCACCGCCATGCTCGCGGGCGTCAGCCACGACCTGCGCACACCCCTGACCCGCCTGAAACTCTCCCTCGCCATGATGGACCAGACCGAGGAACTCGGCGCAGCCCAATCAGACCTCGACGAGATGGCGATGATGCTGGACGAATACCTGACATTCGCGCGCGGCGAAGAAGGCGACGATCCTGTCCCTCTGGACCTTGCCCGCCTGGTCCGCGACGCGGCCGCCGGATTCGGCGAGCATGTCGCCGTCAGCGGCCCGAATGTGATCGACGTGACCGGGCGACCGCTGGCCCTGAAGCGCGCCGTCAACAACCTGATTTCCAATGCCGTGAAGTACGCAACCGAGGTCCGCGTCACCCTGGTGGATGGTCCACATGCCGCCGAAGTCCATGTCGATGACAATGGTCCCGGCATCCCGCCGGCACGCCGGGAAGAGGCGTTCCGACCGTTTTCCCGGCTCGACGAAGCCCGGACGCAAAACGCGTCCGGCACTGGACTGGGACTGACACTTGCGCGCGACACGGCAAGAGCGCATGGAGGCGATCTGCGCCTGTCAGACAGTGCACTGGGCGGCCTGCGTGCCAGCCTCCGCCTCCCCCACTGACTGGACCTTCTCCAGCCGCGTCCCATAATGCCTGAACTCGATCTGTCCGGAGCCTCCATGACGAACTCTGCCGCCAAACTGATCATTCGCAACGCGACCCCGGCCGATGTGGGGGCCATAATAAATCTGTCAGAACGGATCTACGGCCACGGCATGGGCTACACCCGCGACAACCTGCTCGGCCACATCAACCGGTTCCCGGAAGGCCAGTTCATTGCCGAGTATGAGGGCAAGGCCGTGGGCCACTGCGCAACCTTCATGATCAGTTCTGAGGTCGCTTTCGCGCCGCACACATGGGACGAAATCACCGGCGGCGGATTTGCCGCGCGTCACGATCCCGAAGGCGATGTGCTCTATGGCATGGATGTCGGCGTCGACCCGGACTTCCGGCGTCTCAGGATCGGGCAGCGCTTCTACCGCGTCCGCCAGGAACTCTGCCAGTATCTCGAACTCAAGGGCATCGTGTTCGGTGGACGCATGCCCGGATATGCACGACGTGCAAAGGAATACCCGAACCCGGCCGACTATATCGAAGCCGTCGTGGGGTCGAAAATGAAGGACCAGGTCATCTCATTCCAGCTGCGCCAGGGGTTCGAGCCCATCGGTGTGCTGAAGAACTACCTGCCGGGCGACGCACCGTCCATGAACCATGCAACGCATATGTTCTGGAAGAACCCGCTGGCACAGGAAGAGATCAAGGCGAAGCCGAGCCTTGGCGGGACGAACCTTCCGGAAAGCGTACGCATCACGACCGTGCAGTTCCAGATGCGCAAGATCCAGTCGATTGACGAGTTCGAAGCGCAGGTCGAATATTTCGTCGACATCGCGTCGGACTACCGGTCCGACTTTGTCGTGTTCCCGGAACTCTTCACGCTGCAACTCCTGTCGCTCGAGCACAAGCCGCTCGCACCGATCGAGGCTATCGAGAAGATTTCCGAATATACGTCCCGCTATGTTGCATTCATGGAAAAGCTCGCCGTTTCCTACAATATCAACATCATCGGCGGCTCGCACCCAAGCCGGATGGACAATGGCGACATTTTCAACATCTCCTACGTCTTCCTGCGCGACGGCTCGGTCCACACGCAGCAAAAGCTTCACCCGACCCCTTCGGAGCGGCGCTGGTGGAACATTCGCGGCGGGTCGGGCAACACGGTCATCCAGACCGATTGCGGACCGATCGGCGTGATGATCTGCTACGACAGCGAATTCCCCGAACAGGCGCGCCACCTCGTCGACCAGGGCGCACTGATCCTGTTCGTGCCTTTCTGCACGGACGAGCGTCGCGGATACCTTCGCGTACGGTATTGCTGCCAGGCGCGCGCCGTCGAGAACCAGTGTTATGTTGTCATGTCGGGCGTCGTGGGCAATCTTCCCAATGTCGAGAACATGGATATCCACTACGCCGAAAGCTGCATTCTGACCCCGTCGGACTTCCCCTTTTCGCGAGACGGCGTGGCGGCAGATACGCCAGCCAACACCGAAACCGTTGCTCTGGCTGACCTGTCCTTGTCAGACCTGTTGACCGCACGCCAGTCGGGCGCTGTCCAGAACCTCAAGGACCGACGCTTCGATCTGTATCAGGTCGCTTGGAAAAAAGGCGGGTGATTGCCCGCAATATCGGCCCGCGATTTTACGTTCCTTACATACATTCAAACTAGTCCTGTTCCGGGACGACCTTTGGGCGGTAAATATGACCGACACTCCATTGATACCGCCTGCGGAAGCTTGGCGTGCACTTGATCAATTGCAGGGCGGATTCGTCATATTCACACCAGAAAACGGCTTGTTTTTCGCGAACAAGACGACCCGCGCGCACTGGCCGATCCTCTATTCCAGCATGGATGATGGCGCCAGCCTGCATGACGCGGTCGGTCAACAGATCCGTCACCTGTTCCCACGCCTCAACGAGGCCACGTTCCAGGTGCGCCAGTCTCTGGTCATGGACGCCATCCAGAAGTGTAGTGATCTCGATATGGTCACCGCCACCGGTCGGCACGTCGTGACCAGTTATTCACGCATCGACAACGGCTTTGTGATCGGTATCGCGCATGACGTCACCGATATTGTGAAACGTGAGTCTTCGCTGAAAAGCGCCCGCCGGGAGGCGCTGACGGCCAACGAGGCGAAATCGGAATTCCTGGCCACGATGAGCCACGAGATCCGCACGCCACTCAATGGCATCATTGGCATGTCGGAAGCGCTTCAGCACAAGCAGCTCCACAATGACGAACGCGAAATGGTCGATATGATCGTCGAAAGTTCGCATTCGCTTTTGGTCTTGCTCAACGATATTCTCGACTTGTCGCGGATTGAAGCGGGTCGGCTGGACATCACGCCCGTGGTCGAGAACGTCCGTGATCGCATCACGTGGCTCAAGCGCTCATATGCACCAATCGCACGCAAGAAAGGCCTCACGCTTGAGGTCGCGTTTGATCACAAGCTGCCCGAATTCCTGTCGCTGGACACCAAGCGCGTGCGCCAGTGCATCGACAACCTCGTGTTCAACGCCGTCAAATTCACGTCAACGGGAGGTGTCACCATCGCCGTAATGGCGGGCGAGATGTCGCGTGATGGCCGTGTCGGCGTGACTGTTCATGTCTGCGACACAGGCATCGGCGTACCCGACGGGGAGCGTGCAAAACTGTTCCAGAACTTCGAGCAAGGTTCCGAAACGACGAGTCGCAAGTTTGGTGGTTCGGGACTGGGACTCGCCATTTCCCGCAAGCTGGCGAGGCTGATGGGCGGCGATATCACCTGCACGAGCAATCCGGGCAAAGGGTCCGTTTTCTCATTCTCATTCGAAGCCCGCGTCGCAGAGGCACCTCCGCAAGCCACCCCGGCGCCGAAATCGTCCCGTGGCCGGATCGTCCCCAGCCTGCAGGGACTGAGGGCCCTCATCGTCGATGATAACGAGATCAATCGGCGCGTAGCGCGCGCCGCGCTGGAGCCCCGCGGCCTGACGGTCGTCGACGGGGCCAGCGGCGAGGAAGCCCTGGATATCCTGGCAGGCGAGACAGTCGATTTCGTGCTTCTGGACATGCATATGCCCGGCATGGACGGGCCTGAAACACTCAGGCATATTCGCGAAAGCCAAGCACCATGGTCCATCGTACCCGTCATTGCGCTCACAGCCGACGCGATGACCGGCGACCGCGAACGCTATCTCAAGATGGGCATGGATGATTATCTCTCCAAGCCGATTCTTGAACGCGAATTGCTCACTGTCCTGTCACGGATCCGGAGCAAGCTACGCACCCGGTCGAACCTGCGCGCACCTGCAATCGGCGATATTGCCCAGGATGCGACAGTCGGCGTGAACCTGCAGAAACTCTTCCTGGTCGCATCCAATAGCTGACGGATCATCCAAGCCTGGAAGCAAACGCATCCATGAAGCGGGCTAGTTCCACGTCCTTGACCGAAACGCCATCAACGTCATGCGTGGTGAGCGTCACGTCGACCTTGTTGTAGACATTGAACCATTCAGGATGATGGTCCATCGCTTCCGCCTTGAGGGCCACCGCCGACATGAACGCCCAGGCGGTCTTGAAATCGGAAAACTTGAACGTCTTCTCGATCGTGTCGCGCGCGCCCGGTCCGGCCGTCCAGCCTTTGACCTGTTGAAGCGCGCTGTCTGCGCCAATCTTGCTTGCCATCAGTCTAGTCCTCTCCATCGAGCCCGAGTACAAAATATACCCAGCGCCCATCCTCGGCGATCGCCGTGCGCATGCCGGGATACCCCTTCCCTGCCCGTATCAGGTCGATACCGTCTTCACCGATCAGTTCTTTGAGCCGTTTGCGATCCTGGAACGACATCTTCTCCGGAATGAGGTCGGTTGCGTCGCGGGCCGCAAGGTCTGGCCAGATATACCAGCGCTCACCATCGACCATTCTGACGCCTGCTGGCTGGGCCAGCAGCTCGCGCAGCTTCAGGTTGGGGTCGAGGCCCGTGCGGCGAAGCAGGTCCCAGAAATCCCTGTGCGGTTGCCCGGCGAAATTCGAGATGAAGCCATCGCTGTTGGCAGCCGTGCGCGCCAGCCCGCCTAGCGAGCCCGCTTTGGCATATTTCAACAAGGTATCGCGCGTTTCCGAGACCTCTTCAGTTATCTCGACAGGTTCAGGCGCGACCGGCGGCTGCGTCAGACTTTCATCAGGTATGGCCTGAATCGGCTCATCGCCGCTCCGGCTGCAGGCGGCGAGACCCAGCGCCATCGCCGCGAGGAGGACGCTACGCCAGCGCATAACCGGTCACAGCCTCAAGGTCCGCGAGCAACTGGTCCTCGCCAAGCACCTTGATCGTTGTCATGCCCATCTGGCGCGCAGGCTTCAGGTTGATGCCGAGATCGTCGAGATAGACACATTCCTCCGGTGCCACATCCAGCGCCTCGCACATCAGCGCATAGATGCGCGGGTCCGGCTTGCGAATGCCCAGTTTCGAGCTTTCGATGACATGGTCGAACCTGACGAAGACCTTTTCCAGCTGGGCCGCCTTCTCGCTGTCATTCGTCATCGAAGCGCCTTTGCCGACCGGCGCATTGTTGGTGATACAGCCGACCTTGCCCTTCGCCTTGCAGGCATCCAGCGCGGCGACGACGCGTGGGCGCAGCGAGCCGGACAGGAGGGACAACACGTCGCGGCCCGGCACTTCATGCCCGAGAGCCTGCGATTCAGAGCGGAACATGCCGTCAAATCCTGCGGCATCGACTTCGCTGCGCTCGAGCAGGGCCCACGCGTTTTCCAGCGGATTCACGGCATTGACCGAGCGAATGAAGTCCTTTGGCAGGCCCTTCTCTTGCTCATAGCGAGTGAATGCGTCAAAGGGAGAGGAGGTGAAAACACCCCCGAAATCCCATATTACTGCTTTGAATGTCTTTTCCATGCGGCAGCTTTAGCCTTCCTCAAATCGAGTTTCAAACCTTGAACATTGCTTGGCCGTATCTAGGGTGCCCGTCAATCACATGGAAAACGCGGAGGATTTGCGATCATGGGCGTGCTTGACGGAAAAACAGTACTCATCACAGGCGGCGGAAACGGAATCGGGCGCGAGACAGCGCTGCTGGCGGCGCGCGAAGGCGCCAAGGTCGTGGTCAACGACCTCGGTGGCAGCCTGACAGGCGGTGACGAGGGCGATGCGGGCCCAGCCGAAAAGGTCGCGGCTGAAATCCGCGCCGCTGGTGGCGAGGCCGTTTCGAACTCCGAAAGTGTCACCGACATGCGCGCTGTCAAAGGCATGGTCGAACAGGCCAAGGACACGTTCGGCTCGCTCGACGCGATCATCAATCCGGCGGGCATCCTGCGTGACGGCATGTTCCACAAGATGAGCGAAGAAGACTGGGACAGCGTTATCGACGTGCACCTGCGCGGCAGTTTCAACGTCACCCGGGCCGCCATTGAACTATTCCGCGAGAAGGAAAACGGCGCCTTCGTGCTGTTTACGTCCACTTCCGGCATTATCGGCAATATCGGCCAGGCCAATTATGCCGCCGCCAAGATGGGCATTGCAGGCCTCTCCCGCATTATCGCCATGGAAGGCGAGCGCAAGAATGTTCGCTCCAACGTCATCGCCCCGTTCGCCTGGACGCGCATGATCGCCTCGATCCCGGTCAAGGACGAAGCCGGTGCCGAGCGTGTGGAGCGGATCAAGAACTCCATGCGCGCCGATCAGGTCGCCCAGCTGGCCGTGGCGCTATGTGCCGACAAGGCCAAGCATGTCAGCGGACAGATTTTCATCGTGCGCGGCAATGAAGTGATCCTTTGCGACCAGCCCCGGCCGGTCAAATCGATCGCCCGCATGGAAGGCTGGACACCCGACAGCCTGATCGACAACGCCTTCCCCGCCATGCAGGGCAGCTTCACCGATCTGGGCGCCTCGGCCAGCGTGTTCCCGTACGACCCGGTCTAGGCTTCGCCCAGCTGCGGCCCGCTCTATTGCGGCGGGTCGTTGGCTGCGGGCTCTGGTTCCAGTCCCAGATCGTTTCGGGGACGCAGGTCGACAGGGCCTGTCGATTCTGGGTCGGGCTCCGGCTCTGACGGGGACGCAGGGGCCATCTCGTCCACGACAAACGGTTCAGGCGCCTCGACAGCCTCCGGCGCTGGCTGGGCGAAGGATTCATCCGCCGCGTCCAGCACCAGGTTCAGTGGATCGTCGCTGGCAATCGGCATGTCGTTTCCGGCCACGTCAGGCAGCGCTTCCGGCTCGGGTGGCAGGTCCGGCATGGCTTCCGGCGGTGGTGGGGCAGGCTCGCCCTTCACAGGTGGCAGCGGCGCCGGGCGCTTGTCGCCAAACACGCAGGCATCGAGCCCCTGGTGGCGAACAACGCGCATCCGCGCCTGCAGCGACCCTGCCCGCTTGGTGACATAAGGCCCCGGCGGATCGACGCGCCACTTGTTCGGGCTGGGCAGTACAGCGGCCAGCAGCGCCGCCTCGCGCTCTGTCAGTTGCGACGCCGGTTTGCCGAACCGCGCCTGCGCCGCAGCTTCTGCCCCGAATATGCCGTCGCCCCATTCTGCGACATTGAGATAGACTTCCATCACGCGGCGCTTGCCCCAGACATGATCGATGAAGGTCGCCATCCACATGTCGCCGACCTTTCGGGGTGCGCCCCCGCCATTCCAGAAGAACACGTTCTTGGCTGTCTGCTGCGTGATCGTCGACGCGCCGCGCGCGCGCCTGCCGCGCTGGTATTCGTCAATCGCCTTCTCGATCGCTTCCGGGTCAACACCATGATGTTCGCAGAAGCGCGTGTCTTCGGCCGCGATCACCGCGCTGACGAGGTAAGGTGAAATATCCTCAATCGGAGTCATGGTGCGACGCAGGTGCTCGCCGCCGGCCGCGCGCTGGACCATGAGAATCGTGCCAGGCACCGGCAGGAAGATCAGCGCGGCGGCATAGATGTGGAGGCCGACGAACAGGCCTGCAAGGAACCGCATCAGGCGGACGAACCACACCCTTACCGGCCCCTTGCCGCTTACCTGCCGCCCTGCTCGATTGATCATGCCGTCTGGTCCCATTCCGCCACAACGCCCGGATCACTCTCGCGATCTCGCCGCGCCGCCATCTCTGCCTGAAATCTGTCAGGATCAAGACGCGCCAGCGCCCAGATGGCCGCCCCTCGCACCTCCGGTGCTGCATCATCCAGCAGCGCCAGTACAGCCGGAGCAAGACCCGCATCGCCCGAATTGCCAATCGCGACACACACATTGCGAACGAACCGGTTCCGGCCACTTCGCTTGATCGGAGACCCCGAAAACACGTCCCGGAACGTGGCATCGTCCAGCGCGGCAAGCTCATCCAGCCCCGGCGCCTTCAGTTCTGCCCGCGCGTGCAGCGCCGCTTCCGACGCCGCTTCGGCAAACTTGTTCCACGGGCACACGGCAAGGCAATCGTCACAGCCATAGATCCGGTTGCCCATCGCCGCCCGGAACTCGCGCGGGATCGGCCCCGCATGCTCGATCGTGAGATAGGAAATACAGCGCCGCGCATCGAGCTGGTAAGGCGCCGGAAAAGCCTGTGTCGGGCAGACATCGAGACACGCCCTGCACGAGCCGCAATGGTCGGCCTCAGCCCCATCCGGCACCAGCGTCGCATCCGTCAGCATCACGCCAAGGAAGAACCAGGAGCCCAACTCGCGGCTGACAAGGTTCGTGTGCTTGCCCTGCCACCCCATACCGGCCTTGGCGGCCAGCGGCTTTTCCATCAGCGGCGCGGTATCGACGAAGACTTTCACCTCCGCGCTGGTCTCCTCCACGAAGGCCCGCGCAAGCTGCTTCAGGCGCGACTTTAGCAGGTCATGATAGTCCTTCCCCCGCGCATAGACAGAGATGTTGCCAAGACTGCGTTCGGCCAGCATGTCCATCGGGTCGAGGCCCGGCCCATAGTTCAGTGCCACGACCACCGCTGATTTCGCCCCGGCCCACATGGACGTCGGCGCCTTGCGGCGTTCAAGCGTCGTCTCCATCCAGTCCATCTGGCCATGGCGGCCTTCGGCCACGAACGCCTCAAGCCGCTCGCTCGCCGCCCAGGCCTCGTCCGCACGCGCGATGCGCACGCTGTCAAACCCAATCGTGCGCCCAGCATGTTTGAGAAAGGCTTCCGGTGAACCGGACACGGGATCAGAAGTCGAGGTCGGCATAATGCGCCACGGGCCGCGTGCCCTCTATCCGGTCACTGAGGAGCGGACGGAAACTGGGGCGCGATTTGATCCGCGCATACCAGGTCTTCAGGTCGGGCACCGCATCCCACTCGACATCGCCGAAATAGTCATAGGCCGACAGGTGCGCCGCCGCCGACAGGTCGGCCAGCGACAATGTGCGCCCGGCCAGGTAGCCGTTCAGTTCCACCATGCCATTGAGGAAGGTGAGCCGCCCGCGCAGTGCGTGCGCCCCGCGCCGCAGCTTTTCTGAATCCGGCTGGCGGTCGCGCCGCACCCATTGCATGACGCGCTCGGTCAGCAGCTTGTCGGTGACTTCCTCGCAGCCGGCCTCAACCCAGGCCCAGAGGCGGCGGGCCTCGGCCCGCTCATTCGGGTCTTCGGGCAACAAGGCCGGTGTCGGTTTCAGCTCTTCCATCTGTTCGCAGATTGCACGCGTGCCGCACGCGAACGTCTTGCCCGCCGGTCCTGTTTCCACCAGCGCCGGGGCAACCGCGCCATGCGCGAGCGCAGACACATCCGGGTGCGGCGCCCACGGGGTCGACTCGAACAATTCGAAAGCTTCGCCCTTCTCGCCGAGGACGAGACGCACCAGCCGTCCGGCGGGATCAAGGGGCCAATGATAGAGCCGTTTCATGATGGCGTTCACTCATAGCAGGCTTACTGCGCCTGTTAAGCAAAGCCTTTCCGGCTGCCGTCACTTGCGCTTCGGCCCTGTGTATAACTTGCCAGCCCTTACCGGCCCATGAATTGTCGGACCGCATCCGCCGAAAGCGTGAATTTGGCAAACGACCAGTCCTTGCCCTTTGTCAGGGTGCCAAGCGTAGAGACCAATTGCCGGCGTGTTTCTGCGCGTTCGGCAAGCCAGGCATCAACGCCGCCCCCGGCGAGCGCTTCCTGCGCAGCGGCCGCCTGGATGCGCACCAGTTCGCTGACCAGCCGACGCCCCGCGATACGGTCCCAATAGCCGGCCTTGGCAAGGCCTTCACGGGCCGACGCCCTGAGCCGGTCCAGTCGGAGCGCGTCGCCGATCGCATAGAAGGCTGCGCCCGCACCGGGCACATCGACGCTTGCCGCCCTGGCCAGGTCGATCACGACGAGGCCCTGCGAGAAATGGCTCATCACGGCGGTCCACCGCGCCAGCGCGTCCGGTGCGCCGCGCTTGACGAAGGCGCGCGCCGCACGCTCGATCCTGGCCGCCGGGAACGGCGCATGGACCTCCCCCAGAGCGGTCTTGAATTCATTCAGCGGCGCATGGGTCTGGGCAACCGCTTCGCCAACCGTCCGGCCGGGCATGTTGCGTACATACCAGGACGCGGCTTCGTTCATCGCCTGCATCGCCTGGATCCGCATGTCGATCTGGACATCCGCGCCGACCTTGGTGTCGAGACCGTCGACTTCGCGGCGGAACGCATCGAAATCGAGCACGGCGCGCGACGCTTCAAGGCCGCGAACGATTGCAGCATTGTCGGCACCGGTCATCTCGCGCAGACGCAACAGCGGCACGGGTCCGGCCATGTCGAGCGACCGGTTGGCGATCACGGTCGCGATGATTTCCCGCTTCAGGCGGTGATTGCGGATCGCATCCTCAAAGGCGTCGATCGGCTTGGTGAAGTAGGATTTGAGGACACTGTCGAAATACGGATCGTCCGGAATGTCGGATGCAACAACATCGTCGATCAGCACGATCTTCGACCAGGCCAGCAGCACAGCCAGCTCCGGACGGGTCAGCCAGGTGCCGGCTTCCTGCCGCAAATGCATGTGCGCCGTGCTTGGCAACCCCTCCAGCGCCCGGTTGAGCACGCCACGCTCCTCCAGATAGACCATCAGGCGCTCAAGGGCGTCATGATCACCAGCGGCACTCGATTCCGCCAGGGACAACGCCGCGGTCTGGTCATAGTTATGGCGCAGGACATGGGCCGCGACATCGTCGGTCATTTCGGCCAGCAGCGCGTTGCGATCCTTCGCCTTCAGCGCGCCGGTCCGGATCGCCTCGGCGGCCAGGATCTTGATGTTGACCTCATGGTCGGAACTGTCGACACCGGCGGAATTGTCGATGGCATCGGTATTAATACGCCCCTTGCCTTGCGCGAACTCGATCCGGCCGGCTTGCGTCAGCCCGAGATTGGCGCCTTCGCCAATCACCTTGGCCCGGAGGTCGCGTCCATTGACGCGGATCGCATCGCTTGACCGGTCGCCCACTTCGGCATGCGTTTCGGTGCTCGCCTTCACATAGGTCCCGATCCCGCCAAACCAGAGCAGGTCCGTTTCTGCCTTGAGCAGGGCGTGGATCAATTCATCGGGCGTCACCGCATCCTTCGCCAGGCCTGTTACGGCCTTGGCCTCGTCGCTCAGCGTGATCGATTTGGCGGAGCGTTCGAACACGCCGCCACCCTTCGAGATGAGCTTCGTATCATAGTCCGCCCAGGACGAGCCCTGCAGGTTGAACAGGCGCTGGCGCTCAGCCAGGTTCTTCTTCGAATCGCCGGGATTCGGGTCGAGGAAAACGTGCATGTGATTGAAGGCCGCGACGAGGCGGATTTCTGGTGACAGCAACATGCCATTGCCGAAGACATCGCCGCTCATGTCGCCGACGCCGATCACCGTGAAGGGTTCGGTCTGGATATCCTTGCCCATTTCGCGGAAGTGGCGCTTGACCGCCTCCCAGGCGCCGCGCGCCGTGATGCCCATTTTCTTGTGGTCATAGCCAACCGAACCGCCCGACGCGAACGCATCGCCCAGCCAGAAACCTTGCGCCTCACTGATCGCGTTCGCCGTATCGGAGAACGTCGCCGTACCCTTGTCGGCGGCAACCACGAGATACGGGTCTTCGCCGTCCCAGATCACCGTATGGTCCGGATGGATAACCCTGGTGCCATCAATATTGTCGGTCAGGCCGAGCAATGCCGTGATGAACTGCTTGTAGGCTTCCCGCCCGCTTTCGAACCAGGCGTTTCGGCTTGACCGGTCGGCGAGTTGCTTGGGAAAGAATCCGCCCTTCGACCCGACAGGAACGATCACCGCATTCTTGACCTGCTGGGCTTTCACAAGGCCCAGCACTTCGGTGCGATAGTCCGATGGCCGGTCCGACCAGCGCAGCCCGCCGCGCGCAACAGGGCCAAAGCGCAGATGCACGCCTTCAACCTGGGGGCTCGACGTGAATATCTCGCGATACGGTTTCGGCTCGGGCAGGTCTTCCAGTTCGCGGCTCGCCACTTTGAAGCTGATGAACGCATGCAGGCGGCCATCTTCGCCGGTCTGGTAGAAATTGGTCCGTTGAATCGCGCAGATAAGATCGGTCAGACGGCGGAAAATCTGGTCTTCGGCCAGCGCCGACACATCGCGCAGCGACGCCTCGATGGAGGCACGGATGCCTGCGACCGCATCGCGGCGGGCATCGAGACTGGCATGTGTGGCCGGATCGAACCGTGCCGCGAACAGATCAAGCAGCAGGCGCGTGATCCTCGGATGGGCCGCAAGGGCTCGCTCCTGGATATCCTGTGGCTGTTCAAGCCCCGACTGGCGACGATAAGCCGACAAGGCCCGCATGAGGGCGGCTTCACGCCAGCTTGCGCCAGCCGAAAGAACCAGCCGGTTGAAGCCGTCATTCTCGGCCAGCCCGCTCCAGACCGCGACAAAGGCATCCTCAAACCCCTTCGCCAGAACGTCCAGGTCAATGGATTCCCCGCCCACAGACCGCATCGACAGCGAGTGGACCCAATATATTTCCGGCGCGTCGGCTGCCGGCTTCTCGGATGGCCGGACCGGGTAGCCCGTTTCGAAATTCACGAACAGGCCCATATGCTCGAACACCGGCACGCAGCGTGACAGCGGGATGGCACCTTCGCGGGCATAGATCTTCACGCGTATCTTGTCGCCATCGTCGCCGTCAGACCTGAAGGCACGGGCAAGGACGGGCGTATTGAACTGCAGGCCGGCCATGGTCGTGACATCACGCAGCGCTTCTTCTGGCGGGAACGCCTCGCGATAGGCCGCATTGAAGGCGCCGATGAAGGCGCGCGCGCCTTCTCTGTCTGCTTCAACCAGCGGGCTCGCCATCAGGGCCTGCCGGAATCCCTGGTCCCAGGTTCGGGCAAGGTCGGCGATTTCCTGTTCCAGTTCGTCCGGGTCGGGCTGGGGATGATTACGGTCAATCGAGATTTCGAAATGCACGCGCGCCATGGGCCCGGTGTCGAAATAGGGTTGGAACTTGACCAGTGTCCCGGCATAGGCGCGCGTCAGCACGTCGGCGATACGCAGGCGCAGCGTGGTGTCATAGGCTTCGCGCGGCACGAATACGATCGCTGTCACGAACCGGTCGAACTCGTCGCGCCGCAGGAACAGGCGGGTGCGAGGCCGCCCGACCAGGTGCATCGCGCCGACAATCATCGGCGCAAGCGCCCGGGAATGAGTCTGGAACAATTCGTCGCGCGGCCAGGTTTCGAGCAGGTTGGCGACGGTTTTCTCCGTATGCCCGCCTGGCGCCGCCCCGGACGCTTCGATCACTTTCTTGACCCGTCGGCGCACGAACGGTATCGACCGCGCCGTCTCGTCATAGGCTTCGGCGGTAAACAGGCCGAGGAAGCGCACTTCGCCATTCACCTTGCCGTCGGCATCATACTTCTTGATGCCGATATAGTCGCAGTTCACGCGGCGGTGCACGCGGCTGACCAGGGTCGATTTCGCAACGAACATGGGAAAGGGCTCGGCCAGCAGGTCGCTGATCTCGGGCGTGAGGACCAGCGGCTCGCTGTCGCGGGACAGAACGTTCAACCGCTCGTCACGCAGGATGCCGAGATTCGAGCCCGCGATCATGATCGGCTCTTCCGGCAGCACCTTGCCCTTCGCGTCCGTCTCGAAATGGTATTCGCGGCAACCGAGGAAGACGAAATGGTCTTCCAGCAGCCATTCGAGAAAAGCGATCGTTTCGCGCTTATCGTCTTCGGCGTGATTCTTGAGGCGCGAGATGCCCTTGATCTCGGCCTCCATGCGCGCCTTCATCGGTTTGAAGTCGCTGACCACTTCGCGCGTTGAATCCTGCGTCCTGCGCACGCCCTCGGTCAGCTTCTTCGCCTCGGCGTCTGTCATCAGGGGCAGGTGTATCTGGATGACCGAAACACACCGGCCGTCTTCCATGTTCACGATCGGGTGAAACAGGGCTTTGACCTCATGCCCGGCGGCGGCGCATTCACCCAGCAGCGAATCGACCAGGAACGGCATGTCCGGACCGACCGCTTCGAGCAGCGACCGCTGCAATGGGGCGCTTTCCCCGTCCGGCGCGATCACGACACGGGCATCCTGCATGCCCGGCGCGACGCTGCTTGCCCAAGTCCACAGGTCCGTCGTCAGTTTGCGAACATCGCCCTCGGTCAGACCGGTCAGGTCTTCATTGCGGGATTCCTGATTTACCTGCGCCAGCACTTGCTGGAGCGGGGCTGCCTTGGAAAGCGGTGGGGACATGTGAATTGGCTCGCTTGGCGATTGCGGAAACTCGGTCCGGTCTAACGTGCGCCGCGAAGGCCTTCAATGGCTTGCTACAAATGAAATTGACCGGCCCGACGCCGCGCTTGCCCGGATACAAGCGGGCCCGTCGAACGGGGACGTGTCCGACGGGCCCTACAGGCGTTCCGCAGGCTGGGTGGGGGGACGCACGCGGAGGCCTGATCTTGTATTTCGGTCCTTGCTGTCAGGAAGCAAGGGTTCCTAGTGGCAAAACTACATTACAAATCATGAAGACTTCACCGATCTGTACATTCCAGTTCTGCGATCTTGCGGGATGCCATACTTCAATCCCTTTCGCCACGATCTTTGGCAGCTGTCACTGCAACCGTTTGCGCGCCCTTTCCCTGAGGGTTTCCATCCGACGACAGGAGGATGGCGATCCACCGCGTGCCGTCAGATTGCGCAAACAGTATCATCATCAACACAGTCAGCGGCGCCGACAGGAACATGCCCGGAATGCCCCAGAGCACGCCCCATATGGCAAGCGCCAGCAAGACCACGAGGGAAGACAGGTTCAGTGACTCCCCCATCATCCGCGGCTGGATGAAATTCCCGATCGAGAATTGCCAGAAACTGACAATACCGAACACGATGGCCGCATAGATATAGATGTCCTGCGGCGCGGAGCCCGGAATCCAGGCCGGCACGTCAGGCTGCACGAGGGCAAAGAGGGGCGGCACCAGCGCCGCGACGATCGAGCCGACGGTCGGAATATAGTTCAGCACGAAGATCAGCGCCGCCAGGAACAGGGCATTCTGAACGCCGAGCAGCAGCAGCGACACATAGGTCAGCGCGGTGATCAGGGCAGAGATGACAGTCTGGGTCCAGAGATAGGTCTCGATCCCGCGGCGCGCCTCATCGCCAATCTCTCGGACCTGCCCGCGCTGATCGAATTCCGGGAAGATATTGTCCAGCTTCTTGGTCCAGCCGGACTGGGCGATGAAAAGGAAGGCGACATAGATGAAAATCAGGACCAGGTCGCCCGACAAGTCGCCCGTCGCATTCGCAATCGTTGCAAAGAAGCGCTGGCCCTGCGCGTTGAACAGGAGATGCGTCAGTGTTGGGGCATCGCTCATATTGACCAGGCCATAGGCATCCCGGATCAGCGCGTTGATCTTTTCCTCATATTCGGCCGCGTCGCGGCCGAACTGTGACATGCCGTGCGCCATCAGGGCGATGAATCCGACAAAGCCGCCAAGCACAGTGAGAATCGCAATGGCTCGCGCCGCGCCGCGACGCATCGCATGCGACCAGTTGTCGATCACGGTTGCAAAGCCCTCGATCACGAGGAACAGGAACACGGCC
Source organism: Alphaproteobacteria bacterium (assembly GCA_018830285.1). GTDB lineage: Bacteria > Pseudomonadota > Alphaproteobacteria > Caulobacterales > Hyphomonadaceae > Hyphomonas. Next base: position 70,977 of record JAHJSB010000063.1, read on the forward strand.
ATAGCGAAGGTCGCCAGGATGCCGCGTCCAACATAGAGGAAGGCGACAATCACGCCGGTGGCGATGATCCAGATGCCGGTCTTGGTTGCTCGGTCCATACAGGTCCCCCCGAATCTGGTGCAGGGTGGAAGCAGCTTCGCCCTGCGTCAAGATATGCTTGCACCCGCATCTGCAAAGCCCACGCCAGGCTCAGTGGCCCCCTTGCCGAATCCTGCGAAATCACTAGCGTTCCGGCGACATCAGGGGAGATTTGGTCAGCATGACGGATTCACTTTTCATCGGCGGCGCAGACGCGGACGGGTCCGGTACGCCGAACACCGCTCAGGAAATGCTGCTGAAAGTGGCCAACCGTCATGGCCTCGTCGCTGGCGCGACAGGCACAGGCAAGACCGTGACCCTGCAGGTCCTGGCGCAGGGCTTCTCGGATGCCGGCGTCCCGGTCTTTTGCGCCGACGTGAAGGGCGACCTGTCGGGCATCTGCGTGCCTGGCAGCGCCAGTCACAAGCTGCATGAAAAGCTGGTCGCACGCGCCAACCTGATCGGCCTCGAGAACTATGGCTATGGCGCTTCGCCCACCATCTTCTGGGACGTGTTCGGCGAGAACGGCCATCCGATCCGCGCCACGATCTCGGAAATGGGCCCTCTCCTCCTGTCCCGCCTCATGGGCCTGACCGATGCGCAGGAAGGCGTACTCAATATCGCCTTCGAATATGCCGATGACAACGGCCTCCTGCTGCTCGACCTGAAAGACTTGCGCAAGCTGCTGGTCCACCTGTCCCAGAAGGACGTGCGCGAAGAGATCAGCCAGGAATACGGCAACGTCGCCGCCGCCTCGCTGGGCGCCGTCCAGCGCAACCTTCTGATGCTTGAGCGCGAGGGTGCCGAGCATTTCTTCGGCGAGCCCGCCCTTCAACTCGAAGACCTGATGCGCACGACGCAGGACGGGCGCGGCTATGTCAACGTGCTCGACGCAACCAGGCTGATCAACAGCCCGAAACTCTATTCCACCTTCCTGCTCTGGCTGCTGTCGGAACTCTTCGAACGCCTCCCGGAAATCGGCGACCCGGACAAGCCGAAGCTCGTCTTCTTCTTCGACGAGGCCCACCTCCTGTTCAATGACGCGCCGCCCGCCCTGATGCAGAAGATCGAACAGGTCGTCCGCCTGATCCGCTCGAAAGGCGTCGGTGTCTTCTTTGTCACCCAGAACCCGCGCGACCTTCCGGAAAACGTTCTGGCCCAGCTTGGCAACCGGATGCAGCACGCCCTGCGCGCCTACACCCCCGCCGAACGCAAGGGCGTGCGTGCAGCGGCCCAGTCATTCCGCGAAAACCCGGCCTTCGACACCGAGGAGGTCATCACCCAGCTCGGCACCGGCGAGGCCCTCGTCTCCACGCTCAACGCCAAGAGCGCGCCCTCGATGGTCCAGCGCACCATGATCCGACCGCCCGCGTCCCGTCTCGGCCCGGCCACCCCGGCCGAACGTGCGGCCGTCCAGAAAGCCAGCCCCTTTGCCGGCAAGTATGAAGAGGTCATCGACCGCGAGTCCGCCTACGAAATCCTGGAAGAAAAAGAGGCCGAGGCCGCCGAACAGGCTGAAAAGCTCGCCGTCAGGGAAGAAAAGACCAAGGCTGCCCTCGAAAAGAAGACATCCCGGACCAAATCCACCCGGTCCCGGCGCCAGACGCCACTTGAAGCGGCTGGAAAGCAGGCCGCCCGCACGGCGACGCGTGAATTCACACGCTACATCCTGCGCGGCATCCTGGGCGGCATGAAGCGCTAGGCGCCGCCTGCCTGAGATGAATTCCCCGTTACACGGGTGATTTCCTTAGCGTCAGGACTCGCCGGTGACGCGCGCGTAACCTATAGTCAGACTAGAAGCACAGACATCAAAGGGAGGCTCCGGCCCATGAAAGATTATCTCAAGTTCTACATCAATGGCGAATGGGTCGATCCGGTAGAGCCCCGCACGCTCGACGTCGAGAACCCGGCCACCGAAGAGCCCTTCGCGCGCATCTCCCTCGGCTCGAAAGCCGATGTCGACAAAGCCGTGGCCGCCGCCAAGGCCGCCTTCCCCGCTTTCTCGCAGACGTCTGTCGAATACCGCGCTGACCTGCTCGACAAGATTACCGCCGGCATCCAGAAGCGCCTGCCAGACCTGGCCAGCGCCATTTCCGACGAAATGGGCGCACCGATGTGGCTCGCCAACGCTGCGCAGGTGCCTGCCGGCATGGGCCATTTCGCTACCGCGGCTGCGATCCTGCGCGGATACGAGTGGGAAGAGCTGAAAGGCACGACCCTGCTGCGCAAGGAGCCGATCGGCGTCTGCGGTTTCATCACGCCATGGAACTGGCCGCTCAACCAGATCGCCTGCAAGGTCGCCCCGGCCCTCGCAGCCGGTTGCACAATGGTCCTCAAGCCCTCTGAAATCGCACCGCTTGACGCGCTGATCTTCACCGAGATCCTGCATGAAGCCGGTGTGCCGAAGGGCGTGTTCAACCTGGTCAACGGCGACGGCCCGAATGTCGGTGCCGTCCTCTCGGCCCATCCTGATGTCGACATGATGAGCTTCACCGGCTCGACCCGCGCCGGCGTCCTCGTTGCGCAGGCCGCGGCACCGACCGTCAAGCGCGTTGCCCAGGAACTCGGCGGCAAGTCGCCGAACATCGTCCTGCCGAGCGCCGACCTGAAAAAGGCGGTGTCCGGCGGCGTCATGCAGATGATGACCAACACAGGACAGTCCTGTAACGCGCCGTCGCGCATGTTCGTCCAGAAAGACCAGCAGGACGAAGCCATCGCGATCGCCAAGGCGACGGCAGAATCGGTCAAGGTCATGATGCCGGGCGAAGCAACGCCCGGCGCCATTGGCCCGATCTCGAACGGCAGCCAGTTCCAGAAGGTGCAGGACCTGATCGAAACCGGCATCAAGGAAGGCGCAACCCTCGTGGCCGGCGGCCCCGGACGCCCTGAAGGCTTCAACAAGGGCTACTTCACCCGCCCGACCGTATTTGCGAATGTCACCAATGACATGACCATCGCGCGCGAGGAAATCTTCGGCCCCGTCCTTTGCATCCTGCCTTACGACACGGTCGAAGACGCCATCGAGATGGCCAACGACACGGTCTACGGTCTCGCAGGTTACGTTCAGGGTCCGGACAAGGAAGCCCAGGCCGTGGCCAACCGTATCCGCGCAGGCCAGATTCTCGTCAATGGCGCCAGCCCTGACTTCTCGGCACCGTTCGGCGGTTACGGCCAGTCCGGCAATGGTCGCGAATGGGGCGAACTCGGTTTCGAGGAATTCCTCGAAACCAAGGCGGTCATCGGCTACAAGGCCGCCTGACCCCGGTCCTTCCGAAACTCGGCATATGTATCAGGGGCGGCTCGCAGGGCCGCCCTTTTTCATGGGAGGCAGGGCTGCTCAGGGCCGGCTGTCGATCCGGAACACGTCGCCGAGAACGGAGACGATGTAGAGATTGCGGTCATTGTCTTCGCCGAAGCTGGCGATACTGGCCAATGTGCCGGCATCGGGCACGAGCGACGCATTCAGCCAGTCGAAATTGCCCGCTGACATCGTCTGGCCGATGACGAGGCCGTCGACCGGGACAGCCCAGATATTGCCAATGACGAAATCAGCAAAGACGTAGGTATCCTTGATCCGTTCGATATTGCCGCGATACACATAACCGCCGGTGATCGACTCGCCCCGCGCCGGCCCGTCACCATGGACATATTCGGCAACCGGGTCGGTCAGGCCCGCCCTGTCGGGCGCTTCGAAATCCTGCGTCCCTTCCTGGTCGTCCCAGCCGAAATTGGTGCCGGAATCGCTCATGCGCAGCCGGTCGACTTCCTCGACGGCGTCCTGCCCCACATCGCCGATGAACAGGTCGCCCGTCACCCGGTCAAAGCTCGCCCGCCATGGATTGCGCAGGCCCAGCGCAAAAATTTCCTCACGCCCGGCGGGGGCCGCAAATGCATTGCCCGGCGGGATCGCATAGTCTCGCGCCGTGTCGGCAGGATAGTCGTCGCCGCTGACATCGATCCGGAGCATCTTTCCGAGCAGGGAATTCGGGTCCTGCGCATTCTCGTTCGGGTCGCCGCTTCCGCCGCCATCCCCTGTCGCCACGAACAGCAGCCCGTCGGCGGCAAAGCCTATCCAGCCGCCATTATGGTTGGCCGCCGGTTGGGCAATGGTCAGGATCACATCTGCCGTAGACGGATCGGCTTGCGTCGCCGACCCGGAGAAAATCTCGTAACGCCGGATTTCAGTATCGCCCGACAGGTTCGTCATGTTGATATAGAAGGTGCCGTCGGTGGCAAAATCCGGCGAAAAGGCGATGCCCAGCAAGCCGCCTTCACCCGCCGCAGCCGTCTCGCCGGAGACGTCGAGAAAATCGACGGGGTCGATTGTGCCGGTATGCGGATTCAGGATGCGAATGCGGCCCTGTTTTTCCAGGACAATCACGCGGTTCGTGCCCGGCAGTCCGGCAAGGTAAAGCGGCTGGGAAAACCCGGCGCCGACCCGCGTCAGCATCATGTCCTCGAACACGTCCCGCACCGTGATCTGCAGGTTCAGCCGCGCTGCCAGCCCGCCGGGATCGCGCGCCTCAAGCGTGACCTCGTAGACATTGTCGCCGTTTGCGTCGGCGGGCGCCTCGAAGTCGAGCGGCGTCAAGGCCCGTATGGTGCGCGTTGGAATATCGATATCAAACGCCGCCTCGTCGCCACCCGGAACGACCGAGACCGACAGGCTGTTCCCGTCAGGATCGGAGACCGCAAACGTGTAGAGCAAGCCAACCGAATTCTCGTCGACCGTGACCTGCGCCGATGACGAGAAGACCGGCGCCAGGTTGACGGGTGGCGATTCGCTGTCGCCGCTTCCGCCACACGCAGCCAGAACAATCGGCGCCCAGACAAGCGCCTGCCTGAATAGTCGAAAACCGGTCGTCTTCATGTCTGTCCGCCACCTCGCTGCGTTGGCGATTGGTCTCTTTCCCAAGGCTAGTTCGCGAAAACATGATTGTCATATGACAAAAGGGACACTCGAAAACCGAGCTATTCAATTGGTGTTCCATTACGGTGGGCCTAAATATAGTAGTGTAGATGTCCTCAGGAGGAAGGTCCTATGTCCATATCCAAGATTGCCGCCGGTCTTGCGGCCCTCTCGCTGCTCGTGGCGTGCACGACTGCAACGCCATACCAGGCCGCGCTCGACACTGAACGCGGCTATTCCGAACAACAGATCGAATCCAACCGTTTCCATGTCCAGTTCGCGGGCAACAGCCTGACAGACCGCAAGACGGTTGAGACCTACATGCTCTACCGCGCCGCGGAACTGACCAAGCAGAACGGGTTCGACCATTTCCGCGTCGTGCACCGGGCCACGGATGCCGATAGCCGCGTCGTGCCGACCAGCTCGGGCTATTCGCCCTTCTACGACCACTTCTATCTCGACTACCGGTATTACGGTCCGCGGGCGGGATACTTCTACGACCCCTACCGCCGCTGGGCCTATCCGCGGTCGTTCTACGCATCCCGCTGGGGCTATTACGACCCCTTCTGGGACGGTCCGCAGGAGTACCGCGAAATAACTTCCTATGTGGCGTCTGCCGAAATCATCATGGGCAAGGGCCCGAAACCGGATGATCCGGCCTATTTCGACGCCGACCAGGTGATCTTCAATCTGGGCAGCCAGATCCAGCGCCCCGAATCCTGATCCGCCCTCTCATGGTCTCCAAACGCCGCCTCGCAAGGGCGGCGTTTTTGCAACCGGCGCATTATTCCAGGCTTCGCCTCTAGGCAAGCGGCAAGGCTTGGCCCAGATAGGTAGGCTTCCCCCAAGACCGCACCAGACAGGAAAGGCGGGCCCATGGCCGACACCGAACCCTCCGCCATTCCGTCCTCGGGCATCCTCCCCGGCGCCAAACGCCCGGTCCCCGGGCGCAGCGAACTTGTCGTGATGATTGCCGGCCTGATGGCGCTCAACGCCTTCGGCATCGATATCATGCTGCCTGCGCTCAACGAAATTGCGCATGCGGTGGGCCTCACGGCGGCGGGCGCGGACAGCGACAACCGCCAGCAGATGATCATCTTTTCCTATGTGCTCGGCTTCGGCGCGCCCCAAATCATCTGGGGCCCCATCTCGGACCGGTTTGGGCGGCGCGGCCCCCTCTTCGTCGCCCTGGTCGGCTATATCGTCACCGCCTTTGCCTGCATCGTGATGCGCGACTTCATGGCCCTTCTGACCATGCGGTTCCTGCAGGGCGTGTTTGCCTCCGGCGGACGGCTTGTCGCCGTGTCGGTCGTGCGAGACCTGTTTGCCGGTCGCCAGATGGCGCGCTTCATGTCGCTCGTGATGACCATTTTCATGGTGGTGCCGATCCTCGCGCCGGGCATCGGCCAGGTCGTCCTTCTGGTTGCGCCATGGGAGGCCATCTTCGTGGTCCTCGCAATTTTCGGCATCATCATGCTGGTCTGGACCTGGTACCGCCTGCCCGAGACCCTGCCCGAAGCCGCCCGGCAACCGCTCAATCTCGGCGCCGCCCTCGGTGCCTATGGCCAGATCGTCAAGTCGCGCGTCACGTTCGGATACATGTGCGCCTCCGGCGTCATCTTCGGCGCCCTATTCTCGTTCATCGCCTCGTCGGAGCAGGTCTTCCGCGAAGTCTTCGAGCAGACGGATACGTTCGCGCTCTGGTTCGCCGGGATCGCGGGAACGCTCGCGTGCGCCAACTTCCTCAACTCGCGCATTGTCGAGCGAATAGGCATGCGCAGGATCAGCCAGGTAGCGCTATTCATCTTCACGGGTGTCGCAGCGATCCTGGCCCTGGTCACCCATTTCGTGGGCGACCACCTTTTTATCTTCTTCCCATTGTTCGCGCTTTGCTTTGGCTGCTTCGGCCTCATGGGATCGAACTTCAGCGCGCTCGCCATGGAACCTCTCGGCAAGATCGCCGGTACGGCCTCAGCGGCCTATGGCTTTGCCACGACGACCGTTTCCAGCCTCATTGGCATGGCCATTGCCAGCCAGTACAATGGCTCGACCATTCCGATCACGCTCGGCTTCGTCTGCCTCGGCCTGGTGTCTCTCGTGATCATCCTGATCACCGAGAAGGGCAAGCTGTTCAGCTCACGATGACCCGGCGGCGCGGCTTCGCGCTGGTCTCGCGGACCTTGGCCAACGGACGCACCTGGCGCTCGAGATGCTCGATGATCATGCCGGCAATGTCCTTGCCGGTCGCACCCTCGATGCCCTGAAGGCCGGGCGAGGAATTGACCTCCAGCACTTTCGGGCCCTCGTCGGTCTGCAGCAGGTCCACGCCGGCCACGCGCAAGCCCAGCACCCTGGCCGCATCGCGCGCGACTTCACGTTCGGCCCGCGTCAGCTTCACGGCGCTCGCCGTCCCGCCCCGATGCAGGTTCGACCGGAACTCGCCCTTGGCCGCTTGCCGCTTCATGCCGCCGACCACCTTGTTGCCGATCACGAAACACCGCGTGTCGGCACCGGCAGCCTCATTGACGAATTCCTGCACCAGGAAGTTCGCATCCAGTCCCCGGAACGCATCGACCAGGCTCTCGGCGGCCTTGCGCGTTTCGGCCAGGACCACGCCCTTGCCCTGTGTCGAGGAGAGCAGTTTCACAACCACAGGCGCGCCCCCGGCTAGAGAGATCAGGTCTTTCGTGTCCTTCGGGCTGTGCGCAAACGCCGTGATCGGCATGCCGATCTTGGCGCGGGCCAATAACTGGTGCGCCAGCAGCTTGTCACGTGACCGCCCGATGGCCCCTGCCCCGTTCAGGCAGAACGCGCCCGTATTGGTGAACTGGCGCAACACCGCCATGCCATAGTCCGTGATCGACGCACCGATGCGCGGGATCACCGCGTCGAACCGCGCAAGCGCCTTGCCGTCATAATGCACTTCCGGGTCCAGCGTGCCGATCTGCATGTAGCAGCGGGCCGTATCGATCATTTCCATCACGTGGCCGCGCGCCTCGGCGGCCTCCACCAGGCGCTTCGACGAATAATTATCCGGCTCGCGCGTCAGCAGCGCAATCCGCAAGGGACGCTTGACCGGTGTGCGCTTGGGCAGTCCGGCATAGCCGGCATAGTCCAGCAAGGGCTGGCTGAACGAGGCATTCGGATTGACGATCATGTCCGGCTGGATCGCCCCGCGCCCGAACAACATCCGGTAGGTCATGTTCTCGCGATTTGTCAGCGTCAGCTGGATCGGCCACCGCCGTCCGCCCATTTCGGCCTCGGTCTCGATCACATAACGCAGCTCGGTGTCGCCATTCGAACTGGTCACTTCGCGCCGGTCGATCACCCGCGCCGAGCAGGTGATCTCCAGGTTCGGGTCCGACGGGTCCGGCTGGATCAGGAAGCGCACCTGCGGCTTGGTGTTCGGCCCGAACGGCTCGATCACGCTGGCATGCAGCGCCGATGTCTTGGCGCCGGTATCTACCTTGGCCTTGATCGCAGGCAGGCCCAGGTCCGGCAGCGCCAGCCACTCTTCCCAGCCGAGTTCAAACTGTCCCATGCCGGCTCCTGCGTCCGCTGAATTGTATGAATGCGCCGCCCTTAGCCAGCTTGTGGCAGCCCGGCAAGCGATAGAAAGCTGTTAGCCTAAGCCGTCGCGAGCCAGGCCTTCTCGACCACTTTTACCACGTCGCCCATGATGCCGGTAATCTTGAAGTCCTTGGGCGTGTAGATGCGCGTCACGCCCATTTGGCCGAGGGCGCGAGCGTCTTCCGGCGGGATGATGCCACCGACAACCAACGGCACGTTTTCCAGTCCCGCCTTGCGCAGTTCGGCAATCGTCTCGCGCACGAGGTCCAGGTGGCTGCCCGACAGGATCGACAGGCCGACGACATGCGCATTGGCCGCTTTCGCCTGCGCTGCAATCTCGGCTGGCGTAAAGCGAATGCCTTCATAGACGACATCCATGCCGACTTCCCGCCCGCGCGCGGCAATCTGCTCGGCGCCGTTCGAGTGGCCATCAAGGCCCGGCTTGCCGAGCACATAGGTCAGCCGCCGACCCAGTGCCTCCGACACGCGATCGACATCGGCCTTTACGGCCGCAATGGCTTCATCGCCGTCGCCGCTGATCACCATGGCCACGCCCGTCGGTGCACGGAATTCGCCGAACACTTCGCGCATCGCCGTGCCCCATTCGCCGGTCGTTACGCCCGCCTTGGCGCAGGCAATCGACGGCTCCATGATGTTCACATCGCTTGCGGCTGCCGCCTTCAGGTCCGCCAGTGCCGCTTCCACGGCGGCATTGTCGCGCTTGGCACGCCAAACCTTCAGCTCGCGCACTTGCGCCGCTTCTTCAGCCGGGTCGACCGTCATGATCGCGCCGTCGCCCGTGCCCAGCGGGCTTTCCTCGGTCGAGGTGTACTTGTTCACGCCGACAACGCTCAGCGAACCATTCTCGATCGCCTTGATGCGGTCGATATGCGCGCCGACAAGGCTTTCCTTCATATGGCCAATGGCATTCGTCGCGCCCCCGAGGGCATCGATCTCCGCCAGCGTCGCGCGGGCCTTGTCCTTCAGTTCCTCGGTCTTGCCGTCGATCACATGGCTGCCGTCGAAAATGTCCTCGAATTCCAGCAGGTCGGTCTCATACGCAAGGATCTGCTGCAGGCGCAGGCTCCATTGCTGGTCCCAAGGGCGCGGCAGGCCCATGGCCTCGTTCCAGGCCGGCAGCTGCAGCGCCCGGCAGCGGGCCCGCTTCGACAGGGTCACGGCCAGCGCCTCGATCAGGATACGATAGACATTGTTTTCCGGCTGCGGCTCGGTCAGGCCCAGCGAGTTGACCTGCACGCCATAGCGGAACAACAGCGCCTTCGGGTCATTCACGCCATAACGCTCGCGGCCGATCTCTTCCCAGAGGTCCACGAACGCCCGCATTTTACAAAGTTCTGTAACGAAACGCACACCGGCATTCACGAAGAAGGAAATGCGCCCGAATACGGTTTCAAAGTCTGATTTCGGAACCTGTCCGCCCGCTTTCACGCGGTCCAGCACGGCAATCGCCGTCGCCAGCGCATAGGCCAGCTCCTGTTCCGGCGTCGCGCCCGCTTCCTGCAGGTGATAGGAACAAACATTCATCGGGTTCCATTTCGGAACTTCTGTATAGCACCAGCTCACCATGTCCGAGATCAGCCGCATCGACGGTTCGGGCGGGAACACATAGGTGCCGCGCGACAGGTATTCCTTGACGATGTCGTTCTGCGTCGTGCCGCGCAGCTTGTGCCGGTCGTCGCCGCGCTCATCCGCCAGCGCCACATACATGGCTAGCATCCAGGCTGCCGGCGCGTTGATCGTCATCGACGTGTTCATCTCTTCCAGCGGCAGCTGGTCGAACAGTTTCGCCATGTCACCCATATGCTTGACCGGCACCCCGACCTTGCCGACTTCGCCGCGCGCCAGGATATGGTCGGCGTCATAGGCGGTCTGGGTCGGCAGGTCGAAGGCGATGGACAGGCCCGTCTGGCCCTTGGCCAGGTTGCCCCGATACAGCTCGTTGGATTTCTGCGCCGTCGAATGGCCCGCATAGGTGCGGAATATCCACGGCCGGTCAGGCGCGTGCTGGAACGGTTTTTGTGTGTCGGCCATGCCGGGGCTCCCCAATTGTATTGTTGCGGCGCAACATGCCGTGTGGCGCTGGCCAGCGCAAGCGTCAGGCCGCGCCCTTGTGCTGGCGTGTCTTCATGGCCACATCGAAACGGACCCGCCACACCCTTGCCACCCACCGGATACCCCCAGCCCTGACCCAGCCTGCCTCCCCCCTTCAGACGGCCCTCTCCCTGCGCCTCGCCACCCTGCTCGCCTTCCCGTTCGGCGTCGTACTGGTCGCCCTGATGCAGCGCAGCGCCCTGATGATCGTGCTGCTGGCCGCGGCCATGGTCGGCGTCAGCCTGGTTGAACGCATCCGCCTCGCCCGGCTCACCGGATCGGCGGCGCCTGTATCACTTGCCGGCCTGCTGCCCGGTTTCGCCGTGCGCCTTGGCGGCCTTGCCGGCCTGTTCATCGTCCTCATCGGCTTCCTCGCCCTGTTCCGCGACACGTCCCTCGCGCGCGGCATCGGCCTTGAAGATGCGGCCATCATTGTCGGCGTCACCGGTTTTGCCCTCGCTGCCAACGCGATCAGCGCCCGGCTCGCCACAACCGAGGTCAGCAGCGTCCTGTCGACCCTGAACGCATCGTTCCGCGAGGCCAATCCCGGCGCAGGCACGGCAGATGGCGAGATCATCGAAGGCGAATTCTACGACCCCGAAACCGGGCCCGATTCTTCCCCTCGCCGCTGAAACAGACTTGATGTATACACCGCTGGAAATCTGGCGGAGCGCACTTCAGATGACTGAATTTATTGGATTTTTGGCTGCCATCCTGACCACGGTCTCGTTCGTGCCCCAAGCCGTCCAGATCCTGCGCACCCGCGAAACCGGCGGCATCTCCCTTGTCATGTACATCCTGTTCACGGTCGGAATCGTCGCCTGGCTCGTCTATGGCGTGATGATCGCCAGCCTGCCGGTCATCCTTGCCAATATCGTGACCCTCGCGCTCGCCGGCGTCATCCTTACCCTCAAGGCCCGTGCCGTCATGACCGCCCGCCGGTCCGCGCGTCAGCCCATCGTCCAGGGCGCCACCGCCGCCACGTCCGCGCCCATCGCCTGATAATACAGTCGCTGGATCTGCCGCGTCACTGGTCCCGGCCTGCCATCGCCGATAGCCTGACCGTCAATCGCGATCACCGGCGCGATCATTGCCCCTGCAGACGTCGTGAACGCCTCTTTTGCGGCCAGCGCCTCGTCCGGCGTGAAGGCGCGCTCGACAAGGTGAAGCCCTGAGCCTTCCAGCAGGTCAAGGACACCTGCCCGCGTGATTCCCGGCAGGATGGACGGCGACAGGTCCCGCGTCACCAGCTGCCCCTCGCCGTCGACAATCCAGGCATTGGCCGAGGCCGCCTCGGTCACGCGTCCGTCTTCCACCAGGAAGGCCGTGTCCGCCCCGGCTTCGCGCGCCGTGCGGTAAGCCAGCGCCTGCGACAGTAGCTGCGTCGTCTTCATGTCGCGCCGCTTCCAGCGCGTATCGTCCAGGAACACCGCCCTTATCCCGTTCCGCGCTGTCTCGCCGATCAGCGGCCGGGCGTCCGCATACAGGAACACAGTCGGCTCGAATTCCTCCGGTCCGGCAAAGTCACGCAGGCCATAGGCGCCCGCCGTGACCTGTAAATAGATCAGGCCTTCGGTGAGGCCATTATAGTCGATCAGGTCGCGGTGGACCTTGCCCCAGCCGCCCCCCGGCAGGGGGTCCGGAATGCCAATTCCGGCCAGCGTGCGGCTGAGGCGCGACATGTGGCCTCCGAAATCGACGAGGTGCCCGCCATACACGGCGGTCACCTCATACGCGGCATGGGCAAACAGGAAGCCCCGGTCAAAGGGCGATATCCGAGCGTCTGCTGCAGGACAGAAGGCGCCGTTGAGGTAGGCCGTGGTGCATATTGTCATTTTTGTCACGCTGATCCGGTTGCGTTATTGTGCGCCGCAACAAATTCCTTGCATCCTTGCGGGCGTGAAGCCAAGGTGCCGCGACCCGGGGGCTTTGTGAAGACACGCAATAAACGTGCGCACGCCGCTCCCTGACGTGATTTTGGAGGATTGGAATTTCAATTATGGGCAGAGAACAGAAAGACATTTACGCGCTGGGCGAGATTCCTCCGGAATTCCACGTCCCGAAAATGATGCACGCGTGGGCCATCCGCCGCGAGCGCCACGGTCGTCCGTCGACCGCGATGCAGCTCGAACAGGTCCCCGTGCCCGACATCGATTCCGACGAAGTGCTCGTCCTCGTGATGGCCGCTGGCGTCAATTATAACGGCATCTGGGCCGGTCTCGGCGAGCCGCTCTCGCCCTTCGACATTCACAAGCAGGACTACCATATTGCCGGCTCTGATGCCGCCGGCATCGTCTGGGCTGTCGGCCGCAAGGTCACCCGCGTGAAGCCCGGCGACGAAGTCGTGATCCACTGCAACCAGGATGATGGTGACGACGAAGAGTGCAATGGCGGCGATCCGATGTTCTCGCCGTCCCAGCGGATCTGGGGCTATGAGACACCTGACGGCTCCTTCGCCCAGTTCTGTCGTGTACAGGCGCGCCAGTGCATGCCGCGCCCGAAACACCTGACCTGGGAAGAAAGCGCCTGCTACATGCTGACGCTGGCGACCGCCTACCGCATGCTGTTCGGCCACCGCCCCCACATCGTGAAGCCGGCTGACAACGTCCTCGTATGGGGCGCGTCCGGCGGCCTTGGCAGTTTCGGTGTCCAGCTCTGCGCGGTCACCGGCGCCAATGCGATCGGTGTGGTCAGTTCCGACGACAAGAAGGAACACGTCCTCGGCCTCGGCGCCAAGGCTGTGCTCAACCGCAAGGACTTCAATTGCTGGGGCCAGCTGCCCACCGTCAATGGCCCGGAATTCAACGACTATATGAAAGAATCCCGCAAGTTCGGCAAAGCCATCTGGGAACATACTGGCAAGCAGGATGTCGACATCGTGTTCGAACATCCGGGCGAATCCACCTTCCCCGTTTCGGTCTTCGTCGTGAAGCGCGGCGGCATGGTCGTCATCTGCGCCGGCACGACCGGCTTCAACCTCACCATGGATGCCCGCTTTCTCTGGATGCGCCAGAAGCGCGTTCAGGGTAGCCACTTCGCGCACCTGAAGCAGGCAAGCGCCGCGAACCAGCTCGTCATCAACCGGCGTATCGATCCCGGCATGTCGGAAGTCTTCCCCTGGGACCAGATCCCGGCGGCCCACGACAAGATGCTCGACAACAAGCACCTGCCCGGCAACATGGCCGTCCTGGTCACCAGCCCGAAACCCGGCCTGCGCACCGTCGAAGACGTTCTGGAAGTGACGGGGCAGATTTAAGCCGGGCGACCGGACACGCATTCAAGGCAGACAAAAGCCGGTTCCCTGAAGGAGCCGGCTTTTTCCTTTTCTGGTCCTGCTCAGGTCAGGCGCTGGTCTCAGGCCGCGTCCTCGACGACGCTGACAAAGCTGTCCACAGCGTGCTCCAGCGAGTCCGGGACCGGCGTGCCGGAAAGGATTTCCTTGGCAACGGCCTCCAGCTTGAAGGCCGCGTCCGACACGTCCTTGAAGCCAAGGCTTCCCGACGTTCCAGCCACTGAATGGGCGAGCGACGCAACAGCCTGCGCCCGGGTCTCCGGCGAACTGATCCGCAGCAGTGCGCCCAGCTTGCCGGGCAGTTCCAGTATGTCGCGGCGACAGTCTTCCTTCAGGGCGGCGATCATGGCCTCCGCCGCTGTCGACCGTTCTTCCGTCTCCGCACCTTTCTTGCGCAGAAAGCGCTCGATCAGGTTGTTCAGGCGCACCATGTCGATGGGCTTGGAGAAATGTGCGTCCATGCCTGCGGCACGACATTCGTCCGCCTGGGTCGCCAGCGCATTGGCCGTCAGGGCAACAATCGGAAGCCGGCCCGTAGGCCCATGCATTTCCCGGATACGTCGGGTAGCGGTCAGGCCATCCATTTCGGGCATCTGAACGTCCATCAGGATGATGTCGTACATTGCGCCCTCAAGCAGCGAGAGGATCGCGTCGGGCGCCGACGCAAAGGTCGTCACCTCGTGCCCGGACGACCGCAGCCCGATGGCGATGAGGGCCCGGTTCATCTCGACATCGTCGACCACCATGATGCGCGCCGCCGAGAGCGCGCGGTGCCCGTCGACCAAGTCGGGAGCTTCGACGCGGCCTGTGCGCCGGTCCGGGATATACGGCAGGGTCAGGATCGCATTCGTCCCCACTCCTTCTTCGCTGACAAGCTCGAGCTTGCCGTCCAGCAGCAGGGCCAGCGACCGGCTGATCGACAGTCCGAGGCCCGAGCCCCCAAAGCGCCGGGTGATCGAGGCGTCGGCCTGGGAGAAACCAGTGAATATATGGTCCATCTTGTCGGCAGGAATGCCCGGCCCGGTATCGGCGACGATCACGCAAAGTCGCCCGTCCGTCAGTCTTGCATCCAGCCTGACATGGCCCGCCTCCGTAAACTTGGCTGCATTGCCGACAATGTTCGTAAGTATTTGGCGCAACCGGGTTTCGTCCCCCACGATCGCCGTAGCAATCTCGGGCGCGACCTGGCAGGTAATCTTGACCTTCGGGTTCGGCCGCGCCGCCGCGACCAGGCTAGCGACATCCTCGATCATCTCGCGAATGTTAAAGGGCCGGCTTTCAACTTCCATCCGTCCGGCATCGATCTTGGAAAAATCGAGAATGTCGTTGATGATTTCGAGCAATGTCCGGCTCGCCGAGGAAATGCGCTGAACATAGGCCAGCTGGTCATCGGTCAGTGCCGTCGTCTTGAGAATATCCGCGAAGCCCATGACCCCATTCAAAGGCGTGCGAATTTCATGACTCATGTTGGACAGGAATTCCGTGCGAGCGGTCGCTGCCGCCTCGGCTTGCAGACGCGCCTCGGCGAGCGCCTTCTCGCGTTCGTGACGTTCGCTGACATCGCGATAAGTGGACACGACCTCGACCGGCTTTCCATCGGCATCGCGGATAACCTGGGGCTTGCCCTCCAGCCAGACGATCGAACCGTCAGCGAGGCGGACCCTGAACTCGCGCTGAACGCTTTGGTCGACCTGCTTTCCAGTGAACAGGCCCTGCGTGATCGCGATGACGAACTCGCGGTCCTCAGGAACAACAAAGTCGACCGCCCGCTTACCGATGGACTCTTCCGGCGGCGCAATTAAAGAGGCCGAAGGCGACGCATAGTTGATGACTCCGCCGAGGTCGAACTTGAGGACGATATCAGTCGAGTGTTCCGCCAACAGACGATACTGTTCTTCCTTCACAGCAAGGGCGGCATAAAGCTCGTACTCTTGCGTTATATCCTTGAAAACGCCGAATATATGATCGACCGATCCGGATGGCCCGACATGGCATTTCGCAATCGATCTCACGCGCCGCGTTTCACCGTCAGAGCGGCGCCGAATGGTCGCTTCGAAATTCCAGTCCTCACCACTTTTCATGTGCTGATCGATCAGGGCCGCGACGCGATCTCGATCACCTTCCATGTAGAAATCCAGTGCGCCATCCAGCATCGGATTGAACGTCTCGGACGTCACACCGTGAATGCGATAGACTTCCGGCGACCAGAAGATTTCGCTCTTTTCGGCATTCAGGGTCCAGTGGCCAACCTGCGAGATTTCATCGGCCATTTCGGCCTGACTGAGGAGAACCTTTTCGCGCGTCGATCGCTCGACGATGCGGCGTCTGGAATTGCTCAGGCGCTGGGTCAGGCGATGACGTTCGCTCACGGACGCACCAAGCGACAACGCCATGTAGGAATTCGCTGCGAGAAAAGCCTGCAGGACAAGCATATGATGGACGATCCCGCCGTCCGCCAGCATGGTCGGACCCATTCCGGCATAGGTGAACCCGATGGAGATCATCGTTACGATCAGCAGTGCAACAGCCGCTCCGCGAACGCCATGGCGGAAGGTCAGAGGCACAAGCACCGGTGGAACGAGGAAGAGGAGCGGATAATTTGACTGCACGAACACGCCAATTGTGACGACGACAACCAGCAACGCCTCGAAGGCAGACATCCAGCCGATGTCGTTGCCGGTTCTAAGTTTCTTCAAAAGCGCCCAAAGCAGCGGCGCGAAGAGGAGCAGGCCCAGGATGTCGCCAAAGAACCAAAGAGCCGAATCCTGCAAAGGCAGGGCGGCTCCGGTCAGCGCCAGACCCGCAAGCGCTATCGGCGTCGAAATGCTGCACGCAATCAGGGATGCCGCGAACAATCTCAAAATGCCCGATTTGCGGGTGATATTTGGCGCGGAATGCCGACTCAGTATCAGCGCGACGATGAGGACTTCAAGGCTGTTTGCCATTGCCAGGATCAGACTGCGCACCCACGGGTCGCCGATAATGACATTGGCCAAAAAAATGCCGATGAACAGGCACCCGAACAGCGAGGGCCATTCCGCCTTCGGCCACCTCAGCACCACGATCAGCAGGATCGCATTGACGGGCCACACGGCTGCAACATCACCCGTTCCACGGGTTAACAGGATGGTGCCCATCGACAGTGAACAGGCCGCGAGTACAAACAGGACGTGTGCGATGCCCGGCTTGCGAATGATGTCATTCAGACGCGTCTTCCTGCGCTGCTCAGCCCTGACAGGCTTGTCAAATACTGAGGACGTCATGCTTCCAGGCCTTTTAAACCGGTTCCTGGAAGACCTTATTCAATATACACTTTACGATATCTTACTCTGGCTGCGCCCCTACAATCGTTGAATCGGCGGCTGCGGAAAGTACTCGGTTTCCATCCTGGGAAGGTCAGGCTTTCAGCATCGCGTAGAGTTCATCCTTGAGGACGATCCGCCGCTTGCGCAGCGCTGTCTCATGCGTTTCGCTGGCAGGCTGGACGCCGCTCTCATGCCGGTGGATGTGCCGGTTGACGTCGTGATACTCGTCAGCAAGGCGCGCGAAATGCGGGTTCGACGTCTTGAGTTCATGGATCTTGTCCACCGCTTCGGGAAATTCTGCGGCAAGTTCGTGAGGCGTGTGAGTCATTTTGGGCTCTCCTGATATGGGGTTTTCACCTCGTAACAGGCCCAATGCGACCTCCCCTGTCACTAAGGGAGTCTGCGTAGAAGCTGTTCAGCGCAACTGGTAATAGGTCTTGTAAGCCGCGGCGTCCTTCGTCTCGGCAATCACGCGCTTCAGGTCCTCATACGACGTGAGCGTACAGTCGGCATCCAGGGCCAGTTCGTTCATCGTGTCGATCGGCAGGTCGTCGCAATCCGGCAGTTTCATGAAAAGACGGTTCCCGACCA
The DNA here is from genome assembly GCA_018830285.1 of Alphaproteobacteria bacterium. Taxonomy (GTDB): domain Bacteria; phylum Pseudomonadota; class Alphaproteobacteria; order Caulobacterales; family Hyphomonadaceae; genus Hyphomonas. The sequence continues at coordinate 88,834 of JAHJSB010000063.1, forward strand.
GCTTGCCCACGGCATAATTATAGACATAGCCGTCCTTTGAGCCCTCGTCCGGGGAGGCGACTTCGATCAGGTATTCGCCTGTTCCGCCCTCAAGGGGCGCGAAAACCAGCCTGGCATTCTCTTCCAGCCAATAGAAGTTGCCCTCCTGGCGGATGGCATAGTGTTCATACGCTCCTTCCGATCCGGACCGGTCCCAGCGCGTCAGGTCGTCATTGTCTTGGACATAAGTGTCGGCGATCCGGAACGTGCCCAGCGGCAGGACGGCCTCTTCCGACGGGATCAACGGCGTGTAGGCGCCAAAGGCGCAGGCTGCCGCCATCGCGCAAACGGCCAAAACGAAAGTCGCTTTCAAACGGCGCATGCTGATCCCGGCTCCTTTTCCGAATGCGCCGAGCTAAGCCCCGCCCGGCCTGAAAGGCAATCTGGGAAACCCCGTAAGGCTTAGACCTCGAACGGGTCGCGCATCAGGATGACGTCTTCGCGTTCCGGCGACGTCGAGACCAGCGCGCAGGGCTTGCCGACGAGTTCTTCAAGGCGCCGGACATATTTTACCGCCTCGGCTGGCAGGTCGGCCCAGCTGCGGGCGCCCGCTGTCGAGCCTTTCCAGCCTTCGATGGTCTCATAAACCGGCTCGACGGCAGCCTGGTCGGTGAGGCCAGCGGGAAAATAGTCGATTTCCTTGCCGTGCAAGCGATAGGCAACGCAGACCTTGATCTCGTCGAAACCGTCGAGCACGTCGAGCTTTGTCAGGGCAAGACCGGTGACGCCGCTCGTGGTGCAGGCCTGGCGAACCATCACGCTGTCAAACCAGCCGCAGCGGCGGGCCCGGCCGGTATTGACGCCGACTTCCTTGCCGATACGACCGAGGCGCTCGCCGATCTCGTCGTGCAGCTCAGTCGGGAACGGGCCGGCGCCGACGCGCGTCGTATATGCCTTGGCGAGGCCCAACACGTAGGAAATCGCGCCCGGGCCGACACCGGAGCCTGCCGAGGCATTGCCTGCCACGACATTGGAAGAGGTCACGAACGGATATGTGCCGTGATCAACGTCGAGCATCACGCCCTGGGCACCTTCGAACAGGATACGCCGACCGCGCCGGACCTGTTCGTCGAGCAGTTTCCAGACCGGCTGCGCATAGGCGAGGATCTGCGGGGCGATCTTCAGGAGATCGGCTTTGAGCTGGGCGCCATCCGGTTCGGGCAGGTCGAGACCCGTCCGCAGCGGGCGATGGTGCGCCAGCAGGCGCTCGATCTTCATGTCGAGAGCAGCGGGATCAGCAAGATCAGCGACGCGGATGGCGCGGCGACCAACGCGGTCCTCATAGGCCGGGCCGATGCCGCGCTTGGTCGTGCCGATCTGGGCGGCCCCAAGGGCCCCTTCGCGCGCCGCGTCGATGTCCTTGTGCCAAGGAAGGATCAGCGAGGCATTGTCGGCGAGCACGAGATTGTCGGGAGTCACTTCAACGCCCTGCGCGCGAATGCCGTCAATTTCCGTCAGCATGTGCCACGGATCGACCACGACGCCATTGCCGATCACCGAGAGCTTGCCCCCTCGCACAAGGCCAGACGGCAGCAGCGCGAGCTTGAACACTTTACCATCAATAACCAGCGTATGGCCGGCATTATGACCGCCCTGGAAACGCACCACGACATCGGCCCGGCTCGAGAGCCAGTCGACAATCTTGCCCTTGCCTTCATCGCCCCATTGAGCGCCTACGACGACGACACCTGACATATAGAACTCCCGTGTTCAGCCGCCGCGACAAGGGCAGGAGTCTGCCCGAAATTGCAAGGGGCAGACGCCGTTTTATCAGCCGTTTTGTGTCGTTTCGGTGTTACTTGACGAGGTCATAGTCCCTGAGGTCGACAGCGGCGACGGCATCGGCATAGGCGCGGGTATGGTCCGACCAGTTCTGGGTGATACGGCCACCCTCGGTCTTGTACCAGCTGTTGCAGGCTGGATCGGCCCATACCGTCTTGCCGAGACGAGCCTGCAAGTCCTTGTTGAACTTGTCCTGCACGGCGCGCTTGGGTGCCATCGCCGCCGCGCCTGCCTCGTCCAGCTTGTCCAGCGCCTTGATCGTGTATTCGACCTGCCGTTCCAGCATGAAGGTGATCGAATTGTGCCCGAGATTGGTGTTTGGCCCATAGAGGACGAAGAAGTTCGGGAAGTCCGCGACGGTGATGCCGAGATAGGCTTCAGGACCGTCAGCCCAGGTGTCTTCGATCGTTACGCCGCCCTGCCCGACTACATCGACCGACCAGTGCCAGCCAGTCGTCTCGAACCCGGTGGCGAAGACGAGAATGTCATATTCGTGCAGCACGCCGTCCTTGGTGCGTATGCCCTCGGGGACAATCTCGGCAATTCCGTCGGTGATCAGGTCGACATTGTCGCGCATCAGGGTTGGATAGAAATCATCCGCAATCAGGATGCGACGACAGCCGACGGGATAGTCCGGCGTCAGCTTCTTGCGCAGCTCGGCATCCGGCACCTGGGCGTTCAGATGGTCCGTCGCCTGGCGCGTGAAGAAGGCGCGCCCTTCCGGCGTCCACTCGAAGGCCTGCCAGAAGAAATAGTCGGCATTCTCGTAGAGAATTTTCCGGTTCATCTCCGCGAACTCCGCCGCCTTTTCGGGGACCGTGAACATCAGTGTCATTTCTTCCGGCGTGATCTCCCGGTCATTGCGCGGGATCATCCAGTTGGCAGAGCGCTGGAACACGCCGACATTGGACGCTTCGAGCGCGACCTGAGGGATTAGCTGAACGGCGCTCGCGGCCGAGCCCACAACGCCGACGCGCTTGCCCTTGAAATCAACGGAATGGTCCCAGGTGGCCGAATGCATTTTAGGGCCGCTAAACGTGTCGAGGCCGGGAATATCGGGCCAGAACGGACGGTTGAGCTGGCCAAGCGCGCCGATGACGGCATCCGCTTCGATCACGCGGCCCTTGGTCGTGGTAACCGTCCATTTCTTGTCCGCATCGCTCCAGACAGCAGAGTCCGCGCCTTCATTCAGGTGAAGGTTTGGGCGCAACTGGAAGCGGTCGGTGACCTCCTCGGCATAGGCCTGGATCTCTTCCTGCTGGGGATAAAGCCGTGTCCAGACCATGGATTGGGCAAAGGAGAGTTGATACAGCGCGACCTGAACATCGCAGGCGCAGCCGGGATAGGTATTCGCCGCCCAGGTGCCGCCGACGCGGTCACCCTGTTCCAGCAGGGTAAAATCATATCCGGCTTCCTGCAGCTTGATCGCCGCTGTCAGGCCGCCAAGGCCTGCACCGATCACCACAACATGTTTGTCTGGCATCATGTCCTCCTGATGTTTTCAGGAGAGAGTGGCAGGAACCCTTTTCAGCGCAAGGGGTATCGCAACGCCAAGGCGTGACACACGCCTAGTGACCGAACGCGTAGATGATCCGGACGCCGAGGTTGTCCATGCCCTGGTTGCGTCCGTTGCCGAGGATCTGGCCGTGGCTGAGATGCTCATACAGGACCTGGCCGCCCCAGCGCTCATTGAAGCTGTAGTTCACGGCGAACGACGTGCGGAACAGGTCGCGCGATCCGAGAAGCACGTTTTCCTCGGTAAACGCATCCCCGCGAGGATCACCCTGCGGGAACGGGTTTTCCAGCGTGCCGTCATGGACCGCATAGCCTTCGCCCGCTTCGAGCGACCAGTTCTCGGCGAAGTTCCAGTTCCAGACCAGGCCCACCGCCCCAAAGCTCGTATTGCCTGCCGTGTTGGCGCCGCCCATCACATAGGGGCGCGGCGACCAGATGATCGATAGGAAGTCCGGCGATTTGAACACCAGCTCGCCATTGATGTCGGGGCCGTCTTCCTTGTCGGCATTGTTGCAATCAATGACGCAGATATTGTGCTGCATAACGCCCAAGCGGACCTCGTCGAGAAGGTCGGCGGAGGCCGTGCCGGCGATTGCCAGGACAAATGAAAGACAGAGTGCGGCGCGATACATGATGATTCCCCCAACAGGCGTGTTCAGCCTGAACAAGGGCCTAAACCCCGCGCCGTCAAGCGCTTCCGTTCAGGCCGCCCCGCGAACCCAGCGAAGGGTGGCTTCCGAGACACGCTTTCCAAACATTTCCGCCGTTTCAAGGTCAAAGCGGTCAGGGGTCTGTTCGGCCGGCAGGTCGGTCAACGACTGCACGCCGAGGCCAAGCGTGAAGCTCACGCGGTTATGCACGGCATTGATATCCTTGGTGGAGGCATTGTAGCCGGGCATCATGCCGGTGCCGACCCAGACCATCCCATGCTGGGCCGCGAGGGTCGAAAACTGCTGCAGGGTCGAGGACTTGTCGCCATAGAGCGAGCCGGAATTGGTGAACCCGGCGGCGATCTTGTCTTTCCAGCCATGCGAGAACCAGGCCTTTGAACTGGCTTCCATGAATTGCTTAAACACGGCGGACGCAGAGCCCATATAGGTCGGCGAGCCGAAAATGATCGCATCGGCTGCGGCCAGTTCAGCCCAGGGGCCGGTTTAGGGGCTGGTCAGGTCGTCTGCCTTGAAGAGTGTGACCTCTACGCCATCAGCGCTGGCCGCGCCAATGCGAACATGTTCAGCCACCTTTGCCGTGTGGCCGTAGTCGGAATGATAGACGATAGCGATCTTTGCCATGTGAGGCTCCTTTGTGTCTGGAGCCCTTAACTGGAGGCGGGCTGCCTCGATGACAGCCCGGCCTGATTGTATATCAATTATTCAGGCCTCGACGGCCTAGAAAGTCAGCACTTTGGCGTAGCGCACCTGGGGCAGCGCCTCGAGCTTCGTCACGAGCGACTCCCCGGGCACAGAATCGATACCGATCAAGGCAATCGCTTCGCCGCCCGCTTCGGTGCGCCCGAGGTGGAACGTCGCAATATTGACCTTCGCTTCGCCCAGCATCTGGCCGAGAGCGCCGATGAAGCCCGGCTTGTCGAGATTGTTGACGTAAAGCGTGACCGGCGAGAAATCACCTTCCAGCGCCATGCCCTTGACCTCGACGATGCGTGGCTGGCCAGCGATCAGCGTGCCAGCGAGGGTGCGCCAGCCGCCTTCCGGTGCGTTCTTGGTCGCCTTGGTCTTCACCTTGACGCGGATCAGGCTGTCATAGACCGGGCTGACTTCAGTCTTTGTCTCGGTCAGCTTGACGCCACTGTCGGCGAGGATCGCCGGGGCCGACACCATGTTCACATCGCCGCGCGACGCCCGCAGCAGGCCCGCCAGCAAGGCGGCGGTCAGCGGCTTGCGGTTGAGGTCTGCGACCTCCCCCTCATATTCGATGACCACTTCCTCATAACCATAGTCGGAAATCTGTCCCGCAAAGGAGCCGAGCTTTTCGGCAAGCCCTGCGAACGGCCTGATGCGCGGGGCTTCCTCAGCGGTGATCGACGGCATGTTGAGCGCGTTGGTGACGGCGCCCGACAGGAGATAGTCGGACATCTGCTCGGCGACCTGAAGGGCGACGTTTTCCTGGGCTTCGTTCGTGGCCGCGCCAAGGTGGGGCGTTGCGACGAAATTCTTCTTGCCGAAGAGAACGTTCTCCTTGGCAGGCTCGACCGCGAAAACATCGAACGCAGCACCCGCGAGGTGGCCGCTTTCGAGCATCTCGGCGACAGCCTCTTCGTCCACCAGGCCGCCGCGGGCGCAGTTGACCAGGATCAGGCCCTTCTTCGTCTTGGCGAGATTCTCGCGCGAGAGGACGTTGCGAGTCTGGTCGGTGAGCGGCACATGCAGCGTGATGACGTCGGCGCGCTTCAGCAGGTCTTCAAGCTCAACCTTCTCGACCCCCAGTTCGATAGCACGTTCCTCTGTCAGGAACGGATCATAGGCCACGACTTTCATCTTCAGGCCGATGGCCCGTTCAGCGACGCGGCTGCCGATATTGCCGCAACCGATCAGGCCGAGCGTCTTGTAGCTGACCTCGATGCCCATATAGCCGGACTTCGGCCATTTGCCGGCTTGCGTCTCGGCATTGGCGGCCGGGATCTGGCGGGCGGCGGCAAACATCATGGCGATGGCATGTTCAGCGGTCGTGATGGCGTTGCCGAACGGCGTGTTCATGACCACGACGCCTTTGGCGGTCGCCGCCTTGATGTCTATATTGTCGACGCCGATACCGGCACGACCAATGACTTTCAGGTTTGTGGCGGCCGCGATCACGTCTGCATTCGGCTTGCAGGCGGACCGGACGACAAGGCCGTCATAATCAGCGATTTCCTTGATCAGGTCTTCCGTGTTCAGACCGATCTTGGTGACGGTTTCGATGCCACGCGCGTGAAAGATTTCGACGGCAGCGGGGGAGAGCTTGTCTCCGATGAGGACTTTGGGCATTTCGGGTTCTCTTTATCGTTTCGGGGCACGTGGCCCGGCTCTCCCTCGACGTTGCTCAGGATGAGCCTGCTTATGGGGATTTCCGAGCGCCCTCATCCTGGGCGAGACCAAAGGACGAGGGCGCGGGAGAAAGCGCTTAGAGGCTGGCGGCTTCTTCAGCGAAGGCCCAGTCGAGCCATGGCGTCAGGGCCGCGACATTCGACGGTTCAACCGATCCGCCGCACCAGATGCGCAGGCCCGGAGGGGCCTTGGCGTAACCGGCTGCGTCGAAGCAGGCGTTTTCCTTTTCGAGGCGCTTCATCATGCGCTTGACGAAATCGCGCTGGCCAGCCTCGTCCATGTTAGCAACGCGCAGATCAGTGATCCTGAACGTCACGCCGGTGTTCGAGCGCACGGATGCGTCGGGACACAGGAAGTCGATCCAGTCGGTCTTGGCGACCCAGTCGGTCAGCGTGGCGAGGCTCTCGTCGGAGCGCTTCTGGAGCCCCTTCCAGCCACCGAGGCTTTCGCACCAGTCGAGCGCCTGGAGATAGTCTTCGACGCACAGCATGCTGGGCGTATTGATCGTCGCGCCCTCGAACAGGGCTTCGTCGATCTTGCCGCCCTTGGTCATGCGGAACAGTTTCGGCAGCGGCCGGTCCGGCGTGTAGCTTTCGAGACGGGCCACCGCGCGCGGGCTGAGCACCAGCATGCCGTGGGCGGCTTCTCCGCCGAGGCATTTCTGCCAGCTATAGGTCACGACATCGAGCTTTTCCCACTCGATGTCCTGCGCAAACGCGGCGGACGTCGCATCGCAGATCACAACGCGGTCAGGGTTCGGTTTGATCCAGTCGGCATTGGGAACGCGCACACCGGACGTCGTGCCGTTCCAGGTGAAGATGATGTCGGCATCATCGCGCGCCTTTTCGAAGGGCGGCAGCTCGCCATACTCGCCGACATAGGTGTTGCAATTGTCGAGCTTCAATTGCTTGGTGGCATCGGTCACCCAGTCCTGCCCGAAGCTTTCCCAGGCGAACACGTCCACTGGCTTTGCGCCGAGCATGGACCACATGCACATCTCGACTGCGCCCGTATCGGACGCCGGCACGATGGCAACGCGATAATCGTCGGGAATACCGAGGATCGCCTTGGAGCGATCAATCGCAGCCTTCAGCTTCTTCTTCGCATCGCCGGAACGGTGCGAACGGCCAAGGGCGGCGGTTTCGAGTTTTTGAAGGGAAAATCCGGGACGCTTTGCGGTCGGGCCGGATGAAAAATGTGGGCATGCTGGCAGCACGCCGGGTTTGGCGGTCGTCGTCATCTGTTTTACTCCTATCCTCACAGATAGGCTGCATGCCGTTGGGGGCATGTGGCCCGCCGCGTCTGTCTCATATTTCGCGTGAGGGTGCAAACGACATTCTTGCATCGCCCCCGTGCCGGTGGTTCACTTGCCGGATGAACATGACTATCCAGCCCCTCACCGGCACACTCGGCGCAGAAATCCACGGCGTGGACCTCACGAAAGAATTGTCCAATTCCGAGTTCGACGCGGTCCACCAGGCTTTCCTCGACCACAAGGTGATTATCCTGCGCGGCCAGAACGGCATGACGCCCGACCAGCACAAGGCCTTCGCCCGGCGCTTCGGCACGCTGAACATCCACCCTTACGTCAAGGGCATGGACGGCCACCCGGAACTCCTCGAGATCATCAAGGAGCCGGAGGAGAAAACCAATTTCGGCGGCGGCTGGCATTCTGACATGAGCTTCCTCGAAGAGCCCGCCCTCGGCTCGATCCTCCACGCGCTCGAAGTCCCGCCCTATGGCGGGGACACGCTTTTCGCCGACCAGCAGGCGGCCTATGACCGCCTCTCGGTCGGCCTGCAGAAAGCACTGGGCGGCATGACCGCCGTGCATACCGCGAGCAAGGAATACGGCGCTGACGGCTATTCCGCTGCCGTCCGCCAGTCGATGGATGCCACCGCCGCACCCGACGCCCCGGAATACGAGCACCCGATCGTGCGCACGCATCCGGAAACCGGCCGGAAGGGTCTTTACATCAACCCGGCCTTCACGCTGCGCTTTGCCGGCTGGAGCCGGAAAGAGAGCCGGCCCCTGCTGAACTATTTGTTCGACCTGTCAAAGGAAGAGCGCAACACCTGCCGCGTGCGCTGGCAGGCCGGCGACGTCACCATGTGGGATAATCGCTGTGTCTGGCACTACGCGCTCAACGATTATCACGGCCACCGCCGCCACATGCGCCGCGCCACGGTCGATGGCGACCGGCCACGCTAGGCCAGCGCGGTCAGCATCCCCCAGGCGATCAGGGCCTGACCGCCGAAATAGAGCGTCCAGACGGCAAGGGATGAGACCATGCCGGCCGGCTGGTCTGCCGGTTTGCGAAAAAGCTGGAGTGACAGGATCATGTCCGAGGCGATGAACATGATCGCGCCCAGCGTGACCGGCCAGTAGACTGGATCGAGCCGCAGCGCCGCTGCGCCCATCATCAGGATCACCGCCGTATAAGCAAACACCGGCCAGCGCATTTCGCCCAGCCAGGGCGCCAACCAGCGCGCGAACAGCACGCCGCCAAATACCAGCGCGACCTGCGCGGACGTATTCAGAATATCGCGCGGCGCTGCCTCCAGCGCCCAGAACAGGGCGACATAGGCTACATGGGCGAGGAAGAAGGCTGCCATGCCGGGCTTCAGCCAGCGTTCGCCTTCAAGCGCGAGAAAGGCATCCCCGGCGGAACTGAGGGCCAGCGCGGCCACGAGCAGCACCGGGCCGCCTGCCAGATAGGCCCATAGCGCCAGCAGGGCCGTTGACCCCGTCTTGACCAGCAGGGCGACGGGCCCCTTCCCGCGATAGCAGAACGCCGCGCCGTAAACCAAGCCGAGCGCCAGCGCGCCGAACAACGAGATTTGCGCCCCCTCCATATTCCTATTCCTGATCCTTGACCGGTTCAGGCAGGCGCAACAGGCGCCGGGCCATGCGCCGGTGACGCTCTTTCACGTACATGCCGACCACGCCGAGCGCGGTGGCCAGAACGGTGGCATCATCGGTAAATCCCAGCCCGACTATCATGTCCGGCAGCAAATCAGCGGGCATCACGAAATAGGCAACGGCGGCATATAGCACGGCCTTCGCCTTCATCGGCGTCAACGGATCGCGCGCCGCATACCAGGCCGCGACCAGGTCATCGGCGAATGGGACCCGGCCGATGACCCGCATCAGCTTGGGCACCAGGCCGCGCGACACCCGCGCATTGCGCTCGATACTCTTGGGCAGGAACGTGCCGTCCTTGCCGCGAACCGTATTTATAATTTCCGCTGCGTCAGTCATTGCGAACTCCTCAGACCATTATAGACACAGGGCCAGTCTCACGAAAACCAAGGAGGGCAGTGGCCCATGAAAATTGATTCCAGCGTATCCGCCGTCATTACCGGGGGCGCTTCCGGCCTCGGCGCAGCAACTGCGCGCAAGCTTGCCGGCATGGGCGCGAAAGTCGCCTTGTTCGATCTCAACGCCGAAAAGGGCGAAGCGCTCGCCAAGGAACTCGGCGGCGTCTTCTGCGAGGTCAATGTGACCGACGACGCGTCGGTCGATGCCGGCTTTGCCAAGTCCCGCGCCGCCATCGGCCAGGAACGCATCCTGATCAACTGCGCCGGCACCGGCAACGCGATCAAGACGGCCAGCCGTGACAAGAAGACCGGCGAGATCACCCACTTCCCGCTCGACAAGTTCAACATGATTATCCAGATCAACCTTGTCGGCACGTTCCGCTGCATCGCCAAATCGGCTGCTGGCATGATGACGCTCGACCCGGTCGACGGCGAGCGCGGCGCGATCGTCAACACGGCTTCCGTGGCCGCTGAAGACGGCCAGATCGGCCAGGCCTCCTATTCCGCCTCCAAGGGCGGCGTCGTCGGCATGACCCTGCCAATCGCACGCGACCTCAGCCGCGAACTGATCCGGGTCAACACAATCCTGCCCGGTATTTTCGATACGCCGCTGCTGGCCGGCGCCCCCGAGCCGGTCCGCCAGGCCCTCGGCGCCCAGGTGCCGCACCCGGCCCGTCTCGGTAATCCGGATGAATACGCCTCGCTGGCCGTGGAAATGTGCCGCAACGGCTATTTCAACGGCGAAGACGTCCGCCTCGACGGCGCGATCCGCATGGCGCCGCGCTGAGCCCAGCTGCAGCGGCAAAGATAAAGCCCGTCCGGAGCAATCCGGACGGGCTTTTTTCTTCCAGGCAAGCGACGGTAAGGCTGGGCCGCGCCGAAGCCTGCTACTGACCCGTGCGGTCTTTCACGCCTTCTTCATCGGCGGCAGCGCGATCTGCGTCATCGAAAACGATTTCAGCCTCTTCGCCCTTGCCATAGGCACGGGATTTCTTGGCCAGCGCAGACATCGAGTCCTGCATACGGCCCTGGCCGACAGCCATGGTTTTCGAGGCACTCATGCCGACAGCATCCGCATCGCCGAAATTGGCGAATTCCGCGCCAAGGAAAACGACTTCCCAGCCATTCGCTTTGGCCCGGTCCAGCGCGGCCTTGGCGCCGTCGCGAGTGATCTCTTTTGACGAGTTTTCATGGCCGTCGGTCATGATGACGATGACAGCCTTTTCCGGCTTGTCCGCTTCGGCGAGCGAGACCATTCGCCCGATAGCATCGAACAGCGGCGTCATGCCGCGCGGATTGGCTTCATCATTGGTGACGTCTGTCCAGGCCTCCGCCGCCACGTCCTTGCGCAGCACGTCAAACTGCAGCGATTCCTGGTAGTCGAATACCGCCATCGTGATGGTCGTCTTGATGTCGGCACCTTCAATCTCGCCTTCATCGGCCTCGCCAACGCTGGCGGCATAGGCGTTCACCGAGCCGAGGGCTTCGTCCCAGATGCCGCTCATCGAGCCGGTGCGGTCGAGCAGGATGTAGGAGTGTACCGAGCCTGCGGTCGAGGTGGAGTCCGGGGCCGGCTTGGCGGCGGCGGGGAGGACCATGGCGAGGCTGAGGCCGGTCATGGCGAGTGTCAGGAGTGTGGATTTCATTGGGGCGTCCCTTCCCTGTTGTCTCGGCTCCCCAGCCTTTGATGAAGGCAAAGATTGCTGATGATTGGGGCGCACCTGTGGCCGACCTGTGCCGAAGCCAAGAAAAAGCCCGCCTTTTGAAGGGCGGGCTGGTTCAGCTTGAATTCATAAAACGATCAGGCGAACTGCGGCGCGATCTTCAGGTTCTTGACCCAGCCGATTTTTTCGAAGGCGAGCAGGATGGTGCCATTATAGTCGACGATCCGGTTCCAGACGCCTTTGCGGGGGCGATGCAGGGCGCTTTGGGGCGCGTCATGATGGTGGTCGTGGAAGGCTTCGCCGCCAGTCAGCAGGGCCATCAGGTGATCGGCCCAGATCGGTGTCTTGAGGTGGCCGAGCACATTGATGCCGTAGACCGTGGCGTGGAACTGGATGGCGCGGCCAATGACAACGCTGGCATGGATTATCGCGGTTAGCACCAGCGACCCGCCCGTGGCCCAGACGATGAGATAGATCGCAGCCGGAATGACCAGGTGCACGACAAGGCTCAGCTCGTTGTAGAACCGGTCCATCCAGACGATCACGGGCTGGTCTTTCAGCCACATCGCAATCGGGCGGTCGGTGTCCTGCTTGTCGCGCCAGAGAATCCAGCCGACCCAGGCCCAGCGCTTGGACTCGAAGGGATTGTGCGGGTCGCCGGGCGCGTCGGCAAAGCGGTGGTGCTGGGAATGATAGTTCACCCAGTCCTTCACATTGCCCTGCATGGCCAGCATCAGGTTCATCATGGTCAGGAACTGCGCAGGCGCCTTCAGTTCACCGGCGCGGTGCTGGAGGATGCGGTGCAGCGGCCCGATGCCGAGATTGCACATGAAGACGGAGAGGGCGACGACGCCGAAGGCCAGCGGGAAATACCACCAGTGCAGCGTCAGCTCGCTGAGCACGATGCCAAGCACGACCATGGTCGTGAACAGGGCAATGCCGAGAGCCGGGTATCCAAAGGCGGAAAAGAAACTTGCCCCATTGAACGTCTTCCACGTTTTCGGGATGGCCAGCGAACGAGGTATCATATGTGTTGTCTCCCAATCGGCCGACGGGCCAGTGCGTTCTGCAAGGCATTCTCAGGCCGGGCCGATTAACACTTACTTAAGGCCCGTCAGGCCTTCCGGAAAGGCATAATCCTCAGCCCTGACGCAGGTGTGATACGTGGGGGTGACGAGTGTGCAAAGTTTCGGGTAAGTCTGCGGCCCGGGTTCAACGAGGGGTCACGTGTTCATGGCCGATTCACGAGAAGAATTTCTTCTGCAGAAGATATCCCGACAGTTGGGATCCCTGCTTGATGATGCGAGCCAGGACTCGAGCGAGCAGAAGAGCCAGTGTCCGCTTGACGAAGCGTGTGCTGCCTCAGACGAATATAGCCTCACACTCTACCTTGAGCGCGGAACGTACCATTGCAAGAATTGTGGGGCTCAAGGCTCCTTCGAGGAGCTTGTCGAGGAACTGGGTTCCCTGCCCCAGCAGCGCTTTCGGGGAATCCCGGCGCACGACGAACCGGAGCCCAGACCAGACCGCAAAGATGAATTCGCGGTGGAAAAACGCGTGCAACGAAACGCGATTGTATCGAAGGAGCCCAGAGTTCTAGCGCTCAAGACTGAGCACCGCGTCCCGCCATCGCCTCCCCTTCCGCATCGCAATCTCGGCGAGCGGGTCATCATCACTCTTCTCGCGCTCGTATTCCTTGGCGCGGGGCTCAGCGCGGCAGCCCTGTCGGGCTTTGCCAATTACCAGGCGTTCTCCAGTTCGGTGACCGACCCGCTGCAGGCCGGAATCTGGGGCTGGACCGGGGTGATTGCGGCGGTGATCTCGTTCGGCGGCTTCACCTTCTTCTACTGGCATACCGCCAACAAGCGCATGAAGGAGGCAGTCCGCGCCCTGCTCTTCGCGCTGGCCGGCGCCGGCACCAGCATCCTTGGCACGCAGATGTATATCGCGGCCAATAACCAGGCCTCCGTAGCGGAGATCAGCACGGCCGGATCGAACCGCGCGCTGCTGGAACAGCAGCTCGGCGACTGGCGCGTACAGCTCGCCGGAATCCCGCCGGAAACACGCTCCGTCGAAGGGCTCGAAGCCTATATTTCGGAAGTCGAACGCGTCGGCCGCACCGAACAGAAGCCCTATCGCGACGCCCAGAACGAACTCGGCCTCGCCCGCCGCCGTGACGACCTGCAGGCCAAGATCGAAGCGGCCAATGCTGAACTGCTCGGCAAGGGCAATGGCGATATCCTGATCGAAGCGCAGGCGCGCGCGGCAATACCCAGCTGGTTCTTCGCCGGCATGCTGGAACTCTTCTCCAGCCAGGGCACGAGCATCGGGCTGGTCGCGCTGCTGATCCTGTATACGAAACGGCGCGAGCCCGCTCAGCCATAAGGGCCTAGCCGAGCAGCAACATGCCAACAAACCCGAGCACGCCAAGGCTGATTGCGAGGGAGAACAGCATCACGAGCCCGTCCCGCGAGATCACTGCGAGACCGATCAGCATGATGGCGGCGCCGGGCGCTGCGACGGCAAAGGGCACAATTTCAAGCGGCATCATCGTCAGGCCCAGAAGGACGACGGCACCTGCCGCAATCCGACGCGCCGTTGCACCCGTCGCCCATGCGAGGCGATGGGTCACGAACGAGTCGATCTCTTTCAACGCCGCGCGCGATTTTCGATGCGCCTTGCGAACCTTGTCCTTCGAAATAGACAGGTTTTCGACAAACTCCGGCACCCAGGGGTGCCCGCTGCCGAGCATCATCTGAAAGGCAAAAAGCGCAACGACCATGCCGATCACCATGGGCAGGCCCGGTATCGCGCCCAACGGCGGCAGGACGACGAGAAGGCCCAGAACGGTAAAGACCGGACCAAAGGACCGGTCCTCAAACAGTTTGAGCAGGTCCCCGAACGACACGCTCTCTCCGTCGGTCTCGTCGGTGGCCCTTTCCAGAATATCCTCAAGGGGATGGTGCTGGGTCATGAGTTCGCAACGCGCACGTGCCGCGGGGCGTTCCCCTCCGCGCGTCAGGTTTCCAGATCGATCAGGACCGTCCACGCGCACCCTTCACGCTGCCAGATGCGCAGATAGGTTTGCGCATTCCCCGCGCTCGCCGGCTGTGCCTGCCCTGCCGACATGCCAAGATCCTCGGCCGCGGCAACCGCCACCCTGCGTGTCACGACTCCTGCTGCAAGCCCTGGAACCGGGCCGCGTGTGCTGACGCGGCCATTGCGCAGCAGGATCGCCTCGGGATGGATGTCCTCGGCCAGGTTGAGGGCGGCGTCCGCATCCTCAAGCGATGTATCGCAGGAACCCGCCGGGGCGGGTCGTGTCGCCCGCGTCTCCGCCAGGAGGGCGGCAAATACCGCATGCTGAGGCCCGACGAGGTCTGCGGGCAAGCTGATGCCGTGATCGGCGAGCAGACGGATCGTACCGTCATCCTGCCGCTGCCAGACTGAAAGGTATTGCCCGAACCCCCGGTCTTCTCCATCTGCCGCAACGACAAAGGGGCCGGTGGAGAAATACAGGTCGTCCGAGCTGGCGCCCTCCCCCTCCGCCGGCCGCCACATGAGGCTGAACGGGCTCTCCGGCGCATCCGAATAATGCTCGATTCCGGAAACGATTCCGGCTGGGCTGAAAACGATCGAATCGGCGGCCAACACGGATAGGAAGCCCTGCTTCACGCCTTTCGTTTGGGCGGTCACGGCGAAGGTGCGCTCGGCCTCGAATACAAGGGCCTGCGCATCGGTGCCCGCAGGCTCCGGACCTGCCAGAGAGGTGCAGGCCGACAGGGCCGCGAGGGCCGCAGCGACCATGCCATATGAGAGCCTCACCATTCTGCATACCCCCCTGGTTCGCTCAGCCCGCTGTTTCTGCCTGGTTCAACCGCGCCTCGCGCAACGCCTTGCGGCGCACCTTGCCGGCATCGTCGCGCAAGGGATCGCGCACCCATTCGATCGAGCGCGGGATCTTGTAGCGCACGAGCCGGTCGGCGAGGTGGGCGAGCAGGGCGGCCTCATCGGGCGCGCCTTCGGGATAGTCGACAATCGCATGCAGGCGCGCGCCGAGATCTTCGTCCGGCAGGCCGATGACGGCAGACGAGCGCACGCCGGGAAAGGCATCGAGGGCCGCTTCGACTTCCGCCGGATAGATATTCGCGCCCCCCGACAGGACCATGTCCGACAGACGGTCGGAGAGGTAGAGGAAGCCTTCGGCGTCCATCCAGCCGAGATCGCCGAGGCTTTCCCAGCCGCCCTCGATGATCTTGGCATCGGCGCCAAGGTATTCATAGGTCGTGCCCGGCCCCGAATGCGGACGCATATAGACTTCGCCCACCTCGCCGGGTGGCAGTGTCTCGCCATCTTCGCCGACGATCTTCATTTCGCAGGTTTCCACCGGCCGCCCGACGGAGCCGCGATGGGTGAGCCAGTCAGTGCCCTGGATCGTGGTCGACCCCTGCCCTTCGGTGCCGCCATAGAGTTCCCATATGACCTCGGCGCCGAGCCAGTCGATAAAGGCTTCCTTCAGCCAGGCCGGGCATGGCGCGGCGAGGTGCCAGACCGCCCGCAGGCTGGACACGTCATATTTCGTGCGCACCTCTTCGGGCAGGGCCCAGATGCGCCGCATCATGGTCGGCACGAGATACACGATATCGACGCTGTTCGCAGCGATCCGCTCGAGCACCTGTTCGGCGTCGAACCGCGTCGTGATCACAATCGTGCAGCCCTTGAACAGGGCGATCATGGCCCAGAGGAAGGGCCCGTTATGATAGAGCGGGCCGGGGATCAGCATGGTCCCCTGATTGGTGATCTCGAGGTAGGGCTCGTCCGGGTCCCAGGCGGCGGGCAGTTTCGACACGATCAGTTTCGGGCGCCCGGTGGAGCCGCCGGACGTCATGGCCTTGAAGGATCTGGCCGTGCGTTCCGGCAGGGGCGCATCGGACAGGCTGGCATCGGGCACGAAGTCCTTCTGCAGGCAGGGCGTCGGCGCGTATTCGCTTTCCGCGACGCCGATGACCAGGGCCGGCTTGCCGAGGTCAATAATCTGGTCGCGTTCGAACTTGGGCAGCTTGGCCGAGATTGGCTGTGGCGTGGCGCCGAGTTTCCAGGTAGCGAGGCAGGCTTCGACAAATTCGCAGCCATTCGGCAGGGCGATGGTGACAAAATCGTCGGCCCTGACCCCGAGGGCCTGATAGGCACGGGCGAGGCGATTGGTGCGCGCCTCCAGTTCGGCCCATGTGCGCCGGTCGCCGAGATGGTCGAGCGCAACACGGTCCGGTTGTTGCTGCGCCCAGTGCGCGACGATGCGTGAAAGGGAAATTGCCGTCATGTGAATCCTGCCCTGGTACCGGACCCTGCCGGCCCGGTTGCTGTTCTGGCAAGCGTGCCACAGGCACCCGGACACGTCATCAGGAACCTGATGCGGAGGGCTGTCGCAGGCGGTTTGGGCAGCGACGGGCTGCGCAGGTTTCAGACCGCGCGAGCGGTCGGCAGCGTCGCGTCGCCGAAAGCATTGCGCAGCGCGCTGCCATCGACTGGCTCGGTCGTCTGGACAAGCACGATCCGTTTGGTCCGGCCGTCTGTTCCCACCAGAGCCCGTCCACGCTCCACGACCTGGACCCAGAGGCCCGACGACATGCGGATGCGTATGCGGTGGACAAGTTCTGTCTCCCGGCCTTCGAGCATCGCCTGATAGGCTTCGCGGGCGGCGAGCTTGTCCTCCGGGTGGATTCGCGCGATCCAGTCGAATATTTGCTCCGCGACTGGTTCGTCGCCCTGCCCGAACATGTCTGCCCAGCCTTCGGAATATTCGACGGCGCCGTCAGACACAGACCAATCGATGACGCCCGCCGCGAGAAGGTCGCACGTAATCTCAGCGCGCGCTGCAGTCAGGTCTGCGTCGCGCACCTGACGGTCCTGACGCTGCCACTCGTTCTGGATCACGGACACTGCCAGCAATACGGCGATCATCGACACACCGAACAGCGCAAGAAATTCGAAGCGGTGCGATACGAGGACAGACAGCGCAGGACGTGCCTGGCCGACATAAGTGAGCTGCAGCATGTCACCGGAGACAGATCGGGTTTCGATAAAGACATCGCCTGATTGCCCCGTGACCCGATCACGCGCGGCAGATTCATCGCTATGGAGTGCACGCCAGCCAAGCGCCGAGGCGGCAAGATTGACGTCGCGTTCAGTAAACCCGCCTTGCTCGTCGGCCGCGGTCAGGATGGTTTCGCCATCACGGTTGAGGAGCGCGGCGCGCCAGCGCATGCCGGCCGCAGACCCCATCTGCAGGGCCGGCTGGAAGGCGCTGGCCCGGAGCACCATCGCCGCCTGAACGCGTTTGCCATTGCCCATCGGCAGGTCGCGGTAATAGGCAACCCGGCCTTTCGCAATTGGTACCAACTCCAGATCGAGAAGCTCCCCGCCTGCCCGGCGGCTCTTGGTGCGAGGCCCGACGTTGCCAGCGGCATCGGATGGCATTTGCCCCAAGACGGCGAGAGTCTGGCCGGCCTCGCCAAAGACTATGATGGCCATGACCGGCGTACCCACCAAACGATCCGCCATGTCTGCCTGAAGCGAGCGCTGCATGCTGGCTGGCAGCGAGGCCGCGAAAGAGGCTGCGATCCGGGGCGAAACGTCCATCGCCACCGCATTGATGCGGGCGACATCCGCTTCAGCGGCAACCTGGCCGACTGTGGCCGCTCGATCGAGTGCGCGCCGACTGGATACCGTATCCTCATGGATGACTTGCCATGCGTAAACCAGCATCCCGAGAAGGCCGCCGATCATCGCGATGCCTTTCACGGCGCGCATCAGGAAAGGATCGCTGCGTTCGAGCCGCTTCACGAGCCGCACGCCGTCGCCCGGCCTGCCCGCGGATCCAGAAGGTTTGACTATACTCATGGCTGTATCCAGGAAGCGGGATTGAACGGGTCAGACGGCAAGTCCCTGCGCTGGAGACCGGCGCGGCCGCCGGGAGTCCAGGTGAGGGCGATGCCGACACGGACATCTTCATAGGCTTCAGAGGCAATGGCGGCCGCGTTCGCAGAGGCAATGACATCTCGTGAAATGCGGCGGGCGACCGCGACATCCAGCGCCCCGGCGAAACCCGTGCTGCTGCCGCCGCCGACCAGGGGCTGGGCGACGGACACCAGCGGGTTGGCGATGGCCGGGTCTTCATTGACAGATTCGTAGGCCACAGCCCAATCCGCCTTGACGATCCACTTCTTGAGCGGATCGGTTTGCGCATTGGCGGACCAACCGGTGCGGTGGAAGGCTTGCGGACTGAAATATCCGCCATGACCTGCGGTGAAGAAGTTGCTGTTCCTGTCATAGGACTGGAACTGGTAGAAAGGGCCGGTCACGAGATAGGCAAAACCATCCCGTGCGACCGAACGGGATCCTGAAATGCCGGCCGAGACCATTGCATTGTCATCCGTGTTCTCCCCCTCAAGCTGCGTGACCGAGACGTCTGCCTGGACAGCGTTTTTCCTGCCGACGGGAAGCCGGGTACGCACAAGAGCACCAGATTCGACAACGCGCCCAAAGGTATGTCCAGTGACGGCGTCGCGCTGGCCTGCGTGCGCCAGAACGCTGTCGGTTTTCGGACGGACGAACACGCGCGCTTCGACGGCGTGGCCATTTTTTTCATGCGCGACGGCGATCTCGCCAGTCAGTTGTGGACCGGCATCGGCGCCCACCGGCAAGAGGCCGATACGGACTGCAAGGCTGGCATCGCCTTCGCGGCTCCAGCCGAGATAGGGCGCAGCGAAGGTTTGGCGTGACGCGTCCACGAACGGCGATGCGCTCTCATCGGCGTCGAGCGTATAGACGGCAAGGCCAGCCTCAAACCGGTTGGTGCCACGCGAGGTACCAACCGATGTCGTCGAGACGACGCCGCGAATACGGTTGCCGCCGCTGTTGCCGCCCTGGCTGCGGGCTGACACAGCCTGACGGTACCATGTGCGGTCTAGCCCATCGAGGGCCTCATAGGCGTCCGGGGCATGTGCGCGAGCTGTGAGGTAGTCACCCTGATTGAAGGCGGCGGCGGCGAAGCGCGCATCGACCTTGGGACCGAGTGGACCTCCGAGCGCGCGCGCGAGCGCGGCGGCCGTGCCGAGGCCGCCGGATTTCTCTGCAGCCAGCGCGTAGCCTTCGGCCGACTCCGTATCCGGCGCATCGAGATAGAGGCGGCTGAATGCCGACGCCGCTGCTGGTGCATTGCCAAGCTGGAGATCGGACCAGGCCGCGCGCATCCGGCCCGCGCGTTGCGTGGGCCGATAGGCAGAGGCCTGGCGCGACAACCGACCGGCCTCCTTATAGTTACCCGATTCATAGGCCTTGCTAGCAGCGTCGATCAGCGCACCGCCGGAAATGGATTGCGCCGCCTCGGCGAGGTCGGGGTTGCGGCTGGAGGCGCTGGCCGCCAGCGCGATGGCGCCCTGCCAGTCTCCTTTGCTGCGGTGTATGACCGCATCCTCGATATCTATCCGGGCCGCGAGACCGGGAACCATAGTCGGATCGCCGCCCTGCGAGAGGGCTCGGCGCGCAGCGGAAATGTTGCCTGTAGCGAGGGTCGCGAGGACGAGGCCGCGGCGCACGTCATCGCCGCTGCCTCCGGCGAGCGCGCGTTCGAAGAATCCAGCCGCGAGGGCGGCATCTGAATCGAGGAAGGTCCAGCCTGCATGCGCCAGCACGCGCGGGTCATCGGAGTGACTGGCCAAGTCTGCTACCGTTGCAAGGTCTCCCGCGCGGGCGGCAGTTTCGAACCGGCGCCTGCTTTCTTCGCGCGTGATGCGCGCATACGCGAGAACGACTTTGGGGTCGTCACTCCGATTGAGGGACTCCAGCGCTCGCAGAGCCGAGAGGCCGTCTGCATCGAGTGCAGACACCGCGCGGCCGCCAAGCGCTGCGACAAGGCCCGCATCGTCGCAATTGCTCAGTGCCGTGATATAGAATGTCTTGATCTGCTCCGCATCGCCAAGGCCCTCGACCGCGTCAGCTCGGGCCCAGAGGTGGGATTCAGGTTCGCAAGCGGCCTGCCAGTCAGCGGGCAGGCGTGCGAGAACGCCCGCCCAGTCCCTGGCCGCGATGGCACCACGTATGTGTTGGTCGTTCTCGCCTTTGGCGAGAAAGGCCTTGAGGTGGCCCGGAGGTGTCCAGGACGCGTTTGAGGTTTCCAGCGCGGCCAGGCTACGCCCGGCCGCGTTCCAGCTGCCTGCGGCGCCCAGATCCCATACTGCCTGCACGTCCGCCGGTGACGGGCCGACCGGTACTTCCGCCTGGCCAGCAATCGCCGTTCCGGATTCCACACCTGGAATGCCAACGGAAAACACGCCGTCCACTCGCGTCTGTGCCGCAGCCGTCCACAGTGTACCCAAAGCAGGGACGACGAGCGCCATGAGGGCAGCAACGTGCAGGAGGCGGTGAGGCCGAATCACTTTTCGTTCATCCGATCACGCATGTAGCGGGCGATCAGGGCGAGGGCGGACGCCAGCACGAACAGGATGGCCCCGATGGTGAGGATCCAGCGCCAGGGCGAACGCCCCGATTTCATGCGCGCCATTTCGCCTGGCCGGACCTGGCCGATCTTGAAGATTTCAGTAGGTGCCTGTGTCACGACTGTGGCAGCGTTTTCCCGCCAAACTGCCGCGCCGCCTTTCAGCTGGCTCCAATGGCTTGGCTGGACGAGCGAGCGGGTGGAGGCGACTAGCTGGCTGCCAGATTCCGCTGTAACGACCGTAACCAGGCGACCCGCATGTTGCGGCGAGCGGCCTTCGATGAGGAGCCCGTTGTCGCCGAGATCAGTGGTCTTGTAGTTCTGTGTGAAGGTGGATTCGCGACCGTCCTTGCCTCCGGTCGCTGTCGCCGTGACTTGTCCGGACAGCCTCACTTCAGCTGGAAGGAATCCATCCAATGCCGTGCGCGGGCCCACGACCAGCGTGTGCATGCCATCAAGCCCAAGACCGAAGCCAAATTCGGCCTCAGTGAACACAGTACCGTTGATCTGGCCGAGCTTTGCGCCAAGCGTCCAGACGGCGGCAGCGGTGTCATCGCTCCGGTCACCAGCCTGGATGGCAAATGGTTCTTCTCCAATGCCGGCATAGGGAAAGCCGGACTCCGAGAGGAGGGCCAGGTTTGGCAGTTCGACGTAGCGATCGGCGTCGGGCAGTGTAATGGTCGAGGTATCCTTCATCACGAAGGCGAGGTGGCGCATGCTGCGCGCGGCGCACTCTCCCTGTGTTTCGGTCGAGAGTTCAACCTCGAAGGCGACCTTGTTATGGCCGGGCCGGAAGGCATCCGGCGATAGTGATAGCTTGTAGCCTGGAGTAACCTCGCCAGCCGGATTGGTCAGTCGGATTGCGCGCTGAAATTCATTGTTCACGAGGATATTCACGACCGAATTGTCGTCGAGCCCTGCGCCATAGGCAAAGTCCAACTCAAGGACCACTTCGCTCTTGGAGCGGAAACGCATGTCGGCTGGCAGTTCGAAATCAAGGTCGATTTCGCCGCGTTCCTCGCCGAGTAGTGATGTCTCAGCGAGCCCGAGATCCCGGAAGGCATATTTCGCGCCGGCGCGTAGCTGTCGCTTTTTAGCAACGAGCGCGCCCAACGGCAGTTCCGAAGGGGAAAGCATGACGGATGATGTATCCGAAAGCGGAAAGTTCGCCGCCGCGAGCGCTCGGACCGCGCCGTCAATGGCGGCGGGCGTGCGCCCGGCGGCAACGATGAGGAAGTGCGACGGATCGGCCGGTGACCGGCTGACCGACAGCCATGAATCATCTCCCTTGAGGTTCGCGAGCCCCGCCGGGGCCAGTCCGGCGAGTTGATCTGGTGTCCCGATGGCGATCAGGTCGGCGCCTCCTGCATTGGCCGACAAGGTCGCGGCCGTCACGCGGCTGATGCTCGGCAGGCGATAGGCAAGCCTGTTCGCGACAGCCTGCGAAGCGATCGTGCCCCAGCGCAGTGTGTCTTCGTTCATCTCGCCATCGCCGACGAGAATGCCAAGCTGGTCCACTCCGCCGACGCCTGCTGTGACCAGGGCGCCGAGGTCCGCCAGAGAGCCGGCGAACGGGTGCCGTGCATAGATGATTTCGACATAGGATCGCGACGTGTCGATATCGGTCCAGAGTTCTGCGGCGTCGGGATCCTGGCAGACATAGGTGTAGCGCTGGACGGCGTCGATGCGCAATTTATTGAAGCCGGACATGAGGATGGACGGGTCAATCACGATCTCGTTTACCGCTGCGGCGCGTTCGGTGACGCCATCCACCTGTGCGATGAAGCGGCCATTGAGGCCGAGGCGAAGCTGCGGCTTGCTGCCTTCCTGTGCGCGGCCACTAACGTGGCGCAGAATCAGGCGGGCTGACTGGACATTCGCCTGGGGCGCAATCGCGAACGAAACGTCCTCTGTTGCCTTGGCGCCATAGAGCCGGATCGCGCCCTGTTTGGAGCGGAGGGCGGCCAACGGAAGGCGAGCGCGCCAGAGCCCGTTCTCGAGGCGTTCGATTGCGATCTGCGGATCATCGCGAAAGCGTGCATAGACATCATATACGGCGTCTTCGGATGGCGCCTGTTGCGCGACGGCTGGCGTCGCGAACAGCGACGCGGCGAGCACAGCGGCTAGGGCTGTCTGGCGGAGGGCGGACATCATGTGCGTATTTCCCGTGTAACGGCTTGGATATGGTTCATGGCGTGGGACAGGCTGGACCGGACAAGACCGGCGATCTTGGCGCCCATATTGTCGGATTTCGCGCGGCCATCGCGGAAGGTTTTCCAGTTCTCGCTGCGCGCATACATGAGTGCGACGACGGCCGCCCATTGTTCCTGGTTCTCGATCACGAAGCTCAAGCCGAGCTTCTGACCGTTGGCCTCGTCAAAGACCGAGAGTACCTTGAGATCCAGTGCGGACGGCACTATCGCACCAAGGTCGCGGGCATCTGCCTTGAAGACATCACCGACGGCAAAGCGCTTGCCTTCACCAAAGGGAACACGGCACCCCATGCCGGTGATCGACACATCGGTCATCTCGCCCGGCACTGGAATGCCCAAATGGTTCAGAGTGATTTCGCGGTGGGTTTCGAAGCGCGGGAAGATGCGCTGCTGCGACCGCTCGTAGAGAACGCCGAGGGCGGAGACGAGGAGCAGGAGGTGGAACGTGTTCCAGAACAAAAGAACTGAAACGACGCCAGGACCAACCGGGTCGACAAACCAGCGCACGAGTCCCGCCAGCTCGCCGAGGCACACAAGGGCGATCAGTATGTAGAATGGCCGGGCCAGCGGCGAGACGAAATTCTCGTCGAGATTCTCACCCTTCGGTGTCACGGCAAAACTGGGTGCGCGTGGATTTCGGAGCACTTCCAGAATGGCGCCGGAACAATGGATCGACTGTATGACCTCGTAGAGCTCGGAGGCGAAAGCCCAGCGCGTGTGGCCATAGAGGATCGAGGACAACATCAGTGCACCTACGATGTGCGGTAATCCGTACATGAGGAAATCCGATAGGTCACCGACATAGACTTGGATACCGAACAGGAGGTAGAGCAGCGGGCCCAGGATGAAGGCCATGCGAGCCAGCGGGAAGAACCAGTAGAAGCAGGAATTGAAGTAACCGACGCGCTGGGCAAAGGTCAGGCCCTTCTTGAGCAGTGGATTCTTCAATAGGAATATCTGGACCATGCCCTGGGTCCAGCGCATCCGCTGCACGATAAAACCCGAGAAAGTCTCGGGCGACAGTCCGGCGACCATGGGGCGATCAACATAAGCGCTTCGATAGCCCCTTGAATGGAGTTCGAGTGCCGTCTCTGCATCTTCGGTGATCGTGTCACCCTGGATACCGCCGATCTCCATGATGTATTCTCGCCTGAGGACCGCCGCCGATCCGCAAAAGAACGATGCATTGAGGCCATCGAGCCCGCGCTGGATAACCGAGTAGAACATCTCGTTCTCACTCGGCATGTTCCTGAATGTGCCGAGGTTGCGCTCAAGCGGGTCAGGGTTGAGGAAGAAGTGCGGCGTCTGAACGAGAAAGAGTTTCGGGTCCTCGACAAAATAGCCGACAGTCTGGCTCAAGATGTCGGTCGATGGAACATGGTCCGCGTCAAGTATCAGGACAAGGTCACCATCAATACTCTTCAGCGCGGCGTTGATATTGCCCGCCTTGGCATGATCATTCTTCTCCCGCGTCAGGTAGCGGGCACCCAGGCGGGCGCAGACTTCCTGTAAATGCGCGAAGCGCGTCTGTGCTTCCGCTGCTTTCTTCGGGTCGGCCTGGTTGCGCTTGGCAACCGTCCCGCCATCGTCGAGAAGGTACACGTTCACACGGCCTGTCGGGTAATTGACGTTGAGAGCTGCCGTCAGCGTCACTTCGAGCAGGTCGTCGGGCTCGTTATAGCTGGGAATCAGGATGTCGACGGTTGGGCAGGCCTCCGGCGATATCGGCGCCGGGCATGGGGGGCGCTTGTAGACATCAACAGAAAGGAACGTTGAAAGCAGCAGGAGGACATAACCGTAAGATTCCGCGCCGAGGAGGAAAATGCCGCCTACGATCGAAAAAGGCGAATCCGTCGGCATTGTCTCCGTGACACGCCAGATCATATATCGTGTGCTGGTGAACACGATCAGTAGAGAGACGAAACTGCGGAATGGACCGCCAGATGGGCGCAGCCAACTCATGAGAAAATAGGTTGCGACCGTGGCGATACCGAGTTGTATCTGGACAGCATCGGGTGTTGGCATCGCAGCAAGAATGGCCACGCCGGCCAGTCCGATGACCGCGCTGAACGTCCGTAACGGCGCGAACCGGGAAACTGGTTTAAAGTCAGTTGATTCTGGGCTCGTCCGCGCCATCGCCACGTTTTCTGTATTGCTTAGTTCTGAATATGGTTTTGTCAGGACAACATGAACTCATCGATAATGCGCAAGGCTTGGGAAACCAACGAGGGTTAATATCTGGAGTCGTTCTGTAAACGGAGTAAACTCCAATACGCCAATGGTTAACCTTTAGCGCGACTTGTGTCCGGACGCGCGCCCGATAGGAAGCTTCCCAATATCTTACGACACATGCCGATCGCGCGGCGATGCCTTGCGTATGCGCACGGGGCCGCCGCAATGGCGTTCGGGCCAAGCTGGCCGATCTCCCGGCGCGCGATAACCCGTCTCTTGCCACCGGCGTTTCGGTCCTGGCGGACCGCCGGACCAGCAAGATCGCGATTCGGCGGAAGATTTTGAGCGATATGCTGGAAGCCTGCACAAAGATCCGAAAACGGATGGGCGTCGACACGGCGGGAATCCGGGCAGAAGCGGCTGGAATAAACTGGCACTGCAGGGACAGTCCTTGAATGTGGCGGGCACCAATCGCGCAAAAGCGGGTTTATGCGAAGCTGTCGGATGAGAATGCCGAGATCGCGGACTGGCTGGTCCGGCTGGCGAGCTCGGACAAGACGCGGCGCCGGGCTTTGGCCTGTGCTATTTGTTCCTGCGCAATGTGAAAGGCTTTGCCTGGAACCACAAACGGATCCGCCGCATCTATTGCGAACCGGAACTGAACCAGCGCATTAGGTCGAAGAAGCGGCTGTCACGGGAGACACCGGAACCGCTGGCCGTGCCGGAATGTCCGAACGAGATGTGGTCTATGGACTTCATGGCAGACCAGCTCGGCGACGGGCGCTCGTTCAAGACACTGAACGTGCTATGGTCCTGAATACGGCAGCGGGAAACTGCAAACCTGGGCGCATAAGCGCGGCATTGGGCTGTTCTATATCCAGCCCGGCAAGCCACAGCAGAACGCCTATGTCGAACGCTACAATCGGACGGTCCGCCGGGAATGGCTCGGCCAGTTCATCTGGAACACAATCGAGGAGGTCAAGGATCACGCCACGCGTTGGCTATGGACTTACAACAACGAGCGCCCGAACACGGGCATCGGCGGAATAACACCCGCCATGAAACTGAAACTTGCCGCGTGAAGTCCAGGAAAACGGCCGCTTGAAAATGGGATGATTACCATAGCTTGGCGACGCTTCGAGTCTCGATTGATTCTCTTGGCCGCCGCCGCGAGCGATTTGCGACGTACTTCGATGAACTCCACAGTGGGCTCATATGCCCCTGTTGCTGGATTGAAAAAGAAGTTCGGGCTGAGGTAGGGCCCATCGGGGGCGGCACCGACACTCACGACTTCTTCCGGTGCTTCACCTGCTTCACTGAGTATTCTGTCATTACCTTACGTCATGACTGCCCCCACATAGGCACCCTAATCAAGTCACCAAATATGGTGAGCCTGCTCCATGATGCCGGAGAAATTCCCCCGAGAAGACATATGGCGATGCCAGACTTCCACCCGAAAGATCAGCGCTCGCCTATCGGGCGATGTAAATTCCAGCTAGCTGCGCGAACGGCGAGCACACCGATACAAGCGCCCGCAAACACTACAGATTCCTACCCGATTCCCCCCAATTTCCACACTTGACGGATAGATGCCCCTCTCAGCACACTGAGGGCATGTTAGTAGCGTTTTTTCCCCACAGAGTGCGAGGCGGATCATGAAACACCGCCTCATCGCCTATGTCGGAGGAGAGCTTCACTCCAAGGTCGTCGCGGCAGGCTCGAAACCCGGCCAGTCCCAATCGGCCATTATTGAAATGGCGCTGAAGGCGTATTTCTCCCTCGCACTCGACCATGCCCGCGAGTCCGGCATGATACGGCGCCAGGACGACATCCTGCGTGCGCTTGCCCGCATCGAGCGCGACCAGCAGGCGCATATGGAAATGACCGACCTCATCGCCTGGTATGAACTCCTGTTCTCCTCGCCGATGACCGATGAGCAGATCAATGCTGCGGTCCCAGATACGAGGAAACGCCATGCTCAGTTCCGCAAGGCTGTTCAGAACCGGCTGGGCTCCGGGCGCAGATTGCTCGGCGAGGCGCTGGCGGATGCGGTGTTCAGTGAAGATGATCTTGTGTCTGTGCAGGACAGGCGGCAGTGAACCCTGGCGGCACCCATCCAGGTCCGGTCGACCCTGACCAGCTCTTCACCCCCGAAGAGGCCGCCGCCCTGCTCAACGTGAAAACTCAGACACTCGCGAAATGGCGGATGGGAGACACGGACCGGACCCGCACTTCGTGAAAGTCGGCAGAGCGATCAGATATCGCCGCGCAACGCTGGTGTCATTCGTTGAAGGCAACACGGGCACGAACACGGCCGACGCCAGATCAGGCGTTCGCGAACACTAATTTTTGTGGGCAATGTGTGGGCACGGCGAAATTCGAAGAAGCGATGTTTTCGTTTAACCCCTTGTTTTCTTTGGTGCACCCGGAGCGATTCGAACGCCCGACCCCCAGATTCGTAGTCTGGTGCTCTATCCAGCTGAGCTACGGGTGCCTACCCAAAGAAGGCGGACACATACAGGCAGGTTTACGCCCTTGCAAGCCTGTCTGACACGGGTTTTGGGGGAAAACTGCTCTCAGGGCGGCGGGGCTGTGGCCTCAGCGACGACCGTGCCGCGGATCCAGCCCGTGAAGGCAGCGATCCGCGTATAGATTCCGGGGCTTTCGGCCCGGCCACAGCCTAGGCCCCAGCTGACGATTCCGACCTGGACAGGCTGGCCGGTGCTGCCATAGCGGACCAGTGGACCGCCGCTGTCACCCTGGCAGGAATCGATGAAACCGTCTCCGGCGCAGATCTGTGTGGCGGGATGGATCGTGACGTCGCCATACGCCTCTTCAAGGCCATAATCGCTGATCAGGTGGGCGATCTGGGCCTTGCAGGCGGCGCCACTCACAGCGGGCACCCGGCCCTCCTGCAAGCGCATCCGGGGCGCGCTGAGATGGCGGCCGGTGCGGCTGACAGCCCGTTCGCCGGGGCCGTCTTCTTCCGTGTTGCCATAGCCGGCGACGTAGAAGGCATCGTCATCCTCGCCTGCATCCGGCACGGCCTCAAGCGTGGCGACGGGGCCGGCCCATGTCCCGGCGATGCGCAGGAGCGCGATATCGTTGCCGGCTTCGGGGCGACCGGACTGATAATCGGGATGGACGACGATCCGGCTGACCGGGAAGACCGATCCGGCCGCCATGCGGCGCAGGTCACCAAGGCCGATGACGAGGATGATCGGCCCGAACCGGACGAGGTTCCCGTCGGCGTCGGGCACGTATTGCACCGCGCGGCCAACCGCCTCGACCCTCGCCGTCTCGACGCAATGGGCAGCGGTCAGGGCCCAGGTGTCGCTGATCATCGTGGCGCCGCACTCGTGATAAAGCCCGCTGCCCTGTATCGACTGCAGGGAGGCGATGCCGGGCCAGTCCTCGGCACGGGCATCGACGCCGCCGACCACCTGCTGCGCGGCGGCAGGCTTAGAGAACAGCCACAAGGCGCAGCCGGCGAGCATGACCGACTGGAAGAAAATTGATGCGCGCAGGCCGACCTGTTGCATGATCTTTTGTCCCTTGAGGAGCGATAATAACCCGGGTTGGGCCATGCGCCAATTCAGGCCGGGTCTAGGGTGCCGCCCGAGCAGTTTTCCGGGCGATTCCAGTGGTGGCGGATATCCAGTCGGCATAGGCGGAAACGCGCATGTAGATGCCGGGGCTTTCGGCCCGGCCACAGCCGAGGCCCCAGCTGACCACGCCGACCTGGACCGGCTCGGCGGCGGTGCCGCGCTGGACCAGCGGGCCGCCGCTGTCGCCCTGACAGGAATCCGAATAGCCGGTGCCGGCGCACAGCTGCCATTCGGGCGACACGGTGACGCCGGCATAGTCTGCGCCATAGCCGTATTCCTTGATAAGGCCTTCGATCTGGATCTTGCAGGTCTTGGCATCGACCGGGGGCACGAAACCTTCCTGCAGGACCATCATGGGGGCGCTGAGATGGCGGCCGGTGCGGCTGAAGGCTTCCTGTTCGACGGCGTTCTCGCCGGATTTGCCATAGCCGGCGACGACGAGGTCTGACCAGGGCTCGGCCATGGCGGTCACATCCCCTGTCAGGCCGTCGAGCCGGGAGACGGGGCCGGTCCAGCGGCCTTCTATGTTGAGGAGGGCAAGGTCATTGCCGCGCTCGGCCTTGCCGCGCCTGTAACCGGGATGGACCACGATATTTTTCACAAGAAAGACGGTGCCCTTCTGGACGCGGCGCAGGTCGCCGGCCCCCACGGTAACGGTGATCGGGCCGAAGCGGGCAAGATTGCCGTTTTCGTCCGGCACGTACTGGATGGCGCGGCGGCCATTCTCGATGCGAGCCGTCTCGACGCAATGGGCGGCTGTCAGGGCCCAGCTTTCGGATATCATCGTGGCGCCGCATTCATGGTAGATGTCGCGGCCCTGGACGGATTGCATCGAAGCCATGCCGGGCCAGTCGGCGGGGTCCGCATCTTTTCCGGCCACGACACAGGCCGAGGCGAGCGCCAGCGTGCCGACTGCGAGGCCCCATTTGACGAATGGTTTCATGATGTCCCTCCCTTTGTCTTGCCCGCAGTATACACGCCACGTGCAATGGCGCGCGCCAATGTGCTGGCGGCGAGTTCGCCGATGCGGGCGACGCAGGCGGGGACCGGATCCGGCAGGGCCCGCTTGCCGGTAGACAGGACGAAGACCGCATCGCCGTCAAACGGCGCAAAGACCGGCCGAATAGCGCGCGAGAAGCCGGACAGGGCCATCTGGGCCACGCGTTTGGCCTGGTCGGGCGTCAGGATGGCATCGGTGGCAATGCAGGCGATGGTCGTGTTCTGGCCGAGGCCGGGATTCATCTTCGCGGCGCCCCAGTCTTCCGGGTCCATGGCGAAATCGGCGGGCGGGCGGGCGCCGCCGAATTCGCCGTCAATCTCATAGGGCCAGGCCCAGAAGGCGTCGGTGCCGGGCATGTAGACCGAGCCATAGCAATTGACGGCTGCGAGCGCGCCGATTGTGATCTTCTCTTTCGTAACGATGCTGGCCGAGCCTGTGCCGCCGAGATGGGCGCCTGCGGCGGCGCCGAAGCCCGCGCCTGCCCGGCCCAGCGCGAACGTGGCCGATGCGGTGTCATAAGCCTTGCGGCCAAGCGCGGCATAGGGCGAGGTATCGCCCCAGTCCTTGTTGCCGCCATTGGCGAGGTCATACAGGATGGCCGCTGGCACGATGGGTGATTTCGGCACGCTGGGCAGGTCGATCAGGCTGAAGCCGCGCCCGGCTTTCTTGAGGCCCGCCGCCACGCCGTCGGCGGCTGCGAGGCCGAATGCGCTGCCCCCGGCAAGAACAATCGCGTCCACGGAATCGACCAGCGTGCCGCCGGCCAGCAGGTCTGTCTCGCGCGTTCCGGGCCCCCCGCCAGCGACGCACACCGCCGCCACGACGGGCTGGTCGGGGAGAATCACCGTGGCGCCCGTGCGCACGGACACATCTTCTGCCTGCCCGATTTTGATGCCGGGGACGTCCGTTATCAGGTTCTTTGCACCCGGCTTGGCCATCATGTCTGCCTTTGTCTTTTCATTCCTGCACCCATCTCATAAGGTCAGCCGGACACTGCGCCAAGCAAAGGGTTTTTTCATGTTTCGCCATTTCCCGACTCTCGCCCGTTCCGTGGCACTGCCATGCCTTGCCCTTGCCGGCCTTGCGCTGGCCGCCTGCGCGCCGGCCAAAGACAATGTAACTTCCACGGCGGAGGCCGCCCGCAAGGCCGCCGAGACCACCGAAACGCTGAGCCCGCCACTGGGCGACCTGAGCTGGACCAAGGGCGCCATGGTCGCTGCGGCCAACCCGCTGGCGGTCGAGGCCGGCCTGGAAGTGATGCGCAATGGCGGCAACGCCATTGATGCCGCGATTGCGGTTCATGCCGTGCTGGGCCTTGTCGAACCGGAAAGCTCCGGCCTCGGTGGCGGCGCGTTCATGGTCTATTACGACCGCGCCAAGGACGAGATCACTGTTTTCGACGGCCGCGAAATGGCGCCGGCCTCGACCACGCCCGAGCATTTCATCAAGGATGGCGAAGTGATGGGCTTCATCGACGCCTGGCAATCGGGCCGGTCGGTCGGCGTGCCGGGACAGGTCGCGCTCTACAAGGCGGCGCATGACGCCGCTGGCACGGGCGACTGGGCGGCGGATTTCGCGCCCGCGATCCGACTGGCTGAAGAAGGCTTTGACGTGTCGCCCAAGCTGGCTGAGACGCTGGCATCCGAACGGCTGCGCAGTTTCATTAACCTTGACGACAATCCGGTAACAGCCGCCTATTTCTATCCGGACGGCCAGCCACTGCCGGTTGGCTACCTGCGCAAGAACCCGGACTATGCCGAGACACTGAAGGCGATTGCCGCTGAAGGTCCGAGCGCTTTTTACAAGGGCGAGATCGCCGAAGGGATTGTGGCGGCGACGAATGCCGCGCCCGAGGGCGGGCGCATGACGCTGGAAGACTTGTCCAATTATACGGTCAAGACGCGGCCAGCCGTCTGCGGCACGCTGCCGACCGGCTACAAGATCTGCTCGGCGCCGCCGCCCAGCTCGGGCGGGATCGCGCAGAACGAAATCATGGGCCTTTATGACCAGATGAAGCCCGGCCCGAACATGCGTGTATCGGAAGACTATTTCCTCCGGATATTCGTGGATGCCCAGCGCCTCGCCTATGCCGACCGCGACTATTACGTCGCCGATGCCGACAAGGTGACCGTGCCGACCGCCGACCTGATCAATCCTGACTATATCAAGGTGCGCGCAACCGAGGCCTTCGCCCCGGACGCCCATGCGACACCGGGCGATCCAGGCGTTGCGCTTGGCCGCGATCCGATGATCGGCATGTGGGGCCAGGACAAGACAGAGCACGCGCCCGGCACGACACATATCTCGATCATTGATACGGACGGAAACGCCGTGTCGATGACGGCGACGGTGGAAGCCGCCTTCGGTTCGTCGCGCATGACGCACGGCTTCCTGCTGAACAACCAGCTGACCGACTTCTCGCGCGCACCGACCGCAGGCGGCCTGCCGGTGGCGAATGCGCCTGGCGCCGGCAAGCGTCCGCGCAGCTCGATGTCGCCGACCCTGGTGTTCGACGAGGGCGGCGACCTGTTCATGGTGACCGGTTCGCCGGGCGGCAATTCGATCATCGCCTATGTCGCCAAGACGCTGGTCGGCGTGCTCGAATGGGGCCTGACGGCTCAGGAAGCGATCGACCTGCCGAATATCATCGCGCGCGGCGACACAGTTGGCGTTGAGGTAGACCGGGCCGGTGGACCGGAGAATGCCGAAACGCTGCGCCAGATGGGCTACACGGTCGAAGAGCGCACCGGCGAGAATTCCGGGCTTCACGTGATCGTGGTGCGTGACAATGGCCTCGAAGGCGGCGCTGACCCGCGCCGCGAAGGTATCGCGAAGAAGCTGGAATAGAGCGGACTAGTATCCCCGGGGCTCATCCTGAGCAAAGTCGAAGGACGAGCCCCGGGCGACCCAGACCTCCCTACCCGCGCCCATCCTTCGACTTCGCTCAGGATGAGCGCTTCGGGCGAAACGTAATGCGGTGAACCATGGCCAAGCTCTATTTTTCCTATGCCGCTATGAATGCGGGCAAGTCGACGATCCTGCTGCAGGCGGCGCACAATTACCGTGAGCGGGGCATGGACGTGCTGTTGCTGACCTCGGCGCTTTATCGCGAGGACAGCGACGGGCACATTTCCTCGCGCATCGGGATCAGTTCCGAGGCGACGCTATATTCCGACACGGTCGACCTGTTCGCCCTGGTGCAGGACGTCATGGCCAAGGGACGGCTCGACGCGATCTTCGTTGACGAGGCGCAGTTCCTGACCAAGGCCCAGGTCTGGCAGCTGGCGCGGGTGACCGACTACCTGCATGTGCCGGTGCTGGCCTATGGATTGCGGACTGACTTCCGGGGCGAGCTGTTCGAGGGCTCGGCCGCGCTGCTGGCGATTGCCGACAACCTGCGCGAGATCCGCACGATCTGCGAATGCGGCAGCAAGGCGACCATGGTCGTACGCATCGGTCCGGACGGCAAGGCGCTGACCGAAGGCGACCAGGTGTCGATCGAAAAGACGACGTACCTGTCACTCTGCCGGCGTCACTGGGAAGAGCGCATGGGCCGCTTCCCGGTGGACTGAGGCCGGGAAAAAAGGCCCCCGGTTTCCCGAGGGCCTTTGCTGGTTTCCTGTGAGAAGGAAGATCAGAAAGCGTAACGCGCCATGATCTGGAAGACCGGGCCGGCTTCTTCGGATTCAAGCTCGTACTCGTCGAAATCGCGATCCATCTGGTCGATCTCGTTGTCGAACTTGTTGAAGATCTCGTCCTTTGACGCATTCAGCAGGTTCGAGCCGACAGCACGGATGGTGAAGCTGTCACCAATGCTTTTCTCAACGAATATTTCGAGGTCGGCGCCGTAGGACGTGGTGACTTCCTCGGAATTGATGCGCTCGTAGGCATCGCCCTGCTTGCGATAGGTAACGCCGAAGGCCGCGGCATAGACAGTCAATTCCTGGATGAAGCCGAAATTGTAGACATATTCCGATTGGCTGTTGAAGCGGCGCTCACCGATGAAATCGTCGATCTTGCTATCGAGCAGCGAGAGGTTGGCGAAGACACCTGTGTTTTCCATGCCGAAGGCAATGAGCGAGGTCGAGAGGTCGAACTCGATGCCGTAGATCTGGCCTTCGCCGACATTTTCCGGCGTCAGGACGAAGGAGTTCGGATCGTACACGGCGAGGGCGGCAGGATCACCGGCCAGTGCCTGGTCACAGGTGAAGCCTTCATCGTCCTCGAAATTGCCGCAATAATCATCTGGCGGCGCGCCGGTATTGGTGACTTCGATCAGGTCTTTGACATCACGGTAAAAGACGTTGACGCCGAACACGCCGGTCTTACCGATGCGGCGCTCGGCCTGCCCATGCTCGCGGCCGAATAGGCAGGGTCAGGCCGGGATGCCGCCGAACAAGGCTGGATCGCGGAGCGCCGCCCCGTAATTGCAATTGGCAAGCCCCGTGAGACCGAGGGCATAGATCTCCCCGTCAAGCTGGTCGGCATCCTCACATTCGAAGGCGAGCGAGGCATGGGCGCGTCCGTCACATTCGGCCCGGGTGATTTCGGCGCGCAGGCCGTTTCCCATGTGCTTGCGCCGGGTCTTTCTAACTTGGCGGATATCGGCTGCCCCGGCCAGGTCCTCGCGCAGGCAATCGGGGCTCGCGCAAGCCGAGGTGTCAATGTCGGGAAACAGCCCTGCCAGCAGGGTCAGTGACGGCGCCGCCAGGGGAAACGGATCACTGAAAACCGGATGCCAGCGCTCCAGCAGGCCCCGTGCCCCCAGTCTCGCTTTCAGCTCCAGCACCGTGCCGCCTCGCAGCTTGGGCATCAGGTCGGTGCGGCCAGGAGCGAGGAGATAGATGTCTGTCCGCGCCTCCGTATCCCCGAATGCCAGCCGGCTTTCGAGGCGCCGGGCATGCGTGTCAAAGGCATCCGGCCAGCATCGGAATTCGAAACGCGGCGGCTTACCTGTCATCCTCGTTCCCTTCATTTCCAATCGGCGGCTTGCCAAATAAACGGCTTTCGAGAAGACATACAGGCAGCAGGACGATAATGCCAAGCAGGCTGCCAAGGATGGCGACGGTCAGGTATCCCGCACCGCTGGCCAGCCCGACGGCGCCGGCAAGCCACATCCCCGCCCCAGTCCTCAGGCCCCTCACTGAGCCACCGGACTGTAGGATGGTTCCGGCCGCAAGGAAGGCGATACCGGCGGTCACAGCCTCCACGACGCGGATCGGGTCAAGCTGGGTCTGACGGCCGCCGGCCCCGAAGGTCTCAATCATTTCAATCGCGATGATCGTGAAGACCGCGGCCGCCAGCGCCGTCAGCATGTGGGTGCGCAGCCCGGCCGGGCGGTCACGGGCCTCCCGGTCTATGCCTATGACAAGACCCAGGCCGCACGCCACCAGCAAGCGCAGCAGGATCACCGCAAGCGGGAGGTGTGTATCAAAGGACGTGGCAAGAATCTCATGCATTGTGCGCCTTCCAATACGGGCACTCTATGCAACGCGCCAGGAGCGCAGGGGTTTCGCGCCGGCGCGGGTTCAGGCCGCGCGCGGTTGGCGGCAGGCAGGGACCGTCAGGCTGAGAGGGCGCGGCTCGGGATCTGCCCGCCATCGCGCAACCAGCTCGGCCTGCCAATGAAGTATCCCTGCGCCTGGTCGCAGCCGAGATCGGCCACAAGGGCCAGGTCGTCGGCTGTTTCGATCCCTTCTGTGCAACTTGTTATGCCGACCTCCCGACAGAGTGCGATTGTGGCCTGGAGAACCTTGCCGCGCACAAAACTCTGCCCACGCCCGCGGACGAACGACTGATCGATCTTGATCTTGCTGAAAGGCAACTGGTCAATCAGCGAGAGCGAGGAATAACCTGTCCCGAAATCGTCGAGCGCCAATGAAACGCCGAGCTGCCGGACAGGTTTCAGCACGGCCAGGCTGCGTTCAAGATTGCCGAAAAAGACATGTTCGGTGACTTCCAGTTCGATCCGGGCCGGATCCACGCCGTAACGGTTCAGCAGTTTCTCAAGCCGCGTTGCAAAATGATCAGACGTCAACTGGGACGGCGAAATGTTCATCGCCAAAAAATGGTCGTCTTTTCCGAGAGAACTGATTGCCTTGTCCGCCAATGTCCAGAACAGCGGATCGATCAGGCCGAGCCGTTCTGCGATCGGGATGAACTGGCCGGGTGAAGGATCTGAACTTAGTCCGCTGTCTGGCCAGCGTGCGAGCATCTCGTATCCGACGATTCTCGATGCCCGCACATCCCAGATGGGCTGGAAAGCCGGTTGAAGCCGTCCGGTCGCAATAGCCGCACTGAGCGCGAGTTCGATAGCACGCCCGTCTTCGCCTGTCGCATCCAGAGCCGGATCGAATCGGGAAACTCCGCCACCCTGCGATTTGACGCGCAACATGGCCTTGTCGGCAGCATGCAGCATCGCTGAACTTTCATTCGCGTCGACCAGGTGGACCGAATAACCAATCGAAGCGCCGACAAAGACACGCCCGACGGAAGTGTCTATTCCGTCCATCAGATCCGCATGCACAGACTCGATGAATTCAGCAAGCGCGGCCGCATTGATTGCCTGACAGATGACGAAGGCAAACTCGTCGCCGCCGAGGCGCGCTGCATCACTGATTTCTGGATGTCTGGTCAGCCGCCGCGCAACCACGCGAAGAACTTCGTCACCGACAGCATGGCCATACCGGTCGTTGAGCTGCTTGAAACGATCGAGGTCGATAAAGGCGCAGGCAAATGGCAAGCGCGCCAGGATGTGCTGGTTGACCTCGCGGACAAAGGCACGCCGATTCAGGATGTCAGTCAAGGGATCGGAATCAGCCAGCCGCTTGATTTTGCCTTCGGCTTCCTTGCGTTCGGCGACCTCCCGCGTGAGACTGGCCAGCATGTCCGCATGCAGAGCGTTCATCGTGCGGAATACGCACAGCCCGCTCATCGTCCCGACATAGCGCCCCGCATCGTCGACAACGACCAGTCCGTCCCTCAGGATGGCCTCATTATCGTGAAGCTGGCCAAGCGCCTCGGAGACTTTCTCACGCATATTCACGACGATGAAGCCGGGCTGCATGAGTGCGTCGGCCAGCTTCTTCTGGTGCAGGGAAAAGCCGAAAGGCGACGCAAGAAGGTTCTTGAATTCGGCAGCAGACACGCAACCGAGCGGCCGCATCCCAGCATCGACGATTGCGCACAATGTGGCGTCTTTGTGTTGCCGGAAATAGTCCGCAACGTCGCCGAATCGATCGGTAGACTGAAGCGCTGGCGTGCACATGATCGAGGCAGATTCAAAACGCATGGCAAACCCTGTTCCTTTTGTGGGTCGTAACACATCACACGTTGGCGAAAGCTGAACTGCAAAGGCGAATATAGGTGGGAAGCTTAATGCCGGAGCCGATTTTCGCGACGATTACGCCGCGCTGTTTTATCATCGTCACAAAGATGATTTCCATGATCCGGCTTCGCGGATGCAACCTGTAATCGCCGTGTAGGCAGGAATGCCGGCGTCCTCCTCATCAATCTTCATGAGTCCTCCCTATTCCTGCCTTATTTGCGAGCGATGATTCACAGAACTGGGGAAATGACGGAGACTTCCTATGGGCGTGAGGCGGAATGCCATACTCGGACTTTTGACCATTGCGGCCTTTGTCGGCTGTGGCCTGCTGGCCAGCGCCGAGGCGCAGGAAACACCCGAGGCGCAGATCGACTATAATGGTTTTCTTGGCCTGAGCGGGGAGGTCGCCGCCTATCGCCAGTCGCGTCTTGTCGACCTTGAGACCTTCAATGCGATGAAAGCCGAACCCGGCACGATCCTGCTGGATACGCGCAGTTCCGAGGCGTTCCACATGGGCCATATCGAAGGCGCGGTTAACCTCAACTTCTCTGACTTCACGGACGACAAGCTGGCCAAGGTGCTGGGGGACGCGGACACGCGCATCCTGATCTATTGCAACAATAATTTCAGCGACAATGTCGCCCCGGTGATGCTGAAACGCGTGCAGCTGGCGCTGAATGTGCCGACCTTCATCAATCTCTACGGCTATGGATACGAGAATATCTATGAGCTGAAAGACGCCCATTCGATCAGGGATGCCGACATTCACTGGGTGTCGGACTGGCCCGAAATGGCGGCCTCTTCGACCGTTCAGGAAAACTAAACTGCCCATCTGCTACCTTGCTTTTGCGGGTGCGAGGCTTCATTTGCGGCGCTGTACCTGAATAGCAGACCCCGTGAAGAGGCCCGCCCATGACCGCCAATGCATCCGCAGCTGCTGCTGCCGCGCCGAAAGTGAACCCGAACGCACCGACCGAGGAAACCGTCCTCAGCGTCGAGCATTATACAGACCGGCTGTTCCGCTTCCGCATCACGCGCCCGCAGAGCTTTCGGTTCCGCACTGGCGAATTCGTGATGATCGGCCTGCCCCGGGAAGACGGCAAGCCGCTGCTGCGCGCCTATTCCATCGCGTCGCCGGCCTGGGACGAGGAACTGGAGTTCTATTCGATCAAGGTGCCCGACGGCCCGCTGACATCGCGCCTGCAATCGATCCAACCCGGCGACAAGGTGCTGCTGGGCAAGAAGCCGACCGGCACGCTGGTGCTGGATGCGCTGACCCCTGGCAAGCGGCTCTACATGTTCTCGACCGGCACGGGCTTTGCGCCGTTCGCCAGCCTGGTGCGCGACCCTGAGACCTATGAGCGCTATGACGAGGTGATCGTCACGCATACGTGCCGCGACGTGGCTGAACTGACCTATTCGAAGAACCTTGTGAATGACCTGGTCAACGACCCGCTGGTCGGCGAAATGGTCGAGGGCAAGTTGCGCCTGTATACGAGCACGACGCGCGAGACATCTGACTACATGGGCCGCATCACCACGCTGATCGAGAACGGCAAGCTGTTTGCCGATCTGGGCGTGCCGAAACTCGACCCCGCGACCGACCGGGCGATGATTTGCGGTTCAATGGAGATGATCCAGGACGTCAAGGCCCTGATGATTGCCAACGGCCTGACCGAAGGCTCGAACGCGGCGCCGGCCGAGTTCGTGATCGAGAAGGCCTTCGCAGGCTGATACAAGGCGACAATCGCCGTTGCCCGGTTGCTCCGGTGGGTGCACACTCGTCTTAGGCTTGAACTGCCAGCGGGAACGTTTCGATGGCCAATCTGGAAGCACTGACAGGTCTGGGCATGGGCGATCTCGCGACGATTGCGATTTCTGCGGTCGCCCTGATTGCGGCTGTGATCGCGAACGTTTCCGCATCCGCTTCCAAGGCCAATGACAACAAGGCCCAGGCCCGCAATACCGTGAACGGCCTTTGCGTCAGGATCGCCGAACTCAGCACCCAGATACAGGTGTTCCGCGTCGAGCAGCAAGGCACGTCAAACCTTGCTTTGTTCAATACGAAGATCAATGCGACGGTGCGTCAGGTCGTGGCGCTGGCAACGCTGGCAAGGGATGTTCTGGCCAAATCCGGAATCAAGGCGGCTGCGGTGGAGTATGCCCTGATTGCCGATGCGATCGCGATGAGCGGCGACCCAAGCGCCGACGCACTGTGGGCACAAGCAGTGGACACTGCGCGCACGCGCCATGACCGAATCGACCTAATGCAGCGTTTTGCCGAATATCTCTATTCTGCGGGCAAGGCGGCACGCGGTGCCGTTGCCTATGGCGAAGCACGTGCGGCCATGGGCGCCGAGGCGACTCCCTTCGAGATCGGCCGGAACCTTCAAATGGAAGCGACCGCGAGCGCCAACGCAGGCCATACGGATTCGGCCCGGGCGCTGTTCGACGAGGCGCGCGAATATTACGCACAGATGGCGGAAGGGACGACTCGGACCTATGCGCTCAATTCGCTGACAAGCGCGCGCAAGGGCGCGGTCGGCGAAACCTGACTCCAACGTCACGTATTGACATCGCCCGCCTGCCCCGTGTCCACTCCCTGTCAAAACGAGGGGAGACGGTATGGCGGTTTCACGCAGGACGATGCTGCTGGCAGGCGGCGCGGTTGTGGCGGGCGGCGTGGCAATCCCGACCGGACGACACCTGACCTGGGGCGGACGCGACTTTACGCGCCCTGACTACAATCCCGACTATCCCGACGCGCCTGCGGGCGAGGAAAGCTGGATGAACTG
The DNA here is from genome assembly GCA_018830285.1 of Alphaproteobacteria bacterium. Taxonomy (GTDB): domain Bacteria; phylum Pseudomonadota; class Alphaproteobacteria; order Caulobacterales; family Hyphomonadaceae; genus Hyphomonas. The sequence goes on from JAHJSB010000063.1 coordinate 128,809, forward strand.
GTCCGGCGTGGAGCGCGCGACGCCCGAGGCCATCAACCTGCCGGTCAGCGAGGATGAGCTCAGCGCCCTGATTGCCGGAACGAATGGGCGCGTGCGCCCGTTCGGCAGCGGGCATTCCTTTTCCGGCCTTGTGCCGAGCGAAGGCATTATGGTGGATGTCAGCCGCCTGACCGGATTGAAGTCAATCGATGCGGAGACCGGCGTGGCCGTGTTCGGCGCGGGCACCCGCCTGTTCCAGATGGCGACCGAACTGGCCGGGGCCGGCCGGGCGCTGCCGAACCTGCCGGACATCGACGTCCAGACACTGGCCGGATCCTTCTCCACGGCGACACATGGCACCGGCGAGACGCTGACGGCGCTGCATGACCATATCCTGGGCTTCCGGATAGTGACGGCGAGTGGCGAGATTCTGGACGTGACGCCCGAGAGCCATCCTGACCTGTTCGCAGCGGGGCGCGTGTCGCTCGGCGCGCTGGGCGTGATGACTCAATACACGCTGCGCACGGTGCCCGCGTTCAACCTGCACCGCACGGTCTGGGTCGAGCGGATCGAGACGCTGATGGAGCGGGCCGAGGAACTGGCACACCAGCACCGCAATTTCGAATTCTACTATTTCCCGCACACCGGCTATGCCGCCGGGATCAGCCACGACCTGCACGAGGGCCCGATTACCGGCAAGGGCGGGACCGAGGATGATTCCACGCTGGAAGAGCTGAAAGCCTTGCGCGACTCTATGGGTTGGTCGCCGTGGCTGCGGCGCAAGATCATCGGCGCGGCCCTGCCCAAGGGCGTGGTCGAGGATGTCAGCGACAATTCCTACAAGCTGCTGGCGACGACGCGGCCGATCAAGTTCAACGAGATGGAATACCACCTGCCCCGCGCGAACGGGCTGAAGGGCCTGAAGGAAGTGATCGCGAAACTCGAGCAGCGCAAGGACGTGTTCTTCCCGATGGAAGTGCGCTTCATCGCGCCGGACGATGCGTGGCTGAGCCCGTTCAATGACGGTCCGCGCATGTCGATTGCGATCCACGCGGCGGTGGACGAACCGTATGACTATTTCTTCTCCGATATCGAACCGCTGCACCGCGCCAATGGCGGGCGCCCGCACTGGGGCAAGCATCATTCGCTGGGCAAGGACGACCTGATGGCGCTGTATCCGAAATTCGGGGATTTCATGGCCCTACGCCGCGAGATGGACCCGGCGGGCAAGTTCCTGAACCCGCACCTTGCCAAACTGTTCGGGGAGCCGTTCGATGCTTGAACTTTCCCGCCGCAACCTGATCCTGGGCGGCGCCGCCCTAGCTGGAGTAACCGCGCTGATGATGAAACCCGGAGACAAGAGCGGGCCGCGCGATGCCTATTTCCTCGACGTGCAGAAGGCGCTGGTCGCCGCCGGTATCGCGATGCCGACCATGGTGGTGGACCGGGCGCGGCTGAATGGGAATATCGACACGCTGAAAGGCTTCCTGCCGCCGGGCATGGGCTATCGGATCGTCGCCAAGTCCCTACCCTCGCTGGGGCTGATCGACCATATCCGCAAGCGGACGGGCACCGACCGGCTGATGACATTCAACCTGCCCATGCTGCTGGAGATTTCGCAGGCGATGCCGGAGGCGAGCCAGCTGCTCGGCAAGCCCCTGCCGGTTCAGGCGGCGCGCCAGTATTTCGAACAGCTGCCGCTCGAGGTTTCCGGCGCAGCAGAGAACATCCAGTGGCTGGTCGATACGCCCGAGCGCGTGGCGCAATATGCGGCGCTGGCAGATGAGTTCGGGCGGGACCTGGCGCTGAACGTGGAGCTGGACGTGGGCCTGCACCGGGGCGGCGTGGTGCCGGGCGAAGTTCTGGGCACGATGCTGGCGGCGATTCTGGCGCACCCGCGCCTCCGCTTTGCCGGCTTCATGGGATATGATCCGCATATCCCGTCGCTGCCCACCGCGATGGGCTGGCGCGACCGGGCGGCGAAGGGTGTGCGCAAGACCTATGCCGACGCACTGGTTCAGGCGGGCGACGTGTTCGGCGGCGACGTTATGGCGGGCATCACGCGCAATGCGGCGGGCAGCCCGACCTACCGGACCTATCAGGACACGGAGATTGCCAGTGAGGTGTCGGCGGGCTCGTGCCTGGTCAAGCCGACGCATTTCGACACCGAGCTGCTGGAACCGCACGTTCCGGCAAGCTTCATCGCGACGCCAGTGATCAAGTCGCTGCCTGTGACGCACATGCCGGGCCTCGAATTTGCCGACCGGGCGACGCGGGCGTGGAACCCGAACGCGTCGAAGACCGTGTTCATCTATGGCGGCAACTGGCTGGCCGATCCGGTCGACCCGCCGGGCCTCGAATACAACAAGACCTTCGGGCGCTCATCCAATCAGGAAATGCTGAATGGCGGACCGGAGCTGGAAATCCGCCCGGATGAATTCGTATTCCTACGCCCGCACCAGAGCGAGGCGGTATTCCTGCAATTCGGCGACATTGCGGTGTACGAGGACGGCGCCATCGTCGAGCGCTGGCCCGTGTTTGATTACTCGGCGTAGCGAGCCTGCAGGGGCGCGTGGTCTCATCGCGCTCAGCGCACCGCGCAAGCATCATCGCATAGTATAGCAAAGCTTCGCTCTTGCTAGCATTACAAAAAATTGTACCGGATTTGGCCCTGTTGCGGCTGATTCCTGCAGTAGTCGCCTCGACAATTGGGTGGGGATGGGGTGATCTGATCGTCATTGTACAGGTATTGTAAAACAACGGAGGCCCCTCCATGAAAGTGGGCAGTAGAGTGTTTTCAGCAGCGGTCTTCCTCGCGCTTGGCGCCTGCGTCAGTGCACCGCCTGACCTCAGGGACAACCAGATCGTGCCCGGCCAGCGTGTTAGCAATGTGGAGCTGGGCATGACATTGTCCAGCCTGCTGTCGCTGCAGGGAAAGCCGAGCCGGACCATCCCGATCGCGCATACGAACGCCACATCCTACACATTTGACGGGCTGACGGTAGCGGCTGACGACAAGGTCTACTGGATCATCGCGCACGATCCCCGGTTTTTCACCGACAGGGGCGTATCGATGGGCTCAGAGCAGATCTTTGCCCGCGGGACCTATGGCAAACCGAAATGCGTCGTGACCCGCGCCAGTGTCACCGTCTATGACTACGGGAATATCTATTTCGAGGTGGACAATTCCACGGGCAAGGTCGGCCAGATCGGCATCCAGAACAGAACACAGACCTGCGACGGCGCATCATGACAATGCGGTATGCTTGCAGTTCGCAGTGATTCAGGCGGACGAAACCGACGTTTGGCTTCGCTGCATGAAAATGCATACCTTCCTGCAAGTTTTCACCCCCAGACGGGCGGTAGGCGCGCTGGTTAATTTGTGTTAGCTTTTTATACACAAGAAGAAATGGGAGGACTCAATGCACTTTATCAATTCACTGAAGATTGTCGGACTTACGGCATCAATTGTTCTGGCCGGATGCGCCACACCTGCAATGGCTCAAGAGCCAGCCGCAACACCGGCTGCAGCAACGGCGACGGACGACGGATACCCGATGGTAAGCGGAGATTTCTGGGAAGTCACCGGAATTGACATCAAACCTGGTGGCGGCCTGTACTACGCAAACCATCTTGCCGATAAATGGAGAGCGTCACAGGAATTTGCCAAGTCAAAAGGCTGGATCAAGGGCTACAAGGTTCTGTCGAATTATCACAATCGCTCCGGCGAGCCGGACCTTTACCTGATCACAATCATGGAAGGCGTGCCAAACGGTGCCGAAGCTGAGGTGCGTGACGAAGCCTACCGTACCTGGGCTGAGGCATCGACATCACAACTGGTATCGGAGAATCTCGACCGCGCCGAGTTCCGCGAAGTCATGGGCACGAGCCTGATGCAGGAGCTGAAGTTCAAAGACTAAGCACCATAAGGGATTGCGAACGAAAGCCGCCGGTTTGCCCGGCGGCTTTCACTTTTTCAGACACTGCGGTGCGGGTCTGAGTGATCCCATTCGGCGAGCAGGGTGCGCAGGGCCGAGACGAAGGCGAGCGGCTGGTCGAGCATGACATGGTGGCGCGCATGCGGGATCGAGATGAACGGCACCTGATGGCCGAGCAGCTTGCGCATGTACTCGCCGACATCGTCCGGCATCAGGTCACTTTCCTCGCCGCGGATGATGGCGATGCGGCATTTGGCGGCCTTCAGCATATCGCCGGGCGCGGCGTTCGGTTCGAAATGGGTCCAGATCGACGGATCGAATTTCCACGTCCAGCCATCGTCCTGCTTCTTGAGGCTCCAGCGGGCGATATAGTCCATGGCGTAGTGGTTCTCGCAGAGCTGCGGCGGCGCAAGACGGAACCGGCCGAGGGCGCTGGCGAGGTCGTCGTAGACGCGGTTCGGACGGCCTGACCGGGGCGGGCCCTGGTGCGGACGCTCGGGCGGGTTCACGGGACTGTCGACAATGACCATGCCGGTGAAGCGGTCGCCATGTTCAGCGCCGGTGACGAGCGTGACGAAGCCGCCAAAGGAATGGGCGACTATGATCGGCTTCACATCGGCGTCGAACAGGCCGGCATCTTCGGCCACGGCAATTTCCTCAGCCGAGAACGTGGCCATGTCATAGGTCTCTCGCCAGTCGCTTTCGCCCATGCCGGAAAAGGTGAGCGCGGCGACATTGTAGTGCTCGGCGAAATAGGGCGCGATGAAATCCCACCAATGCGCATGCGCGCCGTTGCCGTGGACGAGGAGGAGGCCGGGCTTGCCGCGCTGGCCCCAGCGCTGGTAGCGGACCTGCGCGCCCTTTACCTCGACGGAGCAGGATTCGTAAGGGGTTGCGACCGCGTCCCGGAACCAGGCGGGCGCAGGCGGCACGGCGCCCCTGTATTCCAGCAGCGGGCCACCCTCGGATGGCATTTCCATCGGCTGGTCGCGCACGATTCCTTCGGGGCCTGAACTCATGGCGGATCCTCTTTACCTGACGCCCCTGTCATAAATGCGGGACCGGTTAAGACAAGCCTGACGCTGGGGATGGATGGGGCGTTGGGTTCGCCGCGCCTGCCTTCTCTTAGGACATGGGGGATTGGGTGCCGGGCGGAAATCCCTTTGACCCCCTCTAGCTCCCCCCCTTGCAGGGGGGAGAACAGTCCGGGCCACGGGAAAGACAGCTCCTCCCCCTGGAAGGACGAGCGCTTGGGACAACGGGGCATAGAGTCAGCGGCCTATTCGTATTTCACCGAGCAGCCATAGGGTTGGGAGCTGGGTACGGCGACAGCTTCGCCGGCGGCGACGCTGTCGAGGGCGGCGCGGACATAATTGGTGGCGTCGGCGATGTCATCAACGCGCGCGGATGGCGCGGAATCGATGGCGCCCTCATAGGCGAGCGTGCCGTCAGGCCCGATGACATACATGTGCGGCGTGGTCTTGGCGCCGTAGAGGTGGCCGATCTCTCCCGTCGGATCGAGCAGGACGTGGGTGGGCATGGCATCGCGGATGGTGGTCAACGCGCTGGCTTCGTCGCCGGTGACGTGGCCCTGCTTTCCGGGGGCGGAGGAAATCACCGAGAGCCAGACGACATCATCGGCGCCAGCATAGGATTGCAGGGCCTGCATGTTGGCGGGCGGGGTCGCATAGTGCTTCTGGACGAAGGGGCAGCCGTCATTGGTCCATTCGAGAACCACCGTCCGGCCCGAGAAATCGGATAGCGAGACGGTGTCTCCATGCGAATTGGTACCGGTGAAACCAGGAACGGGCTGGCCGGGCGTGACGAGGGGGCTGGCATCGGCGGTGGAGGCAATCAGCGCGCCGGCTGTCAGGGCGACAGCGGCGGCCATGCCGGCGGCGAGTGAAAGGTTACGGCGGCTGAACATGTGCAGTCTCCTATCGTGTTTCCCCCTGCCCGGCATTCAACTCAAGACGCGTCCAGAAGTCCAATCACAAGGTCTTTAGACAGGATTTCGGGCAGGATATCCGGCTCGGTCGCGCCTGCCGGATACCAGAGATACATCGGCACGCCGGCGCGTTCGCGCAGCTTCAGTTCGGCAGCAATGACCGGATCCTTGCGGGTGAAATCGGCGACAAGGAAGGCCGCACCGGCATCGGCAAAAGCCGCGTGCACAGCCGTGGTCTTGAGCGTGCTGAGCTTGTTGAGCTGGCAGGTGGCGCACCATGTGGCGGTGAAGTCGACAAAGACCGGGCGGCCTTCGGCGGTGAGTTCGGCGACGCGTTCGGGGCTCCAGGCCTCGGTCTCGTATTTGGCGGCATAGGCCGTGGGTGTGCCTTCCGTGCCGCCGGGAACCGTGGCGCGCAGGGCAGGCCATGCAAAGCCGGCCACGAGGACGAGCGCAGCAGCGGCACGGGCTGGCGTCCCCCCACGTTTGCCGAGCCAGATGGCGAAGGCGATGCCGGTGGCACCGGCGACTGTCCAGGCGACCGCGCCATGACCGGCCAGCGCGCCGAGCACCGAGAGCAGCCATGCCGCAGTGAGGAACATCGGGAAGGCGAAGAATTGTTTCAGCGTTTCCATCCACCTGCCGGGCTTGGGCAGGAGACGCTGCAGGCCGGGCACGAAACTGAGCAGGAGGAATGGCAGCGCGAGGCCGAAGCCCATGGCGAGGAAGACGGCCAGGACGGCGGGGGCTGGCTGGGTCATGACCGCACCCAGCGCAACGCCAAGGAAGGGACCGACGCAGGGCGCGCCGACGACAGCCGCGAGAATGCCCGTGAAGAAAGCCCCGGCAGCGCCGTTGCGGCTGGCAAGGGTGCTGCCTGTGTTCTGGATCGAGGTGCCAAGCTCGAACAGGCCCATAAGCCAGAGTCCGATGACGAACATGATGAGGGCGAGGATGGCGACGGTCGGCGCGTTCTGGAGCTGGAAGCCGAGCGTGGCCGTGCCGGTGGCGGCGCGTATGGCAATGATGACGGCGGCGAGCGCCGCGAAGGAGACGAGGACGCCGCCTGTGTACCAGAGGCCGTGGCTTCGCAGCTCTTTCGCGTGGCCGCTGGCGGCAGCCGAGACCATGCCCATGGCCTTGATCGAGAGGACCGGCAGGACGCAGGGCATCAGGTTGAGGATGAGACCGCCGATGAAGGCGAAGAGGGCGAGCGTGAGAAGGCCTGTCGTGCTGCCCCCTCCGGACCGGGCGGCGGCGAGGCCGGACGTATTGTCGAAGACCGGCCCCTGCGCGGCCGAGAGTTCGTAGCCGACACGGGCACCATCTGGCTGCTCGATCACGAGGACACCGCCCAGCGGGCCGTCTGGCGCATCCGGGCTGGCGGGCATGAGGGTGAGCGTCGCGCCGTCAGCGCCGAAACTGGCGGGTTGGCCTGCCGGGTGGCTGATCTCGTGGGCGAAGGGGAAGAAGCGGAGGGCCGCGTCACGCGTGAGACCGGGTGCGCCGCGCAGGCTGAGTTTCCACGGGCTGGCGGACGTGTCGAGACGGGCCTCACCGGCAAAACCGGTTGGCACCCTGGCGATCCAGTCGGAGATCATCGTGCCATGGGCCGGGTCGGGCGTGGCATCCCCGACATCCAGCACGAGGGAGACGTCGGCATATTCCGGTACGCAGATGTCTTCGCAGATCAGATAATCAGCGATGACGTCGAGCCGGACCGTACCGCTGGCCGAGGCGGGGATCATCAGCGAGAAGGGCAGGATGACCTGGTCGCTGTAGCCATAGTCCATGATTTCGCCAACGACGACGGGCAGGAGAGACGGAATCGGCCAGAGAAAATCACCAATGGCGCCGGCAGGAATGTTGCTTGTATCGCGGTGGACAAGCTGTGGCGGCAGGCCCGCATCGCCGGCATTGCGCCAGTAGACGTGCCAGTCGGGGTCGAGATCCATCTTCAGCGCGGCCTGGATGGTTTCTCCGGGCAGGACGGAGGTGCGCTCCGCGATCAGTTCGACGCGGGCATGGCCGCCATCAACCGGGGCGGCCAGCGCGGGCGCCATGGCGCCAAGGAAAATCGCGGCAAGCAGGCTGCAAAGGATACGGGTCATGAAGGCACTCTCATCGGGTCAATTGCCCATATGCCTGTGATTGGCCGCAGAATGAAGGCCCTCGCTCATTCGTGAACGGTGCGCGAGCGGATGCGCTGCCGAACGAAAAAGGCGGCCCCGCAAGGAGCCGCCTTTGAAATCACGTTGTCAGACGGATCAGACGGCTGCCTGAACTTCCGTGGCCTGCGTGCGCACGGCACGCTGGATGATCTTCGGCCAGTTGAGCAGCGAGACGAGATGGGCATAACAGGCGCCCACGGCGCCATTGTTGCGCAGCTCGAGGTATTTCGAATCCGGCAGCTTGTTCAGGCGCTCTTCGGAAATGGCGTAATAGTCAGCGATCTTCTGCTGCTCGCCGGCCGGGTTGCCTTGCGCGTCACGCGGCTGGAAGGCGACGGTCTTCTGTTCCATCAGGTCCAGGTCGATGAGCATTTTCACGAATTCCGCCGTGGCGCGGCGCTGACGCTCGAATTCCTTGCAGAATTCGACCGCGTCATTGGTGAATTTCGTCGGCTGGCCATTTTCGAAGAAAGGCACTTCCGGCTGATTCGTCACCATGGGCGCGGCGCGGTCGACGCAGAGGACGAGGCGGTCAGACGCATCATCAGCGGCAAATACGAAGGGGTAACGGCGCACAAAGGCCGGCACATAATGGTCATCCGAGACACGGCCCTGCGCGTCAACGAACAGGTTCTGGCCCTGGCGAACACCCATGACGGCGACAGGGGTGCGGTCATTGCCGACGAAAATGATCGGATAGGACGCGGCCGCGAGGCCGAATTCAGTGACGGTGACCGGCACGGCATGCGCCTGGCGCAGGAATCCGAACGGCTCGGCAATCTGTTTGACACCGAGGCCACCGTGATCTTCCGGCGACAAGGGCTGGGGCTGTTGGTAGAAGAGAACTTGGCCTGTGAGTGGCGGGACGCCACCGGTGGGCGGTGTTGCAGGGGGGTTGTTCACGTGTCTGCTCCTGAATTGTTGGCGGGAGCGTTAGCGGAAATAGGGACTGGCCACAACACCCGAACCGGCTTGAATTACACTAAAAACAAGGTGAAAAAAACGTCATGTTCATCCAAAGGCTGATCTGCTCCCATCGCCGCCAGCCGGCACGGCTTGCGGCGATAGCGATGGCCGTGTGCCTGACAAGCTGTTCGCCATCGGTCGATGATGCCGGAACGCCGCGTCGCATCGCCCGCCAGGTCGACCAGCTGATGACCACGCTGGCACAGACCGAACTGGCGCGCGACCCGGAACTGGCCACCCAGCTGGGCCTTACGGAAAAGACCGTGGGCTATGAGTTCAACCGCTACCTGACCGACCGGTCGCAGGCGACCTACGAGCGGGTGCGCGTGTCGCGGCTGGAAATGCTGCAGGCGCTGGCCGAGGCGCCGAAGCCGGCCGCTGGCAGTGCACAGGCGCGCCACATGGAAACCCTGATCAAGGCCTATGAGACGGCCGAGAGCCTGTTCGTGGCCGGTCATGGACAGACCGGGCTGGGCATAGCCTATCCCTATGTCGCCGACCAGATGCGCGGCGCCTATCTGGACGTGCCGGACCTGATGACCCGGTCGCACCCCGTTCGGACAGCGCAGGACGCGCGCAATTACGTCACACGCCTGGCGGCTTTTCCGGATGCAATCGACGACGAGCGCCGCCGCCTGAACGCCGATGCGGCGGCGGGCGTGATTGCGCCTGACTTCATCCTGCGCCGCATGGCCGTGCTGGCAACCGAAATGGGCGCCGGCCGGGCCGAGGACCATATCCTCGTGACGACTCTGGACAGCCTGCTCGGCGGCCCGGAGGACCTCAGCGCCGAGGAACGCGACGCCCTGGCGGTCCGTACCCGGGAGCTGGTCGCGACAGGCATCCTGCCGGCCTATGAGCGCTTTGCCAACGACCTGATCCTGCTGGCCGCAAGGGCGCCATCCGAGCCCGGCGTCTGGCAATTGCCGGAAGGCAATGCCTATTACGACGCGGCGCTGGCCGCCTATACGTATGACGGCGTCAGTGCGGTCGAGCTGCACGCGCTGGGCCAGCGCGAAGTGATTGCACTCACTGACCAGCTGGACGCGGCATTGACGGAAGCCGGTTTTATCGAGGGCAGTGTTGCCGAACGGTTGCAGGCGCTGGCCGCCCTGCCCGATCAGACCTATGCAGACGATGAGGTGGGCCGCGAAGCCTTGCTGGAACGGATGCGCCAGCTGGAGCAAAAGGCCGAGGCCGCACTGGGAAATGAGATTCCGAGCCTGCCGAAGACGCGGGTGGCGATCCGGGCTGTCCCGGATTTCCTTGAAGCATCGTCGCCGTCGGCCTTCTACAGCGCCGCCCCGGCCAATGGGTCAGCGCCCGGCCTGTTTGCGATCAACCTGTCGGACATGAGCGCATGGCCGGACTTCACGCTGGCAACGCTGGTCTATCATGAGACCCTGCCCGGCCATCACCTGGAGAGCGCGGTTGCCGCTGAGCGGGCGAACCTGCCGCTGGCCCGCCAGATGATCTGGAATGTGGCTTATGGCGAGGGCTGGGGCGCCTATGCCGAGACGCTGGCCGACGATATGGGCCTCTACACGGACGATCCGCTGGGACGGATCGGCTACCTGCAATCCATGCTGTTCCGGGCAGCACGGGTCGTGACCGATACCGGCATCCACCGGATGAAGTGGAGCCGCCAGCAGGCCGTGGACTATCTCACCAGCATCACAGGCCAGCCGGAAGCGGCGATGGCGGCGGAAGTCGACCGCTATGCGGTCTGGCCGGGGCAGGCTGCTGCCTATTGGGTTGGGCGCGAGCGCATCCTGGACTTGCGCGAGCGGGCCCAGCGGGTCCTGGGGCCGAAATTCAACCGGGCAACCTTCCATGAAGTGGTGCTGACGGGCGGCCCGCGCCCGCTCGATATTCTCGAAACAGACGTCGAGCAATGGTATGGCGCGCAGGTCGACCGGAACGAATAAGGCCGGGAAATCCCAAAACAATCCGAAGTCTGCCCTAATCCCGCCATGTCGCCTGCGCCATTCTGTCGGCAAGGACGCTTATCGGAGGGACGACCATGAGACTTCGCGGATTGATACTGGCCAGTGTGGCCGCAACAGCCCTGATCGCAGGGTGCACGACGGACACCGGCGCGGCGGACGGAACCGTCGCTGACGCCAAGCCGGCAACATCGTCTGCGCCACCACCCCCTCCGCCGCCACCCATGGCCGAATCGGACCAGGCGCTTCAGGGCATTGTCGTGACGGGGAGCGGCAAGGACAGCCGCCAGGAGATGGGGCGCATGATTCCGTCACCCGTCATCATGGCCCCGCCCGAGCCTGAGTTCCGAGACCAGTATGAGGATGTCGAGTCGAACCCGGTCAAGCTGACCCGCGAAGAACCGGTCTCGACCTTCTCGATCGATGTCGACACGGCGTCCTACGCCAATGTCCGCCGCTTCCTGAAAGGCGGCACCTTGCCGCCCAAGGACGCCGTGCGGATCGAGGAACTGATCAATTATTTCGACTATGCCTATCCGCAACCGAAAGCGGGCAGTGACCCCTTCTCGACGCAGGTGGCAATGATGCCCTCGCCCTTCAATGCGGGGCGCGAGCTGATCCAGATCGGCATCCAGGGCCGCCACATTGACCGCGACGCCCGCCCGCCAATCAATTTGACGCTGCTGGTGGACGTGTCGGGCTCGATGCATTCGGAAGACAAGCTGCCGCTGGCGCGCCAGGCGATGAAACTGATGTTGGAAGAGATGGAGCCGACCGATACGGTGGCGATCGTGGTCTATGCCGGCGCGGCCGGTGAAGTGCTGGCGCCGACGCCGGTGAGCGACAAACGTAAGATCGTCGCGGCGCTTGAAAACCTGCGGGCCGGTGGCTCGACAGCTGGCGGCGAAGGCCTGCGGCTGGCCTATTCGCTGGCTGAGCAGGGCCTGAAGAAGGATGCGGTCAATCGCGTGATGCTGCTGACCGATGGCGATTTCAATGTCGGCATCTCCGACCCCGAACAGCTGGAAGACTTTGTCTCGCGCAAGCGGGAAACCGGCATCTATCTCTCTGTGCTCGGCTTCGGGCGCGGCAATTACAATGACGCGATGATGCAGAAGATCGCCCAGACCGGGAATGGCACGGCAGCCTACATCGATACGCTGAGCGAGGCGCGCAAAGTGCTGTCAGACGACCTGGCGGGCAATATTTTCCCGATTGCGGATGATGTGAAGATCCAGGTGGAGTTCAACCCGGCACGGATCGCGGAATACCGGCTGATCGGCTACGAGACGCGGATGCTGGACCGGGAAGACTTCAACAACGACAAGGTGGATGCCGGCGACATTGGCGCAGGCACCAGCGTGACGGCGATCTATGAGGTCACGCCAACGGGCTCTGACGCGGCGCAGATTGACCCGCTGCGCTATGGCGAGGCGGCCAAGGCTGGCAGCGCAACGGGCGAGTATGCGTTCGTGAAGCTGCGCTACAAGGCGCCGGGCGCGGACACGTCAAAGCTGCTGACCTATCCCGTAACCGACACGAACCGCGTGGCGAGCATCGACAAGGCCCCGGAATGGGCGCGCTTTGCGACCGCCGTGGCGGGCTTCGGCGAAATGCTGAAGGGTGGAGAAGCCCTTGGCACAGGCTTCGGCTGGGAGGCTATCCGAGAACTGGGGTCTGGCGCCAAGGGCAAGGATGAATTCGGCTATCGCGCCGAATTCATCGAACTGACCCGTCTGGCCGAGACGGCTGATGCGCAAGCGACGCTCAACCGGCCCAGCCAGGAAGAATAGGCCTCAAGCGGCAATCTTGCGGGAGTGATCGGTGAAACAGACGGTCGAGAAGCCTTCCTCGATATCGTTCACCATCAGTTTGCGCGCCGCAGCGTCGAATTCGTGGGCGAGGAAGACGGCATTGGCGCCGTAACGCTCGGCCTCTGCCAGGGCCCAGATGGGCTGGAGGTCGTGCGGCCGACCCGACAGTTCGACGACCCGGATGAGGCGCCATCCATAGGCGTCCGGCGCGGCGAAGATGGCCACGCCCGGGCAACGTGCCCACGGGCCGTCCGGTGCCACGCGATTGAATTCCCAAGCCTTGCCAGACCGTCCCCGAAAACTAACTGTGATACCCATGTTCCTGCTCCGTTCTCTTGTCCTGTTCCTAATATGTTCCAAAAGAACGTGCAAGAATTTTTTAGTTAACAGCGGGTTAACCATTCGGATCGGATTGCGTGGATCTATTTAACGACCGTGAAACGGCGCGTGTCGAAGACGCGAAGGACCTGTTTCAATTCGCGGCCCCGGCGCAGGATCTGGCCCGCGGAGCCATAGACGGCATATTGGCCCTGCCTGTTGGCGAGCGCCGGTTCCTTCTCGATCCGCCAGGTCGGGTTCTCGGCATGCCGACGGAAGATCGCGAAGATGGCGACATCCTTTTCCATGCCGATGGCATAGTCGCGGGCCTCTCCGGAGATGACGAGCCGGCCATACACATCGAGGATGGGCTGCATCTCGGCCTTCTGGAAAGCGACCCGCGGTTCAGGCGCCAGCTTGCGCGGAAACGTGTCCGTCATGTTGTCCTTTCAGATTCGCGCGTGGGGCGAACCGGCAAATCTGCAGTCGCCTAAACGCATTGTAATTCAAATGGGGCGAAATCACCGCAATTTGGCCTTGCGTGCGCCACCGGTGCTCGCCATCTTCTAGGTGTCGGGCGGAGGTGTATACCAAGCACCCCGGACCCATCAGCCCCCCCAGCCCCCTGGGGCGCTTGATCAACTTTCGTCCGACACCTTCCCCCCTCAAATCAATGCCCCTGTCCGCGTCCGGACGGATTCGCATCCGGCCTCAGCGCCTTGATGAAGTCGAGCACAGGCGCCACGACCCGCCCGGCATTCCTGCCCAGGCCAGAGGCCTGCTGCAGCCGTCGGGAGATATAGGCATCAAGATCAGACTCGTCCGGGGCGTCGAGCCAGTACATGACAATGCCGGGAATCACCGCCGCCAGCAGGCCGCGCTTGGAATAGCGATTGTAATCGGTGGCCGTATCGCCCGCTGCGGTCCAGACCATGTCGGCGACCGACCAGGCCCGCTGGACGGCCGGACCGGCGCTCCAGGGCAGGAAACCGCGCGCGGCGGCGCGGCGCACGACCTCGCGGTTCGGGGCGAGCGCATCGAGCCAGGCGAGGACGCCGCGCTTCACCTTGTCCGGCACACGCAGGGCGGTGAGGTCCTCCGAAGCGAGAACCGCCGCCGCCTCGGTCTCTGCGGCGGCAAAAAAGGCCTCGATCAGGTCGATCACACCATTCGGGGCCGCAAGCGCCTGTTCACCTTCGCTGAGCCCGGCCTGATTGGCGGCAAGGCCGGCAGCGGCATCTGTCCAGCCGTCAAAGGCGACATGGGGCAGGAGGGCTTCCAGCCACCTGGAACGCAAGACATCGGATGGCGTATGTGTCATAATACTTCTTTGCATCATTTAAGGGGCTTGGCCAAATCGCTTCTTGCGTGATATAGGCCCCCTTCACGGCTTAACAGGCCTCAAAGAATTCGTCGGGGCGACGCCCCTAACCCAATGGAGAAGACCCATCGTACAGATCGTCGTCCGCGATAACAATGTCGAGCAAGCCCTGCGAGCGTTGAAGAAAAAAATGCAGCGTGAAGGTCTCTTCCGCGAAATGAAGGCCCGTCAGGCTTTCGAAAAGCCATCCGAGAAAAAAGCACGCCAGCACGCCGAAGCCATTCGCCGCGCCCGCAAGCTGGCTCGCAAGCGCGCCCAGCGCGAAGGCATCGTGTAGGCTTTACGGTCTTACGAACTGAAAAAGCCCCGTCAGAGTGATCTGGCGGGGCTTTTTCTTTGGGGCAAACTTGGATTCGCCCACCCTGCCTTCGCAGGGGTCGGCGTGCGCGCCGCATCCTTCGAGTTCGCTCGGGCTGAGCCCCCTCTTCGGGCTCAGCGCTTACGTCTGAACATGCGCTTGAAAACGCCGCCAAGGTCACCGATGCCTGCGCCGTGGACGGCGCCGGCCCGGTAGACCTTGGTAGCGAGCCAGAGGATGGCCAGGGCGGTGAGCGCCATGATCAGCATCTGAGCCACAATTTCCCACAGCGGCGGATCGTGCGGCATGCGCAGGATCAAGAGGAAGGGCGTAAAGACCGGAATCCATGACGCAATGTCGATAATCGGCGAGCCGGGATCCTGGAAGGCGATAAAAATGGCGAACATGGGCAGCATCAGCAGGAT
Source organism: Alphaproteobacteria bacterium (assembly GCA_018830285.1). GTDB lineage: Bacteria > Pseudomonadota > Alphaproteobacteria > Caulobacterales > Hyphomonadaceae > Hyphomonas. The sequence continues at coordinate 143,993 of JAHJSB010000063.1, forward strand.
CATCATCGGGCTGAGCAGGGTCTGGGCTTCCTGGATCGTGTCGCAGAGCGAGCCCAGCGCCATAAAGATCATGCCGTACATGACATAGCCGAGCAGGAAGCTGATCAGGCCCGGAATGATGATGGCCGGATTGGCGAAGGCCGCGAGGAAGGGCGACAGGAGGCTGGCGCCGCCCGGGATCTGGCTGGTCGCGAACAGGGAGGCCCCGAACGCGAACAGGCCCCAGGACAGCATCATCGTGGACGTGACCGCGAACACGGCAAGCAGCTTGCCGGCGAGCAGCTCGGTCAGCTTCACCGAGGTAAGCAGCGTGTCGAAAATCTTGTTCGAGCGTTCCTCGATCGTGCCCATCAGCAGGTATTGGATGATCGAGAAGATCATCAGCCAGAGGAAATAGGCGAGACCGCCCGCGACGAAGACCGGCGCCCGGTCGGCCATGGTGACCTCCGAGCCGGTCGTGGTCTGGTCAGCAACGGTCCGGATACGGTGGGCGGACACCTGCAGGGCACTGGCGTCGACCCTGTCGAGGAAATCCGAGCCGAGGCCAGCCTCGGAGAGGGCCTGCTGGCGCGCAAGGCGGCGCATGGCATTGGCCGCTGTGGCACGCAGGGCGCCGACATTGACGTCGTCGCTCCAGTATTCGAGATCCTTGCCGTCAGCCGACGGAATGAAGACGGCGAAAAGCGGCTTGTCGCCGAGCGGGCCGGAGACGAGGCGGTGGCCCATCAGGTAGGGGCGCAGGTCGTCGATGGAATCGGCTGGGGCCGGTACGCGGATGAACTTGCGCGGCGGTGCGGCATTGCCGGCCTGGAGCGCTGCGTGCTGCTCGGGCGACAGGTCCATATTGGCGGCAAGGTCACGTGCCTGCTGGCTGGCGTCCTCGTCATTCAGCGCGAACTCGCCCTCGATGGCGTCGGCATACACGGCGGCGGGCTCGACGACAGCGTAATAGCGCACGGGCGAGGACTTGGCGGCGAACAGGGCAAAGGTGCCGCCGATGATCATGAACAGCGGCACGGCGGCGAGGCTGAGCCAGAAACCCCAAGCCCGGACATAGCCGAGATAGTCACGGCGGAAGATCAGAAAGGTATTGCGCATCAGGCCGCCTCCCCCGCTTCGGATTCGACCAGGGCGGCGGCATCTGCCTCACCGACCAGCGACACGAAGACATCGCGCAGGCGCGCCTCCTCCGGCGCGAAGCCGACGATCGGCGCGCCCGCCTCAATGGCCGCGCGCAGCGCATCCTGGGCGCCGGTGCCGCGCGGCAGGAGGATGCGCCAGGCATCGCCCTGGCCCGCGTCAGGCGCGCGGTGCGCCTCGAAGCCCCTGGGTTCGAGCGCGGCGGCAAGGTCGAAGCCCTCCGTCACGCCGATACGGGCCCCCCGGCCGAGCGAACCGAAAGCATCGTCCAGCGTACCGTCAAAAACCTTCCGCCCACGCGCCATCATGACGATGCGGTCGCAGAGGCGTTCGGCATGTTCCATGACATGGGTAGAGAAGAGGATTGTGGCGCCGCGCGCATGCTCGGCGCGGATCAAGTCTTCGAGGACCTGCTGGTTGACCGGGTCGAGGCCGGAGAAAGGCTCGTCGAGGATCAGGAAGTCCGGCTGGTGGGCGAGGGTCGAGAGGATCTGCACCTTCTGCGCCATACCCTTGGACAGTTTGGAAATGCGCGTGGACTTGAAGTCGCCGAGACCTGCCGTATCGAGCAGTTCGTTGGCGCGCGCGCGCGCCGCCTGGGCAGAGAGGCCCTTCAGGCGGGCAAAATGTTCGATCGAGCTGCGCGGGGTCATTTTCTTGTAGAGGCCACGCTCTTCGGGAAGGAAGCCGACGCGCTTGAGCGTGGCGATCTCCGGTGGCTTGCCGAACAGGCTGACACTACCGGAATCCGGCTGCATCACACCGAGCGCCATGCGCAGGCTGGTCGACTTGCCCGCGCCGTTCGGCCCGAGGAATCCGATGATCGCGCCTTCAGGCACTTCGAGCGACAGGTCGCTGACGGCCGTGAAGGCGCCAAAGCGCTTGGTCACCTGCGTCATCACAAGGGGCGGCGTGCGCATGAAAGCCTCCTCGGCGTCAGGGAACGCCTCGATCGTAGCGATTCCCGATAAGAAGCGGTCTGTTTGGCCCGGAACGCCTTGCCAAGCCCTTAAAGCGGACGCAGCATGATATCATGAAAACGGATACTGCCCCTGCTATGCGAGGCTGCCTCCACCTGACCCGGAAGGATATTGTGAGCGAGCGACGGCATGTGCTGCTCGAACGCAACCGCCTGCTGGCCCGTATCGAGGCGGCGCTGGCACGGATGGAGGAAGGCCGTTTCGGCTATTGCACGCAATGCAGCGGGAAAATCCCGATGGACTGCCTCGAAACCGACCCCGCGATGGCGCGGTGTCCGGAATGTCGAGAAACCGGCCAGGCCGCCGGGTGCGCTAGAGCGCGGCTCCGAAGAGCCAGATGAACGCCTGCACAATGAGTGCGAGGATGACCAGCAGGACCATCGTGGCCATCCAGCGGCCACCCATGTTGAGGAAGAGGCCGGCTGCAAAGCCGAGCACCGTCATCAGGCCGAGCGAGATCATCCAGTTCATGCCGATGGCAATTGCGAGCACCGCATAGCCGATGGAGAGGACGGTCAACAGGCCGCCCCATGTGCTGCCAGTGATGAAGCCGCGCCAAGTGTCTTCCTGCGCCTTGATGTCCATTTCGCCGTGATGGTATTCGCTGGTCGCCATGAGGCCTCTCCGTGACTCGTATCTGCAAGCCGTATTATCGAAGGCACCGCAAGGGTCAAGCGCGGCAAAGCGCGCGCCTGTTCAGTTGACGTCGCGCTTTGGCCTGGCCCGTTTCGGTGGCTTGGGCGTGAAAGCGCGCGGCAGCGGGGCAGCGGGCACGCCCTCTTCGGCCAAAGCCGCTGATTCCTCTGGAGTTGTCGCCCCCCATATCGGGCGATCTTCGGTCTCGCCATAATACATGGCGCGCGCTTCGTCGGCGAAATCATCGCCGACATAGTCGAAATTCTTCGCGACATGGTCGCGGGCCTTGTCGGCGAATTCCGCGACCAGCCGCTCGGCATCGGACCGGGCGGTCGCCTTTTTCGGCGACTTCACCGAGGGGGCCATGATCTGCTTGGCGACACGTCCGCCGCCGCAGTCCGGGCAGGTCACCAACCGCTTCTCAGACTGGGCGTCGAACGCTGCAGACGAGGCAAACCAGGCCTCGAAATCGTGTTCGCATTCACCACAGACGAGCGCGTACCGGATCATGTGGTCTCAGGCCGCCAGCAGGGCGTCGAGCTTGCCTGCGCGCTCCAGGGCCATCATCTCGTCGCAACCGCCGATATGCGTGTCGCCGATGAAAATCTGGGGGAACGTGCGTCCGCCGCCTGAACGTTCGATCATTTCGGCCTTCTTGGCGGCATCCATGCCGGCGTCGATTTCGGTCAGGTCGACCTTCTTGCCCTTCAGGAGGGTGAGGGCGCGTGTGCAGTACGGGCAGAACGCGCGGGTGTAGATGGTGACCTTGGGCATAGAGGCAGGCTCCTTAAAGCGATGAGTTCTGTTGCTTATATGGTAACATCCATTTCCCGGACAACGCGCGCTAACACAAGTACATCCACATTCGCTGCAACTGCCTGTTTCAGCGCACGCGTGCAGGCAGACAGTGTCGCGCCAGTCGTTAACACATCGTCGACAAGCAGCACCCGGCGGCCCGAAATCCGCGTGGCGGCGGGCTTTGATATGGTAAACGCGCCGGCGACATTGCGCCGCCGGGCGCGGGCCGAGAGGCCAGCCTGGCTAGGTGTACGCCACGTACGCTTTATCGCATCCACCAGCATGGGTGTGCCAGACTGGCCCGAAATCGCCCCGGCAAGCCAGGCCGACTGGTTGAGCCCCCTGCGAACAAGCCGGGCATAGCGGAGCGGAACCGGCACGATGAAATCGGCCTCATCGACGCGCGAGCGCCCCGATTGCAGCGTCCAGCCCGCCAGTATTTCGAGCCCGTCGCGGCGTCCGGAACGCTTGAGGTCGAGCACGGGGCGCCGGGAGGCGGCATCATAGACCATGGCCGCGCGGGCGCGCGTCCAACGCGGCGGGCGGGCGATGCAGGGCGAACAGGTGGCGCCGGGGCCAAGGTCGAAGCCGAGCGGTCTGCCGCAGGTGTCGCAAACGGGACCCGTGAGGAAGTGGATCTGGCCGAATTCCTCCGGCGCGAGCGGGCCTTTGCCGACGCCGCGCTGGCCGGAAACCAGTGATCGCGGGGGCCAGAGAAAGTCTGCAACCGCCCGCAGAAAGCCCTTTGCGCGGGCCGGACGCCGGTCCATATCGCCTTGCATGAGCCCTCCTGCCCCTCCCAAAGCCCCGCCGCGCCTGTTCGACCGCGACCTGCTGGTGCGCCGCCGTGACACCGCAGCGCCGCGCTTCGCGGATTATTCCTTCCTGAAGGCGCGCGTGTCGAGAGACCTGGTCGACCGGCTGGACGACACATCGCACACCTTCCGGGCGGGACTGGAACTGGGCGGGCATGACGGGGGGGTGGCCAGCCTGTTGCAAGGGGGTGGCAAGGTGGCGGTGATGCGGACGACCGACCCGTCGCCGGGCATGGTGGCGCAGGCGCGAGCGCGCGGCCTGGACGCCGAGGTCGCCGACGAGGAGGCCCTGCCCTATGACCCCGCCAGTTTCGACCTGGTCATATCGGCGCTGTCACTTCACTGGGTCAACGACCTGCCGGGCGCACTGGTGCAGGTGCGCCGTGTGCTGGAGCCGGATGGCCTGTTCCTGGGGGCGCTGTTTGGCGCCGGGACGCTGGCGGAGCTGCGGACATGCCTGACCGAGGCCGAGAGCGAGCTTGTGGACGGACTGGCGCCGCGCCTGTCACCGCTGCCGGCCCTGTCGGACATGGCTGCGCTGATGCAACGGGCGGGCTTTGCCCTGCCTGTTGTCGACCGGGACAGTGTGACAGTGCGCTATGACAGCGTGTTCGGCCTGCTGGCAGACCTCAAGGGCATGGGCGAGCGGGCCGCGTTTACACGGGGCATGGGCCAACCCCTGCCCCGGCGCGTGCTGATGCGGATGGCCGAATTGTATGCCGAGCGGTTCAGCGATCCGGACGGGCGCATACGGGCGACGTTCGAAATCGTCTTCCTGTCAGGCTGGGCGCCAGCGCCAAGCCAGCCTAAACCGCTGAAACCGGGCAGCGCGAAGATCAGCCTCGCGGACGCGGTCCGACGGCAGAGCGGGCAAAACTAAATGGTGGCTGGCCGGATCAGGAGCCTTTGGCCGTTTCCAGAGCCGCCGACGAATCCTCGAAAGAACCCGACGTAGCGGCACCGACAGCCCCAATGCCCCCAATGATGGCCAGAGCCATCACACCGAGAATCAATCCGTATTCGAGCGCCGTGGCCCCGCGCTGATCAGCAGCGAAACGAACAAGCAGAGTCTTCAGTCCCATCCCAGACCCTCCCAGGTCACATTCCCGAAAGCGCATCGAACAGAGGAACATCTGCCGCTGGCGCCGGATAGTCGTGCAGGGCAGATGGCGCGACCCATTTGAAGGATTGCCCCTCCCTCGGATTCACGTCGCCTGTCCAAACAAGACACCTGAACAATGGCATAAGTAGGTGAAAATTCGGATAATCGTGACTGGCAAATGTGAGCGGTTCGAGATGGGACTCTTCAACCATGATCGACAGTTCCTCATGCAGTTCGCGCACGAGTGCCCGTTCCGGCGTTTCGCCGGTTTCGACCTTGCCGCCGGGAAATTCCCAGAGGCCCGCCATGGATTTGCCTTCCGGGCGCTGGGCGAGCAGGATTTCGCCCTTGTCATTGTAGAGCGCTGCGGCAACGACCAGCACGAGCGGGCGCGTCATGTCCGGTAGGCACCATTGATGTCGACATAGCCGTGCGTGAGGTCGCAGGTCCAGACAGTGGCCGAGAACGCGTCAACGCCGAGGTCGACGCGAATGGTGAATTCCGGCCGGGCAAAGACAGCACTCGCCGCCGCTTCGTCATAGTCAGGCGCACGGGCTCCGCCCTTTGCGACCTGGACATCATCGAACCAGATTGCGAGCTTTTCCATGACGATCGGTTCGAGCGACTTGCCCACCGCCATCACGACTCGCCCCCAATTGGCATCGCCTGCCGCCATCGCCGTCTTGATCAGCGGGGAATTGGCAATCTCGCAGGCCACGATCTTGGCAGACAGTGGCGATTGGGCGCCTTCGACACGGACCGTAACGAACTTGCTGGCCCCTTCGCCGTCCTTGACGACCTGCAGGGCGAGGTCGAGGCAGGTGGCGTGAAGCGCGGCTGCGAAGGCCGGGAAGCGTTCATCCTCACGCGTTTCGATGACGGGCTCGCCCGTGGCGCCCGTAGCGAAGACCATCAGCGTGTCGGATGTCGACGTATCGCCATCCACCGTAATTGAATTGAAGGTTTCGTCGGCTATGTCTTCGAGCAGGTCCTGCAACAGGTCTGCATCGATTGCGGCATCGGTGAAGACATAGGACAGCATGGTCGCCATGTTCGGCGCGATCATGCCGGAGCCCTTGGCAATGCCGGCAAAGGCTGTTGGCACGCCGGCGAGATCGACCGTGCGGCCGGACGCCTTGGGATAGGTGTCGGTGGTCATGAAGGCACGAGCGCAGGCCTGCCAGTCGGGTGTCGCCAGACGGCTTGCCAGATCAGGCACGAAGGACCCGACATAGTTCGGGTCTGCCAGCGGCTCACCGATCACGCCGGTTGCGGCAATGAAACACGCATTTCGGTCAATGCCGAGGGTGCCGGTCAGCGCCTTCAGGGTCGCCTCGTTCTTCTCCACGCCCTTTGGCCCGGTGAACGCATTGGAGTTGCCGGAATTGGCGATCAGGGCCCGGGCAGCGCCGCCACCTTCGCCCAGCGCCTCGCGGCACCAGAGCACATCGGCCGACGCGGTGTGCGACACGGTATAGACGCCAGCGCAGGTGGTGCCTGCGTCAAACGCGAACAGGAACACATCATCGCGGGTGATGCCGCGCCGGGCATAGAAACCGCGCGAGCCGGTGGCGGCGCGCACGCCCTTGACCACTGGCAGGACCGGAAAGCTTGCGGGGGCAAACGGGGACGGCTTCATGTTCACAATTCATTTCCTTCAGGGGAATCGGAGGCAGTGCCTTCGGGCGGGGCGGCATCCTCACCCAGCGAAAGCGGCGTGGCGGGCGGACTGGCCGTGCCCGGGCCGCCTTCCTGGATGACAGCCTGTGTGCGCAATTCGCGCAGGATCTTGCTGATCTGGTTCAATGTCAGGAAGGTGACGATTTCAGGCCGCATCTCGTCGCGCGTCTTGGGCGCACGGGTGCGGCGGTCTTTGACCTTGAGAATGTGCCAGCCATCGGCGCTGAGGAAGGGTTTGGATATACCGCCTTCCGGCGTGTCGGCAATCATCGCCGGGAACGGGTCCATCTGGTCGTTGGGCGAGACATAGCCGAGGCTGCCATTTTCCATGCGCGTGGCGGAATCCTTCGAATGTGCGCGTGCCATGCTCTCGAAGCTCGCGCCGTCCTGGATCTCGTCATAGACCGCCCGGGCTTCTTCTTCCGAGGCGAAAAGGATGTGCGCGATCGAGACTTCGTCGTTCGACTGCTGCAGGCTGACCTGTTCGGCATACATCCTGTCGATCCGGGCGTCGGTGACCTCACGGGCGACCAGGTCCTCGACGAGGAGATTGCCGAGAATGCGTTCGCGCGCCACGTGGAGGCGACGTTTGGCGGCTGAATCCTGGTCGATTCCGCGCCGAACCGCCTCCTGCGCCATCAGTTTCTGGTCGACCAGCTGGTCGAGCACGGTCTTGTATTCCTGGCTCTTTTGGTCAAGCGCCTGGCCGGCAGGGATCAGGCCCCGCGCGACGGCCTCGAGCTCCACGTCGCTGACATAGATTTTCTCGCCATTGACGGACGCCGCAGCGGCGCCATCGACCTGGACCGGCACCTCGGCTTCGTCGCCATTGCCGCAGGCGCACAGCACAAGTAGCGCCGCGCCGCAGGCCAGACGCGCGAGGGCGACCGTATTTGCCTTGAAAAACAGCACCGTTATCTCCCGTGATCGCTGAGGGCGTCGCATTGACACCCCTTGGCCGCGTTCTTAAGTCTGACCCTCACACTGGTCGAGACCTTCTGACCAGTGTAAGCGCTGCGGAAGACCCCGCAAATGTCCTGCCATACGTCGCTGACAGGATTAAGTGTTTTGTTCGCCCAGATCGATTGGTGCCGCCTGATATGCTTTCCGTAGCCCGCAAGATTTTTGGTTCCGCCAACGACCGCAAGCTGAAGCCCCTCCGCGCCCGCGTCAACCGGATCAACGCCCTCGAGCCGATGATGGAAGCCCTGTCCGACCAGGCGCTGAAAGCCAAGACCGTGGAATTCCGCAAGCGGCTTGCCGATGGCGCCACCCTCGACAGCCTGCTGGAAGAAGCCTTTGCGGTCGTGCGCGAAGCCTCGCGCCGGTCCCTCGGCATGCGCCATTTCGACGTGCAATTGATGGGCGGCATGATCCTGCATTCCGGTGCGATTGCCGAGATGCGCACGGGTGAGGGCAAGACGCTGGTGGCAACGCTCGCGGTCTACCTCAACGCTCTAGAAGGCAAGGGCGTCCACGTCATCACGGTCAACGACTACCTGGCCCGGCGCGACGCTGAATGGATGAGCGGCATTTACGGCTTCCTCGGCATGACGACCGGCATCATCGTGCACGGCGTGACAGACGACGAACGCAAGGCCGCCTATGCCGCTGACATCACCTACGGCACGAACAATGAGTTCGGGTTCGACTACCTGCGCGACAACATGAAATATTCGCTGGAGCAGATGGCCCAGCGCGGACACCATTATGCGATCGTCGATGAAGTCGACTCGATCCTGATCGATGAAGCCCGCACGCCGCTGATCATTTCCGGCCCGACAGACGACCGCTCCGAGCTGTATATCGCGCTCGACAACCTGATGCCGCGCCTTGAGCCCGAGGATTTCGAACTCGACGAAAAGCAGCGCTCGGTCACCTATACCGAAACCGGCACCGAGAAGATCGAGAACTGGCTGGTGGAAGCCGGCCTGCTGGAAGGCTCGATGTGGGAGCCGACCAATATCTCGTTCGTACACCATGCCAACCAGGCCCTGCGCGCGCACAAGCTGTACAACAAGGACAAGGATTATCTGGTCAAGGACGACCAGGTCATGCTGGTCGACGAGTTCACCGGCCGCATGATGGAGGGCCGCCGCCTTTCCGAGGGCCTGCACCAAGCCATCGAAGCCAAGGAACGGGTCGACATCAAGCCCGAGAACCAGACGCTGGCCTCGATCACGTTCCAGAACTATTTCCGCCTCTACAAGAAGCTGGCCGGCATGACCGGTACGGCGCTGACCGAGGCGTCCGAATTCCACGACATTTACAAGCTGGAAGTGATCGACCTGCCGACCAACAAGGAAATCAAGCGGATCGACGACGACGACGTCGTCTACCGGACCGCCGCGGCGAAATACAAGGAGATCGTCAAGGAGGTGAAGGAGTGCCAGGCCAAGGGCCAGCCGATCCTTCTGGGCACCGCCTCGATCGAGAAATCGGAAATCCTGTCCAGCCTGCTGACGGCAGCCAAGATCCCGCACAAGGTGCTGAACGCGCGCCATCACGAGCAGGAAGCCTTTATCGTCGCCAATGCCGGTGTGCCTGGCGCGATCACGGTTGCCACCAACATGGCCGGACGCGGTACCGACATCCAGCTCGGCGGCAATTTCGACATGCGTGTCGAACAGGAAAAGGCCGCCAAGGAAAAGGAACTCGGTCGCGAGCTGACCGAGAGCGAGCTTTCGATGCTCACCGCACAGATCAAGGCTGATATCGAAGTGAAGAAGAAGCGCGCGCTGGATGCCGGCGGGCTCTATGTGCTCGGCACCGAGCGCCACGAGAGCCGCCGCATCGACAACCAGCTGCGCGGACGTACGGGCCGTCAGGGCGACCCGGGCCGGTCCAAGTTCTACATTTCCATCGAAGACGACCTGATGCGGATCTTTGCCGCCGAGCGCATGGACGCCGTGATGCGCCGCCTCGGCATCAAGGAAGATGAGGGCATCACCCATCCCTGGATGAACAAGGCGATGGAAACCTCGCAGCGCAAGATCGAGGAGCGCAATTTCGAGATCCGCAAGAACGTGCTGAAGTATGACGATGTCATCAATGACCAGCGCAAGGCGATCTTCGAACAGCGCATGGAATTCATGCGCGCCGACGATGTTTCCGAGACAATCAGCGAGATGCGCGATCATGTCATCGACGCGCTGGTGATGCGCACGATGCCGGAAAAGGCCTATGCAGAACAGTGGGACATTGCCGGGCTGACGGAGACGCTGCAGACCGATCTCGCGCTTGACCTGCCGGTTACCGAATGGGCCGCCGAGGAAGGCGTCGCCAACCAGGAAATTGCTGAACGCATTCGCGAGCATGTCGCCAAGGCCTATGAAAACCTGGCAACCCAGGTGGGCGAAGCGCAGATGCACCGGATCGAGAAACAGGTCCTGCTGCAGGTCCTGGACCTGCGCTGGCGTGAACACCTGCAGCAGATCGACCAGCTGCGCTCTGTGATCCACCTGCGCTCCTATGGCCAGCGCGACCCGCTGAACGAGTTCAAGGAAGAAGCGTTCAACCTTTTCTACAGCCTGCTGAACGAGCTGCGCGCGACGGTCACCCGTTCTCTGATGCATATCCGCGTACAGGCCCCCGAGGCCCGCCGCCCGGCTCCGCCGCCACCGCTGCCGCCGATGCGCGAAATGCACCTCGACCCCGATACCGGCACGAACGAGATGTCGCCGGGCGAACCGGCAGGCAATACCGGCCCCGGACCGGCCCTGTTCCAGGCCGAGGATGACTGGTCGAACACGCCGCGCAATTCGGCCTGTCCGTGCGGCTCCGGCAAGAAATACAAGCATTGCCACGGCGCCCTCACGCCGCAGCGCGCGTGATGCCACCGCTCAACTGATTGCGGAACAAGGCCGGCCCCGCCGCGTAGGGTTAATTCCACACGCTTAAGGGGCTGAAGATGCGAAAAAATATTATCACGTCCGTCCTGGCATTCGTCAGCATCGTTTTCCTCGTGGCGCTTGGCATTTTCTATATCCAGGAAGGCTCATTCAAGGGCGCCGGTGCGCGGATGGATTCGGTCCTGACAGACCTGCCCGAAAATGCCGCCCGGGCCGCCGATGAAACGGCCGAAACAGCCAATGACGTGATCGAAGACATTGCCGACGGGCCGGACGACAAACCGGGCTGAACCCGCATAATTCGGTCCTGCTGAAAGGCCCGGCTTCCTCGCGGAGGTCGGGCCTTTCACGATCAGGCATAGGACAGGACTTCGTATTCGACATTGTCATAGTCGTGGAAATAGAAGCGGCTGCCCGGATCATAGGTCTGGTGGGAATGGGTGACAAAGCCCGCATCGAGGATGCGGCGCTCGGCGGCGGCAAGATCGTCGACAATCACGCCGACATGGTTGAGGCCGCCCTGAACATTGTAGGACACCTGGTCCGGCTCATCCGTTTCACCGGGTGAGTAGAGGGCAATATAGGCCGTGTCGGTGCCGACATGGACGGTCTGGCCATTGTTGATCGACGGTCCCTTCCAGCGCACATGCCAGCCGAAGATACGCTCCAGCATGCGGGCGGTGCGATCGACATCGCTGACGGTGATATTGACGTGTTCAAGGGTTGCGGTGGTCATGGGTCTGGTCCTTTTTCAGGGGCGGACATTGTCCGCCCGCTTGGTGATGGACCCTCTTGATAATTCCTCAACCTTAGTTGAGGTCAAGCAATTTCTTTGCTATGCGGCAGCGCATGAAAACAACAGATCTCATCCCCATCGGGCAGCTGGCATCGCGCACGGGCGTGTCGGTGTCAGCGATCCGGTTCTACGAGGACAAGGGCCTGATCCGGGCGATCCGCAATGCCGGTGGGCAGCGCCGATTCCTGCGCTCGGACGTGCGGCGCCTGTCCTTCGTGATGATTGCACAGCAGCTTGGCTTCTCGATCAGCGAGATTGGCGACCTGCTGTCAGGCCTGCCGCAGGAGCGGACGCCGACCAAGGGCGACTGGTCGAAGATCAGCGCCCAGTTCCGCGAGCGGCTGGATGCGCAGATCGAGACACTGGAACTGATGCGAGACCGGCTGGACGTGTGTATCGGCTGCGGGTGCCTGTCGCTGTCGAACTGCGCGCTCTACAACCCGGATGACCGGGCCGCGCGGCTCGGGCCCGGCCCGCGCTTCCTTATGGAACGGGACGGGGCGGCGAAGGCGGCCGAAGCCTAGCCCCGGCCCTTGCGCTTGTTGCAGACGGCGTGGGCAAGCTGGAGGTTGGTCTCATCATCCGGTCCGCCGCGCGCGAGTGCGTGGATATGATCGAATGTCGGCCGCTGCTTTTTCCAGACCGTGGCATGGCCGACCGTGAACCGTGTGGACGGCATGGGCTTGCCGCACAGGGCGCAATTGCCGCCCTGCGCCTGCCAGAGGCGCTGGAACAATTTAGTGGCAGGTGGCGCGAATTCCTGGCTCACAGGCCGTCCGGCACTGGCCAGCCGCGCCGCGCACAGGCGGCGAGCACCGTGTTGCGCAGGAGGCAGGCAATGGTCATCGGGCCGACACCGCCCGGCACGGGCGTGATATGGGCGGCGACGGGTTCGCAATCGGCGAAGTCGGCATCGCCGACGAGACGCGTCTTGCCTTCACCCTTTTCGGGGGCCGGCACGCGGTTGATGCCGACATCCACGATCGTGGCGCCGGGCTTGACCCAGCCGGCCTTGACCATGTTCGGACGCCCGACGGCGGGCACGAGAATGTCCGCTGTCCGGCAGACAGCCGGCAGGTCGGCGGTGCGGCTGTGGGCGATGGTGACGGTGCAGTTCTCGGCGAGGAAGAGGAGCGCGGCCGGTTTGCCGACGAGAATCGAGCGGCCGATCACGACAACATGCTTGCCGGAGAGATCGTCGCCCAGCGCGCTTTTCGCGAGGATGACGCAGCCGACCGGCGTGCAGGAGCGCAGGCCCGGCTTGCCGAGCACGAGGCGGCCGGCGGACACTTCCGTGAGGCCGTCGACATCCTTGTCCGGGTCGATGCACTCGATGGCGCGGTGCTCGTCGAGGCCCTTGGGCAAGGGCAGCTGCAGCAGGATGCCGTCGATGCTGGCGTCGGCATTGAGGCGGGCGATCAGGTCTTCGATCTCGGCCTGCGTGGCCGTGGCGGGCAGCTGGTGATGGACCGAGACCATGCCTGCCTCTTCTGTCAGGCGGACCTTGGAGCGGACATAGACCTGGCTGGCGGGGTCTTCACCGACAAGCACAACCGCAAGAGAAGGCTGGCCCGGCAAGGCCGCGACTGCGACAGCGACCTTCGCCCGCACCTCTGCGGCCACACTCGTTCCGTCGATCCGTTTCGCACTCATTCCCGCATCATCCCTGCCAAGACGCCCGCCAAATCCGACGGTCCGTCAATTTCAAGGCCTTTTAACCGGTTCTTGCCGCCCGTCACCACCCTGACGGCAGACTTTGGTATGCCGAGATGCTTTGCGATGAGTTTTTCGACCGCTGCATTGGCCTTGCCATCTTCCGGCACAGCGCGAACGCGCACTTTCAGGTAGCGGCGCCCGGCGGCATCCGTTTCGGGGCCTTCAATCCGGTCGGCCGATGCGTTCGGCTGCACGCGGACCGTGAGCCGGTGCATGCCGTTAGAATGGCGCGATCGTGTAGCCGTAGCGGACGATCAGGCGCTGCAGGAAGAAAATGAGGAGGAGCACGGCCATCGGCGTCAGGTCGAGTCCGCCGAGGGGCGGAATGATCCGGCGGATCGGCGCATAGACCGGCTCGGTGACGCGTTCGAGGCCACCCCAGATGCTGCGCACGGTCGGGTTCTGGATGGACAGGACCTTGAAGGCCACCAGCCAGGACATTACGGCCTGCACGATGATGATCCAGGTAGCGATGTTCAGGAGAAACAGGATGACGTCCAGTATCGCGCGCATTGAAAACTCTCCGGAAACAAGGTGACTACAAAGTGTCACTTAGGATGTGTTGGCAAGGGGATGCAAGGTCAGCGCTGTCGCTTTACCCTGCGACATGGTTTGCATCAGGCCAGTGCCGGATTAGCTCTGGAGGATGCCATGGGGAGGGCGCACGGGCATGACAGAGATTGAAACACCCCTTCGCCCACTGACCCGCCTGCAACAGAGCATGATCGCACTGGCCATGGTCGCCATGGGCGCCGGCATGACGATCAATTTCGTTGTCGTGGCGCCGCTGGCCCGCAAGGCCGGGCTTACCGAAATCCAGGTGGCGGGCATCCTGACGCTTTCGACCGTTATCTACACGATCATGATCCCGATCTGGGGCCGGATCGCGGACCGGGTGGGCCGCAAGCGCGTGATGGTCTTTTCACTGTTCGCCATGGGCCTGACCAACATGGCCTTCCTGTTCGCATTGAGCGCTGCGCTGGCCGGCGTCGTGACGGGGATGACGACGTTCTTCTTGCTCGTCTTCGTCAGGGTATGGTTCGGCCTGCTTTCGCCGGGCCTGCAGCCTGCCTCGATGGCCGCGATGACGGACGCGACGACGACAATGACCCGCGCAGGCGGGCTTGGCATGCTGGGCGCGGCGATGAGTGTCGGCTCGATCCTCGGCCCGGCCGGCGCGGCGGTGCTGGCCCCGTTTGGCGCGCTGGTGCCACTCTGGGGCACGATCATCCTCAACCTCGTCGTCGGTGTCATCCTGGCGTTCGTCCTGCCGCGCAGCCGCGACCGGGTGCGCGAGAGCCACCGGCCGAAACCGCTCGCCTTCACCGATGCCCGCGTGCGGCCGCACCTGATGTTCCTGTTCATTTATTTCGTGGCCATCGGGATGATCCAGCAGACCGTTGGCTGGTTCATTGAAGACCGCTACGAATTCGTCGACACGGCCGCGCGTACGGCCGGTGAAATGGCGGTCCTCTTCACCGGCATCATCTTCTCCTGCCTCGCCTTCTCGATGATCGTCGTGCAATTCGGCTATATCACGCCCCGCAAGCCCGATCCGCGCCGTATCCTGCCCATCGGGCTCGGCCTTGTGACCATCGGCTATGTCTGCGCTGACACGTTCCAACCCTTCTGGGCGATGTGCCTGAGCTTCCTTGTCGTGGGTGTCGGCGCCGCGCTGGCCGTGCCATCCGCCAACGCGCTCGGCAGCCTGTCGGTTTCACGCGAGGAACAGGGCTCGGCCGCTGCGCTTCTGGCAGCGGCACCGCCTGCAGGGTTCATCTTCGGGCCGCTGATCGGCGCCACGCTGTATTCGATCATGCCAAGCCTGCCGCTCGTGGCATCCGCAAGCGTTGTCGGCATACTGGCCGTCTACGCCTTCGTCGTCACGGCGCGCCGCCCGATCAGCCCATGATGAAGGCGTTGAGCTTGTTGCCGTCCGGATCGCGGAAATAGGCGGCATAGAAACCGCTATCGCCGCGCGGCCCGGGCGGGCCTTCATCCGTGCCGCCATGCGCCATGGCGATCTTGTAGAGGCGGTGGACCTGGTCCTCGTCCTTCGCCTGCAAGGCCACCATCGTGCCGTTGCCGACTGTCGCCGGCTGGCCGTCAAAAGGCAGCGTTGCAGCGATTCCGGCCGGGCCGTCCGGCGTACCCCAGGCGATGAACGTGTCGAATTCCATCATCCGCGGCGTGCCCATTTCAGCGGCAATCGCATCGTAGAATTCGGCGGCACGGGCGAGGTCGCTCACCCCTAAAGTTACGTATCCAATCATGTCCTTCTCCCCAGTTGAGGAAAAGAACATATCATGAACACATATTTTAGAGCAAGTCCCTATTGGGCGGATATGCCTCCGTCGACCAAGAGTTCGGCGCCGGTCACCAGCTTGCTCTCGTCGGAGGCAAGGTAGAGCACCGCATAGGCGATATCGTCTGGCTCGCCGACCTTGCCGAGCGGGATCTGGCGGCCGAGCTTGGCGAGCGCCTTCTCCTCGCCGAACATTTCCTTGGTGCGGTCGAGGATCGGCGTGTTGATGAAGACGGGGTGGACCGAGTTGGAGCGGATCTGGCCGCCGGTCTTGGCGCAATGCAGGGCGATAGATTTCGACAGGTGGCGCACCGCAGCCTTGGCCGTGTTGTAGGCGACATAATTGCCGCTCGCGATGATGCCGGCGATCGACGAGATATTGACGATCGATCCGAGGCCATGCTCGCGCATCAGGGGGATCGCATACTTGCAGCCGAGGAAGATGGAATCGACGTCGACCGTCTGGACCTTCTTGAACATGTCATAGGTCTCGTCCTCGACCGAGCCGAGCGAGCCGATGCCGGCATTGTTGACGAGCACGTTGAGCCCGCCCATCGCCGCATGCGCGGCTTTCAGCACGTCCTGCCACTGGGCCTCGTCTGTGACGTCGTGCTGGAAGGCGAAGGCCGTGCCGGCGCCATGCGCGGCATTGATCTCGGCGGCGACCTTTTCGGCGCCTGCGCCGTTCACATCCGTCAGCGTGACCTTGGCGCCTTCCTTGGCGAGCATCTTGCCGATCGCTTCACCGAGGCCCTGTGCGCCGCCGGTGACAAGTGCCATTTTTCCCTGAACCCTGCCCATACCTGTTTCCTCTCAACTTTTTTCTGTGGCCTTCTCCCTAGCAGGCGAAAGTGATGGGGGCCAAACCCATTCTTTCCGGAATCCGCTTGATGCCCGAGCCATTCGGAGTGATCCTGCCAGACATGACACAGGGCGCCGATCCTGATCGGGCAGAAGCCCATTTTCACTTGTTCGATACGGCCATTGGTCCGTGCGGCCTGGCGTGGAATTCCGCTGGCCTCGTCCAGGTGCAGCTGCCCGAGGCCAGCGAGGCGGCCACCGAGACACGGCTCGGCCGGGGCGCCTCGGCGAGATGGTCCGACACGCTGCCCCGGTGGATCCAGAATTGCGCGGGGCGCATGCGCGCCTATTTCGACGGCGAGGCCATCGACTTTTCCGATGTCGCCCTCGACATGGGCCGGGCGAGTGCCTTCAACGCAAAGGTCTATACCGCCCTGCGCAAGGTCGGCTGGGGGCAGACGACCACATATGGCGCACTGGCGAGGACGCTTGGCGACCCGCACGCCGCGCGGGCCATTGGCGCCGCGATGGGCAAGAATCCCTGGCCTCTGATCGTGCCCTGCCACCGGGTGCTGGCCGCGTCTGGAAAGATCGGCGGATTCTCGGCCTATGGCGGGCGGGCGACCAAGCGGCACATGCTGCAGCTGGAACGCGCCGATGCCGACGGGGCGGCGCCGATGTTGCCGGGCCTGTTCGACTGACTTCAATCCTTGCCGTGCATTTCCCGCCGTTGCGCTTCCCAGTTGCGGCGCAGCGTGGTGATGCGTTCCGGAAAACGGCCCAGTGCTTCGGCCCGGCGGACACGGTCGGTCCGGAAGTGGCGGAAATCCTGGCGCAATTCGCACCATGCTCCGATCAGTCGGACCTGATCCCAATAGGCGAGCAGGAAGGGCCAGATGACGCGGCGGGTGACATTGCCCGTCTCGTCGGCATAGTCGATAGCCATTTTCGTCTGCCTACGGATTGACATGCGAACCAGCGCGACGTCGAAATTGTCTTTCGGACGCTGGCGGTAGCTGACCGGCACGAGGCCCGAGTCGACAATCACCGGCTGCAGTTCGCGCGGCACGGCAACCGTGAGCTTGGCGATCAGGTCGCGCGCGCCGCGCGACAAGGCCTCATCCCCGCGCGCGGCGACCCATTGCGCACCAAGGACGGCGGCCTCCAGTTCGTCCGCCGTCAGCATCAGCGGCGGCATGTCGTAGCCGTCTTCCAGCACATAGCCGGTGCCCGCCTCACCCCGGATCGGGACGCGTTGGGCGATCAGCTCGGCCATGTCGCGATAGAGCGTGCGCAGTGAGACTTCCAATTCTTCGGCCAACGCCCGTCCGGTCACCGGCGCGCGGTGGCGGCGCAGGACCTGGATGATCTGGAACAGGCGTTCGGTGCGTCTCATGATTTTTTGATCCTACTGCCACGCTGCTGACAGCATGCCTCACGTATCAAGCCCTTACCGCAACCACGATATGGAGACTGACAATGATAACGCTTTACGGATGGGGGCCCATGTTCGACTGCCCGTCGCCCAGCAATTATGTGATGAAATCGGACATCCAGCTGCAGATGCTGGGCCTCGACTTCGATCGCGCCATCGCCGACCTCGACTCGGTGTCCAAGCACAAGGCCCCCTATGTGACGGACGGGGACCTGCTGGTCCAGGACAGCAACTTCATCCGGGCCCATTTCGAACAGAAGCTCGGGCGGTCGCTCGCCTCCGGTCTCAGCGACGAGGACAGCGTGACCAGCTGGGCGCTTGAACGCATGGCCGAGGATCACCTTGCCACCATCATGGCGATGGAGCGCTGGCTGAAGGACGGAAATTTCTTCAAGGGGCCTGCCCTGTTCTTTAGCGACGTGCCGGACGAGGCCCGCGAAAATATCATGCAGGAGGTTCGCGACGGGATCGCCGCGAGCCAGTTTGCCCGCGGCATGGGCCGGCATTCCGAAGCCGAGCGCATGCATCTAGCGGCGTGGGACCTGCAGGCCATCGCCATCCAGCTGGCAGGCCAGGACTATTTGTTCGGCGATACGCCGACGGTGGCAGATGCCAGCGTGTCGGCCGTGCTGATCTCCTGTGCGACCGAATATTTCGACACGCCGCTGACGGGCCTCGTGCGCGGGCACACGAACCTGGTCGGATACATGGACCGGATGAAAGACCGCTATTTCGCGAAGAATCGCTGGCCCGTTCGGGAAATGGCCTGAGCACAGCATCCAGCAGGGGGGACGCCGGAGCCTCCTCCCTGCGTTTGCGCCCGCGATCGATCAAATTCGCAATATCCTGTTCAGCCGGCATATACCGCCGCTGTGTTAACCCTGTCGGATGCTCCGCAAGCTCATTGCCTCGCTGATCGCCCTCTATGCCATCGCCTTCGCGTTTGGCGCGCTGTCGGCTGTGCGCTGGCCGTCGATCATGATGCTGGTCAGCTGGATGGTGCGGGACGATATCGCGAGCGGCCTTGATGCCGTTGACTGGCGGGCGCTCGGCATCGCCTATGGCGCGCCCTACCTGCTTGCCGCGCTGTGTTTCTATTGCTCAGCCGTGCTGATTTCCGGCCGCCGCGGCGGCGGTGTGCTCTGGTATGTCATGGGCCTCTGCGCCGGATTCCCGACGGTCTATCTTGTCAGTTTCGAAAATGGCTGGTGGCAGGACCCGAGCATCGCTGAAGGCGCCGTGGCCGGCGCCGCCATCGGCGCTGTCCTGTTGCTGAGCGCCGTCTATGAACTTCGCAAACGGGCGCCGGTCCGCTTGGCGCGACCCGAGGCTGTTGCCCCGGCCGCTGCCGCGCCCGAGCCTGTTCCCGCCACCCCCTTGCCCGAGCCTGCTGTCGCCATCATCCGCCCCCGCGCCACTCCGCCGAAACCCGTGTTCGTGCCTGCGGCCATTGCGCGCCAGCGTGCGAGTTTCGCCGCGCATGGCCGCCGCATGAACGCAAAACGCAATGAGACACGCAGCATCCGCCTGTTCTGATTAGTGATTGCTGATACTCTCGCTTCGGCCTAGCTTTAGGCAGAGGCCATGGGAGGCACGTCCAAATGAATGCAAGAATGTTCGCCGCCGCCGCGCTGACGGTGCTGTCTGCCTGGCTATTGTGGCAGGGCCTGTCGGCCGTGATCATGATCACCGGCCGGGGCAGTCCGCTGGGCGACGCCCTGCTGCAACCCCCGACCAGCCTGATTCGGATCCTCGGCGCGTCGATCATCCTGATTGGCGCCCTCCTCGCCCTGGCGCAGCGCGCGGGCGGCGCACTGCTCGCTGCTGTCGGTACAGTCCTGTTCCTGCTGCTGCCGGTCCTGATGGCCGCATCCGGCGCGGATTCGGCCATGTGGATGGACGAGGCGATTTTCTCGGCGCTCCTGATCGCCCTCACGATTGCTCTTTTTGTGATCAAGCGGCGGAAAGCCTGAAAGCGCATCAGCCGCCGCATTGATTTCGCACCCAAAATGCCTAGGTTGCAGGCACTCGCCCTAGAGGCTCCTTCAGCAAGGCAGAAAATCCCATGTCAGAGACCTATGATGTCGTCATTATCGGTGGCGGCCCCGGCGGCTACAATTGCGCCATTCGCGCCGGTCAACTCGGCCTCAAGACCGCCTGTATCGAGATGCACAGCAAGCTGGGCGGCACCTGCCTGAACGTCGGCTGCATCCCGTCCAAGGCCCTGCTGCATGCATCGCAGATGTATGCGTCGGCGCAGAACGACTTTGCCGGCATGGGCATCAAGGTCGGCAAGCTGGAACTCGACCTGCCAACGATGATGGCCCAGAAGGAAGAGGCCGTGGACGGCCTGACCAAAGGCGTCGAATTCCTGCTCAAGAAGAACAAGGTCGATCGCATCCACGGCAAGGGCACGATTGTCGGCAAGGGCAAGGTGGAAGTCACCGGCGCTGACGGCAAGAAAACCCTTCTGGAAACAAAGAATATCGTGATTGCCACGGGCTCTGAGCCGACCAACCTGCCCGGCATCGAGATCGACGAAGAGCGTGTTGTCACCAATACGGGCGCATTGTCACTGACCTCCGTGCCGAAGCGGCTGGTGCTGATCGGTGCTGGCGTGATTGGGCTCGAGATGGGCTCGGTCTGGGCGCGCCTCGGTTCCGAAGTGACGGTGGTTGAATATCTCGACCGCATCCTGCCGCCTGCTGACGCGGAAGTGGCGAAGGAAGCCCAGAAGGCGTTCAAGAAACAAGGCCTCGACTTCCGCCTTGGCATGAAAGTCACCGGCGTCGAAAAACTGAAAAGCAAGCTGAAGCTCAGCATGGAGCCTGCCAAGGGCGGCGACAGCGAGACGATCGATGCCGATGTCGTGATCGTTGCTGTCGGACGGCGCCCGTATACGGAAGGCCTCGGCCTCGAGAGCATTGGCGTCAGCCCCGACAAGCGCGGCGTGATCCAGCCCGTAGAAGGCCAGTTCAAAGTGGCGGACGGTGTCTGGGCCGTGGGCGACTGCATCCCCGGACCGATGCTGGCGCACAAGGCCGAGGATGACGGCAGCGCCGTCGCCGAGCTGATCGCCGGCAAGGCCGGTCATGTCGATTACAATCTCGTGCCGAGCGTTGTTTACACCAATCCGGAAATCGCCTGGGTCGGCAAGAACGAAGAAGAACTGAAGGCTGCTGGCGTCGACTATGTCAAAGGCAAGTTCCCCTTCATGGCCAATTCGCGCGCGCGCACCAATCACGAGACCGCTGGCTTCGTGAAGATCCTTGCCGAGAAAGGCACTGACAGGATTCTGGGCGCGCATATGATCGGCGTCGGCGTGGGTGAATTGATTGCCGAAATCTGCGTCGCGATGGAATTCGGCGCCGCGTCTGAAGACGTTGCCCGCACCAGCCATGCCCACCCGACACTCTCCGAAGCCGTCCGTCAGGCAGCGATGGGTGTCGAAGGCTGGACGATGCAGATGTAGTCGGACTATGCTCCCGGCATGTACACGCATGCCGGAGCCGGTTGGAGCATCAGGCCGTTCGTCAGGAGCGACCGCGTGCAGTGCCTGCGCATCTTCCGGGACTGTCTGCGTGCCTTTCCCTGGCGCGGTGAATGGCAGGCCTTTTTGCCAGCCCTGCAAAACGCCTTCGCCAGCGCCCGCGTTCTGGTCGCTGTCGAGCCTTCGGCGGGCGTCATCGGGTTCCTGACCTTGAATGTCTCGACCGGCTATGTGGACCACCTGTTCGTGCAAGAGGACTGGCGCCTGTGCGGGGTCGGGCGCGGCCTGCTTGATGTGGCCCAGAGCGAAGCGGGGCAGTCGCTGACTCTTGACGTCGATACGCAGAACCTGGCGGCGCGTCATGCCTATGAGAAAATGGGCTGGCGTGTCATGGCTGATGCGAAGCCTTTGCGCTCCGGTGCGCAAGTTCGCCTCATCAGCCCTTGAGCCAGGGCCGCCTATTCGGCCGCGCGCATGAGCGAGGCCATTCGGTCGAGCCATCTGACCCATGCCACCCTTCCCTCGTCGGTGAGGAATACCCGTGTCTGCGGTCGCTTGCCGACAAAGCGCTTTTCGATGCGGACATAACCCGCCTCTTCCAGCTTGCGCAGGTGGGTCGACAGGTTGCCGTCAGTGGCACCGACCTTGGCTTTCAGCTCGCCGAAGACTGCGGGGCTGACCGAAGACAAGTAGGCCATGATGCCGAGCCTGAGACGCCCGTGGATAACATCGTCGATGTCATTATGGTCAAAGGGATTATCGCTGCTCATGGCGAATCAGACCGTTTCCGACGGTTCGCCGCGCAGGAGCACGACCCCCGGCAAGAATACGGTCAGGAATGCAACAGCGGCGCCGAGCAACCAGAGGAGGTTGGAGCCCATGAGGAAGACGGCGGCAGCGACACTGGCAATGGCGCCCCAGCCAGCCAGTGTCAGCACCTTGTTGCCCGCGATGAGGCCCGAGGTGAGCTGGGACAGGCCGTAGACGCCCAGGACCAGCGGGACGGACC
This sequence comes from Alphaproteobacteria bacterium, assembly GCA_018830285.1. Classification (GTDB taxonomy): domain Bacteria; phylum Pseudomonadota; class Alphaproteobacteria; order Caulobacterales; family Hyphomonadaceae; genus Hyphomonas. The sequence continues at coordinate 166,547 of JAHJSB010000063.1, forward strand.
AGACAAAGGCGTCACTCGCCATCCCGTCGGCAAGCGAGCGCAATACCGCTCCCGCAAAGAAGGCGAACAGCGTCATGCCAGCGCCCATCCAGACAAGTCCGGACACTTTGTTGCCTGTCGAGGCGGCACCGGGCTTGCTCGCGGGGAACGTCATCTGGAGCAGCTTGAACCCGCCGAAACCGAGGGCCGCATATCCGCTCCACATCCACGCAAAGGCAATCGGCTGGAGCCCCATCAGGCCTTCGATGATCGCATAGTGGCCGATATAAGCCAGCGTGGTCAGGCCGCCCCACCAAGCGAGGAAGCGGCCGCCAGGCAGCGGCGCTTTCCGGCCCGCCTCAGCCATGTCCCGCAAATAGGAAAGGTCGTCGGTCAGGGATTGATGGCTCATTGTCTCATGTCCTTATCTAACTTTGTATTACAAAGTACTTTTCCGATATGGGCCCGTCAAGCCGCGGAATGCATGCCCGGCTGCCCAACCCTCGCCTTCCGGGAAAAACCCCGTTAAGCGGGGACATGACCGAGCCGCCTGCTGCAGATCCCGAAACCCTTTATGCCGCGCCCGCCAAATGGGTCGCCACCGGCGCCGGGGCGCAGGGCAACCTGTTCCTCACCGGGCGGGCCGGCACCGGCAAGACCACGATGCTGCGCAAGTTCCTTGCGGAAGCAGGTGAAAAGGCCGTCGTCCTTGCGCCGACAGGTGTCGCGGCGATGAATGCTGGCGGTCAGACGATCCATTCCTTCTTCAAGCTGCCCCCGCGCCTGGTCGAACCGACTGATATCAAACGGCTGCGCTCGACCCGCCTGATCAAGGCCGTGGAAACGGTGATCATCGACGAGATTTCGATGGTGCGGTCGGACATGCTGGACGCGATTGACCGCAGCCTGAAACTCAACCGCATGTCGAAGCGCCCGTTCGGTGGTGTACGGATGATCCTGTCCGGCGACCTGCACCAGTTGCCCCCGGTCGTTTCCAACAGTGAGGCGCCGATCCTGCAACAACGCTATGGTGGCAGCTATTTCTTCAATGCGCCAGCGTTCAAGGAAGCCGAGTTTGCCTTGCTGGCGCTGAAACACGTGTTCCGGCAAGAAGACCCGCGGTTTCTCGCCTTGCTGGGCGCGTTGCGGACGGGACGGGTCACGCCGATGGACGAGGCCGTGTTGCGCAGCGTCGTGTCGTCACGCAGCGCCGTCGATGCCTCGGAGACGCATGTCGTGCTGACGCCGAACAATGCCAATGCGAACCGCATCAATGCCGCGCGGCTTGCCGGGCTGACATCCTCGCCAAAAATATTCAATGCCGACGTCCAGGGCCAGTTCGACGAAAAATCATTCCCGACCGAGGCCGACCTGGAACTGAAGGAAGGCGCGCGGGTCATGCTGATCCGCAACGATCCTGAAGGGCGATGGGTCAACGGATCGCTGGCGACGGTCGAAGGCTTTTCAGGACGAACGGTGATCGTGTCGATCGAAGGCCGGGTCTATGAGATCGAGCCGTCGGCATGGGAAAAATACCGTTACGAACTCGACCCGGAAACCAAGAAGGTGAAGCGCGAAGTGGTCGGCACGTTCAAGCAGGTGCCATTGCGTCTCGCCTATGCCGTGACGATCCACAAGGCGCAGGGCCTGACCCTGGACAAGGTGTTCATTGATTTCGACAGCGGCATGTTCGCCCATGGGCAGGCCTATGTCGCCTTCTCGCGCGCCCGCACGCTGGAGGGACTGGAAATCAGCCGCGACCTGCGACCGCGTGACCTCGTGCTCGACCGCGAGGCCTTCGCATTCGGAAAACTCGAAACAATCGAAGATACCGACGCCTATCTCCTGGCCAGGTTTGCCAAGGAAGACAGTGCTCTCATCTAGGCGATCGCGCCAAATGACCTCCGGATCAGCCGGACACCGAGGATTTTCCGAACCAGCGCGCTATGACCCGGCTGACGAAATCGGCTTGGCCGGCTGACGCGTCAGTGGGCTGGAGCGTCGTTGGGGGCATGGGAAAGGCAGATGCGTCGGCTTTTTCCTGGCGCATACTGAGCTCGGCCTCGAGGAAAGCCTGGGCTTCAGGGGAGAGGTGTCCCGACGGGTGCGCAGGCGTCCCGAAAACGCCCGCCGACGCGCTGTGTGCTTTTTTCTTCCCAAAAGTCGCCATCCGGTGTCCCTCCGTTCGGCATATTCCCTACAGGCAATATTTTAGTATCCGGTGGACCACGATGGGACAATTTTTCCAACACCGTTAACGGAATCGATCAGGCTAGCTTGCGGATTTCCTCGGCGAGCTGACGATCATTGTCGGTGACGATCTTCTCGAGCACGTGAACCCGTTCTTTCAAGCGGTCTATATCGGCCTGCATGCGCACGACATCCTTTTCCGATGCCGCGTCTGCCTGCTGGTTCTGCTTCATCTTGAAATAATTCTTCAGGACCCCCGCGCCGACGGAAATCAGCACGATGATCACGACCATCTGAAATGGATCCATTTGTAGCACCTCCAGGCATTATCGATATTCGATATATGGGCAGAATACCGCTCGTTGCAATGCCTATTATTGTCCGGTCGATCCGAAACCGCCAGCCCCCCGGTCGGTTTCATCCAGGCCGTCGACCTGTTTCCAGCCGAGTTGCGTGACCGGCGCCAGCACCAGCTGGGCAATCCGTTCGCCGCGCGCAATAGTAAAGGGCGCTTCGCCGAGATTGATCAGGATGACCTTGATCTCGCCGCGATAGTCGCTATCGATCGTGCCCGGCGTATTGAGGCAGGTGAGGCCGTGCTTGGCGGCGAGGCCGGAACGCGGGCGCACCTGGATCTCGTAGCCTTCGGGGATCGCCACGCTGAGGCCCGTCGGGACCATCGCCCGCGCACCCGGCATCAGGACCAGGGCATCGTCGGTCGGTACGGCCGCGCGCACATCCATGCCAGCCGACCCGGAGGTCTCATAGGCGGGCAGGTCGAGCCCCTCGAAATGGGGCAGCGGACAGATATTCACGGTGACTTTTTTCATAATCGCAGGCGTGTTTGAGTCGCACACCTGAGTCAAGCCAGCGGGCGCGCAAGATAGACGACTTCCTTTGTATCGTCCGCATAGCTGCGTCGGCCGATTTCCCGGAAGCCAAGGCGATCATGGAATCGCAGCGAACCGGGATTGGGCGGGCGCAGGTTCACTTCGCAGGTGATCCATGACGTCTTTCCGGCATAAGCGTCAAATGCGGCGGCATAGAGCGCCTCGCCGATCCGCTGCCCGCGTGCCGTCTCGGCAATCGCGATCCGGTCAACATAGATGAAATCGTCGCCCCAGGCTTCGAGCCAGCGGAGGTTGGCGCTGGTATATTCCATGGTGCCGGGGGGCAGCAGGTTGATGAAACCGAGCAGGCGCCCATCATTGCCCACCGCCACTCTGGCGTCGCTGAGGCCCAGCCATTTTCCGAGAGTCGTTTCCGTCTCATCACCAACGCCGGGTACACCGGCCTGGTTGATGACGTAAAGTTCGGGCAGGTCAGATGGTTCATAGGCGCGAATGATCATGGCGGGCGAGTGCGCCAGACGCAGGCGTGAGTCAAGACACGCGCCTATTCCGCCGCGAGACGCACACCGCCATCATCACCGGTCAGCTCCGCAGCGATCCTGCGGGCAAGGCGGCGGGCCACATCGTCCTTGCCCATGCGGGGCCAGTGCTCCGACGCGTCCTGCGAGATCAGCAAAACTTCATTCTCGGCGCCGCCCATGACATCGCCGGACACGTCATTGGCAACAATCCAGTCGCAGCCCTTGCGGTCGAGCTTGGCGCGGGCGAAGTCTTCGACATCATGCGTTTCGGCGGCAAAGCCGATGACGAGGCGCGGCCTGTGCTTGCGCTTGTTCGACAGCGTCTTGAGGATGTCAGGATTCTCGGCGAGTTCCATGGACGGCGCCTCGCTGCCAGCGCCCTTGATCTTGAGCTTCCTGGTGGCAGCCCGGGCCGGGCGCCAGTCGGCGACAGCGGCAACGGAGACAAACACATCGGCCGGCAAGGCCTCTTCGCAAGCCTTCAGCATCTGTCGGGCGGTCTCGACCTTCACCAACGTCACGCCGCGCGGCGGCGCCAGCGACACGGGGCCGGACACGAGTGTGACACCGGCGCCCTGCGCGGCGAGCGCGGCAGCAATGGCATAGCCCTGACGGCCGGAGGAATGGTTGGAGAGATAGCGCACGGGATCAAGCGGCTCACGTGTCGGGCCAGCCGTGACGAGTGCGTGGAAACCGGACAAGGCCCCCTGCCCCTGACCTTCAAGCTGGGCTTCAATGGCCGCAACAATAGCGGGCAGTTCAGGCAGGCGACCGGGACCGAACTCACCGCAGGCCATCGCACCTTCATCAGGCTCCATCACGGTGACGCCATCGGCGCGAAGCTGGGCGACATTGCGGATCGTGGCCGCGTGCTGCCACATGCGCACGTTCATGGCAGGCACCATGAGGACCGGCTTGTCGGTGGCCAGCAGCATGGTTGAGGCGAGATCATTGGCGAGACCCGCATTGGCCTTGGCCATCAGGTCTGCCGTGGCCGGACAGACAACGACGAGATCGGCTGAGCGCGAGAGCTGGATATGGCCCATCTCGGCTTCTTCATCGAGGTCGAAGAGCTCTGTATAGGCCTTGTCGCCGGAGAGGGCTGACACGGAGAGCGGCGTCACGAATTCCTGGCCTGCCCTGGTCACGATGCAGCGGCTCGCAATACCGCGCCGGCCGAGCTCACGGATCAGCTCAAGGCTTTTGTAGGCGGCAATGCCGCCGCCGATGACAAGGAGGATGCGCTTCTGTTCCATGGACCTTCAGATAGGTTGCTGATGCCTTCTTAGCGCAAATTCCTTGCACAAACCCCACAAAACCCCGTGAAAGCGTGGAGACTGGTAAAGAATTCGGCCGATTCAGTCAGGATTCCGGCGGGCCCGGACGGCGCGGACCGACTGTGGTGCATAGACGATCACGGTCTTGTAGGGATTGCGCGGCGGCTTCTTGAGTCGGATCACGGTCTTTCCGGTAAGTGACGGATCGGCATGGGCGGTGCCTGCCTTGCCGGCCTGCGTGACCGAACCTCCCCGAAACACGCGCACGCTGCCCGATGACGCTTCGCGCCGGGGCGCGATGGTGATGATCCGGGCCGGGCCGGACCCGGTGGAGGCTGTGGGGCGCGGTCCGCCCATCAGGTCCGGGGCTGACCAGACGACTGATTGCGGGAACAGGCCGGCGTGTTCTGCTGGCGTACCCACACGGATGAGGTCGAGGGCCAGCGCCTCTGGAGCCAGCAGGATGAGGCTCGCAGCGGCAAACAGGAATGGCTTCATGACGCGTCCCTTCCGACTCGGAAAGGCGAAGCCTACTGCATTCGTTAACGCGGATTAAGGACTTACACCCTGCGCGGGAGTGGCGCCTGCGCAATACGCCATCGGCGACCTGTCAGCCGAGGCTGGCGACACTGGCATAGGCGATCAGGGCGAGAATGGTGATGAGACCGAACCATCCCCACCAGGGGGCGAAGCGGTCGCGTGGGGGTGGCAAGGGGGTGGCAGGTCCATCAAGCGAGGCCTCGAACCGGTCCATGACTTCCGGCAGGCGTTTCAGCCGGTTGGTCACCTCCCGCAGGTTGCCGCTGATCAGGCGCGCCGCGCCCTCCGGCCCGAAACTGCGCCGCACCCAGGCGCCGACAACCGGCTCTGACGCGTTCCAGATATTGTGACCCGGATCAATGGCGCGGGCGACGCCCTCGACCTGGACCATTGTCTTCTGGAGGAGAACGAGTTCCGGCCGCATCGCCATCCCGAACGTGTGCGTGTAGTCGAACAGTTGCAGGAGCACCCGGCCCATGGAGACCTCTTCAGCTGGCTTGCCATGCACCGGCTCGCCAATCGAGCGCAGGGCCTGCGCGAAATCCCCGACGGACTCGGTCGACGGGACATAGCCTGCTTCGAAATGGACTTCGGCGATCCGCGTATAGTCCCGCTTCAGGAAACCCCAGAGAATTTCAGCCAGGAAACGCCGCTCGGTCATGCCGATGCGGCCAATGATTCCGAAATCGACGAGGGCGACCTTGCCTTCGGGCGTGATGATAATGTTGCCTTCGTGCATGTCGGCATGGAAGACGCCGTGCTCGATGGCGTGGGTCAGGAAGCCGCGGGTGATGTCATTGGCAAGGGCTACCCGGTCGATGGCGGGATTTGCCAGCGCGGCCGGATCTGTCAGGGGCGTGCCTTCAACCCAGTCGGTCGTCAGCACACGCCGGCCTGTGCGATCCCAGTCCACCTTCGGGACCTGGAAATAGCCGCTCTTTTCGCTGAGTTCGCGCATCTCGTCAGCGCCGCCGGCTTCGAGGCGAAGATCTGTTTCGCGCATCATGGCGGCAGCGATCGTATCGGTGAACGCGACCGGCTTCAGGCGGCGGCTTTCGACGGAAACCCCTTCAATCGTGCGTGCGGCCCGCTTCATGGCGGAGAGCTCGCGGGTCAGCTGGCCTTCAATGCCGGGCCGCAGGATCTTCACCGCGCGAGCGCCGCCCGCTGTCTCCATCCGGTGAACCTGCGCGAGCGAGGCTGCGGCAATGGGCGGCCCGAGATCGGGGAAGAGACGGCTCGCCTCTTCAAGTCCGAATTCCTCGACCAGTGCGGCGCGGGCCAGCTTTCCCGAAAATGGCGGCAGCTTGTCCTTCAGGCGGCTGAGATCGGCGGTCACTTCCGAGCCGAACACGTCCGGGCGCGTCGCGAGAAACTGGCCGAGCTTGATGTAGGCGGGACCGAGTTTCTCGAGGGCGCGGGCGAGGCGCTCGCCGGGTCGTCCCCGTGCACCGCCGCCGAACACGCGCAGCACGCCTCCGGCAATGCGCGCCGGGACCGGCAGGCGGGACTGGTAGTCTGCCGGCAGTATGACGTCATGCCGGGCCAGCGACGTGCCCGCCCGCATCAGGCGCAAGTAATCGGATACGGCGCCCATCAGCGAGCGCTATCCGGACGGGAACCATCCCGGAGACTGGTGCGTTGTTGACCTGATACTAACAAAAGAAGGGGCCTGTCATGGCTGACCCAAACACGAATTCCAATGGCTTCCTGTACTTCCTGGTGGGCGCGATGCTCGTGGGCATCGTGGGTTTCGGCGTGTACTATTTCACGCAGGACAACAGCGCCAAGGCCGATCTTGAAATCTCTGTCGGCGAAGACGGCATCAAGGTCGATGGCAACTGAATAATTCCGCATCAGACCGCCCAGCCAAAGTGCAGGGCGGCGATGCCGCCGGAAAAATTGGTTACGGAAACGCGGGCGAAGCCCGCGTTTTCCATTTCAGACCGGAAGGTTTCCTGATCCGGGAACTGACGAATGGATTCAACGAGATACTGGTAACTCTCCTTGTCGCCAGCGACGAGGCTGCCAAGGCGGGGGATCACGTTATAGCTGTAAGTGTCATAAGCGGCCTGAAGCGCCGGCGCGGTCATGTGGCTGAATTCTAGAATGCCCAGGCGCCCGCCCGGCTTCAGAACGCGGCGGAATTCCTTCAGGCCGGCGACCCTGTCTGCGAAATTGCGGATGCCGAACGACACCGTGACCGCATCGAATGTGCGGTCCGGATAGGGCAGGTTCTGGCCATCGGCGCAGACCCAGTCGAGCCGGCGTTCCCATTTCGCATTGTCAGCGCGCGCCTTGCCGGCTTCCAGCATCGCATCATTGATATCGCAGACGATGGCTGTCGCCTTGTCGGCGATGCCGCGCCGCTTGCCCGCCTTGTCAGCCAGTTCGAGGAATGCCCGCGCTAGTTCGCCCGTGCCGCCCGCTACATCAAGGTGGCGTTCGCCCGGCTGGGGGTTCAGCCTGTTCATCGCGTCATGCTTCCAGAGCCGGTGAACACCTGCGGACATGAGATCGTTCATCAGGTCGTAACGCGAGGCGACCGAGCGGAATACGCCTTTCACCCGGGCGACCTTCTCGGACTCCGTCACCTCTTCGAACCCGAAAGAGACCTTGCGCTCTGTTTTCGTCTCTGACATGCGCGCCACCATAGTTGCCCTGACTGCCATAGGCTATATGCGATAAGAATGCCTGAATTACCTGAAGTCGAGACAGTTCGCCGCGGACTTGCCCCTGTCATGGAGGGCCGGACGATCCTGTCCCTGCTGCAGAAAAGGCCCAACCTGCGCTTCCCCTTCCCCGACCGGTTCGCCGAACGTGTCAGCGGCGCGCGGATCGAGCGGCTGGGGCGGCGCGCGAAATTCCTGACGGCCGATCTCTCGACAGGCGAAGTGCTGGTCATGCACCTTGGCATGACGGGGCGGTTCACCGTGGGCGGCGGCGAGACGGCCGACTTCCACCACCCGACGGGCGGGGATGCACGCCATGACCATGTCGTCTTCCACATGGAAGACGGGAACACTGTTACCTATAATGACCCGCGCCGTTTCGGCTTCATGGAACTGTGGCCCGCCGCGACGTTCGATTCTTATCCGCGACTGATCGCGATGGGACCGGAGCCGCTGTCGAACGGCTTCTCGGCGGACTACCTGGACACGGCGCTCAAGGGCAAGGCAACGCCGATCAAGTCGGCCCTCCTGGACCAGTCGGTCATTGCGGGACTTGGCAATATCTATGTGTGCGAGGCGCTGTACCGTTCCGGCATATCCCCGAAGCGCAAGGCATCCAGCATTCCCGGCCAGCGCGCGGCGCGTCTGGCGCCTGCCATCAACCAAGTGATTGCCGAGGCGATTGACGCAGGCGGCTCGTCGATTTCGGACTTTGCCAGCGCCAGTGGGGAGCTGGGCTATTTCCAGCACCGGTTCGATGTCTACGACCGTGAACACAAGCCCTGCAAGACCTGCGGCGCGAATGTGAAACGGATCGTGCAATCCGGGCGGTCGAGCTTTTACTGCGGCACCTGCCAGCGCTAACGGCCGGGCTTCAAGCCCATACGCCAGAGCGGTGCGCCGAGGCCGCCTGACACCATGGCCGCGAGGACCTGCGGGCCCGGCCAGATGCGGCTGACAGGCGCCGCGAGCCAGTCGCGCAGCCAGGGCAGTATAGCCGAGTCCGACTGGTAGACTGGCGTGAACAGGAAACTCATCAACTGGAACAGGCGGACATGGCCCGCGCGCATCCTGGCATAATCCGCCAGCGCATCACGGACATCCTGCTTGCGGCCGATAGCGCGGGCGAGCGCGCAGGCATCGAGCAGCGCCATGTTGGCCCCCTGCCCGAGTTGCGGGCTGGCGGCATGCCAGCTGTCACCGAGATGGACCATGCGGCCTGATACAGCAGGCCAGTGCGTCCGGTGGCTATAGCGGGCAAAGGTGAGGTCGGTGTGGGCCTTGAGGGGGGCAAGGAGGGGTTCGGTCTCCGGCCAGAGCGCGAGTGCAGCATCGCGCCAATGGGTCAGCGGGGCCGCGCACCAGGCCGCATGCTGGTCGCCGCGAATGGACCAGAAATAGGTGACGGTCCTCCCCATCCCCTCGGTCAGGCTGCCGGACGGCATGACGCCCGCCATACGGCTGGCGGCCTCGTAGCGCTGTTCGAGCGCGTCTTCGTGGAATGTGCCGGACGCCGGGAAGGGTAGCGTCGCCCAGAGGGCGCCATAGGGCAGGTCCCGGCGCGGCGATGAGGCCAGCACCGACCGTACGCCGAGCGCGTCGACGAGCAGGCCGAACGGCCCGTGTACGCCGCCTCCGGAATCGACGAGCGTGGCATCGTTTGGATTGGCGGCCGTGATGCGGGTCGATGGCACGAGGCGCGCACCGGCGGCGAGCGCTGCGCCGTGGACGAGATTGAACAGGGCCGGGCGCTGGATCGACACGCCCATCAGGGCGGGCCTGAGCGACTCATACCGCACATCCAGCACGGTGCGACCGGACGGGTTCGACAGGCCATAGAGGCGGCGGATCGGGGCGCCGAGCGCTTCGGCCTCTGTGCGCAGGCCGAGCTCGTTCAGGATCGTGAGCCCGGTCTCCTGCAGGATCAGGCCGGAGCCGACCGGGCCAGCCGTTTCGAACTGGTCGAACACGGTGACGCGATGGCCCTCCCGAGCAAGAAAAGCTGCAGCTGCGAGGCCGCCGATACCGGCACCCGCAATACCGATGCTGAACGGCGTCGCCAAATCCTATCGCCTCCCTTTAGCGCCGCGCCCTTGGCATCGCCGCCACCCTAGGCGAGGGTTGCTGGCAGCAGCAAGAGGATGGCAGGTCATGGCAGGTGCAGCACTGATTGTCGGCGCGGGCGATGCAACGGGCGGCGCAATTGCGCGGGCCTTCGCGAAAGAGGGCCTGACGGCCTGCGTGACGCGGCGGGCGCGGCATCTCGACCAGTTGCAAGACCTGGTGGCGAGCATCGAGGCGGAGGGCGGCAAGGGCCGGGCTTTTGGCGTCGATGCGCGCGACGAGGACCAGACCGTGGCCCTGTTCGACCAGATCGAGGCCGAGGTCGGCCCGCTGGAAGTCTGCGTGTTCAACATTGGCGCGAATGTGCGCTTCCCGATCCGCGAGATGACGACGCGCGTCTACCAGAAGGTCTGGGAGATGGCGGCGCTTTCGGGCTTCATCGCCGGGCGTGAGGCAGCGCGGGTGATGGTGCCGCGCGGACGGGGCACGGTGATCTTTACCGGCGCGACAGCGGGGGTTCGCGGCGGCGCTGGCTTCTCGGCCTTTGCTGGCGCCAAGCATGCCTTGCGTGCACTCGGCCAGAGTATGGCCCGCGAACTGGGCCCGCAGGGCGTGCATGTCGCGCATGTTGTGATCGATGGGGCGATCGACAGCCAGTTCATTCGCGACAACCTGCCGGATGCGGCTGACCGCAAGGAACGCGACGGCCTGCTGCTGCCGGACGAGATTGCCAAGAACTATGTCTGGCTGCACGGCCAGCACCGGTCGGCCTGGACCCATGAAATGGATCTCAGGCCTTGGTGCGAAACGTGGTAGCGATAGCGGCCTAGAAGACCGCTTTCACCGTGTCCTCTTCCATCATCTGCTGGCGCACCAGCGGGATGGGCGGGCCGCCATAGGACAGGAACTCGTCATGGAAGGCTTTCCAGCCTGACCGCGGATCATCCGGGAAGTACATTGCTGTCCAGTCATTGCGCAGCTTGCGGATCATCAACTTTCCCATTGTATAGTTGAGATAGGCCGGATCATAGGTCCCGCGCGCGGCCTGTTGGGTGGCATTGCCTGCATCCTGGTAGCATTCATTGCGGAACAGGTCGTAGCTTTCCTCAACCGTCATGCCTTCGGCGTGGAGTCCGATGGCGGAGAGGTAGCGGCAATCGCGCAGCAGGGCGTTGGAGAGCTGGCCGATATGGGTTTCCAGGTCGCCGTCATGCAGGCCCGCATCATACATCATCTCTTCCGAGTAATGCGCCCAGCCCTCGGCGAAGGCATAGCCGACGAAAAGCTTGCCGAGCACGGATTCAGACCGGTTCGAATGCAGGAAGTTCAGGAAGTGGCCGGGCCAGACTTCGTGCACGCTGGTGAAGAGCAGGTCTTCCTTGCCGGGCACATAGGCATTGCGGGTCTCTTCGTCCCATGCCGGGTCTGGCGGCGAGATGTAATAGACCGATGGAAGGCCTGTTTCGTAAGGCCCTGGAATGTCGATATAGGCCGAGTTCTGCCGGTTATAGGGTGGGGATTCCTCAACCTGGGCCTGCTCGGTTCCCGGGATGGACACGATATCGTTGGCGACGAGGAAGGCGCGCAGTTCGGGCAGCTGTTCGCGCGCTTCCTCAACCGGACCGACGGCTGGCTTGTTGGACCCCATCTTCGCCATGCAGTCGCCGAGCGGCAGACCGGGCGCGTAGGCCGTGCAGGCCTGCTTGAGGGCGTCCTGGTTGCGTTTGAGATCAGCTTCGCCAATGGCTTTCAGCTCGGCGAGCGGTAGGTCGACCGCTTCGGTCAGGCGCACCATGTCGGAGAACTTCTCGGCGCCGAGGGCGTAGCCGTCCTTGGTCGCGGGGACCGAGCCAATATGATCGGACAGCTGCTGCATGGCGACGGACGCGGCGGCGGCTGCGTCATCGAATTCGGCCTGCAGGGCGTCATCCTTCACCTCGGCGAAAGCCGCCTTGGCATCGCCGGAATAATATTCGGCAAAACCGCCAAAACCGGCCTGACCATACTTGAGATAGGTTTCCGGCAGCGGCAGCTTGAGGTTGGCTTCGATCTGGGCGGCGGCGGCGGGCACGTTCTTCGCATATTTGATGAAGGCCTTCATCCGCGTTTCGGCGTCGGCATAGGGCCGCGCGATATAGACGTTCGGGTCCAGCGCACCGACGTAGAAACCCGGGTTCTTGTGGGGCCAGTCGGCTTCGGTCAGCCAGAACAGTTCGCCCTGCAGGACATGAACCAGATAGTCTCGTTCGAAGGCCTGTTCCGGGCTGAGACCAGCCGGGTCGAGCGCCTGCGCATCGGCAATCGCCTGCTCGCGCTGATCACGCGCAGCCTTGAGGCCTTCTGGCGACCAGTCCGGCAGCTGGCCATCCAATTCATGGCGGCCCTGATAGACGGCGAAATTGGGATTGAGCGGGAAATAGCCGTCAAGGAAGGCCGAGAGGAAGCCGCCCCACTCGGTGCTGGTGTCGATGGCCATCGGATCTGCGGCAGAGGCTTTTTCCGGCAACGGCGGCGGCGTGGCGGCGACCGGCATGGGCAGGACTGTCTCATCGGCTGCGCTCGTGCACCCGGTGGCCGCTAGTGCGACCAGCGAAACAGCCATCATAAGTCCGTGAATTTTCATGGGATGTCCTTCATGTCTGGCGGCGCAAGGCGCACGCATTTTGTTACATGATTGCATGGCGGGGGCAGGCCCGACCAGTCACAATTTTCCGGTTTTTGCAGTGCGTCGGAGACCTAGACCATGCCACCATCGGTCGGCAGGCCGAACAGGATGCGACCGGTCAGTTCCCATGTCGATGGCGCCGTCACGATATGCTGCGTGATGGCATGGGCATCGCGGAACCGACGCTGCAGGTCCGACGCTTCAAACAGCGCCGCGCCGCCGCCGAGATCATAGAGCGTGCGGCAAATGTCGGCGCCCGTCCGCGTCATGTGGGTGCAGGCCATGCGTAGGGCAGCGCGGCGCTCCATTGGAATCGCGCCTTCTCCCTCTGCCACGCTCCATGTCTTCTCGATCTCGTCGAAGAGATAGGCGCGGGCAGCACGCCACGCGGCCTCGCATCTGGCGAACTCCGCCTGCATGGTCTGGCGTTCGGCGAGCGTCTTGGACGAGCCCTGCGATTTCTTGGCTGTGGCCAAAGCGGCAAAAGCGTCGAGCGAGCCGCGCGCATTGCCAAGGGCAACCGCGCAGACGCCCAGCGACAGGAGGCCGAAGGCCGGGAACTTGAACAGCGGGCCCTTTTCATGTGGCTGGTCAGACACCAGCGAGACCGACCGCCCCTTTGGCACGCGAATGTCTTTCACTTCGATATCGCCCGAGCCTGTGCCTTTCAGGCCCATGACATGCCACGTGTCGAGCAGGGTCGCGTCCGACGCCGGGAAGACCATCATGCGCGCATCCGGCGCGCCGGAAGGCAGGCGCTTCATCTCGCCATTCTCCCAGATCGTGCAACCACCGCAGAGCCAGGTGCAATTGGCCGAGCCGGAACCCCACTGCCAGCGCCCGGAGACGCGGTAATGGTCGCCTTCATCCACCGCCTTGCCCATGGGCGCGAAGACGCCACCGGTGATGATGCCCGGATCGGAATAGATCTCGCCTGCCGTGGCAGGGTCCATATAGGCCGCGTTCATCGCCGTCGTGGCCCCGATCATGACGCACCAGCCAGCGCTGGCATTGGCGGTCGCCACCGCTTCGACCGTTTCGACAAAGTCGTGTGGCGCCAGTTCCAGACCGCCAAAGCTTTTGGGCGTGATCATGCGGAACACGCCCGCCTTGGCCAATTTCGCGGCGAGGTCTGCCGGCAGGCGGCGCACCTCTTCCATTTCGGCCGCGCGGGTGGCGAGTTCGGGCGCCAGCGTGCGGGCATTGGCGAGCGTGTCAGTCGGTTGGAATGTATCGGCCATGGACCGAGATTAGACCGGAACGCATGAGGGTCAATGCGCGAGTTCGGGCATGCCGGTCCGGCGATGCCTATCGGTAGACCAGCGGCTTCTTCTTCTGGAAGCGGACGCCGGCGGCGCGGTAGCGTTCGGGCATGCCACTGGCCGAGAGGCCATAGGTTTTCTCGCGCAGGAATTCCATCAGGCCCTTGCGCTTGCCGGCATCCTTCAGTGCCTCCGGCGTCAGCGTCTCGCCGATGACGACCGGCAGGACCGTGCCCATGCGGCGTTTCACTTCCCGGAAGACCAGCGCGAGACGCAGTTCGAGAGACATATGGCTCGCGAGCTGGAACAGGCGCGAATTCTGGCCAGCGAAATAGACAGGCGTCACCTGCGCGCCGGAATGGGTGATCAGCTTGGCCGTGAAGGGTTTCCATTCGTCGTCAACGGCGGTGCGGTCGAACGGGCGCGGCGTTGTGGCGACCCCGCCACCAGGGAAGACGATGACACAGCCGCCTGCCTTCACATGGTCGAGCGCTTCCCTGCGCATGGCGACATTGGCCGCGAGCGCCTCTTTCGTGCCGGAGAAATCGACAGGCAGGATATAGGGCCGCGCCTCGGGCACGCCATCAAGGGCCGAATTGGTGAGGACCTTGAAATCCATGCGGCGCAGACTGGTGAGCCAGCAGATGACAAGGCCATCGAGCACGCCGAAGGGATGGTTCGCCACAATGACCAGCGGGCCGGCGCGCGGGATCTCGGCGAGGCGGGAGGCCGAGAACTGCACGTCGAGATCAAGCAGGCGCATGGCGGCCTCGAAGAAGGGCACGTCATGGGCGAGATGATCCCGGTAATGCGCGTAGAGCTGTTTGATCTTCGGCTGGCCGGACAGGCGCTCGACGGTGCGGATGAGACGCCGCTTCAGCGGATCGTCGAAATAGGACGCGTAGGAGAGTTCGGGGGAGGCCTGGATGTCAATCACACGGAAGGTCCTATGATCTCGAAGCGCTCATCCTGAGCGAAGTCGAAGGAAGAGCGTGGGCGGCATATATCAAGCGCACGCACCTCGTCTTTCGACTTCGCTCAGGATGAGGCGCTGGAAAAAGCTTGTTCTGCCAGTCACGCATTTACAGTCTCAGCATCCGCGCCAGATTGTTCTTCTGGATATCGCTGGAGCCACCGACGATGGGCATGCCGAGCAGGTCGCGGACATTGCGTTCGATGTCATAGGCATCCGACAGGCCGTAGGCGCCGATGACCTGCTGGCAGGCGAGGCCGATCTCGACGCCCGTGTCAGCGACAAAAAGCTTGGCCATGGCCGTTTCGACGCTGCAGGGCATGTGCTCGCTGGCGAGCCAGGCGGCGTGGTAGAGCATGTGACGGCAGGCGGCGAGCTTGGTGCGGGCGGTGACGAGCTTGTGGGCGATGGCCTGATGCTTGGAGATCGGCTTGCCGAACTGGGTGCGCTCCTGCGCATAGGTCCAGGCTTCCTCAAGCGCCGCGCGGGCGATGCCATAGGCGACGGCCGTGATCTCTATCTTCTCGACATCGAGCGCGCGGCCAGCCAGCGCCTCCCAGCCCTTGTTCCACTTGTCCGGGCCACCGACGATGGCGCTGGCCGGCAGGCGGACATCATCGAGGAAGACATCCATTGAGTCCGTATAACGCAGGTTCGCGTGTTCGATGGGCTGCATCGAGACGCCGGGTGCATTGGTGGGCACAAGGACGAAGGTGAGGTTACCGTGGCGGTCTTCCGGGCCGCCGGAACGGCAGAGGCAGTAGATATAATCCGACCAGTCGGCGCCCGTGCACCAGCGCTTGGCACCATTGATGACGATCTCGTCGCCGTCGCGGGTGACACGCGTCTCGACGCTCGGCAGGTCGCCGCCGACATTGGGCTCAGACAGGCCATAGCAGAGGAACATCTCGCCGCGCGCGAGCTTGGGCAGCAGGGCTTCTTTCTGTTCCTTCGAACCGTTCTCGGAAATGTTGAGGCCGCCATAGAAGGCGGCATGGATGAACGGGCCGGCCATGCTGACACCGCCCTGGCAGAGCTCCTCGATCACGGCAGCGGCGGCATAGATATCCTCGCCCTGCCCGCCATACTCTTCTGGGATGGTGAGGCCTATCAGGCCCATGGCTGCGAGTTCCTTGAACAGGTCGCGGTCCCATGTGTGGGCCTTGTCCCATTCGCGGCGTTTTTCGCGCGGCATCTTGTCGGCGACCCAGCGGGACAGCTGGCGGCGCAGTTCGGTGACATGGGTCGGTTCGGAGGCGTAACTGTTCATATCGGAATCCTAGAATGATTGTCCCGCGCGCGGAAGCCTGCTCAGCTTTCGCTATCTGTGCCGATCAGGGCCGCATCGAAGGGCGTGGTCTGGTAAACCTGGTTGATCCAGTTGCCGAACAGGAGATGCGCGTGGCTGCGCCAGCGATTGAGCGGCTGGGCGCTGGTGTCATCATTGGGGAAATAGCCCTGCGGGGGGCGAATGGATTTGCCCGAAGCCAGATCCCGCTCGTATTCTTCTTTCAGCGAGGTGGAATCGTACTCGATATGATTGAAGCAATAGAGATTGCGCTGGGCCGGCTCTGACAGGAGGCAAGGCCCGGTCACGTCTGATTCCATCAGAAGTTTCAGCTCCGGGGCTTTTGCAATGTCCTCGGCGCGCACTTCGGTCCAGCGGCTGACCGGAATCTGGAAATCGTCCGAAAAACCCGACAGGAAAGGCGAGGTTGGGTCCAGGTTCTGGTGGCGGTACACGCCGAACGCCTTTTCTGCGAGCACATGCTTGGGCACGCCGTGCAGGTGCCAGGCGGCGGCCATGGCGCCCCAGCAGATGAAGAAGCTGGAATGGACATTGGTGCGCGTCCAGTCGAGGATCTCCGTCAGCTCATCCCAATAGCCGACCTCTTCAAACGGCAGCGTCTCGATCGGCGCGCCGGTGATGATGAAGCCGTCGAACTTGCGGTCGCGGACATCGGCCCAGTCCTGGTAGAAACTGATCAGGTGTTCTTCCGGCGTATTCTTGGGCGTATGGCCGCCAACCATGATCAGGGTCAGCTCCACCTGCAGCGGCGAGGCGCCGATCAGGCGCGCGATCTGGGCCTCGGTGCGGATCTTGTTCGGCATCAGGTTCAACAGGCCGATCTGCAGCGGGCGAATGTCCTGACGGATGGCATCCGTCTCGCTCATGACAGACACACCCTCTCGCACCAGCACATCGCGGGCGGGCAAAGTATCGGGAATCCTGATCGGCATCGCCGTTCTCCAATCCTACTCACATCGCATGAAAGGGAGGCGGCGGCAGGAACCTGCTGGCATGTCCGCGCGGCCTTTTAGCGACTTGTTTAACGTGGCTGCAAGCCGACCGGCCAAATCACCACAGGCGACCAGATAGCGCCGCCGGGCGCGCGCGTCAATTTCCTCCGGCACGCGCCGGGTGCAGCCGGTGCACGAGACGCGGAAGCATGCGCCCTGAAATGGATGGTGATTCTGCCTCGCCATCGCGTTCAGCGCCCATGCGGAGATAGAAATCCTTCGCGTCCGGGTCGCAATCAATCACGAGGTCCTTTGCCCCGGCGTCCTGCGCCACCCGGCAAGCCCAGACATACATCATCTGACCCGTGCCCTCCCCCAGGCGCGTGGGCTCGACGAAGAGTTTCTCGAGCCAGGCCGTGTCACCGTCGACGGCAACCTGCACCACACCGGCAATACCGCGAATATCGTCCGCAACCACGATCACGTCGGTTGCGGCATCCTCTTCGGATACCGTCAGTTCGGCACGGAATTCCTCAAGCATCTCCGGCGTGTAGCCCCAGACGGCCTTCGACCGCATGCAGAGATCTGTCAGAATGGCGAATTCGTAATGGCTGGGCGAGCGAAGGCGCATGTCAGTCGCCCGTCAGCTTGGGCGCGCGTTTTTCCTTGAACGCGGCCACGGCTTCGCGCCGGTCATTTGTGTAATTCGACGCGCTTTCCCAGCCGATGCTGGCATCCATGAGCTGCGCAGCGAGGGCCCGCAGCGGGATATTAGCCGTGGTCTTGGTCCAGCGCACGGCCCATTTCGGATTGGATTGCAGCTTGCCCACGAGTTCCGCGACCTTTGCGTCGAGCTCGGCAGCCGGCACGGCATAATTGATGAGGCCGAGACGTTCGGCTTCCTTTGCGCTCAGCAGGTCGCCTGTCATCAACAGTTCCTTGGCCTTGGCGAAACCGATCAGTTGCGGCCAGATCAGCGCGCCGCCATCGCCGGCCACGAGGCCAACCTTCACATGCGGGTCGCCGATCTTCGCTGTCTCGTCCGCAATGATGATGTCGCAGAGCAGCGCGATCGTGGCGCCGAGACCGGCCGCCGCGCCGTTCAAGCGGCAGAGGATCGGCTTTTCCATGTTCAGCAGCGTCGTGACGATCTGCTTGGCGTCCCAGCCGATGGCGCGGAAGCGTTCGGGGTGGTTGATCTGTTCCTCGAACCAGTCGAAATCACCGCCGGCGCAGAAGGCGCGGCCCTTGGCGGTGAGAATGATAATGTCGCTGTCGGTATCGCGCTGCAGGCAGTTGAACACGAGCGCAAGCTCTGTGTGCATCTGTTCGTCGACGCCATTGACCGGATGGTCTGACGTGATGGACGCAGTCAGGACGCGGCCCTCACGGGAGAAGGTGAAGCGCTCCCATTTTTCAGATGTGATGTCGTAACGCATGCTCATGAATCCTCTCCCACTTTCACCACACGGCGCCCGAGATTCTCGCCCCGGAACAGGCCGCAAAAGGCTTCCGGCATTTTGTCGATGCCTTCGAAGCGCTCTTCATTGCTCTTGAGCTGTCCTGACGCCAGCATGCCAGCCATCGCCTGCAGCGCTTCAGGGAACTCCCGCGCGAAATCGAACACGACAAGGCCCTGCATGTTCACCCGGTGCGTGATAAAGGGCTTGGTGTTGACGATGCCCGGTGTCGCTTCCGGCGTCAGGTTATAGTCGGCAACCTGGCCGGAAATGCAGATTCGGCCATTGAGGGCCATCAGCGGCAGAACGCGGTTGACCATCTCGTTGCCGACATTGTCGAACAGGACATCGACGCCCTTTGGGAATTCCTTGGCGATGGCGGCTGTCAGGTCGGCCGCCGTCTTGTAATTGATCGCGCCATCGAATCCGGCCTCGCCTGTCAGGAAATCGCACTTGGCATCGGAGCCTGCTACGCCGACGACTTTCGACGCGCCCCAGGCTTTGGCAAGTTGTCCGGCAGTTGCGCCAACCGGGCCAGCGGCAGACGTGACCAGCACGGCATCGCCTTCCTTGAATTTCGCGACCGTCTTCAGGCCGAACCAGGCCGTCAGGCCGGGCACGCCGAGGACGCCGATCCAGGCACTCAGCGGCACGGGCGCTTCCGGCACCTGGCCGATGAAGCCCCGGCCCGACTGGATCGAATGGGTCTTCCAGCCACCGGCGCAGAAGACTTTGGTGCCGACCGGGAACGCCTCGTTCCGGCTGGCATCCACGATGCCGACGCTGAACCCGTCAATCGGCTTGCCGAGCGGGAGCGCCATGGCATAGGAATCTCCGCCTGACAGGCGAGAGCGCGTACCAGGATCGACCGAGCACCAGACATGAGCAACCCGGAACTGGCCCTCCTTCGGCTCGGGCAGCGGTGCTGTTTCAAGCGCGAAGTCGTCCGGCGCCGGCGGTCCGTCACAATAGCGCGTAAGCACGATTTGCTGCATCTCTGCCATTGGCGAAATCTCCTCAACCTTTACGATACAGCATAGGGTGCAAGTGCGCGCTGTCACGTCATGACTTCGGGGCAGAGGCATGCCAGAACTGCACAAAGATCCATCGGCGGTGTTGCCGGTTGCGCTGCCCTTGGGGCAGGCCTGCACCAAGACCGAAACAAGGCAGGAGACGTTCATGACCAGCAAGCCCGTCAAAACCCGCATCACCGAGATGCTCGGCATCGAGAAACCGATCATCCAGGCCGCGATGGGCTGGATTGCCCGCTCGCATCTTTCCTCGGCCGTCTCCAATGCCGGCGGCATGGGCATTATCGAAACCTCGTCGGGCGAGCTTGATGCGATCCGCGAGGAGATCATCAAGATGCGCGACCTCACCGACAAGCCGTTCGGCGTCAACGTGGCGCAGGCCTTCGTGCGCGACCCCAACATCATCGACTTCATCATCAAGCAGGGCATCAAGTTCGTCACCACATCAGCCGGCGACCCGATGAAATACACCAGCACGCTGAAGGAGGCGGGCCTCACCGTGTTCCACGTCGTGCCGAGCCTGCAGGGCGCGCTACGCGCCATCGAAGCGGGCGTTGACGGCCTGATTGTCGAAGGCGGAGAAGGCGGCGGTTTCAAGAACCCGAAGGATGTCGCCTCCATGGTCCTGATCCCGCTGGTCTGCGAGAGCGTCAATGTCCCGGTCGTCGCGGCGGGCGGCATTACCGACGGTCGCACCATGGCCGCGGCCTTTGCGCTTGGCGCGGAAGGCGTGCTGATGGGAACGCGCATCCTGTCATCGACCGAAAGTCCGGTTCACCAGAACTGGAAGGACGCGATTGTGGGCGCCGAGGCGACCGACACGGTCTTCCTCAACCGATCCGGCCCAGGGCCAGCCCTGCGCGCGCTGCGCACTGAGCGTACGACCCGTCTGGAGACCGAGGGCAGCCCGAACATTTTCGGAGAGTTCGCCGATACGCAGGCCGTTTACTTCGGCGGCAATCTCGAAGCCGGTATCGCCCTGACGGGCCAGGTTGCCGGGCGTATTAACGCGATCAAACCGGTCGCAAAGATCTTCGAGGAAACCATCGCGGAATATCACGACACAATTGCCCGCCTGGCCCGCTGAGGACGCCGGGAATGTCGGTCGAAAGCTGGTTTTTGCCCCGTTTCCACGTTAGACGGGGTTAAATCCAGCCTGAGGACCCTTCATGACCACCAAACATTTCCTGCTCGGCACTGCGGCCGCGCTCGCCCTCACCCTGTCTGCCTGCGGCAAGAAACCGGCCGATGACGCCGCAAAAGCCGAAGTGACCCAGCCTGCCACGGCTGAACTTCCTGAAATCGTGGTCAGCGATGCAGACCTCGCGGGCAACCCGTTCCGGGACGACTGGATCGCCGCCTATGGCGTACCGCCCTTCAGCCAGATCACAGACGCGCATTACCTGCCGGCCACAAAGAAGGCCCTGCTTGAGCTGCGCGAGGAGATTGCCGGCATCGTCAACAATCCTGACGCGCCTACCTTCGACAACACGATTGTTGCGCTCGACCAGGCGGGCGCGTCGCTCAACAAGGTGATCCTGACATTCGGCAATATCACCAATACCGACACGAACGACACGCTGAGCGAGCTCGAAGCAGAGATCTACCCGATGCTGACGCGCGAAACCGACGCGATCAATTTCAATCCCGATCTCTTCAAACGCGTGCAGGCCGTCTATGCTGAGCGTGACCGGCTCGGCCTCGACGAGCAGGATGCGCGGCTGCTGGAACTGACCAACCGCAACTTCGTGCGCAATGGCGCAGCGCTCAGCCCCGACGTGAAAGCGGAGGTCGCCAAGATCAATGAAGAATTGTCCGCCCTGACAACCGAGTTTGGCAAGAACCTGTTGCTGTCGACCAAGGCGTTCAAACTGGACATCACCGACGAGGCACAGCTCGCCGGCATGCCTGACGATTTCAAGAACGCGATTAAGGTCGAAGGCGAGAACAAATGGGTCCTGACAGTCGACCGCTCTGTCTACGAGACCTTCATGACACAGGGCGAGAACCGCGACCTGCGCAAGCAGATGTTCGACGGCTACCGCCTGCGCGCATCGTCCGGCGAGTATGACAATGGCCCGATCCTGATCAAGATCGCCCAGCTGCGCGCCAAGCGGGCCGAATTGATGGGCTACACGTCCCATGCCGCCTACCAGCTCGAAACGCGCATGGCAAAGACACCTCAGCAGGCCGAAGAATTCCTCGCGCGCGTCCTCAAGCCAGGCCTTGAGAGGGCCAAGGAAGAGCGCGCCGACATGCAGGCGATGATCGGCGACGAATTCACGCTCGCGGGCCAGGACTGGTGGTATTATGCCGAGAAAGTACGGCAGGCGAAATACGCCTTCGATGGCGAAGTGCTGAAGCCCTATTTCGAACTCGGCGCAGTGCGCCAGGGCGCATTCGATGTTGCCACGAAGCTTTTCAATATCAGCTTCACGCCGGTCGAAACGGAAAAATGGAATCCGGTCGTCACGTCCTGGGATGTGAAGGACCTGGAGACCGGCGAACATCTCGGCCTGTTCATGACCGACATGTATTCGCGCGATTCCAAGCGCGGCGGCGCGTGGATGTCTTCGTTCCGTGACGCATCGAATATTGGCGAGAATATCCGCCCGGTCATCTCCAACAACCTGAATATCACCCCGCCCGCCAAGGGCGAACCGACGCTGATGTCGTACGACCAGGTCGAGACCCTGTTCCACGAATTCGGTCACGGCCTGCACGGCCTGCTGACGAAGATCAAGTATTCGACCTTTTCAGGCCTCGACGGTCCGCGCGACTTTACCGAGTTCCCGGCGCAGCTGCTGGAACATTGGGCCGGCGACCCCGAAGTGCTTGGCCAGTACGCCCGGCACTACAAGACGGGCGAAATCATCCCGCAGGACCTGGTCGACAAGATGAATGCGGCCTCGAACTTCAACCAGGGTTTCAAGACCACGGAGTTCATCGCCGCTTCCCTGCTCGACCTGCGCTGGCACATGCTGTCATCGGAGGAGGCCGCAAAGATTACCGACGCGCGCGCCTTCGAGCAGCAAGTTCTGGAAGATTATGGTGTCCTGCCGGAAATCGAACCACGCTACCGCTCGCAATATTTCAGCCATATCTTCGCCGGCGGCTATTCCGCAGGCTACTACGCCTATCTCTGGTCTGAAATTCTCGATGCGGATGGATTCATGGCCTTCAAGCAGACCGGCGATATCTACAATCCGGAACTCTCGGCCAAACTCAAGAAGTGGGTATATGAATCCGGTGGCCTGCGCGAGGCCGACGAACTCTATCGCAATTTCCGGGGCTCCGACCCAACGATCGAGCCGCTGCTCGAAAATCGTGGGTTCGCCGAGGACAAGCCCAGCGAAGGCTGACCTGTTCGGGGCCCAGACAAAAAAGCCCGCCGATCATATCGGCGGGCTTTTTATTCAGCATGAAGCCGGTTCAGATCGGCGACTCGACCGATTCCTTGCAGATGATCACCTTGACCGCCTCAATCGTATCGGCGTCGCGTAACGCGTCGCGTACGGGAGCCTGGCGAAAGACGCGGCTGACTTGCGCCAGCGCCCGCAAATGGTCTGCGCCCGCCGACAAAGGTGCGAGCAACATGAAGATCAGGTCACAGGGGCGGTCATCGATGGCCTCGAAGTCCACGCCTGTCGCAAGGCGCATGAACCCGCCAATCGGGGCCTGGATACCCGCCACTCGCGCATGCGGGATCGCAACGCCTTCGCCGACGCCGGTGGAGCCAAGGCGTTCACGCTCCATGACCGAATCCTCGATTTCGCGCGCCGAAACGCCAGTCACGCGACCGAGTTCTTCAGACATGGCGTGCAGCGCCTGTTTCCGGCTGGTCGCCTCATAACAAGGGATGATGATCCCACCTTTAAGCAGGGAGCTCAGATCGGTTGCCATATACGCTGCTTCCGTGTGCGGGCTTCAGTTCCTGGGGGTATTGGCCGGATCGACCCAGCCAATATGCCCGTCCGGGCGGCGGTAGACCATATTCAGTCCATCATGGCCAGCATTCCTGAACATCAATGCCGGTACCTCTTGCAGTTCCAGCTGCATGACGGCTTCCGACACCGACATTTTCCGGATGTTTACAGAGGTTTCTGCGACCGTGAGCGGGACGTCCGATACGTCGACGACGTCGTCCTCAAGCTCATCCGTGTCTGCCGCATGTCCGTTCAGCGTCAATACAGCGCCGGTCGCGATTTCGGACGGCAGCGGCGCTACCGGATTGGCGTGATGGTCCTTCAGGCGGCGCTTGTAGCGGCGCACCCGCTTTTCCATCTTGTCGAGACTATCCTCCAGAGCGGCATAAGGATCTGTCGCCTTGCCCGAAGATTGCAGGACAATGCCGGACGGCAGGTGCACATTGCAGTCCACCTCGACCAGATGTCCGTGCTGCGAGACGAACACGCTCGCCTCCCCGGTTCGACTAAAGTATTTACTGACCGCCGCCTCTAGCCCGTCTTCGATGCGGCTCCTCAGAGCCCCGCCGAGATCCATATGCTTGCCAGTAATTTGTATCTGCACGAGCGGTCTCCTTTGCTATTCGAGACTTCTAAGTATGGCCCAGATTTTCCCCCGACGCGAATCGATTTCCCCTATGTGTCCCAAGCTTAACAGTGAGCGCTCACCTGATCGCCGTCTCAGGCGTCCGGCTTGCCGGGCTTTTTGCCATAGCCATGCTTCTTCAGCAGGCCTCGGAACTGGTGATAGGTAAGGCCCAGTGTCTCAGCGGCCCGGCCCTGATGACCCTGATTGGCGGCCAGGGCTTCATCGACGAGACGCAGTTCGAGACGGCCGATTTCGGTATTGAAATCGATCGGTCCATGCAGGGCTGACGTTTCAGTCGTCAGGTGTGTGCGGGTTTCGGTTTCAACAATTTTGGCAGCACCCGGGCGCCAGGGCGAAGCGAACGGATCCAGCACGGCCGGGTCGAACCTGACAGGCTCGTTCGGTGCCACCAGCATGGAGCGATGCGCGAGCCGCTGGGCAAAATTGCGCAATTCGCGCACGTTTCCCGGCCAGTCATGGCCCTCGATCGCCGCAATGGCTGAGGGCGCAAAGCCCGGGAAGTCCTGCGCCATCTCGATTGCGATACGGCGGGCAAAAAAGTCCGCCAGCAGGCTGGCATCGCCCGGCCGCGCCCGCAGCGGGGGCAGCGTGATGACGTCAAAGGCCAGCCGGTCCAGCAGGTCGGCGCGGAACTCACCGCGCTCGACCATGTCCGGCAGATGCATGTTGGTCGCCGCGACGATGCGCACATTGGTTGTCAGAACGCGTGACCCGCCGAGACGCTGGAACTCGCCATATTCCACGATACGCAGCAGTTTTTCCTGCACGGCCCGGCTGGCGGTTGCGATTTCGTCGAGGAAGATCGTGCCGCCGTCGGCGAGTTCGAACCGGCCCTTGCGCTGTTCGGTGGCACCCGTGAAGGCGCCCCGCTCATGTCCGAAGAGTTCAGAGTCGAGCAATTGCTCCGAGAGGGCTGCGCAATTGACCTTCACGAATGGCCCTTCCCAGCGCTTCGACAGGAAGTGCAGGCGCTCGCCGATCAGTTCCTTGCCGGTGCCGCGCTCGCCAATGACGAGGATGGGGCGCTCCAGCGGTGCCACACGGGAAACGTGCTCCTGCGCGCTGAGCCAGGCCGGAGCCTCGCCAATGAGTTGTGTGGTTTCGCCAATCATGTGGTCTTTTTAGCCCAACAGATATGTTAAATCGACTAAATTATTGGTGAAATCTACCATTTTACTTTTAGCGCAATTCGCCCAAATTCTTTTATTTCTCATAAAAACAATGTTGTATGATATTAATTTTCACTTGGCACGGTCCTTGAAATGATATTGGCACTCAGCGCGACGGGGCGTCGCTTTTAACCAGAAGGACTGAACTCAAGATGGACGACCGTAGTTACCGAACTGAAGCTCGCACCGACGCAGGCCGTTTTGGCCGCTGGCTGTCGACCCGCCCTGCCGAGAGCTGGATGTTTTTCGGCGCCGGCATCCTTCTTGGCGGCCTCTTCTTTTAATCCTCCTCCCAGTCAAACACGAAAGGATACCCCATGGGTCTCTTCTCCCGCCTCGGTGACATCATCAACTCCAACATCAATGCGATGCTGGACGGTGCTGAAAATCCCGAAAAAATCGCCCGCCTGATCATCCAGGAAATGGAAGACACGCTGGTCGAAGTCCGCACAGCCGCAGCCCGCGCGATGGCCGACAAGAAAGAAATGGAACGCGAAATCGTCCATTTCACGCAAGCCCGTGACGAATGGGCCGCCAAGGCCGAACTGGCCATCGACAAGGGTCGTGAAGACCTGGCTCGCGGCGCCCTGATCGCCAAGCAGAAGGCCGAGGGTGAAATCACCCACCGCAAGGCTGCGATGGACGCCGCCGAAGAAGCCTTCGAAAAGCGCCAGGAAGATCTCGGCAAGCTGCAGGCCAAGCTCGACGAAGCCAAAGCCAAGCACCGCTCGCTGATGATGCGCCGGGAAGCGGCCGAGCAACGTATCCGCGTCCGCAGCCAGGTCTATGACGGCCGGGTCGACGATGCCCTCGCCCGCTACAACACGATCGAACGCAAGGTCGACGAAATGGAAGCCTATGCCGACACGATCAAGGGCCGCGAACCGACCCTCGAAGCCGAGTTTGCTGCCCTTGAGCGCAACGAGAGCGTCGAGAAGGAACTCGAAGCCCTGAAAGCCAAGCGGTCGAAGTCGTCTTCGAAATCCGCGAAATCGGAGGCCTGATTCATGGTATTATCTATTATCTGCCTCTTCGGCTTCCTGGCGGTGATTTGTACGCCCGGACTGATCGCACAGGCTCGCGCCGAACGTCAGGAGACCTAAGTCCATGGACGAAAGCATTATCGCCTTGATGGCCATCCTCAGTATTTTCGTCATCCTGCCTGGCATGACGTTCCACTATATTTCCCAGTGGCGCCGGCAGAAAACACTCCAGCCGGATGACGAACGGATGATGGAAGACCTCTGGCGCTCGGCCAAGGCAATGGAACGCCGTCTCGCAACGCTCGAGGCCCTCCTCGACCAGAGCGACGACCACACACGGGAGCGCGCAAGCCCACCGCGCCGCCCCCGTTCAACACTCGACGATTAAGGACACCCCGCCCATGACCCGCCCCCATTCTGACCATGACAGCGCGGAATACCGGTCACCCAACCCGAAACGCTACTATCGCTCACGCACTGACAAGGTCATTGCCGGCGTCTGCGGCGGCCTTGCCGAGCGCTTCGGCTGGGAACCCATCCTGGTCCGCATCCTGTTCGTGCTCGCCACGCTCTTCATGTTCGGCCCGATCTCGATCATCATCTACCTGACGATCTGGATCATCACGCCGCGCACACCGTTTGGCCGAAGCTCGATCACGCCAGAGGAAGATGCGTTCTGGCGGGGCGTCTCAGACCGGCCCCGGGCCACGTTCGGACACCTGAAGTACACCTTCATGGATCTCGACGACCGCCTGCAATCCATCGAACGCAAGGTAACGTCCGACGAGTGGCGCTTGCGCAAGGAATTCCGCGATCTCGAACGCGGCAACTAGAACCCACAACTGAAACCACCATCAAACCCGACAAAGGAACGGACCGATGAGCAAGGGGACACTGCTTTACAATAATTGGCTGCTCGGAGGCGTGGCCGTCATGATCGTCCTGGCGATCGTCGCGATCGCCAGCCTGCAAGGCGGCATGGCACTGGAAATGGGCGGATTGGAAATGACGTTCGCACCGCACGAAAATGGCGGCATCCAGCTGTCCTTCGTAAGAGCGGCTTAAGCCTCGCCCCGCTTCAGCGCCCGCAAGATAAGGCGCATCGGGCTGACCGCCACAAGGGCGGCAGCTTCCGCCGGGGCCGGGCCACCAAGCAGCTGGGCCGCCAGGATACCGCCCGCCCAGGGGCCCCAGGTGAAACCCCGCGCGCCAAACCCGTTCACCATGAAAATGCCCGGCATCACAGGGGCGTCCGCATCCGCAGGGCGCCCTTTTTTGACCCCGTCGAACAGGGCGAGGGCCGCCGCGTAGTCCGGCACCGCCCCGATCAGCGGCAGACGGTCAGCCGTGGTCGCCCGCAGGCCCGCCCGGGAGTCCGCCGCGTATTCGCGCGCATCGCGCACCCACCAGGGCGACAGCCTGTCGAGGCCTTCCGCATTCTCAGCTCTGGCCCGGTCGGAGGTGTCCGGCAGGCCGCCGCCAAAGCGCTCAAATGTGGCGCCCCACAGCCGATCTGGTCCGTCGGCAAGGGCATAGGTTCCCTGCGTCACCGCGTCGGGGTCGGCGATGGCTGCATCGCCAATCCATTCGACCTGACCCAGCCGCGCCTCGAGGCCCAGCCATGGCAATTGGTCCATCGTTGCCATGGCTGTCGCCAGGATGATGGCATCAAAGGCTTCGCCATTCACTTCGCGTTTTTCGAGATCGACCTTCACCGATATCCCCAGCCGCACGGTAGCGCCAGCGAGGAGGGCGGGGATCAGTTCAGCGGGCCTCAGGATCAGGGCCTGCTTGTGCAGCAGGCCACCGCCGCGCAGGGCTTCGAGGTCTTCGAGTGGCAATGGTGGGTCGGCGAGGAGTTTGGTGAAACGGCCTGCTTCTGTCTGGTCCTTTGGAATCTGGCGCACGTCGGTTTCGGTGACGCCGGGCAGGCCGCGATAGGTGTTGCGGGCGGCAATATAGGCGTCGACCAGCAGGCGTGCCTGGACCGTGTCAGCCGCATCCAGGCGCGGCATCAACAGGGCCAGCGGATTGCCGCTGGCGCCGGATGCCGGATTTTCGTCCCTGTCGAATACGGTGACGTCGGCCCCCGCATCCACAAGCGCACGGGCAGCACCGGCTCCGGCAATCCCGGCGCCGATGATGGCGACACGTCGCAGGCCGGGTGTTGCCGGGGCGGTGGCATGGGGATCGGGAGAGGGTGGCAAGGGGGTGGCAAGGGTGGCCTCGAGCCGCTCCCGCTTGCGGCCATGTCCCGGCAGGCGACTGACCTCGAACCCGGCGTCGGCAAGGCCGCGGCGCACGAAGCCCGCCACGGTGAACGTCGCCAGCCGGGCACCGGCCACCGACTGGGCGGCAATTTCGGGATAGATCCAGTCGCCCCACATCTCCGCGTTCTTGGCGGGGCTGAACCCGTCAAGGAACCAGGCGTCGGCCTGGAAGCGCGCAGCGGGCAGCGTCTCCCGGATGTCGCCGTGATGCAGGGTCAGCGAGACGCCGGAATCGGGCCAGACCATGCGGCGCACGCCTTTGGCGGGGCCGGGCCACCTGGCAATCATCAGCGCGGCGAGCTCCTCCAGTTCTGGCCAGCTGTCGAGCGCGCGCACGGCGTCTTCCGGCAGGAGCGGGAAAGCTTCGAAACTGACAAAGTGGAGCCGCGCCGTCGGCGACGGGCGATGGGTTTCCCACATCTGCCAGAGGGCGAGAAAGTTGAGGCCCGTGCCGAAGCCGGTTTCGGCGACAGTGAACACCTCGCGGCCCTGCCACCCATCGGGCAGGCCGCACCCGGCGAGAAACACAGCGCGCGATTCCGCGAGACCGTCGCCGGCGGTGAAATAGACATCGTCATGGGCGCGCGCGACGGGGGTCCCGTCCTCGCGCCAGTCAATCTCGGGAGGGTTCAGCAGGCGAGCCATGGAACGTGAACTAGTCCGAGACCGGCAAGTTGCATAGCCTGCTCAATTGCAAGCAGGCCTAGCGGTACTTGCGCGAATTGCCGAACAGGTCGCCGATGGCCATCATCGTGGCGCGGCCGACCTGCGTGACTGTGGGCTTGCGCTTGTGCACGTGGCCGACAAAGTCGCCGCAATTGGACCCGGCCAGGCGGTAAGACGCGCCGAGCGCCCGACGGGCCCGGGACTCGACTTCAAGATGATGGGCATCGCTGCGGCTGCCGTGAACCTTGACGGGACGACCATCTGCGAAATCGTCGAGGGTCTGTTCAGTAACACCGTCATGCTTGCGCGAGTTGGAAATGACCCGACCGCCCGACGTGACAACGCCATAGTGCCTGAGCACCCCGCTGAAGCGGATCGAAACGACATCCCCGGGCTGGAAATGGCGGAAGGCATAAGGGTCTTTGCTCATTGTGAAAGGCTACCCGAATTGCGCCCGGTTGGCCAATATTTTCGGGACGAAGGTACGGCGCGCGGACGATGTGGCCAGGTCCGTTCGCAAATGGCCGGACGCCAACCGCCGCGCAGGCTCACCGAGATTTAATCCAACAAAATCCCGGATCGCGCGTTGGTTGAATGGCTGCAATCATGCGGCCGGAAATAAGGAGTACACTCATGGACAAGGAACATGTCAAAGGCGCCGCCAAGAAAGCCGAAGGCTCGGTCAAGGAAGCAGCCGGCAAGATGGCGGGCGACAAGTCGCTCGAAATGAAGGGCAAAGCTGACAAGGCCGAAGGCAATATCCGCAATGCTGCCGGCGACGTGAAAGACGCCTTCAAGAAAAAGTAAGCCCCCCAGGCGGGTTTACATACCTTCCCAAGGCCGCCCCTCGTCGGGCGGCTTTTTCTTGCCCTGTCGTCTGCGAGAGACACTTTATATCGCGGCATATATCCCGTACTGGATATCCGATGACCGACATCACAATCACGCTCGAAGATGGTCCAACCGGCGGACGCTATGTAGCCGTGGTTGATGGGCATGAAGCTGAAATGACATTTTCCAAATCCGGCACCAGCCGCATCATCATTGACCATACCGCCGTTCCCAAGGAACTGGCCGGCATGGGCGTGGGCGTAGCGCTGGTGAAGCGCGGCGTGGAAGATGCGCGCAAGAATGGCGTGAAGATCATTCCGCTCTGCCCCTTCGCCAAGGCCCAGATCCAGAAGCATCCTGAATGGCAGGACGTCCTGGCATGAGCGGTGAAACGATCAGCCATGACGCCAAGCGCCAACGCTACAGCCTCGTGATCGACGGAATTGAAGCCTACCTGACCTATGATCGGCCCGGCAATGCACGCATGCACATCACGCACACGATCGTGCCCGATAGCCTTGGCGGGCGCGGCCTTGGTACACGCCTTGTCGCCCGCGCGATGGAAGACGCGATTGCCGCTGGCGACAAGGTCTCGTCTGCGTGCTGGTTTGCCACCGCCCTGATCGAGAAGAAACCTGCCTGGGCCGCGCAGGCAGCATGAGCGAGCCGTTCTGGAAAACCGTTCCGCTCGACAAGATGAATGAGGCGCAGTGGGAATCTCTCTGCGACGGCTGCGCAAAATGTTGCCTGCTCAAACTGGAAGATGAAGACACCGGCGAAATCGCATATACCAAGCTGCACTGCACGCTGCTGGATGCCGGAACCTGCCAGTGCTCCGACTATGACAATCGCAAGAAGAAGGTTCCTGATTGCGTGAAGCTGACCCCCGCTGGCATTGAAGAGATCAACTGGATGCCGAAGACCTGCGCCTATCGCCTGGTGATGGACGGCAAGGACCTGCCCGACTGGCACTACCTCGTCTGCGGCGACCGTGAACGCGTGCATGAGACCGGCAACTCCGTACGGGGACGGGTCGTCTCGGAAGATACGGTGTTCGAGGATGACATGGAAGATTTCATCGTCGACTGGGAAGACGAGACCTAGGCACCGCGGGCGGTTCCGACCGACCGCCGCATGATGGGAGTTGTCACCCAGCGGACAATCGCGATCGCGCCATCATCGACAATCGCGCGATAGAGCCGGGCGGCCCAATGGTCTGCCTTGAGCATCCGGGCGTCGCGAAACAGTGCATAGGTCAGTGACATCGCCATGACAGCTGCGACACTGCTGATCAGCAGCGCCAGGTTTCCCGGCGCCGACCGGTCTTCGATATGGACGATGTAGAGCAATGAATTGCCGAATGCGAACGTGAACAGGCTTGTCCGGCCGAACACCATCCAGATCGAGTCGGACGCGATACTCGCCATGCGCCGGATATAGCCGAACACGTCGATGAACACGACCGTCGCCGCCACGCCCGTGAGCAGGTAGAGTGGATGGTTCGCATTGCGCAGATAGCCGCGCACTTCAGGCAGTGCGACATTGTAATCGCCAGCCCACATCCAGGCCGCGCAGACCAGGACCAGCGCGATGAATGCACCGCGCACGCCCCAACCGGGACCCGACAAAAGCAATTCCCGGCCGGGCCGCGCCGCCATCACCTTGCCCATCACCATGCCGGCCACGACAAAACCGAAGCCGTGAAGGATGGATGGCGCGCTGTGATTGAGCATGTTGCCACCGTAGATGAAGGACGAGACATTTTCGGCGCCCGTGAACGTGCCCATGGGGCCAAGGGCCGAGAAAATCGGGAAGGCCGCATGAATGGCCCCGGCAACCAGGACCAGCGGCCAAAGGCCGATCCGGACGCTGACCAGGATCATCAGCGGCGCGAGCACCAGCATGACCGCGTAGAAGCGCAGGATGTCCGTATAGTACGTGTCGGTGAAGAAGATCGAACACCGCACCCAATAAGCGAAGGACAATTGCCAGGCGACACACATCACCGCACAGGACAGGGAATAGAGGGCCCAGCACTGCAGCGCACGGGACCAGAGGCGCTGTGTGATCACAACGCCATGTCCAGCAGCGAATTTTCGCGCATAGACCAGCTGCAGCATGGTGCCGAACAGACAGAAGAAGACCGGCGCCGACGCGGCGAGGAACAGGCTGAGGCTGCCAAGCACTGCCCCGGCTTCGGTGCGCAGGTTTGCCGCTGTCAGAGCATGTCCGATGATCACGAAGAAGATCGCTACCGACCGCGCCAGATCTATTCCAAGATACCGCATTAACTTTGTCCCGCCCTGAATTCGTAAGCCTTGCCTCCTTTTGCAAGATCGGGGCCTGCCTGCCCGCAACGCGTCCTTAAGAGGTCGGTGTCAGTCTTGACGGATGGAAACCCTTGCCGCCTTTCTCTCGCATCTGGCGCATGAGCGTCGGCTGGCGGGCAATACGGTCGAGGCCTATGGGTCTGACCTGGCTGACTTCTTCAATTTCCTGCGGGTGCATCTTGGCGAAGAGCCGACGCCGAAGGCCCTGGGGCGGCTGAAGGCGCGGGACATCCGCGCGCACCTGGCCCAGCGGCGCCGCGACGGCCTGTCGGACGCATCGATTGCGCGCCTGTTGTCGTCGATCAAGGCGCTCTACCGCTGGCTGGGCCGGGCCCACGATATCGAGAATGCAGAGATCGCTTACTTGCAGGGCCCGAAACGCAAGGCCCGCCTGCCCCGGCCTGTTTCCGTCGAAGCGGCCAAGGACATGATCTTCGAGGCCGAAACCGACCCGGACAGCGAGACATGGATCGGCGCGCGTGACGCCGCCGTGCTGAGCCTGCTCTATGGCGGCGGCCTGCGGATTTCCGAGGCACTGGGCCTGACGGGCGCCGACCTGCCCGCGCCCGAGCGCCTGCGCATCAGCGGCAAGGGCGGCAAGGTGCGCATCGTGCCGCTGATACCGGCGGTGCGCGAGGCGATGGATGCCTATGGCGCGCTCTGCCCCTACGCGCTGACGAAATCCGGCCCCCTGTTCCGGGGCGCCAAGGGCGGTGCGTTGAACCCGCGCCTTATCCAGGGACTGGTGCAGAAACTGCGCGGCGTCCTGGGCCTGCCGGATACCGCGACGCCACATGCCCTGCGCCATGCCTTTGCAACACACTTGCTGGCGGCCGGCGCCGACCTGCGTGCGATCCAGACCCTGCTCGGGCATGCGTCCCTCTCGACCACGCAGGTCTATACCGGCGTCGATGCGAGCCGGCTGCGTGAAGTGCACGCGGCCGCGCATCCACGGGCTTGAAGAGGCGAGGTCTTGAGGAACTCATTCTGGGATGGGCGCGGGCCGCACGGAACTCGTCCTTCGACTTCGCTCAGGATGAGCACTCCAGAGGGATCAGGGCGCGAGCTGGCCCGTGATCGCATCGGCCAGAAGCCAGCCGGCCGGGGTCAGCGACAGAGTTGTGCCATCGAACCGTACCCAGCCTTCTGCAACAAAGGCGTCGATCCTGTCACGCGGCACGGGCTGGCCGGACAGCGTTTCGATGCGCTGCACGTCGAGGCCATCGATCGCACGCAGGCCCATGGCGATCAGCTCGCGGGCGATATCCAGCGGGTACAGCGTTGAGGCCCCGCCCCAGCCGGAGCCGAGCGCAACGACATTGGCGATATAGG
Source organism: Alphaproteobacteria bacterium (assembly GCA_018830285.1). Taxonomy (GTDB): domain Bacteria; phylum Pseudomonadota; class Alphaproteobacteria; order Caulobacterales; family Hyphomonadaceae; genus Hyphomonas. The sequence continues at coordinate 200,429 of JAHJSB010000063.1, forward strand.
CCTCGGGTCGCCGTTCCGCCTCGCTGGCATAGCGCTTGCCGCCTACGCTGACGCGGCCATGGGCGCCTGGCCCGACCCCGATCCAGTCGCCGCCATGCCAGTAGATCTGATTGTGGCGTGAGCGGAATGCCGGCCCGGCGGCATGGTTGGACACTTCATAGGCGGGCAGGCCGGCCTGCATGGTGATGGACTGTGTCAGCTCGTAAAGATCGGCCTGCGCATCCGGATCCATGGGGATGAGTTCGCCGCGTGCGACCGCCTTGCCGAACGCCGTGCGCTGTTCGATGGTCAGTTCGTAGAGCGACAGGTGTGGCGCGCCGAGGGCCAGCGCATCGCCGAGTTCATCGCCCCATTCATCGATGGACTGGCTGGGGCGGGCATAAATGAAATCGATCGAGACATTCGGGAAGACATGCAGCGCGCGCTCGACGGCAGCGCGAGCCGACACGGCGTCATGATCGCGGCCGAGGAAGGCGAGCGCATTGTCGCGCAGGGACTGGACACCAATGGACAGGCGCGTGACGCCTGCCGCCTCGAGACCCCGCAGGTCGGCTCGCAGGACGTCGTTCGGATTGGCTTCCAGCGTGATCTCGGCGCCCGGCTTGATGCCGAAAACCTCTTCGGCAGTGGCCAGCAGGCCCGCAATCTCGCCCGGCTTCAGCAGGGAGGGCGTACCGCCACCGAAATAGACCGTATCGAGCGCGCCATGTTCCGGCAGGCGCGGGCGGTGGATGCGGATATCGTCAGAGATCGCCTTGAGCAGCGGCTCGGCCGACCGGGCCTTGGCTGCGTACACATTGAAGTCGCAGTAGGGGCATATTTTTGAACAGTACGGCCAATGGACGTAGAGTCCAAATCCATATTGTGGACCGAAAGGCGCCAGATGCTCAGCCATTAAAGCAGAGCCGCCTTGAGCCTGGCGACGGCGGCGGCGCGGTGGCTCATGCCATGCTTTCGGGCCGGGTCCATTTCGCCGAACGTGATGGTTTCACCGTCGGCGACAAACATCGGGTCATAGCCAAATCCCTGATCTCCGCGCGGCGGCCAGACCAACTGGCCATGCACTTCGCCTTCGAAGACGGCTTCTTGTCCGTCCGGCCAGACAACCGCCAGGGCACACACGAATTTCGCAGACCGGTCGGTAGCACCGATCTCCTGCAATTCCTGTTCGACCTTCTCCATGGCGCGGTAAAAATCCCGGGGCTCGCCGGCCCAGCGGGCCGAATATATACCCGGCGCGCCGCCCAGCGCGGTCACCGACAGGCCGCTATCGTCGGACAGGGCCGGTGCGCCAGTCGCCAGCATGGCCGCGCGCGCCTTCAGCAGTGCATTGCCCGCAAACGTGGTTTCTGTCTCGTCGGGTTCGTCGAGATCGAGCTCCAGCGCCGAGACCACAGTGAATCCAAGGGGTTCAAACAGGTCTTTCAGTTCGGCAACCTTGCCCTTGTTGTGGGTTGCAGCAACGAGTCGACCGGGCGTGAGCGTGCGAACTGTAATTTTTTCACCTGTTTCTGAAATGGTTCCATTCTTGCTTTACCTGCAAATACCTATATCGTTAAACGGTAAAGGTGTACGGTTTTGCGATAAGCGCACCTACGCCATAGACCATGAGCGCAACACGGTGAAGAGACAGGCATGAGCAAACAGGCAAGAAACTCGATGGCTGCCATCATGACAGTCCTTGTAACCATCGTGATGTGGATGACGGCAATCATCGGGGTCGTGTTCCTCGCCAGCGTCGGCGCAGCCATCTACGCCCACCACAATGGCGGCTCGATCGACGCCCTGAATATTTCCGTCACCGACGGAACTGACAGCCTGCCGGCCCTGATCGCGGGCCTGATCGGCGGGCTCATCGTAATCCCGGCGATTATCTATGTCTGCGTCCTGCTGCGCCGTATCCTGGCGACCCTGGCCGACGGCGACCCGTTCGTGCCCGAGAATGCCAACCGCCTGAGCCGCGTGGCTGCGACCATTGCCGTCACCCAGCTGCTGCGCATTGCCGTGGCGCTGGTCGTCGGATTCAGCTTTGACAAGGCCAAGATCGGGTTCAATCTCGACCTCATCCCATGGGCGTCGGTTGCGGCGCTGTTCATTCTGTCCCAGGTCTTCCGCGAAGGCACACGCCTGCGCGACGAAGAAAAAATGACCATTTAGGAGGGTAAAAGATGTCTATCCGTGTAACCCTCGACCGTGTGCTTCTGGACCGGCGCATGTCCCTGACCGAGCTGTCGGAACGTGTCGGTGTCACGCTCGCAAACCTGTCCATCCTGAAAACCGGCAAGGCCAAGGCCGTGCGCTTCTCGACACTTGAGGCCCTTTGCCGCGAACTCGACTGCCAGCCCGGCGACCTGCTCGTATTCGACGAGGAAGGCGAGGAAGGCCGACGACGCGTCGCCGCCGAATAGACGCCGCGACCGGAACCAGCCACCTGCCCCGACATAGAGGCCATATGAAACTTGCCCCGGTCGCTCTCGCCGCCTGTCTCAGCCTGCTCGCCGCTTGCGGAGGCGGCAATTCGGAAGTTGGCGAATTCAAGAACGACTGGCTCGGCAACGAGATCAAGATCAAGTCGCTGACCGACCCCAAAATCGACGGCGTGATCTGCCATCTCGCCTTTTTCGACCGCGGCGTCTGGGACCGGATCGGCAAGGGCAACTGGTTCGAAAACCCGTCCAACTCATCCATTTCCTGCCTGCAAACCGGACCGGTAAAGATCCGCAATATCGATCTCGACCGGTCGGGCGAAGAAGTATTCGACCAGAACCAGAGCCTGGTGTTCAAGCAGCTGGCCGTTCGGCGCATCTATGACGCCGACAGCGACAGCCTGATCTATGTCTCGTTCAGCCGGAAACCGATCGACGGCTCGGCCAAGATGAGCCTGTCCACGGTGCCGCTTTATGGCCGCGATGTGGCCTGGGAACGCGGCAAGCCGCCCCCTTAGTCCCCTTCTGGACTACACCCTGCGTCAATTTATAACATGCATATAATATGCATGTTATATTGATCGACGAGCAATAAGGCGTATATGTGCCGTATGGTCGTCGGCATCACCGGTCCGGCGCGTTGAAAGGCAGACATCATGGCAAAGCCCAGTTTTGCAGCAAAGCTCATTGGCGGCCTCGCGGTCGGCGCCGTCATCGCCACATGCGTCGTGATGGGGCTGGTATGGCTGCTTAGCCGGTCCTCCATGGGCGCGGACATGTCCGGTCATGGCTGGGTCGCCCTGCTCGCCGGGACAGTCGTTTCATTCATCGTCGCCGGCGTCCTGACCACCGTACTCGTCCTTGGCCGGAGGAACGGCTTTGACGAAGGCGCACACGAGATTGTCTGGGACACACGCCACTCCGACGAGGCCTAGCGACCATGCGGCTGAACCTGCAGACAGATTTCGCGCTGCGCACGCTGATGCACCTTGCCGTCAACACGGACCGCCGCGTCACCATCGCAGACATCTCCGAGACCTTCGGCATCTCGAAGAACCATTTGATGAAAGTGGCGCAGGCGCTCGGCCAGGAAGGCATCATTGCGACCGAGCGGGGACGCACCGGCGGCCTCAGCCTGGCCCGAAGGGCGTCGGACATACGCGTTGGTGACGTGGTGCGTCGCATGGAAGGCAATGCCGCCCTGGTGGAATGCTTTCCGGGCGGCGCGGGCGGATGCCGCATATCGCCGGCCTGCCGGTTGCGCGGCGCGCTGGCCGACGCGCTGGAAGCTTTTTTCGCGAGCCTGGACACCTGGTCAATCGCAGACCTCGTGGGCGGCAATGCGCCGCTGCACGATTTGCTCGCCATGGGAGAAACCGCATGACCCATGCCCTGCGCACCGCCGAAGAACGCCGCCGCGAGATCCGGCTCAATGCTGACCGCATGGGCATCGACGACGCTTACATTTCGGAATTGGTCGAAACCTTTTATGCCCGGGTCCGCGCTGACGCCACGCTCGGCCCGATATTCAACAAGGAGATCGGCGACAACTGGGGGCCGCACCTCGCCCGCATGAAGGATTTCTGGGCCTCCGTCGCCCTGAATGCCGGGCGCTATAATGGCAAGCCGGTGCCTGCGCACCAGAAGCTGACGGGCGTGACGGCAGCGCACTTCCAGATCTGGCTGGGCCTGTTCCGGCAAACGCTGGAAGATACCGCGCCGAGCCCTGAAGCCGTCCCTTACTTCATGGAACGGGCGGCCCGCATTGCGCAAAGCCTGCAACTCGCCATGTTCGGATTGCCCGGTCTTGCCCGGCCCTGATGCCCGTTTGGCGCGCAGTCCGGGACGCAGTAAAGCCATTGCAGGATAAATATGATCCGGAAGACGCACACTGGAGGCCAACATGACAGTCCCACGCGAATACAAGCATGCTTCGGAAGACTTTTACGCCTTCCTTGAGGATGCCGAGCGGGCCGCCATGCTGCAGACGAGCCACCAGACCTACACGATGGTCGACGCTGTGCTCCAGGTCTTCCGGCGCCGGCTGACGCCGTCGCAAGTGCTGGTCTTTGCGGGTGTTCTGCCGCCCTGCTTGCGCGCCTTGTTTGTCGAGAACTGGCATCCGGGCGACCCCGTCCTGCCCTTCGCCCACCGCGCATCCCTGACACACGAAGTCCAGTCCGTCCGGTCGCAGCACAATTTCTCTCCGGACGATTCCATTGCGGCCGTGGCCAATGCCCTTCACCTGAATGTCGACCGCGACGCGTTCGCGGATGTCCTGCAAAAGATGCCTGAAGGCAGCGCGACCTATTGGGCGCAAAGCCCGCCGTGACGCCCTAGGCCAGCGCAGCGCGCTGGGCAGCGAACAGTTCGTTACAGCCCATCTCGGCAAGGCGCAGCATCTCGTCGAGTTCCTTGCGGCTCAGAGGACGCTCTTCGCCCGTGCCCTGCACTTCGATGAAGCCGCCATCCGAGCTCATTACAACATTCATGTCGGCTTCGCCCTGGCTGTCTTCGGGATAATCGACATCCAGCACCGGGAAATCCTGGTAGACGCCGACGGAAATGGCCGCCGCCTGCTTCTGGACCGGATCGGCCTTGATGACGCCTTCTGATTTCAGGTAGCGGCAGGCCAGCGCGAGCGCGACAAAGCCGCCGGTGATCGAGGCGGTGCGCGTGCCGCCATCGGCCTGCAGCACGTCGCAGTCGATCGTGATCTGGTTTTCGCCCAGCGCGGCCAAGTCGACGACCGAGCGCAGGCTGCGCCCGATCAGGCGCTGGATTTCCTGCGTACGACCGGACTGCTTGCCCGCAGCGGCTTCGCGGCGTCCACGTGTATGTGTCGCGCGGGGCAGCATGCCGTATTCTGCCGTTACCCAACCGGCGCCCTTGCCCTTCATCCAGCCCGGAACACTTTTCTCCCAGCTGGCCGTGCACAGGACGTGCGTGTTGCCGAATTTCGCGAGGCACGAGCCTTCGGCATACCTTGTCACGTTTGTCTCGAGCGTTATCTCACGCAACTGGTCGAAAGCGCGTCCGGAAGGGCGGATAAGCTGGGTCATGACTGGGTCCTCTTTTCTGCCCCGCCTGATTGCGGGTTTTGGCCGCCCTGTCTACACCGGACGGGCATCAGGATTTTACGAGGGGCAACATGGCCAGTGATATCGAGATCGCCCGGGCGGCGACAAAGAAGCCTGTCACCGAAATCGGCGCAAAGCTCGGCATCCCCCCAGAAAACCTCATCCCCTATGGCCATGACAAGGCAAAGATCGCCGCGCATTACCTGTCAGGCCTTGGCGCGAAACCCGATGGCAAACTTGTCCTCGTCACCGCGATCAGCCCGACGGCAGCCGGAGAAGGCAAGACGACCACCAGTGTCGGCCTCGCCGATGCAATGAACCGGATCGGCGCGAACACGCTGCTCTGCCTGCGTGAGCCCTCGCTCGGCCCCTGTTTCGGCATGAAGGGCGGCGCAGCGGGCGGCGGCTATGCGCAGGTCGTTCCGATGGAGGATATCAACCTCCACTTCACGGGCGACTTCCACGCCATCACCTCGGCGCACAACCTGCTGGCCGCCATGGTCGACAACCATATCCACTGGGGCAGTCCCAGCGGGCTGGAGCCCTCCCGCGTGACCTGGCGGCGTGTGCTCGACATGAATGACAGGAACCTGCGCGAGATCGTTACCGGCCTTGGCGGGCCCGGCAATGGCGCGGCGATGGAGAGCGGGTTCGATATAACGGTCGCGTCCGAGATCATGGCAATTCTTTGCCTCGCGACAGACGCAACTGATCTCGAGCAACGCCTCGACCGCATCATTGTCGGCTATCGGCGCGACCGCACTGCCGTCACCTGCGCCGACATCAAGGCGACCGGCGCGCTGATGGCGCTACTGAAAGATGCCATGCTGCCCAACCTCGTGCAGACGCTGGAGAACAATCCCTGCCTCATCCATGGCGGACCTTTCGCCAATATCGCGCATGGCTGCAATTCCGTGATCGCGACGCAGGCCGCACTCAGGATGGCCGACTATGTCGTGACCGAAGCCGGTTTCGGCGCCGACCTCGGTGCGGAGAAATTCTTCGACATCAAGTGCCGCCAGTCGGGCCTGCAACCGGACGCCGCTGTTCTGGTCGCCACGGTGAAAGCACTGAAACTGCATGGCGGTCTCGCAAGGGACGCGCTTGGCAGCGAAAACGTCGCCGCGCTTGAGACCGGACTCGCCAATATGGGACGCCACATCGAGAACCTTCAGCAATACGGGTTGCCCGTCGTGGTCGCGATCAACCATTTCACACAGGACACGCTGGCCGAGATTGCGGCCATCGAAGCCTATTGCGCCAGTATCGGCGTGCGCGTCGCACTCTGCACGCACTGGGCCGACGGTGGCAAAGGTGCCGAAGCCCTTGCCCGGATCGTGACAGAGACGCTGGCAACACAGCCCGCAGATTTCCGTACGCTTTATGCCGATGACCTGCCCCTCTTCGACAAGATCGAAACTGTCGCCAAACGCATCTACCGCGCCGACCACGTCGAAGCGCCGCGCGCCGTGCGTGACCAGCTGGCCCGCTGGGAAGCGGACGGCTTTGGCCGCCTGCCCGTCTGCATCGCCAAGACGCAGTACAGTTTCTCGACGGATCCGGCCCTGTACGGCGCACCGGAAGGCCACACGGTGCGCCTGCGCGAAGTGCGCCTGTCGGCCGGCGCGGGATTCGTTGTCGCCATATGCGGGGACATCATGACCATGCCGGGCCTGCCCCGCCACCCGGCGGCGGAGACGATCCATCTCAATTCAGACGGCCTGATCGAAGGGTTGTTCTGAGCAACCTGCCCAAGAAGCTCATCCTGAGCGAAGTCGAAGGATAGGGCTCCGTGCGGATGGACGTTCAGCCCGCGCTCGTCCTTCGACTTCGCTCAGGATGAGCGCTTCAAGCAGGCATTGACTCATATTAGCAAAAACGCTAATTAGCACTTATGCAAAACACCGTCTTCAAGGCCCTGGCCCATCCGGCGCGCCGTCAGGTCCTTGCCCTTCTGCGCAAGGGGCCCCGCCTTGCGGGCGACCTGGCGGCCGAATTCGAGTCGAGCTGGCCGACCATGAGCCGGCATCTCGCCGTATTGAAGGATGCCGACCTGATCACCGCCGAGCGACAGGGCAACCAGATCCTCTACCGCGTGAACACAAGCGTGCTTGAAGACGCTGCCACGGCCCTGCTCGGCCTGATCGGCGGCGATAATGGAGACGACGAGCTGAAGGAGGCCGCAGAATGAAACCCTATATCCTCACCGGACTGGCTTGGGGTGCCGCCATGGTCGCCGTGTCGTGCGGCATTGTCTTATATGCAAGCGGCTTGCTGCCCGAGAGCAACCAGATTCCGCTCCATTTCGGCGCTGACGGCATGCCGGACCGGTTCGGCAACAAGTCCGACGCCCTGATTGTCCTGTGGTTGTTGCCTTGCGGGACCGCCGTCGTCTCGGCGATCATGGCAATCGCACCTTTCCTCGACCCGCGAAAACAGAACCTGGCGGTCGGACGCAAGGCATATGTCGTGACCTGGATCTCCGTGACAACATTGATGACACTGGTCACTGCGGGGGTTGCCTTTGGCATGGTGAAAGGCGCGGGCCAGCCATTCAACACATCGGGCATGGTCCGCTGGATCATTGCGGGTGTCGCCGTGTTATTCATCGTCATGGGCAATTACCTGCCCAAGACGCGGTCGAGCTTCATCTTCGGCGTGCGCACACCCTGGACACTGTCCTCTGATATCGCCTGGGAGAAAACCCACCGTCTTGCCGGGCCCCTGTTCATGATTGCGGGCGTCCTGGGACTGATCGGCGCGTTCGTCTTCAGCGGCCTCTTCCTGGCACTGCAATTGACCGCGCTGATCCTGAGCGTCGTGCTGATCCTGTTCGTCTACTCCTATTTCGCCTGGCGCAGCGCAGATGACCGCGACGATGGGACCAGCCTCACTGTCTGAACGCCTATTGTACCGGGGCCACCGCGCCCCTAATCAATAGGCATGTCCCTGACGCCCGACAGCCAGTCCCTGATGCAGCGCCTCGACCAGCGCTCGCGCGACATCTTCAAGGAGATCGTCGAGGGCTACCTGACGACGGGCGAGCCCGTCGGCTCGCGCACCCTGTCGAAAGGCGTGATTGCTCTGTCGCCGGCCTCGATCCGCAATGTCATGGCCGACCTGACCGATCTCGGCCTGCTTGATGCCCCGCACGTGTCGGCGGGCCGCGCGCCCACGCATCGGGGCCTTCGCCTGTTCGTCGACGGCTTCCTGGAGATCGGCGAGCCGTCCAGTGCCGACAAGCGCGAGATCGAGGAGCGCCTGCGCGGCGCAGGCGGCGACCTGCAATCCGTGCTCGGCGAAGCGTCGAACATCCTATCCGGCCTGACTGGCGGCGCGGGCCTTGTGGCCTCGCCCACACGCGAAACAGCGATCCGCCACGTGGAATTCGTCCCCCTGGCCAGCGGCGAGGCGCTTTGCGTCCTGGTGACCGAGGACGGTGACGTCGAGAACCGGCTGGTCAAGATTCCGGACGGCCTGCCCGCCACGACCCTGATCGAGGCTGGGAATTATCTCTCCACCCGGATGAAAGGCCGCACGTTGGCCGAAGCCGCGGTCGATGTACGCGAGGAAATCAGCTCGCGCCGCGCTGCGCTGGATACCGCTGCGGCAGCGCTTGTCGAGGCCGGACTTGTCCAGTGGAGCGGTGATGCGCCGGGCCGGGGCCGGTCGCTGATTATACGCGGCCGGGCCAACCTGCTTGAAGACGCAGGCGCGGCCAATGACCTCGATCGTGTGCGGCAACTGTTCAACGAGCTTGAACGCCAGCAAAGCCTGCTCGATATCCTCGATACGACACGCGAGGCCGATGGCGTGCGCCTGTTCATTGGCGCGGAGAACCAGCTTTTTCCGCTCTCGGGTTCAAGTGTGATCGTGGCCCCCTATATGGGCGGTGCAAAACATGTCATTGGCGCGCTTGGCGTGATCGGCCCGACCCGGCTGAATTATGCCCGCGTGATACCGATGGTGGACTATACCGCAAAGGTGATCGGCGAAATCCTCGCCGCCCGGCGCGCAAAGGATGGGAAATGATGAACGACGAGACCAAGACCGGCCAGAACGCCAACATCGATCCGAATGCCTCCAGGGCCGACCTCAAGTCGGCCGCCGATGACATGTTGAAGAATGCCCGGGCCCAGGCGGCCGAAAGCATGGAAGCCGAGGCCGACACGGAAATCTCGCCCGAACAGGAAGCCATGCGCCTGAAGATCGAGGCCGAGGACCTGCGCGAGCAATTGCTGCGCACGCTGGCTGACCTCGACAATACGCGCAAGCGGGCCGAGCGGCAGGTATCCGATGCCCGCGTCTATGCCATCGAACGTTTCGCTGGCGACCTTCTCAGCGTCTCCGACAACCTCGCCCGCGCCCTCGCCGCCCTGCCGGATGAAGATCGCGCCAACCTGTCGGACGCCGGCAACAACCTGCTCAGCGGCATCGAGATGACCGCCAAGGAACTCGAAACCGCGCTCGGCCGTCACGGCGTCAAACAGATCGATGCCGCACCCGGCGCGACTTTCGACCCCAACCAGCACCAGGCTGTCGCCCAGATACCCTCTGAGCAACCGTCCGGCACGATCGCATCCGTGTTCCAGCCCGGCTGGAAAATCGGCGACCGCACATTGCGCGCGGCGATGGTGGCTGTGAGCGCGGGGAACGCGAACTAGGGGCGCGTTGCCTACTGCTTCACGAAAATGTCGCTGCCGATACGGGTGGCGGCCCAGAGGAATTCGGCTTCGTTCTCTTCTTTCACGTCAGACTCGTGCAGGAATTTCGCTTCGATCCGGGGATAGCCTTCCTCGTCGGCCATCTGTCCGGCCCAGGCAATGACCGTTCCGTATTTCTCGTAACTGCACGTGAACGCGATCCGGTCGCCATTGGCCCAGCCGATGACGGGCACTTTCATCACGCCTTCGTCGGCGACACCGGAATCAAACGTCCCGGATATTTTCGCACCGTCCTGCTTAAGCTCCAGCACCGAGTTGCGCGAACTGACCCATTTTCCTGAAAAACCCACCACGTATCCTCCCGACTGAGGCCATCGCACCGCTCGCGCCTGTCGCGGGCCGCTGCCGCCTGCCCGGACTATCGGGCATCGGCGCCGGTGCGGACTTGACCTCTATCAACCCGGTCGGGACGGGCCACTTTCCACGCCGTCACCGTGCCGGGCTGCCAGTTCGGCACAATCACGGTATCGCCGAATATCTTGAGGTCGTTCTGCAGGATTGGCGTCGCATCGCCTGTCGTGTCGAGCAGCGTCGTGACGGTGCCGTCCTCGGCGACATAGTGGACCTGCCCGGTCCATGACGACACAAGGTAGCCGCCGCCCGGCACGAGGCCGATGCCGTCCGCATCGATCATGCCGGATGCTATCTCGGTGATCATTCCGTCGGCGGTTACAGCGTAAAGCGAGCCTGTGTCCATGGTCGAAACCAGCAGCCGGTCGCCATCCCCCAGCACACCATTGATGCCGCCGAAACGCGCGTCCTCCAGCCAGAGCGTGGCCGCGCCATCCGTGATGCGGTGAATGCGGCCCGTGCCGGAATCGGAGACGTAGACAGCGCCATTCCACGCCGTGACGCCATTCAGGAAGACGGCGCCGTCGACCGGGATTTTCTTGCCGATCCCGCCCTTGTCCACATCGAACACCATGACGACGTCAATGTCAGAGGCGTAGAGCTTGCCGTCCTGGATCGCGAGCCCCTTCGGCCCGTTGACCTTGGCGGCCCAATACTTCTCGATCAACTGGCCGTCAGGCGAGATCTTCGAGATGAAGCCGTCGCCATTTTTTGCGTCACCGTCATCGATCCCGACATTCGAGACGAGAAAATTACCGTCAGGCGCGCGGACCAGGCTCTCGGGCGCCGCAAATCCATCCGCGATCCATAGCTGTTCAATTGTCGGTACGGCGGCGACCTGAACTGGCGCTGAGGCGCAGGCGGCCATCATGGCAAAAGCTGGAAAAGCGAAATAGCGCAGCATTGGTCATACCTCCCTGACTGGACTGCCCGCCATCTTGCGGGCGGTCCGGTACACTATGCCGATCTTTGTGCGCAGGGCCAGACTCGCCGCCTAGCCCGTGGCGTCGATGCGCAGGAGTACGCCGCAGGCATCGTCGCGGGCCTTGATCCGGTTCATGTCGCGTCCGGGCGCATCTTCGAACGCGCGCAGGACCGCCACCGCACCGCTGAGTCCTGTGCCGGCGACAAGATCCATGAATCGTTCCGGCGTGTGCGTGCCATAGGGCGCAATCAGCCGGTACAGACCGTCGCTCATCAGGCAGATCGTATCGCCCGGCGCCACGACGACCGCCTGAGTCTCCAGGTTCGCCGCCGCATGCGGATCGAGCCCGAAGCAGGTGCGGTTGGCGTTCGATCGCCGCCGGTCGGTCTGCAGCTGCGCGAGGCGTTCTTCCGGCGGCACGGCCAGCAGGCGGCGCGCCGTCACCGTCTCATCCTCCGCCTTGCCCGGTGAACCGATCACGGTAACGCGGGCGGCGCGCCGCAATAGCGCCATGCAGTCGCCAAGCCAGACGAACACGGCCCGGTCATTCACAACCTGCATCCACATGCCAGACGCGATGGGCCGGGCTTCGCCGGGCAGGTCGTCAAGCGGGATGCGCGTGGATGCCTCTGCACGGGCGCGAACATCCGTCAGGACTTTCGCGAAATAAGCTTCGGGCATTTCGCCAAGCGCCGGGGGCGCCATCAGGCGCGCACTGAGTGCTGCGGCAATCCATGCGGCGCCGCTCTCGGCGTCCGGGAAGAGCCTGAGATGCGTGACATCGGTTGCCCCGTCCAGCGCCCAGGCGGTGCCGGCGGCCTCGTCAAAGCCGAACCGGTCGTCGCCCGTCCTGCCCGGCGTGCCGGGATCGTTCACGGTTTCCAGAACCACAATTTGCACACCCGGCATCAAACGTGCCCGCGCCGGTCGGTGCCGAGGCTAATCCGCGAGACAACACGCCCCGCACGTCCGGGTTTCGTATAAATCATGGGGCCGCCTTCCCTGCTGTTTGGTGCAGCAAAGATGGACTGACGGCGCAGCCGCGACAACCGGCAGGGCCCGGCGCACGGCCCAATTCGCGTTTCAAATCGGTAATGGCTGCCGGAATGGCTTCCCTGACGCCGTTGATACTGGTTAAACCCCGTGTAAAAGCGCCGCATTACCCCTTGAGCGGGGGGATCGGCTCACCATATCGCACCTGAACAGGCGAACGGCTTTAAATTCCGTCCCCGCCGTCTCATATGAACCCTTGAGAGCCACTGGCTTCCGGGGCTGCTGAGCAGACCGAACCCAAACACGGCCCGTGGCGGCTAACAGAAGAGAGACATGCAATGAGCAAGATTATCGGTATCGACCTTGGGACCACGAACTCCTGCGTCGCCGTCATGGAAGGCGGCACGGCAAAAGTCATTGAAAATGCAGAGGGACAGCGCACCACGCCGTCCGTCGTCGCGTTTACCGAAAGCGGTGAACGCCTGATTGGCCAGCCGGCCAAGCGCCAGGCCGTCACCAACCCCGATTTCACCTATTACGCCATCAAACGCCTGATCGGTCGCACCTATGCCGACCCGACCGCCCAGAAAGACAAGGCCATGTCGCCCTTCGGCATCGTCGAAGGCAAGGCAGGCGATGCCTGGGTCAAGGGCCGCGATCAGGACTATTCCCCACAGGAAATTTCCGCCTTCATTCTCACCAAGATGAAGGAAACGGCTGAAGACTATCTCGGCACACCAGTGACGCAGGCTGTCATCACGGTGCCAGCCTATTTCAACGACGCCCAGCGTCAGGCCACGAAAGATGCCGGCAAGATTGCCGGCCTGGAAGTGCTGCGCATCATCAACGAACCGACTGCGGCGGCCCTCGCCTACGGCCTCGACAAGGGCGAGAACAAGACAATCGCGGTCTATGACCTCGGTGGTGGTACATTCGACGTCTCGCTGCTCGAAATCGGCGACGGCGTGTTCGAAGTTCTCTCGACCAATGGCGACACCTTCCTCGGTGGTGAAGACTTCGACCTTCGCATCGTCGATTTCCTCGCAGCCGAGTTCAAGAAAGACCAGGGCATCGACCTCAAGACTGACAAGCTCGCCTTGCAGCGCCTGAAGGAAGAAGCCGAGAAGGCCAAGAAGGAACTTTCGTCGGCCAACCAGTACGAAGTGAACCTGCCCTTCATCACGGCAGACGCCACCGGCCCGAAACACCTCAATATCAAGCTGACCCGCGCGAAGCTCGAAAGCCTTGTCGAAGACCTCGTCAAGCGCACCATCGAGCCGTGCAAGAAAGCCCTGAAAGACGCTGGCAAGACGGCAGCCGACATTGACGAAGTCGTTCTCGTCGGCGGCATGACCCGCATGCCCGCCGTGCAGGAAGCGGTTAAGAAATTCTTCAACCGCGAACCGCACAAGGGCGTGAACCCGGATGAAGTCGTGGCGCTCGGCGCCGCAATCCAGGGCGGCGTGCTGCAAGGCGACGTCAAGGACGTAGTCCTGCTCGACGTGACCCCGCTTTCGCTCGGTATCGAAACGCTGGGCGGCGTGTTCACGCGGCTCATCGACCGCAACACGACGATCCCGACCAAGAAAAGCCAGGTCTTCTCGACGGCTGACGACAACCAGGGTGCCGTGACGATCAAGGTCGCACAGGGCGAGCGCGAAATGGCCGCGGATAACAAGCAGCTCGGCCAGTTCAATCTCGAAGGCATCCCGCCAGCCCCGCGCGGCCTGCCGCAGATCGAGGTCACGTTTGACATCGACGCCAACGGCATCGTGTCAGTCTCGGCCAAGGACAAGGCCACCGGCAAGGAACAGCAGATCACCATCCAAGCGGATGGCGGCCTGACGGACGAGGACATCAAGAAAATGATGGCCGACGCCGAAGCCAATGCCGGTGCGGACAAGGCTCGCCGGGAACTCGTCGAAGCCAAGAACAATTCCGAAGCGCTGATCCACCAGACGGAAAAGCAGGTGGTCGAGCATGCCGACAAGGTCTCCGCGGAAGTGAAGACCGAAATCGAAAAGGCCATTGAAGAGCTCAAGGCCGCGCGCGAAACGGACAATGTCGGTGACATCCAGGCCAAGCACCAGGCCCTGATGACGGCCGCCATGAAGCTTGGCGAAGCGATCTATGCCAACCAGCAGGAAGCCGAGGCCCATGCCGACGCGTCTGCTGATGCCTCAGCCGACAGCGATGATGTCGTCGATGCCGACTTCGAGGAAGTCGACGACGCCAAGAGCGCCTGAGCTTCAGATTCCTCCCGGAATCAGAAAACCCGCCGGATCGCTCCGGCGGGTTTTTCTTTGTGCTGTGCGGGTGCCCCCCGTTGTCGCTCAGCGACTAGACCAGAAATCGCACGCCGACCATTGCGCCCTTCTGCCAGACCTTCCGGCAGGAATGGCGCTGGGACTCGCCGTTGTTCGGATTGAGGACCAGGAGACCGAAGAATTCGGGTGGGGTCCAGATATCCCTGAGCAGGCGAAGCGTGCCCGTCAGCGACATGTCGCGAATGGTGACGTCTATTGTGCTCGCCTGGTTCTTGAGCTCAATCCGACCCGATTTCAGGGTGCGGCGGCGCGCCTGATCGCGCGCCGCTAGAGGCCCATCAGGCGCGGGAATGTCTATTGGGTCTTCCATTTAATAAATACGTGCAGGCACATACTCGGTTCCGCCCGAAATGCTGTCGCTGCCGCGCGGCCTGCGCCTAGCCGGCCTGAACGGCCGCTATCCACTGCTGTATCAGGCCCGGCAGGAGCGGTCGGGCATGCTCAAGATCATCGGCATTGCGAATGGAGACGATGGCGCGAATGTCCGACGTCCATTCCAGCAGGCCGGTCGTATCCTCCAGGATCGGCGGCGCGCCTTGCGATTCCTTGCGCCGCGGTCCGCAATGGAAGATCAGCCTGATGCTCTTCTTGTCCGAAAAGTCGAACGTAAGCACATGCTCGCCGCCGACCGTATAGCTCGGTGCGTTCCATTTAAGCGATTCGGGCATGTCGGGTGCCGTCGCGAGGATACTGTCGCGCAGGGCCTGCGCCTCCGCCTTCCGGGGATGGTCAAGAACGTCCATGAACCCGTCGGGCGTCTGCGCAGGTGCCTTTGCCATTTACATGGTCACCACGACCTTGCCCATCGCCTTGCGGTCCATCAGCTCGCGGATCGCGTCTGCAGCCCTTTCGATCGGGTAGGAACTTGAAACGTGCGGGCGGATCTTGCCGTCGGCATAGAGTTTGAACATGTCGGCACAATTGGCGGCATGGCCCTTCGGGTTGCGCGCCACGGCTGCGCCCCAGAACACGCCGCGAATATCGCAGCTTTTCAGCAGGGTCAGGTTCAGCGGGATTTTCGGGATACCGGCCGGGAAGCCGATCACGAGATAGCGCCCTTCCCAGTTCATCGCCCGTACGCTCGGCTCGGCATAGTCGCCGCCGACCGCGTCATAGATGATGTCGACCCCGCCGCCACCGGCTTCCTTGATGTCTTCGGAGAGCTGCTTCTGCTGGGCCCGGTCAAGGCTGCCAGTCGGATAGATGAGGCCCTTGTCGGCTCCCTTGGACAGGCAGAAATCCACCTTTTCCTGTGTCGAGCAGGCGGCGATGACCGTCAGGCCCATCGCCTTGCCGAGTTCCACGGCGGCAATGCCGACGCCGCCCGCCGCACCAAGCACGAGCAGGGTCTCGCCCGGCTTCGGGTCGGCCCGGTCCTTAAGGGCATAATAGCTCGTGCCATAGGTCAGGATGAAGGCGGACGCCTCATCAAAGGGCATGTTGTCCGGAATCTTCATCACGCCATGGGCGGCTGCCACGGCATATTCGGCCATGCCGCCACTGCCCGTCGAACCCAGAACACGGTCGCCCGGTTTCACATGGGTGACGCCTTCGCCGACGGCCTTCACGATACCCGCGACTTCCCCGCCAGGGCTGAACGGGCGCGGCGGCTTGAACTGGTAGAGGTCCTGAATCATCAGCACGTCGGGAAAGTTCACCCCACACGCCTTGACCTCGATCAGGACCTGGTTCTTTCCGGCTTCCGGCATGGCGACATCCTCGACCACGAGCGTCTCCGGCCCACCCACTTCTTTTGACAGCACAGCTTTCATGTTCCGGCGTTCCTTACCTTGTTGTTTCTTCTGCCAGACGGTAGCGGTGTGGCAGGCATAATCCAAGTGTGACGTAAGGGAGACGGGCAGAATGGCGAGCAAATGGGCCCTTGTCCTGCACGGCGGTGCCGGACCCATCTTCGGCCAGGACTATTCGGCGCAGGAAAAACACATCGCCAGCCTCCTCAAAGCGGGCGGCCAGCGCCTCGCCGACGGCGAAACGGCACTCGACGTGGTCGAATCCCTGGTCGCGGCGATGGAGGCGTCCGGTCTCTACCTTGCCGGCAAGGGCGCCGCCCCGAACACTGCAGGCGAATACGAGCTCGACGCCGCCATCATGGACGGGCGCACTCGCAATGCCGGCGCCGTCGGGGCGCTGCAGGGCGTGCTGAGCCCGATTGCGGCGGCTCGCTTGGTAATGGAACGCACCCCCAATGTCCTGATCGTCGCTGCAGGCGCGCGCCGTCTCGCCGATGCGGCAGGCCTTTCCACGGTGGAGGATCCGGACGCCTATTACGTTCCCGTCGACGAGCGCACCCGTCAGGTCGGCGCGCCGGACGTCGGCACGGTCGGCGCTGTCGCCCTCGACCGCTATGGCGACATGTCCGCCGCAACCTCGACCGCCGGCATCATGAACAAGACGCCCGGCCGTGTCGGTGACACGCCGGTGATCGGCGCCGGCACCTGGGCCGATGAGCGCTGCGCCATTTCCTGCACCGGGCTCGGCGAATATTTCATCCGCGCCAATGCCGCCGCCGACGTCTCGGCTCGCATCCGCTATGGCGGCGCCGATCTCGAACCCGCCGTGCAGGGCGCGCTGGACGACGTCAAACGCCTCGGCGGCGAAGGCGGCATGATCGCCGTCTCGGCCAATGGCGACATGACCGCTCTGTTCAATTCCGGCGGCATGAAGCGCGGGATGACCAATTCCGAAGGCCGGTTCGAGGTGGCGACCTTCCTGTGACACCATTTTTCTGGATATTGCTGGGCCTCGGCCTGTTCGCCCTGGTTCTGGCCCTGCAGATGCGGATGATCGTCTCGGTCGCCCTGCGCCGTGCGCTCGCGGCGAAGTTTGGCGGCCTGCCAACCGACACGGCCTGGCGGGTGGCCGTGGTTGAAGCCGCCGCGCCCTTTCCAGCCAGCGAGGCCGCCCTGCACCTCGCCCACACCTATCCTGCCCCCCTCTCTCACCTGCGCCTCGCCCGGCGCACCTGCCTCATTGCGCCGCTCTTCATCCTGGTTGTCCTTGCAGCCGGGCGGCTCGTTCTTGGAGTCATCTGACATGCGTGGTTATTTCTCGATCGGCTCGGAACGCATCTCCAAGCCCATGAATCTCGGTGCCCTGATGCGCACCGCCAACGCCTTTGGCGCAAGCTATGTCTTCTCGATCGAAGCCGGGCATCGGCTGCGCGACGCGTACCAGGCCGACACGTCGAAATCTGCCGGGCAGATCCCCTACTACCAGTGGGACTCGATCGACGAGATGCAGATGCCGCGTGGCTGCCAGCTGGTCGGGATCGAGCTGACCGACGACGCGGTGATGCTGCCGACGTTCCGCCACCCGCCACAGGCCGCCTACATTCTCGGGCCTGAAAAGGGTAACCTGTCAGACGAAACCCTTGCCCGCTGCGCCCATGTCGTGAAAATCCCGACCAAGTTCTGCATCAATGTCAGCCTGGCCGGGGCGCTGGTCATGTATGACCGCCACCTCTCGATGGGCGGCTACGCCCCCCGCCCGATCATGCCCGGCGGCCTTGGCGGCGATGGAAAGCCTGCTGATCACGGACGCGACTGACCCTGAAAGCACGGGACAGGCCACCTCGCTTCTGCTAGAGCTCCCATACGAATTTTCGGGGGGATCATTCAATGCCAAGTGCGATCGCATGGCCGGTAAAGGCGCGCGAACTCCACAGCCACCATTTCGATTCAACCATCTGGAACGATTTCAGGTTCCGCGATGACGACATCATTATATCGACCTATGCCAAGGCCGGCACCAGCTGGACACAACAGATGATCGCCCAGATGATGTTCGGCGGCGATCCGGAACTGGCCGTCGCCGAAATGTCGCCCTGGCTCGACCTGCGCGTTCCGCCGAAACAGGTGAAGCTTCCGGAAGTCGAAGCCCAGACGCACCGCCGGTTCATTAAGACCCACCTGCCTGTCGACGCGCTCGTCTTCTCGCCGCAGGCCAAGTATATCTATATCGGGCGCGATGGCCGGGACGTGGTCTGGAGCCTCTACAATCATCACGCCAATGCCAATGACCTCTGGTATGACGCCCTGAACAATACGCCGGGCCGTGTCGGCCCGCCGATCGATCGGCCACCCGAAGACATCGGCCAGTACTGGCGCGACTGGATGGACAAGGACGGTTTCCCGTTCTGGTCATTCTGGGAGAACATCCGCAGTTGGTGGGCAATCCGCGACCTGCCAAATGTCATGATGGTCCACTTCACTGACCTGAAACGCGACCTGCCCGGCGAGATGCGAAAGATTGCCGCCTTTCTCGATATCGAGATCGACGAGGCCCGCTGGGACACGATTGTCGAATATTGCTCCTTCGACTGGATGAAGGCCAACGCTACCAAGAGCGTTCCCCTTGGCGGCGCCTTCTGGGATGCCGGCGCCGAGGTCTTCATCAACAAGGGCATCAACGGACGCTGGAAAGACACGCTGACAGCCGAGGACAGCGCCCGCTACGAAGCCTTGGCGAGATCGGAACTCGGCGACGCCTGCGCGCATTGGCTGCAGACCGGTCAGCGCGCCTAGCGTCGCCCAAGCATGCGCTGGACTACGCCCATGGCGCCAGTCAGGCGAATGGCCCCGTCGCGAACAATGAGCGCAAAGCAGATTTCACCCGAATCACCGACCGGCTGATGCGTATCTTCAGGTCCTTTCACCGCCAGGTCGCCCGGCCCGAAACTGCCGGTTTCATCAGTGTACCCGCCCGCAAGGATCAGGGTGAACTCCTGTCCGCCATGCGTATGGCGCGGAATGGCGGCGTCGGGCTGGATGCGATAGAGTTCCACCTCCATCTGACTGCCGACATCCAGGGGAAAACGGCGAATGCCAGGCGCCGCCCGGGTCCACCTCGCGTGGCCTCCTGAGGTGGCGATGGCGTGCCGCAGCGACTCTGGCAACAGGTCCGTCTCGCCGCCCTCGGCGGCAAGTCCCGCGTCTTGCGCTGTCGCGGACGCCTCCAGCGCATCGATCTGCGCCATCGCGCTTTCCAATGCCCCCGCGCGCATCGCAACCGGTTCCGTCATTTCGAGAAAACTGCCCGACACGGCCTCGCTCTGAGCCACGGCGTCTTTAATCCCGGCACGTAGCGCGCCTTGGGTTTCGACTAGCAAAGCGAGGCCCGCATCGAGCGTACCGGCCGCATAGGCGCTGAAAAGTTCGCTGAACGGAAAATCATTCTGGCGGGTCATGCGGCAGCTCCAGGCGTCGGCGCGAAAATGCTATTCAGGATCATCAAGGCCTCCCCTGAGGCGGGCCAGTGCCAACCGGATACGACTTTTCACCGTTCCGAGCGGCAGGCCATAGGACCGGGCGATTTCCGAATGCGAAAGGCCGTCATAGAAGGCGGCCTGCAGCAGCGCCAGCTGTTCTTCCGGCAAGGTGGCGAGCTGGGCGCGCACCTGTTCTTCCATTTGCATCCGGGACACGGCGCTGTCGGGTTGTTCGGCTTCGGCCGGCCGAAGCATCGGTTCGTCCGGCTCCAGCGGCGGCTTTGAGGTGCGCCGCTGGACATCGATCCGGCGGTTTCGGGCAACCCGGAAGATCCAGGTCGAGACCGAGGCCTGTTTGCGGTCGTACATGGCGGCCTTGCGCCAGACCGTCATCATCACGTCCTGCGCCAATTCCTCCGCTTCTGGTTCGGCGGCCCCAAGGCGCATCATGTAGGCTTTCAGGCGCGGCGCAAAAAACGCGAACAGCTCTGCGAATGCCTCACGCGACTGTTCAGCCGCGATACGCGCCATGCAATCAGCGTGGCGTTCACGCTGCTCCAGGTCAGCGGTGTGGACAATCGTCGCGCTCAAGTCTGGTCCCCTTGGCCCATCAGTCAGGCACTATCGGTGGTAGGTTGGCCCGGCGCAACCGCATGGCCTGTGATTCAGCATGGATGCGATAGGTGTGAAAGCGTCGTAGTTTGGCCTTAACTCTGATGCCATAAGACTGGGCCTGAAGCTTGCCACGGGGATTACGTTTAGACCATGCGATATCATATGTTGCGCCACAATCGACTCGCCGCTCTCGCCGCACTGGCCGCCATCACGATCCCGTGTGCCTACGCCGAACCCACGGCCATAGGCCGCTACAATGACTGGTCCGTCTTCACGGAATCCAGCGGCGGCGAAACTGTTTGCTATGCCGCCACCACTGCAACCGACAAGGCGCCCCGCTCGGCCGATCACGGCGAAGTCTGGTACTATGTCACGAGCTGGAAATCAGGCCGCGCCCGCAACCAGCCGAGCCTGAAGGTCGGCTTTGACCTGCGCGAGGACATGGCTGCGAAAGCCAGCATCGGCCGCTCGTCCTGGACCCTGTTCTCGGTAGGCCCGGAAGCCTTTGCCGATGATTCCGACGACCGGCGCATTGTCGATGCCCTCAAGAAGGGCTCCGAGCTCCGCGTCGAAGCCGTCTCTGCGCGCAACACGCAGGTCGCCTATCACTTTTCCCTGAAGGGCTCCGCCGACGCCATCGACAAGGCCGCCGCCATCTGCCGCTAGTCGAGGTCTGGCATACCGAACCGGCCGGGTCTGCGGCCCTCGGCCGTCGCATAAGGCGCCAGTATTTTGGGCAGGTCGGCAGCATAATCGCCACTGGGTGTAAGCGGTCCGGCGAGGCGCACGGTGCGCTTGCCAAAATCCAGCACCGACATCAGCAACGGCACCCCGGCTGAATGCGCGATATGGTAATAGCCGCTCTTCCAGTCTGTATTGCGCGATCGGGTGGCTTCCGGCGCGACGGCCAGGAACAGGCTGTCGGCAGCAGCGAACGCTGCTCTCATCTGTGAGACCACATCGTTTGATTTGGATCGCTCTACCGGGACGCACCCGCTACGCTTCACCAGCCAGCCGAACGGCCCCGTGGTGAGCGACTTCTTGCCCATATAGCTGAGCTTCACCCGGTACCAGCCCGCCACGGCCAGCATGTCGAACCCGTCCCAGTTGGACGTATGAGGTGCCGCGATAATGACCAGTTTCCGGTCCGGCGGCCAGTCGTCGAGCAGGCGCCACCCCCCAAGCCACAGGTAAAACCCGCACAGAAGATGTACGATTTCTGACCCGATTCCCCGATAGGGCGTCGGACGGCCAAAGCGCTTCGCACCGGGTTTTGAGAGAGGGTCTGGATTCGGCATCGCGACACGTTCCACACTTCGACCCCGATTGGCCAGAGCGAATATGGCCAGCGGCGACCTATTCCTCTATGACCGCTGCGAAACTGCACGGAGAGCGCGCCCCATGAATATCGGTTTCGTCCTGTTCCCGAATGTCACCCAGCTCGATTTTACCGGGCCATTGCAGGTGCTGCACCGCATGCCCGGCGCCACCACGCACATCCTGTCAAAGACGCTGGCTCCCGTGCCAAGCGATTGCGGCCTGTCGCTCGTGCCGACCGGCACCTTCGCCAACGCGCCCGCGCTCGACATGATCGTCGTGCCGGGGGGATTTGGCGTGGTCGAAGCCATCGGCGACACCGAAACGCTCGACTTCGTCCGTTCAGCCAGCACGGCCGCAACCTATGCCACCTCGGTCTGCACCGGCGCCTTCCTGCTCGGCGCGGCCGGTCTGCTCGACGGCAAGCAGGCGACCACCCACTGGGCCTACACCTCCCTCCTCCCGCTGGTCGGCGCCACGCACGCACCCGGTCGCTGGGTGAAAGACGGCAATACCTATACCGGCGGCGGCGTGACGGCGGGTATCGATTTCGCGTTCGGCATTATCGCCGATGCCTGCGGCCAGCCGGTCGCCGAGGCGATCCAGCTAGCCGTCGAGTATGACCCGGCGCCGCCGACCAATACCGGCCATCCGTCGCGCGCCAGCGACAAGCTGATGGCCATGATGAACAAGCGCTATGGCGACCCGGTCGATGCCATGCGCGCCGCCATCTCTGGCTAGCATCATAGAAAACGCCCGCCAGCGCGAAGCTGACGGGCGTCTTGTCTGTCGACCTTTTCAGGCCCCGGATCAGCTTTCGGTGATCGGTGTCAGGATGATCTCGACACGGCGGTTGGCGCGGCGGCCAGCTTCGGTCGAGTTGTCGGCGATCGGCTGGGTCTCACCCATGCCATAGGCCTGGAGGCGAACCGGGGTCACGCCCTGGTTGATCAGGTAGCCTTTGACCGAATTCGCGCGGCGCTCAGACAGGGCCTGGTTGTAGGCATCGTCACCGTCAGAGCTGGCATGGCCAATGATGTCCACGGCAGTCGATGGATAGTTGACCAGCGTTGTCGAAACATCGTTCAGCGACTGGTAGAAGCCGGGAAGGATTTCTGCGCTGTTGACGTTGAACGTCACGTTCGACGGCATCGTCAGGGCAATCTGGTCGCCATTGCGGGCAACTTCGATACCCGTACCGGCAGTCGCAGCGCGCAGTTCGCGTTCCTGCTTGTCCATGTAAGCGCCTGCCGAGGCACCGGCGATGGCGCCAACCGCTGCGCCGATGGCGGCGTTGCGGCCATCATCACCGCCCGCCAGCGTACCAAGGCCTGCACCGGCGATGGCGCCTGCGGCGGTCCCGATCATCACGCGGTTGCTGGGGCCGGTTTCACAAGCGGCGGGGATCATGGCAAGCGCGAGCGCGCCCAGAACGAGATGTTTCATGGAGTTCCTCCAGTTTTTGGGCTTCGTTTCGCAGTCAGCCCCGTTGATTGCGTTCAATACGCATGAGCCGGGCTTTCTGTTCCACGTATGGCAAATTGAAGGCCGCCAGATTAAATCGCGTTCACAATGTCCTGCCCTCGGCGGTTCCTGCGCCGATGGCCCCATGCTATAGCGCAATTTCATGACCACGACACTTGATCTTTCGCAGCGCCCCAACCTGCCCCAGGGACCCAAATCCCTGGCAGGCATGCCCTTGCCCGTTCTCAAGGCCGAACTGGAAGCCATGGGCCTCGACGCCAAGAAAGCCTCGATGCGGGCCAAGCAGATCTCGCGCTGGAGCCAGTATTTCGGCGCCACCGGCTTTGAAGACATGACCGATATCGGCAAGGATCTTCGGGCCGAACTGGCACAGCGCTTCACGCTCGCGCGGCCGGAGATCGCCGACCATCAGGTCTCAAAGGACGGCACGCAGAAATGGCTCGCCCGCTTCGCGCCCGGCGTCGAGGGCGAAAGCGTGTACATTCCCGGCGTCGGCATGAGTGGCGGCGCGCTCTGCGTCTCCTCCCAGGTCGGCTGCACCCTGAACTGCACTTTCTGCCATACCGGCACGCAGGCCCTTGTGCGCAATCTCACCGCCCAGGAAATCACCGCCCAGGTCATGATCGCCCGCGATGCGCTCGGCGAATGGCCGTCCTCGACCGAAGACCGCCGCCTCACCAATATCGTTTTCATGGGCATGGGCGAGCCGCTCTACAATCTGGACAATGTCGCGGCCGCCATCGACACGATTTGCGATGGCGACGGTATTTCCATCGGCCGGCGTCGTGTCACCGTCTCCACCGCCGGTGTCGCCCCGAAGCTCCAGGAACTGGGCGAGCGCACCAATGCCATGCTCGCCATTTCGTTGCACGCCACGAATGACGACCTGCGCAACGAACTCGTGCCGATCAACCGGAAGTATGACCTGAAAACCCTGTTCGAAGCGATCCGCGCCTATCCGGGCAGCGGCAACTCGCGCCGGGTGACGTTCGAATATGTCATGCTCAAAGGCATCAATGACACGCCGGCAGAGGCGCGCGACCTTGTCCGCCTGCTACGCGGCGTCCCGGCCAAGATCAACCTGATCCCATTCAATCCGTGGCCCGGATCCCCGTATGAATGTTCCGACTGGGAAACGATCGAAGCCTTCGCCGAGATCGTGAACCAGGCTGGCTATGCCAGCCCCATCCGCACACCACGTGGCCGCGACATCGCCGCCGCCTGCGGCCAGCTTCGCTCCGACAGCGTCAAGAAATCCGCCGCCGAAAAACGCCGCGAGGCGCTTGCCGCCGCCGAGGCCGCGCCCGGCGCCTAGCGCAATTTCGCCAGCTTGATCTTGTCGAGCTTGGCCCGCGTCTGGATGGATTCCTCGCTGCGCATCATGGCCTTGCTGATGGCTTTCAGGCCCATGCCCTTCTTGGCCAGCGTGTGCAGTTTCTGCACCTCGTCTGTCGTCCATGGCTGGCGGTGGCGTTCGAATTTCTCGGCCATGTGCGGGTCTCCCGTTACGGCCACCCCGGTGGCGGTCCAGGATTTCCCCTACACCATCAGCGCCGGATGCGCGATGCCTCCGCGCGTGCGCGCGGCTAAACGGCGCGCTGGAGCGCGGCCGGTGCAGGCAATACCAGGCATTCCGGCGTGTCCGCATTGCCATGCGCGACCAAACGGCGGGGCAGCAGCCCTGCAGTCACCAGCGCATCGGCCTCCATCGGCCGGCTGAAATGATAGCCCTGCAACTCGGCGCATCCCTCGGCTCTCAGCATATCTGCGAGCCTCTCCGTCTCGACACCTTCGGCGGTGGTGCGCATGCCAAGACTGCGGGCCAGGCCCACGACTGACCGCACGATCGCAAGGCATTCCTCGCTGCTTTCCATTTGCTGAACAAAAGACTTGTCGATCTTGATCTTGTCGAATGGAAAGATGCGCAACAGGCTAAGCGACGAGAAGCCCGTACCGAAATCATCGAGGGATATGGTCACGCCGAGACTGTGCAGGGCATGCAGGGCGCTCAGGCTTTCTTCCGCATCATCGAACAGGGCCGTCTCGGTGATCTCGAAATCGACGCGCTTCGGATCAACACCGCTCTGCGCCAGCGCATGAGTCACCGTCGTGATCAGCGACCGGTTGCGCACTTGCAGCGGCGACAGGTTGATCGACACCCTTATGGAATCATCCCAGGTTGCCGCCTCGCGAAGCGCTTCGCGGATGATCCAGTCGCCAACGGTCGTGATCATGCCAGCCTGCTCGAGGATCGGCACGAATGTGTCGGGGGCGACTGCGCCACGTTCCGGATGCGTCCAGCGGATCAGAGTCTCCATGGCGCGCAACTCGCCTGTGCGTGCGCTGATGATTGGCTGGTAGTTGAGGTCGAACTGGTTCCGCGCCAATGCCTGGCGCAAGTCATCCTCCATCGCGATCCGCTCGCTGACATCGTCATTGAGATCGGCGTCGAAGAAGCAAGCCGTGTCCCGCCCTGCGCCCTTTGACGCCAGTAGCGCCAGATCGGCAAACTTGAGCAGATCGGCTGGTGTGCCCGCATGTTCGGGGAAAACGGCAATCCCGATGCTGACACTCGACTGGGCATTCGACCCGCCGACATTGACCGGTTCGGCCACCGCCTGCTGGATCGTTACGGCCAGCGCCATGGCTTCGCCGCGCCCGGTGATGTCATTTTGCAGGATCACGAATTCATCTCCGCCGAAGCGCGCGACGACATTATTCGGACCGATGATGTCCTGCAGGCGCTCTGCCGTGGCTTTCAGATAAGCATCGCCAACCGAATGGCCGTACACGTCATTGATCGTCTTGAATCGATCAAGATCAAGGGCATGCACGGCAAATAGCTTCGCTTCGCCCTGCGGCGCGCTCACGGCCTCTTCGAGCGCCTTGAGCATCCGTTCGCGCTTTGGCACGCCTGTCAGGGAGTCGAAATGCGCCAGATTGTAGATCTGCCTTTCGGCCTCGTACTTTTCAGTGACGTTCGAAGCCACGCCGCGATAGCCCTCGAACACGCCATCTTCACGATAGAAGGGCTTGGCGGATATGCGCCACCAGACGATCGCGTCACCTTTCATGCGCACCGGAAGGCGGAGGTTATGGACTTCGCCATTGACTTCGAGCGCGTCAAGAAGGGCCTGAAAGGCAGGGCGGCCCTCAATATTGGTCCCGTCAAAGAAATTGACGACGTGCTGGTTCTCCAGCTCCTCGATCGTAAAATCCGTTCGCTCAGCCAGGACGCTCGATGGACGCACGACCCTGTGCGTTTCGTCGAGCTCAAAGAGACAATCGGACGCCGCCTGTTCGAACTCGTTCAGCAGCATGCTGATGACGCCCTGTTTCTTCTCAAGCTGCATTGCCTGGTCCTTGAGCTTTTCCTGCTGCAGCCATGCCGCGACATAGTTGCGGTGATTCCAGAAGGTCGTGCGGAGCATGACGACTGTAAAACAGACCAGCAGTGCCAGCAGGGTAAAGCGCCCCACGCCTCCATCTGAGCGGAGAATGCCCATGGCGAGTCCGAACGAGAGGCTGACGACAAACGGGACAGCCGCGCCCGGCAGTGTGGAGAGAACATAAGCGCCGCCGGCCATCATGCCACCGCAGACACAGATGATGAGTGCAAGTTCGAAACCCTGCAGCTGGGGCAGGAACAGAAGCGGGCAAACGGCCCAGGCCATGCCGAGAAGCGTCGATTCCGTGATCGGCCGCCATACGGCCCGTACCGAACGCGGCCGAGGCGCAGTGCCACGTCGCGAAGCCCGAAGGCTGGTCCGCAAGCCCAGGAGGCCCATGATGGCCATGACTCCGGCCCACATGATCAGCGCCAAGGACGGCGCATGCTTGGCTATTAAAGCGACACAGATGGAGGCATTGAACGTGCTGCCGATAAGGCCGTATGGCACAAGCGATCTGAGCGTGTGGAGTTGCATTCCACGAACAAAGGCGGCGTGCTCGGCGGACATGTCCTCCCGCGCATTGCTGTTATCCAGCAATATGTTCAGCCTGTGTTTCAAGTCAGCCACTCCCGGTCACAATATTGCGGAGCCCGCAGTCCCCGCAGGCTTTCGCAGTGATATCGATACCAGAGCGGATAGAATATTCGTTTAAGTAGATAGAATAAAATTGTCTGACTGCATGAGCTGTTCGCACTGGAATGGCGTCAGAGCCGTCTGGAATTTGCCACGAACGCCCGCTAGCGTTCCGAAATGGCCCCTGAATCCACCCGGAACCCAATCGGAATTCTCCTCGGCGCCCTCGCGCTGACCCTGCTCGCCGCCTGCAAGCCACCCGCCGCGCATGCCTGCAACCCCGTCACGTTCGATGCCGCGCCCTATACGGTGTGCGCCTATGATGTCGCGGCGACCGACATCCGTCTCTTCCTCACGCATCCGGACGGCGCGCCCTATGCCCAGTTCGACCGTCTCGCCGACCAGCTTGAATCAGAGGGCAATATCCTCGCATTCGCCATGAACGGCGGCATGTACCATGACGACCGGCGCGCCGTCGGCCTCTATGTCGAGGAGGGCAACCAGGGCGCCCCGCTGGTCAGGTCCGCCGGTCCGGGCAATTTCGGCCTGCTGCCCAATGGCGTCTTCTGGATCGACGGAGCCACAGCCGGCATTGCAGAAACCAATGCCTATGCCGCACGTTTCCCCGCGTCCCCGCCCCGCTACGCCTCCCAGTCCGGACCCATGCTTGTCCTCGACGGCGCGCTGCACCCGGACTTCAACGAGGACGGCCCCAGCAAGAAACGCCGCAACGGTGTCGGCCTCAGCGCCGATGGCCGACACGTCTATTTTGCGATCAGCGACGCGCCAGTGAACTTCCACAGTTTCGCCCGGCTTTTCCGCGACCATCTCGGCACGCCGAACGCGCTCTATCTCGACGGTGTCGTCTCCCGCCTCTACGCGCCAGGCCTGCAGCGCGACGAATCCGGCCTCGACATGGGCCCCATCGTCGCCGTGGTTGAATCGCGCGCCGCGGCGCCCTGACACATTTCGGCCTCGCGCCTCTCCTATGCTAGCGTAAGGCTGGAAAAGGAGCAGGTGTCATGGTCGCCGATACAGTGTGCGTTATTTTCGGAATCTACGCCCTCGCCGCCGGGCTCGGCATGGTGATCGAGCCGGGCCGCGCGACCCGCGTACTCGACGAGTTCGATACCAGCCCGGCGCTCGTCTATGTCACCGGCGCCTTCATGTTCTTCCTCGGCGCGGGCCTGCTCGCCCTCGTCGATGATTTTGCCACCGTCACGCGGGGCATCACGACGATCCTTGCGGCCTGCATGATCATCGAAAGCCTGCTGATGCTGGCCTGGCCGAAACCGATCTTCGCGCTCGCCCGCTGGATGGTGCCGGAAGACGACCATGTACGCGGCTTCGGCCTCGTCACCATGGCCTTCGGTCTGGTCATCGCCGTGCTGGGCATCGTATAAGGCCCTGTAACCGTTTCAGGAGCGCCCATGTCCAACGCCCCGCTCACGCTCTACGGCCTTAAGAATTGCGACACGTGCAAGAAGGCCATGACCGCCCTCACGGCGTCAGGCCGCGAGGTCGCCTTTGTCGATATCCGCGCCGAGGCCGACCTGCCCGGGCTTGTTCCTGTCTGGCTGAAAGCCGTCGGCGCTGAAAAACTGGTCAACCGCCGCTCGACGACATGGCGCAGCCTCACCACCGCGCAGCAGGCCACAGGCCTCGGCGAGAGCGCGGCTGTGCTCCTGATCGAACACCCCACCCTGGTCAAACGCCCGGTCATCGACACCGGCGCCGAAATCCTCGTCGGCTGGGACAAGGGCACGCAGCAGGCGCTCAACGCCTGACGCGCCCCCTTTCCATTCCGCACCAATGACCTTATCGTAGCGCTATCCGAGGGGTGTCCGGCATGGTGCCGGGCTGAGAGTTACCCTTTGAACCTGATCCGGCTCATACCGGCGCGAGGGACGGAGAATTGAATGACGCTCGACGCGTTCACGGCCTTCTGCAAATCCCTGCCCCACTCGACCTATGTCTGCCAGTGGGGCGGCAGCCATGTCTGGAAGATTGGCGGCAAGGTCTACGCCATCGCGGGCGACGAAGACGGCGAGATCACCGGCGTCTCGTTCAAGGTCACGCCGATCGCCTTCCACATATTGAAAGAACAGCCCGGCTGCCGCGGCGCGCCGCACCTCGCCTCGCGCGGCATGAAATGGATCCAGCGCACCAGCGCCGAGACCCTGTCCGACGACGAACTCCTCACCTACCTGCGCGACAGCTACCGCCTCGTCGCCGCCGGCCTCACCCAGAAGAAGCAAAAAGAACTGGGCCTCACGCCGCCCGCGTCCCCGAAAGGATTCCCAACCCCATGAACAAGCCCGCCGACCAGTCCGCCTTCGAGACGCCAAAAGTCACCACGGGGCCGCTCCCCGCCAGCCGCAAGGTCTATACCCATCCGCCGCAAGCCCCGGACGTGGCCGTGCCGCATCGCGAGATCGACCTGCACCCGAGCGCAGGCGAGCCGCCCCTGCCCGTCTACGACACGTCCGGCCCCTATACCGACCCGTCGGTCACCATCGACGTCGAGAAAGGCCTCGCCCGCGACCGCCGCGCCTGGATTCTCGAACGCGGCAATGTCGAGGAATATGACGGCCGCGACGTCAGGCCGGAAGACAATGGCGGCGCCAATGGCAAACACCTCGCCCGCCAGTTCCCCGTCCGCCACAAGCCGCTGCGCCGCAAGCCCGCCGCCCCGGCCGCCATCGAGACCAGTTCCTCGCCCTGCAGCATGGACCAGGACACGACCTGGAACCATGGGCAGGACCTGCTCACCCAGTACGAGTTCGCCAGGGCCGGCATCATCACCAAGGAAATGGTCTACGTCGCCACGCGCGAGAACATGGGCCGCGCCCAGGCCCATAAGGACGCCGCCGCCACGATCGCAGACGGCCAGTCCTTCGGCGCCCATATCCCGGAATACATCACGCCGGAATTCGTCCGCGCCGAGATCGCGTCCGGGCGCGCCATCATCCCGTGCAACATCAACCATGCCGAGCTGGAGCCGCAGATCATCGGCCGCAACTTCCTCGTCAAGATCAACGCCAATATCGGCAATTCCGCCGTCACATCCTCCGTCGAGGAAGAAGTCGACAAAATGGTCTGGGCGATCCGCTGGGGCGCCGACAATGTCATGGACCTCTCGACGGGGCGCAACATCCACAACACGCGCGAATGGATCCTGCGCAATTCCCCCGTCCCCATCGGCACCGTGCCGATCTACCAGGCGCTGGAAAAGGTCAACGGCGTCGCCGAAGACCTGACCTGGGAAATCTACCGCGACACGCTGATCGAACAGGCCGAACAGGGCGTCGACTATTTCACCATCCACGCGGGCGTGCGCCTCGCTTACATCCACCTCACCGCCAACCGCGTCACCGGAATCGTTTCACGCGGCGGCTCGATCATGGCGAAATGGATGCTCGCCCACCATACCGAGTCCTTCCTCTACACCCATTTCGAGGAGATCTGCGACATCATGCGCGCCTATGATGTCTCCTTCTCATTGGGTGACGGCCTGCGCCCCGGCGCCGGGGCCGACGCCAACGACGCCGCCCAGTTCGCCGAACTCGAAACCCTTGGCGAGCTGACCAAGGTCGCCTGGGCCAAGGGCTGCCAGGTCATGATCGAAGGGCCCGGCCACGTGCCGATGCACAAGATCAAGATCAACATGGACAAGCAGCTGCGCGAGTGCGGCGAGGCGCCCTTCTACACGCTTGGCCCCCTCACCACCGACATTGCGCCCGGCTATGACCATATCACGTCCGGCATCGGCGCCGCGATGATCGGCTGGTTCGGCACGGCCATGCTCTGCTATGTGACGCCCAAGGAGCATCTCGGCCTGCCCGACCGCGACGATGTCAAGGTCGGGGTCATCACCTACAAGCTCGCCGCCCACGCGGCAGACCTCGCCAAGGGCCACCCGACCGCCCACCTGCGCGACGATGCCGTCTCCCGCGCCCGGTTCGGTTTCCGCTGGGAAGACCAGTTCAACCTGTCGCTCGACCCCGAAACCGCCCGCGACTTCCACGACCAGACCCTGCCGAAAGACGCCCACAAGGTTGCCCATTTCTGCTCCATGTGCGGCCCGAAATTCTGCAGCATGAAGATCACCCAGGAAGTCCGCGACTACACCGCCGGCCTCTCCGACAACGAACGCGCCGACCTCGAAAAACAGGCCGCCGCCGCGAGGGCTGGGATGGCGGAGAAGTCAAAGGAGTTCATGGACAAGGGCGGGGAGATTTACCTCTCGGAGAGCGGTGAGGTGCGGGAGCCGATTGATTGACGCAATATGTCTCGAAAAGGTGTGCTGAAGATCATTTGCTAGAGGAGTGATCGTCAGATTCTACTTCGTGTGAAGGAAGGTTGAGTGAGGTTGGCACAACCACGCTCCATCCAAAGTCGCTCAAGATTTTTTGAACTCGCTCACCCGCGACTTCTATAGTTGTCGCAATGCTGCGAAGACTTTGCGCTGAGCGGGCCATAGAATACGCAAGTTTGCTAGTTATAGCAGGAATCTTTTCTACTTCGTCAGCACGCTTACGGTAGTGCTTTGCTAAGGAGGGAGATCCAGAGGCACCAATTTGAACTACAGCGAGTATTGTAAAGTTTTTAAGCCATTCGTCTTCATAATTTTCGGAATCGGTCTTCTTGATCAAACCCTTCAGCGCGGCACCATACAAATTTCTCCAAGTTTCGATCTAGCTTCGTAGCAATTCGAGACATCACGGCATCAGATTCGGTTAGAAATTCAACGATCTCAACGATTTTGTCTTCTTGATCTGCAAGCGCTTGAGCCTTGCCGACACGTTTTTGATTCAGGATTGGCTCAAGATCGGCGAAGCCTTGGCTGATTTCTGCTATCGCTTCCTCCCCGTTCCCACACCCAACCCTCCCCCGATGACCCCTGCGAAGCTGCGAGGGAATGAGCAATCGCACTGCGATTGCCCGGAGCAGGCCCAAGCATAAGCGCTGGGCGAGTCCATGGATTGACATCCGATCCAAGGCGCGGGAGAAAAGTTCAGGTTCATGGATACCTCCCTGCGCAGGTATCTTCGGAAGTGAGCAAGCCTGCGCTGCACCCAACCCCCAAAACCGCAACGCACCCTGCCAGGACATGGCCTGCGAGACGCGCCCCCTTGCCCCTCTCGCGCCACGCTTTAGGCTAACCCCTCCACAATGGGAGGACACGGCGTGATTCGGAAATTTGCGATGGCGACGGCCCTGGCCGGGGCGCTGATGGCGGGAACGGCGCCTGCGGCCCATGCGGGCCCGGACGAATACCTTGGCGAGATCATCACGGCGGGTTTCAATTTCTGCCCCCGCGGCACGCTGGAGGCCGATGGCCGCCTCCTGTCGATCAACGAAAACACGGCCCTGTTCTCGCTCCTCGGCACGATGTATGGCGGCGACGGCCGCACCACGTTCGCCCTGCCGGACCTGCGCGGGCGCACGATCATCGGGGCGGGCCAGGGCCCGGGCCTCACCGAACGCCGGCAGGGCCAGGCGGGCGGCACCGAGACTGGCAGCGCGGCCCCCGTGCTGGCCGATAATGGCGACGGAAATGCCGCTGGCAGCGCCCCGGCCGGCACCAACATGCCGCCCTATCTCGCCCTCAGGCAATGCGTCGTGATACAAGGTATCTTCCCGTCCCGGAACTGACCATGCCCCTCGCCCCCTTCCATCTCGCCTTCCCGGTCCACGACCTTGACGCCGCCCGCGCCTTCTATGGCGGCCTACTCGGCTGCGCCGAGGGGCGCAGCTCGCCCGAATGGGTGGATTTCGATTTCCACGGCCACCAGATCGTCGCCCATCTGGCGCCAGACCAGTGCGCCCCCACCGGCACCAGCACAGTTGACGGGCATGGCGTGCCGGTGCGCCATTTCGGCCTCGTCCTACCAATGGATGAGTGGCAGGCGCTGGCCGCGCGCCTTGAAGGCCAGGTCGAATTCCTGATAGCTCCCTATGTCCGCTTCAAGGGCCAGCCCGGCGAGCAGGCGACCATGTTCTTCCACGACCCCTCCGGCAACGCCATCGAGCTGAAAGCCTTCGCCGACATCGGCCAGCTGTTTGCGAGATAGGGCCTAAACCGCCGCATTGTCCGGTGATCTGCCCAAACCCCAACTCCCCCTTCTTACACCCAGCCCTCCCCCGGGTGACCCCTGCGAAGCTGCGGAGGAATCAGCAATCGCACTGCGATTGCCCGGAGCAGGCCCAAGCGCAAGCGCGGGGCGGGGCCTTATACAATACTCACCTCGGGCACGTGGGGAAAGTCCGACCCATGGCCCACCCCCCACCTTAAATCTCGGACAGGTTGGCCTCGCGCGGCTTGACCCCGGGCCCGGCGCAACGCGTCATCACCGCCATGACCGAGAGCGAACTCTCCGCCGCAACGCGCCGCCTGCTGGAGGATGTGGAAACCCATGGCTGGCACAGCCAGCACGTCTTCGACCCGGAGCTTGCCCGCCCCAATTTCTCCTATTCCGTCGGCTTCACGCAGACGCTGGGCGCGCCGGAATTCATCGTCTTCGGCCTCCACCGCGACGTGATGCACGACATGCTGGGCGAGGTCTTCCGCCAGGTGAAAGCGGGCCGCAAGGTCGAAGGCGACCAGCGCTGGCACGGCCTCAGCGAGGATTTCGACTGTTTCGGCAAGAAGGCCAGCCATGACGGCCTGTTCACCACCTATGCGGTTCTGGCCGACTGGTTCTGGCAGCGCCAGGGCCAGTCCGGCCACCCCGCCATGATCCAGCTCGTCTGGCCCGGCCTGCTCGACGGGCTGTTCCCATGGGACGAAGGCTGCGCCCCCGGCGTCATCGCCGCCCAGCCCAGGCTCTGGGCCTAGGCCGGCTCCCCGTCCCTGTCGCGCACACGCTCGCCCATGATCCCGTTGGCGCGGCGCGCCTTGATGCATTCGAAACTGCCCGCCCGGAAGGCGCGGCAGGCTTCGGGCCTATCCTCATACACGCCGCACACGGCCTTTCCGTCGCCCAGCTGCAAATGCACGCAATGGCCGCATTCGAACTTGACGAAACGCTGCCCTCCCTCGCTGAACAGGCCGGCTTCGGGCAGGTCGCGCGAGGCGTCCCACGGCAACAGGGCTAGGTAGCGCGGGTTCCTGCTGAAACAGCAGGCGCCGCAGGACACGCAGTCAAATAGCGGGTCAGTCATGGCGTGGGGGTCATCGCTCCGCCGCCCGGTTGCGAAAATCTCATCGGTCGGCGGCAGCCGCGATCTACGCCCGCCTGCCCCGCCCGGCAAGCGGCATTGTGGCCAGCCCGCATATCAGGCGAACAGCCCCGCCAGCCCCAGCCCGGTCACGAGGCTGAACATCGGGATCACCGGGAACCGCCGGAGCGACAGGCCGGATTTCAAGGCGGTGAACAGGGCCACGCCGACAAAGCCGGCCGCGCCTGTCGTGGCAATGGCGGCATAGTCCCTGTGCGCCGGGTCCAGCGCGCCCGCCGCGAAGCCCGCCGCGACGAACACGGTCGACACCGTGCCGAGGTGCCACATCAAGTAGGCCAGCCATTTCAGGCCGGGCTCCATGTCCACTGCCAGGAACGGGCGCACGAACTTGGCCCCGCCGAGAAAGACATGGATCGCCACGGTGAGCACCGCCACGCCCGCCGCTGCCCAGAAAAAGAGTGCCGTCATTGCGTCTGCCTCCCCCGCCCTTTTGCCAAGGCTCTCACTTCCCCCGTCCCCACGCAAGCCGCACAGCCAAGCGGGATTTGCCCGCGCCTTTCCACCCCCCTCCCGGCGTCGCGTATACTGCGCGCCATGCACCCCGCGACGCGCCATCGCATCTTCTCTGCATTGCCGGTCTGGCTGTGGCCTTATGTCTAGCTGCAGCTCTGGGGCCTGCAGCGCTGGATCAGGTTCAGCGGGCGCGGCCCGCTGATCGCCGTCTGCTCGCGCAGCGGCAATGTCTACATCACCGCCATGGCCGACGCCCCGGCGCCCGAGGGCACCTATGCCTACACGCCACCGAAGCAATTTGCGTGGGCCCGCCTTGCCGTGCCCGCGGCCGCGTGCCTCTGCGGGCCCTGTCCGGGCATCTTCCGTGCACATTTCGTGGACCGGCCACGCCCGGCCCACACCCTTCGCAGACACGTCCTGAGGGCGCGCCACCCCCGCACCACACCCACATCACCCCCCTCCTGCCGCCGCCCCCCGGGCCTGCGGCCGCTAGTGCTGGGCCCTGCCTTGGCGTGACCCCTTCCCTGCCCCGGCCTGCCCGCGCTAGGCTGGCGACATGATCCTGTATGACTATCCCGGCGGGCCCAACCCGCGCCGCGTCCGCATCTTCCTCGCCGAGAAGGGCATCAGCGTGCCCATGGAAACCGTGGACATTCTCAAGCGCCGCAACCGCCAGCCTGATTTCCTCGAGAAAAACCCCACCGGCGGCATTCCCATTCTCGAACTCGACGACGGCACCTGCATTTCCGAAAGCGTCGCCATCTGCCGCTATTTCGAGGAATTGCATCCCGAGCCGCCTCTGTTCGGCACCGGCGCGAAACAGCGCGCCATCATCGAGATGTGCCTGCGCCGGGTCGAGCTGAACCTGATGGTGCCGATCGGCATGGTCTGGGTCCACGGCCATCCGCTGACGGCAAAACTGATCCGCCAGATCCCCGAAGCCGCCGCGCAAAACCGCGTGCGCACCGCCATGGGCTACAAGCTGCTCAACGACCAGCTGGCGGAAAATGACTTCATCGCCGGCGATACCTATAGCGTCGTCGATGCCGTGGCCCTCGCCACCTATGATTTCGGTGCCGGCCTGGTCGGCGTGCCCCCCGAAGACGGCCTCACCCACCTCGCCCGCTGGCACGCCGCCGTCTCCGCCCGCCCCAGCGCCACGGCCTGACACAACAGCGGGTTGACGTCAGCGCCGGCCACGGCCAAGCCTTGCGGCATGCCCATATCCATTCCGTCCGATATCGCCCACATCATCCAGCTCGCCATCGCGCCGGTCTTCCTGCTCGCAGGCATCGGCGCATTCCTCAATGTCATGGCCAATCGCCTGAGCCGCGTGGTCGACCGCTGGCGCAAGGTGGAAGGCTACATGGCCGAACTGGATGAGCCGGCCCGCCAGATTCACGTGCCGGAGCTCGCGGCCATCGACAAACGGATGATCCTGATCAACCGCGCCGTCATCCTGTCGACCCTGTCGGCGCTGCTGATCTGCCTCGTGGTCGTGACGCTGTTCACTGGCCAGGTGGTGAAGATGGATGTGTCCAACGCGGTTGCCGCGCTGTTTGTCGCCTCCATGGGCGTTCTCATCGCCGGGCTCGTCTATTTCCTCGCCGAGATCTCCGTCGCCACCCGCACCCTGCGCGTCGCCCCACACCTGATCCCGTCACACAAGGCGCGGCATCGGAAGAAGGGGCCAGCCGACCTGTCCTAATCGTCGGCGCCCCAGTGCGGCAGCGGCGGGTCAGCCGGCTTCGACGTATCGAACTCCACCCGGAAGAAACGCCCGGGACGCGCCAGTTCATAGGCGAATACCGCGTCTGCCGGACGGACCTCGATGGCCCAGACATTCGCGATTGAAACCGGAATGCCTTCGCGGTCGAACAGGGCTTTTGTTGCGGCGTCAGCCGGGAAGTCCTGGCGCGAACCGCTGCCTGCCGCCAGCACCCTGCCGCCATAGCCGCTCAAAGCGTCCTCGCTGCCGTCTTCATGCAGGTGAATATGATGCAGGCCCAGCGTGCCCTTGTCCCGCGTCAATACCCAGGTGCGGGAGCGATCATCGCCAACCGCCAGCGGAATACGGATTTCCGATGTCGAACAGTCGCGCACATGCATGACAACACGCTCCGCCCGCCAGGCATCATCAGCCACGTCCTGGCTGACGATCGCCCCCTCAAATGCCTGACCACACAGCAGCGCCAGGCGGTCCCAGAACTGGGATTCCGGTGATTGCCGGCACGATGTCAGCGAAAGGGCGAAGAGACAGAAAAGACTGGAGCGCAAAAGCATGAGGCGCAGCCTAAACAGGCTGCGCCTCGATGCAATCATTTAGTCTGCCGCAATCAGGCTGGGCTCGGCTCGGGGTCGCCAAGGCCGGTATCGCCCTTCGGCTTGCGGCGCTTGCCGATGACCGGGACAGCCGAAGCCGGGCCGGCATCATCGTCGCCAAGGTCAGGCCGGGACGGCTTGTTGCCCTTCAGCAGCTCGGCAATCTCGTTGCCGCTCAGCGTTTCATATTCCAGCAGGCCATTGGCAATCGCTTCCCAGTCGGACCGCGTTTCGGTCATGATGCGGCGCGCTTCGTCCATGCCGGTCTGGATCAGCTTGCGGACTTCTTCCTCGATCTTGCGCGAGGTCTCTTCCGAGATATGCGACGACTGCATCAGCTGCTGGCCAAGGAACACGTCGCCCTGGTCAGAGCCATAATCGACCGGGCCGATATCGTCGGCAAAACCCCAGCGCGTGACCATCGCCCGGGCAAGGCGGGTCGCCTGCTGGATGTCCGAAGCCGCACCGGCTGTGACATTGTCATGGCCGAACTTCAGTTCCTCGGCGACGCGTCCGCCCATCATAATGGCCAGGCGGCTGGTCATCTCGATCTTGGACATGGACAGTTTGTCGTCTTCCGGCAGCTGCATGACCATGCCCAGCGCACGTCCGCGCGGAATGATGGTGGCCTTGTGCACCGGATCGGCCGACGGCACTTTCATCGCCACGATGGCGTGGCCGGCCTCATGCCAGGCCGTCAGCTCTTTTTCCTTTTCAGACATCACCATGGAGCGGCGTTCCGGTCCCATCAGGACCTTGTCCTTGGCATCCTCGAACTCTGCCATCGCCACGACACGCTTGCCGCGACGGGCGGCCAGCAGGGCGGCTTCGTTGACGAGGTTGGCAAGGTCGGCACCCGAAAAGCCCGGCGTGCCGCGCGCGATCGTTTTGGTGTCAACGTCCTTGGCCAGGGGCACATTGCGCATATGGACGCGCAGGATTTTCTCGCGGCCGATAATGTCAGGATTGCCGACCGTGATCTGGCGGTCGAAACGACCGGGACGCAGCAGCGCCGGGTCCAGCACGTCAGGTCGGTTAGTCGCGGCAACAAGGATGATGCCCTCATTGGCTTCAAAGCCATCCATCTCGACGAGGAGCTGGTTCAAGGTCTGCTCGCGTTCGTCATTGCCGCCGCCGAGGCCTGCGCCGCGCGAGCGGCCAACCGCGTCGATCTCGTCAATGAAGATGATGCAAGGGGCCGAGCGCTTGGCCTGTTCGAACATGTCGCGCACGCGGCTGGCGCCGACGCCGACAAACATTTCGACAAAGTCGGAACCGGAAATCGTGAAGAATGGCACGCCAGCCTCGCCAGCCACAGCGCGGGCGAGAAGCGTCTTGCCTGTACCGGGAGGGCCGACCAGAAGGGCACCCTTCGGGATCTTGCCGCCGAGGCGCTGGAACTTGGACGGGTCCTGCAGGAATTCGACGATTTCCTGCAACTCTTCCTTGGCTTCGTCCACGCCAGCGACATCGTCAAACGTGACGCGACCATGCTTTTCTGTAAGCAGGCGGGCGCGCGATTTGCCGAAGCTCATCGCCCCGCGTCCGCCGCCGCCCTGCATCTGGCGCATCATGAAGAAGACAAAGCCGACGATCAGGACGATCGGCAGGATTGAAAAGATCAGCGAGGCAAAATTGTTGCGGCCGCTGTCAGCATCGATCGTGAACGGCACGCCTTGTTTGACGAGGATGCCCTGGGTTTCCATGTCGAGGCCGCGCAGTTCGCTGACAAGCGTGCGGTTGTCGGTCGTCTTCACGACGATCTGCTGGTCGCCGAGTGTCGCCTCGACCACTTCGCCGCCATCGATCAGCTTGTAGATTTCAGACAGCTTTGCCTTGTCGGCATGGTCTGCTTCAGAGGTCCCGCCCATGGCGACGGCCATGCCGATGACAAGCAGGGCGATGGCCCCCCAGATGGCAAGATTGCGCACGTTCATATTCGGTCTCTCAATTTTTTAGTGTTCCTGAGCTCTAACATAGGAGCAGCAGTACACAAAAACGACTCCTTTCCGCTTAACATGCAGCAATTGTCACGCCTGGCCGACGAGCAGGTCTTGCAAATCGGCTAGACGCCGGATCAGCAATGGATCCGGGCCATCCAGCCCCGTTTCCGGGACAAGGTGAACAATTGCACCCTGCCGGCTAACCTTCGCGCCGCCCAATGTCGCACCGGCGAATGCCCTGGGAGACTGCACCCGGTCGGCGAGTGACTGCAGGTTTTCCCGCCGTGGTGGGGTCTCCCGGCCGGTCACGCCCTGGATCAGGATGCCCAATCCGCGCGCAGCGCTTTCCGGCCCCAGCATCGTCATGTCCGCCTGTATTAGGGCCGTGCCGGAGACGCGAACATGGTCGCGCAGCCAGCGCCCGAGACGCACATCCTCGACCGCCCGCAAGCCGGTGAGATCTGCCAGGCAGCGCGAAATCCGCAGATACAGCCCAGGAGAGGCGGTCAGCAATTGCCGCATCCTTACCCGCTCGTAGAGCGGATTGTCATTCGTCGGGTCCTCGACCCAGCCTGCGCCCCGCGATGTCAGCACGTGTCGCAAATCGCTGCGGCGTGCGGTCAAGAGCGGCCGGGCGATCCGCACGCCCTCCCCTTCAGGCCACACCGGCGACGGCGAGACGGCCTGCATGCCGGCAAGACCATACCAGGTCGACCCCTGCCGGGCCCGCATCAGGAAGGTCTCGGCCTGATCGTCGGCCGTGTGGCCTGTCAGCAGGACCGCACCGCCTTGCGCCTTCAGCGCGCGGGCAAGGGCCGCATGCCGGGCCCGGCGGGCGGCGGATTGACGATTGATCGGGGCGTCCCACAACAGTGTCTCGTGACGCCTCCCGAGCGCGCGGCAAATTTCGCCGACCCGCGCCGCCTCGCCGGCAGACGCATCGCGCAGGCCATGATCAAATGTGAATGCGATGAGGTCGCGGCCACGCGCCAGCGCCCAGTCGTGGGAAAGATGCAGGAGCGCGAGGGAATCGCTGCCACCGGACACGGCGACCCCGACCGGGTCGGTCGCCGCCGGGCACAGCCGGTCAAAGGCTGCGAAAGCAGGCGTCAGCGTCTCTAGTTGTCGCACCCGGACTTGGTCCGCTCGACCGCCGACAGGTCGCGCGTCACGCCCGAAGCATTCGGGTAGCGTTTCGGCAACGTGTCGAGCGCGAGGCAGGCCTTCTCCTTGTCGCCAATGAGGCGCATGGCCCGGGCCAGCTTCACCAGCGCGTCAGGCGCGCGCGGATCGTTCGGGAATGACCGGATCATCGTCGTATAAGCGGCGCCGCTGTCAGCATAGGCTTTCTGCTGGTACAGCGTCTCGCCCAGCCAGTAGTGGGCCTCGCCTGCTTGCGGATCATTGCCGAACTTCTCGAGAAACAGGCGGAAGGCCGCCTCTGCACCGGCATAGTCAAACTGGATCAGTTTCGATTTGGCGGCGGCAAACAGCGGGCCGGCCTGGCCCGGCAGATTGCTGGCCGAAATGGTGCCGAGCGATCCGGACGGGAGGTTCAGCCCGTCTTCTGACGGGTTGTTCGAAATCGGAGTCGACGACTGACGCATGCCGGAAGCGCTGTTGGCGAGGCCAGACGCGGACGATTCATTTGTCGGCGTGATCAGCCGGGTCGGCCCGGAATTGCCGAGGCTGCCAGACGCAGGTGACGACGGCGAGCCAGCGGAATAATCGCCGCTCTGCGCCGAACCGGGATAGGCGGATTCCGCCTCAGCGGCAGGGTCTGCAAAGGCCGGGTCGCCGCCAAGGCGGGCTTCAAGGGCAGACAGGGTACGGCCCTGCGCTTCGAGCTGCGTGCGCAATTCTCCGATACTGTCTGAGAGAGATTCATTGTCGCGCTGGAGGGCGGCATTCTGGTCACGCGCCTGGGAGAGCTGGAATTCCATCGTCTCGACCCGGCCCGTGAGGGTCATGATGTCACCGAGGAGGTTGTTCACCTGAACCTTCAGGTCCGCATTTTGCTGGCGAACCGTCGTCACCTGCGCAGCCAGGTCGGAACTAGTGACACCCTGCGAGATTGGCGCATTACGCTGCGCCATCGCCGGTGTCGCGGTGAGCACAAGGCAGGCAAGGGCGAGAGCCGGGGCTTTGAACATGAATGCAATATCTCCGCGCAGTTTGGTCGCCACCATACAAAAACAGCCGGGGCCAAAATAAGGCACCCGGCTGCTTATTGTAGACCGTTCAGCAGAACAGCTTAGCTGGTCGAGCCGGAAACGATTTGCGTGAAACCGTTGCGGTTCAGGGCCCAGGATTGCTCGTCGCTGCCAGCAGCGATCGGGCGCTCCTTGCCGTACGAGATCGTGTCGACCCGCGAAGGATCAACGCCGAGGCTGACGAGGTAGTCTTTCACGACCGACGCGCGGCGTTCGCCAAGCGCGAGGTTGTATTCGCGTGTGCCGCGCTCATCGCAGTTACCCGCCACGAGGATACGGACGCTCGGATAGGATGCGAGCCAGGCAGCCTGACGCTTCAGGATTTCCTGGTCGTCGGCATCAAGACGGTAGTTGTTGAGGTCGTAATAAACGCGCTCACCAACGTTGACGCGGAAATCGTCGAGCGAACCAGCCAGCGGGCCGGTAGGTTTCACGACTTCTTCGACAACAGGTGCAGTAGGCGCTGGAGTCGTGTCGACGACTTCAACCGGCGTCGTATCTTCAACGACAGGCGCGGGCTTGGAAGCGCAGGCGCCGAGCGAAATCAGTACGACGGCGGCGGCGGTAAGTTTCAGTGACTTTTGCATTGCTAAGACTCCCCTGGATGTCCTTAGAGCGATATTGACGCCTTGCGGCGGGCGTTTTGTCAACGTGTTGACGACTAGCGCGTTGGTGATTCCATAATCTGACCGAAATCAGGCGACAATCGGGCGGTGACTTAACCGTGCGTCGTTTTGCACAAATTTGTCGCCATGTCTCCTGAAAGCAACGCCCCCGGACCATTCCGGGGGCCTTTAACTGCTAATATTATTGCAGAAGCGGCGACCAGGCCGGGTCTGACGCGTCGGTTTGCGTCTGCAAACGCTGTTCGTTGCGTCCGGAAAGGTCGACAGACCAGAGCTGGGGCCCCGCGCCTGGACGAGATTCGCGGAAATAAACGATCACGCGGCCATTCGGCGACCAGTCCGGACCCTCATCAAGATAGGCTTCGGTGAGCAGGCGCTCGCCTTTGCCGTCAGTCCCGATCACGCCAATATAGAACCGGCTACCAGACTGTTTGGTGAAGGCCACGAGATCACCGCGCGGGCTCCACACGGGCGTGGAATAGCTGCCCTTGCCGAACGTGATCCGGCAGGCCGAATCGCGACCGCCCGACGGGCAGGTACGCGGACTGCCATCGGCGTTCATGATATAAAGCTGCGGGCTGCCGCCCCGGTCTGATGTGAAGACGATGGAATTGCCGTCCGGTGACATCGAGGGTGATGTATCAATAGCCGGATGATCGGTCAGGCGGCGCGATTCCCGGGTCCGCAGGTTCATGATGTAAATGTCGGAATTGCCGCGCTCGGCCTGGGTCATCAGCACACTCTGGCCATCCCGCGAAAAGCGGGGAGCAAAGGTCATGCCCGGGAAATTGCCGAGC
The DNA here is from genome assembly GCA_018830285.1 of Alphaproteobacteria bacterium. Lineage (GTDB taxonomy): Bacteria > Pseudomonadota > Alphaproteobacteria > Caulobacterales > Hyphomonadaceae > Hyphomonas. The sequence continues at coordinate 243,523 of JAHJSB010000063.1, forward strand.
AATTCCTGGCGGCCAGTCTCGATATTGAAGAGATAGACGCGCGGCTTGCCACCTTCATAGGACATGTAGGTGATTTCCTGAGCCGACGGCGAGAAACGCGGTGTCAGAACCGTGTTGCGGCCGGGCGTCAGGTATTGCTGGTTGGCGCCGTCACTATCCATGATGGCGAGGCGCTTCACGCGGGCCAGTTTCGGACCGGTCTCGGCAATATAGACGATACGCGTGTCGAAATACGGGTCTTCGCCGGTCAGGCGCTGGTAGATCGAGTCGGCGATCTTGTGGGAAATGCGGCGCCAGTTGTCCGGCGTCGTGGTCAGGCGGCGGCCCGGCTGGCCATTGATGCGCATGACTTCGCCGGCATAGACGTCCCACAGGCGGAACGAGACGGCGATCTTGCCGTCTGGCAGTTCTTCATAGGCACCGACGACCAGGCCGTCGGTCTTGATGATCTTCCAGTCGGCAAAGCGCGGCTGCACGTCCAGCGAAAGGTCCTTCTGGATAAATGAGGCCGGGTTCTGCATTTCGAACAGGCCGGTCGAGGCGAGATCGGCGCGCACGACGTCGCTGATCTGCTTGGCCATCGCGGCGTCGGCCCCGGAAATCTGGAAGTCCGGAATGGCCAGCGGCGTTGGCGTGAAATTGCCGTCCGTGACACGCACCTGCAGCTGGGCCGCAGATGGCAGGGCTATACTCGTGGCCAGCAGGAACGCTGTTGCCAGCGCCATCAGGATACGTTTCATTCGATAGTCTCCTTGAAACTTTTGGGGGCCGCTCAGTTCTCCGGCCCGATTGTCACGTCGATTTCCTGCCATTGGTCGTAATCGTCTGCAGGCAATTTGTATGGCGCGCACTTGCGCACTGCCCGGAGGGCAAGGTCAACCGGAATGCCCGACCGGCCAATGGGCCGCGACTTTGGCAAAATCAGTTCCGCCGAGTTCGACAGGCTGCCATCGCGGGCCAGCTTCAGGCGCACCACGACATTGATCTGGTCTTCCTTGGGCAGGTCGTCGATCCCGTTCCAGCAATAGCCGATCTGCCGGCGCACGGCCGCCTGCAGCGACGCAGTGTTACCGGTCCGCTCACCCGCGCCCTTGCGCGGTTGCTGGGCATCGGCCAGCACGGGCTTCTGGATGCGTGGCGGCTCCTGCGCCGGGGGCGCCTTGCGCTCGTTCTGGGCCTTGGTCTTCAGCACGTCTTCGAAATCGTTGAGGAAATCGAGGTCATCGGACTCGGTCTTCGGCTTCGTCTTCTGGACCAGTTTCTCTTCCTTCTTCGGCTCCGGCTTCTTCTTTTCCGGCTCCTTGACGGGCGCAGGCTCAGGATCCGGCTCAGCCTTCTCGTCTTCTACAACAATGTCATCCTCGCTCGGTTCCTCAGCGCGGGTGTCATTGGCATCGACTTCGTCAGCCGTGAGGTCTTTCTGGTCGTCTGGTTTCGCCTCTTCTTCGGGCGCTTCTTCCGGCACCGGTTCGGCTTCCGGTTCGGGCTCGGCCTTCTGGATCGCACTCACATTGGTGACGAGTCCGATGTCGAGAAATTCGATCGGCACATCGATTGCGCTCGCACATTCGGGCAGGCGCATCAGGATATCGACCGGGCCGAGGCCCGGCTCGTCGCGTTCGAGCTTGGCGATCGCCTTGTCACACTCGGATTTCTGGTTCGGCCACGACATGACTGCCAGCGCGAGCACGCTCGCGTGGAGAAGGGCCGAAAGGGTGAAACCGCGAAGCATGGGTGCTGAAGGCCCTCGCTATTTCTTCTGCTCGGTCACGAAGGCGAGGCGCGTATAGCCGGCCGCGCGCACTTCGGACGTCACTTCCATTATCCTGCCATAGGGAACGGACTCGTCGGCGCGCAGGTACATCTGCTGCTCGTAGCCTTCGCCGATGATAGCGGCGAGCTTCGCGCCGAGCTCATCCACGGTCACTTCCGTGTTCTGAATGAATATGGTGCCGTCAGCCTTTACCGAGATTGCCAGCGGCGCATCGTTCGGCTCGGTCTTGATCGGCCCGGATACGGTCTTCGGCAGGGCGACATCCTCGCCGCGCACCAGCAGGGGCGCAGTGATCATGAACACGATCAGCAGCACCAGCATGACGTCGACAAAGGGTGTGACGTTGATTTCGGCATTCAGCGCGCGGCGTCCGCGCCGCCCGCCCTTGCCGCCGGATCCGAGGATGAGTCCCATGCCCTAGTCCCTCGCTGCGTCGGACGCACGGCGCGACAGGCGCACCAGGACATCCTGCGAGAATGTGTCGAGCTGGTCGCCGAACTTGGTCAGGTCGCCCGTGAACTTGTTGTAGAAAATAACGGCCGGGATAGCGGCCACAAGACCCATGCCGGTCGCGAACAGGGCTTCGGCAATCGGGCCGGCTACTGTGCCGAGGCTGGTGTCCTGCTGGGCAGCGATATTGAGGAAGGCGTTCATGATGCCCCACACGGTGCCGAACAGGCCAATAAAGGGCGACGCTGAACCGATCGTTGCCAGCACGCCAAGTCCGCTACCGGCCTTGCCGAGTTCGCGGTCGACCGTCGCGCGCATGGATCGCTCCGCCCGGCCGACGAGCGCGGCTGCCTCGGCCGGTTGCGGTTGCCCGCGCTTTGCATCCGACCACTCGCGCGCAGCCGACGCAAAGACGCGGCTGGCTGCGTCGCCAGCGACCTGGCCGGGGCGCATGTCGAAATCTTCCGTGCGACCGCTCCAGAATGCGGCTTCGAATTGCTTGGCTTTCTTGCGGGCACTGCCGAGCGAGAACGTTTTTTCGGCGATCACCATCCACGACCAGACCGAGGAGGCCAGCAGACACAGGAGCACCAGTTTGACAATCGGGTCTGCATCGAAAACCAGTGAGAGTAGCGAAAAGTCACTATTGCTGGCGGCCGTGCCAATCGCTTCGGATTCCATGAGATTCCCTGCTCCTTGAAGTCTGCGGGCTGCAAGCGCACCGCATATGAGTCTGTGCCGTCGGCGGGGGCCTCGGCGTCTGCCCCTGTTTCCACACCAAATCTGGCGGAAACACGGCAGGCCCGCGAGTTTCCGCAGCTGGTTAACCGATAGGGGCGTTTGGTTAAGGATTGGTGGCCGACCGCTGGGTTCGCTGCACTGCAGCAATGACGCGGCAAACGGGTCTAGAGGATCGGCGCAGCGAGGCGCAGAATGTTCTCTGTCATACGCCGCCAGTTCGATCGCCTGGCCCAGGCTTCGGGATCGATATAGGTGCATCGGTCAAGATAACGTTCGCGCATCTCGTCCAACTGGCCGGATACGACCCGGTCATAAGCGATCAGGGTCAGTTCGAGATTCAGGTAGAAGCTGCGCGTGTCCATATTGACCGTTCCGACCATCGAAATCGTATCATCTACGAGCACGCACTTCGTGTGCAACAGGCCGTCCGAATAGCGCGCAATACGGATATCGGCGGCCAGGAGTTCCTCGAACACAGACTCGCTGGCAAACTGGGCGAGCTTCGAATCGATTTGCTCGGGTACGATCACATCTACGGCAACGCCTCGCTTGCGGGCCGCTTTCAGCGCCAGTGTCAGCGCCTCATCAGGGATGAAGTAGGGCGTGATAATCGACACGCGCGAATGGGCGGCGAAGATGGCCGAGACGACCCATTCATGGATCGGGCTGTCGCGCGTTTCCGGTCCGGACGGTAACAATTGCAGCGCCACGTCCCCCGCCGGCGCCACTTCCGGGCGGTCGGTCGGCAGGTCGCGCAGCGCCTCCCGGTCAACGTCGAGGCCCACACAGTCGAATAGATAGTCAGCATTGAACACACAACCGAGCGAATCGACGATCCGCCCCTCCAGCCGGAACATCGTGTCGACCCACTCACCCACTGACTTGTTCTTCTTGAAGAATTTCGGATCGACCAGGTTGAAGCTGCCAATATAGCCAATCGCCTGGTCGATCGCGATCAGCTTGCGATGGTTGCGCAGGTCGGAGCGCTGGGACAGCGACTTGATCAGGCCGACCGGCAGCGAGGCTTCCACGTCCACGCCCGCCTGACGCAAACGCTGCAGCCAGCTTGATCGGAACAGCGCCTTGCTGCCGAAACTGTCTGCCAGGAGATTGCAGTCGACCCCGCGCTTGGCGGCCCGCACCAGTGCTTCCATCACGGCGATCACGCGGCCTTCCGGCTCGACAATGTAGAATTCGAGGAAACATGTATTGGTCGCCTGATCGATATCGGCGACAATCCGGTCGAGTATGCGGCCTGCGTCTTCGAGCAGTTCCAGTTTGTTGTGGTGGGTCACCGGGAAACCGGAATGGGTCGCTACGCTCTGGCTGAGCGCCCGCATCGTGTGCGAGGCTTCGAGCACCACGTCCTGCAAGGGGTCTTCGGTGATGCCATAACGGCGCGAGTAGAATTGCCGGATCCGCGCGCCCTGTCTGAGGCGCTTGCGTCCCATCCGGTGGTCGCCGAACAGGAAGTAGAAGAATATCCCGAAATAAGGCAGAGAGAACAGGATAATGATCCAGGCCAGCGTCGTGCTGACCGCCAGCTTGCGGTAGAGCAACCGGAAGGTCAGGCCAACCGAGATCAGGATATGGAGGGCAAAGACAAGTGAACTTGGTAGCAAGGCGGTCCCCTTCAACGCGTACTGCCGAACGCCGGATGGAACCTTGTGTTCCAGCCGCCATATGAGCAATATGAGCCACTCTCTCGAAATCCTGACCTGGAATATCCAGGCCGCCATTGGCACGACCCGGTATTCACAATACCTGACCCGCGCGCATCATCAGGTGTTCAATACCAGCGCCAAGCGCTCGACGTTGGAAAAAATAGCGGAAATCGTCAGAACCTACGACGTGGTCTGCCTGCAGGAGGTCGATCTGGGGGGGCGCCGATCCGGATTTTCCTGCCAGGCCGAGCAGATTGCGACCTTGTCGGGCCATTCCCACGTCGCGGTTCAGCGCAACCGGACGATCCCCGGCATCTCACAACATGGCAACGCCATTCTCAGTCGGCACGCCCTGTCTGATATCCATGATTTCAAGCTGCCGGGACGTGTGAAGGGGCGCGGCTGCCTCATCGCCAATGTGCATGTGGGACAGGGGATTTCAGTCGCAAACCTGCACCTCAGCCTTGGCCGCGACGACCAGGCCCAACAGCTCGAAGCCATCGGCCAGCACCTGCCCCGGAAGAACCCGTTCCTGGTCGTTGGCGACTTCAACTGTACGAACAGTTCCACTCATCTCGAGGCGTTCGCCGAGGCGAACCGGGCCCAGATTGCCAATCATCCGCAAATCCCGACCTTTCCATCCTGGCGCCCGCAGCGCGATCTCGATCATATCGTCTATTCCGACCTGGTAAGCCTCGAACACCGACGCAGCCACGCGCTTCAGCTATCCGATCACCTGCCTGTCTCGGCCGAAATCCACTTCTGACCTTCGAGATATCCAGAACGGGGCCCCTTCGGGAGCCCCGCTCAGGTTTTCGCAGGCTGTAGTGCTAGTCCAGCGACGCAATTTCGTCGCGGGCGGCGTTCAGGATGTCCACGATCCGGCGTTGCCGGGCGTCGTCAGCAAGCCGGTCACGCGCCGACTTTACGATGGCATGCCGCAGCCGGTGCATCGCGGTACGCACGTCAGTCGGATCGACATCTTCCTCGGCTTGCAGCAGGTCAGCGAGGCGCGCATGGATCGCGCCCTCGGTCTCCATTTCGCGCTCAAGCTCAGCCTTGCCGTCAGCCGTGATGTGGAACGTCTTCTTTCCGTCCTCGGTGCGCACTTCGGCCCAGCCAAGGTCCTGGATGATTTCCAGCGCCGGATACATGACGCCCGGACTCGGCTTGTAGGTGCCGCCGGTGCGCGTCTCGATTTCCTGGATCATGTCATAGCCGTGGCGCGGCGTCTCGTTGATCAGGCTGAGGATGAGGAGACGAAGGTCGCCGTGACCAAGCGGCCTGCCACCGCGGCGTCCGCCCCGGCCTTGGCCTCCGCGACCATGACGGTGTCCGCCGCCCATTGCCATTTTCATGTGCCAGCGCGCGCGGCGCCCTTCTCCATTGCATCCGTGCATACTGTCTCCTTTATTCTGGCGCCTGTGGCGGCCGAATCCATCGTCATTGTCCAAAAGTTCGCCTGACAGAGCAGGCCTGTCATGTGAATGTTGATCTCTCATAGATACGCCTTTCCGATATATCTAAACATAAAATATTTTTAGATATATCGAAATACAAGTGGTGGGCAAGCAAAAGTCTGGCCTGCCGCCGTGACGGCAGGCGATTGTCCCGAAATATTGTTGAATTACAGTGCGCTTATGCCGTGTAGACGAAGGCTTCTAGGTGCTCGGCCACTTCACGGATCGGGCGGCGCAGGCGCCCGTCAGCATGGATCATGACTGCGGTGATCTCAGCTTCGGAAATCAACTGGCCGTCTCGCAGGCAGGCTTGCTCGAACCGGATTCGTGGCCCATCCATGCCCAGATAGCGCGTACGGATGTGCAGCAGGTCGTCCACCTTCGCGGGGCGTTTGTAGCTGACATTCACATTGGTCAGCGTGAAGGCGGCAGGATCCTCACGGTCCAGCAGCGACTGGTGAGAAATCCCCGCATCGCGCAAATGATCCGACCGGCCCCGCTCGAAGAAACGCAAATAATTGGCGTGATAGACCATGCCCGTGAAATCGGTGTCTTCGTAATAGACACGCACTGTGATCCAGTGCTGGCGGTGGTCATCGAAATTCTTGGCGTCGAGGATCGGCTGGGTCATGCCGACCGCGTTAGCAGATCACCCTTGGTCCGTCATCTCCAGCGGGCCGGTTTCGTACCCCAACGCTTCTGCGCGGGTCTTGACCCGCGCCAGGATCCCGGCGTCGAGAGATTTCTCGCGTGCGAGTATCCACAGATACTTTCCGCTCGGGTCACCGACGAGTACGGCCGAGTAGTCTGGCTCGAGATGCAGAATCCAATAATCGCCCCAGGCGAAAGGGACCCAGGACGGCGCGAATTTCACCTTCAGGCGCGCATTGCCGGACTGTTCCATCACCCGCGCCACGCCCTTGGCCACCTCTACCGGACCATCCACGCTGCCCTTGTGGCAGGTATTGATCACGTCGATCCGGCCATCGGCTCGCTGGACATATTCCGCTGTCACGCCGGCGCAGTTCTTCTCAAAGCCATTGGGATAGCGGGCGATCTCATACCACAGTCCCGCATAGCGCGTCAGGTCGACCTGCGGCACGGTCGGCGGGGCCGTTTCAGCGGCGCGGTAGTCCGGCTGGCTGGTGCAGGCAGAGAGTCCAAAGGCAGCGATCATGGCAAACAGGCTGTGGCGTATCATCGTGAAGTCCTCCTGCGCTGTATACGCGCCACAACGCCTTTCGGTTTCACCGCCATCTGGCCAGAACGGCGCGCGCATGCGAAGCCCGATCATTGCAAACAAGCAGAGACGTCATGACGGCCCCTTCCCGCACCGCCCTCACCCCCATACTACGCGGCCTGCGCGGACGTTGCCCGGCCTGCGGCAAGGGTCGCCTGTTTACCGGTTACCTGCGGCAGGCGCCCACCTGTTCCCATTGCGGCGAACCAACGGGCCAGATCCGCGCCGAGGATGGCCCGCCCTGGCTGACCGTGCTGATCCTCGGTCCGCTTCTCGCGCCGTTGACTTTCATCGTCTCGATGAAGGTGGCCCTGCCGCTCTGGCTCAGCCTTTCGGCGCTCGGGGCGTTTGCAATCGGCGCAGTCCTTTTCCTGCTACCCCGCATCAAAGGTGCCTTCATTGGCCTCCTCTGGCGGATGCAGCAAACAGCCTAGGCTTACTTCTCGCCGAACAGGCCAGACTGCGCGCCGCCCGGCACCGGCAATCCCAGTCGTTCATATGCCAGCGGGGCCGCCGTGCGCCCGCGCGGGGTGCGGGCGACATAGCCCTTCTGCATCAGGTAGGGCTCGATCACGTCTTCCACGGCGTCACGCGCTTCCGAGAGGGCGGCAGCCAAAGTCTCGACGCCTACGGGTCCGCCTGCATAAGTGTGCACCAGCGCATGCAAATAGCGCCGGTCAAGCGCATCGAGGCCGTCCTGGTCAATCTCCAGCCGCTTCAGCGCACGGCCGGCAGCGGCGGCATCGATCTTCGCGCCTTCGGACTCGGCAAAGTCGCGCACGCGGCGCAACAGGCGCAGCGCGATACGCGGCGTGCCCCGCGCCCGGCCCGCAATCTCGACAGCGCCATCCTCGGTGATCGCCGCGCCGAGCTTGCGCGCCGCTGCCATGACAATATGTGCCAGTTCCTCGGGCTCATAGAATTCGAGCCGCAGCGGAATCCCGAACCGGTCGCGCAAGGGCGTTGCCAAGAGGCCCGCCCGCGTCGTCGCGCCAACCAGCGTGAAGGGCGACAGGTCCAGCCGAACCGAGCGCGCCGACGGCCCCTCGCCGATCACGATATCGAGGGCATAATCTTCCATCGCCGGATAGAGAATTTCCTCCACAATCGCCGGCAGGCGGTGGATTTCGTCAATGAACAGCACATCATTGGGTTCGAGGTTGGTCAGGATCGCAGCGAGGTCGCCGGCCTTGGCGATCACCGGCCCGGAGGTCGCCCGGAAGCCGACGCCCATTTCCCGCGCCAGGATCTGCGCCAGCGTCGTCTTGCCAAGCCCCGGCGGCCCGAACAGCAGCACATGGTCGAGCGCTTCCGAGCGCCCGCGTGCCGCCTTGACATAGACTTTCAGGTTCGACTTGGCTTTGCGCTGGCCGACATAATCGTCGAACGTTTGCGGCCGCAACGCACGGTCCAGCGTATCGCCGCCCTGCGCGTTCGGGTCGGACAGTTCCCCCTCGCGGCTCACCGGCTAAGTTCCTTCAGCGCCGCCTTGACCAGCGGACCGACGTCCGCGTCGCCAGCCGCAGAGGCGGCGGCCGCAACGGCCCGTGCCGCGTCGCTCTGGCCATAGCCAAGATTAACCAGCGCCGAGATCGCCTCGCCGCGCGGTCCGGTTTTTGCCACCACAGGCGCGCTCGCCATGCCTGCGGCGCTGGCCGCATCGAACTTGCCGAACCGGCCCATGGGCGGCGCCTTGCCGCCCAGGTCGAGCACGATCCGCTCAGCCAGTTTCTTGCCGACGCCCTTGGCCCGCTCCAGCACTGCGGCATCGCCGAGCGCTATCGCGTCCATCAGTTCCGCCGGTGAAATCGCATCCAGAATGGCCATCGCCGCCTTGCCCGCCACGCCGTGCACATCCTGCAGGCGCACGAACCAGGCGCGCTCCTCGTCCGTCCCAAAGGCATAAAGCGTGATCGCCGCTTCCGTCACTTTCGTTTCGACATGCAGCACAGCGGTCTCGCCTGCATGCACAACGCTCAGCAGGCGCGTACCCGCCTGGCAGACATAGCCGACGCCGTTGACGTCAATCAGCACATGATCGAGGCCGAGCGCCGCAATCGTTCCGGTCAGGCGTCCGATAATCATGGCTCTGACCTCCCCGCACTTATCCTTCGACTTCGCTCAGGATGAGCGCTCATATCAGGCTCACCCTGAGCGATGTCGAAGGGCGAGCCGTACGATGCAAAGTTCATCATCATGCCGCGCCCCGCCTCATCTCGAGTGGCAGATGGTGCGCGGCGCAGATGGCGCAGGCGAGCGCATCGGCGGCGTCTTCCCTCATCTCCCCGGCGCGCGGCAACAGGCGCTTGACCATGAACATGACCTGCGTCTTGTCCGCGGTGCCCGTACCGACGACCGACAGCTTGATCTTGCGCGGGGCAAATTCGGCCACCGGCAGGCTCGCCAGCGACAGGGCGGCCATGGCAGCGCCGCGCGCCTGCCCCAGTTTCAGCGCCGCGCGCGGGTTTGCATTGACCAGTGTTTCCTCGATTCCCGCTGCGTGCGGCGCATGCAGGCGAGCGATTTCAGCGACGGCAGTGAATATGCCAGCCAGCCGCGCGGCCATTTCCATGGTCGTGTCGACCGAGATAACGCCATGCGCCACATGTACGAGGCGGGCGCCGGTCTGCTCCACCACGCCCCAGCCTGTGTGGCGGAGGCCCGGGTCGATACCGAGAATGCGAATCGTCGCTGTCATGGGCCATACCCTATCAGGCGTCGAGGTTAATGACAGCTTGCATTTTCCCCATTTGTTCCAGCTTTCCCGTCGCGGGGACGTTCAACTCATCCATGTGAGCACACGCGGCTCGATCGGGTTGGCGAAGGCACGGCCCTCGGTGCGGGACTCGGTCCATTCGCGCTTCAGGCGCTGGTACCATTTGGCCTGCACGTCGATATCGTCGATCCAGAGCATCGCCTTCTGGTGGGCAAGCCCCATGTTCTGCAGGTCGACCATGTCGCCGTCCTGGCGCAGGAACTTTTTCGCCATCGGGATGGCAAGGGGGACTGCAAGGTTCAGCAGGGGCGCGCCGGTCCACCAGGTGAACTGGGTGATGCGCGTGCGCTTGGGCGCTTCCGGCGTCAGGCAGGTCAGCGTCAGCAGGCGGGTCTTTTCGTTGGAAATGATTTCCCAGCGAAAGCCCGGCAGCTGGAAGCGGATTTCCGTTTCCACATTGTCGCCGAATACCCAGCGATAGAGCTTCGAGTTCGAGCTCGGCGCATGCCGCTCAATCGCCCAGCCGCGCTCTGTCGGAATGAATTGCTTCTCTTTCAGCTTCAGGCCTACCGAAGGCGGGCGCCACCACCACTGGTTATGCACGAAAGGCACATGCGCCGGGTCCATCAGGCCGACCACGGCATCGTCCATATGCGCGTTGAACACGTCATGAATGACGAAACCGGGCTTGTCCGGCAGCGGGCCGAATTGCGGCGGCGGCACGACGGGCGGCGCATCACTGCGCGGATTGTCGGCGACATAAAGGTACACCGCGCCATTGGCCTCATGCACCGGGTAGCGGCGCACCTTCACCTTGCCCGGGTCGTAGCTGCTGCCCTCGGTCAGGCTCGGCATCAGCTTGCAGGCACCGTCCGTGCCGAAGCGCCAGCCATGATAGGGGCATTGCAGGGCCCATTCGCCGTTTGTCTCCAGCTGCTGGCCCGCCGAAAGCGGCACAAGCCTGTGCGGGCAGATATCGCGCAGCGCAAATGCTTCACCCGCCGGGGTGCGACCCACGACGACGGGCTCGCCGAGCATCATGATCCGGTGCTGCTGGCCTTTTTTGAGCTCGCTCGACGGCGCCGCAAGATACCAACTGTCGGTCAGGTACCCGTCATCGGTGATGCCGGTCTTCGCCTGGGGAGAGGTCTGTGTGTCTGCCATGGGCCGCCTTATGGCGCAGGATTGACCGTGACGTCGAGACTCCAGGTGTCGCTGGGCGGTTCGTTCTCTTCCCAGGGGCGGCGCTCGACCAGGTGGAGCGTGCTGCTGCCGGGCGCGACCGCTTGCAGGTCAAACGAAAGATAGTGATTGCCGCCGGTCACGCCGGGCTGGTTCTGGAATTCCGGATCGGTCGGGCGCACGCCTTCGCCGACGGTTTCAAGGAAGGCAGGCCGGTTCTCGATCTCCCAGATGTAGCCGGCTGTGGGGATCGATTCGAGCTCGATGCGGAGCGTTTGGCCCACATTCATTTCGATCTGCCCGCCATTCTGCGCGGCTCCCGCATAGAGCACGCCGTCGGGCAATTCTGTCACAGAGTCTGCCGCCAGGCCAGTGCACGCTGCGAGCACGGGCCCCGCAAGGGCCGCAGGGAACAGGGAACGCCGCATCTGAAATCCTCCATCATGCGCTCTGCATAGCAGGAATTGGACAACGCGCCATGATGTCCCGTTGCCGCTCAGTTCCGGATCGCGCCTTCAAATGTCACCGAGGCGCCGCCAGCGCGGAAGTAGTCGGTCCAGAAGCCCCGCAAGCGCGCGTCCAGTTCCGGGTCGAGCGGCGGGCGGCCCGGATTGTGCGAGCGGCCGAAGCCGACAATCCGCACGTCCGCGCCTTGCACCGCCGGCAGGTAGCGAAACCTCTCTGCCGCCACCATCGCGGCATCCGGTTCCATCGACCGGAACTCGCTCCACGGCACGGCCTGGCTGTTCTCCAGCATGTCGGAGAATATATAGACATGGTCGAACGGCTGGTCGCCGGGTGGTGCCTGCGTCCACTGCGCAATTGTCGACATGATCGCCGAATGGTCGGCCGAGGCCGATCCCTGCACGGCCGGGGCCAGTGTCTGGGCCAGCTGGCCCATGAACTGGCGTTCGTCGGCCAGGGCCTTCATGCTGCTGCAGCCACCCATCATGGAATCGAGTGCGCCCTGCTGCCCCTCTGGACAGCCCGGCTTGCAAGCATTGATCAGGCGCGAAGACTGAGTGTAGTGCTCGCCGATAGTTGCCAGCACGATCCGGTCGCCGGGGCCCAACTGGTCGACAACGGTGCCGATGCTCTCGGTGATGACCGCGCGGTCGGTATCGTCATAGGGAGTTGTCTGGTCGATCAGGAACAGGGACGAGGTCTGCCCGAAGGCACAATAGCCCGCCGCCTGAGTGCCGCTGGGCGCATCACCGGAAGAACCTGAACAGCCCGCGAGGACAAGTGCGACTGCCAGCAGGATCCGCTTCATTCAGGCGCCGAGCCTGCGCATCTGGTTGGCAAAGCGGCGCTTCTCGACCGCTTCCTCGTCGGCGCGTTTGGCCTGCATCTTCGCGGCCTGCTTCTCCAGATTGTGCTTCTTGCGGTCGATCCGTTCGAAATCCGGATGCGGGTCATGGCAGAAATACGCCGCCGACACGCCGACAGCCACCACCGCGAGATTGATAAGCATGAAGATCCAGCCATCAAGGCCAAGCCCCCCCTTCAGCGCCATGATTGCCGCCCCGCCATATTTCTGGTTCTCCAGCGCCTGGCCAAAGCCCATTTCGGGCTGCGTGATGAAGGCGAGATAGCCCTGCCGCAGGATCGACACGCCATAGGCCAGCGCAACGATCAGCAGTACGACAGCCGCGACCTGCAGCGCCTCGCCCCACCAGTTCTTGCGTTTCGCATTGTAGCCGAACCGGCACATGATCATGCCCAGCCTGTGCGCCAGCGTCACCAGCAGGCCGCCGACCAGGAACGAGACCAGCAGGGCCACAGCGGGGCTCTCGCGGAAGAAGAGCTCGAAACTGAAACGGTTGATCGGCACTTCGGCAATGGCCAGCGCCACCATGAAGGGCCAGTAGAACCAGGGCGAGGAATAGCGCGGCTGGCGTTCTTCGCTGGCCTGGATATCGTCCCAGACCTCGTTTGTGTGCTGAAGCTGTTCGCGCATATTGGCCTGGCGACCGCTCCACCGCGTATCCACGGCTTCCATGCGGCGCGCGAACTGGCGCTGGAGGATGTCTGCGTCCGTGCTGGCGGACACCGGGACGTCTCGCGTTTGCTCTGCGTCGGGAATAGGAGTCGGCGTCAGACTGGGCTGACCTGCCACGACTTGAAGGGAGGAAGGAGGACGACCCGTTGTATCAGTGCTCATAAGACACGAATCCCAATCTTTGCCGCCCGCCTACACCATCGCCACAAACATGTTTGCGCGAACCATGTGGCAGCTTCAAGGCGAAATGCCAGCGGCGCCTGCGATGCAGCGTGCCACCGCTCATTCGGCATGCCGTCCAAGCCCACTTCCCGTGCGGGTAAAGCGCCGCTATATGCGCCGGATGACCCCACGCGACAAAATCCGGAATTTCTCGATCATTGCCCATATCGACCATGGCAAGTCGACGCTCGCTGACCGCCTGATCCAGGCCTGCGGCGGGCTGACCGACCGTGAAATGAGCGAACAAGTGCTCGATACGATGGATATCGAGAAAGAGCGCGGCATCACGATCAAGGCCCAGACCGTGCGCCTCTCCTATACGGCGCAGGATGGCGAGACCTACACGCTGAACCTGATGGATACGCCCGGCCATGTCGACTTCGCCTATGAAGTCAGCCGGTGCCTGGCCGCCTGCGAAGGCTCGCTGCTCGTGGTCGATGCCAGCCAGGGCGTCGAGGCCCAGACGCTGGCCAATGTCTACCAGGCGATCGACCAGAACCATGAAATCCTCCCCGTCCTCAACAAGGTCGACCTGCCCGCCGCCGACGTCCAGCGTGTCAAGGACCAGATCGAGGACCTGATCGGTCTCGACACGTCTGATGCAGTCGAGACCTCGGCCAAGACCGGCCTCGGCATTCCCGATGTCCTCGAAGCCATCGTCAAGCACCTGCCCGCGCCGCGCGAGGGCGACGCCACCAAGCCGCTCAAAGCTGCGCTTGTCGATGCCTACTACGACCCGTATCTAGGCGTCGTGGTCGTCGTCCGCGTGCATGACGGCGTGCTGAAGCCGAAGCAGACGATTCGCATGATGCGCACCGGCGGCGTCTACGAGATCGACAAGGTCGGCACATTCAACCCGAAGCTCACCGAAACCGACGCGCTCGGCCCGGGCGAGGTTGGCTATTTCGTCGCCTCGATCAAGGAAGTCGGCGAAACCGCAGTCGGCGACACGATTACCGAGGACAAGCGCCCCTGCGAAAAAGCCCTGCCGGGCTACAAGGAAGTCCAGCCGGTCGTCTTCTGCGGCCTGTTCCCGATGGACGCGGGCGACTTTGACGACCTGCGCGCGGCGATGGGCAAGCTGCGCCTCAACGATGCCAGTTTCACCTGGGAAATGGAAACCTCAGCCGCGCTCGGCATGGGATTCCGCTGCGGCTTCCTCGGGCTGCTCCACCTGGAAATCATCCAGGAGCGCCTCAGCCGCGAGTTCGACCTCGACCTGATCGCCACCGCCCCCAGCGTGGTCTACGAGCTGACCATGACCGACGGCACCGAAGTCGAGCTGCACAATCCGGCCGACATGCCGGATGTGGTGAAGGTCGCCGAAATCCGCGAGCCGTGGATCATCGCCACGATCTTCACGCCCGATGAATATCTCGGCGCGATCCTGAAACTCTGCCAGGATCGACGCGGCATCCAGACCGAGCTCTCCTATGTCGGCGGCCGGGCCATGGTGAAATACGAACTGCCACTCAACGAGGTCGTTTTCGACTTTTATGACCGGCTGAAATCCATCAGCCGCGGCTATGCCAGCTTCGACTACGAGATCGTCGGCCATCGCGCCGAGAATCTCGTCAAGCTGCAGATCCTCGTCAATGAAGAACCGGTCGACGCCCTCGCAATGCTGGTCCACCGCGACCGGGCCGAGAGCCGGGGCCGGCAGATGTGCGAGCGCCTGAAAGACCTGATCCCGCGCCAGATGTTCAAGATCCCGATCCAGGCCGCCATCGGTGGCCGCGTCGTGGCGCGCGAGACGATCTCGGTCATGCGCAAGGACGTGACCGCCAAATGCTATGGCGGCGACGCGACCCGCAAGAAAAAGCTTCTGGAGAAACAGAAGAAGGGCAAACAGCGCATGCGCCAGTTCGGCAAGGTGGAGATTCCGCAGGAAGCCTTCGTTGCCGCGCTCAGGATGGATAACGAATAGACCAGCCCCCCAAAGCGCTCACCCTGAGCGAAGTCGAAGGGCGGGCGCGGGCGGGACATCCTCGGCGCACCGGCCCCGCCCCGTTTTTCGACTTCGCTCAGGATGAGGCCCTTGCGGACGCGTGCCCGCCGCAGGGCGCCAACCCACGCATGCCCAGCCTTCCCATTCTCCCCATCCGGGCCTACATCCCCCGCATGACCCGCGCGCTGACGATCCTCGGCATTGAATCTTCCTGCGACGAGACCGCTGCTGCCGTGCTGCGCCTCGAAGGCGGGCGCGTGACGCTGCTGTCGGACGTGATCCACACCCAGCTGGAAGAGCATGCGCCCTATCAGGGTGTGGTGCCGGAGATTGCGGCGCGGGCGCATGCCGAGATTGCCGACAGGACGGTGGCCGCCGCCATGAAGGATGCGGGGATTTCCTATTCAGACCTCGATGGCGTCGCCGCCACATCCGGCCCCGGCCTGATCGGCGGCGTGCTCGTGGGCATGATGACCGGCAAGGCGATTGCGCAAGCGGCCGGCAAGCCGTTCATTGCGGTCAACCATCTGGAGGGCCATGCGCTGAGCCCAAGGCTCGGCGGCGATTGCCCCTTCCCCTACCTGCTGCTGCTGGTGTCGGGCGGGCATTGCCAGTTCCTGGAGGTGCGTGGACTTGGCCAGTACAAACGCCTCGGGTCGACCATTGACGACGCCGTGGGCGAGGCGTTCGACAAGACGGCCAAATTGCTCGGCCTCGGTTTTCCGGGTGGCCCGGCCGTGGAACGGCTGGCGAAATCCGGTGATCCAAAAGCCTTCAATTTCCCGCGACCGCTGATGAACCGGCCCGGCCTCGACATGAGCTTTGCAGGCCTTAAGACCGCTGTAGCCCGCGCGGCCGCCGAAGAACCCCTGACAGAGACGCGCCTCGCCGACCTCTGCGCCAGTTTCCAGGCCGCCGTCTGCGACGTGCTGGCCGGCAAGGCGCGCCGGGCACTCGAGGGGTTTGATCCGGGTGAAGGGGAATCGATCCGTTTCGTCGTGGCGGGGGGCGTCGCCTCGAACAAGGCAATCCGGACGGCGCTGGAAGCGGAAGCACGGGCATTTGGCGGGGGGCTGTTCGCGCCGCCGCTGCGGCACTGTACGGACAATGCGGCGATGATCGCGCTTGTCGGGGCCGAGCGGATGGCCGCCGGGCTGATCGACGCGATCGGGGACCTTGGCGCCGGGGCGAGACCCCGGTGGCCGCTGGATGAAGCGTCAGCGACGCTGGATCCGGCTTATGCCACGGGGCTCAAGGGCGCCAAGGCCTGATCAGGCGCCACTAAACTGCAAATTCAGCAAGGGCGAGCGTGGCTGCGAAGATGGCGACCGCGAACGGCACGGCTGCCAGCAGGGCGTAGAAGGATTGGCGGGCTTCAGTTTTCGAGAGGGTCATTGGATTGCTCTTCAAGGGGTCTTTTGGAAGGCACCATAGTCTTCCATGACCCTAATATAGCAGGCCCTGAAAAATAATCAATGAACGATTTCGATTTTATTCAGTGTTTAGTTTTTGTTAACGATCCGGCGTGCTGGCGCCACACGACAGAGATGCGAGCAGGAGATCGAGGACACCACCCAGCTCCCGCTGCAATTTCTGCAGGGACAGGGCCGAAAACAGTTGCGGGAACCGGAACTTCATCAACGCAGATTGCATGAATTCGGCCGTTTCCTCCGGCCGCTCGAGCGGGCGGAATTCGCCAGCCTGGACGCCGTCATTCAGGATCTGCACCAGGTAGACGCGCTCCTGAGCCATCTGTTCGTTGAAATAGAGCGGGCGTTCCTGTTTGAGGACATTGGCGACTTCAAGGATCTTTGCGTCTTCCTCAATCGCCTTGAAGGTGCGTTCGAGACTCATCTCGAAAAACTCGCGAAGCCTTGAAGAGGCTGAGGTTTTCTTGCGGGCAATCGCGGCATAGTCTTCGAAAACCTTGGCGTTGAACTTGCGCGCCATGGCCTCGGCAATGTCGATCTTGGAGGCGAAGAAGCGGTAGATATTGCCGGCAGACATGCTGCAGTCACGGGCAATTTCCGACATGGTCGTCTTGCCGTAGCCGTAGTGATGAATGCGCTCCATGGCGGCATCGAGGATCTGCTCGCGGGTGTCTGTTGTCTCATTCATGCGAAAACCATACTACTAATTTCTGAAGGATCAATGATTCATTCAGTTCACATTCGCCAGATTTGCGTGGCAGTGGAAAGCTCGCAGGCAGTATGCCATAGCGGTTCGTACACTCAACCAGGCCCCGAGGAGACGCTCATGCCATTGTTCTGCCTACACTGTCTCGACAAGAAAGACGGCGGCGCCCTGCGCGCCAAGGCCCGCCCGGCGCATCTGGAATGGGCCGTGGGCCTGGGTGATGCCGTTCGCATGGCCGGGCCGCTGCTCGCTGATGACGGCGAGACGATGGTCGGGTCGGTCTTCCTTGTGCAGGCCGAAAGCCTCGCCGCCGCCAAGACCCTGTCGTCGCAGGACCCCTACACGCAAGCCGGTGTTTTCGAGCAGGTCGACATCCATGAGACCCGCTGGTCGATCGGGGATGGCAAGCCTGCATGAGACAGCTCGTCCTCGGCAACCTGAACTATTCCAGCTGGTCGATCCGGCCCCTGCTGGTTGCCCGCCATGTTGGCCTGCCGGCGGACGAAGTGATCGTGCCGCTGGATTTTCCCGACACGAGCGCGAAACTGAAAGAGATCAGCCCGACAGCCAAAGTGCCGCTCCTGCTCTGGGACGGCCAGACGGTGTGGGAAAGCCTCGCGATCACCGAATGGATCGCCGAATGGGCCGCGCCCGGCCAGGTCTGGCCCGTGGATGCCGCTGCTCGCGCCGTGGCCCGCGCCGCCGCCTCGGAAATGCATGCCGGCTTTCCGGCCCTGCGCAGCCTGTGTCCGATGGACATCCGGTCGCGCCATGCTGCCCCGGCGATGAGTGACGGACTGAAGGCCGACATTGCGCGGATCGACGGCCTCTGGTGCGAGTTGCGCGAACGCTTCGGCAGCGGCGGGCCGTTCCTGTTCGGCCAATGGAGCGCCGCCGACGCGTTCTTCACGCCCGTCGTGACCCGTTTCCGCACCTATGGTCTTCCGCTCAGCGACCCCGCACACGCCTATGCCGACGCTGTGCTGAGCGATCCGATATTCCGCGTCCTGGAAGAACAGGCAAAGGCCGAACCGTGGTGGATCAAGTATGGCCCGGATGGCCGATCCAGCGGCTACCTCAAGACGGAAGGTTGAGCAGGTCGTAGCCAAGGTCGTGCCGGAACAGCGTTTTCACCTGTGTCCGGTAAAGGTCCATGGCTTCGCCCGTGAACAGGTCGGCGAGCGACGTCTTGCGGTTCTGCAGCACGTTCGGCTCGGCGTCCGGATCCGTATGCTTTGCCATTTCTTCCTTGGTGCCCGCCGCGAGCGCCGCATCGATTGCATACGGCGCCAGCTCCAGCGACCAATGCGCGGCCACGGCTTCCAGCACGGCGCGCGCGTCCTTCAGCGTGTCCTCATAATGGACATTGAGGATCAGGCCCGGCGCATCACGGCGCACATCGCCCCAGCGGTTCCAGAACCGCGCCAGCCAGTAGATGTCGCAGCGATACTGCCTGCCTGCCGGATCGCCCTGCAGATAGGTCAGCCAGTCGACCTGGATGTCATATTCCCACTTGGCATGGTGGCTGGCGAGAATGGCCATCGGGTGGCGCACCGCCAGCACATAGGGCGGCAGGCTGGCCAGACGCCGGGCCCAGCCCCAGTCGACCAGACGGTGGGGGATGGTATGGCTGAAAGCGAGCCGGGGGATCTGCGGGAAAACCGGCTTGTCCTTGGGCCAGCCGATATAGGGCCGCACCGCATTCTCCGAGAAATATTTGGGCCGGTCGATCCCATGCGTGTCGGCAATAGCGACAGCCAGCATGTATTTCAGCCAGTGCGTGCCGGAATTCTTCGAGGTCACCAGCATGCCGTCAAAGGCGCCGTGCCGCAGCACGGAATAATTGTTCCAATTGTCGTTGCGGACGCGGGCGCGGTAAGCGGCAGGCAGGGTCTCGGTCATGATTGGCCCCTAGCGACTGCCTTGACGGAACGCAACTGGCAGCGCGTTCATGTCTTCAGGCCAGCCCGGTCGCGATACACTTGCAGCAATGCCAGCTGGTCGCGCGTGGGCGTGCCTTCAGCTTCGGACACAGCCTCGAGCATGCCGTCCAGATCGACCACTTCCTTGGGGCCGAGATAGCGGTCGCTGACGATCTTCTGGCTGAGGCGGCGCATGGTTTCCTGCGGCAAGGGCGCCTTGTTCGTCACCCAGGTGGCATGCGCCACCAGTGCGGCGGCTTCGTCCCGCGAGAAACTGAAATGCCGCATGATCTCGCCAGAGATGGCGTCGCTTTGCCGCTCGGTCAGCGGACCGCCGCGGGCGCGGGCGACTTCCATCATCATGATAGCGGCCGCCTCGCGGGGATCGTCAATCAGGGTGAGGCCGTTGCGGCCCGCCCGGTACTTGAAGGCAAGGCGCCGCGGCAGGCCGGCGGCAGACCGCGCAAGATCGAGCGCTTCGCGCGCGCCGTCGCGGGCCACGCGCAGCCGCCACGACCAGACGCCGATCGCCACCAGAATGCCAAGAAGACCAATCAGGAACTGCATCGAAAAAGTGTAGCGCGCCCCGCAGGGACGCGCCACACCCAATGAGTCGGAAGCGTTACTGACCGCCGCCTGCGGGATCGGCGCTGGCATGGGCCTGCGCGAGGACGTAGGCGCGGATGGCTTCGCTTTCCTCAGGCGTCAGGTATTCTGCGAACGACACCATGCCATTGGCGGCGAGGTTGCCGTCAAGCACGACGCCCTTCCAGGCTTCGGGGTTGCCGGTGATGGCTGACCAGCGCAGGTCCGGCAGCACGCCGGAACTGGCCGCGAGCGCGCCATGGCAGACCATGCAATTGCGCGAGAAGGCCACCGCGCCCTGCGCGAGCATCGCTTCGTCACCGAAGGCATCGGCCTTGGCGGTCCGTTCGATCGGCGTGAAGTCAGCGTCGGCGATCAGGCCGGTCCCACCGATCTTGAACGTGACAACCTTGCCGACCGTCGAAGGCACCGCCGCGTCATAGGCATAACCGGCGGTGAGCGCGAAGGCACTGCCCCAGCCGGTCGTGATCGTCACGTATTGCTCGCCGTCGATCAGATAGGTGCCGGGGCCCGATGCGGCGCCCGACTTGACGTTCTGACTCCACAGCTTTTCACCGGTCGCGGCATTGTAGGCGACAAAGTCGCCACTCAGCTTGCCCTGGAAGACGAGATTGCCCGCCGTCGACAGGACGCCGCCATTCCACGCGTTTTCATGCTCGACGGTCCAGCGGGGTTCCTGCTTGACCGGATCCCACGCAATCAGCCGGCCCTTGAGGGTCGAGCGGAGGAATTTGGCCACGTCAGGCGGCGCAATAGGCGGGATGCCGGACGAGAAGTCGGCGCCGGTATTCCAGCCAATCGTCTTGGTGCCGAACCGGGGGTCTTCCGCATAGGCCTGCGGAATTTCCTGGGCCGGGATGTAGGCCAGACCGGTTTCCGGGCTGTAGGCCATTGGCTGCCAGTTGTGCGCGCCAAGCGGTCCAGGCAGCTGCTGGTGAGGCTCCTTGCCATAGCGGGCGGCAGCCACTTCCATCGGCCGTCCGTTCTCGTCGAGACCGGTTGCCCAGTTCAGCGGAACGAACGCATCGCCCGAAAGGTACTCGCCCGTGGCGGCATCCAGGACATAGAAGAAGCCGTTCTTGGGCGCCTGCATGGCGACACGGCGCGGTGCGCCATCCTCGCCGAGCGGCAGGTCTGCCAGGATGATCGACTGGGTGGCAGTATAGTCCCAGTTGTCGCCGGGCGTGGTCTGGAAGTGCCACTTGTATTCACCCGTATTGGCATCGACCGCGACGATCGACGACAGGAACAGGTTGTCGCCGCCGGCGGGGTCACGGAACGTGCGGTTCCATGGTGATCCGTTGCCGACGCCGAAGATGATCTGGTCGTTTACAGTGTCGTAGACGATGGAATCCCAGACCGTGCCGCCGCCGCCATCGGTGACCCATGCGCCCTCGTCACCCCAGGTGATATTGCCCACGGTTTCGAATGCCTTGTCGGAGGCTTCTTGGTCAGGCTGCTTTTTCGGGTTTGGCACCGTGTAAAAGCGCCACAGCTTCTTGCCGGTCTCGGAATCATAGGCGGTCAGGTAGCCGCGCACGCCCAGTTCGGCGCCGCCATTGCCGATCAGCACCTTGCCGTTCACCACGCGCGGTGCGCCGGTGATCGTGTAGGGCTTAGCCTGGTCGACGGTCACTGTGCTCCAGATACGTTCGCCAGTTTTCGCGTTCAATGCTTCAAGGCGACCGTCGATCACACCGACATAGACCTTGCCATCGAGCACCGCGACGCCGCGGTTGACCACATCACAGCAGGCCTTCACGCCAACGGCGCGATCAACATCCGGGTCATAGGTCCACAGCGCGTCGCCTGTCCTGGCATCCAGCGCGTAGACCACGGACCAGGCTGACGTGACATACATGACGCCGTCGACAACGATCGGCGTCGCCTCAACACCGCGATTGGTGTCGAGGTCATGAGTCCAGGCAACGCCGAGGCGCCCGACATTTTCCGCGTTGATCCCGGTCAGCGTCGAAAACCGCTGCTCATCATAGGTGCCGCCATAGGTCAGCCATTCGGCGCCGCCACTAGCCGTCGCGATGCGATTCGTGTCGACGGCGGCGAAGGCTGCTTCCGCAGGCTTTTCGGCCTCCTGAGCCTTCTCTTTCGGGGCACAGCCCGCGAGCAGCGCCAATGCGGCGCCCGCCATGATGAATGAACGCCAATGAGTCATGGCCTGATGTCTCCCCTCGGATTGAATTTCGCGGTCTGGTGCCGCTTTTGATGATTGGCGATTATGCTAGCCCTTCGGCCGCAATTGTCGAGGTCTGTCGCTAGGTAAGTTGCCCGCCAATGTGCCGGATCGTTCAGCGACACCGCTGAGCGCTGTGAGATCAGCCTGCGCGGCTTCGATCGCCTGCGCGATGGCCGATTGCCATTCAGCGAGATTACCTGCCGATACGCTCCCTTCCGGAAAGTTCACGGACCGGGAGGCATTCACCACGCCGCCCTCAAGGTGGTTACCCCGCCTGACAAAGCCAGCGAGGGCATCCTTCGCGCCACTTCCCTGCGCGCCATAGCCAGGCACGAGAAACAGGCATTTCGGCGCCAGCTGCCGCAGCCTGCGCGCCTCGTCAGGCCCGGTTGCACCCGCGACGAGCATGAGGCTGGACCAGCCGTCCGCGCCTTCGAGCCGCTGTATCGCGGGCTGGAGAGCTTCCACGACACGCGCATAGAGCGGCGCACCGCCCATGTCCTGCATCTGGAAATCCGCCGACCCGGGATTGGACGTACGCGTCAGCACGACCACGCCCTTGCCATGCAATTCCGCCGCCGACAGGAAGGGCTCCAGCGTGTCCATCCCCATATAGGGGTTTACGGTGACCGCATCACAGGGAAACGGGGCCGCCTTGCCGAGATAGGCCTGCGCATACCCTTCAGCCGTCGAACCGATATCGCCGCGTTTGGCATCCGCGATCACGATCAGGCCCGCATCGCGCGCTGCGTTGCAGACGCGTTGCAGCGCGCGCATACCGTCAGGACCGAGACGCTCGAACAGGCCGACTTGCGGCTTGATGATTCCGGCCCGACCGACAACCTGCCCGACGATGGCTTCGCCCCAGCGCGCCAGCCCGTCTGGCGTGTCACCGCCGAACAGGGCGGGCACACGTCCGGCATGCGGGTCAATTCCCACACAAAGCGGGCCCAGCGTGCGGGCTGCAGCGCCCAGGCGACCGGCAAAATCAGTCATGGGCGCACCTGGCAGGCCACCTTGACCACCTGCAGCCGGCGGCGGGCATTGTCGGATTGCGGTCCGTAAGTGTTTACCGTGAAGGCCTCATGGGGGCCCTCGACGGTCGAAACGTCCAGACTGGTGAGGAAGGCTTCAACGGAGGACGGCGCAGCGGTGTATATCCGTCCCCGGCGCGGGCTTTCGGCCACGATAACGCCACGCACGCCGCCATCCTTGTCGAAGACAGGACCGCCAGAGATACCGCCAAGCGTGCCGATCAGGCCCTGCGTGCGTCCGATTTCCGCCCAAGCGAGGATCGGCTCGGCGCCATCACGGCGTCCGCGCGTGATGAGCTTGGATCGCGACAGGAGTTTGGTCGCCACCTCACCCGGCCGACCCTGCGGGTAACCGACATGATAGCCTTCGTCGCCGACGCGCAGCGTCGATCCCAAAGCGAGTTTCACAGAGGCTGGGCTGCGGCCCGTCGAGATGAGGGCAAGATCATGGTCGGGATCAACCGTCACGCGCGCGGCCGGGACATACTGGTCGGGCGCAACCAACAAGCCTACGCTGTTGCAGCCTTCAACGACATGACGTGCCGTAATCCAGTCACCGGAATTATTGACCGCAAAAGCCGTGCCTATACCATCCTTCGGGGAGTCGACCTGGACCAGTATCTGCTCGTCGAGGATGGAGGGCGGCGGCAATGTCGGGCCGTCCGATTCCAAGACTGTCGGAGGCGATTCAGGCGCATCGGCGTTGTGCGCATTGGCAAACAACGTCCAGACCACGGTGCTGAACACCAGAAGGTAAAGGACCCAATCAAATGACCTCATTTGTGCGTGCGTCTCCTCAACTCAAAACCTTTGCAGGGCCGGATCCCACAATCCGGCCGCCAAAATCAGCGCCGACGAAATCTTTGCGGCAATCAGCACAATCGCCGCGCCCGCCTGATCCTGCTCGATCCGCTGCGGAATGTCGCGCAGCAAAACGTCCACGAGCCGGTAAACAATCAACTGGAGCAACAGGGCGATCACGCCCCATATCAAGAGGTCGAACAAGGACACACTCGATGCCAAGGTCGATGCGATGGGTATTGCGAGACCGGTAATCGCGCCCGCCAGCGCCAGACCCGCCGAGGCGTTGCCGCCTTTTACCAGTGCAAGTTCCTTCCATGGCGTCAGCAACACGTAGATAGTGCTTGCGACAACCAGCATAGCACCTGCAGATGCAGTCCAGATCAGAAAGCGCGGAAACGCCTCTACAAAAGCACCAATTTCACCGTCCATTGAACCCGCCTATCTTGAACACATATTGTCCGAGGCCCTCCCGAGGCCGCCCTTATCCCTAAACACAGCGCGCCCGCGCCTCAAGGAGACATCACCATGCTGAGCGGAAAAACTGCACTCGTCACCGGCTCGACGAGCGGGATTGGAATGGCGATTGCGAACCGCCTTGCACGCGAAGGATGCAATATCGTGCTGAACGGGTTTGGGGACGAAGCCGCAATTGAAGCAGAAAGAGCCGGTCTGGCAAAAGAATTCGGGGTAAAGGTCGGGTATTCGGGCGCCGATCTCACCAACCCAGACGCGATTGTGGACATGATGGGCTATGTCGCCCGCGATTTCGGCGGTGCAGACATTCTCGTCAACAATGCAGGCGTGCAATACGTTGCACCAATCGAGGACTTTCCGGTCGCAAAGTGGGACCTCATAATCGCGCTCAACCTGACCGCCGCGTTTCACACGACGCGACTGGCCCTTCCGGGGATGAAGGAAAAGGGCTGGGGCCGTATCCTCAATACGGGCAGCGCCCATGCCAAGGTCGCCTCTCCGTTCAAGTCCGCCTATGTCACGGCCAAGCACGGCCTGGCCGGCCTGACCAAGGTGACAGCCCTCGAAGGGGCGAAGCATGGCGTGCGTTGTAACCTGATCTGCCCCGGCTATGTCCATACGCCGCTCGTGGACGGCCAGATCGCCGATACGGCCAAGGCACGCGGGATGACCCGGGAACAAGTGATCGAAGACGTGATCCTCGAGGCCCAACCCACCAAGGAATTCGTCACGGTGGAACAGATTGCGGGCTTTGCCGCCTTCCTTTGCTCGCCGGACGCAGACCAGATCAATGGCGCGGAACTGTCGATCGATGGCGGCTGGACGGCGGAATAGGTCAAGCCTTCGTGAATTGACCCGGCCGGGGACAGGCGCGATAGAGAAATCCGAATGGCCTTCAGATTATCCATCCTTTGCCTAAGCCTCTGGTTGCTGGCGTCAGGCGTTGCCGCCGCAGCGCAGGACGAGTGCCGTTCCGCCGACATGCAAATGTCCCATCATGGCGCGATGACCATGCAGGATGATTGCGACATGAGCGCAATGCATGACACTGACCCGGCGCCGGTCGACAGCACGGACATGCCCGGGATGACAGCCTGCTGCTGCCCCGCCATTATTGCGTCCCTGCCCGGCGCACCTCATCCCGGCGGCCTCACCGCGCCTTTCCCGCCCTTGTTCGACAAGCCCCTTGGCGAGTCGGCCACCTCCTACCCGTCTGTTCCGGAACCGCCACCTCCGCGGGCCTGATCCTGTTCTTGTAGACCCAGGATCAATCCGAAACAGAGGAGAAGGTATTGACCTTCATTTCATACGCCGCGCCTGCCGCGGCCTGCCTTGCATGGGCCATCCTTGCGCCGGTTGCCGAGGCCAGGCCCGTTTCCTATGCGGGCGGCTGGACAGCCATGCAGATGAACAATGGGGATTATTCCTCACTGCACATCCACTATTCACCCACAGCCTTCGATTCCGTTGGCCTTTATACCGAGCGGAACTGGGCTGACGATATCCAGTTCACCGGCATTCAGTACAATCGCCTTCTGAAGCGATGGAACGGCCCTTCCAGCCAGGGCAATCTCTACCTGAAACTGGCCGCAGGACAGGCAGATCCGTTCGGCAGCGCCGGACCGGAACTGGCCGGAATTGCCGGTTTCGCCGCTGACTGGGAAACCCGCCGATGGTTCACGTCCTTCGAGACGCGCGCCACGGACTTTCCCGGCAATCAGAGTGTCAGCCATAGCGGGCGCATCGGTGTCGCGCCGTATATCGGCGACTATGGCGATCTCCACACCTGGCTGATGCTGCAGGTGGATAACCAGCCGGACGCAGCCGAGCCCGTCACGACCACCCCCCTGATACGGTTCTTCAAGGGCGTCCAGATGGTCGAGCTCGGCTACACCGTTGAAACAGAAGAATTGCTTGCGAACTGGATC
>JAHJSB010000064.1 GCA_018830285.1 Alphaproteobacteria bacterium
AGCTCCGCCGCGTGCGCACAGGCTTATGGTCAAACATGGTCGGATCGTGTCCACTTAAATCAGGCGGACACTATCCGCCTCCATCCAACCAAAATCAGCATCGAGGCGTTCACCACAAGGGCGGGGAGACCGGACGGTTACCATAGACCCGCTCTGCTATCTCCCGACTCGTGAGCGGCCTGTCTGCGGCTTCCAGCACGTCCAGACACGCGCGCCTTAGTCCGCCATTGCGGAACACCCTGACGCGCTGGGCGGGCATGAGAGACGCAATCTCGCCTTCATAGCCCAGAACTCGCAACGTGCGGTCCAGCGCTTCTATGTCGGCCCCCCGCCCTTTCTCGTGCACCAGGTCCGCTGGTAATCATCCCCGAAATTAAGGGACTTGAAAACTGGACTTCTCCGGCTTTGATAAAGCACGGAGACGACAATGAAGAAATCGAGATTTACCGACGCACAGATCCTCGCAATCCTGAAGCAGGGCGAAGGCGGTGTGCCCGTTGCGGACCTCTGCCGCGAGCATGGGATTAGCAACGCGACCTATTACAACTGGCGAGCCAAGTACGGCGGGATGGATGCAGCGATGCTGTCCGAGATGAAATCCATGGCCGAGGAAAACCGGCGGCTCAAGAAGATGTATGCCGAAATGGCGATGCAGAATGAGCTCTTGAAGGATGCCCTTGGAAAAAAGTAGCAAGGCCGTCTCAGCGACGCGAGATGGCCAAAGAGGCTGTTCAAAGGAAGGGCGTTCCCGTTGCACTGGCGTGCCGCGCCTTCGGCATCAGCGAGACCTGCTACCGCTACGAGGCGAAGCTGTCGGATGAGAATGCCGAAATTGCCGACTGGCTGGTGCGGCTGGCAAGTTCTGATGCGACAAGGCGCTGGGGCTTTGGCCTTTGCTATCTGTTCCTGCGCAATGTGAAGGGCTTTGCCTGGAACCACAAACGGATCCGCCGTATCTATTGCGAGCTGGAGCTGAACCAACGCATCAAGCCGAAGAAGCGGCTGGTGCGGGAGACGCCGGAACCGCTGGCCGTGCCGGAATGTCCGAACGAGATGTGGTCGATGGACTTTATGGCAGACCAGCTTGGCGATGGCCGGTCGTTCCGCACGCTGAATGTACTTGATGACTTCAATCGCGAAGGACTTGCCATCGAAGTCGACTTCTCTCTGCCCGCGGCTCGCGTTGTACGTACGCTTGATCAGATCATCGAGTGGCGCGGAAGGCCGATGGGTATACGGGTCGACAATGGCCCTGAATACGTCAGTGGGAAACTGCAAACCTGGGCGCAAAAGCGCGGCATCGGTCTGTTCTACATCCAGCCTGGCAAGCCACAGCAGAACGCCTATGTTGAACGATACAACCGAACGGTCCGCCAGGAGTGGCTCGGCCAGTTCATCTTCAACACAATCGAGGAGGTCAAGGATCACGCCACGCGCTGGCTATGGACATACAACAATGAGCGCCCGAACATGGGCATCGGCGGCATCACCCCCGCCATGAAACTGAAACTTGCCGCGTGAAGTCTAGGAAACAGGCCCATTAAAAATGGGATGATTACCCGCTCGCTTCGTCAGCAGGCCGCCTATCGTGATCTCGAAAGACTTCGTGCGCTGGCGTCTGATTTTTCCGGTGGGTCTTAGGGATGGGATCATAGACACAGAATCCGACATCTGACAGAATCTGGGAAGGCGTGAAGTTGGTGCGTCTGCTACATAAGTCCGCTGTTCTGGCCGTGGCTCTGGTGGCAGCTGCGCGCCATCGAGCGCTAGCGCCAGGCCACAGGCCGGGGCCTGCTGATCGCGGCAGACCAATGTGGCAATGTCCATGTCCGCAGGGTCGAGGATGCGCCCGGTGCGGGAAATGTCCGTGCACCGGTGTCTGATCGGCTGGCGCGCGCCCTCGGCGGCGATGGCGCAGCATCTGCGTGTCCCCGGCGCACGCCGGGGCCTCTCTCCGTTCGGTCCCGGCCCGCCGCAAGAGATCCTTGGCAGCGCCGGGACTGCGGAGTCGTTGAATGCCTCCCCCTGCCGCACACCTGACCCGTCCCCCGGCCCTGAAAATCCGTACGCCCCCCCGAAAGCGCCCGCCAGAGGCGCCGCACGGGCAGGCGCGAATGTCTTGCGCCGGCGTCCCCACCGCGTCAGGATGGCCCAAAAGGGAGGGGACAAGCATGAACTACGAAACCCTGTACACGATCATCAATCTCAGCGTCATGCCGGCCTGGCTCCTGCTGGCCATTCTGCCGCGCGCGCCCATCACGCAGGCGCTCGTCCATTCGGGCCTCTATCCGCTTGTCCTTGGCGTGTTCTACATCGTGGTGATGGTGATGACCCTGTTCTTCGGCATGGGCGCCGAGGGCGGCGGCTTCAGCAGCGCGGCAGGCGTGTCCCAGCTCTTCTCCCATCCGCTCGGCATCCTGGTCGGCTGGTCGCACTATCTCGTGTTCGATCTCTTCGTCGGTGCGTGGCAGGCGCGCGACGCCCAGCGTCGCGGCGTGCCGCACCTGGCGCTCGTGCCATGCCTGTTTTTCACGTTGATGCTCGGCCCGGTTGGTCTCTTGCTTTACCTGGTCGTCCGCAAGCTCACCGGCAAGGGCGGCTGGAACCTCGTCGAGGCCTAAGCCTCGTCCGCCTCGGCAAACAGGTCCATCTGGCGCGGGTCGACCCAGCGCTTGCGCCGCGACGGCTTGGTCCGTCCGGAGCGGAAATAAAGGTCGTCAGTGTGGTCGGCCTCTGTCGGTTCCGGCACCGGTTCGGGCCTGGGCGCATTCGCAGCTTTTTTGGCCTTCGCCGTGTCCATCAGCCGCCAATAGGTCACCGCCACCACAGGCGCACCCTTGTCGTCTTCATAGCGTTGCAGGAAGCCGTGCGCGATGCCGCCCGCATTGGCCACCATCTGTACGTCGGCGTCGGCCTCGCTCAGGTTCAGCCATTCGGTATGCAGCGATTCCACTTTCAGGCTGCCCGCGATGGCCTCGGCGTCGGCGCGCGTGCGCGCCGCCTTGGCGCCGGGATCCAGCGCTTCAGTGATATTGCGGGCAAGGGGATAGGCGTGGCTCATCTGTGGGGTCAGGTATGCGAGACTTGTGCCGCCGTCCAGCCCGCATCCTGCCCGGCCTGCAGGCGGCCCGCAGCGAGCCGGGCGAAGCGCAGCATCACGGCCTTGCGGCGCGCGCCCGCCAGCTTGTCGGGAATGGCCTCGCGGATCACCGCCCCGCCAAAGGCATCGGCCACGATCAGGCCCGCCGCCTCGGGGATCAGGTCCTGCGGGAAATCCGCCATAACGGCAAAATAGAACCGGTCGCAAAAAGGCATGTAGTCCGGCCATTTGGAATCGGACCGGAAATCGGCCACCGACGACTTGATCTCCACCATGGCGATCTCGCCGGTCGGGCCCACGGCGGCAATATCCGCCCGGCGATTGTTTGCCAGGGTCATTTCGGTCACCCCGAAATAGCCGTGCCCTGCCAGCAGGCGCAGTGTGCCCCGCGCAATCTCGCCCGCCCGCGTCTGCGGCAGGCCGGCATCTGTCAGCTCGGTCAGGGCGCTGTCAGGCATGGGTCAGGGGCTTTCCGTTCTGGAATTGTTCCAGAAAATTCTAAGCCCGCGACGCCGTCAGGGTCAAGGTCTGCGCGGCCTGTGGGCGCTATCGCCGAAAAACCGTCTCCGCGCCTGATCCATCCGGCGCCGTGCCGCGTAGACAAGATATCCAGCAGGAGAGTCCGATATGGCCAGCGCCTATGATTCGAACGGCCCCGCCGACCGTCGCTTCGTCAAGACGGCGATGAAAGCACCCATGCTTGAACAGGCGCATGAACTCGACCTTGCCCGCCGCTGGCGCGAACAGGAAGACGAGGCGGCCCTCCACGAACTGACCACCGCCTATATGCGTCTCGTCGTGTCGATCGCGACCCGCTTCCGCAATTACGGCCTGCCAATGGCCGACCTCATCTCGGAAGGCAATGTCGGCCTGATGCAGGCAGCGGGCCGGTTCGAGCCGTCGCGTGAAGTGCGCTTCTCCACCTATGCCACATGGTGGATACGCGCCGCCATCCAGGACTATGTCCTGCGCAACTGGTCGATTGTCCGCACCGGCACGACAGCGGCCCAGAAATCCCTGTTCTTCAATCTCCGCCGCCTGCGCGCCCAGATCGATGATACGGATGATGGAGTTATGACCCAGAAGAACATGACCTGGGTGTCAGGCCATCTCGGCGTGCCCATGCGCGATGTCGAAGCGATGGCCTCGCGGCTGTCGGCGTCCGACCGGTCGCTCAACGCGCCGCTCGCGGCCGATGGCGACGGCCAGTGGCAGGATCTCATTGCCGATGAGTCCGCGATCCCGGAAGACCAGGTCATGGCCCGGCGCGATGGTGATCGCCGCAAGGAATGGATCGCGGATGCGCTGAAGGCCCTGAATGAACGCGAGACGCATATCATCCGCCAGCGGCGCCTGTGCGAGGAGTCCGTAACGCTGGAATCGATCGGCCAGGAACTCGGCATCTCGAAGGAACGCGTGCGCCAGATCGAGCATCAGGCGCTTGGCAAGTTGCGCAAGGCGCTGGTGCGGATTGTTGGTGATCCTGAAACCTCGGGTCTCATCCCGAACGCCTAGGCCTACCAGCCGCCACCGCCACCGCCGCCGCCGCCACCGCCCGAGGATCCGCCCCCGCCTGATCCTGACGAGCTGGAACTTTGCGGCAACGATGTCGCGACGCCCGAACTCATCGTGCCGACAATGCCGTTGGTCATCTCGCCGATATTGCGGAAACCGCCCGATGACATATTGGTCCAGCCGGGATTGTAGGCGGCGGCCTCTTCCGGGATCAGCCGTTCGAAATGCATCGTCCACGGCTTTTCCACGCCCAGCGCCACGGCATAAGGCAGGAAGGTTTCATACCGTTCGGTCGTCATCGGCGGCGGCGCTTCGCTCCCGACTTCCACGGCGTTCAGCTGCAGCTTCTCGGCGGTCTCCATGTACAGTTTGAAGCCTTCAATCTCGGTGCGCACGGCCTGGCCCTTCCGGGTCGGCGCCGGCATCAGGTACATGAACCAGCCATTCAGCGCCGCCAGCGTCAGGATCGTGGCTGTATGCCACCACGACCAGGTCGTGGCCTGCGTGATCGCCAGCGCGACAGCGCCGCCCGATAGGAGGAGCGCAAGGATCGAATAGCCGATATTCCATTTGAAGTATCGGCTGCCATAGGCGCGCCACAGCGATTTCTGGAATGTCGCATAGGCCGCCGTGAATTTCGCATCGTATGCCTTGCCCAGCGTCAGCTCATTTTCGTGGCTGAAAAGTCCTGCTTCCAGTTTCAGGTCTTCGGGCGTCAGAGTGGCGGGCTTTTCCGTCTCCGGCGTGCGCGTCAGCGTGGTTTGCTTTTTCTTGCCCGCGTCGATCGTCAAATGCCCCTTCACGGCGAGGTTCATCAGGGTGGCAATCAGCGCCTTGTGGCCTGTCAGTGAGCGGTAATAGACATAGTGGACGCCCGCAGGCGAATAGCCTTCCGGCGGAGCGTACCGCGGAAACACCGGCCCCTTCACCGGGTCGCGCCCGACCTTGTTGAAATTACGCATCGAGAAGCCGAACACGCCCAGCAGTGACGCGAGCAGGATCGCCAGCGACCCATTGCGCTGCCACCAGCGGCGCGTCTCGTCTGCGCTCGATGGCGGATCGATCAGGCCTTTCTCCACCCCTACGGCGACAGTCAGGCCTTCGCCCGATTGCAGAACCCGGGTCGTCGTGAAGATATGGCTGTCACCGCCAGACTGGTGCGCGAAATCTTTTCCGGCCGTGCCCAGTCCGCCGGTATAGGCGTCAAACGCCGTCACCCGCGCGCCTTGCGGCAGGGTGATCGTGGCGGTCGCGGCATCAATCGGGAAGTCCCAGTAATTGCCCGTCGCGTTCCAGTAGATCTCGTCATGGTCGGCAAAATAGCGCACCTGGTTTTTCACCCGGTACGTGATCTCGTAAGTGTGCGGGCCGTTCTCGAGGAACACGTCTGCAGACCCGATCCGGACGATCAGCGCATTGCCATCGGTTTCGGTCGAATAGGGCTCGCGAGCTCCGTCCCGCGTCACCTGCATGATCGTGTAATCATAAGGTAGCTTGGCGCCGTCATCGTCATAATAGCGGGGCAGGTTGCGCAGTATCCCGCGCCGTATCTGGTAACCTTCCGATGTGACGGCCAGCGTTTCGCTGACCACGATATCGCCGTTTGTCTGGACGTCGATGTCAACATCGAACCGGTTGATCCGCTCCTCGGCCATGGCGCCGATTGCCAGGGTGAGCGCAAGGAAAAGGGCGATCAGGGGGCGCATCAGCACAGGCTATTCCCCCTTGAAATCGACCGAGGGCAAGGCGCGGTCGGCTGTCTCGATTTCGAAGAAGGTGCTTGTCTGGAAACCGAATAGGCCAGCCATCAGGTTGGCCGGGAAGCTCTCGACGACCGTGTTCAGTTCGCGCACCGCGCCATTGAAGAAGCGCCGCGCCATCTCGATCTTGTTCTCGGTGTCGGACAGCTCGTTCTGCAGGTCGAGAAAGTTCTGGTTCGCCTTGAGATCAGGATAGGCCTCGGCCACCGCCACCAGCCGCGCCACAGGTCGTGACAGCGCCGACTCGGCCGCCCCGCGCGCCTGCGGGTCGTCGCCCGCCGCCAGCGCTTCGCCGCGCTTGGCCACCACATCCTCGAACAATGTGTTCTCATGCGCCGCATAGGCCTTCACCGTATCGACCAGGCGCGGGATCAGGTCGGTCCGGCGTTTCAGCTGGACATCGATATCCGCCCAGCCATTCTTGACCATCTGGCGCTTCGCGACGAGGCGGTTGTAGATCAGAACCACCGCGCCGAGGATCACGACCCCAAGGCCGATCAGGATATAAGTGCCCACCATTGCGTGTCTCCCGGCTGGATGCGTTCACCTTGTATCGGGCAAACCACGTCGCTTGTGAATGCCCGCGGACTAATTGCCTGCCAGCGTCTCCAGGTTCAGCGTGCGGCCGATTTCCAGCTTGCCGCCATAGACATAGCCCCGCACCCGCACCGGCGTGCCGGCCTGCACCTGGCACAGCGCCGCCGCGCTGCGCTTGATCTCCAGTGTCAGCGCCGATCCGGTGAGGCACAGTTCGCACGACGCGCCCTGCTCCTCGGTGCTCAGCCGCGCCGCCACCGGAATCCGGTAGGCTTTGGTTACCCACAGGCCGAGGTTCGCTGCCCGCGCGTCGGCCTCCGGCGCCAGCAACAGGTCATTGGCACCCGCCGCATCCGGATACACCCGTGCCCCGCCGCGCGCCACCATCTCTCGGTTCAGCCACAGGTCCGGTCCCAGCGCGTCCGTCGTCATCACATGCGACAGCGCCCGGTCATACCGGTCGCGCGTCAGCCCGGCATAGAACAGCTGCATCTCGCGCCCCAGCGCCGTGTCCTCCAGCATCCGCCGCGACTCATTGAAATAGGGCGCTCCCTCGCGGTCCTTGTAGGGTCCCGCCGGCGCCTCGATGCCAACCAGCCGCACGCTCTGTCCGGTGTCCACCACCAGCGCGTCGCCATCGATCACGCGCACCACGCGGCCATGCTCGCGAGGCTGGGTCCCGGCCAGCGGGTCCGGGGCGCTGCAGGCGGCCAGCGCCGCGAGCGCCATCAGCAGGCCCTGCCACCCCCATGCCACGCCCCGGCCCTCCCGCACAGGCACCGGCCCCGCGCCGCTGCCCCGCCCTGTCCATAGCACGCTGCCTCGCCCCGAAAACCACCACAAAGGCTTCAATCCCGCCCTGTCATGGCGTATAGCTTGCCCCAGTGATCCCGTAGCTCAGCAGGATAGAGCAACAGATTCCTAATCTGTAGGTCGCGCGTTCGAATCGCGCCGGGGTCACCAAATATTCAATAATAACAATGTATTACAAAGTCTCAAAAGTTAGACTTTGCTCACAAATGGCTCCGTGGTAACCATACGGTAACCGGAGGTCAAAAACTCATGGCAAAACTGCGCCTTACGGACACCTGGCTTTCGGCTGTGACCGACGCCGGAGATTATTCCGACACGATCGAATCCTGCCTGAAAGTGCGTGTGGCCAAGACCGGCGCAAAGACATTTTCGGCCGTGCGGAAGCTGAGCGGCAAGACGGTGCGGGTCCGCATTGGCGCCTATCCCGAGATCGGCCTCCGAGAAGCGAGGATGCGCGCCGGAGAATTCAGGGAGATGCGTTCGTTGGCGCCGACGTCGGCCGCACGAGCGGAGGAGGTGGCCGATGCCGTGTCGGCGTCTGCCGCCAACTTTTTTGCCGATTACGTTGCCGACATGAAAGCCCGGGGCGTCAAATCCTATGGGCGCGTCAAGGGTACGCTCATTGACGGGAAATATGCTCTCCTGCCCTTACTGGTCGCCCGTCACGGCGGAATGCCGCGTGCCGGGGATGTGACGATCCAGGACCTGCAGGCCTGGATGGCAGAGAGCTACGCCCGAAGTCCGAACTATGCACCACATCTTCGCTCCTACATCGTCACGGCCTGGAAATGGGCGGTGAAGAACCGTTACGATTATCGCGGTGGCGCGCGGGACTATGGCATTACCTACAATATCGCCGAGCAGCTTCCGACGGTGCCAAAGGGCAAACCAGGCGACCGGTATCTCTCCAACGACGAACTTAAGACGCTCTGGCACGCACTGGACGAGAACCATCCAACGCACCGCGTCCTGAAGCTGATGATCGCCATGGGGGGCCTGCGCGTGACGGAAGTCAGCATGAGCCTCGCCGCCAACTGGCGCGATGGGTGGCTGGTCTTGCCGGAAACGAAGAATGGCAAGTCGCATCAGCTACCGATTACCAGGACGGCTGCCCCGCTCGTGGCGCGGTGTCTTGAACTGGCTCACCCGCGCTCGCCCTACCTTATGTCCAATCCTCGCGACCCGGACGAACCACTCACGATGGCAGCCATTTCACGCGGCGCGAAGCGCCTGAACAAGCAGCTCAAATTCCCGGACTGGAATCCGCGTGACCTGCGGCGCACGATGAAGACGCACCTCATCGATGCCGGGGTGGACGAGCGTTGGCTCGACATCTGGCACAACCATGGTCAGACGGCGAGCGTGGCCCGCAAGCACTATATTCGCGCGGAGTATGCGGATTTGAAGCGGGATGTTGCGGAGGCGATTGATGGGTGGCTGGGGCCGGTTTTGTTGGGCAATCGCAATTAAGGTTGGGAGCGTATGGAGATTTGGAGAAACCATACTGCGGATGGTGGAACTTGTTTGATACGCTTATGGCACGCGCATGCATCCAGCGAGACCGTCATCGCGTGGAGGCCCTCCGTCACCATGATGCACCCAAGTTCAATTTACACATTACTGTTTTCGCAACATCTGGTAGAGATTTAGTCGTAGATTCGATGCCTTACGATGTGGTCGACATTTGGGGCCGCAAGGAAATTTTGATCTGAAATGGCGAATCGCATTCCTCCCCTCATGAAGCAGTTACCGGAGGGGGGTACGTATGCACGTCCGGTACGGATCGAGTCCCTGATCGATGCGTGTGACAATCTGCCGTTTGAAACTTTGATTGATCGCGCGCGCCTGAAGGACCGCAGGAATCCGAACTATCTGCCATCCGAAGTGCTAGTTTTTTTCCTTCGCGTAACACGCACAGATAATTCCGACCGCCGCTTCGCCATTCTGTATGACCTGGTCATGAACCGGCTGACCCGGAGTCTTCGATCGGCGGTCCAGGGTAACACGGAAAATGCGAGACAATCCGAACTCCATGAACGCATGATTGAGCGGTTCGTGATTCTTCTGATGAAGGACAGAGGCGCCTATTGTGAAGCACTCGATATTTTCGAAATTGCGTTCGACCGGGCAGCAAGGTCGCTCAAGGTCGATATGCTGCGCGTTATGGGTCGACGTGTACCACCGGCAATATCCCTGACGGAACAAGAAACCGGGGAGGTCCGCCAGGACGCCGAAGCGGCGCTCATCGACCTCAACCCGATGTCAAAACCGATCGAGCTGCAAGTCACTTACCGGATTCAGCTTCGGCGGGCGATTGACTCGTTACCGGACAATGAGAGGAGGGTTATCGACATGATATTCGCAGGCATCCCGGCGCAAAGCGATGACACCGGCAAGGCCAGCATCGCACAACTGCTCCATTGCGATCCGAAGACCGTACGCAATCGTCGCGACAGCGCCGTGAAAAAGTTGATAAGGATGCTGGGTGGGGAGACGCAAGATGACGCCTGATAGTCGAGTCGAAGATGTCTTCTTCGCATTCACGGCGGAACCGGACATGGCTCCAGAAACGCTGCGTACGTATATTCTAAGGTATCCCGACCTGGCAGAGGCGCTCACCGACCTCTACCATGAATTCGCCACGGTCGACCTTGATTTGATGGTTGTCGAAACGGCTCCGGCCGCAGAACCCGCATTCGAGCAGACTGCCGACCATATTGAGCGTATAGAAGCGGCGCTCTCGGGAGACGGGCTTCGGGCACTAGCGCGCGCACTGAGGCTGCCCAGGGATTTCGTCGCCGGGTTTCGCGACGCGCAGGTGCGCCCGGGTTCAATCCCGTTGGGTGTTCTAAAGCGGCTGGGGGATTTTGCTGGCGTCGGCGTTCTTCACATGCTTGCCTATTTCCGGCATGCTGCGGGCATCCGCCGCGCCCTTGCATTCAAATCGGACCACAAACCCAAGCCATCCGAGATCATGGATTATTCCGACTTCGTCCGGAACCTCGGTCTAACTTCGGAAGAAGCGTTCGCGCTCGCCGAACTGGAACATTCCGATGGATCCGATTGAGCTTACTCGTCAGCGGGCAGAGACACTGCACGCGGACCTGGTGCGGAGCGGAGCCGATCCGGCCCATCCCTACGCATTTGTCCTCAAGGAAGCTGACAGGCGCAATATCGAGGTCAGGTCCTATCCTCCCGGCCATGCCCTACTGAACGGGGGACGCGCGGTGTTTGACGGGGACGCGGGAAGCATTCGGCACGAACGCACGCAAGACCCGTTTCTCGATGCCTTTCTGGTAGCCCATGAGATCGGGCACGATGAATTTGGAGGGCACATCGATATTGGCCCTGTCACGTCCATCGATCTGGTCCGCTCCGCAGATCCGGCCGAAACGGGAGCCGACCGCGTCGTCGATTACAACAGTAAGGCCCGCCAGGAAATCCAGATGGACCTATTTGCCCGGGAATTCCTGTTTCCGCGTTCACTCGCGAGAATGCTCCATATCGAACAAGGCCTGTCTGCCAGAGAGATTTCCGCGCGTATGAACGCGCCCTACGATCTCGTCGCCGTTCAGTTATTCGATGCGATCCTGCTCCCGGAATTGCCCAGCCGCACGCCAGAGTCGCGAGAAACCAAACCTCTGAATGATGAACAGGCCGAGGCGGCGTCCCACGGCGATCATGCATTTCTGCTCGAGGCGGGCCCCGGTACCGGCAAGACTCAGACCCTGATCGGCAGACTATCGATCCTCCGGGAGCGCGAGGTTAAACCCGCATCGATCCTTGTCTTGACGTTTTCAAACAAGGCAGCTGCCGAAATGATGGACCGCGCAGTCGCCTTCTGGCCGGAGTTGGCAGGCGCCGCCTGGATCGGTACTTTTCATTCGTTCGGGCTGGACATTGTCCGGCGCTTTCACGACCGGTTGGGCCTGCCGAAGGAACCGGTCCTGCTCGATGCAACGCGTGCCATTACGCTTCTTGAAGACGGCTTTCCTCGCCTCAATCTTCTCCACTTCCGGGACCTCTGGGACCCTACAGAGAATCTCAGCCGCATCTTGGCGGCGATTTCGCGGGCCAAGGATGAAGTCGTCAATCATCACCATTATCGGACACTTGCCGAAAGCATGGCCGCGTCCGCCCGGACTGACGATGAAGAGACCGCGGCCCAAAAGTGCCT
Source organism: Alphaproteobacteria bacterium (assembly GCA_018830285.1). Classification (GTDB taxonomy): domain Bacteria; phylum Pseudomonadota; class Alphaproteobacteria; order Caulobacterales; family Hyphomonadaceae; genus Hyphomonas. Next base: position 11,903 of record JAHJSB010000064.1, read on the forward strand.
GGAAGTTGCCGATGTCTACGATATGTATGAGGAGATGAAGCGACAGATCGGCGCCGTCGATTTCGGGGACCTCATTGCGCGACCAACCGAACTCGTCGAAACTGATTCCGAAGTCTGCGCCCGGCTTAGGGGCACGTACGGCCACGTCCTCGTTGACGAATACCAGGACGTAAACCGCGCCAGCGTCCGTCTCTTGAAAGCTCTCAAACCCGACGGAAAAGGGCTCTGGGTCGTCGGCGACGCCAAGCAATCAATCTATCGTTTCAGAGGTGCGTCCTCCGCCAATATGCAACGTTTCGCAAGGGAAGATTTTGCGCAGGGCAAATCAAAAAGCCTGACGCGGAATTATCGATCCCATCAGGAAATTTGCGACGGCTTCGTCGGGTTTGCCAAGCAAGGCATGATCGCAGCCGGCTCGAACGTGGCCGCAGTGGCGCACAAGGGAATGTCCGGAACCCAGCCTGTATTCGTTTCAGTTCCGACAAGGGACCATGAAATAGATGAAGTGGCAGAGCGCATTCGGCAGCTCAATGCCGGCGGTGTTGCATTCTCGAACCAGGCCGTTCTGTGCAAAGGCAATGCCCGGTTATCGGAAATCGCGAAGGGTCTCGAAAATCGGGGTATTCCGGTCCTCTATCTCGGGCCTTTGTTTGATCGGACGGAGGTCAAACAGGCTCTGTCGCTGCTGTCGTTGCTGGTCGACCCGAAGGCCATGTCCTTGGTTTCGGTCGCCGCCATGCCAGATTATGCCGTGACACTGGACCAGGTGCGGTTGTTTGCAGACCACATGCGCGCGCAGTCTGACCTTGCCACTATGGATTGGGTCGACAGGATCGATGACGCGCCCGGGCTTTGTGACGATGGTAAGCTCGCATTGAAGGAAGTGGCTAACGCCGTCGCTTCGTGCAGCCCGAAAGATACGCCTTGGCGGGCGTTTGCGGCAATCTATCTCGATAATTCGCGTTTGGCTGCCCGCCTTGCCGAAGCGGCCGGATGCGGCAACCCGTTGCCGGCCATCGCGATCTGGCAATTACAGAACTTTCTACGGTCTGCCGAGTATGACCGGCAGGGCCTGCCGGTTAGTGACCTGCTGCGCCATATCCGGCGACTCGTCATCCTCTCCGACGAACGCGATCTCAGGGACCTTCCGCTTGCGGCCCAATCCCTCGACGCCGTGCGTCTCATGACGATCCACGGCAGCAAGGGACTGGAATTCGACGTCATCCATCTCCCGAGCCTGACAAATGCTTCCTTGCCGCGATCCGCTAGACAAAATCGCGCCCTTCCCCCGCCTGACGGCATGATTGAGGGCGCCGTTCACAACGGGGTCGCGGCACAGGCTCAGGGTCATGACGAAGAGCAGGAATGCTTGTTCTTTGTGGCGCTATCGCGCGCAAGAGACCGGCTCCATCTTTACGCCTATTCGCAGGACAAAGCAGGTCGGTCAATGAAGCGTTCTCCCTTTCTGGATCGGATCGGACATTTGATGCGAGAGGAGCCCGCGATCGCCGCAATGGAGGACGGTCAGGCCCTGATTGAAACCATTCAGGTCGATTTTGACAGGCCCCTGCAGATGAACCCGTCCCAGATCGCCCTCTATGACCGATGTCCGCGCCGTTTTCTGTATACCCATGTCCTGAAACTCGGCGGGCAAAGGTCGGAAACGGCCTTCATGCGTATGCACAACGCCGTTCAGGCCCTGGTCGACCGGCTGTGCAATCAGCACGCGCACGATCCAGACCGGACATGGATCGATTCCGAATTCGAGGAATGCTGGCATGCATGGGGACCAGTCGAACACGGCTATGCCGATGACTACAAACGGCTGGCACGCGGCCTTGTCGACCATATTGTGTCGGTCCGGACCGGAGAAACACGTCGCCCCCCCGTGACGCTGACCGTTGAAGTCGGAGACGGCGAACTCCTGGTCACGCCTACGGAACATATCGTCGGCGGAGGGACGAAACCCATTCTGCGCCGCATCCGTACCGGCAGGCAGACAACGGACTCGGCGAAAAAGTTCGACGCACTTGCATTCGAACTTGCGGCCGGGACGGACGCAGAAGGTGAGTTCGTCTTTCTCAGCGATGAAAGCCGTCTGTCCTTGAACCCGACGGCGAAGCGGCTGGCCACCAGCCGGGACAAGATTGCAAAGAAGATACATCATATCCTCGACGGCCGATTTCCCGCAGAACCGGCGCGGCCGGACCGCGAATGCCCACGCTGCCCCCACTTCTTCATCTGTTCCGGCTTGCCGGAAGGAAGTCTCGGCAAAAAAAATCTCGCCTGACTTCCCGGTTTTCTCTCCGGCCATCGATTGTCTCTGTGCGAGCGGGGGCCTTCTGCCTTCGCCACAAGCAGAAGGAATATCACAATGGCAGAAACACCCCCCGATTCCGATATCGACGATCTCGCAGAGGCCGTCCGTGAGGGCCGTCCCCTCCGGCCCGGCGCACCGTTCCGTGTCTTGATCGGCGACACATCTCTCGACTTCGAGCCTGCGGTGCTGCGAGACCCGAAGCCTCTCGGGCGCCAGTTCGTCTCATTGGTCGACGGCCAGCCGGTCGATGAATATCTCGTCATCGCGATCTTGCCGAACGGTGACTTCGAAGACATTCGCCTCGACGAAACCTATGATCTGCGCGGCCGCGGTGCGGAAAAGGTCCTCGTCGTGCGTTCCGACAGGACGTTCAGGTTCAAGATCGACGAGAAGGACCTCGAATGGCCGCAGCCCTGCATCAGCGGCTTCGTCCTGAAGAAACTCGCCGGCCTTGCGCCAAATTACAATCTCTGGCTGGACGTTCCCGGTGGTCACGACCGCAAGATCGGCGATTGTGACATCATTCATCTGGACGCCCCCGGAATTGAACGCTTCATTTCGCTGATCGATCAGACGACAGAAGGCCTGGCGGCACTTCCGTCGGCTGACCGCGCTTTCCTGGACGGCCATGGCATGAACTACGAACTCCTCTCCAGCAACGGCCAGGCCGGCGTCATCATCCACGCCTTCCAGTTGCCCGATGGGAAGTTCGACCATGCCAACGCCGACCTCCTCATCCTGTTGCCAAGCGGCTATCCGGATTGTTCGCCGGACATGTTCTACGTGTCTCCCCACCTCACCCTGACGCCATCTGGCCGTGCCCCGAAGGCAACAAATGTTCGCTTCTCGTTCGCCGGGCGTACCTGGCAGCGCTGGTCCCGGCACAATGAAGCCTGGCGGCCGGGTATCGATGGTCTCCGGACAATGCTGGCACGTGTCCAGACGGCCTTGAACGAGGCCCGCCCATGACGCCGGCGATGGATATCATTCTGCTTGCCCCGCATGAGGCATCCGTCCGCTCCCTTCTCACTGAAGGGAGCGGTGCGGAACGCGCCGGATACATGCTGTTCGGCATCGCCGATATTGCGAGCGACCCCTGGCTCGGGAGTTCCCGGCGCAGGCTGATCTCGCATGCTTTCTCCGAAGTTCCGGCCGGCGATCGTGTTTCTGCGTCACCCGTGCATGTGACCTGGCAGACGGATGGGTTCATGTCCCTCCTGAACCAGGCGGCGGATCTGGGGATGGTGCCCGCGATCGTGCATACCCACCCGAACGGACCGGCGTCTTTTTCGACACAGGACAACGAAAACGAGAGTGAACTAGCCCGCACGGTCATTCATAAGGGACTGCCGGGCCTTTTGAGTGTTGTCATCTCCGGCGATGGAGACCTAGCTGCTCGCTATTGGTGTTCGCAGACTGAAAACCACCTCATTACCCGGATCCTCCGCTCCGGCCCGGATCTGTTCCTTGACGACGGTTCAGTCGCCCTGCCCGATTTCCTCGACCGCCAGGTGCGGCTCTTCGGAGAAGCTTCAAACCGGATGCTTACCGGCTTCAGGTGCGCGATCGTCGGAGGTGGGGCTACTGGAAGCGCGACTCTTCCGCTGCTCATGAGACTCGGCATCCGGCAGGCAGTCATGCTCGATCGTGATTGCGTCGAAGAGACGAATCTCAATCGCCTGCATGGAGCCGCCCGTGCTGATGCGGACGCACACCTGCCAAAAACCGGCCTGCATGCCCGCATCGTCAAACAAGCCGGTCTTGGCATGCACCTGGTTACTGTGGACGCTTGGGCCGGCGAGGAGGCAAGCCTTGATGCACTCAAGTCGTGCGACGTGATCTTTTGCTGCACGGATGATCATTCCGGAAGGTTGTTCCTGAATCGGTTCGCACGGTTTTACGGTATCCCGGTCATCGACATGGGACTTGCCATGCAGCGGCGCAGCGACGGTGGTTTCGACCTTTTCGCGCGCGTGACGACTCTGGTTGCGGGCCACCCCTGCCTGATCTGCGGCAATCATGTGAGCCCGCGCCGTGCGCGTGAGGAATCGCTCAGGCGTAACGATCCGGAATCCTATGATTTGCAAAAGGCTGAAGCCTACCTGCTGGGTGAAGGTGACCCTTCTCCCGCTGTCGTCACTTTCACAAGTGAGACAGCATGTATGGCCGTAAATGAATGGCTGGCAGGCCTCACCGGATTCGCAGGCAAAACCGGCATGGCCCAAACCCGAGTCCGCCGTTTTCACGCCCGCGATGACCGCTTCCCGCAAATCGACAAGCGGGACGGCTGTCCCTGTTGCCACGCTGCATGGACGCTCGGGCGCGCCGACATGATACCCTTTATGGACCAGGTGACCTGACATGAGAGACTGGATAATTGCATTTCCGCAGCGCTTGGCGAGGATCCTTCGCCGCACCTGGTTCTTCAAGGCAGACTTTCTTGTCTCCCGGCAAACGCGCTTTCCATCGGATCCCCTGCAGAATCGCCACACTCTCATTCTGGTCGACGATTCTGGGACGCTGAAATGGGCATGTTTAGGCTGTCCCGGTGGCTGCGGGCAGATCATCTCTCTTTCACTCAATCCAAACCAGCGGCCACGGTGGCAAATCTCTGTCGATGTTTGGGGGCGGCCTACCCTGTCGCCGTCCGTGCATCAGAAAAACGCATGCGGCTGCCATTTCTGGCTGAAGCAGGGCGAAGTCAAATGGTGCAAGGATGGACGTCCGGTCAGAGTTCCTGGCTCATTGGAGCCTAGCCATATGGATGGGACACGCTGAGCTTCCTCCGTCTCCCGGTTCGATGTGCGCACCCAATGTGACCAAGTTTATATGACGCGCAGTCAAGTTATAATTCATCGACCGCCAGCGTTGGAGTTCGTGAAGCTGGCTGAAGCGAATCGCGGTACCGAGAAGTAGATTTGTTTTTCAATGTCAGTAGCAGCAGTTTGTAAGCGCGATACGGAGTGGCAGTGTCCAACGATTTTAGTTTTCTTCACGCGGCGGATCTTCACATAGACAGTCCTTTACTGGGATTGGCTCGAAAGTCTGCAGAGCAAGCCAAGCGTGTCGCCGATGCGTCCCGCACCGCTTTCGACAACCTCATAAGTCTGGCGATTGAAGAGAAATGCCGCTTTGTTCTTTTTGCGGGCGATCTATTCGATGGTGATTGGAAGGACTATCGGACCGGTCTCGTGTTCGCGGCACAAATGCGCAGGCTCCAAGAAGCAGGAATCGAGGTCTACGCGATCCTTGGCAATCACGACGCTGAAAATCGCTTCGTTTCAAGGCTCGATCTGGCCGAAAATGTGCATATTTTGGGATCGAAAAGCCCGCAGTCTCTCGACGTTCCGGACCTTCGTGTCACAATCCATGGCATGAGCTACGCCCAACGCGATGTGAGTGAGAATCTGGCTGCAGCCTATCCGGCACCCGCGTCCGGCCGGTTCAATATTGGTTTGTTGCATACGGCTTGTGAGGGGAGGGCTGGCCATATGCCCTATGCTCCCTGCACAGCGGAGCAACTCGCCAGCCATGGCTACAATTATTGGGCTCTGGGTCATGTCCACACGCGCGAGGTCCTCTGCGAAGATCCGCTAATCATATTCCCTGGCAACCTGCAGGGGCGCAATCCGCGAGAGACGGGCCCAAAGGGCGCTACGTTGGTTCATGTCGTTGATGGCCGTATCGACCGCCACGAACATAGAACCCTTGATGTAGTTCGCTGGGAGCGCCGTGAGGTCAACATATCGGGACTGGATAATCGGTTCGCTGTTTTGACCCTCATTCGAGGAGCGCTGGAGCAGCTGTTACAGGGCTGCGATGGCCGATCGGTCGTGGCTCGGCTCAGGCTGACCGGCGAGAGCGTACTGCACTCTGAGCTTACGGCAAACCGAATGAGCCTTAAGGAAGAAGTCGAGACTGTTGCGGCCAGCGTTTCTGACGATATCTGGGTTGAGAAGCTCGAAGTATCCACTACAAAGCCCGTCCACACTGCAGGTCTCGACCCATCCATAGCTGGGCGTCTGGAAGCGGTGATCTCGGAAATCGGTGATGACGCACTGATAGCGAAGGAACTTGAACGAACGTTTGCTGAGGTACGGATTAAGTTTCCGGCAGCTGCGCGCCTGGATTCGCTTGAGGCCTCTTTGAAAGAGTCCGCCGGAGCGAAGGCGCGTGAACTGGCCAAAGCAATTCTTGCGCGGTCGTCAAACCAGCCATGAAATTTGAGCGCATCTCTCTGGAGAAGTATGGGGCGATCGCCACCCGCGAGATCGACCTCGCGGACAAAGCAGGTCTGGTTATCATATTCGGTCCAAATGAAGCTGGAAAAAGTACGCTACTCTGCGCCATCAGCGATCTCCTCTATGGTGTACCCCACACGTCGTCTCACGGAGGGATATTCGGCAATAATCAGATAAGGATCGAGGCGTCGCTGAGATTGGCGGATGGGTCGGGGCTCACCCTTCGCCGAAAGAAAGGTCGCCCGCCAGGAGACTTGGTCGACGAAAATGACGCGCCGGTCCCCAGTGCCCAGATGGAGGCCATGCTAAACGGCACCGACCGGGACCGGTTCAGCGCGTTGTTCGGCCTCGATCACGTTTCACTGCGAGATGGAGGGCAGAAGCTCCTTGCCTCCGATGGCGAGATCGGTCGTCTCATCATTGAAGCTGGCGGCGGACTTCGTGCCTTGGTGACGGCGCTGACCGACCTGGAGAAAGAAGCCGACGGCTTGTTTTCTTCAAAAAGATCAGCCAAGCGGCAATTCTATATGGCGCTAGATGCTTTTCAGGCTGCAGACAAAGCCGTCAGACAGGCGACAACTACCCGCGAGGCTTTCCTTAAATCACAACGGGCGGCGCTGGCGGCCGCCGCGTCCTTGGCCGCTTTGCGCGGCCAGCAGGCAGGCGCCCGCGAGTCCATAGTTCGCCTTGGACGCCTTAAACGTACTGCACCGCAGTTACAGCTCTTTGCTCAAACAGAGATGGAGCTCAGGGAGTTTGCGGACATCGAGGAGTTTGCCGACGGTCTGGCGATCGAGATTGCGACCACACTGGACGCGCGCAAAATGGAACTGGGGACGCTCGCCAGCGCAGAGGAAACGGTCAGGGGGCTCCAAAGTCAGTTGGATCAGCTCGTCATCGCGAGCGATATAGTAGATGCGGCAACGGAAATTGATGCTGTCGAGACGCTCGCCGTTCATGTTGAAAAAGCCAAGCTCGATCTGCCCAACAGACGTTCGGATCTGGCCGAAAGCAATTCGCAACTGGCCAATCTGCGCTCGCATCTCGGCCTAGACGCAGATCAAGATCTGGAGGCTCTCGCGCCAAGCCGCGCTGCCATTGAGGAAGTTCACTCTCTGGCGTCTGAAGAAATCACCTTGAGATCTGCCTTGGCATCAGCAAGCGATCAGCTGGCCGAGTGCAAAGAGAACTTGGACGCCATACGCCAAAGGCAAACCGAGCGGGCTGCCAAAGGCTTCGACAAGCCCGCACCTGTATCCGCAACGGACCTGCTTAGGCTTGCGTCACTGGCGCTGGACCTTGATTTGAAGAGCAGGCAGATCACGGACAAACAAACTGCGATAGACACAGAGGCGCAGGCATTGGGACTTAATTCCTCGGAGCTTTCGCGCAACCTTTGGCCAAGTGTCGCACAAGTTAATAGCGAACTTGATCGGGCCACAGCCGTTGATGGCGAACTGCGTCAGGCAGACTCCGCTCGCAAAGCGGCTTCTAAACGTAGCGAGAGCGCAGCGAGGCGCTTAACTCACCTGGCGACGGGCACTCAGCCGCCCACGCCAGCTGCGGTTACCGAGGCGCGGTCCGATAGGGACAGCGTTTGGGATAACCTCCGATCATATTATCTCGATGCTCCCGATGAAGGATGGAGTCGTCCCCCTCAGGATCAACGCAATAAAGAGGCGTCAAAATTTGAGCATTCGCGTGACGCTGCCGACGCCCTGGTAGATCGGCGCGGCGCCGAAGCACAACGGTTGGCGGATATTGCCTCCACCGAACGGGAAAAGTTCGAAGCTGATAACGACGTCGACCACGCCCTTCAAACGATTGATGACCTCAAACAACGCCTCAGTGCTAATCAACAGGCCTGGAGTAAGTTATGGCCTGATGCCTTTGCGATAGAACGCGATCTTCGTCTTCTTCTTGCGTTGACCGAGGCGCGCGGCTCTCTGATCGCGCAACAAAGCGAACTCGAACTGTTGAGCGCAGGACGATCCCAGTTGAAAGTTGAGGTCGAGACACTGGGGAATTTATTGAATCAAGTCGAGGCTAGTTCTCCAACTGATCCGGGAGCGTCGACTGCAGTCCGCGTACAGCGCGCGGTCGCGGTGCTGAAAGCGCATGATGATCAGTATGGTGATTATCGTCGGGACGCTGACGAAATCGCGAAGTTGGTGGCCCGTGAAGGTAGACGTCAGCAGGAGATCGAAGGTTTTGCTGAGAAGCAGCGGAAATGGACGGCGGTATGGTTGCAAGCGGTTTCCAAACTTGGATTGCCAGACAGTGTGACGCCTCAGAAGGCGACGGAAGTTGCGACGGAATGGGCCGGTGCCGCTGGCGTCTTCAGTGCCATCCGTATTACGGCTACGCGCATTCAGCGCATCAAGGAAGACGATCAGAAGTTGGAAGGCGCTATAGGTGAATTCCGAAAACGCTTTGGTGCAGAATTGCCGGATGACGCGGTCGCTTCAGCGCGCCATCTCAAGCGTCTTCTTGCTGAATCGTCTGGTCGGAAGCTTCAACGCGACGCTCTGTTACCGCAAGCTGATAAGGCACGGCTCGACCAGGAGGCTGCGATACGTCGCTTGCAGGCCTTAGATACGGTGCGTTTGGACCTGGCGTCCAAGTGTGATTGTGAACCCGATTATCTGGAAGCTTTGGCCCCCCGAATTGAAAAGCGAAGAAAACTTCGCATCGAACTGGACACTATCAAGCAAACTATTGTGGCGGCGGGTGATGGGCATTCCTTTCAGTCGCTCAGAGATCAGTGGCAGAGGCAGGATCCAGATGACCTTGCAACTCAGCTTGCCGCGCTGGACGACGAAGTTGCCCAGCGAGACAACGACATCGAAACAGCGATTGCGCTTCAGCAGAGCGCCGACGCTGAGGTCAGGGCGTTTGTCGATGACGATCGGCTGAATGGCATGATTGCCGAGCGTGAGGCGGCGAGCGCGGAGATGCATCAAGTAATAGAGCGCTATGTAGAGATTTCGCTTGCGCAGTCGTTGCTGAAGGCGGCCATTGAAAAAGTGCGGCATGAGCAACAGGATCCGTTGCTGGCCCGGGCCAGCGAACTCTTTTCTGCATGCACGCGGGGGGAGTTTGGTGGAATAGAAACCGACGTCAACGGTGATGGAGAGCCGATTGTTGTCGGTCGCCGACCGGGCGGAGATACCGTGATCCTTTCCGAAATGAGTGATGGTACCCGAGATCAGTTATTTTTGGCATTCCGTCTCGCGAGCATCGAGCACTACGCTGAAAACGCTGAGCCGATCCCCCTCATCGCAGATGACATTCTTGTTCATTTCGATGATGATCGGGGACGGGCGACACTGGAGCTTCTCGCCGAGATCGGCTCAGCAACTCAGGTGTTGCTTTTCACTCACCACGAAGCGGTCGTAGCTGCAGCCAACAAACTCATCACTGATGGACACGCATCCGTCGTCGACCTGCGAACATGATCTAATTGCTCAAATACCCCTACTCCGTCCGCTGTACCCAGATGCCAAGCTTCATGAACTAATCGCGCTGAATTGAAGAATGATTGCGATGCTTCCAATGCGCCTCAGTGAGACCAGCTATCAGGCTTGACGGTACGTCAAATCCTCAGGTCCGTATTTTTTGGCCATTCACTCCTTGATGGTCAGCGCAGTTGTTTTGACGTCTCGCAGAACGCTCAGTAGTAGCTTGTGCACTTCTTTGTTCTCCTCCGGATGAATGAGCGCCAAGGCGACGGAAAGCTTGCAAGCAAGTCCATATGATGTGGCTGCACCTATCGTAGAAAGCGTATTGAGCAAACTTTGATTCAGCGCGTAAAGCTCATCAAGGCTATTGCTGATCTCATTCAGTTGCGTAGCCTCCGGCAGGAGTGCACGCTCGCGTTTGGTAAGCTGGAACCATTCGCGTTCACGGATTAAGTAAGATTCCAGTCTCTGCCAGCTCTTGGCAAGCGTTTCCTGTTCATTATGTCGGGCGAGCCATTCCGAGCAGGCTGCAGCTGCATTATCGTTATAGGCCTTGCCAGAGCCAGGCAACAATATGGTAGGTAGGCTCGCGATTACTTGGCGAGTTGACTTGCTTGGCATACGCGGCCTCCAGGCAACGACCGGCCGGGACAGCCGGGCATCCAAATACATACTATAGTACATAACACTAAAATATGTAAACGCTATTCTTCCAGCATGGATATGCGAAGGCTGGTGGGCCGCAACTTTGCGCGTCTTCGTCGCGAAAAGCGCCTCACTCAGGAGGAGGTGGAGGCGCGCTCAGGATTCAGTCAGCAATATTTAAGCGGACTGGAGCAGGGCAAACGCAATCCAACAGTGGTGACTTTATATGAACTCGCTCAGGCGATTGGTGTATCGCATGTTGACTTGATAATGCCGGATGACCAATCGCCGTCAATGAAATAAAAAAAGACTTGCGACCTTGGCTTTGCAGAGATTTGTTCGACTGAGAAGCCGTTTCGAAGATCAGCTGTGGTTCTATCGCGGCTGTATTGCTTCGCCCCCATCAGCCCTCAGCCGCAAATTTTGGTAGTCCGCGTCCTTGAATATATTTCCGGAGAAAGCTGATAGGATACGGTTGGGTTGTTCACTCCGTAGATGATTAGCGAACTCGAAACGTGTCTGAACATCTTTGCTCAGAATACCGAATCCGGATTCCATCATGATATTTGGGCGGATCATTTTTTCATGGAGCGGAGCGCTTCGATTTGGATGCGTGCGATCCGTAACTGGTCATTGGACAGGGAGCGTATGAGGTCAATCGCCTCATTTTCTTCTCTGATTCTCGACCGCGATTTCCGGCCTGCGGTGGGGATATCAACAAGAGTATTGATCGGCACATCCAGAACTTCAGCGATGAGGATCAAGGTGTCGAGCGAAGGCAGGGCGTGAGCCCGTTCCAGATTGCTGAGGCTGGCGGAGGTCCTGTTGATGCGTTCCGCCAAGGCTTCCTGCGTAAGGCCCCTCGCACGCCGTGCCGCTCGGATAGCGGCGGCGATCTGTTCTCTTCGGGCGCTGTCCATGCCCCAAGTTGGCTTTCGGAAAGCATAACACCATAAAGCAGACTTTAAGTTTTCACTGGAATCCAAAGCGAACTTAAACTATACGTTGCAAAATCGACGAAACTTAAAGTCCTCATTTGATTGGAGGTTCGATGTGAACGTAGAAGCAGCCCGGAATTGCTACGCTCTCCCTTCGCTCGCCGCGCCAGGGGATAAGGTGAAAGCAAGTTTCCATGTCTGAGCGAGCAACGAATGCGAAGTCGGTGGCGAAGCGGCAGTTGATGTCGAACCGGCGCGCAGTCGTGGGGGCCGTAGGCCGAGAGCTCACTCTGCGCGGAGTGCAGGTGAGTCCTGAGGGTGGTGGTCTCCCTGGCGCAGATGTGTTCGCTGAATTGTATCGCGCCCAGTTTGATCAGCTGGTGAGGCTGAGCCGCATCCGGACGGGCGATGCGCCCGAGGCCGAAGACCTGGTCCAGGATGCGTTCGTGGCGGTCCGGCGTGCCTACCCGGATAAGTCGACAGATGAGCTCCGGCCGCTCCTGTTCACGACGCTCCGCAATCTGACCCTCAATTATCTGAAATCCGGCAATACCAAACGCCGCCAGGCATCGGTCGAGTTGCTGGGAAGTGATGACCGGCTCGGCTGTCCCCGCACGGCAACGCCGGAGATCCAGCTCATGGATGCGCAATTGCTCGAAATTGCCGAGCAGACGATCGCGGCGATGACAGCGCGCCGCCGGGAGGTGCTGAAACTCCACCGCTTCGAGCATCTGACCTATGACGAGATCGCAGAGCGCCTGTCTGTGTCACGCTCGACGGTCAAGAAGGACCTCGCCGATGCGATTGCGGAAGTAGCCGAGGCGCTCGCCCGGAAAAGCGGGCAGGGCGTTGATTGGCTGGCGGATCGCAAATGACGATGCAGGAGCCGGATAGTGCGCGCGATGCGAGACGTCCCCTCGTGGGGGAGTCTTTCGCGCTACGGGGTAGCGCGGCGCTCGACGAGATCTTTCGCCTTCAGTATGATCAGCTCCTCAGGTTCAGCCGAATACGGATAGGCAATGTCCCTGACGCCGAGGACCTCGTGCAGGAGGCTTTTCTGTCTGTGAGGCGCGCATATCCCGACAAGGGGATCGGCGAGCTAAGACCGCTTCTGTTCACGGCGCTGCGCAATCTCACGCTGGACTACCTCAAATCGGGCTATGCCAAACAAAGGCGGTCGTCGGCCGAGATCGGCGACATGGGTGAGTTTCTTGCGTGCCCGCGCTCGGTGACGCCCGAGACACAAGCCATCGATGCGCAATTGCTGGCGATTGCGGAGACGGCCATTGCCGCGCTGGGAGATCGCCAACGGGAGGCCCTGCGTCTCAGCCGGTTCGACCGCCTGACCCATAACGAGATCGCCCGGCGCCTGTCGGTGTCACCGAGAACGGTGCGCAGTGATATCACGGATGCGTTGACAGCTATCTCGAAAAGCCTCGCGCGTGCAGACCAGCGCCGTCCGAGCGAAACCGAGTAAAACCGATGACGTGCAACAAGGACCATTCCGGCAGGCTTGGCGAGGCCGCCCGCTGGTACAGCGACCTGCAGGATCCGGACGTCACGCTCGAGACCTGGGAAGCGTTTCTGGAATGGGAGTGTGACCCACAGAACGCGGCCGCGTTTCAGGAAATCGAGAAAGGCCTGGTTGTTCTCGATAGAACGACCCGTGCTTACGGCGGGATGGGTCAATCTGCTGAGGGTGCCAGCGAGCCGCCGACAGGGTCGGTAAGCCGATTGGTGCGGTCCAGGACCGCCTGGATAGCTGGGATTGCAGCTGCCTTGGTGTTGGCGACGGTGTCGGCCATTGCGGCAATACCCCTCCCGCATCCCGAACCCATCCGATACGCAACATCAGTTGGCGAACAGCGCAGCTTCGACCTCGCTGATGGGTCGGTGATGACACTCAACACCGATACCGAGGCTGAAATTTCCTTCACAGAGTCCCGGCGCTATGTCCGGCTGGTCCATGGACAGGCCCTGTTCGAGGTCGAGAAGGGGAAGCGACCGTTTATTGTTGAGGCAAGCCGCAGCCAGACGACGGCCTTGGGTACCGTTTTTGACGTCTATGCAAAGGTGGGCTCGGTTGAGGTCACATTGATAGAAGGCTCAGTTGGCGTCGTCCCGGTGCCCGCCAAGCCGGAATTGTGGGATTGGTTTCGCCCCGCTTCCCGGGACGGCGCTGCCGGGCGAACACTCGTGCCGGGAGAGAGGCTGGTCATACGGGAGGATGGACTGGAATCAGTTTCGGCAATCGATCCTTCAGAAGCGGGCCTATGGCGAAGCGGTACTGTGTGGATCGACGACATGTCGCTAGCGGATGTCGTGGCAGAGCTGAACAGGTACTCACGAATGAAGGTCCGGATCGACGATCCTGACCTTGGTGCGGAGCACGTGAGCGGGAGTTTTCATGTCGGTGAAGAGGAGGAGTTTGTCGGGTCACTCGTGATGATGTTCTCTTTGGAGGCGGAGCGGGTCGGAAATGAGATCGTGCTCTCGCGTGGGTCGGATGCCGATTGAAGCTCTCCGTTCATGCCTCAGCGTCGGGAGCAATACTGGCGGGCTTCAGGAAACGAGATTGCTGGCGAGTTCGGGAAGTGACTTTGCATCCAGGCGTGAGGACAGGGCATCAAGCTGCAACAGTTCTGTACTAAGATACGGGTGGAACTTTTCGAAAATCAGATTTGAATTTTCGGGAAACAGGTTCGGGGATACATCGTCCGCCAATTGCGCTAGCGCAGCGGCAACCGTTGTATCAGTCTCGCGCCCATCCAGTTCAATAAAGCCGTCATACTGTTCAACCTTGAACCCCATAGCCCGCAAGGCGAGAGCGAGCGTTGTGGTCTTTACGCTGCCGCACCACAGTGCCAGGGCCGTTCTACTCTCACCGAGTTCCACGATACGCTTGTTTGCAAAGCCGAAATTTCTGAAACTTGTCCGCGCGTCGACCAGCAGCTCCGAGGCCACGGCGTCCAGATATCTTGGGATATCGTCCTGTTCGAATATTTCGCGCATCTTCTCGATGACGCGATCATCGATATTGCCTGCGTCACCGCCAAACAGTGGCGGCTTTCCGGCGCGCGCCGGTTTGACGAGTATGACTTTGTCCCGGTCATCTATTTCGAGAATTTCCCAGCGGCGACCGGAGAAAATGAGTGTCAGCTTGGGTGCGAGAACCTGACTAACCGGAAGCGTGCCAAGCTCTCTGCCATCGTGGACAATTCTGTATTCGTCTGGCGTATTGAATACAGCATAGAAACTGTAGTGCTCGACCAGTTTCTCGCCGACCCGTCCGAGCAAGAGGAACCCATCTTCCCCCTGTTCGATCAGTGCGATATCGGAGCGACCGAGTTGACGCAGTACTGCGAGGAATGTTTCCGGTCCAACCGCTGAAAACGGACCGCGTTCACACAGAGTTACATAGAGGCGTTTCGCGCTTGTGCCGCCCCGTTCGGCGATAATCGACAAGATCTGATGGACGAGTGTAGAGAGCTGAAGGGCGTTCGGACGCGGCGCCTCGCACCAGCCTTTGAGCAGCAATTCAATCATCGCAATGCTTCGAATCAGTCCCAGTCTCAGCCGGTCGGAGAAATGTGCATTCGCATCAAGTCTTCCTTCAATCGCATACTGTCGAAGAATAGCAGGCTCGCCCTCGCGCCTGCCTGATCGTCCAAGTCGCTGGCGGAGTGCCGCCACGGTAAAGGGCGGGCCGATCTGTGCGACGCATTTTACATCTCCGATATCAATTCCGAGTTCGAGCGTAGAGGTGCAGACTGCGCTCGTCGGCAGGGCATCATCCTTTAGCCTTGCCTCGACAAACTCGCGGTGGTCCTTGGAGAGGCTGGCATGATGCGGGTAGAACTCCTGGGGGAGATGAGCCTGCTCGCACAATGAACGCAGGCGGTCGGCAAATTCTTCGACACGCCCGCGCGAGCCGGCAAAAATCAGATTGTCCGAGCCCCTGAGATTTTCGAACAGGTGTTTTGCGATTTCAGTTGTCGCTGCGTCGCCCTCGTTATCATCTCCTGAGCTGATATAGCCGCGTAACTGCAACAATAATTCTGCTTCACCACCCTCCGCGATAACCGTTTCGACGTCATTGGGCGCATCGGGCCTCAGATAGGTGCGGGCGAGATTGATATCGCCCAGAGTGGCCGAGAGTCCGATTCTCCTGACCGGTCTGGAGATTGCCAGCTCCAGGCGTGTCAGAAGCGAACGTAGCTGCACGCCACGCTCCGCATCGAGGAAAGTATGCAGCTCATCGATCACCACGGCTTTGGCATTGCCAAACAGATGCGGGATTGAGGCGCCCTTGCGAATGAACAGCGCTTCGAGCGACTCGGGCGTGATCAGCAATATGCCCCTGGGCCGCTTCTCTGCGCGGGACTTGATGGAGGCGGATATATCTCCATGCCAAGGAACGATCGGCAGATCCACATCTGTACAAATATCCTCCAGCCGTTTGGTCTGGTCGTTGATCAGTGCTTTCAGTGGGCCAATATAGACGAGATCGAAGCCGCTCCGTACTTCCGTCTCGTCGCCCAGAACTTGCGAGATAAGGGGCAGGAATGCTGCTTCAGTCTTGCCACCAGCCGTTGAGGCGGCGACGATAAGGTCTTTGTCCGACCCAAGAATAATGTTTGTCGATCGCGCCTGAATGTCGCGCAGTTCACTCCATCCCCGGCTTCGGATCCATTTCTGGACGGGGCGAGCCAACTGGTCAAAGGCGCTCATCAGAGCTTAAAGCTCGTCAACTCGTCCCCACCATTCTGCGGAGGCGTCGCAGGGTCTGCCCCGTTTTCATCTATATCGCTAAGATCGTCACCACCATCCTGGCCGACCTCGATCTCCTCAATCAGATCAAACCACTTGGTGCCAGGGTTCTGCTCGAGAACCGACAGCATGTTTACAAAAGCGGTTACAGTGTTTCGAGGGGTCCGGAAATAAGCTTCACCAATCCGCTGCGAGCAATGCGACATGAATGCCTGAAGGGCCTCGTCGGGCAGGGCACTGTCCGGTTCCTGCATAACCTTGCGGATATTGCTCAGGAGAACAAACAAGTCCTCGGGTGTCAGGTTGGCAAGGCGTATGACAGGCCCAGACAGATCAACACGTCCATCCTGTGCGAAATTATTTTCGCTGAGCCGGGATTGCAGGGCCTCATAGCTGTAGAGCCCCCGACGCGTGTTCATGAGAAACTCGGGCGTGCCCCCGAAGAGAAAGCCGAGATTTTCTGCACTGCCTTGCAGGACGTCGTTCAGAATACGCAGGATCTGCTCGTAGTTGGCGTTTCTGGCTTGTGACGAGGTCAATTTGAACAGGTTCACCATTTCGTCGAGCGAAACCAGCAATCCCTTGTAACCGGCGGCGCAAACGAATGCGGACATGAGCTTGAGTTGATCGTAGACATTCTGATCGTCGACGATGGTGCGAACGCCAAGCGCAGCTCTGGCGTCTGTCCGGGTCGAGAATTCTCCTCGCAGCCATCTCAATGCGGCGGACTTGAGGTCTTCATCCCCTGTCTCGTGACCTTCCCAGTACCGTCTCACGACGCTGGCAAACTCAAAACCGCCCGTCATTTCCTCGAAATGCGCCAGTCGTTCGCGAATGATCTCACCGGTTTGCTTCTCTTGCGTCTCTGCTTCCCGACTGGCCTCGCTGACAAATCGTTCAACAATACTGGCCATCGCGCCGCCATCCGGCCTGGTTCGGGTGGAGAGATTCCTTGCCATCTCTGCATACAGTGCGCGGGCCTGGCCGCCGGTAGCATATATGCGACGATCGGGCGCGAGATCGGCCGACATGACCACGAGGCCTTTTTCAAGCGCCACAAGGCGGATCAGGTTCAGGAAGAAAGTCTTGCCTGATCCATACTCGCCAATCACGAACCGTATGGCGGCGCCGCCGTCTGCCAGGCGATCCATATCCTTGACGAGCTCTGCGATCTCCCCGACCCGCCCAACCTGGATGTGCTGAAGGCCCAGCTTTGGCACAACGCCAGCACGCAGTGCCTGTATGATTGTATCTCGTTCGCGTCTTTTTACGGCACTCATCTCAAGAATCCTCAGACTTGTTCTTTTAGTTTTTCGACGATCTCGGCGTTCATCTCGTATCCCTCATAGGCCTCAATCAGAGAATCGTCGAACCGGTCAATTGCCCATTCATTGATGGTCTCAAGGCTTCCCGACGCCATCAATCCGAATCGCTGGCACAACTCAGCATAATCGGCTTCGCTCCAGAACTCGCGATCCAGCAGAACTCTGACAAACGCCGAGAGCTTCGGATCAAGTCCGCCGAGCCCATCCTGAATGGGTTCGTCTGGCGCCTCGTCGGCGTCATCTTCAGGTTCATCTGTCGAGAATATCCTCCCCAGCAGTTCGGAAACATCGGCGGTTTGTTTCTGGGTCGCGCTGATGCGATCAAAATCCAGTTCGACCCGGCTCTTGTTTGGCGATTTTCCTTCGTCGGGGATTCGCTCGCCAGGAACGGCCTCCTGCGCCGGTCGAACAGGAACAAGGCCGTTTGACATCGTGGCCGCATGAAGGTCGGAATAGACAGTGCTTACGTCGAGGCCGAGCGCCCTGTAGATTTTCTCTACGCCGCCAACTTCCTCGGGCTGGATCACTGAATCCGCGCTTGCCATGGCCAGCGCGATCTGGCGAAACGCTTCCCGGTCCTTGTCGGTCGTTTCTTTTACTTGCCGACGTAGCAGAGACATATCGGGCGGCACGGCAAGCAACCAATTCAGGTTGGCAAGCAGGCGGATGTTTTCCGAGACTGTGAGATCGGCGGCGTTCCTGGCTGATGCCTCAAGCGCTGCGTACTCTGCGGGCACAACCTCGCCGTCCGCCTGCGCGATAAAGGTCCCCAGCGCGATCTCGGTGAGCGCTCGGCGGTAGCCGCCCGATACAGTCTCGAGCTCCGTGAGACCTTCCGGTAGTTTGAAGATCATGACCGGGTCTTCATTGCGTGGACTTCTCAGCCCGTATCGCGGGTCTGGAGCCAGCCCAAAACCAATACGTGCCAACGCATCCGCTGCTCCGGTCAAATGCCTTTTCCCGATCTTTTCAGGTCTGTCGCCTTCAAGTCGTTCAATCACATCCAGAGCGGGGACAAGGCCGCCTGACTCGACAAGCGCTTCCGCCCACGCCTTCAGCTCTTCAAGCTCGATCGATGGAAAATGGGGCCAAAGCGATGAAGGCAGAAGGGCCTGGGCTTCCAGTGTACCGCGGCCGTCCGGGTTGCGGCCGAGATAACGGCTGTATTTGTCGAGTTCATCCATCGCAGCGGTCGCGAATGTCTGAGCCTCATTTACCGGTGCTCGCAGGGTGGAGATATCCGGTACCTGGCGTCCATTGACCGTAATGGGCAGTTCGACTTCGAACTCGCCTGACGCAGCACGGTAGGAGGATTTCAGATTCCGTTGGGGGGTTCGTACCTTCATGCCACTTGGGTGAGCTAGGTCGAACTTGATCCGAAAAAGGGTTTTGAACTCTTCCCAGCAGCGGGTGGCGGGCGTCCGAAGATGGTGTTCAGGATGACACACAAGCCAGCTGAGTACCCAGTCGGCGCTCAGCGCCTCGCTGTTACCAACTTTCGCCCCCAGAGCCAAAAGAAGCGAAAGTGGGAGTTCATAGTCATTGTTTTCAAATACGGGATCGATTTCCGCTGCTGTGCGGGACGAAACGTTTGCGGCTTCGATAAATCGACTGAGATAACCACGAGCGGAATAATTATCGCCGTAAGTGTCGTACAGACGTCTGACCTCGGCTAGGATCTCCTGCTGTTCAGTGGGGCCGGACTTGTCGACAAAGAAGCGACGCTCGAGGCCGTAGAAGTACAGAAACATGTACCCGACATTGTAGCGCGGATCGGCACGGCCCGATGACAGCCAATCCAGATAGGTGGCACGCGATGTCGCCGTGATCGACCCATATCCCGGCCAATAGGACATGCCGTCGCCTTCGAAGTCATTCCCGATCCTGGAGACAGCGAGCGATGGATCGACAAACGCCCGGCAAAGCTCGCCATAGTGGCCGAGTTTCGGGGCCGGTCCCACATAGACCATGCCACCCAGCTTTCTTCCGCCAACAGTGGCGCTTTCCGATTTTGGCACCCATGCGTGCGTTACAGATCTGCCAGACCGGACCGATGGTTCAGCAATTCGCTCTGGAGCTTTGGCGGGGACTCCGAGTGTGACCGATAAGCCAGGCGAGCTCGCGCCTGAAGGCGTTTTTGGGAATTCAGATTTGGTGGAGGTGGAGCTCGGCCGTTCCGGCTTCGTCCGCCGCACTATCCCAAGCGTCAGAAGAAGAAATACGACTCCAAGAAGGAGCGCTCCCCATATCAACGCGCTATCGCTTTCGTTCGCAGAGGGCGTCCCGCTAGCATCGGGCTCGATTGGGGGAGTAGGTTGATGGAAGACCTTAATCGCTTCTAGCGTCGCCGGGTCCATTTCTCCAGTTGATTCCAGCCCTTGGTCTTTTTGGAATGCCTTGATCGCCAACTGCGTCCTGGGACCCATAAATCCGTCTGCGTTTTCGGACGAATAGCCTTCTTCACGCAGAAAGTTTTGGACCGCCTCGACATCTGCGCTCTGCGCGTGGCTTGGGAGCGACGTCAGACTCACGGTGACGAACGCCGCACAAGCGAATGAAAGTTGTCGAAAGGCCATTTCCGGCATTGTGTCCTTGGGGTGAGGAGGAGACTAATTCCTAATGAAAATAAGGAGTCGACCATCACACCAATGAGTGGTGGGATACAACCGAAAAATGAATTCGCGTGTCGATACAAAAGTCTATTAAGCAGATCTCTTTGTTCCAGCGCCGGTCCGACCGGGAAGGCATATTCTGAAGCAGCCGTCACGAGCTTCGAGGGCACAACCGAAAACGAGGCCCATAGGATGCCGCTTGCACAGCAGATCGGTCTTGATGTGGTTGAGGTTGAATTACACAGGGTCGCGGGGCGCCCTTCCTGCTCCTCCGGAGCTATAAACGGGAGATGGACGAGGACGGTATGTTAGCTTGACTGCATCATGAGAAGTGTCGTTTTGAGGTGGCCGCACACGTCTGTTTAAACGACGTCGGGTCAGAGCAGTTTTGCCGTTGACGTTTCTGGCTTCGAACCGTAATTCCCCGCCTTCCTACCCCGTGCCCAGATGGCGGAATTGGTAGACGCGCTACGTTCAGGTCGTAGTGATCGTAAGGTCGTGGAGGTTCGAGTCCTCTTCTGCACCAGTCGCTTGATTTCATCTAATATTTGAATTTTTCGATACCCCTGCGATTGCCCTGCGGGGCGACGATTTGGTATGGTTCAGAACTTGTCCGGCTGAATACTGCGAACCGGCCATGCCGCTGACAGATTTTGAAATTGACGCCTTTGCGCCGCAGGAGAAATCCTACAAGCGCGCTGACGGTCGCGGGCTCCATATTTTCGTGACCCGGACAGGCTCGAAGCTCTGGCGCATGAACTATCGCTTCCGGGGGAAGCAGAAGACCCTTTCCTTTGGCGCCTGACCTATCGTGACGCTCGAAGAGCTGCGGGCCCTCAGAAACAATGCAACGCGCCTCCTCCGGCAGGACATCGACCCAGGCGCTGTCCAGCAGTCGCGTAAGGCGCGCAGGCGCGGCCGCGCGCCGACCACTTTTGATGTGATCGCCGACGAGTTTCTGGAGAAACGCAGGCTTGAGGGGCTTGCTGAAACCACGCTCTCGAAAAAGGCCTGGCTCCTCGACTTCGCGAGGGAAGCGCTGGGTATCATGCCCATCACTGACATCAGACCGCGTGATGTTCTCGCCGTCCTCAGAGCGATCGAGTCGAAAGGTAACTACGAGACTGCGAAGCGCCTGCGCACCACGATCGGCGAAGTGTTCCGCTACGCGGTAGCCACCCTGCGCGCCGAGACGGATCCGACACCGGTCCTGCGCGGAGCACTTATCTCACCCAAGGTTCGGCAGATGCCGGCCATCACCGAGGAAGCGGAATTTGGTCGCCTGGTGCGGGCGATCTGGCGCTATGAGGGCAGGGGAGGCACGGCGAAAGCCCTGAAGCTCATGGCGCCCCTCTTTCCGCGGCCCGGAGAGCTCCGGCACGCCAGATGGTCCGAGATCGATTTCAACAAGGCAGTCTGGACCATCCCCGCCGAGCGCATGAAGATGCGCCGGGAGCATCGAAAGCCCTTGCCGCCCGCAGCACTTCACATCCTGCTTGATCTTCGCGGCACGAGCGGTCCGGAAGATTATCTTTTGCCTGCCGTCACGGATCCCGACCGGCCGATGAGCGAGAACACCATGAACGCGGCGCTCGAACGGCTGGGCTTTCCAGGCGAGCGCATGACGCCACACGGATTCAGGGCAACGGCCTCCACTTTGCTCAATGAAAGCGGGCGCATTACTGGGCTGAGCGGGTCGAGATGATGCAGTGGTGGGCAGGAGAAGTGCTGAGGCACACGAATGCATACTGAGGGAGAGTCTCTGAAAGCGTGCTGGTTTCTTCGCGACCTGCCCGCCGGAGGCGGGGCTGTCCGGCCGGAATGGACGTGTTGAGGTGGGATAGAGCCGTTCTTCTGGCCGGCCAGGCTCGTCTCACTGAGGGATCAGAAAGTCCGGCTTCAGGCATGGGGCTGGGGCTCACCGGCAGGTCGCGCACCCGCGCTTCCCACTGTCCGTTGGCCAGAGGGGTCACGGGCGCTGATTTGAGCATCTGAGTCCAGGGATCTTCGAACAAGGCGAGACCAACGATGCAGATCGCAATCCCTGACAACAGGGCTCGAGTCGGCTCTGACTGTCTGGATGCCGCGCCATGCTACATCAGCAGTTGCAAAGCCATCGATCCCCTCAGCAGTCTCCCTGCGTCTCATTATCTCTCCCCAACAGCCGGGTTTGGGCGGACGGTGCGTCTGCCAGAGCGCGGCCACCGCGCAAGGGGGCGGGGCTTTGTCGTGATTGATCGTCTTCAGGTTTCCTACCTACGGCTACCCCTTGCGCGGTGCCCTCATGCGCTCCGGCGATGCACCTTTTCGCCGCCCACCCCCGCCTGCCGGGGAAAGAACGCCGGGCGGCGCAAAGGAGACCGACATGACTGACCAAATTAGCCCCGCTGCACCGCTTGGAACAGCTACCGCTCTCACGGTTCCAGACCGTCCCCGCATCTACCTGGCCTGCCTTGCTGCCTACAATAATGGGCGCCTGCATGGCGCATGGATTGATGCGACCACGCCTGACGAGATCAGGGCAGGGGTCCGCGTGATGCTAGCGGCGAGCCCGGAGCCCGAGGCCGAGGAATGGGCCATCCACGACTATGAGGGCTTTCAAGGCGTTAGTCTGTCTGAATACGCCTCGTTCGAAACCGTCTGTGACCTTGCCGACTTTCTTGGCGAGCATGGCGAGATTGCCGCGAAGCTATACCGGCATTTCGGAGACGACCTTGAACAGGCCCGGGCGGCCTTCGAAGACTATGCCGGGGCGTATCGCAGCGCCGCAGACTTCGCTGAGGAATTCATGCGGGAGGCCGGCACTGAAATCCCCGCTTCGCTCGACTATTACATAGACTGGACAGCGCTCGCCCGCGACATGGCCCTCAATGGTGAGATCATGGTGTTCCAGACGGGTTTTGATGAAGTCCATGTGTTCTGGAGCCGCTGAGCCATGGCATTTACAGAACGTTTTTCTGACTTCGTATGCGAGGGCGATTGCATCGCTTGCGAACAGGACGGGTTCCGGATCGTCGCGCGCATCGTGCGCGACGATAGCGCGGACGCGCCTGACCAGCGCCAGGACGGATTCTGGCCTTCGCTCTACAAGGACGCGCCGGGATTTATCGGGCCGGGCCCAAACCATAGAGAGCGCTTTGCCAAGGCGCAGGCCGAAGCCGAAGCCATCATGGAGGCATGGCGCAAGGATGATTGGTTCTATTGCGGTATTGTCCTCTCGGTATCGCTGGACGGTGTCATACTGGACGAACACGCCATCGGCTTGTGGGGTGTGGAAGCCAATTATCCGGGCTCGGATAATGCCCATTTGACGGATGTCGCAGATGACCTTCTTCCCGACGCCATCGCGATCGGTCGCCGGGCCGCGCAGCGTCTTTGTGCGACCCTGTCCAAACTCGAGGCGCGCACCTGCTGAAGCCCGGGCCCGGACTACGAACCCGCTCGAGGACGGCCGGGACTATGCATCAGCCAGATGCAGGGACTTTCGCAGAGCCAAACGCCGCCTGAGGATTCAGTCTCCGTTTCAGGCGGATCGGGAGCCGTCCGGTGCCAGGCATCGGGCGGCTTTCGCGTATCAGTCTCTCATGCTGAGGTGCTGTTGGCGGGGGTGCTTCATGGGTGAGGGCGCAAAAAAATCGCCCGTCTTTGGGTATCGTCTTGCATCCGGGATTGTTCGCCAGTCCTGTTCCATCCGTTTTGTGGCCTCGCGTATCGGATCCCTTGTTCCCGTCTCTTGCCGTGTGACCTGGACGACGCCTGCCGGGCTGTGAAACCGGCCCGGTCGCAAGAATTTTCCCCGCCGCTTTGCGGCTCCTCGCGGATCAAAATTCATCGCCGTGCCGGTGCTCCACGCTGTTTCGCCCGCAAGCGGTTCAAACCCGGCCTGCGCCGTCCGGACGGTCCGGCGTCGACGGGGACAAGGGGTCCCCGAGACAAGAGCAAAAACGAAAGGAACCACACAATGGCAAACGCACTTGGATATGTCTCTGAGACCAAAACCGGCTTCGAAGGCGCCCTCGCGATGATGAACCTCGCAAGCCCTATCCGCATTGAGAAGAACGCGGAGAAAGCCGGAGAAGGTCAGCCCGACTACCGCATCTTCGCCGGAGACACCGCGACAGAAATCGGCGGCGGCTGGATGCGCAAGGCGAAAGCATCGGGACGCGATTATGTCTCGATCACTCTCGCGGACCCGCAGATCGGCCCGCGCAAGATCTACGCAAATCTCGCGCCGGTGAAAGGCAAGAAGGGTCGCCATGTGATCCTCTGGAACCCGCGGGACTGACTTGCCAGATGACGGCTCCTTACGGAGCCGTCATCGCCATTCGTCTTTCAGGACCGTTTTGCGCGTTCTATTCAATCGCAGAGAATCTTCGCGCGAGTTTCGCCCCGAGTGCGCGCCATCCAAAAGATGGTGCCGATAGCGCATTTTGAAATTTTCGCGATTTGTTGGCTATGAGCCAATGTAGGAGAAGATTTCCAAAAATCAGGATGCCAGGCGTGATCTTCAGCATCCGCGTGTCAATATCCATTCCTGTACGCCCAGTTGCGTTTCAGCTGATTGGGAAACGTCTTCTCCGTACCGGCTCGGGCGACCGCTTGAATTCCGGCGTGTTGCGCCTATTCCACCCCATAGGCTTTGCGCAGGAATATGATGGCCTCTTCGAGCGTCATACTCACTTTGAGGTCTTTGGGATTCAGCTTCCCTTCCTCCTCAATTGCACGGAGGAATTGGCGCATATCTTCGCGCAGAGGATCGCTGACCTGCACGACGGCATCGCCAGGAAGTAATTGTGAGAGGCGGAACACATCATTGCGATGCTTCTTGATATCACCGCCTTTGACTTTTCCATCGCCGTCGTCCCGCCGTTTGGTCAGGTCCAGAAAGGCGCGCGCCTTGAATGGGATGAGAATGGACTGATCGAGGATCGTCACACCGTTTTCCACACGCTTGCCGTTCTGAAGGGCTTCAAAATAGACCGGATCAAGCAGGATCGCCGAAAGGCTTACAATGTCAGCTTCGGCGTCCAGCCTGATGATGCAGGTATCTGCAGGAAGTGAGAGTCCATCTGGCTCCTTGGAGAAGAGTTCGACCATAAAGGGGAACTCTGGGTCGTCCGGCTTGTGGAACCGGTAGAATTCGCGGTGCCCGCCGCTTTGTTCGCGAGCCTGATATCCTCCGGCGTTCAGAAAGTCCCGGAACTTTTCGCCAAACGCGGCATCGATAACTTCAATGCAAAGAACAACATCAATATCTTTGGTGGCGCGGAAGGGGAGGCCGGCCGTGTCAAAGAGGATGTCGCACGCCGCTCCGCCAATGATTGTATAATGATCCGGATAATCCTTGAAAAAATCACGGAACTTATCGAGTCCAACTACCATGGCACGCGCTCCAGCAATTGCTCGGCAGCCATGGCCGCCCGTTCGTCTTCATGATCCCGGAATTGCGCGTACAAGGACAATGGGTCGGCAATCTGCCCATCCGCTAATCCTGCCGGATCATAGCTCCAGGTCTCTACGGCGAAGTCCGGCTCGTCAAAGTGATGCTCCCGGTATTCATGGCTGGCGGCAAACCCCTTCCACTCAATGGCGGCGATTGCAAAGACCTCCAGTTTCGGTGGGGATAAGTCGGTCAACTCAGAGAGTGCTGACTCGCCACCGAGTAGCATAGGTGGACGTGGGTGCGGTCCCCAGACAAGCTTCCGGCTGCGCATCGGACTTTGCAGGAGCGAGCGCACATTTTCCATCATTTCCCGGCGGTCACCTCGAAAGTGAAGGTGGCGTTCCCGGCCATATTTTTCCGTGCCTGCCAGGCCAATAGCCACCAGATCGTCGAAAGCCCGACCGATAGACATAGGCGAATAATTCAAGTCCCTTGCAAGTTCGGACGGTGTGGTGGCTGCCTCATTTCGCCGGAGCATGTAATGAAAAAATACGGCCTGTGCCGCGGGGGAGAGGCTATCGGGTGTCTCGGATTTCTGGGTCCGGAAGTGTTCACGCAAATCCATACCCAGTTCCGGCGCATAGAACTGGTTTCCGGGGACGATGAACGAAACGCCCTGTCCGATCAGACGGGACCGGTCACGAGCGCTTAGCGCTGATATACCGATGATCACTGGCCGAACGACCTGCGCTTCGACCAATCTGACATGTTTGGCAATATCTCCCGGCGTATCGGCAGCATCATTCACGAGCATCAGAAGGCACACCCGTCCGGCAATGTCCGCTTGGTAGAAGCTATAGGCACGCGTCAGAAAAACCGGCAAATTCGGCGGGGCGGATTCAGGTTCGACTGTCATAGTCGTATGCAGAATCTGACCGACATAGCTGGCAATCTGGCCAGCCAGGCGCTGAGGATCTGGAGCGGGATCATCGTTATATAACATCGTATCCGGACACTAACATCAATAATGTTAGTGTTCAATCATAATGTTAATATACTGCAATTACCTGAAAAACGGAAAGTTTCAAAGAGGCTCCGTTCTGAAGCCCTGAAAAAATGCCTGATATCCATCAGAGCGAAGGGTCTGCATTTTAGTCAAGTAGGAAGGGAAGTGGGTGTCACACCCCAGGCATCTAAACGATGCGTATAAGGACGAAACATCAAGTCTGAAATGGCAGTGGTTCAAGAGGACTACAGCCTCTGATTTGCCAGTCGCATGCATATTGCGCTTTCGGGTCTCTCGACCCTTAGGAGACATTATTTCGGGATAGGCGTCAGATCAAGTCACTCGTTCTAATTCACACGCATCGTATATTTGTTACGAGCTACACAGTATCCGTGGCGGTTCGGAGAACGGGATTTGGAACCCTGTGATGCAACAGTCATCGTGCTCCCAGAATCCGGACTTCGTCAGCTCTTCGATGTGCCAGCAAGAGTTCACCAAAAGGTGACGCCGAGCATGATTTCCAATGACTGCTGTGGGTCAAAAGCGGAGATTAGGATTTCGGGATAGGACGTCAGGCCATGCGCCAAGCTATATGCTCATATGGAAGAACAAAACGTCGAGCGTGACGGCGGCGAAGATCAAGGGGACCAGTGTCTGGTGAACGACTTTTCGTTTGGTTGCCGCCAGAATGAGAAAAGCTCCGAGGATTATGACTGATGCGGCGTTGTCAGGATCGATCAGCGAATGTCCAAAGCTGAGTGGGCGATAAGTCGACGCGCAGATCACTGTCGCTGCAGCGATCAGATAGGTGATGCGCGGACTCTCAAAATAGAATTCCTCAAAATCTGTATCTTCCATATCTTGAGGAAAAAGCAGGTGCGAGATGATATAGAGGCCTACCGGACCACCCAACATCAGCAAGAGAATTGGAAAACTCCAGGTCTCGACAAAGCGCTGATCCCAACTCTCCCACCATTGTTGAAGCAGCGCGATGAAGACGAGCGCAACCAACACTGCATGGAGCCAATAAAATTTCACCTTTGAACGAATTTGGATTTGGCGGGCCACATTGGTCAGTAACTCGGTGACGCCTAGACCGATAATGATCGACAGCAACACCATGACAAAGGAAAAACGATCCACCGGTACCTCCCAAAATGTTTTCTTAGCACGGGCCTCATGTCACTGCCCACATCTCTGGCGTTGAGGTTCTTAACGTCCGCTATGACGCCGAAAGGAGGCATTAGCTTCTTGTGGTTAGCAGACAGAGTGACCTGAGCCACAAACCCCCTCTTAGCAATTTAGCCGATCTGTCTCATAGTCGCTGACGGGGAACAATAAATTTGACTTTTAGATTGTTGACACGACGCTCACTGGAACGCAGCCGATAACTTATTATTCTAGATCTGTGCTTCCCTCTTTTTTCGTTTGCTCTATCCTGCTCGCAATGGAGACAATAGGAATGCTCCGGCGAGGGATTACTCAATGAAAAAGCTGTCTCCGGCACACCAATGGATGCTGGTCATACTGATGGCCGTCTCGCATCAAACGACTTGGGCTCAAACAACTGGTCCAGCAGCAGAGACTGTGCGTGCAAGGGATCTGGGTGTGCCGTTCGAAGGGAATCCCGGCCCGCTCAATGCGATCACAGACGTTCCGGGTGTTGAGGTCGGACACGCGACGCTTATATCGGGCAGTGGAAAGTTGGTGACGGGTGAAGGACCAGTTCGCACGGGTGTAACGGCCATCCTCCCGCGCGGCAAAACCTATGATCCTGTCTATGCAGGTTGGTTCTCGCTGAACGGTAATGGCGAAATGACAGGTACAACATGGGTTGATGAATCGGGTTGGCTGGAAGGGCCAGTTATGATCACCAACACCCATAGCGTCGGCACAGTGCGTGACGCGACAATCGAATGGGCACATAAAAACAAATATTTCCGACCTCTCGCGACGGAGTCAGATACATTCTGGATGCTCCCTGTCGTTGGCGAAACTTATGATGGCGATTTGAGTGATATCAACGGATTTCATGTAAAAAAGCCGCATGTCTTCGCCGCGCTCGACGGAGCCAATTCAGGCCGCGTTACCGAGGGAAATGTTGGCGGCGGCACAGGCATGATCACGCATGGATTTAAAGGCGGTATCGGGACGTCCTCACGCGTGGTTTTGATCGGGGAGACTGATTATACGCTGGGGGTTCTGGTTCAGTCGAACTATGGCATTCGTGATACCTTCACCGTCGCTGGCGTCCCGGTTGGCCGCGAAATAACCGACCTCGCAACCACCTATGGCGATCACAATCAGGAGAACGGATCAATCATCATTGTCGTCGCAACGGATGCCCCACTGCTACCCCATCAGCTCAAGCGCATTGCAAAGCGTGCCACCATGGGAATTGCCCGCACCGGCTCTTATGCCTCGAATGGTTCAGGTGACATTTTTATTGCGTTCTCGACGGCTAACACCGGAGCCTGGGACAGGGCTACGCCTGCGGCTGTAACAAGTTTGTCCAATGATTCAATGAGCCCGCTTTTTCGAGCAACAGTTGAAGCGACCGAGGAAGCAGTCATTAATGCACTGGTAGCAGCGCGCACGATGACAGGGATCAACGGCAACACCGCACATGCCTTGCCGCAAGATAGGCTACAAGATGTACTCAGAAAATACGGTAGGCTCGTGGTAGAAGAGGTTCCGGTAGGAAACTGAAGGGGTAATCATCCAATTTTTAATGGGCCTGTTTCCTAGACTGATGTGCCCCAAGAACGGTAGACGCTTTGCAACTATCATTGCCGAATCCCGGCATTCCGATTGCTGATCACAAGCGCCTCGAAAGAGCCAGTATTTGCCCGTCGATTCAAGATTTCTAACGACCGCTTCTGACCCTTCTTGAGCCGAAAGCAGCCCTAAGGATTTAGGCTCCGAAGGGTCATTTGCAATCGTAAGGATTTTGAGTTTGAACGCCTTCCGCATCCCGGGATTTTGGAGCCTAAAGTTCAAAATGACCCCACCCACTGTAGTACAGGACACGTTAAAGCCTTCGATCCTCGTCAGGACGCGGTGAAATTTTGGAGCTATGTAAAATCTGGTTGAGCGCTACGGTCACGTGGCCCGCATCAAGTTGACTAATATCGTATTGTCTAAGCAGGTTTGCTACCCTGGGGAACTTCACCAGCACCACACCGGCCCTTTCGGTCACGATAAATCGCATCGGAAACTCCATCGCAACTCTAGGGTTTTGATCGATCAATGTCGCTTGCTCATCCAGCAAAGAGAAAACGATTGCGGTGCTTGAAGTTGGTTCATACCCCTCCGCATCACGTGAGGCGTGGAGTTTTATGATGGCATGCACTTTGTCACCACGTTCCTCGATTGCGCTTGCTATTGCGCGTATCGTTGCCTCTTTCGTCAACACGCTGCGACGTTGATCTTGGTATATTGATCGACTGTGTTCCAGCAGTCGAACCTTTGTTTGCTCGGCCCGATACGTTTCCACGGAAACGCAGCCGCCGAGGCACAACATGAGCGATATCCCCAATACAAAAATTATTCGCATTCCAGATTCCCGATCATCAACAGCAGTGCTAATTTGCCGACCTCTTGGTGCCTAAAACTCGACCTTCGACGGCACCAAGTCAATGACCGTCTTCGTGGGGAATTGGGACTCGCTGGGCCATCTCGTTTGGTCTCCACTGACGCCGTGAGCAGACCTAAGGATTCAGGCTCAGAGGGCTCAAGAGCGGACATTGACTATTCTATTATTAAACGTCCCTAAGCGCTTCCGACCCTACAAATGAAAACATACTCGCGCTCTGAATCAACGGTTGCGTTTCCGCGCTGAAGCGATGTGTAACGATACCAAAATCCGGGTTGTTGTTCGCGGACAACTCTTCGTCAAAGCCATGCCCTTCAAACCACTTACAGATTTGAGGAACCCTATCGGGTAGACGCCGATGGCGAGTCCAGATCACACGACCGCCCCGCTTACAAAGTTGCGTGCATGTTGAGACGCACCGCTCTATGTCTTCCTCAGTGATGTTGCCAAATACCCCGCACATCAAAACTATGTCTGCAGGTGCCATAGCAGCGTAATTGTCAGTCAGCGAAGCATCGCCAGTCAGTACTTCGACTTGAGACAACCCAAGATCGGAAGCGCTGTTATGGATAGAAACTGTGTTCCGTTCGTCCAAATCAACCAACAAGGCTTTTACGTCTTCGACGCGTGGATGTCCCGGTAAGACACCTAGTAAATCTCGGCCTTGACCGGCGCAGATACTAATAATTCGCAAGGGGCCACTTGGAGAATTATCGAGTGAGAATCGGATTTGGTCTTGGACAACCTTGAGGCGCTGCGCCATCGGTGAATCCGGGATGTCATAAAGATCGTGCCAACCATGCCAGTCCATACTCAATCGATATCCTGCCGTTGCAATGAGAGCAAATTACATACGGCTTAATGTCCCCTGTGACGCCGACAGCAGACATTAGAAATCCCATGAACTTAGCCTCAAGTGGTCACAACGGGACATTAGCTTTGGCGGGTGATTGCCGCTAGCTTGAGACCCACGTATATTGCGCCCATGGGAATAAGCGCTCCTGCTGCCGTCGAACTATTGAAAGCGCAATCGACGAAAGATCCGTCAGATGTTGCGAAGAAGCGCCTCGTCTCTCCTGAGTGCGTATTGGGCGTCTCGACGAGTGATATCCGAAGATTGGCAAAGAGAATCGGTGGGGACGCTGATCTTGCTGAGGCTCTTTGGCTTTCGGAGTTCGTTGAAGCCAAAGCGTTGGCGATTTTGGTGCTTCCACCATCGCGTGTGGACGATGCGCTGATAACGCGTTGGTTAGCAGATATTGGAGATTGGAGTACCTGCGACCTGTTCGTGAAATCGCTCATCGCAAAGAGAAAGGACGCCGTGGAATACGGAGTGAAATGGACCGCGAGTTCTGATCTATACACCAAGAGAGCTGGTCTGGCCTTGATCGCAAACTACTGCATGCGTGCAACTTCATTTGATGATGAGGTCGCTTCTCAAATTGGGTACACCATTGAAGAAGCCGCTTCTGATGACCGGGACCATGTACGCCAGGCGTGTTGCTGGGCTCTCAGAGAATTCGGGAAGAGTAACTCCAACAGCCACGAAGCAGCATGTCTATTGGCCCTTGAACTTACTCAGAGCGATGAGGCGCCCAAGAGCTGGGTTGGTCGTTGCGCCTACCGAGAACTACAAAACCTCGTCAAAGTGCCCGAACGGAGAAGGCTAATCTCGCGAGAATCCAAGACGGGAATGAAGCAGGTAAAGTAATCGTTCTGACGTCCGCTCAGACGCCGACAGCGGACCTAAGCCCCTGGGCTCCTGAGGGCGCAAAAGCTGACGCTACGCCTTCGTATTCCGCGCTCAGAGCAAGTCTGAGTTCAGGTGCGGTTGACTTCAACCAATTGGGGACGTGAAGGATTGGTCTGCCTGATCAAAGGTATCATAGAGTTTATTCCGCCGGTCTGAGAGCTTGATCGACCCATTTGTTTCACGGTCTGTCCAATAATGACCTGTTAGCTCGGTCACTGGCGAACCATGAATATCGATCGAGAAGGCGCCGTGGTGTATCCTGCTTCGTTCGCGTTGGAGGTTGATGCGAGGCTCGTTGCGAAACACACCGATCAATTTGTATAGACCCGCATGCTCCTGTTCGACAAAATTGTATGCCAGCAGGACCGAACTTGATTCTTTGGTCAAGAGACGGAAGCTCAGTGTGGTCAGCGTTTGGCGGACCACAATATAAGCCTGGATCGGCGGGGTGGGTTTCTGCGTTTCCGGATTTATATAGCTGGAGACCATCTCTGCCGACCAAGTCCCGCGCAAGTCGGGGCGTTTGACGTACCAACCTTGAAGGAGGCTCCAAGACCACGCGTAGAGGTTGAAGAGCGTAACTACGGTTACAACGACGCCGACGACAACCGAAAACGGTGCAAAAAAATCCCAAGTCAAAACGGGCTGGCCCTGCGCCCACAGGGCGATGAGCCAGACCAAGCCGGTCAGACCAACAAAGGATGAAACATGCAGCCTAGAAATCATCACTTATAGCCTATGTAATTCCATGCATCGTCGAGAAATTTATTCGCCTGACCAACGGTCCACGGCTGAGAGTTCCGGAAAAGGTATTTTAGCTCGCTGACCTCACCCCACTCAGAACAAGTCTCAACTTTCAACGTATTGTTGTGCGTATTGGCGAGGACTGCGCGGACCATGTCAAAGTAGGAGTTTTTGTCGAAACACCTGTTCTCGGCGTTGAAGACGAGGCATTCGATCAGGAAACTAGGAACGATCTTCGCCGAAGCGATGCCGTCCTCGGCCATTCGATTCGACAAAGTTTTCAAAATGCGGACCACGGACTTGAAACGACGTTTTGTCAGGTCGTTCTTGGCAACGCCTTGATCATAATGTTGCTGTGGCCAGTTACGGATACGCGCTTGCACACCATTATCGGGGATCATCTCCACCCCAGAAATGTAGTTCCCGTTCGCATAATAGCGGCGGTGCTCAAAAAAGGCGACGACATCTGCGTTCACTCGTTGTGTGTTAGCCTTGATATCGAATGCCTTACTGCCGCGAGTGACCTCCGCGCGACCGAAGCGGGCGACCAAGGCGGCTTCCAGTTCATTCTTGAAGGTCGCATAGGTATACGTCGCGGGCACGTTGACTTCAGTCAGGCTTTTTCTGACGTTGTCGTCCGGATACTCGGGGAAAAATGTGTCGTAACAAACAACGGCAATATCAATATCACTATCGGCGCGAACGTTGACGCGATTGCGATAGGAGCCCTGCGTGAAGACGGTAATACTTCGGTTCTGCAAGGCAGGATTTTTAGAAATCGCGGCGCGGATTTGCGTTTCGGTGTTCTGAATGCGCTGCATCTCGGTCGTGCTCGGCGACCGCGCCCAGTTCGAAAATTTGGAATCCCAAGCTTGAGTCACGGGATCTCCTAAAGAATCATTGGGATTAAATGCAACCAAAACGCGTATAGGCTGATTCACGGAGAAATTAGTAAAAAAGATCGAAGCCGGTTTAAGCGTAAGGATGGGCTTCGGCCCAACTATGCTGGGCGTTGATCCCAAACAGAAACTGTGCTGATTTTACGACCGCTTTTGGGATGTTGCAGTCCAAGCGCCAATGACCATTTCTTATGAAGCAGTCACCGGCCACGCGGCAAACGGATACTCAACCCAACCAATTCGATATGAGCTCTGCAACTCTGTCGGCTGCCTTCGCCAGATGCGGCGCGTCCATGTGTGCGTAGATTTCTGTGGTCTTCGGCCTCTTATGACCAAGCAGCTTTCCCGCCATGTTCAGGGACTCCCCAATCATGATCGCATGGCTAGCGTATGTGTGCCGAAGGTCATGAAGACGGATGTCTTCTGGTAGCCCAACCAGCGGACGGATCGCGCGCCATGCCCCGTCGATTGATGCGATTGGCCTCGCCGGGTTGGCTTGGTGCGGAAACACAAACTGGGATGATACGCCGTGCCTACGTCGGTCGAGTATTTCCGTCGCTGGACGAGACAGAACGACATCACGCTTGCCTGTCTTGGTGGAGCTGAGGCTCAGTCGGTCGGTGCCGACTTCAGCCCAGGTCAGCCGTGCGATCTCGCCCGACCGGCAGCCCGTCAACAGGATGAGCCGGATCGCATCGGCGACATTGCGCCAGCGAATAGGAGGCGCTTCCAGCCATGCCCCGAGCTGTGCCAGTTGCTGCGCATTGAGAAGGCGACCCCTCGCACGCCGAGTATTGCGCCGGATCGGTTTTGAAGGGTCGGGCGTGTCTGGTGGCAGAATTCCTGTCTTGCGCGCAAACTTGAGCATGCTCCGCAAGTGCGAGAGGGCCTGATTGGCACCGCCAGGACTACTGGTGCTGTAGGTGTAGAACCACTCAGCAATGTCGCTGGTCGTGAGTCGGTTGATTGCTTGGTCTCCGAGTGCGGGCAGGATTGAGCTGTTGAGATAGACTTGAACAGCTTTGAGCGTCGTCGGCTTCCACACTTTCCGTTTCGCTTTCAAATACCTTTGGGCCAGCACGTTCAGTTTGATGGCCGGTCGGTCGTCAGCAGCGAGTAAAGCGATATCCGGAGGCGCGTGCGCTGCGAGCAATTGGTGAGCTCGCGCCCGCGCCTCCTCAGCACTCATGGTCAGGATGTTGCCAAGCGTGACCCGCCTTGCCTTGCCATCGACCTTGAGCCGCAGGACCCAGGACTTGGTGCCGGTAGACTGAACCCGTAGCGCAAACCCGCTCAGCCGGTTGTCCGGGACCGCATATTCCTTGGCGGCGGGCCGGGCGGCGCGGGCCGAGAGGTCACTCAGATAAATCTGTTCTTTTCGCATCAGCCCGCCTCCAGTTCTGTCATAGCTTCTCGCCGCGCGCGGTTATACGCGCCGACCTTCTGGCGAAGCGTGGAAAGACTAAGACCCTGCTGAGCTGCGAAATCGCGGACCGTCAGACTCTGCGCAAGAAATGCCGCTACCATGGGTGCTGGTTCTGGCATCGCCTTCGACGCGCGCTGCGACAGCGTCCGTTCCAGATGTTCGGCCACGCGTTCGGCCGCCTGCCTGACCGGGGCTTCAGCAAATTGAGCATATCCAGCGGTGGTTTGAAGTTCCGAATGTCCGAGCAGGCCCGAGACCGTTCTCAGCGGTTCGCCTGATGAAATGGCAACCGATGCGAAGCCGTGGCGGAGATCATGGAGACGGAGCGCGGGAAGGCCAATCTCGATACGAACCCCACCCCAGACCCTAGCGATCCGTGCGGGAGAGATCGGCTTGTCTTTGATCGCAAACACGAAGTCGCAGGTCAGGGGTTGTTCAGCAATCAAGGCAAGCGCAGCTTTGCCCAGCCAGATGGCGCGTGGCCCGGTCTTGCTGTCGGGCAGAGCCGCCCGGTTTGCGTCCAGCATGTCCCATCGCAGGAGTCGTGCTTCGGATTTACGGCAGCCTGTCAGCGCCAGGAACCGGATCATTGGAACGACAACCGGCTCTGTGTCCTCAATCCGTCTCAGGGCCTCACCAAGCCGTCCATAGTCTTGCTGGCTCAGCCGATGGACTTCAAATTGATTCTTGCGCCGCCGAAGGCCTTGGCATGGATTTGAACCGGGTGGGCGCAGTCCCAAAATCTCAGCATGCCGCATCATACCCGACAATACAGCCAGAGCGCGGTTTCGTGTCCCTTGCGAGCCTTGTGCCCTAGCGAACCACGATGCGACTTCTTGCGGGGTAACTGACACGATATCGCGGAAACCGAACTGAGGCAGGATCACGCAAGCTAGAAGACTACGATGGCCCTTCAGGGTGGCAGGCTTCCAGCTTGGTGTGCCGTGTTCTAGAAAGCGCGCTGCAAACTCAGTGACGGTCGCCTTCGGGGTTTCGGGGACAAGCGGTACTGGTGTCGTTTCGCCAGTGAGTTCTGAAATCAGCGCCCGCGCCATATCACGGGCTTGTTCCATTGAGAGCGATTTCTCTGGACCAATTGAGCGCCGCACATTTCGCCCATCGGTCCATATTTGAACATACCAAGCTGGCTTACGGTCGGGGCGGAGGCGTAGCGCAAGGCCGGGAACTTCACTGTCCCATTCAAAACGGTCGGTTGAAGTCGTTTTGGGATTGCTGGCGGTTGGATTCAGTTTTGCAGGCATAGGGTCTCTCCCAATGCTTCCCCATCAGGACAAAAAGTTTGCACATCCCGGGGAAGCGCCAGGACACACGGGGAAGAGAAAATCCGAAAGCCCGTATGTCTGTTCGATGCCGTCCCTGATGCTTGTCAGGGTGGATTGGTTTCTCTGTTGTCCCGAGGCTAAGCCCCTGAATGGACACATAAAAACCAATCCGTATCGAACGCCCGACCTGTTCTGACTTGCCCCGTTCCTGCCTCCGGTGCGGAGAACAAAAGGGGATGTTTCGTATCACACCCCATGCACCTTCGATGCTGACAGATCGCGGGCGATCCTGTCTTACACACCCACAGTCAAAGGGATTTTTACGAGCTAAGGCCGTGTACAGGAGCCGTGTTCGGCGATTACGATTTCGTGGCAAATGGGCTAGCGCGCCAATGACTACAGGTGAATGCGCAGGAGAGCAGCGTACACGTCAACGTTCCCGGTCTTGGTCGCGCCCGTCGGCTTTCTGACCCAGGTTGATCTGCACGCCTTGCATGCTGGACGACGCCCGCGACGCGACGGCGATGGCGCTGATCAACTGCCGCGCAGAGGGCAGCATGCGGGCTGGCGACCTTGTGCGAACCTGATGGTCTCGCATCGCCACATGCTGGGTTTGGCCGCCGACCTGCGCTTGCTGCTGACGCGCCTTGGCGAGATCGAAGCCGAGCGTTCTGGCCTCTGCCTGCCAAGCCTGGAAAAGCGCCGCACGCTCCCGTGGGCGTTTTGCTTGCCTTGTGCGCAGCGCGGCGAGTTCCATGCCCTTGGGAGTCCGATAACCGTATGTGTCGGCCGCCTGTTCGATGGCCTGCCTGCGCTTCGAGAATGCGCGTTCGATGTCGCGCGGGATGGCTTTCAGACGAAAGCCTGTGCCATAGCGCTCGACGGCATGGCCGCCGCGTTCGAGCCGGTTGGCGAGGTGTTCGCGATAGACTGCGCCAACCTCCTTCTGGGCCTTGTAGAGATCGCGGCTGACAAGACTGCCCCACGTTCCGTCACGGCGCGGCGCAGTATTGAAGATGAACGCGTGCGTGTGAAGCTGGGGATCGAGATCGCGGCTCGTGTGATGGTGAAAGCGGGCGATGGTCAGCCCGACGACCGGTTCGCGGATCGCCCCGCCCTTGCCCCGGCGGGTGAACGCATGATGATCTTCTAGATGCGTGGTCGCGGCATGAACGGCCTGGCGGTGTGCGGCTTCGATTGTCTTGCGGTCCGCTGGCGGCGAAAGCGCCCACATGACGGAGACCGATTTCGGGGCCGAGAAGGTCATGTCCCAGCCGGGTGCATGTGACTTGCCGATCTGGGTGAGGCGCTCGCCGGTCTTTGGGTCGGTGCCGTTGAGAGCGGATTCGAATTCGGCCTTCGAGACCGGTCCCTCCAGGGTGAGGCGTTCCGCGCCTCGCCCGTCCCATTCGCCATCCGCTTCAGCCTCCCCCGAGCCCGTATAGTATTCATCCTGGGCCATGTGCTTGAAATAGCTGACGGCGGCAGCAACGGACTTCCGGGCGGAGATGGATGCAACCATCAGGCGTCATGTTCCCGTGAGAATGACGTCCTGATCCGCTGTGCGACCTCCGGTGACAGAAGGGACGCCTGGCGGCTACCCGGCGTATCAGGCAGAGGTGCAAGCTCCCGGGCGGGCTTTGCTGTCCAGTCGGCGAGCATGCTGGCAGGGCGTATTTCCCTCAGGCCCGGATAGGGGAGGGTAATCTCGTAGGCATGCTCACCCGGCCCAATGAGCAGGGCCCGAACCCCGTCCCTGAACGCACCCAGCCTGTCGGACAGTTCCGACGGCGTGATGACGGGGCGGACTTCTCGTTCCCTAGTCCAGGTGGTCGAGAGATTGCCGCCCGCGCGCGTCTCGCTCTTGCGGTAGTGTTCGACGGTCTGTTGTCCGATCAGGCGGCTGGTGGTTTCGGCGCTCTGGCCCAGGTTCATGCGGGTAATGATGTGCGTCCCGATCATGCCAATCCAGGCGTCGGCCTGATCATGGCCATAGGTTTTGCGTATCTGGGAGAGATCCTGCGCGCCCAGCACGACACTGATGCCCTTGGACCGGCCGACATCGAGCAGGGTCGAGAAATGGTCGAGCCGCTCAAGTTGCGGGAATTCGTCGAGGAACAGCCAGGTGCGCCGTTCGGGATTCTCTTTCATCGCCGGAGAGGCCGCATGCGATGCGAGAAGACCGATGATGCCGGACAGCCACGCCTTAGTCAGCTGCGGGAAGCGTCCGTCATGCTGCAGGACGATCGGATGGCAAGCTGGATGGCTAAGCCAGCTGCGGACGGAGAAGTGCCGCTCGCGCGAACTGTTGGGCCAGGCCTCGGCAAGCACGCTGACGACGTTCATGTGGGCCTTGAAGGTCGAGATGATGCTTTGGGTCGTCTTGCTGCCCGGCTCTTTGAGGAACTGGATCGCTTCCGGATGAAAACGCTCAGCGACGTCGAGGAGCGCTTCTGCGTCGGCGACAACCAGTTCGCGCAAGTCTGACCATCCCCAGCGGTCGCTGTGGCGGACTTGCAGGGATACGACACAGGCGATGAGAATCTCACGCGCGGCATCCGACCAGATACGGTCAGACCGACTTTCAGGAATAAGCCGCGCGGCGAGCTCTCTGGCTTCCTGCGGTGTCCGGCAGTCGGTTGCGATATCCCATTGCAGGGAACGCGCATCATGCGGTGCGATGATGTTGCCAAGCCTTGGTAGCGTGGCGGTCATGTCGCCCTTCACATCAAGGATAAGTACCTTGTCGCCGCGCTCGATGGCCTGAAGCATGAGATGCAGCATCGCGGTCGTCTTGCCAGCGCCTGTGCTTCCCCAGATAAGAAAGTGACGGCTTTCCCGGTCGCGGCTGATCGGAATTCCCGGTGGGAATTGCAGACCGTCGCCGGACTGCCGGCATTCCTTTTGCGACAGCCGTATGAGCTCCCTGAGCGCGGCCTTACCCGCCAGGTGCTTGCGCCCCCGAACGACTTTCGGAGCAGGCCTTTCTGTCACGGCAAGGCGCGCAAAGCCGATCAGGCTGAGGAGGGACAGGGCGCCGAGGCCTGCAACACTGTTATGACGGAGTTTGAACGCTTCGTACGTGCCGTAGTGTTGCATGACGGCCTGGCAGCGCGGCCAGTGGAATGATCCAACGGGATCATGGATGACCGATGTGATCCGCGCCTTGCCACAGCGATCCATGAAGGCTGCGTCATGGCGGGCGAATGCCCCGTCTTCAGTGATGGCGCCCGGTGGCAGCCAGTCAAAGCCGACCTTGTAGGCGCCGCATGCGGCGAGGCCGGAGATGAGTCCGGCGACGAGAAGGGTTTTCTTGAGAGAGAGCATTCAAACCTCCTGGCTTGTCGGTTGGCCGCTGAGGGCGTGGAGCAGTTCATCGAACATGGACTCCACACGGCCGAGGGTCCCGCTGTGCCGATTGGTCGATGTGGCGACAGCCTGCAGGTCCTGGGACAGGGCAGCGAGCCTGCGCTCGATCTTGAGGAGCCGCTCGGCTTGCGTGAAGGGATCGCCGTCTGTCAGGCCAGACCGGATCAGTTCGCGCGCAACACCCGTCGGGGTGCCTGAGATACGCCTGGCACGCGCTGCCAACTGATCGATGTCGGACTTGGCAAGGCGGATCGACAGGGGCCGCGTCGGCTCAGACATGGTGCTTCTGCGCGGCGTCCCCTTGGGACTTTTCGCATTCCGCCAGCCATTTGAGCACGGTCCGGCGCCGGTAACGTACGGCTGCGCCGAGCTTGAGGAAGGGCGGTCCACCCCCGCGGCAGCGCCACGTGGCTAGGGTGCAGACGGGGACGCCCGTAAGTCGAGCAACGGACGGTGTATCAATGGCTTCATCGAGCCAGCCGGGATTGTCCTGAAGGATATCCTCCAGTTCCGGAAGATTGTGATCGGGTCTGGACATGGCACTCTACTCCTCTGGTGATGAGTAAGTTCGAGGCCAGCACGTCGAGCGCAGGCGAAAAAGAGGAATGATTTCGTCTTATTCCATCCTCATTTGTGCATGCGCATCATTGCTGCGAAATATGCAGCAATGATGCGTCGTCAGGTGCAATCCAATCGGCATGGACGCAGCCTCAGGCATCACCCCGCATGGGAGGCTCACGATCATCGAGCATACCGGCAAGTCGCCTGAGGATCGTGGTCTCATTCGGTACATCGGCAGCGTCAAATTCCTGAAGCGCGCGTTCGTATAGCCGGCCGGCGAGTTCCTTACGCGGCATGTCCGGATCGCTCTCGTTGAGCTCTAATGCCCAGGCGGCGATCGCGGGCCATGCGCCGAGGGCGGGCCGGCCGCGCTTGGTCTGGACTATGTGAATGTGTCGATCATTGGCAGGCTCAGTGATTGGGTGATGGTCCGACGCTTGATCGTGGTTGAAGAGACGGGCGAACCGGGATGACCGCTGGTCGAGCCAGGCCTGCAGCATGCGGCGCGGAATATAGAGCCTGGCGAGGTAGGCGCGACCGGCTTCTGAATACGTACTGAGGGGCATGCGGACCAGTGCTGTCAGGGCATCTTGCGCGCCATGCAGATACATTCTGCCATTTCCATTATTGAGCAGATCGTCCCAGGCGGACTGATCACCTGGCAGGAGTCTCATGCAGTACATGACGCTAAGCAGTGTCTCGCAGCTACCTTCGAAATATTCAAAGGGGCGCGGCCTGAGACGGAGTTGCCCTTCGGTGAGCGAGGCGGGCGGCGCTTCGATCGGGATGCGCAGCCAGTTTTCGGGATCGTTGCGCTGTGAGTGATTGTAGTCATTGTCCTCGAACTGACAACGCGGGTTGAAATCGCCGCGCCAGGCTGCCCGTACCAGCATTTCCAGCATGGCATCCGGTGTCGCGTTCGGCTCGCGGCTCGCCAGAAGCGCGGCTGCGGCGTCGAAACGGATCAGCGTATTGTCCAGCGGAGAAATGGATTGGGTCACGTCAACCTCCCGTCTTGTTGGGTAGGACAAAGCACGAGACGTGCCAGTTTATACCTTAAGGAGCAATTCCTGCACCTTTAAGGAGCCGTCGCGCAATATCTTCTGTATCGGCTACAGCGCCGCTGATACACTACGGGCGTTGTTTCCGTAGTGTATTGGTGGGCTATCAGGGCAAACGCCTTGAGGCGCAGGGCAGGGGGTGTTTAACCTCGGG
Source organism: Alphaproteobacteria bacterium (assembly GCA_018830285.1). GTDB lineage: Bacteria > Pseudomonadota > Alphaproteobacteria > Caulobacterales > Hyphomonadaceae > Hyphomonas. The sequence continues at coordinate 53,449 of JAHJSB010000064.1, forward strand.
AAATGGCCAAAACCCGTTGCGCGGTGCTGTCAAAGGAACCGGATTGTGGTACCAAAGGTGGCGTCGGTCTAACGCGAACCCGTCTCCACAATTCGCGAACGAGCAGGTGCTAGGCGACGAGAAGGTCCCGCCACTCGCGAAGAGCGATGTCGCGTCTCTGTTTGAACCGGATTCGGGAGTTGATATGCCTTTCGAAGTTGAAGTGATTGTACACTGACGAATGGACTGAGACGAATTTCTCCAGACTTCGCGTCCGCCGAAATCGGGACATCGCCCGCTCTCGCCTTCGAAACGGTAGGTGCGAATTCTCAGCGCGATTATTGAGATGCCGGCCTGTTTGTTGGCAGCCCTAGTTCCCAATGACTTTCATTGCGGCCCTATAGGAGGGGCATCTGTCGGTCACCACGACATGGGATTGCCGTACCGTTTCATTGCTTTCTCGAGGAATTTCAGAGCAGAAACCTTATCCCGCTTCTTCGTGACATAGGATTCCAGGACTTCGCCTTCGTGATCGACGGCCCTCCAAAGGTAATGTCGTTCACCGCGGATTTTGGCTACGCCTGCCTTCGGCTGACGAAATCCTCGTCCAGATGCCACTGCCATTGCGGGCTCCGGCGTATCGCGTCAGACCGCCGTTTCGGGATCTTGTGAGCGAAGTGTGTGCCGAAGCGGTCGACCCAGAGGCGGACACTTTCGTGGTAGACATCCATACCGCGCTCGTGGAGCAGGTTCTCGACATTGCGAAGTGAGAGCGGAAACCGGACATACATGAGTACAGCGAGCTGGATAATCACAGGCGAGGTCTTCAAGAAGCGAAACGGGTTCTTGGCCATGTTAGAAGGCTAATCACCGGGATCGGCCACCTCAAGCCCGGTTCCCCGGACAACACCCTCTTCAATACTGTTGCATTTTTTTGATCGAACACGCTAGCCGCCTTGCATGACAGATTCGACCTTGCTCGTTGCTCGACGCTGGTGGCGCGCCTCATAAGCGCGGCTTGTCACATATCCTTGACCTGTGCCGCTGTTTCTGGCGGCCTGGTCGTACCCTCGATTTTCCGATCCGAAGCAGCAGCTCCCTTTCCCGGAGTTTCCAATGTCTTCGACTACCCTTCCACGCTCTGTCATCCTGACGGGTGATCGCACGACTGGCCCGCTGCATCTGGGCCATTATGTCGGTTCGCTTCGCAACCGCGTCGCCCTGCAGGCCAGCCACGAACAGTACGTCTTGCTGGCAGACGCGCAGGCCCTGACCGACAATTCGACCAATGTCGCGAAGGTGAGTCGCAACGTGATCGAGGTTGCGCTCGACAATCTTGCTGTTGGAATAGAGCCCAACACAACGACGATCTGTGTACAGTCGGCGCTTCCCGCGCTCGCAGAACTGACGCTCCTATATCTGAATTTCGTGTCCGTTGCGCGTCTGGAGCGCAACCCCACCATCAAGGATGAAATCCAGATACGAGGCTTTGGAAGGGACATTCCGGCCGGCTTCCTCTGTTATCCCGCCGCCCAGACTGCAGACATCACGGCGTTTCGAGCAACGCTCGTTCCCGTCGGAGCGGACCAGATACCGATCATAGAGCAGACCAACGAGATTGTGCGCAGACTGAACCGGTTGACCGGATCCGAGCTACTGCTTGAGGCAAGCGCAATGGTGCCCAAGATAGGTCGCCTTCCGGGGGTCGATGGGAAGAGCAAGATGAGCAAGTCGCAGGGCAACGCCGTTCCGCTATCGGCCAGCAATTCGGAGATCGAGTCGGCGGTGCTGCGTATGTACACCGACCCGAACCATTTGCGCGCATCGGACCCCGGCACCGTTGAGGGAAACGTGGTCTTCACCTACCTCGATGCCTTCGATCCGGATGTAGACGCGGTTGCCGAACTGAAGGCGCTCTATCGTCGGGGTGGGCTCGGCGACCTTGTGTTGAAACGACGGTTGATCGCCATTTTGCAGGAAACAATTGCCCCGATCCGCGAACGCCGCGCCGAGCTGTCTCGCGACCCAGAATTCGTAATGGACGTTCTACGGTCAGGAACGGCAAAAGCTCGGGAGGTGACGCGGAAAACCAAGGAAGCGGTGATGGAGGGTCTGGGCATGTTCAGGCTTTGATAGCCGAGCAACCAGACACCCCTTGGCGGCGGGCGGCGTAAACCAGAGTTGAGAGTCTGCAATGGGCCAAGAACGCCCCTTCGAGAAGACCTGGCCATCTGGCTGGAACTCGCCAAAAACGGGCTATCGAGAAATGCCGGCGAATGCCTGCTATTCGGCAGACTCTCGATTCAAATGCGGGACCATACGGGGCTCAGGTCATCTGCTACATAAGTCCGTGCTTTTGGCCATATGGTCTTGACTCTCCCATATATACAATCTATTGCGCAATCAATTGTATAAATGAAGGGCCGGTTCAATGACCTCCGAAAACTATCTGATGACCCACCCACTGCGAGGAGCCTTTTTGGCCAAACAGCTAGATTTCCTGGCGGAGTTGATATCGATACAAGGCGAGGAAATGCTGCAGGATGCAGGGATACAGTTTCCATCGCGCGCAATATCTGCTGCGCTGCTTATTGGAGAGCGCGGTAGCATCTCTGCAGCTGATATCGCGGAGGCGCTCGATCAGCCTCATCAACTGGTCTCCCAGCGGATCGAACTGCTTATTGGTGCAGGCGTCGTGAGCCGCCTGCCGGACCCGGAAGATGGTCGCAGAAAAACTCTACAGTTGACCGACAAAGGCATCGAGCAATTTGAGCGAATGAAAGGGCGGCTGGCTGAAGTTGAACGCGCTTTCCAGGCGCTCTTTGAAGAAGTTGGCTGCGACCTATCGCACTACCTGAGCCGCGCCGCCGAAGCACTTTGTCAAACCTCACTGCTTCAACGACTGAAATCGTCTTGAAGCTTCTGATGCTCACCGAGTGTGTCGCATTCGACCTCTCCCAAACCTTCAACCAAGTCAGGACCAAATCATGACTTCAGCCCCATCTCCTTCCTCCAATCGGCGACGCGCCCTGTTGGATATTGCGCTCATCATCGGGGTGCTGCTGACCTTGAAATCCCTATTGCTGAGGGTAGACTCCATATGGAGCTATGCCGGGCCAATTTCGCTGCTCGCTTCTGTGGCGGTCGCGACATGGTGCCTTTGGCGACGGCGTCAGAATTGGGCAGGGCTCGGTTTGGGCCGCCCGAAGAGCATTGGCTGGACGTTGCTCTGGACCGTGGTCGCCCTCATCTTAACCATGGGGGTCGGCATTCTCGCAGACGCACTCGCGACGGGTTTGATCGGCGCGCCAAGCGAGGCGGTTCAGGCTATCGATTCCAGATACCAGGGGCGCTTTGCTTCTGTGAAAGGAAATCTGCAAGTCTATTTGTTCTGGCTGGCGATGGCATGGATCATTGGCGGCTTCATTGAAGAAATGCTGTTTCGCGGCTTCCTGTTTGCACGGTTTGAAGAGCTGTTTGGGGGTGTCCCGCTCGCAGCGATCATTGCAGTCATCTGCCAGGCGATGCTCTTTGGTCACCAGCACCTGTATTATCAAGGCGTTGCCGGATGGATTGCGACTGGCGCTATCGGTTTGGTGTCCGGTCTGCTGTACCTTGTATTCAAACGTAATCTCTGGCCGCTCGTCTTGTCCCATGGCCTCAGCAATACGATTGGTCTGACCCTGCTATACTTGGGATTGATGGGTTAAGCGCTGGATGATGTGCGCCAAGGGCGTTAGACACCCAGCAAGGAATGCTTGAAATGGAAACGCCCATGTCTTCTCCAAAGATCGTTGAGCCGTACCGCCGATGATGGATTTGGGCCAACAATGCTCTCTCCAGAAGACTTTGCCATCCGGCAGGAACTCGCCAAAAGCGGTTATCTGCGACGTCGGGACGAACGACAGTTTACGAGCAGGTGAGGCGAGGTCACGTCAGGCACATGCTAGCTTCAAATGGAGGAATTGTCGGGAGTCACAGCATCAGGTATTTGCGTGAGTATTCGGGACCTTCAAAAGGCAATGGACAATTTATCGCAATTCGATATGTCGTTGACGGATGACACATTCTCAAATCGATCGGCGCGAGGCCTGGATTACGATTTCCATATTCATGGCAATCCTGTGCAGCCTAAGCACAATTGCGCATTTCGCAATCCTCGAACTCAATCCAACGAGCCTCTATGTCGGCGCGTTGATGCTGTGTCCGGCGATCGCCGCCCTGGTGACGCAAAAGATCAGGGGCCGCACAATTTCCAGTCTGCCGAGGGCATGGGGCAACTGGCGCAGCAATATTCAGGCGTATTTCATTCCGGTGGCATATGTCGCATTGGCATATTGCTTGATCTGGACATTCGGTTTCGGGGCCCCGTTCAATCCTGAAACCATTTCGGAATGGTCTGGAGAACTCGGCTTTCCGCCGGATGTGTCTGCCTTGTCAATGTTGGTCATGATCGGCCTGCTGGCCAGTGTCCAGTTCGTCAAATCCCTCGGATCAATCGCTGGTGAGGAGATTGGCTGGCGTGGCTTTCTTGTCTGGGAACTTCGCAAAGTCATGCCCTTTGGCGCGGTATCCATTTTCAGCGGCCTTATCTGGGCAGCCTGGCACTACCCCATCGTCATCAAGTATGGTGGAGGTGATCCCCTGTTTCAGGTCGCGTGTTTCACGCTCATGATAACAAGCATGTCCGTGATCATGACATATTTCACGTTCAAATCCGGAAGTGTCTGGCCCGCCGTCATATTTCATGCCGCCCATAATATTTTCATCCAGAAGATCTTCACGCCCCTCACCGTGGATACCGGCAGCACACAGATGTGGATCGACGAATACGGACTCATGATCCCCCTTGTTGTGACCGGCTTTGCCGTCTTCTACTGGCGGAAGGCGAAAGCCGAAGGATTTTGAGAGCAGAGCGATACTCCGCATCGCCGTCGCCCGCTTCCTCCACACACAGCTGAAGCCCACCATCAGAGAACACCGAAACTACGCGTCAGGGTAACAGTCGCTACAAGGCTGCAATTCGTCAAAGCTGCCGTTCACGCTCACGTCGCCAACCGGCGGGATAGGGCGTCTGTGGAGACGCTAGTCCTTGCCAAGCTCTACGGCGAGCAAGTCAAACACTTTGCGAACCCTCCGACTTGTATTGAGTTCCCTGTGACAGACCAGCCATTGGGGAACGACTAGTATCGGATCTTGATCTGGAAAGGCGCGGTCTACCAGAGGCTCGGCGTCGCCAATATCCTGCGGAAAGATCACGATACCTGAACCTTGCTTGGCAAGCTCCCATTGCAGAAGTTGGAATTTGCAAATGATCGGAAAGTTGCTTTGATTCACGACCATTCCAGTTTCGTTGAGTGCAGCGATGAGCATATCGGTTCGGTCAAAGCCGATGAAATCGAGACCAGACAGATCATTTGAAGGAGCTGGATTGCCTGCGCGCTCCATATATCCAGGGGTCGCATAAAGGTGGATATTGATGTCGCAAATTTTCTTCGCGATCAGGTTCGGCTCTGTCGGTTGAAAGCTACGAATAGCGATATCGGCTTCGCGTCGGCGCAGGTCGCTGGCTTCTTGGGACACAACGACTTCGATTTCGATGCCGGGTTCCTCGCGCCGAATATTCGCGATGATACTCGGTAAACGGAACGTGGCATCAACTTCAGAAGCGCTGATACAGACATTGCCTTCAAGCGATTGCGACTGTCCCGAAGCGGCAAGCGAGAACCGGCTTGCGGCATCTCCCATACTGCGAACGTGATCGACAAGATCGAGACCGCTTGGCGTCAGGGTTAGGCCTCGTCCAACACGTTCAAATAGCACGACACCCAATTCGTCTTCAAGCGCAGCCACCTGACGACTTAAGGTGGGTTGCGTCATGCCGAGCGCGCGAGACGCGGCCGACAGCGAGCCTTCCTCCACCGTGACAAGGAATGCGCGTGCGCGGTTCCAATCGAATTTCACTGATCGCCAATCCATACATATACGCATATCAGAACGACAAAATACGGCAATTATAGCATGATATTTTTATGGATATGAAGGAGGCCTATCAACGAACCGCTAAGGACCTATCCTATGAAAGCCTCCATCCTCGCCCTAACATTTGTCCTGTCCGCCGCGGTGGCACCCGCGGCGCTGGCGGCTCCATCCATCGATACCGCAGTCGAGCTTACAATTAGCGTGGCTCAATATAACCTTCGAAACGAAGCTGGGGCCAATGCTGCTTATGCGCATGTTCGCCGAGAGGTCCGAAACGCATGCCGGGTATCGCCGGGCAGAACAACTATCAGGTTTCAGTTGGCGGAAGAGACATGCGTGGTTGGCATGACGAACCAGGCCGTGAGCAAAACTGGCTCATCTGTCCCTACCCAAATCCATTTGACGAGAACGCATCAAAGCTAAGTTGGCAGGCGGTGCTCAACTGGGGCAAGTTCACGCATCAGTGCCGTTCAGCTAATCATTGAATGAGAAGGACTGAAAATTATGAACACACAAACCACAACACCTCATCGTGACGCTGTCACATTGATTCAAAGTCAAACGCCAAGTCCACATCACAAGACTGAAGACCCAAACAGGTCATCGGTCGGCGCTGATGCGCGCTTTTGGGACAAAGTCGCCGACGGATATTTTGCCAAACCTATCAAGGACCTTCCTTCCTACGAAATAAAGTTGGCGGCGACGCGCCAGCATCTAAGAGCAGATATGGATATCTTGGAGTTTGGCTGTGGATCAGGTAGCACTGCCATCGCTCATGCGCCGTATGAGGTGGTCCTGTTTTCCTACACAGTTTTCCGACCTTGCTAATGTGTATCGGTGTTCATGGTTTTCCGTGGGCCATATTTGCCGATGGCTTCGTTCAGGGCATCGACACAAAAGTCTCCATGCATGGTGTTTGCCACGCGCCAGCTCAGCACCGTTCGCGCTGCCCAATCCATGATCGCCACCAGATACAGATACCCCCGGCCGACCGGGATGAAGGTGATGTCCGAACTCCAGACCTGGTCCTCCCGCTCGCGAGAGAGGTGTGAAGTTTCAAAGATGCCGGCATGGCGTCGGATAATCATTTTTCGAATTTGTTGCAAAACATATCGAATTTACGAGATTTGTACTCATTTTTCGACTATACTGAAAAATCGGGAACGACCCCAGATGTAATGATTATTCGAAATGAATGACAAAAATATCGATTTCGGACGAGATGTAAGAATTATTCGGGATCGTATGGTCCCGGAGGACACGCAGCCCGTCGGCTACGCAGCGCTGATAGGGGCATACGAACTCGTCGTCCCGCCTCCCCATTTGCTTTCAGCTTTTCGCGCGGACTACCGAGTGGTGGAAGTGCCAGGCTGGACTGTCTACACGAAGCGCCACGCGCCAGAGCTGAGCCTTGCAGGCCACCTGACATTTGCCTTGAAATATGAAGGCGTGGACCTGCTTGTCCTGAAATCCCTGTTTCGAGCCACTGGCCCCGCTGCGATCGAAGAATTCGTGACCGCCGCGCCGACCAGCCAGTACGCACGCCGTGCCTGGTTTCTCTATGAATGGCTTCTCGGCGAGGTCGTCGACCTGCCCGATGCCCTGACGGGCAACTATGTGGATGCTATCGATGAGACGCAGCAACTAGCCGGCCGCTCCAGAAATTCCCGTCGTCATCGTGTGCGCGACAATCTCCCCGGCACACCGGCATTCTGTCCGCTCGTTTTCCGGACGCCGGACATTGAGGCCTTGCTGAAACTGGATCTGAAGACCGAGGCAGCCGCCGCAATCGGATCTGTGCCAAGGGACATGATTACGCGTGCCGCCGCATTCCTGCTGCTCAATGATTCAAGAGCCAGCTATGCGATCGAGGGCGAAAGCCCGCCGCAGGACCGGATCCAGCGATGGGGCGCAGCGATCGGGCAAGCGGGCGGGCGCTCCCTCAGCCATGCAGAACTCCTGCGCTTGCAGGAACTCGTCCTCGGTGACACGCGATTTGTGCACAAGGGTTATCGCAATGAGGGCGGGTTCGTGGGAACGCGCGACCGCGTGACGCGTGCGCCAATTCCGGATCATGTCAGTGCCCGGCCTGAGGATCTGCTCGCCTTGATGGATGGGCTGCTTGCCTTTGACGATCAGTATGCGTCCTCGATGGACGCCATCGTCGCCGCTTCCGTCCTGGCATTCGGATTTGTCTACATACACCCGTTTGAGGATGGAAACGGCCGGTTGCACAGATACCTGATCCACCACGTCCTCGCGCGGGCTGGGTTCAACCCGGCGGGAATGGTATTCCCGATTTCGAGCGCTATCCTGGAGCGCATCGAGGAATACCGTCGCGTGCTGGAATCCCACTCTCGCCGGATACTGCCCTTCGTGAATTGGCGCGCGACGCCCGCTGGCAATGTCGACGTGCAGAACGACACGTCGGATCTCTATCGATATTTCGATGCGACGCCCCATGCGGAATTCCTGATGTCATGCGTGCGCCAGACAATCGAAACGGACCTCCCGAGGGAGGTCGCATTCCTGAGAAGCTATGATCGCTTCAAGGCCGGTGTGGAGGCGTTTGTCGAAATGCCTGACAAGACGATTGATCTCCTCTACCATTTCCTCAGTCAGAACTATGGGCGGCTATCCAAACGGGCCCGAGAAGGAGAATTCGCGTTGCTGACTGCGCCGGAAGTCGAGAGGGTAGAAAAAGTGTATTCAGAGGCGTTTGGCAGGGACTAGAAACAGCATTGTGAAAAGTCGCCGGGCCGCTTAAGCGCCACGGGCGCTTATCTGGTAACCCGTGGTAACCCGCGGTAACCCGACCTACAGATATGGGCACTGTATTTTCGGGAAAATTCGGGCCCCGTGGTAACTTTGGTAACTTTTTCCAACTTGACCCAACAATGTATATCAAAGTGATGCAAAATAAGAACTGTTTTTATTGGATATTCTCAAATCTCAACAATGCAATTCAACCCCTGGTATAAATTCCTAATCTGTAGGTCGCGCGTTCGAATCGCGCCGGGGTCACCACACCTGCGAAACCGGAAAAGTGGCAGAAGAGGACTCGAACCTCCGCGACCTTAGGATCACTACGACCTGAACGTAGCGCGTCTACCCATTCCGCCATCTGGGCACGGGGTAGGCAGGCGGGGCAATAGGGATGGATCGTCGACCCGTCAACAGGATTTGCTGATTTGAACAGCATCGCGATTTCAGAGGAACTCAGTGTGATCTGGCGTTGGGCTATCGCCCGCCACCAAAATAGCTGACTGCAACATGATGCCCTTGGCGAACCTGACCCACGCCATCATTTGCAATTGGGTTCGCAAGGCCGGAAAGCTGCCAGTCTGAGCGCATGTTTGGTGCGCGTCAGTTCGCTTCTTCCCGGATGTCCTTGTTCAGCTCCGCGAGCTTCAGGCTCACTTCATAGGCCTTGCGAGTTTCCATGCTGGCCAGGATAAGTCCTGCCTGTTCGCTGCGCATCAAGCGCAGGAAACTACCCGCAAAATCCGGGTCCATCTGATTGAAAATGGCTGCCGCCTGGTCCGGTTTCATGGTGCCGTACATGCGGGCCAAATGCGTCAGGTCGTCTTCGGATGCTTTTTGCATTTCCTCCCAACGTGCGGCGAGGGCTTGCTGTATAGCATCAAGATCGGCCGCACGTTGATCGAGCTCCTGTTTGCGAGCCTGCAGCTCCAGCTCCTGATTTGTCAGCGCCTCGTACTGGGTTTCCATCTGTTTCTGATCGGCCATCAGTGAAGCGGCTGTCTCATCCGTAAAACATACCTGATCAATCGGCTGAACGGCGACAGCCTGGCTTGCTGGATCTGACGGAGGATCACCCTCCATGGCCTCGCTTGGCGCCGCTTCGGTTGTGTTTTCCGCAATTGCGAAGCTGCTCGGAAGGAATCGTACGGCTGCGCCAATTGCGAAGAGGAAGCCGAGAGAAAGCAGGACGTAGGAACCGCGTTTATCCAGGGTTTTCATGACGTTAACCCACTCGGCGTGTCGCCGCTTTTTGCTTTACCTGAAGGGGGGGGGTGAGGTCTGGAATGTCACCTGCCGCATCGGTCAGATCGCGCAACCGTTGCATCAGCGTCGTCATCTCCATGATCCGGGTCTTGGACTGATCCAGGATGATGCGCATCATGATGCCGAGCTCGGTTTGCGTTGCGGTAACCTGATCAACGGCATTTTGCTGAGTGGTCTCTAGCGAGGTCTGAAGATTTTCCAATCGCTCGCATGTTCGGTTGGCCTCTTCAAGCAGGCTCGACAACCGGATTGCCATTTCCCCGACATGGGACCGGGTTTGCTGGGTTGAACTCGACATAGCCGCGATGGACTTTGACATCGCCATGATGGTCGCGCCAAGTCCGTCCTTGGTGTTTTGCAGAGCCTTCAAGCGTCTGTTCAGCACAAAACAATACACAC
>JAHJSB010000065.1 GCA_018830285.1 Alphaproteobacteria bacterium
AGCGGCCCGATCTTCAAATTGACGTCACTCATGGCTGTCTACCTCCTTCATAGGGTTTCAGGACAATGTCCTTGTTCACCAGTACGCCGAGCCGCCAGCCGGGCCGGATTGTGATCGAAGGCTGGACGTCCAGATTGCGGCGCACGATTTCCTGACCGGCTTCATTTGCGCCGGTCTGAGCTGAACGGCGCACCGCCCGGGCAATATCGCCCTCGTCATCGCTGGAGAGTTCGGAGCCGACGCCAAGCAGGGTCGAGAGCGCTACGCCCTGCAACAGTTTCCAGGAATGATAGTCGATCTTGTCTTCGAGGCCCGCATACCCGCGGGCATCGACGCCGGCGAGATTGTCGATCCGGATCGAGGATCCGTCCGGCATCACGATCCGGCTCCAGACAAGGAGCGCGCGGGACTGGCCGAACGCGATGACGCTGTCATAGCGCCCGATCAGGCGCGCACCCTGCGGCACGAGAACGCTCTCTCCCGTGACGGTGTCATAGACCGGGCTCGTCACCTGCGCGATGACTTGGCCCGGAAGGTCGGAGTTCACGCCCGTCAGCAGGGTTGCTGGGATGATTGTCCCAGCCATCAACTGGTAGGGCGAGACCGGTGTCTCGAGTCGGTGCGGATTGTAGATCGATGGATCCGTCTCGGTGCCCAGAAAATCAAGCTTGCGGGCCTGCCGGTTCGGATCCTCGCCAAGTGACGAGCCGAACGCCCCCTCGTGAGAGGCTGTAAAAGCCGAGAGGTCCGGAAAGCTCAGTGAAGGCGACGACGATGCAGGGGCTGGATTGCCGATGACCTTCGCTCCCGCGGCCGATCCCACCTGGAAAAACACGCTGCTCCCACGTGCGGCCTCTGAGAGGGCTGCCTCGCGCGCGCGCAACTCTGTCTCCAGCGCCGCCAGCTTTTGGGGCATTGGACCCGCCTCAGGCGCATCTTCCGCCGGCAATACCATCCGCCCTTCACGCTGCGCCTTAAGGATCGGCGTACCGAGGTCTCCGGGTAGCGGTGGCCCGAGAATGTCTTCGGCAGGCTTTATCTCGTTGTAGGATGCAGGCAACGCCGCAAGGCCATCTGCTGTCGGATTATGGCCCGTGTTATAAAGCTCGCGAGACGCGCTGGCGGACTCATCCTTTGGGCTTTGTAGGGCGAAGGCCAGTGAACAGAGCACGATCGCGCTGCCGGTGCCGAGCAGGACCATCAAAGCCCGTTTGGAAAACCGTTTGACCGGCCTCGGGCGGCCTCGGATTTCGAGCGGCTGTGCCGGTGGGGAAGCTGCTTCCGTCATGGTTTCGCTGGCCCGAGATCATTGCGCGCGATCTTCACGACATCTTGTCGCTTTTCACCAAGGCGCAGTTCTGCGCGGGCGAAAAGGCGATCGACGACGTAGTAGTCGCCCGACATGCGATAGTTCACGAGCTGCGATTTGCCGTCCCGGCCAATGACGAAGAGGGCCGGGGCCTCGCCCTGGTCGAGCCGGGCCGGGAACTGGATATAGACTTTGCGGCCATCATCGAACACGCGGTCCGGTCGCCAATGAGGAAAATCGCCATCAAGGTCGTAGCGGAACTTCAGCCGCTCCAGTTGTAGTCCGGCGGGAGACGCTGAGGCGGGTGTTGCGCCGGACCGCGCGACCCGCGTCACCAGTTGCTGGTCCGCATAGCGCCAGGAAACGGCCGCCATATAGGTTTCTTCGAACGCGCGCAGTTCAAGGTGGTAGGCGCGAAGGCTCGTCGTGATGATGAGGTTGGTTTTCAGCCCCGCCTGTGTCGGCTTGATCAGGATATGGGCCTGCGACTCGGCGCCGGTCCCGGAGACTGTGTCGCCGAGTACCCAGCGAACTGTGTCGCCGGCTGAGACGGACACGAGTTCCTCGCCGGGCTGCAGGACAATGTCGGTGACCTGCTCCGGCGCGCAATAGACTTGGTAGAGCGCACCGATCGTATAGGGATAGACTTGGATCGCGTTCATGTAATTGTCGAGTGAGGGTTCGACCGCCGCCTTGCCGTTTGCCGTCTCGATGGCCTGGTAGGGCTTGAGCGATGGCGCATCTGCCTCCGCTGGCATGGGTTTCAACTGGCCGGGCATCGCGCCTGTGACACTTGTCGGCGTATAGGTGCGGTAGACAACCGGCGTTGGAGCAAGGTCCGCGTCGGCGATATCGGTCTCTTCCGCGTCAGGGGCGAGATAGAGATCTTCGACATAGTCCGGCTCATCGAGTGTGATGTCGGGACCGACGGCGGTAGGGACAGACTCGCAAGCCGTAAGCGCGGTTGAGGCGAGAAGAACCAGGGCAAGGCGTTTCATGGGGAGGTGCTCCTATTGATGGTCTTTCGACCAGTTGAGTCCGTGGACGTAGAGGCCGAGGGGATTGGCCCGCAGGGCCTCTTCCGTGCGTGGCGGGTCGATGACGATCGAGAAAACGCCGGTATGGTTTGACTGGCCGGTCTCGGTGCCGTTTCGGTAGGCCGTCTCGTGCCAGCGCACCGTGAAACTGTCGTCCGACGCCCGCACGACGCTCGCCACGTCGACAGACACAGAGCGCCGTCCGAGATCCGCAAATGGATCATTGTCACGGGCATAATCATTGAGCGTAGCTGCCGCCCGGTCGGTCGCATAGGCATAGGCCGTCAGCCAGTTCTGACGGACGACGACCGGATCGATGGAGATCGACCGCGTGTTCTTCACAAATTCTGCGAGGTGGAACGCGATCTGCGCATCAGTCGGTTCATAGCGCTCGTCGGCCGGGCCGACGGCGCGCACGGCGCCTTCGCCCGTCAGTTCGACCACATAAGGCGTGACGAAAGACTGGGTGGAGCGCCAGACAAGGCCGCCCGCGAGGACGAATGAGAGGGTAAGACTGCCGAGTGCGGCCAGCCGCCAGTTCGCCGCCTGTACGCGGGCCGACCCGATCCGGTCGTCCCAGGCCTGCGCCGCGCGCTGGTAGGGTGTGACAGGTTCCGGTGTCACGCCATAGCGGCTAGAATTTCGCTTCCAGAGCTTCATGTCAGTCCTCGTCATTTCTGAGTTGTAGCGAAGTGCCGCCGCCCGGACGGTCGCCGTCGCGCACCGCTGAGGCCGCCATCATGCCGGCATCGCGGGTCGACTGATCGCGCCGGATACGCCTGGCCCAGTCCGGGGGAGAATTCGGTCCATTGGTTGGACCCGCGTTCCGCGCGCCCGTGCCACCCGTTGCCGCGAAAGCGGCGCGTGCGCCGGCCTGATGACGCTCCCCTGGGGTTCCGAACGCGCGCCGGGCAAAGGCTTTCGCGCCAGACGCTGCCGCACGAGCACCTGCGTCCGCGACACCGCTCACGCCCGCCATCGTGGCGCGGACACCGGTCTTGCCGGAAGCGGCCGCATTCATCTGGTAGGCTGTGCGAGCGCCGCCTGCCATGGAGGCTGCTGCGCCAACAGCGCTGCGAGTCCCACCGGCTGCTGCCCCGATTCCCGCCTTGGCGATGGAACCGCCCGCGACCGTTCCTGCTGCCACACCGGCGGCGGTGCCAATGGCCGCCCCAGCCCCAAGTTGTGGTGCCCCGGAGACAAGGCCTGTGGCGATGCCGGGTCCGAACAGGCCGAGGGCCAGAAGCGAGAGGGATCCGAGGATGACGGAGGCAGCCTGTTCAAGGGTCACCTCGTCTGGCTGGAAGGTCGATGTGATGGAGGAGAAAATGGTCGATCCAATGCCGACGATGATGGCAAGCACCATCAGCTTGATGCCCGACGCGATGACATTGCCGAGGACTTTCTCGGCGAGGAAGCTTGTCTTGTTCCAGAGCGCAAACGGTATCAGCACGAACCCGGCCAGTGTCGTCAGCTTGAATTCAATGATGGTCACGAAGAGCTGGATCGCGAGGAAGAAGAAGGCGAGGAGCGTGATGATCCAGGCGAGGAACAGGACAGCGATAATGACAATGTTCTGGAAGAAGGCGATCGGGCCGGTGAGCTTCTCGATCTCGTCTAGCAGCGGCAGCCCGGCATCGAATCCGGTCGCCGCGACGAAGCCGGGTTTGATGATGTCGTCGGCGGTGATCGTGCCGCCGGTGGCGTTAAGGCCCAGCTGCGCAAAACTCGTGAACACCACGTCCGAGAGAAGGGCAAAATTGCCGAGGATCAGCGCGAAGGCGCCGACATAAAGGACCTTCTTCAGGAACCTGCCAACAATGTCGGTATCGGGGCCCATGGCCCAGAACAGGCCCGCCAGCGTGATGTCAATCGCGATGAGCGCGCTCGTCAGGAACGCGACATCCGGCTGCAAGAGACCGAACCCGCTGTCGATATAGGCGGAGAAGGTCGCAACGAACTGGTCGATGACGCCAAGGTCTTCCATGGCACTAATCCCTCGAATAGGCGACGCCGTCGCCGCGGAAGCGTTTGTGACGAATGCGGGCCTGTTCCTCGATGGCCGCCCGGCGGGATTCTTCGAGCGCCACCATCCGGTATTGCGCCGCCATCAATTGCTGCATCTGCATCTGTTGCTCGACCGAGAGGGCAATGAGCTGGTTGCCGGCCTGGGCGACCGACAGGTTCCCGGTCGCGGCCTGGCTCTCACCGACAAGATCCGTCAGGGTCTCGCGGGACTCCACAATCGAAGTCACGATCCCGGACTGGACCTGGATCGACGCCCGGAAGGCATCGCGGCTGATCCGCCACTGATCGGTGGCCTCCACCACGATCTCCGCATTGGAGCGGTCTTCATAGGATTCCGGAAAGGCCTCTTCATACTGGCGTTCGGATTTTTCGACCTCATAGGTCACCTCGCCCGCTTCACGCATCAGCGTGTCGATGCGCTCAAGCAGGCGTTTCAAATGCTCGATCGATGCATAGTCGAGCCGCTTCAGATCCTCGGCCTGGTTCACCAGCATCTGCGCTTCGTGCTGGAGCTGCTGGATCTGGTTATTGATCTGCTCGAGCGTGTTGGTGGCGGTCACGATGTTCTGGACGAGGTTCGTCGGATCGATCACGACATCGCCGACGCCGAACAGGGCATGGGCTGGCCCCGCAGCCAAGCCGAATACAGAAACGGACCCAAGAAGAACGGCGATCATTCGGCGGCGCATGGTATCTCTCCTCTTGTTTCGATCAGGTCTGCGGCCCAATGGATCCCGCGCGCGTCCAGCCAGGCCGGCGCGAAGCCCTCCGGACCAACTGAAGCAAGAGTTTCGGAGATCAGCTTCTGGTCGGCCTTCGAGCCCGCCGCGCAGAAGGCGAGGGCGACGGGGCCGAGGTCGAGATCGAACAGGCGGTTCCCATCCGGGGTTTGAACATAATAGTCCCGCTTCGGCGTGGCCCTTGCGATCAGTTCGACCTGTCGGGCATTGAGTCCGAAAGCTTCATAGGTTGCTTGTTGCGACGGCTCTTCCGCGCGTGCATTGGCCAGGAAAATGCGGGTC
>JAHJSB010000007.1 GCA_018830285.1 Alphaproteobacteria bacterium
CCGGGTCGATACCGACAACTTCCTGCTGGTCGAGCCGGCGGGGGCTCCGAGCCTGAAGGAAAGCCTTCGCGCCGGCCACCGGGTCAAGCTCGGCAGGATCGACAATTTTGTCGACGGCGCCGCGGTGGCCGAAATCGGCGAACGCAACTTCGAGATCCTCAAGCGGTTCCGGCCCGAGCAGGTGATGACCGTGCCGGAAAACGCCATCTGCCTGACCATGACCCGGATCCTCAATACCGAGGGCATCGTGCTTGAACCGGCGGGCGCCTTGTCGATCTCGGCGCTCGAGGCCATGGGCCCCGACCAGCTCGCCGGCAAGACGGTGGTGGCGGTGGTCTCCGGCGGCAATTTCGATTTCGAGCGGTTGCCCGACGTCAAGGAACGGGCCATGCGATATGCGGGCACGAAGAAATATTTTATCCTGCGCCTGCCGCAGCGTCCGGGAGCGCTGAGGGACCTGCTGTCCCTGCTGGGCCCGGAAGACGACATTGCCCGGTTCGAGTACCTGAAGAAATCCGCCCGCAATTTCGGCTCCATCCTGATCGGGATCGAGACCGGATCGCCGGACAATTTCCTGCGCCTGGTGGAGGCGTTTGACCGGGCTGGCCTGAGCTACCAGGATATCACCGACAACGAGATCATCGCCAACCTGGTGATCTGAACGGCCTGGCCGGCGAGTGGCAGGGGCGCGTGCCGCGGGCTCAGAGGCCGGCGATCCATCGGGCCGTCTCGGCCGCCAGTCTCTCGGTGGTGGATGGCGAAAGCGCAGCCCCGGCAATGACGTGGTGGCTCGGGTCGCCGTCGTCGGTGACCTCGATGATGGTGGCCGGCCCGCCCCAGTTGCCGGCCTTCGCCTTGACCAGTTCCGGGCGGATAACCTGGTCCAGTGGCGAATAGACGAACAGCGAGGGAACCTTGATGCTTTGCGGATCGGTGGCAGTGGCAAGATCGACCAGCGCCGCCATCGGCAGCAGGGCAGCGCTCGGGTACTCGTAGGTCCAGAACTGCCGGTGAAGGTCGTTCCTTGGCTCGAACGAGCGGCGTTCGCCTACAATTAGACGTACCAGTTGTTCCGCCCATGGCATGGTCAGCAGGCCCGAACCGGCGGCCTGGACGCCGTAATTCGGCGAGAACTGCACCAGGCCCGCCACGTCGCGCATCAGCTCCGGCCGGGTTGCGGCCCAGGTGGCGAGCGACGCTCCGGTCGACGTCGCCATCACCACGACACGCTCGCCCAGCCTGCGCCCGATGGCGACGGCCTCGGCAAAATCATTGACCCAGCCGTGCACGGATCCCTCGAGCATGGCGTCGCCGCTGCGGCCGTGGCCCTGGAGACGGGCATAGTAGATGTTGGCGCCAAGCTCTTTGGCAACGAGATCGGGCAACGGGCGCAATTCGCCGGGGCTCGCCGAGAACCCGTGGATATAGACGATCGCCAGCGGGGTGCGGGCGCGGGACGCCGGGTAGGCCCAGATGATCTGGCGCTCATTGCCCGGGCGCAGATCGTCAAACCCGGTTTCGGACGCGTCGAGATAGGTTTCGAGATCGCCGGGAAGCGAACTCTCGTCGAAGGCGATGGTCGTGTCGTTGACAGGCCGTGGGCCCAGGGCGAAGGCCGCCAAACCGCAAAGGATCAGAAAGCCTAAAAAATACAACACTTTGCGTGTCCTTGACGTGGCCTTTGCCATTGTTTGATGCTCCCCATCAGGTCGCCGCTTCCGGGCGACGGCTGACACGCTGCAACTGTGGAACAGCAAGGGATGCCGCGCAATGGCTTTTGGCGGGCTCCGGAGCGAAAGGACAGTCTTTTCAGAGGCTCGCTGCGGCTGCCGTCATGCCGACATGTAGTGCTTGATGTATTTCTTGTAGAAGCTTTCCACCTTGGCTGCGGTGTTGGACGACATTTCCAGCTGAACGCCGAGCCGCGGTCTCCTGAACCAGCGCACCGTCCCGGTCAGAAAGCCCATTTCCTGGGTCTTGATGATGATCTCTTCTTCCGGTGCAATGGGAATGTGCGAATTCAGGTAAATGCACATTCCACTTTGGGAAATGTCAATGATCGTGGCGTGTGTCGTGCGCCCCATGCATGTGATGATCGCCCGCAACTCCGTTGCGTCTCGCGGGTCAATGCGTCTGGATCCGGCCATGATATGCAGCCTTTGCTATATAAAATCCATTTTCTCAACCAATGCTCAAAACTAACCCGGGCAAGTAAAATTTTTGTTAAGCAATTTAGTGCAATTGGCTGCACCCCGATTCCGAATCACTTCAAGCTGGCGACAGGCGTGCGAGGTCGCCTTCCGGCGGCTGCCGCCGGATGGGAATTACAATTAGATTCAATGGTTTGAATGGGGTCAGCGGATGCTTTCGATTGCCTTGCGAGAAAGCGCTAATCTGGAGTTTCGGCTGGCCTGAAATCGCAGGGGCCCGGTACGGGCTGCCTGAAATTCTCTATCATCATAATTTAGTAATGTATCAAATTGGCACTCGACGAGCGGCTTGGATCGGCAAGCCGAGCGGAAGACTTCATGCCGGCTGGCGGTTGTGCAGGAACATCTTGTAATAGCTTTCGACCTTGGCGCGGTTGTTGGATGTCAATACCAGCGCCGCGCCGATGCGGCCGGCCCTGATCCAGCGGATCGTGCCGACCAGCAGGCCCATTTCCTCGGTCTCGACATCGATCTTGTCACCACGCGCCATGGGAATGCCGGCATCAAGCTGCAGGCATATGCCTTGCTGCGAGAGGTCGATCACCGCGCCGGTGGTCTTTTGCCCCATGCAGTCGATCTTGGCCTTAACCCTGGTCTTGTCCCGCTTGATGGCGCGGCCGGTCAATCCGGTCATCTCGATAGTCCCCTTGGCTCACTGACGGTGCAGTCTCGCATCCTGCGGTAATCAAATTGCTAAGGCGCGAGCAGATTCAGTGCGGTTTCGCGATCATGCTGCAAGGGGCAGGGGGCGCCGCCGCGGCATCGCTCTCCCGGCCGATTGAACCTGCCGGGAGAGCGATGCGGACAGCCCGGCTACAA